>NZ_CAKZKL010000027.1 GCF_937123735.1 uncultured Lentibacter sp.
TTGCGGATCTGATCGATGTAGACCGCATCGGCCTTGCGCAGGATTTCCAGCTTCTCGCGGGTGATCTCGCCGGGGCAGCGGATGGCGAGGCCGGGGCCGGGGAAGGGGTGACGGCCAATGAAGCTGTCGGGCAGGCCCAGCTCGCGGCCCAGCTCGCGCACTTCGTCCTTAAAGAGGCCCCGCAGCGGCTCCACAAGTTTGAGGCCCATTTTTTCGGGCAAGCCGCCGACATTGTGGTGAGATTTTATGGTGACCGAGGGGCCGCCGGAGAAACTCACGCTCTCGATCACATCCGGATAGAGCGTGCCTTGGGCCAGGAACTCGGCACCTTCGATGGTATCGGCATATTTCTGGAACACGTCGATGAAGAGGCGGCCGATGATCTTGCGCTTGGTTTCAGGGTCAGAGACCCCTTCAAGCTCGCCCAAAAAGAGCTCGGATTCATTGGCGTGGATGAGGTTGAGGTTGTAGTTGTCACGGAACATGGTGGTGACTTCTTCAGCCTCATTCAACCGCAGCAGCCCGTGATCAACAAACACGCAGGTGAGCTGCTCGCCGATGGCTTCGTGCAGCAAGAGGCCGGTCACCGAACTGTCCACACCGCCCGAAAGTGCGCAGATCACTTTCTTGTCGCCCACTTGCTCGCGGATGAGGCGGATCATCTCTTCGCGGTAGGCGCCCATGGTCCAGTCACCCGTAAAGCCTGCCAGTTTCACGAAGTTTTCATACAGCGCCTTGCCATTTGGGGTGTGGTGCACCTCGGGGTGGAACTGCACCGCATAGAACTGGCGTGCCAGATCTGCGGTGATCGCAAAGGGCGCGCCGGGCGATGTGCCGAACACTTCAAACCCGGGGGCAATTTCGCTGACATGATCGCCGTGGCTCATCCAGACCTGCTCACGCCCCTCGTGGCTTAGGAACCAGCCGTCAAGAAAGGCCGGGCGCGCCGCCTTGGGCGCAACAAAGGCGCGGCCAAACTCGGCTTTGGCGTGCTCGCCCGCTTCCACCTTGCCACCCAGATCATGCATCATGACCTGCTGGCCGTAACAAATTCCGAGGATCGGAACCCCGAGCCGGTAGACGCTTTCCGGCGGTCGTGGAGACCCTTCGCGCATGACAGAGTCAGGCCCGCCTGAAAAGATGATGGCTTTTGGCGCAAGCTCCGCCAGCAGCGCATCGCTCACCTTTTGGTAGGGATGGATTTCGCAATAAACGTTCAGCTCGCGCAAACGCCGCGCAATAAGCTGCGTGACCTGGCTGCCAAAGTCGATGATCAGGAGGGTTTCATGCGTGATATTTTTCATGGTCTGGCTCTAGGGCAGCTTGCGGTGAAGGTCAATTCCCCCAAGGGAACGGGGCGCTGTTTTTCAAGCACGCGCGGGCAAGCCAGTGGCGGGGGCGGGTTTGCTTGTGGGCAATGTCGCTTTTCCCTGCCAAGGGGCGCAAAAGCGCCGCGCGGCGCGCGGGCTGCGGGCTATGAAGAGGCAGATTTTCCGAATGTCCCAGAATCGAGGATAGACTCATGACCGAGGCAGCAACAAAAAGACGTGGCCGTTCAGCCGGGGGCGGGGCCGCTCGGCGCGCCGAGCGCAGCGCCGTTTCCTTTGAGACAGCGAAATATATCGAGCGCAACATCCCGAATTTTGAGGTGCTCAACGAAGAAGCACTGGCCGTGATCGAGGCCAATGCCGAGACGATCCTTGAAGAGGTGGGGGTGAACTTTGTCGACAACCCGGCCGCGCTGGAGCGCTGGCGCGCGGCGGGCGCGGATGTTCAGGGCGAGCGTGTGCGCCTGCCCAAAGGGCTGGCGCGCGAGCTGATCAAGACCGCCCCGAGCGAATACACCCAACACGCGCGCAACCCGGAGCGCAATGTGGTGATCGGCGGGCGCAACCTTGTGCTTGCGCCGGTCTATGGCCCGCCCTTCGTGCGCGACGCAGCCGGCGGGCGGCGCTATGCCACGATGGATGATTTCAAGAAATTCGTGAAGCTTGGCTATATGTCAAAATGGCTGCATCACTCTGGCGGGACAGTGTGCGAGCCCACCGATGTGCCGGTCAACAAGCGCCATCTGGACATGTTGCTGGCGCATATGCAGCTTTCGGACAAGCCGTTTATGGGCTCTGTGACCGAGCCGAGCCGTGCGCAGGACAGTGTGGACATGTGTGGTATTCTCTTTGGCAAGGAGTTTGTTCAGGAAAACACGGTGATGACCTCGCTGGTCAACATCAACTCGCCGATGACCTTTGATGATGTGATGATGGGGGCGCTTGAGGTTTATGCGGCCAACAACCAGGCCTGCATCATTTCGCCCTTTATCGTGGGCGGGGCGATGGCGCCGGTGTCGGTTGCCGGCACGCTCACCCAGGTTTTGGCCGAGGTTCTGGCGGGTGTGGCCTATAGCCAGCTCTGCAAGAAAGGCGCACCGGTGATTTTCGGAGCCTTCGTAAGCTCGATTGACATGAACTCCGGCGCGCCGACCTTTGGCACGCCCGAAGCGAGCCTTGTGACCTATGGGGCGGGCCAATTGGCACGCCGGCTCGGCTTGCCGTTCCGCTCGGCGGGGTCTTTCTGCGGCTCCAAGCTCCCGGACGCGCAGGCGGCCTATGAAACCGCGAATTCGCTCAACATGGGGCTGCTCTCCGGGGTGAACTTCATGCTGCATTCCTGTGGCTGGCTTGAGGGCGGTCTGGTGGCAGATTTTGAGAAATTCGTCATGGATGCCGATCAGCTGGGCACGTTGCACCAGATGGCCAAGGGCATTGACGTGGGCGCGGATGCTCAGGCGATGGATGCGATCCGCGAAGTCGGGCCGGGCGGGCATTATCTGGGCTGCGCCCATACGCAGGCCAATTTCAAGACAGCGTTCTGGAAATCTGATTTGTTTGATTACAAACCCTTTGAAACCTGGGAAGACGAAGGCGCGCGCGACACCCGCCAGCTGGCAAGCGGGCGCGTTGAAAAGCTCCTGGCGCAATACCAGCAGCCAGCCTTGGACCCGGCCGTCAACGAGGCGCTTGAGGCCTATGTGGCAGAGAAGAAAGCCGCCATGCCGGACGCCTTCATCTAGGCTTTTTCACAGGCAAGAGACAGACAGGCCCCGATAGATTTCGGGGCCTGTTTTTTTGGGGGGGTCCCCAACGGTGCGTCGGATGTGGCTTCACGCAAGCCCTGGGCTTCGGCAAGCGTGGCGATGAGCACAGCCACATGGCGCGTGTAGCTGTAGCCTGCCACTTTCAGGCGGCGCGCCTCGTTGAGTTTGGCTTCCATGTCCAGCAGCTCCTCCAGCATCGGCAAGCAAGGGCGCAACCGGGGGTTGGGTATGTGCCCCACCACCTGTGGCAAATGGGCTTTTCGGCTGTAATGGCCAAGGCCGGAACAGGCCGCCTGAAGCAGCAACCGGGGGCGGCGCAGGGCCTGATAGCGCGAAAGCGGATCTTGCATGGGATACCTCACAACAAAGACAACTGGGTGTGAGAGCACGCTAATCAACTTTAACGGGTGTTGCGTGTTTTGGAATATCGCCGTGCGCAGGGTTTAGCATTGTTTAGAATTTATCAACAAGTGTTGCCAAAGTGTAAAAATTAACGAATGCGTAACCACACAAGTTTAGGTTGTGTAGGGTCTGTGGACAAAGTTGTGAGCAACCTGTGAGTAACAAGAGGGATCATTATGACCGTTTACCGCCTTGAGTTGGCTGACGAGGAGCGCTTTGGCGCCGCTCCGGGCCGCTGGCCAGCCTGGGTTCCCAGCTCGGCTCTGGCCTATCTGGCCCATACCGAGCTCGGGGTTTCGGTGCGTGCGCTCAGCCGCTTGAGCCAATGCCACCCCTCGACAATTTCCCGACAGATCAGCCGTTGGGAGAAGCTGCGCGATGACAGTCTGATTGATGAAGCCTTCACACATCTGCGCCCCAAATCTCAGACGCCAAAGCTGCGCATCAGCCAAGAGGATTCTGCTTTGAAAACTGTTATGACCCCTGAAAGTTCCTGTCTGCCCGACGATCAGACCTTTTTGGCCCAAGCGCGCCGGATCCTGCGCCGGATGTCGGAGCCGGGGGCTGTGTTGGCGCTTGCGACGGATATGGAAAAAGGCGTTGTTGTGCGGGAGACCGAAGCTGGCACAACCCTGCGCACTGCGGTTGTCGAGCGCGCTTTGGCACAGGCTCTGGCCATGAAGGACTGGATCGCTTGCGCCAAGGAGGGCCGGATCTTGCGTTACCGGATCACCACGGCGGGGCGCAGCGCGCTTGGCGAGATCCTGGCAGATGCGGAGAACCGCGCCAATGGCTTTGCCGAGGCAGGTGCGGGCTTTGATCTGGGCCGCGCGCATGAACGCCGGCAGCTGCGCGCGCGGCCGGGTGAAACACCGCTGATGATCCTTGCGCGGCGCCGGGAAAAGGACGGAAGCCGTTTTTTGAGCCCGCAACAGGTGCACGCCGCAGAACGGCTGCGCGAGGATTACGAGCTGGCACAGATGGTGGAGGGGGCCAGCTATGATTGGGAGGCGGTGATCGTGGCGGAACCCTGCACGGCACGGCGCAGCGCTGCGCCGCTGAGTGCGGAGGCCGCAGCCGACCGTGTGGCGGCGGCGCTGATTGCGCTTGGCCCGGGGCTGGGGCATGTGGCGCTGCGCTGTTGTTGCCAGCTGGAGGGCGTGGAATCAGCCGAACGCGGATTGGGCTGGTCGGCGCGCTCGGGCAAGATTGTGCTCAGGATCGCCCTTCAGCAATTGGCGCGCCACTATGAAAGCCTTGGGGCGCGCAATGCGATGATTGGCTAAACGGGGCTGGCGCTTGTTGCGTGACAGCCCCGCCGGATTTGGCTATGGGTAGGGCAACCGTAAGGAACTGCCTGTAAGGAACACCCCATGCGTGACCTGAAGATGCCCGACCAGCGCCACCCCGAAAAGGCGCGCAAGCCCGACAATGCCCAGCCGCGCAAGCCCAGCTGGATCAGGGTGAAGGCGCCGCAGGGCGATGGCTACAAGAAAACCCACGAGATCATGCGCGAGCACAAGCTCACCACGGTTTGCGAGGAGGCGGCCTGCCCCAATGCGGGGGAGTGCTGGAGCCAGGGCCATGCAACCATGATGATCATGGGCGAGGTTTGCACGCGGGCCTGTTCGTTTTGCAATATCGCCACGGGCAAGCCGCCGGAAGACCTTGATCCGTTCGAGCCCGGGCGTGTGGCCAATGCTGTTGAAAAGCTGGGGTTGAACCATGTTGTCATCACCTCGGTGGACCGGGACGATGTGGAAGATGGTGGGGCAGAGCATTTTGCCCAGACCATTCGCGCCATTCGCCACCGTGCGCCTGAAACAACCATCGAAATTCTCACGCCAGATTTTTTACGCTGTGACCCCAAGGTGTTGGAGGTTGTTGTCGCGGCAAAACCCGATGTGTTCAACCACAATTTGGAGACGGTTCCGGGGCTCTACCCCGAGGTGCGCGCCG
Source organism: uncultured Lentibacter sp. (assembly GCF_937123735.1). Lineage (GTDB taxonomy): Bacteria > Pseudomonadota > Alphaproteobacteria > Rhodobacterales > Rhodobacteraceae > Lentibacter. The sequence goes on from NZ_CAKZKL010000027.1 coordinate 5,456, forward strand.
GGGCGCGGTATTTTCATTCGCTGCGGCTGTTGCAACGGGTCAAGGAGCTTGATCCTTCCATTTTCACCAAGTCAGGTATCATGGTGGGCCTGGGAGAGGACAAACAGGCCGTGATGCAGGTGATGGATGACATGCGCGCGGCGGATGTCGATTTCCTGACGATCGGTCAATATCTGCAACCGACGCCCAAGCACCATGTGTTGGACCGCTTCGTGCATCCTGACGAGTTCAAGGCCTATGAAGCAGCCGCCTATGGCAAGGGCTTTCTCATGGTGTCGGCCACGCCTTTGACCCGTTCCAGCTATCATGCGGGCGATGATTTTGCGCGCCTCAAGGCTGCGCGCGAGAAGAAACTCGCTCAGAGATAAGAGTTGACGCCCCGGGGCCGATCCGAGCGCGCTCACCGCGGGCGTGCGGCCAGATCGAGCAGGTAAGCCGCGATGGCGGCGCGCTCGCTCTCGGGAAGTTTGGAAAGCGAGGCGATCACCGCAGCCATATGTCCGCCGGCGCTGTCAAAATCGGGTGTGAAACCGGTTTTCAGGTAATATGTCAAATCACGTTCGCCCCACTCCAGCGCATCAATGGGCGGAATGCGCCCGCGCCCGGTGGGGTTGGCCGCGCCGCTAAGCCAGGCAGAGGTTTGCAAGCCTCCCAACAGGTTGCGCGGCGTGTGACAGGCACCGCAATGTCCAAGTGCCTCGACCAGATAGCGCCCGCGCGCGAGGGTGTGCGCGTTTTCTGTGTCCAGCGGTGTCACCCAGGCTTGCTGGGCAAAAAGCTGTTTCCAAAGCCCCAATCCACGTCTGAGGGTAAAGGGAAAGGCCAGATCATGGGGCTCTGAGGGGCTGTCAGAGGCCGGCAATGTCATCAAGTAACTGTGCAGATCGGCAATATCCTGAAGCCCGCCCTCCCAGAGCGCCATGCGCCCATAAGAACTATACGGAAAGGCAGGGTAATAATGTTGCCCCGCCGGAGAGGTGCCGTAGATCATGGCATTGCCCAGATCGCGCACGGTCCAGCGGCCAATGCCATGGACCGGGTGCGCAGAGATATTGGGCGCGCGGAAAGTGCCGAAAGGGGAGGCAAAGCGCATTCCGCCTGCCAGCTCGGGGCTGTCACTTTGCGGGGCCATATGGCAAGATGCACAGCCGGCGGCGTGAAACACCAATTCGCCGGCCTTCGGGTGTCCGGTGAACCCGTCAAAGGCATCGGGGGGAAGCGCCTTGGGCGCGCTCAATTGCCAGAGCGCCAGCGCACAGAGGGCCGCAAGCCCTGCAAGCGGGACTAAAACACGACGCATAAGACACCCCGGGCTGTCACAAACATGGCCTCAGGATAGGCGCGCGCCTCAGTAAGTAAAGCGTTAAGCGTTTTCAGCTGGTTTGCGGCGCGTTTTCCAGAAAGCGCACGCAGCCTATGAAGGGCAGGTTGCGGTTGCGCTGTGCGAAATCGATTCCATAGCCGACCACAAATTCGTCGGGGATCTCAAACCCGATCCAATCGGCCTTTACGCCCGTTTCGCGCCGGGTGGGTTTGTCGAGCAGTGCGATGGTGCGCAGCTTGCGCGGTTTGCGGCTCTCCAGCAGGTGCAAGACATGCTCCAGCGTGTAGCCGGTGTCTACGATGTCTTCCACCACCAGCACATCACGGCCCTCGATCTGGCCACGGATGTCTTTGAGAATCCGCACTTCGCGCGATGATTCCATGCCATCCCCATAGGAGGAGGCCTCCAGAAAATCGACTTCAACAGGCATGTCCAGATCGCGCACCAGATCGGCGATGAAGACAAAAGACCCGCGCAAGAGCCCCACAACCACGAGCTTGTCGGTGTCTTTAAACTCGGTTTTGATGGCCCGGCTGAGCTCTTCTATCCGCGCCGCAATGGCCTTGGCAGAGATCAACTCGTCGATAACATATGCACGCTCAGTCATGCTTCCCCCTTGAATTCTGCGCGCCACCATACGAAATGGGGGGCCACTGTAAATGAGAATTCGCCGCAATATGCCCAAGCACGAAGAAACCCGCCTCTTGCCCTATCGGCCCGAGCAGATGTTTGCTCTTGTTGCCGATGTGGCGCGCTACCCTGAGTTTCTGCCCTGGTGTGCCGCTGCACGGGTGCGCACGCGCCGCCCGCTTGCCCAAGACGGCGAGGAGATGCTGGCTGATCTGGTGATCGGATTTCAGGTGTTTCGCGAGCGGTTTGGCAGCCGGGTGCGCTTGTTGCCCGAAGCCGGACACATCGAGACGGAGTATCTGGACGGCCCGTTCAAATATATGCGCTCGCACTGGTGGTTTGAGCCGGCCGAGGAGGGGTGCCGGGTACGGTTTGATGTGGATTTTGAGTTCAAGAACTTTCTGCTTCAAAAAGCCGGCGGCGTTTTCTTTTACGAGGCCATGCAGCGGATCGTGAAGGCCTTTGAGGCCCGTGCCAAGGCGCTTTACGGATGAGTGCGCTTGAGACGCTCGGGCAGTTTTATGCGCAGGCGCGGCTGGCAGATGTGCCAGAGCCCGCGCTGGACATCATGCGGCTATGCTTTTTGGATTGGATGATTGTTGGGCGCGCGGCCAAGGCAGATCAGGTGGCGCAGGCCATGCTGCAATTCGCCCATCACCAGAGGACAGAGGGCCCATCAGCGCTGTTTTTCGGAGGCAGCGCAGATCCGCGCAGGGCCTCGTTGGTCAATGGCACAATCAGCCATGCACTCGATTATGACGACACGCATTTTGCCCATATCGGCCATGTGAGCACGGTTGTGATTCCTGCGGCACTCGCGCAGGGGCAGGCCAGCGGCGCCTCCCTTGAGCAGGTTTTGCGCGCCGCGCTCTTGGGGGCAGAGGCGGCAACGCGGTTTGGTGTCTGGCTGGGGCGGGGGCATTATCAGATCGGGTATCATCAAACGGCGACGGCCGGAGCGATCGGAGCCGCTGTGGCTGCCGGGGCTGCGGCCAATCTTGCGGACATCCGGGGCAGCCTGAGCAATGTGGCGGGATTTGCTGCGGGGCTGAAAGCGCAGTTTGGCACGGCGATGAAACCTGTCAACGCGGGCATGGCTGCGGCCAATGGCGTGGAGGCGGTGCAGATGGCCATGGCGGGGTTGAGCGGCGCGTCAAACAGCCTTGAGGCCTTTGCGCAGATCCATCACGGGGAGCGAGACGATACAGCCTGGGACGCCCTTGGGCAGCGTTGGCTTTTTGAGGGGGTGACCCATAAGTTTTACCCCTGTTGTCACGGCACCCATGCCATGATCGAGGCCCTACGCCAGACGCTCCCCGGGGGGCCTCGGCCCGAAAAAATAACGGTGCGCACCCATCCACGCTGGATGAGCGTGTGCAACAAGCCCGAGGTGGCAGATGCGTTGGAGGCAAAATTTTCCTATCGCGCGTTGGCGGCTCTTTTGGTGCAAAACGCGGGCGCGACGGTGGATGAGGCTGCCTTGCAAGCGTTGTTTCCGCTCAGCGCAGAGACCCGCGCGCTCATGGGGCGGGTTGAGGTTCTTGCGCAAGAGAGCCTTGGCGAAGAAGAAGCCCATGTCACGCTCAAGGCAGAGGGGCAGCACCGGGTGGCGACGCATGACTTGCGTGCGCCGTTAAGCTTTGAGGCACGGCTTGAAAAGCTCATGGCCAAGGGCGAGGGTGTTTTGGCGCCGGGCCAGACCACGCAGTATTGGGAGATATTGGCGCGCGCAGATCTCTCGGCCCTGAGCGCGGCCATACGCGCGTGAGGCGGGCGCTTTGTGCGCCCGCGCCCTGCCGGTTATGAGGAGTGATCATAGGCCCGCTCGCCATGCACGGCGAGGTCAAGGCCGTTGACCTCGGTTTCCAGATCAACCCGCAACGGAGTGATGCGCGCGCAGATCTTGAGCAACACATAGCTCATCACAAATGTAAAGATGCCCACGATGGCAAGGCTGCCCAGCTGCGCAGCCCAGGAGCCGGCTCCAAAGGCCGCGATCATCAGCGTGCCAAAGATGCCCCCGACACCATGCACGGCAAAAACGTCCAATGTGTCATCAATCTTGAGCTTGTTGCGGGTCACCGTGACAGCTTCCTGACAAAGAATCCCGGCCACGGCGCCGATCACCAGCGCCTCGACAGGGCCGACATAGCCCGAGGCGGGGGTGATGCTGGCAAGCCCGGCGATGGTGCCTGTGACAAGGCCAACAAGCGAGGATTTACCGTATTTCAGCCGCTCCCAAAGCGCCCAGGTGAGCGAGGCCGTGGCGGCGGAGATATGGGTGACGGTCAGCGCCATGGCCGCGCCCCCATCTGCGGCCAGCTGAGAACCGCCGTTAAAGCCAAACCAGCCCACCCAAAGCATGGCCGCGCCAATAAAGACATAGCCGGGGTTGTGGGGCGGGGTTGTCTGGTTGCGCCGTGGCCCCAGGGCGACCGCAATCACCAAGGCGGCAATACCGGCCGTTTCATGCACCACGATTCCCCCAGCGAAGTCGCGCACGCCAGTCTCCCCGAAGATCCCGCCATCCGAGAGAAACCCGCCGCCCCAGATCCAGGCCACGACGGGCGCATAACAGAGCAGCATCCAGAGGCTTGAGAACAGCAGGACAAACCCAAAACCGATCCGCTCCACATAAGCCCCCACAATCAGCGCGGGTGTGATGATGGCAAAGGTCATCTGGAAGGCAAAGAACAGCACCTCCGGCAGGCTTCCGGACAAGCTGTCCGGGGTAACCCCGGTGAGAAAGGCCTTCCCCAACCCACCCCAGAGGGGGCTCGCCCCGCCAAAGGCAATGGAATAGCCCACAACCAGCCAGAGCACGCTCATCAGACAGGCAATTGCATAGACCTGCATGAAGACACTCAGCACGTTGCGCGCGCGCACAAGCCCGCCATAAAAGAGGGCGAGCCCGGGCAGGGACATGAAAAGGACCAGCGCCGTTGCGACGATGATCCAAGCTGTGTCAGCACCATTCATAATTGAACTTCCTTTGTTGCTTTGCCCCGCTCAAAGCCCAGCTCGGCCGCTGAAAAAACCCCCAGAGCCGCTGAAATTGCGGGCAGTTTGCAAATTGCACAATAAATGGGCGCTTTGACGGGTGTTTGCCTTAAAGCTGGGCGCTGTGTTAACGTTTGGCGGGCAGGGCCTGATCCAGCAGCGCCAAAGCATGGCGCGTGGCGGCGGCGCGCACGTCAGCGCGCCCAAGCGGGCCAAACTCGACGGTCTCTGTGTGGCACGGCGTGTCTTTTCGGGCCACGCCAAAGCAGATCCGGCCCTCTGGCTTGTGCTCGGAGCCTCCGGGCCCGGCAATGCCTGTGAGCGAAACCGCAAGGGTGGCCTCTGACTGCGCCAGCGCGCCCTCGGCCATTTCGCGCGCGATCTGCTCGCTCACCGCCCCAAAGGCTTGCAGGCTGGCCGGTGCAACCCCAAGCATCTGGACTTTGGCCGCGTTGGAATAGGTGATGAAACCGCGCTCAAAGACATCAGAACTGCCGGCCACATCTGTCAGTGCCGCGGCAACCAGCCCGCCGGTGCAGCTTTCTGCGGTGGCGATCTTGATTCCGTTGCGGCGCGCGCGCGCAAGCAAGCGAGCTGGCTCTGTCATGCGATAAGCCCGTGAAAAAGAGCTGCCGCCAGCATCACCGTCAGCGCTGCGGCCAGTCCGGCGATCATGTCATCCAACATGACCCCAAGCGCATCTGCGCGCCGGTCGGCCCAACCGATTGGACCGGGCTTGAGGATGTCAAAAAAGCGAAAAGCCAAAAAGGCCACAAGCCAGCCGGGCCAGAGCGCCAGTGCATCCACCCCGGCATGAGAGGCTCCCACCAGAACCGGCAGGAGCGCGACCCATTGGCCCGCAACCTCATCAATCACAACTTCGGACGGGTCGTGGGTGTCGCGGCCCTCAACCATCACGGATGTGGCCCACCAGCCGAGACAGAACACGCCGAGCACGCCCAGTGCCAGCAGCCATGGCCCGCCCAGAAGCGCAAGCCCATAGGCCGCAGGCAGAGCCGCCGCAGAACCCCATGTGCCCGAAGCCGGGCGCAGATAACCGATGTAGAAAAAGGTGCCCAAAAGGGTGGCAAGCGGCTTCATGGGCGCACCACAGTTGCGCTGGCCAATGCGGCAATCCCTTCCTCGCGCCCGGTGAAGCCAAGCCGTTCCGACGTGGTGGCCTTGACGGACACCCGGCTCTCCTCAAGGTTCATTATCTTGGCCAGGGTTTTACGCATGGCCAGCGCATGTGGGCCGATTTTGGGGGCTTCGCAGATCAGTGTGCAATCGACATTGGAAATCTCGTAACCGCGTGAACGCACCAGTTGGCAGGCGTGCGCCAAAAAGATGTGGCTGGGCGCCCCTTTCCATTTTGCATCCGACGGGGGGAAATGCTGGCCAATGTCACCTGCCGCCAGCGCACCATAGAGCGCGTCGGTGATGGCGTGCATCCCGACGTCTGCATCCGAATGCCCCAAGAGGGCTTTGCTATGGGCAACCTTTACGCCACAGAGCACCACATGATCCCCTTCGGTGAAGGCGTGCACATCAAAACCATTGCCAAGACGTATATCCATATTTTCTCTCAAGATCCGCTCTGCGCGGGCAAAATCTGCGGGGTGGGTGAGTTTCAGATTGTCTTCATCCCCTGTCACGATGGCAACTTCAAGCCCTGCGCTGCGGGCGATTTGCACATCATCCAAAAGCGCGGCATTTGCTGTGTCTGTCTGGCGCTCATGGGCAGACAGGATAGCCTCAAAGGCAAACCCTTGCGGCGTTTGGGCGCGAAACAGCCCCGCGCGCGGGTGGGCTGCGACCACTTGGCCGTCCTGTCCTCGCCAAAGCGCATCGGTGACCGGGACCGCCGGGGCCGCGCCCTGATGCGTGGCGAGAGCGTTGCAGACCGCCGTAATCACTTGCGCCGAGACACAGGCGCGGGCCGCGTCATGAATGAGCACATGGCTGTAACCTTCGCCGCGCAGGGCGCTCAGCCCCGCAAGCACCGAGGCGGCCCGGGTCTCACCGCCGGAAACAAAGCGGATCTGGGCCGGGAGATAGCTGCTGTCATCGGGGTGAATCACTGCGAGCACCGTGTCAATCATCGGGTGATTGGCAAAGGCGCGGTAGCTGTGTTCAAAGACGGTGCGCCCGGCCAAGCTGCGCCATTGTTTGGGCAACCCGGCCCCGGCGCGGGTTCCGCGCCCGGCAGCAACAAGTATGGCGGCAGTTTTCATCCGAAGTCCTCTGGTTGAAACGGTTTTAGCAGGACTCTGGGCAAGGGCAATGCGGTGAAAAAGAGTGCAGAGTGGTTAAAAATTGTGCAAAAGGGCTTAACCGCCCCCAAAGCGCGGTGGTAAATGCTTGAGACTGCCCAACAAACGGCCCTAGGCCTAAAGCCAATCAGAGAATAACCCATGTCCGAACACGCCCCAACCCCGACACCCAACCCGCTGGTTGCGCTTGCGCCTCTGGCCGGGATTACGGATGCCCCGTTTCGCGATCTTGTCGCAGGCTTCGGCGCGAGCTTTGTGGTGAGCGAGATGGTGGCCAGCCAGGAGATGGTAGAGGCCAAAGCCGGGGTGCGTGAGCGCGCCGAACTCGGACTCAGCGCGGCAAACACCGCCGTGCAACTTGCGGGATGCCAGCCCCACTGGATGGCAGAGGCAGCCCGCATGTTGCAAGACAACGGGGTTGGTGTGATTGATATCAATATGGGGTGCCCCGCCAAAAAGGTGGTGGGCGGGCTCTCAGGCTCGGCCTTGATGCGCGATCTGGATCATGCCCTGCGGATGATCGAGGCTGTGACGGAGGCGGTTTCTGTGCCGGTCACGCTCAAAACGCGGTTGGGCTGGGATGACCAGAGCCTGAATGCCGCAGCACTCGCGCAACGGGCCGAAGCGGCGGGCGTGGCGCGCCTTGTGATTCACGGGCGCACGCGGTGTCAGTTCTACAAGGGTCATGCGGATTGGTCGGCGATCCGACAGGTGAAAGAGGCGGTTGCCATTCCGGTGATTGCCAATGGCGATATCCGCTGTGCCCAGAGCGCGCGTGCGGCCCTTCGGGAGTCTGGGGCGGATGGTGTGATGATCGGACGTGGCGCGCAGGGAAGGCCCTGGCTCTTGCAACAGATTGCCCATGAAATATGGGGGGCAAAAGCACCGCAGCGCCCAAGGGGAGGCGCATTTTGCACTATGGTGGCGGACCACTACGAGGCTATGTTGAGTTTTTACGGGGACAAGCTGGGCACGCGCGTCGCGCGCAAACACCTTGGGTGGTATATGGATGAGGCAGGCACAGAGCCACAGTTGCGCAAACGCATACTGACTGAGCCGGCCCCGGCACAAGTGCACCGCTTATTGCCTGAAATTCTGACAGCAGGCGAGAGATACGCGGCATGAATGAGCACAAATATCTCTGGGCCGCGCTGCCTTTGCCGGCCGTGTTGGTGGATGGGAAGTTTTCCATACTGGCCCTCAACCCGGCGGCGGAACAGCTGTTGATGAGCTCTGAGCGGGCGTTGCGCGGACAGGTGTTGTTTGACGCTGTGTCTTTTGAAGGGGATTTGCGGGTGGCTTTTGAGCGCGCCCTGCGCGAGGACGCCCCTCTGTTTGTCAAGGATGTGGGCGTTGCGCGCGCCGGGCGGGTGCGTGAGCGTTGCGATTTGCAGCTCGCCCCCTATGACGCCGCTGCGCGCCAGATGTTGCTGCTGATCACACCCCTGACGCAGGGGCGCAGCCTGCCGCTGGCCTTGGGCCCCAAGACGGCGGCCCGTTCGGTGATTGGCATGGCCGAGATGCTGGCGCATGAGATCAAGAACCCATTGGCCGGGATCACCGGTGCGGCGCAGCTTCTGTCCATGGGGCTGAGCGGGGATGATCTGGAACTCACCGATCTGATCGTGGCCGAGAGCCACCGGATCGTGAAGCTCTTGGAGCAGGTAGAAGAATTTGGCAATCTCAGCCCGCCCCAACTTACGGCGGTGAATCTGCATGACGTGCTTGACAGGGCGCGGCGCTCGGCGCTGCTCGGGGTCGGAGCGCAGATACATATTCACGAAGATTATGACCCCTCCTTGCCGGAGGCCTGGGCAGATGCTGACCAGCTTTTGCAGGTCTTGCTCAATCTGCTCAAGAATGCTGCCGAAGCCACCGGGCCGGGGGGCACCATCCGTTTGCGCAGCTCTTATGAACACGGCTTCCGGCTGCGTACGGAAGAAGGGCTGGGGCCGCTTTTGCCGCTTCAGATCGAGGTGATCGACAACGGCCCCGGGATTGCGCCGGACCTGATCGAGCAGATCTTTGATCCGTTTGTCTCCGGGCGTGAGAACGGCACCGGGCTGGGCCTTGCGCTCACTGCCAAGATTATCACGGCCCACGGGGGGTGGGTTTCGGTGAGCTCAAAACCGGGTGAAACAATTTTCAAACTTTCGCTTCAGCGTGTGCCGAAGCCTTCAGAAGGAGCCTGAAAATGGACGGAACTGTCCTTGTTGCTGATGATGACCGCACCATTCGAACCGTGCTCACCCAGGCGCTGACACGGGCAGGTTGCAAGGTTCAGGCGACCAGCTCTTTGACCACGCTCTTGCGGTGGGTGTCCGAAGGCGCGGGGGATGTGGTGATCACTGATGTGATGATGCCGGATGGCAACGGGCTTGAGATGCTGCCCAAGATTGCAGAGGATAGGCCGGATATGCCGGTGATTGTCATCTCGGCGCAAAATACGATCATGACCACGATCAAGGCCGCCGAGGCACAGGCCTTTGACTACTTACCCAAACCCTTTGACTTACCCGATCTCATGAAGCGCACCGCCAAGGCGCTGGAAGTGGCCGGTGGGCGCAAATCTCGCAAGGCCGCTGGCCCTGATGCCGAGCCACAGGAGCTTCCGTTGGTGGGGCGTTCAGGCGCGATGCAGGAAGTTTATAAGCTGATTGCACGGGTGCTCAACGCGCAGTTGCCGGTGATTGTGACGGGGGAAAGCGGCACTGGAAAATCTCTGGTGGCGCGCACCATTCACGATATGTCGGACCGGCGGGCGCGCCCCTTTGTGACGCTGAGCGAGAGCGTCTTTGCGCGCGGCGCTGCACTGGCGGATGTGCTGGCCGAGGCCGGGACGGGGACTGTGCTGTTTGAAGACATTGCCGAGCTGCCTGATGCCTATCAGGTGAAGGCCGTGCACCTCATGGATGCGGCGGGCAAGAGCGGTCCGCGGTTTATGGCCAGCTCACAGGTTGACCTCGCGCTGGCCATGGCCGAGGGAAAGCTGCGCAATGATTTGTTTTACCGTCTCGACGGCGCGGTTTTGGCGCTGCCGCCCTTGCGGGCGCGGGTGGAAGATATCGGCCTGCTGGCCGAGCATTTTCTGTCAAAGACCCTCGCCAGCACCAATGGGGCCAACAGCTTTGCGCCGGAGGCCCTGGAGCGGATGCGGCGCTACAATTGGCCGGGCAATGTGCGCCAGCTTGCCAACACGGTTGAGCGCCTCGCCCTCACAGGCCGCACCAGCCAGATCAGCGAAAATGAGGTTGAGGCCGTCTTGTCAACGCAACCGGCGCTGGCACCGAGCTTGGGGGCGCTGTCGGATGAAAAGCTGTCAGAGAGTGTTGCCCGGCATTTGCAGCGATACTTTGACCTGCACGGCGATGCCTTGCCCGCGCCGGGGCTTTATGGGCGCATCCTACGGGAAATGGAAATGCCGCTGATTGAGATCGCCCTGGACGCCACTGGCGGAAATCAGGCGAAATGCGCCGATTTGCTGGGCATCAACCGAAATACGCTCAGAAAGAAGATCAGCGAGCTCGATATAAGCGTGACACGGCGGCGCAAATTGATGTAAAACCGCAACAGAAGCGTGGCACCCCTGCACCATATCGGGGAAAAGCCACCGTAAAAGGCGGTTGGGGAAGAATGCGTTACAGCAGAGCGGGAGGCCGATTTGGCAACCCGAGCACATAGTTTGACATGGAACAAGCTGAGCAAGTTGCGGCGTCTGCGCCGTGTGCAAAATTTTGCAACGCTCGGTCTGGTCACGCTGGGGCCGCTTCTTGTCTTGGCGACATTCCTTGTGTTTGGCCCGTTTGAACAGGGGGCTCGCTCGCCTGCACTGCGGATCGTCTTGCTCGCGGATCTTGTCTATGTCTTGCTGGTGGCGGCTCTCGTATTGCACCGGGTGGCCAAAATGATCTCTGCCCGCCGTTCCAATTCGGCGGGGTCCAATTTGCATCTGCGCTTGACGGGCGTTTTTGCCATCATGGCGCTCATTCCCACGGTGACCGTGGCGATATTTGCGGTGCTCACCGTCAATCTCGGGTTGGAGGGGTGGTTTTCAGACCGTGTGCGCCAGGTGGTGGGGTCATCGTTGGCCGCTGCACAGGCCTATGAGGGCGAGCATCGTGATAATTTGATGCGCAACGCACAATCGCTCGCGCGGGTGATCGATCTGGAGCATTCGATCACACCGATGATGCGCGATCCTGATCTGCGTGAGGCGTTGACTGTTGGCCAACAACGCTTTCAGCCCAACATGCGCGAGGCTTATGTCATTGATGGTGTGGGCGAGCTCAAGGCGCGCGGGGAACGCTCTTATCTGTTTAATTTTGAGCGCCCGACGGCGGCGCAGATCGAAGAGGCCCGCAGGGCCGGGATCGCCGTCATCCAGGATTGGGACAACAACGAGTTTCGCGCCATTGTGCCTTTGGCAACCTTTCCGGACAGGCTTGTCTATGTGAGCCGGGATGTGGATGGGCAGATTTTGAATCTGTTGAGTGAAACACAGGAAAATGTGCGCCTTTACAACCAGTTGGAGAGTGACCGTGGCACTGTCTTGTTCCAGTTCGGGCTTGTTTACCTGGGGTTTGCCGTGATCCTCATTCTGGCCGCTGTCTGGCTTGGACTGTGGTTTGCCGAGCGCCTCTCGCGCCCTGTTGGCCGCTTAACAGGGGCTGCAATGCAGGTCGGGGCCGGCAATCTTGACACACAGGTTCTTGAGGAGGAGGGCGATGACGAGATCAGCCAGCTAAGCCGCCTCTTCAACCAAATGACCCGTCAGCTGAAAGGCCAACGCGATCGTTTGCTTGAAAACACAGGCCAGATCGAGCTGCGCCGCCGGTTATTTGATTCTGTGTTGAGCTCGGTGACCTCGGGGGTTGTCGGGGTCGACCCGAAGGGGCGTGTGAGCTTTGTGAACCGCTCGGCCAAACGGCTGTTGAGCTGGCACGAAACCACCGAAGCGCCCGAGTTGCGCGTGGCTGTGCCCGAATTTGGCGCGTTGTTTGACAGCTTGCTGGACAGCCAAACCGGGATTGTGCAGGAAGAAATCAAGGTGACCCGCGAGGGCCAGCTTGAGAATCTTCTGGTGCGCATGTCTGTGCGCGAAGGGGAGGCAGGGCAGATTGAAGGCTATGTTGTGGCCTTTGATGATGTCACCGATCTTGTCAGCGCCCAGCGTATGGCCGCTTGGGGCGATGTGGCCCGGCGTATTGCCCATGAAATCAAGAATCCGCTCACCCCGATCCAGCTTTCAGCCGAGCGCATCAAGCGCAAGTTTGCCCGCGCCTTGCCCGCTGAGGATGCTGGCACACTGGAAGACCTCACCGGAGTTATCGTGCGCCAAACCAATGACTTACGGCGCATTGTTGACGAGTTTTCAAAGTTTGCCCGGATGCCCGAACCCGAGCGGCGCGCGGAAGATCTGACTGTTTTGCTCAGCGGGGCTGTCACCTTGCAAAAAGCGGGGCAGCCGGATGTGCATATCTCTGCGGATATGGGGGATGCGCCGCTTGAAGGGCAGTTTGATGCAACCATGATCGGGCAGGCCTTCACCAATCTCATCAAGAACGCCGGTGAAGCGCTCGACAGCCGACGCGATGAGCTCGGTGGCCGCTTTACGCCGCAAATCCGGGTGGTTGCTCAGCGGGTTGGTCATGAAGCGGAAATCTCCATTTCAGACAACGGAATTGGCTTGCCCGAAGATCGTGCCAAGCTGTTTGAGCCTTATGTCACCACACGCGACAAGGGCACAGGGCTTGGGTTGCCGATTGTGAAGAAGATCATCGAAGAGCATGGCGGAACGCTCAAGCTTGAAGATGCGCCCCTGTTTGACGGCGAAAGCCACCGGGGAGCCATGGCCTTGATCAGGCTGCCTCTGACACGGGGCGACGAGACAGAACCAGACATAGAAACTGCTGCGGTATGAGGGACACATGAGCGATATTCTGATTGTAGATGACGAGCGCGATATCAGAGAGCTGATTTCCGATATTCTGGAAGACGAGGGCTATGCCACGCGGCTGGCCGGCAACTCGGATGAGGCCATGAAGCAGGTCCATGATGCGCGGCCGGGGCTGCTGATTTTGGACATCTGGCTCAAAGACAGCAAGATGGACGGAATCGACATTTTGAAGGCGGTCAAAACCGATTATCCAGAAGTGCCGGTTGTGATCATATCGGGGCATGGCAATATTGAAATTGCGGTCGCGGCCATCAAACAGGGCGCTTATGATTTTATCGAGAAGCCTTTTAACATTGATCAGCTTTTGGTTGTGATCCGCAGGGCGATGGAAACCTCCCGACTGCGGCGCGAGAACATCCAGCTCAAGCGCAAAGACACGGTGCCATCAGAGATGATTGGCAGCTCTGCGGCGTTTCGCACCATGCAGGGCCAGCTCGACAAGGTGACCAAATCCAACGGCCGGGTTATGCTCACGGGGCCTTCTGGCTCGGGCAAGGAAACCGCGGCGCGCTATATGCACAATGGTTCCAACCGCGCAAGCGCGCCCTTTGTGACAGTCGCCTGCGCCTCTATCGAGCCAGAGCAGATGGAGCGGGTTCTGTTTGGCCGCGAAAGCGCGGAAAAAGGCGTGGAACTGGGGCTGCTGGAAGAAGCCAGCGGGGGGGTGATTTATTTTGACGAGATCGCCGATATGCCGCTGGGCACCCAGTCCAAGATCTTGCGGGTGTTGGTGGACCAGCAGTTTTTGCGCGTTGGGGGGTCCAACAAGGTCAAGGTTGACTTGCGGGTGATCTCGTCAACGGCCAAGTCGCTTGACACGGAGGTCGCTGAGGGGCGCTTTCGCGAGGAGCTCTATCATCGGTTGAATGTTGTGCCCATTGCGGTTCCCTCGCTTGAGGAGCGCCGCGATGATATTCCGATGCTGGCGGAGTATTTCATGGCCCTCTTGCAAAAAGAACAAGGGCTGGCCGCGCGCCGCCTTTCGGAAGACGCCCTGGCACTGTTACAGACCATGACCTGGCCTGGAAACCTGCGCCAGCTCAAGAATATGATCGAGCGCCTCTTGATCATGGGAGCGGGCAACGGCGACATCACTGGCAAGGAAATTTCCGTAAGTGAAACAACCCAAAGCGGCGATCAAGGCGGCAAGATCGTTTTGCCAAGTGTGATGGCCACTTTGCCGCTGCGCGAGGCGCGTGAAGAATTTGAACGTGAATATTTGCTCACCCAGATCAACCGGTTTGGCGGCAATATTTCGCGCACGGCGCAGTTTGTCGGGATGGAACGCTCGGCGTTGCACCGCAAACTCAAATCTCTCGGGGTGGTCACATCCAACCGCTCCGGCGCGCGCGTGGCCCTGTTAGAAGATGAGGAAGACTAAGGACCGCCAATCCTGAGCGCATGGGGCAAGACAAAGGATTGACGGCTTCCCGTGCATCTGGCACGACACCACTGGATCTGGTAGGGATACCCCATGAAAGTTATTATTTGCGGCGCAGGGCAAGTTGGCTGGCAGATTGCCCGGCATCTTTCAGGCGAGGCCAATGATGTCACAGTGATTGACAGCAACCCCGACCTTGTGCGCCGCGCCATGGACACTTTGGATGTGCAAGGCATTGCGGGGTTTGCTTCTTATCCGGATATCCTGGACCGGGCCGGTGCGCGCGACGCGGATATGGTGATTGCGGCCACCTATTCGGACGAGGTCAATATGGTGATCTGTCAGGTGGCCCACTCTATTTTTGCGGTGCCCCGCAAGATTGCGCGGCTGCGCTCGCAAAGCTATCTCACAGCGATCTACTCTGATCTGTACCGCCGCGACCATCTGCCGATTGATGTGGTGATCAGCCCTGAGCGCGAGGTGGCCGAAGCGGCGCTGCGGCGTTTGTCGGCCCCATCTGCCTTTGACATAGAAACCTTCATGGAGGGCAAGGTGCAGGTCCTGGGGATCCGGATTGATCTGGATTGCCCGGTGGTCAACACGCCTTTGCGCCAGCTCACAGACCTGTTTTCCACCCTGAAAGTGATCGTGATCGGGATCCGCCGAAAGGGACGCCTTTTTGCGCCCGAGGCGGGCGACCAGATCTTTGTTGGCGATGAGTGCTATTTGTGTATCGCTCGGGAAGATGTGCCCCGCGCATTGGAAGTTTTTGGAAAAACCTCGACCAAACAGGAGCGTGTGGTGCTTATAGGCGGCGGAAACGTCGGGCTTACCGTGGCCCAATCGCTTGAAAAGCACGAAACCCGCATTCGCGCCAAGGTGATCGAGCGCAACCGCAAAACCGCCGAGCAGGCCGCCGATGCGCTGGAGCGCACGATTGTGCTCAATGGTGACGGGCTTGATGTGGCGCTTTTGGCAGAGGCCAATATCGAGCGGGCAGATGCCGTGCTATGTGTGACAGATGACGACAAGACCAACCTTTTGGCCGCCGTGCGCGCCAAGAGTGAGGGCTGCCCGATGGCGATTGCGCTCATCAATGACCCGACATTGATTCCGCTGATGGGCCCTATGGGAATTGACGCCTATATCAACCCGCGCGCCACCACCGTCAGCTCGATCTTGCGCCATATCCGCCATGGGCGGGTCAAGGGGGTCTATTCGATCGGTGATGCAGAGGCTGAAATTATCGAAGCCGAAGTTCTCTCCACCTCGCCGATCTCCGGGCAAGCGGTGCGCGACATCAGTTTTCCGGAGGGGGTGCTGATTGGCGCTTTGATGAAAGGGGGCGAGGTGATCAAACCCAAGGGCAGCACACGGATCGAAGAGGGAGACGTGATTGTGCTCTTCGCCATGGCCGCCGATGTGCCTGAGGTGGAGCGGTTGTTGCAAGTCTCTATCGACTTTTTCTGAACGTGATGAACCGGCTGACAGAGATCCCGCTTTTCTTGCAGCTCACGCTGCTGGCGTCGGTCTCCATGTATGCCCCAGCGATCCATGCCTTAAGTTGGAACAACCACCATGAGGCCCGCAGCTTCTTTTATGCCGGCACTTTGGGGCTGTTTGTCTCAAGTTTGGTGGCCATCACTGTCCATGCCGGCGCGATGCGCCGCCGGGGGGGGCTGGGCAACCTTGCTGCTGTTGTGGCGGCCTATGTCTTCTTGCCTCTGATGCTGGCGGTGCCTTTTTATGAAGGGGTGCAGACCACGAGCTTTCTCAACGCCTACTTTGAGATGGTTTCGGCCTTCACCACCACCGGAGCACCGCTGTTTGAGCCGGGCCGGCTTTCTGGAACGATGCACCTGTGGCGCGCCCAAGTTGGCTGGCTGGGCGGGCTGTTTGTCTGGATCACGGCGGCGGCCGTTTTGGCACCCTTGGCGCTTGGCGGGTTTGAAGTGACCGCATCTGCGGAGCCGGGGCGGGGTGAGATGCCTCTGGACAACTATGTGCCACACAATGACCGAAAGCGCCTCATGCGGGGGCTGGAAGGGCTTGCGCCGCTCTATGTCGGGCTAACAGCCGTTTTGGCGACCTGCCTCATGATCATCGGAGACAGCCCCCTCGTGGCGGCCATTCATGCGATGTCAACACTTTCGACCAGCGGTATTTCCGCCACCGGCGGGCTGGAGGGCAGTGTCACCGGCCTCAGGGGGGAATTTGTCATTTTCCTGTTTCTCTTCTTTGCCTTGTCGCGGCTGACGTTTTCGGCCGATACCATCACAACCCGCCGTCAGGGGCTGCACAATGATCCTGAGTTTCGGTTGGGAATGTTTATTGTCGTGGGCGTGACCTTGCTGCTCTTTGTGCGCCACTGGCTGGCCTCGTTTGATATGGCCCAGGAGGAGAACCTGCGCGCGGCCTTGCGCGCGCTTTGGGGCAGCTTTTTTACCGTGATGTCCTTTCTGACCACCACCGGCTTTGAAAGTGCCGATTGGGAGGCGGCGCGCGATTGGTCGGGCTTGGGGGCCTCCGGATTGATGTTGCTGGGCTTGGCGTTGATTGGGGGCGGGGTGGCCACCACAGCGGGCGGCGTGAAGCTGTTGCGCGTCTATGCGCTCTATCTCAACGGCCTGCGCGAGATGGAGCGGCTTGTGCACCCCAACTCTGTGGGGCGTGCCAGCAATCAAAGCCGGCGGATCCGCTCGAAAGGGGCCTATATCGCCTGGATCTTCTTCATGCTCTTTGCGCTGTCCCTTGCGGTTGTGATGCTTTTGCTGACTGCAACGGGGGTTGAATTTGAGCAGGCCATTATCTTGTCGGTGGCCAGCCTTTCGACCACCGGGCCGCTTGTTCATGCTGCGGCAGAGACACCCATCCTGCTGGCACAATTGAGTGAGGCCGCAAAGCTCACGCTCTGTGCGGCGATGGTGTTGGGGCGGCTGGAAACACTCGCCATCATTGCAATGTTCAACCCAAGCCTGTGGCGCGACTGATACGCAGCTGCAACAGATTTGCCGCTCTTGGATGTTTTGGGGGTTTATTGTTCCGATTTTGCACGACATACTTAACAGCACAACACGGCCAGACCTCGGCCGGAAACTGATAATAAGGCATAAGAACCATGGCTTCCGACCGTCAAAATCTTCAGGATGCGTTCCTCAACCATGTCCGCAAGACCAAGACACCCGTGACGATTTTTCTAATCAACGGTGTCAAGTTGCAGGGCGTTATCACTTGGTTTGACAATTTTTGCGTCTTGTTGCGCCGCGATGGGCAAAGCCAGCTTGTTTACAAGCACGCCATAAGCACGATCATGCCAGCGCAACCGATTTCGCTTTATGAGGGTGAAGAAGCTCAGTGAGCGATCTTGATCCGGCGCTGACGAGGGCGTGGGTTCTTCACCCAGACATCATTCGCAAAGACGCGCAAATCCGAACAGCAGCCCATGCGTTGGACGAGGCCGTGGCCTTGGCCGAGGCCATGCCGGGCCTCGAAATTGTGGGCGCAGAGGTTGTGCGCCTCAAGAAACCGCATCCGGGCCTGTTGTTTGGAACCGGAAAACTTGAGGAAATCCGGCTTGCCCTCAAGGCGGCAGAGGTGGAGCTTGTCTTGATCGACGGCCCTGTCAGCCCGGTTCAACAGCGCAACCTTGAGAAGAAATGGGCGGTCAAAATTCTCGATCGCACCGGGCTGATCCTGGAGATATTTTCTGATCGTGCGCGCACCCGGGAGGGTGTCTTGCAGGTTGAGATGGCCGCGCTCAGCTATCAGCGCACCCGGCTTGTGCGTGCCTGGACCCATCTTGAGCGCCAAAGGGGCGGGCTGGGGTTTGTCGGGGGGCCGGGCGAAACCCAGATCGAAGCCGACCGGCGCGCAATTGATGAACAGCTCGTGCGGCTGCGGCGCCAGCTTGCCAAAGTTGTCAAAACACGCGAGCTGCACCGCAAGTCGCGTGCGAAGGTCCCATTCCCGATTGTGGCGCTTGTGGGCTATACCAACGCGGGCAAATCTACGCTGTTCAACCGCCTCACAGGGGCCGACGTGATGGCCAAGGACATGCTCTTTGCGACGCTTGATCCGACAATGCGCAAGGTGAAACTGCCCACCAGCGGGCTTGAGGTCATTCTGTCCGACACGGTCGGATTTATCTCCAATCTTCCCACAGAGCTTGTGGCCGCGTTCCGCGCGACTCTGGAAGAGGTGCTGAGCGCAGATCTCATTTTGCATATCCGTGACATTGCCCATGCCGAAACAGATGCCCAGGCCCAAGATGTCAAAACCATCTTGGAAAGCCTTGGGATTGATGGGGAAACGCCCTTCTTTGAGGTGCTCAACAAGGTCGATCTTCTGGAAGAGGACGCGCAACAGGCCACGCGCACCCAAGCGGCGCGCAGCGACGGAGTTTTTGCGGTTTCTGCGCTCACAGGTGACGGCTTAGATGGACTGCTGGCGGCCATTGCAGAAAGCTTGCAGGGGCTCAAAAAACGTGAGGCGCTGGCTTTGGGCTTCAATGAGGGGCGCAAACGCGCCTGGCTGTTTGAGCAGGGCGTTGTCGAGGCCGAACGCCAGAGCGAGGATGGCTATACCTTGAAAGTGAACTGGACCAAGCGCCAGTCAGACCAGTTTCGCAAACTATAAGCCGGCTGGCCTCGCCCGTCATTCTGTTATGGGTAGCAGCCATGTTTCGCCCACCGAGGCTGCGCGCGCCAGCGCCTCGTCAAGCGACATCGTGACATAATCCCCGCGCCGCCAGAGCTGTGCCAGATCATCATAGTGGCGCGACAGCGGATGGCCGGATTGGCCTGTGGAAATCACAAAAACAGAGCTGTCCGGATCTGTGAGATCGTAGACGCCCCTATAGCCGGCGGCGTGGACATTTTGAAACGGGGCGGCGCCTGTGCCACGGCTGCGCCCGCGCATCAATGTGTTGTCTCCCCCCGAGGTGCTTTGGCGAATATTCACAAAGTGGCGCAGGATCGGAACACTCCCCAAGACCGGGTGGTCGTGGGTGGCCTCATGGGCATCGCCCCAACGCAAGGCTTCCAGCGAGGTGCCGTAAGTTTCTTCCAGCCAGATCAAGGCCTCGTCAAGAGATTGGCGCGCGATATCTGTGCAAGTTTCTTGTGCCGCAGATTGGCGCAGATCGCACCAGCTTGCGGCCCCGTCTATGTTGCGAAAAACACGTTCGATAAAGAGCGGTTCCAGATGTGTGAAATCTTGCGCAAGAGGGCCGAGCTCGTCCCGGATCAGCCTGTCTTGCAAAAACCGCATCCAAGCTGAGTATAGCAACGGTTCGGGCAGGTGCTCGTTCATATTGCCGTTCCAGTCTGCAAGCAAATCAAGCGCAATCTGGCGGTTGCGCTCTGGGGTCCCTTCATTGGCCGCTGTGCCGGAAAACCACAGGTTCGCGGCCACAAGTGGCAAGAGGGTGCGCGCTGATTGGCTCACCGCATCGAGCTGGGCCTCGATGAAGCTGTCGCGTGTGTGCGCCTTGCGCCCCTGCATGAGACGTTGCCAACGCAGAATTCGCTGGGTGTCGCCCCAGGAATAGGACACATGCAGCGGGAAGGGGCGCTCAAGCAGCTTGTTGTTTGTATTGCCGACAATGCCCCCCGAGGGGCGCAAAAACTCCGGGTTTGCGGTGTTGGGCAGATAGCCCTGCCAGCGATTTTCCGAGATCCAGCCACGCGCCGGGAGACGGCCTTTGCTTTCAGAGCGCGCATCTCGGCGGGGCATGGCACCGATGGTTTTCATGGCAATGTGGGAGCGGTCGGCCAATGTGAGGTTTTGAGAGGGGGCTATAAATGCGGCGCTGGCTGCCAGCGCTTGGGAAATGTCTTGCGCCCGCATCAGGTTTAGGCCCGCGCTCATGGAGGTATCGGCTGGGTCAAGCCCGGTCCAATTTAGCGAGGCGACATGACCGGCGGGGGTGATGGTGCCCACATTGTGATAACTCGGTGGCAGCACTGGACCGTTCTCAGTGCGGCGTAACACCAGGGTAACGGGCGCCGCATCTTTGATCTTGATGATCGAGCGGCGCGTTTCAAAGGGTTTGAAGCCCTCAGCCGTGCGGTATTCTTCGGTGTTGGCCGGGTTGAGCTCTTCGATAAAGACATCCTGATCATCCAGGTAAGAAGATGTGAGCCCCCAGCCCAATGTCTTGCCGCGCCCGACAAGCACCAGGGGCATTCCCGGGATTGTTGCACCGATGACTCCGCCTGTGGCCAGTTCAAGGCGGGCGAGATACCAGATGGCTGGCGCGGTCAGCTCCAGATGGGGGTCATTGGCCAACAAAGTGCCGCCGGTGGCCGAGCGAGAGGGGGCGGCAGACCAGGCATTGGACGCGCCAGCAAGCGCGCGTGGCTTAAACGGCGACAGCGGATGGTTGAGACCGGACGCTTCAGGGCGCCGTGCAAATTGCGAGGGCAGTGACGATTGGGGAAACAGGCTGGCATAGGCGGGCAGGGCGGCCACACCGGTGCCGGGCACATCGGGCAGCAGATCTTTCAGGCGGGCGTCATCTTTGAGGATGAGCGAGGTGCGGGCGCGCAAAATATCGGTTTCAGCATGCCCCGACAGCTGCACCGCCATGAGCTTCAAGATGGCGAGGGAATCTTCGGGCTGCCAAGGCGCAATGGGCGCGTTGAAGAGAAACATCTCAGGCGCACCCCGCCCAAGCGCATGGGCGTTGATCTCGGCCAGCCGGGCGTTCACGCCTGCCGCATAGGCTTCAAGCGCAGCAAGCGTGCCGGCATCCTGCACCGCCAAAGAGCTGCGGGCGAGGCTGTAGATTTCAAATCGGCGCAAGAGTTTGTCGATGGGCAATGTGGACAGCCCAAAGACCTCCGAGAGCCGCCCTTGCGCCGTGCGCCGTAACACGGTCATCTGCCAGAGCCTGTCCTGAGCGTGAGCATAGCCAAGCCCGAAAAAGACCGGAGAATCATCGCTCTGCGCGGCTTCGGCAAAAATGTGAGGCACATTGGAATGATCGCGCAGGATCCGGGCTGGTGCGCTAAGCCCTTTGACATCGAGGGTTTTCTGATACTCGGGCAAGGAGCGCGCGGCGAGGTAATAGGCGGCCAGAACCAACACCACTGAACAGGCAAGCATCACGGCTGTGATGCGCATGAGCCAACGAAACACTGTGAGCATTTTTTCTCCCTGATCCTAACTGGCGACTGCCGCCCGGCGCTCGTGCCGATACAAACGATACGCCAATTGGCTGCAAGGGGAAAGATGTGGCGCGCCGCGCCTCAATGAGAGGTGGTGGAGGAAAACAGCTGGATAACTGCGATCCCGGCAATGATCAGCCCAAGCCCGAGCAGGGCCGGCCCATCCAGCTTCTGGCCAAAGACGGCATAGCCAATCGTTGCAATAAGCACGATCCCCAACCCCGACCACAGGGCATAGACAATCCCCACCGGCATGTAGCGCAGGGTCAAGGCCATGAAATAAAAGCTGATCCCATAGCCGACGACCACCAGAACCGAGGGCCAGAACCGGCTGAATTGCTGACTGGCCTGCATGGCCGAGGTGCCAATCGTTTCAAAGATCACGGCGATGGCAAGGAAAAGGTAAGGCATGGTGCTTGCTTTCAAAGGGGCAGTTCAGTGGTGTTCTTGATGTCTTCCATCACGAAGCTGGCAGACACATCGGCCATAGATATTTTGGAGATCATCTTCTGATAGAGCCTGTCATAGCCTGCCATATCCTCAACATGCGCCCGGATGAGATAATCAAGGTCGCCAGACATGCGATAAACACCGCTGATTTCTGGGATAGCGCGCGTGGCGCGGGCAAACGCCGCCGACCAGTCTGGCGTATGTTTTTCCGCGCGAATCTGGATAAAGACAGTCAAGGACAGCCCGAGTGCTTTGGCATCCAGCAGAGCGACGCGCTTTTGAATGAGCCCGTCATCCTGCATTTGCCTCATGCGCCGCCAACACGCATTGCGCGACAAACCAACTTGTGCGCTCAACGTGTCGAGCGAGATGTCGCAATCACGCTGCAACTGACGCAAAATACGACGATCAATTTCATCTTGTCCCATCAATTGCCACTTTATTGGGAAACATTTTGAAAAGACAAGGGATTCTAGCAAAATTTGGGATAATCGGCCGGAGAACCTGCTTTACCCACAGGAGCACAAAGCAAAGGAACGCGCCATGATCAACAAACTGTTTTTAAGCCATCCAAACTCCGTCAACGAAAGCTATTTTGAGCATATGCGCTTTGCACTCGGGTTTTCGATGTGGTTGTCTGTTGCGGGCCTTGCTGCGCTTGTCCACGCCTTTATGCCCGCGCTTTGTGAAAAAACTGCAAGCCGCATTCTCGTCAAACTCTATGGGAAAACCCAAAACAGAGGCCGTTGAGACGCCTCTTTTCAAGGCGCGCGCAGAGCCTGTCTGCGCGCGCCTGCGCCTTTAGCCAATGATGGCATTGAGCGATGCGCTTGGGCGCATCACAGCGGCAAGTTTGGCGTCATCGGCGTGGTAATAACCGCCCACATCGGCAGGTTTGCCCTGCGCTGCGGCCAGTTCTGAAAGGATAGCAGCCTCACCTTCGGCCAAGGCTTTGGCGACGGGTGCAAATTCGGCCGCCATTGCGGCATCCTCTGATTGTGCAGCCAGAGCTTCCGCCCAATAGCGGGCAAACCAGTAGTGGCTATCGCGGTTGTCAGGCTCGCCGACCTTGCGGCTGGGAGAACGGTTGTTGTCAAGGATGCCTTGAGTTGCCGCATCGACAGCCTTGCCCAGAACACGCGCCTTTTCGTTGCCCTTGGCATCGGCGAGGAACTGGAAGCTTTCGCCAAGCGCGCAGAACTCGCCCAGGCTGTCCCAGCGGAGGTGGTTTTCGGCCTCAAGCTGCTGAACGTGCTTGGGGGCCGAACCGCCTGCGCCTGTCTCAAAGAGCCCGCCGCCCTGCATGAGCTTCACAATGGAGAGCATTTTGGCCGAGGTGGCCAGCTCAAGGATCGGGAAGAGATCGGTCAGGTAGTCGCGCAGCACATTGCCTGTGATGGCGATGGTGTTTTCACCCTTGGTGATGGTTTCCAGCGAGGCGCGGGTGGCTTCGCGGGGGGCCATGATCTCGAACTTGTCGGCCACGCCTTTGGCCTCAAGGATCGGTTTCACATAGTTAATGAGCTGCGCATCGTGGGCGCGGGACGCATCGAGCCAGAAGATCGCGCGGTAGCCTGTGGCGCGCTGGCGGTCGATGGCGAGGTTGACCCAGTCTTCGATGGGAGCCTGGCGTGCGGAGGCGGAGCGCCAGATGTCGCCGGCCTCAACTGTGTGGCTGTGCAGAACGGAGCCATCATCCAGGATCATCTTGACGGTGCCGGCCTCGGGCAGCTCAAAGGTGGTTGGGTGGCTGCCATATTCCTCGGCCTTTTGCGCCATGAGGCCGATGTTTTGCACCGTGCCCGCTGTGGCGGGGTTGAGCTTGCCGTGCTCTTTGAAGAATTTGATCGTCTCGTCATAGACGGGGGCGTAGGAGTTGTCGGGGATCACGCAATTGGCGTCATGCTCCTTGCCGTCCGGGCCCCAGCCCTTGCCGCCAGCGCGGATGAGCGCGGGCATGGAGGCGTCGATGATCACATCAGACGGCACATGCAGGTTGGTGATGCCACGATCGCTATCGACCATATACATCGGCGGGCGGGCGGCCATGCAGGCCTCGATTGCGGCCATGATCTCGGCTTCGTCTTTGACACGCGCGAGCAAATCGCCCATGCCTGAGTTGGGGTTGACGCCCAGCTCTTTCATCTTGTCGCCATGGGCCTCGAATACAGGTGCGAGGAAGGCACGGACCGCGTGGCCGAAGATGATCGGGTCGGAGACCTTCATCATCGTGGCTTTCATGTGCAGCGAAAAGAGCGTGCCTTCGGCTTTTGTCTTTTCGATCTCTTCCGCGAGGAAGGCATCAAGCGCTGCGGCGCTCATGTAGGTTGCGTCTACAACCGTGCCCGCAGGGTAGGAGACCGCCTCTTTCAGCACAGTTTCGCCTGAGGCTGTTTCCAGAACGATCTTGGCTGTGGCGGCTTTGGGAAGGGTGGCGGACACCTCGTTGGAGAAGAAATCCCCACCCGACATGGCGGCGACGCGGGTTTTGCTTTGGGCTGTCCACTCGCCCATGCGGTGCGGGTTGTTCTGGGCGTAGTTCTTCACGGCGGCGGCGGCGCGGCGGTCAGAGTTGCCCTCACGCAGCACAGGGTTCACGGCGGAGCCTTTGAGCGTGTCATAGGTCGCGCGCACGGCTTTCTCGGCCTCTGTCGTGGGTGTTTCTGGGTAATCAGGAAGGGCGTAGCCTTGCGATTGAAGCTCTTTTACCGCCGCGACAAGCTGTGGCACGGAGGCGGAAATGTTTGGCAGCTTGATGACATTGGCCTCTGCTGTCTTGACCAGTTCTCCAAGGGCGGCCAGATCGTCTGACTGGCGCTGTGCCTCGGTGAGATGGTCGGGGAAGGCAGCCAGGATACGGCCCGCAAGCGAGATGTCTTTTGTGCCGACCGAAATATCAGCCGCCGCAGCAAAGCGCTTAATGATCGGCAAAAGCGACGCGCTGGCGAGTTCCGGGGCTTCGTCAACTTTTGTGTAGATGATGTCGGGAGTGGTGGTATCGGCCATGATCAATCCTTGTTTACAGGGGGCCGGGCGGCAAGCAGCCTGCACGGCGAGTCATTGGAATTGGCCGCGTGATAGCCCAAATCTGCGCAAAATGAAAGACGGTATGCAAAAGTATACAAAAATATTTTCAGCACGCGCTCCAAGCCTACTGCACGCATCACCGGTTAACGGTTTGAGCGCGGAACGCGGTCAAGCTTTAACATGAAGACAAGGGCTGAGACCGTGAGCATGAAGATCCCAATTGCCGCCGGGCGCGGCGTGCCATCAAAGGCAAGCCCGAGCGGTATGGCAAAGCACATCGCAAAAACGGTGGATGTTCCGCCCAGAATGGAGGCGGCAAGCCCGGCGATATGGCCCAAAGGTTCCATCGCCATCGCGTTGAGGTTGCCCAAGGTGAGCCCGGCCATCGCAAAGAGCGAAAACTGCCAGAACACAACAAGCCCGAAATAAAGCCCATCGGGCAAGGTCAGCAGGGTGATCACAATCATTGCGCCAGAAAGGCACACCTGAACCGCGAGGGTCACAGTGGTGAGAAATTGCATTCCAAGCCGCACAACCAGCGCCGCATTCAGAATGCTGGCGCTTCCAGCCAAGACTGCCACCAGAGCAAACCACAACGGAAAGCTCTCGGCACGTCCGAATGTGACATCGTAAATCGGCTGCACAGACGAGAGCGCGCCAAAGAGCACAGCAAAGCAAAATGTCTGCACCACAATCACCGTGCGCACGACCGAATGGGACAACATTTCTTTCAGGGCGGTCCAGAGCTTTTGGGCCTCAAAAGGCCGACGGGCCGGTTTGGGCAGGGTCTCTTTGAGGCGCAGCCCGAACCAGAGTGTCACGACAAAGGCAAAGAGAACAAAGGCCGCAAAGATCCCGCGCCACCCGGTCAGTGCGATGATCCCTGCGCCGACAAGCGGTGCAATGGCTGGGACAAGCGTAAAGATCATCATGACAATCGAAACGAGCTTGGCCATCTGGCGTCCTTCATAGAGGTCTCGGATGATTGCGAGCGACACAACCCTTGGGCCCGCGATGCCCAAACCCTGGATCAGGCGCGCGGCCAGAACGAGCTCAAGGGTTTGCGCCAGCCAGGCCAGGCAGGCACCGACCATATAAAGCGCAATCCCTGCGTAGATCACGGGTTTGCGCCCGAAGCTGTCTGAGAGCGGGCCGGTGAAGAAGGTTCCGATCCCCATACCAAGAACAAAAGATGTGAGGATCAGCTGGGCTGCATTGACGTTTTCAGGGCTGAGCTCTTGGCCGATCTGGGGCAGGGCGGGCAACATGGCGTCAATCGAAAATGCGGTCATGGCAAACATCATGGCCATCAGCGCAATGAACTCGGGCTTGCTGATCTGCAACTGGGTCATTCCTTGGGGTCCCTGTGTTTTTCGAGCGCTTTCTGGCGGCGCTTGAGAAAGGCAAAATGGCCAAATTGCTGAATCGCGAGGGCGAAAATGCCCAGACCCGTGAAGATAAAGACAGTTGTGCCGATCTTTCCAACAACGGTTGCAGGCACAAGATTGCCATAGCCAACGGTTGAAAGCGTCACCACGGTGAAGAAATAGGCGTCTATCCAGCTCCAGCCCTCGGCAAAGCGGAAAAACACGGTCCCCGAAGTGATGACCAGCCCCAAGACCAGAAGGAGTGATCGTGTCGAGACGTTCATTGCGGCGGGCTTTGCAGCAGTTCGTCAATCACCTTGAGCCAGAGATCGGCGGGCTGCGCGCCGGGAACGGCATGTTGATTGGCCACGATAAACGTCGGAACCGAGCTCACGCCCATATCCCGGCTGTGGCTGTCGCGTTGTTGAATGTCCGCGCGGTCAGAGTCTGAGGCCAGCAGCTTGAGCACGAGCGCTGCGTCCATGCCCATACTGTCGGCCACATCCGCCAAGACCTCATGCGCCCCGATATCGCGGGCCTCTTGAAAATAGGCTTTGAACAAGGCCGAAACCACGGCTGTTTGGCGTCCCTCAATTCCTGCCCAATGGATCAGGCGGTGCGCATCAAGCGTGTTTGGCGTCACCTTGATCTTGTCAAATTCGATCACAACACCCGCCGCCTTGGCGTGTTCCACAACAGGTTTATAGGCGTTGAAGGCCGCTTCCTTGCCACCAAACTTGCCTTCCAGATAGGCTCGCCGCTCCATTCCCTCGGCGGGCATGGTCGGATTGAGCTGGAACGGATGCCATTCAATCTCAAAGGGGTGGTCGGGCCGCTGAGCCAGAGCGCGGTCGAGCTGGGCCTTGCCAATGTAGCACCACGGGCAAATCGGGTCGGAGATAATATCAAGTTTCATCATGGAACAGAGCCTTTCCAGCTTTCCTTAGCGCTGTGTTGCGCAAATCAAAACCTCAAATCGCGATTAGCGCCTTGAGGGCCTTGCGGCGCAGCTTGTTGTTTGGCCCAAGGGGCAGGGCGGATAGCCTCTGAAAATGCCTGGGGCATTTGTAGCCTGCCAGCCTGTTTTGGGCGTGGCGTTGCAGGGCTTTCTCATCGATGGGCTGCTCTGAAGTGTAAAACCCCACGATGATGCGCACATCTTCCTTGATCTCCACATCTGTGACAGCCAAAGAGCTCAGGCCCTCAAAGTCGCTCAAGGCGGCTTCAACCTCCAGTGGCGACACCCGATAGCCACCTGCATTCATCATGTCGTCTTTGCGGGCCTCGTAATATATCTGGCCCTGCGCATCCATCCGGCCAAGATCTCCGGTCTTGAACCACTGGCCGTCAAAGCGCGCCTCTGTCTCTTGCTTGGCCCCTAAGTAGCCGAGCATCAAGCCCGGATCGTCGCGATGCACTGCGATCTCTCCGACCTCACCTTGGGCAACGGGGCCGTCTGGTCCGAGGAGCGCTACACGGCGGCCCGGCTGGGCTGTGCCCAATGCGCCATGGGCTGCGCGCGTCGTGGGGCTGGCGGAAATAAATGTCGAGCATTCCGACATCCCATAGGCTTCATAGATTTCGGTGCCACTGGCGTCACGCCAGCGGGTGCGCAAGGTTTCGCTCAGCTTCTCTCCGGCGCTCAGCGCGTGGCGCAATTGTGGCAGATCGAGCGGCTGCCGCGGTTTGAGCAGCTTGCGATATACGCCCGGTGCGGCCGCAAACACGGTGGCTCCATGCTGCTTCACAAGCGTTAAAAGAGCTTCGGGGGGAGTTGCATCTTGTGCAATCAGGGCCGTGGCCCCGAGGGTCCAGGGGTCCATCAGGCCTGTGCCCAATGTAAACGTCCAGTTAAAGGCCCCGGCATGGCAGAGCCGGTCTTCGCTGGTGAGCCCATACCATCCCTGAAACATCATCTGGCGTGCCCAGATAGCGCGATGAGCATGTTGCACCGCACGGGCCTGACCGGAGGTGCCGGATGTGTAAATGATGTAGGCTAAGCGCTCGGGCGGGCCCATGTCATAGTCACAGGCAGGCAGCGCTTGCATGGCGTGAAGCTCCGCCTCGCTCAGGGAGAGGCAGGCGCCAGCCGTGGGCGCAGACACGGATGCCGATTGTGCGACGGCTTTGGGCTTGAGCGTTTGCACCATTGCGTCCACTTCAGCCTGGGTCAGCTGTGAGGAGGTTGGCACTGGCACGATCCCGACAGCGATTGCCCCAAGATAGGCAATTGGGAATTGCGCCGTATTGCCCAAGCGCAACAAGAGGATATCTCCGGGGGTCATGCCTGCCCTCAGAAGGCCTGTGCCTGTGCCGCGCACAGCCGCCTCAAGCGCAGCGTAGCTGTAGGGCGTCATGCCGGTTTCAGCCATGACGGCAAGCGCCAGTTTGTCCGGGGTCCGGGAAGCTGCGCCCAAGACATGTTGGGCCATGTTAAACGGGCTCGGGCAGGGCGCAAACGCCCCTCTGTCAAGAATGCTGTCCATGCTCTCTGTGCTAGGGGCTTGGCGCGGGCTCTGCAAGGCCCTATGAAAGCGCCATGACAAATGCTGCTGATCCCAAATCTCTCATCAAGATCGCCCGCGCGGGCGCTGAGGCGCCTGTGCCTGAACAAATTGATCTGGGTGCGCGGGTGCGGGACCTGCGCAAAAGCCTCGGTCTGACGTTGGAGCAGGCCAGCAAACAGGCCGGTCTGGCTCGCTCGACCCTGTCAAAGATCGAGAACGGCCAGATGTCACCCACATATGAGGCGCTGAAGAAGCTGGCGATCGGGCTCCAAATCTCGGTGCCGCAATTGTTTACACCGCCCGAAACGGCCCAGGCAACGGCGCGTATGAGCCTGACACGGGCGGGTGACGGCGCAGACCATATCACAGCAACTTACGAACACCGCTTGATGGGCGAGAGCCTCTCAGCCAAGAAGATGCTTCCCTATCAGGCGCGCATCCGGGCGCGGGACATGGAAGAATTTGACGGCTGGGTGCGCCATGATGGCGAGGAGTTTCTCTATGTGCTCACAGGGGTGATCCGGCTTTATACGGAGTTTTACGAGCCCGTTGATATGAAGCGCGGTGACAGCGCTTATTATGACGCATCTATGGGCCACAATGTGATCTCGATCAGTGCCGATGATGCCACTGTGCTTTGGGTAACCTCTTTGGTTTGACTCAAGCTTTGCGGCCAAAGATGTGTGGCAACACAACAAGCGCAACCCCCAGCCCAATAAGCTGCATGAGCACAAACATCGCAATATGGTGTGGCGCTATGCCGGCAAAGCTATCTGACCAGCCGCGCGCAAATGTGACCGCCGGATTGGCAAAGCTTGTGGACGCGGTGAACCAATACGCCCCGGTGATATAAAGGCCGACAAGCGGGGGGACCGTGTCAGGCTTGTGGTGCACGCCGCCGGCGATCACAAACAGAAGCCCGAAGGTTGCAATGATCTCTGAGCTCCACTGGGCGAGGCCGGTGCGGTGCTGGGTTTGGCTGATCTGAAAGAGCGCTTGATCAAACATCATATGCGCAGCCAAAACCCCCAGCAGCGCGCCAATAATCTGAGCGCAGATATAGGGCGCCACCTCGGCCCACGGGTGCTCACCCCTCGCGGCAAAGAACAAGGTGACTGCCGGGTTGAAATGGGCGCCCGACACAGGCCCTAGGCAGGTGATGATACCGTAAAGAATACACCCCGTTGCAATGGCATTGGCCAGGAGCGCAAGGGCTGTGTTCCCGTCTGACAGGCTTTCCCCCATGATCCCCGAGCCAATCACACCCATCAAAAGAAAGGCGGTTCCCAAGGCTTCCGAAAACAGTTTTTGCATTGCCTATTCTCTCTTCTCGCCGCGCGGGCCTGATCTCTCGGCCTGCCTTTGGCTACCCCGGCCAGAAAGCCAAGGCCCAAACGCAAGAGTCCATTGTGCCAGGTCCTTACGGTCCTAACCCACAGGGCCGCATAATCCAAAAGCCAGCCACCCTGCAAATGAAGGATTTGTAACAGCCCTCACCCAAATCAGCTTGGGTTAAGGGCCATCAAACCACCAGACATCGGGCATAAACCAATATCCATCACCGTTGATGGGCGTGTGCGCGGGGTGTTTTAACTCTTTGACATGGGCAATGCGGCTCACCCCATAAGCATATGTTGGGATCACATAGCGCCCGGCTGTCAGAATGCGGTCCAACGCGCGCGTCGCGGCGACAAATTCTTCCACGCTGTCGCTGGACACCATGGTTTGTATCATCGCATCAGCCGCAGGCGAGCGCAGCCCCATCAGATTGCGCGAGCCCGGCTGATCCGCACCCTCGCTGCCCCAATAGAGCTTTTGCTCATTGCCCGGAGACAGCGAAAAGCCACGCCGGATATTGGTCATATCAAAGTCAAACGTGTTTTGGCGTGCAAAATACTGAGCATTGTCAACAGCTTCCACCTCAGCTTTGATGCCCAGCCTTTTAAGCGCCTGACTATAAATATTGGCAAAAGCGGTCAGCTCGCCCGCGCCGCTGGCCAATAGGATCTTGAAGGCAAAAGCGTCTCCAGATGCGTTTCGCAATGTGCCATCAGCCGCGCTCCATCCGGCCTCGGCCAGCAGTTTTTGGGCCGCACGCAGGTTGGCACGGTTGCGCTTGGTGCCATCGGAAACGGGCAGGGCA
This sequence comes from uncultured Lentibacter sp., assembly GCF_937123735.1. Taxonomy (GTDB): domain Bacteria; phylum Pseudomonadota; class Alphaproteobacteria; order Rhodobacterales; family Rhodobacteraceae; genus Lentibacter. The sequence continues at coordinate 36,683 of NZ_CAKZKL010000027.1, forward strand.
TAGCCCTCCAGCACCCCAGCAGGCAGTGTCTCAGCAAAGGGAGACAGCAAGTCCCTGACACGCCCTGTGGCCGCTCCGGGCTGCATACCAAGAAAAGAGCCACTGAAGTAAGACGTGATCCGCTTTTGCGCTCCCCCAGTGATCACATCGTTCATAAATTCAAAGTTGAACGCCAGGATCAAGGCTTCGCGCACCCGCCAATCCGCGAAGAGCGGGTTGCGCGTGTTCATGACAAACCCTGTGATGCCGGATGGTTTGCCATCTGGAATTTCGGTCTTGATCACATCACCGCGCGCCACAGCGGGAAAATCATAGGCGTTGTCCCATTTGTTGGCGTTATACTCACGCACAACCGAAAGCAAACCCGCCTTGAAAGCCTCCTTTAGGACCGTGTCATCGGCAAAAAACTCTATCTTCAACCTGTCGATATTGCCCGTGCCGCGGCGGATGGGCAGGTTGCGTGCCCAGTAGTCAGGGTTGCGCTCAAGGGTCAGAAACCTGTTTGGCTCATAATCAGCGATCACATAGGCCGCAGAGCCGATCGGGGCGACATCAAAACCTGACTGTCCAAAGTCATGGCCTTCCCATTGTGCCTTTTTCAGGATTGGCCGCAGCCCAGCGATCAGGGCCAGTTCGCGGTTGTCCGTGTTGAAGGTGATCCGCACAGACCGTGGGCCACGCGCTTCAATTGTTTGGACTTGCGCCATGAAGCTGCGATAGCGCGGGTGGCCCTCGCGGCCCAAAATCTCGTAGCTCCAGATCACGTCGTCTACTGTCACCGGGCTGCCGTCAGAGAATCGGGCCTCTTTGCGCAGGGTAAATTCGACCCATTCGCGATTCGGACCCGTTTCAACCGATTCGGCGAGCAGCCCATAGAGCGAAAACGGCTCATCCCAATTGCGCGCCATCAGGCTTTCATACGCCAAAAACCGCAGCTGCCAGGGGGGCGTTCCTTTGAAGATAAACGGGTTCAAACTGTCAAAGCCGCCCGTATTTCCGACCCTCAGCTCGCCGCCTTTAGGGGCATCTGGGTTCACATAGGGCAAAGACACAAAATCCGGTGGTAGAGCAGGGTCTCCATACATAGCTATGCCATGCGCGGGCTGCGCCCGGGCCAGGCCAGCCCCCCCGAAAGCCAGCCCAATAGACGCACAAATCCCTGCGATCGCATGGAAAAAAACTGATCTCATTTCTGCGACAATCCTGCCTGATGCTTATTTTGTTAAATCAAACCTTAACGGTGCGTAAAACCCAATACAAACTTTTAGCTTGGATTGAGTGTTAAGATTGCTTATAAAGAGGGCACTGCTCGATAGGTTTCTTGCCTGTATGAAACCTGCCTCAATAACTTGACGCCAGCCTTGTGCTGGCGTTTTTTTTGCGTGCGCGCAGTCGTTTGTGTGCGTTGCGCCCTGCTCGGGCCGCGTGCTTTGGCTTGGCAATGCCGGCGCTGTCGCGTTATGGCTGGCGGGTATCAACTGGGAGATCCGCATGTCACTCAAGGGCAAAACCGCCGTCATCACAGGTTCAAATTCAGGGATCGGCCTTGGGGTCGCTTGGGAAATGGCGCGGGCAGGGGCCGATGTGGTGCTGAATTCCTTCACCGACCGCGCAGAAGACCATGAGCTGGCGGCGCAAATCGCTGCGCAAACGGGGGTATCAGCACGCTATATTCAGGCCGATATGTCCAAGGGCGCGGCCTGCCGCGCACTGATTGCGGCCGCAGGGCGCTGTGACATTCTGGTGAACAACGCAGGCATTCAGCATGTTGCCGCGATCGAGGCCTTTCCCACCGAAACATGGGACGCCATCATTGCCATCAATCTCAGCTCTGCTTTTCACACTACCGCCGCAGCGCTGCCCATGATGCGCCAAGCCGGTTGGGGGCGTGTGATCAACATCGCCTCCGCCCACGGGCTGACGGCCTCGCCCTATAAGGCGGCTTATGTCGCGGCGAAACATGGTGTTGTGGGCCTGACCAAGACCACGGCTCTGGAGACAGCCGAAGAGCCGATCACAGCCAATGCAATTTGCCCCGGCTATGTGCTCACACCGCTGGTCGAGGCTCAAATTCCGGATACGATGAAGGAATATGACATGAGCCGCGAGGATGTGATCCGCAATGTCATGCTCACGCGCCAGCCGTCAAAAGAGTTTGCCACCGTTGAACAGCTTGGCGGCACGGCGGTGTTTTTGGCGTCTGAAGCCGCTGCCCAGATCACCGGCACAACCTTATCCGTCGACGGCGGCTGGACCGCGCTGTGACAGGGCGCGCGCCCTCAGGGCTGTGACGCGCCGCCGTTGGCTGGCGGGCTGGAAGGGTCTTTTGCATTGGGATAGACCAGCCCAGCAGAGATCACGAGCTTGGCCGCATCCTCCACGCTCATATCAAGCTCGATCACATCGGCCCGTGGCACAAACAGCAAAAAGCCTGATGTCGGGTTTGGGGTCGTGGGCAGGAAAATACTCATCAAGCCGCCGTCAACATCCGATTTTGCGGCGATTTCGCCTTTGGCATGGGTCGAGACAAACCCTATCGCCCAGATGCCCTTGCGGGGATATTCGATCAGGCAGGCCTTCTCAAAACTGCGCTCGGATTGAGCAAAGATCGTTTCGGCTATCTGCTTCACGCCATTATAGATAGAGCGCACCACCGGCACGCGCTCCAGAAGGCCCTCGGCGTAGCGAATGAGTGAGCGCCCCAAGAGGCCCTTGGCAAGCCAGCCCACAAATATCGTGAAAAAGAAAAACACGAACACACCGACACCACGGATGTTGATGTGGATCCAATCGTCTGTGCCCAAAGTCCGCCCAAACCAGCGGTTGACCAGCTGCTCGGGGTGGTAGTTGAATGGCACAAAGGGCATCACAAACCCATCAACCCAACCGATAAAGCTCCACAAGAGCCAGAGTGTGAAGGCCACAGGCGCGATCACGATCAGACCGGTGAAAAACGAGGCCCGCAAACCGGCAAACAGGCTGCGGCGCTTGTGGGTTTCTTCATCAAATGGTGTTGTCATGCGTGATCATATCCCGAAATACTGCTTCAGATGTAGGGTCTGGCGCAGGGTTACACAATCGTTAAAGCGCTTTGTTTCTCATGGTTTTTGAATAGAGCGCCCGGGCTGGCATCCTGTGTGGTTTCTGTGCAGTTCCTGTGCCTTCCAGAAGCCTCCTGCACAGGGTTTAAGCATCTTCCGGTTGCATCAGCGCACAGGCAATCTGCGCAGCCAGGCGCGCGTTGTTCATGACCAGTGCAATATTGGTCATCAAGGAGCGCCCATCTGTGAGTTCAAAAATCCGGCCCAGCAAAAACGGGGTGACGGCCTTGCCGCTGATCCCTTGGGCCGCCGCCTCAGCCTGGGCTTGTGCGATCACCGGCGCCATAACCTGAAGGCTGATCTCATCCTCAAGCGGGACGGGATTTGCAACAAGTTGTCCTCCCGGCAGCCCGAGGGCCTGGCGCAGTCCATGCGCCTTGGCGATCTCGGCAGGGCTGTCCATCCGCAACGGGGCCTTCACCCCCGAGTGGCGCGACCAGAAAGCCGGAAACGCATCCTGTCCATATGCGATCACCGGCACACCCAGTGTCTCCAGAACCTCCAGTGTCTTGGGAATATCCAGAATGGCCTTGGCCCCGGCCGCCACCACTGTCACCGGCGTTTGGGCCAGTTCCTGAAGATCTGCCGAAATGTCAAAGCTCAGCTCGGCCCCCTGATGCACCCCGCCGATCCCTCCGGTGGCAAAAACCGAAATCCCCGCCAGCGCAGCGCCGATCATTGTGGCCGCCACTGTTGTGGCTCCGGTCTTGCCCGCGGCCATGCAAGCAGCCAGATCAGCGCGGCTTAACTTGGCAATATCGCCCGCCATGGCAAGCTGCTCTAGCTCGGCGTCTTCCAACCCAACATGCAGCCTCCCCTCCAAGACCGCAATGGTCGCTGGGGTGGCACCATGGGCGCGCACTTGCGCTTCAACCTCCCGCGCGGTTTGGATATTTTGGGGGTAGGGCATCCCGTGGGTGATGATTGTGCTCTCCAGCGCTACCAGCGGTGTCTTGTTGTCCAGAGCTTTTTGAACCTCTGATGAGAAAGTCATATCAAACATAGTTTTCATCTCCTGCCACATATTTTGCTGCGATGTCTTGGGCGAACACAATGGCCGCATCACGGCTCTTGCCCTGCCGCTCGGCGGCAATATGGGCCGCCATGAATGTGTCCCCCGCGCCAGTGATCCTTGTCGGGGTCACGCGCGCTGGACCAGCTTCAAAACAAGCGTCCGCACAGGCATCACAGGCCAGCTCTGCGCCATTGGTAACAACCACACGGCGCGCACCGGCGTCTAGCAGGGCCATGGCCCCGGCTTTGGCGGTGTTGAGCGCGGGCTTGGCGCTGATCAAGCGGGCTTCTTCAAGGTTGATATAAAGCGTCGCGCCCTTATGCCCTATCACCCTGCGCAAACGGGCGGCTTTTCCGGGCGAGGCGGGCGCAATGCGCAGATCGGCCTGCGCAAAAGCCGCGCTTTGGGCAATTTCGCTCAAGAGCGCCTCTGTGAGGTTTCCGTCAAGCGCTATCGCCCCTTGGAAGGGGTGGTCTGCATCTCCCAAGGTGCCGTCCAGCAAGGGGGTCAGAATAGCGCTGCCTGCCTCTTCAAGGGAATGCGCATCTGCGATGGCCGCAATCAGACCGTTTGCGCCCTCAATGGCCATATAACTATCGGTCGGGCGGGCGCTGAGATGGATGTGATCGCAGACAAGTCCCATCTGCTGGGCGGCCCGCAGCAGCTCGTCTCCGGCAGCGTCTCGCCCGAGCGCAGACAACAAAACCGGACGCAAGCCAAAGCGTGCCAATGTCATCGCAATATTCATCGCAACCCCGCCGGGGATACGGTGAATACGTCCCGGCACATCATTGCCCGCGATCATGTCGCGCGGGCTGCGCCCGATGATGTCCCACAGGACGGAGCCAATACAGATGATATCTTCAGAGGGCGTTTGCATGGGGCTTCAATGCCTTTCTGAGCAAGCGATGACAATGGCAATGCGCAGGCCGTGTTAGCAAGACAATCAGGGCTTGCAAAGGGCAGGGCGCAGTTATATACGCGCGCCACTAACTTCGCAGATGGAGGCGGGCCTATGGGGGAGACATCCTCATGCGTCCACCGGTTGAAGCTTCGCTTCTCTTCCCTCCATCAAGGCATAAACCGGAAAGGAAAAGAACAATGGCTCTTCCCGAGTTCACATTGCGCCAGCTGCTTGAAGCGGGCGTTCACTTCGGCCACCAAACACAGCGCTGGAACCCGCGCATGGGCGAGTTCATCTATGGTGCCCGCAACGGCATTCATATTTTGGACCTTACCCAAACCGTTCCCATGCTCGACGCCGCACTCAACGTTGTGCGCGAAACTGTCGCCAAGGGCGGACGTGTGCTTTTTGTTGGCACCAAGCGCCAAGCGGCTCTGCCCGTGGCAGAAGCAGCCGAAAAATGCGCACAGTATTATATGAACCACCGCTGGCTCGGTGGCACGCTGACAAACTGGCAAACGGTTTCCCAATCCATCAACCGTCTGAAATCCATCGACGAGAAAATGGAAACAGGCTTTGACGGGCTGACCAAAAAAGAACGCCTCGGCATGGAGCGCGATCAGGAAAAACTGCAAGCGTCCCTCGGCGGTATCCGCGAAATGGGCGGCGTGCCTGACCTGATCTTCGTCATTGACGTCAAAAAAGAAGCTCTGGCTGTTGCAGAAGCCAACAAACTGGGCATTCCCGTTGTGGCTGTGGTGGATACAAACTGCTCACCTGATGGTGTAGACTACATCATCCCGGGCAACGACGATGCGGCCCGCGCGATTGCTCTTTACTGTGATCTTGTGGCCCGCGCGGCTCTGGACGGTATGTCCGCACAGCTTGGCAACGCCGGTGTTGATATTGGCGCAATGGCCGAAGCGCCAATGGAAGAGCTGGCAGCGGAAACACCTGCTGAAGCTTGAGCTGACACTTCAATAACGCAGGCGCCAACAGGCGCCTGCAAAAACGCAATTTTGTTATGAGGAGAGCCAAGATGGCGATCACAGCAGCATTGGTAAAAGAACTGCGCGACAGCACGGGCGCAGGCATGATGGACGCGAAAAAAGCGTTGACAGAAACAGACGGCGACATGGATGCCGCAGTTGACTGGCTGCGCACCAAAGGCCTTGCGAAAGCGGCCAAGAAATCAGGCCGCACAGCAGCAGAAGGCCTTGTGGCCGTGAAAGTTGCCGGCGGTAAGGGCGTGGCAGTGGAAGTGAACTCCGAGACCGATTTTGTCGGGAAAAACGCCGAGTTCCAGGACATGGTTGGCAAAATCGCAACCGCAGCAACCGGTGTCTCCACTGTTGAAGAGCTCGCCGCAGCCGCTGTCGATGGCAAGCCAGTTTCAGATATGATCACCGATAAGATTGCCACGGTTGGCGAGAACATGTCTTTGCGCCGCATGGCCTCCATCGAGGGCGAAAGTGTCGTGTCATATGTTCACAACGCGGCCACGGATGGCATGGGTAAAATTGGTGTTCTTGTCGCCATGAGCGGTGGCAACGAAGGCTTTGGCAAGCAAATCGCGATGCATATCGCCGCTGCGCGCCCCGAAGCTCTGGACGAAGCTTCGCTTGATTCCGCATGGGTCGAAAAGGAACGCCAGGTTCAAATCGATATCGCCAAAGAATCAGGCAAGCCCGACGCAGTGATCGAGAAGATGATCGTTGGCCGTATGGCGAAATTCATGGCCGAAAACACGCTGCTTGGGCAAGCCTTCGTCGTGAACCCTGATCTGACCGTTGAGCAAGCCGCCAAAGAGGCTGGCGCAACCATCACCGGTTTCGTGCGTATGGAAGTTGGTGAGGGGATTGAGAAGAAGGAGGAAAACTTTGCTGAAGAAGTCGCGAAAGCGATGCAAGGCTGAGGTTTTCTCATAAATCCGTTTACTTTTAACAGCGTCACCAGACCGGTGACGCTGTTTTTTTATCCTCTGCGGCACAAATTATTTACCATAATATATATTATGCGCTAAATGGATAAACGAAAAAGGGCCCCCGTGTGGAAGCCCTTCTGAGTGGTTAGAAAAACGCCTGCAAGCCGGTTTGGGCGCGCCCGAGGATCAGCGCATGAACATCATGCGTGCCCTCATAGGTGTTGACCGTTTCCAAATTCATCGCGTGACGGATCACATGATACTCCAGCGTGATGCCGTTGCCTCCGTGCATATCTCGGGATTGTCTTGCAATATCAAGCGCTTTGCCGCAATTGTTTCGCTTCAACAGCGAGATCATTTCTGGTGCGGCCTGCGCCTCGTCCATCAACCGGCCAAGGCGCAATGCGCTGTGAAGCCCCAGTGTGATCTCTGTTTGCATGTCCGCCAGTTTCTTCTGAAAAAGCTGCGTCTGCGCCAACGGGCGCTTGAATTGGTGCCGGTCCAAACCATACTGCAAGGCCGCGTGCCAGCAGAACTCCGCCGCCCCCATTGCCCCCCAAGCGATGCCATAGCGCGCCCGGTTCAAACATCCAAAAGGCCCCTTAAGCCCTTCAATATTGGGCAATAATGCGTCTTCACCCACCTCTACGCCATCCATCACGATCTCACCGGTGACCGAGGCCCGAAGGCTCATTTTATTCTCAATCTTGGGGGCAGACAGGCCGCTCATACCCTTTTCCAGAACAAAGCCACGGATCTTGCCTCCATGCGCCTCAGACTTGGCCCAAACAACGAAGACATCCGCGATCGGCGCATTGGAAATCCACATTTTCGCGCCCGTGAGCTTATAGCCGGTGGCGGTCTTTTCCGCGCGGGTTTTCATGCCCGCCGGATCAGAGCCCGCATCTGGTTCAGTGAGACCAAAACACCCAATCAGTTCCCCTGCGGCCAAGCCAGGAAGATATTTTTTCCGTTGATCTTCAGAGCCATAGGCATAGATCGGATACATCACCAGCGAGCTCTGAACCGACATCATCGAGCGATACCCGCTGTCCACGCGCTCCACCTCACGGGCCACAAGCCCATAGGCGACATAGGAGCTCCCCAAGCCGCCGTATTGCTCGGGAACGGTGATTCCCAGCAGCCCCATATCGCCCATTTCTTTGAAGATTTCAGGGGCGACGGCCTCTTTGGCATAGGCATCTGTCACCCGCGGCATCAGCTTTTCCTGTGCATAGGCGCGGGCGCTGTCGGCCATCATGCGTTCGTCTTCGCCAAGCTCGGCTTGCAAGTTCAACGGGTCCTGCCAGTCAAACTTGCCCAATTCGGGGGCGTCTTTTGCTTTTAATTCAGGGGCTTGCTGGCTCATCTTTATCTTCCGTGCGTTGGTTGCGATTTGGCTTTGTATAACATTCTGATTTCGAATATAATAACGCTAATTTCGCGTGTATTGATGCGTTTATGGAATGGGTGGCCAAATGAGACGCAATATTCCCTCCTCGCAAGCCCTGCAAGCGCTTGACGCTTTGGCGCGGCTTGGCTCTGTGACCACTGCGGCCCAGGAGTTGAACCTCACCCAAAGCGCGGTTTCGCGCCAACTGCAAACACTGGAAAGCCAGCTTGGCGTGGAGCTTTTCGTGCGCCGTGCGAAGCGGGTCGCGCTCACCTCTGCCGGCGCGCGCTATGCCAAAGAGGCTGCGCGCGCCCTTGATCTGCTCACCAATGCAGCCCTGCGCTTACAGACAAATCCGGAGGGTGGCACCCTCAATCTGGCTATATTGCCCACATTCGGAATGCGCTGGCTTCTGCCGCGCCTGCCCCGTTTCGGGCGCGCCCACCCCGATGTCACTGTCAATATGAACACGCGGTTGGCGCCGTTTGATTTCTCCACAAGCGATATGGATGCTGCCCTCAGCTATGGCAGCGGTGACTGGCCTGGTTGTCGGTCTATGTTGTTGGAAAAAGAAGCTGTTTTGCCTCTTGCCGCGCCGGAGCTTTTGGCCACCACACCGATAGAAACAGCCGCTGATCTCAAGCAGTTTCCCCTTTTACACATCCAGACCCGACCGGAAGCTTGGCGCGACTGGTTTTTGGCACATGGGGTTGAGAGCCAGGGGCTGGCGGGCACTCGCTATGACCAGTTTTCAACGATTTTACAAGCCGCGCGCCATGGGCTTGGCGTGGCCCTGCTCCCCGAATATCTGGCCCGCGAAGAGATCATGGAGGGCCGACTTGCGCTGGCTTTCGGGCGCCCTTCCCCCAGCCGTGGCAGCTATTATCTTGTCTGGCCGCTGGAAAAGCATGATAGCCCCCCGCTCAGGGCGTTTCGCAACTGGCTGAAAGAGGAAATCGAGGGCGAAGACCTGCTGCCAAGATAGACGGTTGCACTCGTTAACCGCCTTATGCGCTTTTGTCATGCGCGTTTGCCATATCTGCTGTGGGGCTGCCTGTAGGGCAACCTGTCCATACAGCAGTATGGACAGCACAGCCCCACACCGGCCCTGCACGCGCTCAACGTGCTGTGTCAGCCCAAGGCATAGCCCGCGCCGCGCACCGTGCGCAACGGATCAGAGCCGCCCCCCTGCATCAGGGCCTTGCGCAGCCGGCCGACATGCACATCCACCGTGCGGGTGTCGACATAGATGTCGCGCCCCCAGACCCGGTCAAGAAGCTGTTCGCGGCTCAGCACCCTGCCCTGATTTTCCAGAAAGGTGGATAGAAGGCGGAACTCGGTTGGCCCCAGTTTGATTGGCGTGCCCGCGCGGCTCACGCGGTGGCTGCCGGCATCGAGCAAAATATCCTCAAAGCTGAGTTCCTCACCGACCGAGGCAGGCCGCGTGCGGCGCAGCTCCTTGCGCACCCGCGCCATCAGCTCGGCCACAGAGTAAGGCTTGACCATGTAGTCATCGGCCCCTGTCTCAAGGCCGCGCACCCTGTCGAGTTCCTCTGAGCGCGCCGAGAGCATGATCACCGGCAGCGCCCGTGTCGACTTGCCGGATTTGAGACGGCGGCAGACCTCAAGACCCGACACATGAGGCAACATCCAGTCCAGCAAAACCAGATCGGGTATGGCCTCATGCGCCATCAAGAGAGCTTCTTCGCCATCGGCGGCCTCAAGCACATCAAAGCCCTCCGATTTCAGGTTATAGGCCAAAACCGCCCGCTGTGCGGGTTCGTCTTCAACCAGCAAAACAACGGGTTTTCCTGTGCTCATGAGAGATCGCTTACATCTGAGTTGGTGGAGGTGATGTCGCCTTTGGTGCGGGCTTCATCGGGCTTCTGGCCGGTCACAAGATAGACCACCTGTTCGGCGATCGCGGTGACATGATCGCCCATGCGCTCGGTGTTTTTAGCGATGAAATGCAGGTGCATACAGGCGCTGATATTGCGCGGATCTTCGAGCATGAATGTCAGAAACTCGCGGAAAAGCGCATTGTAAAGCTGGTCTATGTCGCGGTCGCGCTCGATCACATCCATCGCCAGTGTCGCATCCCGCTGAAGATAGGCATCGAGCGCATCCTTGAGCATGAGCTGCACATCGCGCGCCATACGGCGCAAGGAGACATGGGCCTCGTCGATCGCCTGGAGCTGAGCTAGAACGCTGGTGCGCTTGGCCATGTTTTTGGCATAGTCGCCGATCCGCTCGAGATTGGCCGATATTTTCAGAACCGAGAGCACAAGGCGCAGGTCAATCGCTGTGGGCGCGCGCAGGGCAATCAGCTGGGCCGCGTCATCATTGATCCGCTCTTCCAGCGCATCAATCACCACATCTTTGGCGCGCACCTCTTCGGCTTTTTCCTCATCCCGCGCCGCCAGCGCATCGGCGGCGTCCAGGATGGCCATTTCAACCAGCCCGCCCATTTTCATGATCTGGGTCTGGATGTCCTGGAGGTCGCGGTCAAAGGCAGAGGCGATATGTTGGTCGTTCATGGCAGTGCTCCTTAACCGATCCGGCCGGTGATATAACTTTCGGTGCGCGGGTCCGAGGGCTTGGTGAAAATCTGCGAGGTATCGCCAAATTCGACAAGGTTGCCGAGGTGGAAGAAGGCGGTTTTCTGGCTCACGCGGGCGGCCTGTTGCATGGAGTGGGTCACGATCACGACAGAATAGTCGCGGCGCAGCTCGTCGATCAGCTCCTCGACCTGTGCTGTGGCAATCGGGTCAAGAGCAGAGCAAGGCTCATCCATCAAGAGCACCTCGGGAGAAGTTGCAATCGCGCGGGCAATGCACAGGCGCTGTTGCTGTCCGCCCGACAGCCCCGTTCCGGGCGCAAGCAGACGGTCCTTGACCTCACCCCAGAGCGCGGCCCGCTTAAGAGCGGTTTCGACGATCTCATCTAGCTCGGCTTTGGTGCGGGCGAGGCCGTGAATTTTGGGGCCGTAGGCCACATTGTCATAGATCGACTTTGGAAAGGGGTTGGGCTTTTGAAACACCATGCCCACCTTGGCGCGCAGCTGCACCGGGTCCACCTTGGCGTCATAGATGTCTTCGCCATCCAGCAGGATGTCGCCTGTGACGCGACAGACATCAATCGTGTCGTTCATCCGGTTGAGGCAGCGCAGAAAGGTTGATTTGCCGCAGCCTGACGGGCCGATAAAGGCGGTGACTGTATTATCGGCGATATCCACGCTGACATCCTTGATGGCGTGGGTTTCGCCGTAATAGACCTGACAGTTGCGGGCCGTGATTTTGAGGGAAGTCTGGGTCACGTCTTGCTCCGAATTGGGGGCTGATGCATCATACACGGGTGTTGGCCTTTCTTACCAGCGGCGCTCGAATTTGCGGCGCAAGAGGATGGCGGCGGTGTTCATCACGATCAGGAAGACCAGCAATACGATGATCGCTCCTGAGGCGCGTTCAACAAAGGCAGGGTCGCCGCGCTGTGTCCAGTTGTAAACCTGAACCGGCAAGGCGGCGGCGGGGTCAAACAGCCCCTCGGGCGGGCCTGCCGGATATTCGCGCACAAAGGCAACCATCCCGATCAGGAGCAGCGGCGCGGTTTCGCCAAGGGCCTGAGCAAGGCCGATGATGGCCCCCGTCAGAATACCCGGCATGGCAAGTGGCAAGACGTGGTGAAAGATCGACTGCATCTTGGAGGCCCCCACGCCGAGGGCCGCATCGCGGATCGAGGGTGGCACCGATTTGAGCGCCGCCCGAGTGGCGATGATGATGGTTGGCAGGGTCATCAAGGTGAGCACGAGTCCGCCGACAATCGGCGCGGATTGTGGCAGGCCAACCAGATTGATGAAAATCGCGAGGCCGAGGATACCGAAGACAATCGAGGGCACGGCGGCCAGATTGGAGATATTCACTTCGATCAGATCGGTGAAGCGGTTTTTCGGCGCGAATTCTTCAAGATAGATCGAGGCCGCAACGCCAAGGGGCAGAGACAGGCACAGCACAATCAGCATCATATAGATCGAGCCGAGGATCGCCACGCCCAGCCCGGCGGCTTCAGGGCGGGTGTCGGAGGCGTCGGGGGCTGTGAAAAACGCCCAGTTGAACTTTGTCTCCAGCACGCCCGCCGCTTTGAGCTGATCGGCGAATGCGAGTTGCTCGGGCGAAATATTGCGGTCCAGAGCGGCGCTCTCCATGGTAACGCGGCCCTTGAAATAGCCGTCAATCCGCCCGTTTGCGAGCAGGCTGAAGGACACCGTTTGACCGATCTTCTCGGGCGAGGCCAAGACAAAGTTGCGCAGCGTCGCCGGCGCTTCTTTAGAGACCATCTGGCCGAGCGCCTTGGCCGGGAGCGCGGATGTGTCCACGCCGGCCTCCTTGGCGGCACCCTGCATGGCGGCCTGAATGAGCGGCGCATAGCCAAAGGTCGAGACTTTGGCGATCTGGGCCAGATCGCCGCTGCCGGTTTTGTCCAGCTTGGCAGGGTCGAGAAACACCTCGACCTGAAGATAGGTCTGCTTGAACGCGCTCAGACCATTGGAGAGGATCGAGCCGAGCAGACCCACGAGCGCCAGCATCCCGAGCGCCACGGCCAGAAGGCCGAGCCTGCGAAAGCGTGTTTCGGAGGCGTTGCGCGTCTTGGTGCGCGCATCCTGCACAAGCAGCGAGCCATGCCGCTTGCGAGCAGCCTCAGGCGCGGCGGCGGCGGTGATATCGTTCATTCGTATTGCTCCCGATATTTGCGCACGACGGAAAGGGCAATGATATTAAGGCCCAATGTGAAGACAAAGAGGGTGAGGCCAAGCGCGAAGGCGACAAGCGTTTCGGGGCTGGCAAATTCGGTATCCCCTGTGAGCTGGCTGACAATCTTGACGGTCACGGTTGTCATCGCCTCAAACGGGTTGAGGCCGAGCTTGGCTGCGGCCCCTGCCCCCATCACAACAATCATGGTCTCGCCAATCGCGCGGCTTGCAGCCAGCAGCACAGCCCCCACAACGCCGGGCAGCGCCGCCGGCAGGATCACTTGCTTGATGGTTTCCGACCGCGTGGCGCCCAGCCCGTAGGAACCATCCCGCATGGCTTGGGGCACCGCATTGATAATGTCATCCGAAAGCGAGGACACAAACGGGATGAGCATGATCCCCATGACCAGCCCGGCGGTCAAAACCGAAGACGACGAGCTTCCCAGCCCGAGCGGAGAGGCGATATAGTCGCGCAGAAACGGTCCTACTGTGATCAGTGCGAAGAGACCGTAAACAATGGTTGGAATGCCCGCGAGAACCTCGATCGCCGGTTTGGCGACCGAGCGCAGAGGCTTGCTGGCATATTCGGCCAGATAAATCGCGATCATCAGCCCGATCGGCACCGCCACAACCAGCGCCAGAAAGCTCACATAAAGCGTGCCCCAGAGCAAGGGCAGGATCCCGAGATCGGAGCCGCCGCGGAACTGCGGGTTCCAGACCGTTGAGAAAAAGAAATCTTTTGCCGGATACATCTTGAAGAAATTGATCGTCTCAAACAGCAGTGAGCCAAGAATGCCCACTGTCGTCAAAATCGCCACAAGCGAGGCACCGATCAGCAAGGACAGCACGAATGTTTCGCTGGTGTTGCGCGCCCGCGCTTGGGGGCGAATGCGCAGCAGAGTCGTTACAAAACAGCCAAGCGCCAGCGCGAGGGTCAGCACCGTCATCCAGAACCTGCCTGTGATCTCGGCACCGCGATAGGCTTTGGCTGCCTCAAACACCGCGCCTTGCACCTCTGATCCGATGGCCACGCCCACATCGCCAAGCTGTTTGCGGATATCGCTGGTTTCGACGCGCAGCGCCAGAAGATCATCCTCGGAGATATTTTGTGCCTCTTTCAAAGCATCGAGCCCGCCCGCAATCCGGCGCAGATCGGCCATCACAAGGCTGCGCGCCCCGCCCTCGGGAATGGCGCTGTCAGGGACCATGGCCGAAATCCGCGTCTCGATCAGAACCGGCTGAACAAACAGCCAAGCCAGAAGACACAGAAGTGCAGGCACAGCCGAATAAAGCGCGACGGTCTGGCCGTAATAGCCCGGCAGGGAATGCAACCGCTGGCCTGTTGCCTTTGCCACCGCCAAGGCCCGCTTGCGCCCGAGCAGGTAGCCAACCACGCCGAGGCCCAGAACGAGGAGAAAGAGAGAGCTTGTGGTCATGGCGCATCCTGCGAAAGAAGAGAAGGAGCGGCACTCAAGCGCCGCTCCCCGATGTGTGAAGGCTTAGTTCAGTGGCGCCATAGGAACGCGGTTTGCCACCATGTCCTGAGTTTTTGCAAGCTCAGGGTCAGAGACAAGCCCATAGGCCGCAAGCGGGCCATCGGGGCCAGCGATTTCGTCAGAGACGAAAAACTCGATATAGGCCTGCATCCCTGGGATCACGTCGAGATGGGCGTTCTTGACGTAGAAATAGAGCGGACGCGAGACGGGGTATTCGCCAGTCGAGATTGAGTCGACCGAAGGCACAACGCCGCCCATGGTTGCGACTTGCAGCTTGTCGGTGTTGTTCTGGTAGAACGACAGGCCAAACACGCCGATGCCGTTTTTATTGGCGTCCACGCGGGCGAGTGTTTCGGTATAGTCGCCGTCAATGTCGATCGACTTGCCATCGGTGCGAAGCTGCATACAGGCTTTTTCTGCGGCTTTCTTATCGCCGCCGTTTGCCGCCATATGGGCGTCAAAAGTGCCGTTTTCTTCACAGCCAGCCACGATCACCTTGTCGTCAAAGACTTCGCGCGTGCCGTGCTTTGTTCCGGGCACAAAGGCCAGAATATCTTCGGCGGGCAGCGCGCTGTTAACTTCGGCCCATGTGGTGTTTGTGTTGGCGCTCAACACGCCGTCTTTGGCGACTTCGGCGGCCAGCGCGCTGTGCCAGTCGGCAGGTGTAAAGGCATAGGCCGGACCGGAAATATCGGAGGCAAAGACGATTCCGTCATAGCCGATGCGCACTTCCATGATTTCTGTCACGCCATTTGAGGCGCAGAGATCAATGTCGGATTGCTTGATTTTTGAAGATGAGTTGGCGATGTCGATTGTGTTTTCACCGACGCCTTCACACAGCTTCTTACGGCCCGCGCCCGAACCGCCGGATTCGACAACAGGTGTCGGGAAGTCAAAGTTTTCACCGAAGGCCTCGGCAACGATGGCCGCATAGGGCAGAACAGTGGAAGAACCGGCGATCTGCACGTTGTCGCGGGCGGCGGCCGATGTTGTGGCGGCTGCAAACAGGGCAACGGCGGAAACGGCTGTTTTTGCGTATGACATTTGTCACTCCTAGGTCAGGTTTCTGGCCCCTGCGATCAGGCGCCTTGCCCCGCTTGTTAGGGGCGCGACACGATGCTTTTGTGACAGCTATGTAACAGTTTGATGACACAGGTCTAGAGTTCTGTAATAAAACACTAAATCTCGACACCCAAGGGAAGCAACACGCTAAATTCGGTGCCTTTGCCCAGTTCTGATTCGATTTTGAGGCGGCCACGGTGGCGCTGAACGATGTGTTTCACGATGGCAAGGCCCAGACCGGTTCCGCCGACTTCGCGCGAGCGGTGCGAATCAACCCGGTAAAAGCGCTCCGTCAGACGCGGAATATGGTGCGGGTCGATCCCCGCGCCAAAATCGGTGACGCTGACGAGCACGCCAGGCTGGCCGCGTAGAGCGGGCTGGCCATCGATGCGGCGCAGATTGAGCACGACTTTGCCGCCGGAGCCGCCATATTTGATCGCGTTTTCCACCAGATTGGTGAAAACCTGCAACAACTGGTCGGCATGAGCCAAAAGCGTGATCGGTTCGGCGGGCAGCTCGGCGACAAGCTCCACATCCGCCTCCTCTGCGCGAGTCGCAAATGTGGTGCGCACCGAGGCCAGCAACGGCCCAAGCTCGACCCTGTCCCGCAGCGGCAGGCGTTCTTCTGCCTCGACACGGCTCAGCGAGAGCAGATCGCTCACCAGACGCTCCATGCGGGCGGCTTCAGAGGCCATGATCTCCAAAAATTGCGCGTGCGCGACGCTGTCGTCTCGGGCGGGGCCTTGCAGGGTCTCGATGAAACCCATGAGCGCGGTCAGAGGCGTGCGCAGCTCATGGCTGACATTGGCCACAAAATCGCGGCGCATCTGGCCGGCGTGCTCCAGATCAGAAATGTCCAGAAAGCTGACCAGCACGCTGCCCTCAGTGCCGCTCGGGGCGGTAAAAGCCTCATAAACGCTTTCCTTGCCGCCAGATTGCGCCAGATAGCGGGTTTTGCGCGGGGTGCCGTCCTTGAGGGTGGCCTCCAGCGCCTCAACCAGCGCCGGCTGGCGCAGGACGGCCACATAGGGCTGCCCCTCTGCCACGGTGCTTGCGAGAAGCTCGCGCATATGGGGATTGGCGCTGAGCACGCGGCCATCAGCTGTGATGAGCAGCGCCGGGATCGGAAACGCCGCAAGCAGCGCGGCGGCGGATTGGCTTGGGAGAGGGTCAGACATTTGGCAGGGTTCCGTCTCGGCTCAGATCCAGTGGGCACAGGCAGAACGGAGGCAGGATCACAGCCCCGCGCTTCCGGCGCTCGCGCATTTTATGGGTTTTGGCGGGGTTTGCAATTCCACAAAATAGGGAAGTGGCACACCCCGCAGCGGCGGGCCATGCTATGGCTGTCGTTAGGACACCGCACCACCCAGGGGGGGGAACTGTGGGGATAGGCGGGCCACGCGACATGTTGAACGGTAATTTTTTATGAGGATCCGGACCAGATGAGCTTTATTTCGCTGCCAGTGAAGCCGAAAATCGTGATTATAACCTCCAGTGGCGACACCGCCCCTGCCCTTGCACCCGAATGGGTTGAGGCCCGCGTGCCTTTGGCGCATCTGACGCTTTTTGCAAAGCGGGTTGCGCCCCCTGCGGCCTACATGGGCTGGCTGATTGGGCGTGATTATGACGCCTTTGACAGCGCCCAAGCGCTTGTGAAGGGTGGCTTTGCCGGGCGCTGCCTTCTGGTCAGCCGGACCTCCCTGCCGCGGCCCGAGATGGTCTTGAGCGAGCTATCGGGCGCGTTTCCCGAGCTGTCCTTCTCGCTCTGGAGTGCCGCCAAAGCCGCCACGCTGGCCCAGGCCTATTGTGAAGCGCTCAGCTTTGCCCGCCCTGTCACGCCGCTGCCGGCCTAGAGCGCCACGAGCGCGGCGCGAAAGCGGCGCATGTTCTGCTGGTAGTGTTCTGCACTGGCTGTCAGCCGGGCGTGGGCCGCGCTGTCGAGGGTTTTCACCACTTTGCCGGGGCTGCCCATCACAAGGCTGCCATCCGGGATGACCTTGCCCTCGGTGATCAGCGCCCCTGCGCCGATCAGACAATTCTGCCCGATCACCGCGCCATTGAGCACGATCGCCCCCATGCCGATCAGGGAATTGTCGCCAATCGTGCAGCCATGCAGCATAACCTTATGGCCAATGGTGCAGTTTTTCCCGATGGTGAGCGGATACCCCTGATCAATATGCATCACGGTGTTTTCCTGCACATTCGTGCCTGCACCGATGGTGATGCGCTCGTGATCGGCGCGGATGGTGGCCCCAAACCAGACAGACGCCCCCGCCTCTAGCACCACATCTCCGATCAGGTTGGCATCGGGGGCCACCCATGTGTCCGGGTCAATTTGCGGGGCCTTGTCGCCCAGAGCGTAAAGGGTCATTGCATATCCTCAAATTCGGCTTGCAGCTTGCGCACATGGTCCACAAGCTTAGGCTGTTGAATCCGCCGGTGGCGACGGCTCGTGATGATGGTTTTCAGGCGCTCTTCGGTGGCGTCCAGATCTTCGTTGATGAGCACATAATCATAGGCGTCCCAGCGGCTGATCTCGTCCCAGCTCTTGCGCATCCGCTTTTCGATCACCTCCGCAGAGTCCTGCCCACGGCTCACAAGCCGGCGGTGCAGCTCCTTGATCGAGGGCGGCAAAATAAAGATGCTGAGCGTATGGGCGCCGAGGGCGGAATTGCGGATCTGCTGTGCGCCCTGCCAGTCGATGTCAAAGAGCACGTCCTTGCCTTGCCCGATTGCCGCTTCGACGGGCGCGCGCGGGGAGCCGTAGAAATTGCCAAAGACATGGGCATGCTCCAGCATCCCTTCTTCGGCGACGGTTTTCTTGAAGGCTTCCTCGGTCAGAAAATGGTAATCCGCCCCGTCGGTCTCGCCGTCACGCGGGGCGCGGGTTGTGGCCGAGACCGAAAAGGAAATGCTCGGATCCCAGGCGATGAGCCGTTTGGAGAGGGTTGATTTGCCCGCGCCCGAGGGCGAGGACAGAATGATCAGAAGGCCACGACGGTCGGACATGATTTACTCCACGTTCTGGATTTGCTCGCGCATCTGCTCGATGACGGCTTTGAGATCAAGCCCGAGGCTTGTGAGGGCGCTCATTTGGGCTTTGGAACACAGCGTATTGGCCTCGCGGTTGAACTCCTGGGCCAGAAAATCGAGCTTGCGCCCGATGGCCCCGCCCTGCTCCAAAAGGGCGCGCGCCGCAGCGACATGGGCGTGCAGGCGGTCAAGTTCCTCGGTGATATCGGCTTTTACGGCCAGAAGGGCGAGCTCTTGGGCGATGCGTGTTTCATCGACCTCAACCGCCTCCGCGACCCGCGCAAGGCTTGCCCGCAGCGCTTGGGCATGGGCGTCGCGGCGGGCCAGCGTGGCCTCAAAGGCGGCCTTGGTGAGGGCTTCTATTTCGTCAAGCTGAGCGCTGATCAGCCGCTCCAGCGCGGCCCCCTCAGTGTGGCGCATCTCCAGGAAACTGGCCAGCACGGGGCCAAAATCGCTCAGAAGCGCCGCCGCGAGCGGTGCGGGGTCATCTTCGCCGCTCTGCTGCTCCAAGACGCCACGCTGCGCGACAACCTGGCTCGCGGTGCTGGGCGCCAGCGACAGGCCCAGATCCATGGCGCGCTGTTCAACCGTTGCCATCGCGCTCAAAACCGCTTCCAGCTGGGCCATGTTGAGGGCCACTTCCGAGCTGGCCTCCTCTCGGGTCAGGCGCAGATTGACGGTGATATTGCCACGCGCTGTGGCTTTGGAGAGGGTGCTGCGCAGCTGGCTTTCCAGCCCGGTGATCCAGTCGGGCACCCGAATGCGGATATCCTGCCCCTTGCCGTTGACCGCCCGCAGCTCCCAGCTCCAGCTGTGGGCTCCGTGGCTGCCCTTGCCCGAGGCAAAGCCTGTCATGGATGAGATCACGGTGCTGCTCCTTTTTCTTGCGGTTGGCCTGACTTACGCGCTCTGAGCGCCTAGGTGCAAGTCCTCTGGCGCGCCCGCACGCAGCCCAATTAACCATCTAATGCAATTTCGTTCAAATTTATGGGGCATTTGCGCTATAAAGGCGCTGTGAGTGCGCAGGGCCCTTGTTGGTCTGTGGCTGGGCCGTGGCCTGTCAGTGCCTCACGGGGTGGTGAAGCCGGGTGAGCCCGGTTTAGCGGGGTGACAAGATGGACCAATCCGGAGTTGTGTTAACCATGACCGAGCGGCTGATACCCAGACAGTATACGGCCTGTGCTCTGGTGGACGCCTATTGGGAGAGCCTGCGCCGGGGCGCAGCGCTGCCCCATCGCGGCGATATCGACCCGCGCGGGATAGAGGATGCGCTCAACCACGCCTTTATTTTGGAAAGTCTCGGAGCCGGCCACGCCCGCATTCGCATTGCCGGGCTGCATTTGAATGAGACCATGGGCATGGAAGTGCGCGGGATGCCTATTGCGGCCCTGTTCAGCCCGGCCGCGCGCGAGGGCTTTGGCCGGGTGATCCGCCGGGTGCTCAATGGCCCTGCCAAGATAAGCCTCACCCTGAAAGGGGCCGACCGCCCCACGACAAGCAACGCCAGGATGCTTCTGCTGCCGCTCTGTGATGACCAAGGGGTGGTGAACAGGATTTTGGGGACCTTTGAAACAAAGGGCACCTCGGGGCCAGCGCCGCAGCGCTTTGAAATTGTCTCCCTGACCAAGACAGAGCTGACCCTGCCCCAGACAGCGGGCCGCAATGACAGCTCCAAGCGCCCCGCCCACGACAGCCCGCCGCACCGCGCCGACAGCGGCTATCCAAGCTATTTGCGGCTGGTGAAAAGCGACGATTGAGCCAGACCCAAAAAAAATCCTGCCCCAACAGAAACCAGCCATAAAAAAAGGCGCGCCCCGATCAGCTCGGCGCGCGCCTCTTGGCTTCAACTTAACGCTTTAAGCTCTTGCTTTTATGGCGCTTTGATGGCGCAGGGCAGTCAGCTCTTCGGCCACAAGAAACGCCAGCTCAAGCGATTGCGATGCATTCAACCGCGGATCACAAGCGGTGTGGTAGCGGTCTGACAGGTCTTCGTCTGTCACATCCCGCACACCGCCGGTGCATTCGGTCACGTCTTGCCCTGTCATCTCGAAATGCACGCCACCGGGCTGGCTGCCTTCGGCCTTGTGCACGGCAAAGAACTCGCGCACCTCTCCCAATACCTGCCCGAAGGGGCGGGTCTTGTAGCCTGAAGATGATTTGATGGTGTTGCCATGCATCGGATCACACACCCAAACCACATTGGCGCCCTCTTCCTGCACGGCGCGAATGAGGCGGGGCAGATGGTCGCCCACCTTGCCCTGCCCAAAGCGTGCGATCAAAGTGAGACGGCCCTCTTCGTTTTCAGGGTTGAGCTTGGCCATGAGCGCCTTGAGATCATCCACCTCCATGGTCGGGCCGCATTTGAGGCCGATCGGGTTGAGCACACCGCTGGCAAATTCCACATGGGCGCCATCGGGCTGGCGGGTTCTGTCACCGATCCAGACCATATGGCCCGATCCGGCAAGCCAGTTGCCAGAGGTGCTGTCAAGCCGTGTCAGCGCCTCTTCATATTCAAGCAGCAGGGCCTCGTGGCTGGTGTAAAACTCAACCGAGCTGAATTCATGGGTTGTCTTGCCCGAAATCCCGGCGGCGGCCATGAAATCAATGCTGTCCTGAATGCGTGCGGTGATGTCGCCATAGCGAGACGCGCCTTCCCCTTCGGCAAAGCCCAATGTCCAGGAGTGAACACGGTTCATATCGGCAAAGCCGCCCGTCGAG
Organism: uncultured Lentibacter sp.; assembly: GCF_937123735.1. Classification (GTDB taxonomy): domain Bacteria; phylum Pseudomonadota; class Alphaproteobacteria; order Rhodobacterales; family Rhodobacteraceae; genus Lentibacter. The sequence continues at coordinate 58,076 of NZ_CAKZKL010000027.1, forward strand.
AAGGCCCGCAGCAGATTGAGCGTGGCGGCAGACTGCATATAGGCTTGCAGCATTTTCTCAGGGTTGGGGATACGCGCGCCGGCGCTAAAGTCCAGCTCGTTGATGATGTCGCCCCGGTAGCTTGGCAGCTCCTGGCCATTGACAGTTTCCGTGGGCGCCGAGCGTGGCTTGGCAAATTGCCCCGCCATACGGCCCACCTTGATCACCGGCACCTTGGCACCATAGGTCAACACCATCGCCATTTGCAGCATGACCTTGAATGTATCGCGGATCGCATCGGCGGAGAACTGATCAAAGCTCTCGGCGCAATCGCCGCCTTGCAGCAAAAAGGCTTCCCCGCGCCCGGCGGCGGCCAGATGCTGCTTCAGGCGGCGTGCTTCGCCCGCAAAGACAAGCGGCGGATATTTTGAAAGCTGTCCCTCAACCGCCTCAAGCTGAGCTTGATCGGTATATTCGGGCATCTGGATCCGTGGCTTGCTGCGCCAGCCAGATTTAAGCCATTCCGTCATAGTCTTGTCTCCCGTTATCGTCCTGGCCGCCTTATAGCGGCCCCTCGGGGTGAAAACCATATCAGAAATGAATTGGTCTTGCACCGGCTTGCAGAAACGCTAAAGACAGCCGATGACGTTTTTGCGACATGTGATGTCTTGACGCAGAAGCAAACCTCTGTCCAAGTGAAAAAAGCGACACCCCTGTGCCGCGTTCGAATTGCGAAAGCCCCAGATGAGCCTGCAACAACGCCCGACGATCAAACTGGAGCAAACGCCCGAAAAGCCACGGCGTTTTATCTTTGTTTTGTTGGATAATTTTACCCTGCTCAGCTTTGCATCGGCGATTGAAGCCCTGCGGATTGCCAACCGGATGGCCGAGCACCAACTCTATGAATGGAAGCTTGCCGGCGAAGGCGGCGACACGGTGACCTGCTCGGCGGGCACCGAGTTCAAACTGGATTTGGACCTTGTGGAGATGAACCGCGACGACACCGTTTTGGTGTGCAGCGGCATCAATGTGCAGGCCGCAACCACAAAGCGGCTGCTCTCCTGGCTGCGCCGCGAGGCGCGCAAGGGCCCGATCATCGGCGGCCTGTGCACTGCGGCCTATACGCTCGCACGCGCCGGGCTGCTGGATGGGAAACGCGCCACGATCCACTGGGAAAACCAGGACAGCTTTTCAGAGGAGTTTGACGAGGTCGAGCTGACCAAGTCGGTCTTTGTGATCGACAAGAACCGGCTGACAACCGCAGGTGGCACCAGCTCGATTGACCTCATGCTCAAGATCATTGCCGATGACCACGGTGAAGAGATCGCCAATGCAGTGGCGGACCAGTTGATTTATTCCTCAATCCGCACCGATCAGGATACCCAACGGCTTTCCGTGCCCACCCGGATTGGGGTGCGCCACCCCAAGCTCAGTCTGGTGATCCAGATGATGGAGGGCAATATCGAAGAACCAATCAGCCCGGCCACTTTGGCGCGCGATGTGGGCATGTCCACCCGTCAGCTTGAGCGGCTGTTTCGCCGCTACCTCAACCGCTCACCCAAGCGCTATTACATGGAGTTGCGCCTGCAAAAGGCGCGCAACCTTCTGATGCAGACCGATATGAGCGTGATCAATGTGGCCCTGGCCTGCGGCTTTGCCAGCCCCAGCCATTTCTCCAAATGCTACCGCGCCCATTACAACACCACTCCCTACCGCGAACGCGGCTCACAAGCCACGCGGCTTTCCATTTGAAGGCAGTGATTTTTCTGGCAATCAATGCTCTCAACGGGCAACCGCTGGCAAGGCGGGCTCGTTGAGGTGGTGTCTCACGCAGCCTGATCCGATCGAGATCTGACCCGAGTTTCTGAATCTGTGTGTCCCGGAGGCGGGAGAGCACACAGGCCAAAAGCCCCCCGCCAGGGAGAGAGATGTTTTGCTCAGGAGGGCGGCGAAATGCGGTAGAGCGCGCCATTTCCCTCGCTGAGAAACCAGATACCGCCTTCTGGCCCCTCGCGCACATCGCGCACCCGGAGGGTCTCGGCGGTTTGGATCTTGCCCATCTGCTCTGCCCCGCCCGGTGCCATGACAGCGATATGGTCAAACTTGAGCGAGCCGATGAGAAAGCGCCCCGCCATGTCCGGCCAGTTATGGCCCGAATGGATTGCCAGCCCGGACGGGGCGATGCTTGGGTCCCAGTAAAACACCGGTTGCTCAAACCCGGCCTTGGCCGTGCCCTCCCCGATTTTCGCCCCGGAGTAATGGGTGCCATAAGAGATGATCGGCCAGCCGTAATTCTTGCCCGGCACGATCAGGTTGATCTCGTCGCCGCCGCGCGCGCCGTGCTCATGCGCCCAGAGCTGTCCCTTACGGTCAAAGGCAAGCCCCTGCGGATTCCGGTGGCCCTTGGTGATTGCGGTTGCGCCTGCCCCGCGCACATCCACCCGCAAGATCGTGCCATTGTCCACAGCCCGGTTCTGTGCGCTTGCATCCTCGCCCCGATCCCCGGTGCTAAGATAAAGCGCGCCATCCTGCGCCTCGGCCAGACGCCCGCCAAAATGCCGCCCGCCCCGGCTGTCCGTCTTCATGCTGTAAAGAACACGCAGCCCCAGCAGCCGGTCGTCCTCAAGGCGGGCAGATGCGACAGTGGTGCCCTGCGCGCCACCGCTGTCTTGCACATAGCTCAGATAAATCCGCCCCGTGCGGGCCATGTCGCGGGCCGGGAGCACATCCAGCAAACCGCCTTGCCCGATCACCCGGATCTCAGGCAGCCCGCCGATCGCATGGCGCGCGCCGGTGCTGTCAATCCGCCACAGGCGGCCGCGTTTTTCTGTGACAAGCACATCACCGGAGGGCAGAAAGCCAAAGCTCCAAGGCCCGCTGAACCCCGTGCTCACAGTGCGGATCGCGCCGATCTGCTGGCCCATGAGAGGCCCCGCCAGAAGCTGAAGCGCCAAAACGACAGCGCCCGCGAGGCTGAAAAACCAAAGAGAGGTGCGGCGACAAGACTGCATGACCCCATCTTAGGTCTGCGCGGGGGCAAAGCAACTGACATGGCCGTGATCAACCGGGGTCTGCGCGCACCGCCTGGCGCGCTTAACGCTTGGTCATCTGCGGCCCATAGGTGCAAAATCATGCTTTTCTTTTTACAAGCCTGCGCTATTCTGTGCAACAGTCTAAAAATCAAAAACACCACTTGGGAGAAGACGTATGAAAAAACTATTGATGGCCACCGCCGCAACAGCCTTGATGGCGGGCGGCGCATTTGCGGATGATGTCAAAATCGGCATTATTCTCGGGTTCACAGGCCCGCTGGAATCGATCACCCCGGCGATGGCCGCTGGCGCTGAGCTGGCCATGAAAGAAGTCACAGACAGTGGCAAGTTCATGGGCGGTTCTGCGGTTGTGCCAGTGCGCGGCGATTCGACCTGCATTGACGCCGCTGCGGCCACCTCGGCGGCCGAGCGCCTTGTCACCTCCGATGGTGTGGCCGGCATCATGGGCGCAGACTGCTCCGGCGTGACCGGCGCGATCTTGCAAAACGTGGCGCGCCCCAATGGCATCGTCATGGTGTCGCCCTCGGCCACATCGCCCGGCCTGTCGACAGCCGAAGATGATGGGCTTTTCTTCCGCACAGCGCCGTCAGATGCGCGCCAGGGCGTGATTGTCACAAACATTCTGCAAGACCGCGGCTTCAGCGAAATCGCGATCAGCTACACCAACAACGACTATGGCAAGGGCCTGGCCGACGCGATTCAAACCGAGTTTGAAGCGGCGGGCGGCACGGTCACAATCGTCTCAGCCCACGAAGATGGCAAAGCCGACTATTCTGCCGAAGTGGGCGCACTTGCCTCTGCGGGCGGTGAAGTGCTGGTTGTGGCCGGCTATGTTGACCAAGGCGGCTCGGGCATTGTGCGCTCCGCTCTGGACACAGGCGCGTTTGAAACCTTCTACTTCCCCGATGGGATGGTTGGTGCGAAGCTCAACGAAAACTTCGGCGCCGAGCTGAATGGTTCGTTCGGGGCCTATCCCGGCACAGACAGCACCGGCGCAGCCACATTCGTGGGCATGGCCGAGGGCGCTGGCTTTGACGGCACAAGCGCATTTGCGCCGGAAAGCTATGACGCCGCAGCGCTGATCATGATGGCCATGGCCAAGGCAGGCTCCACAGCCTCGGCCGATTACAAAGACCACATCATGGATCTTGCCAACGCACCGGGTGAGCAGATCTTCCCTGGCGAGCTGGGCAAGGCGCTTGATCTGATCGCCGCAGGCACAGACATCGACTATGTCGGCGCCACGGCGGTTGAACTGGTGGGTGCGGGCGAGTCAGCCGGCAACTATCAGGAAATCGAATTTGCCGATGGCGTCTATTCGACAATCGGCTACCGCTAAGCTTTTGCTTGACAACAAAACAGCCCGAGGCTTGCTTCGGGCTGTTTTTCTTATCTAATTACAATACATTGGGGGGTAAGCTGCATGATCGAAGTGCATGATCTTCATAAGCACTTTGGCGGCTTTCATGCTGTTGATGGTGCGACGCTGAGCATTGAAAAAGGCTCGATCACCGGGCTGATCGGCCCCAATGGCGCGGGCAAGACGACGCTCTTTAATGTGATTGCCGGTGTTCTGCCGCCCACCTCGGGCCGTGTGATCATGGATGGCGAAGACATCACCGGCCTGCCGCCCCATGCGCTGTTTCACAAGGGCTTGCTGCGCACCTTCCAGATTGCCCATGAGTTCAGCTCCATGACCTGCCGCGAAAACCTGATGATGGTGCCTGCGGGCCAGTCAGGCGAGACGCTCTGGAACACTTGGTTCGGGCGCAAGCGCATTGCCAATGAGGAACGCGCGCTGCGCGCCAAGGCCGATGAGGTGCTGGAGTTTCTGACCATTTCGCATCTGGCAGACCATAAGGCCGGTCAGGTGTCGGGCGGGCAGAAAAAGCTGCTGGAACTGGGCCGCACCATGATGGTGGATGCCAAGATTGTCTTTCTCGATGAGGTGGGCGCCGGTGTGAACCGCACCCTGCTCTATACAATTTCCGACACCATCAAGCGCCTCAATGAAGAGCGCGGCTATACGTTTGTGGTGATCGAACATGACATGGACTTTATCGGAATGCTCTGTGATCCGGTGATTTGCATGGCTGAGGGGCGTGTTTTGGCTGAGGGCTCGCTGGATGAGATCAAGGCCAACGAACAGGTGATCGAGGCCTATCTGGGCACGGGCCTGAAAAACAAAGACAAGGTGGGCGCATGATGGAGCTGTCACATTTGGGGCTTTGCCCCAAACCCCAGGATATTTTGAGAAAGAAAAAGGGGGGCGCGGATGTCTGAGCCTTTTTTGATCGGTCAGGATATGACCGGCGGCTATTCCAAGGGCGGCCCCGATATTTTGCACAATTGCACCATCTCGGTGGATCGCGGTGAGATTGCCGTGATCGTGGGCCCAAATGGCGCGGGCAAATCCACCGCGATGAAAGCGGTTTTCGGGATGCTCGATCTGCGCGAAGGCTCTGTGACGCTGGATGGCCAGGACATCACCGCGCTCTCCCCGCAAGACCGGGTGGTGCAGGGCATGGGCTTTGTGCCGCAAACCTCCAATATTTTTCCCTCCCTCACAGTTGAGGAAAACCTTGAGATGGGCGCTTTCATCCGCAGTGATGATTTCTCCGACACGATGGCGCAGATCTATGAGCTCTTCCCGATCCTCAAAGACAAGCGCCAGCAGGCGGCAGGCGAGCTCTCCGGCGGGCAGCGCCAACAGGTTGCGGTGGGGCGCGCCCTGATGACCCAACCCAAGGTGCTTATGCTGGATGAGCCCACAGCCGGTGTCTCGCCGATTGTGATGGATGAATTGTTTGACCGCATCATCGAGGTCGCACGCACCGGAATTCCGATCTTGATGGTTGAGCAGAACGCCCGCCAAGCCCTTGAGATTGCGGATAAAGGCTATGTCCTGGTGCAGGGCGCCAATGCCCATACGGGCACAGGCAAGGAGCTGCTGGCCAACCCCGATGTGCGCCGCAGCTTCCTGGGGGGCTGATGCGCGCGCCCCGATCATATGTCGCCGCCCTGTTTGTCGGGTTGATGCCACAGGCCGCTCTGGCCTTTCCCTGCACTTTTGTGACGGAATGCTTTGAAGACCAGCCCTGTGCGCCGTCGGATTTTGAGCTGGTGGTGCAGCTTGAAGACCAGCGGCTGTCAACCGCCTTTGGCGATCTGACCATTGTGGCGCGCAAGGGCGAGGCGGCGCTGATCACGCTTTTTGCCACCGGTCAGGGCGGTGAATACCTGATGTCAATCACCCCAGAGGCCGCGCGCTTCAGCACACATCTCAACACGGGGCCGCGTGCGGTCCAGTATCTTGGCACTTGCGAAGGAGCCTTCTGAATGGACCTTTTGAACGCAGCCGTGGCGCTCGCCAATTTTGTTCTGATCCCTGCCACCGCATATGGCGCGCAGCTCGCGCTCGGTGCGCTCGGGGTCACGCTGATCTATGGCATCCTGCGGTTTTCCAATTTTGCCCATGGCGATACGATGGCCTTCGGGGCCATGGTGACCGTGCTGGTCACTTGGCTGTTCCAATCACTGGGGATCAGCTTTGGCCCCCTGCCGACGGCGCTGCTTGCCTTGCCCTTCGGCATTCTGGGCTGCGTGGCGCTGGTGTTGCTCACCGACCGCGCGGTGTATCGCTTTTATCGCGCGCAGAAAGCCAAACCCGTCATTCTGGTGATCGTTTCCATGGGGGTGATGTTCATCATGAACGGGCTGACCCGCTTTATCATCGGTCCGGATGACCAGCGCTTTGCCGATGGCGAGCGGTTCATCATCTCGGTGCGCGAGTTCAAACAGATGACAGGTCTGTCAGAGGGCTTGGCGATCAAAACCACCCAGGGCATCACCCTCATCACCGCTCTTGTGGTTGTGGCGGCGCTGTTCTGGTTTCTCAACCGCACCCGCACGGGCAAATCCATGCGTGCCTATTCCGACAACGAAGACCTGGCCTTGCTCTCGGGCATCAACCCCGAGCGCGTCGTTATGATCACCTGGATCATCGTTGCGACGCTGGCCACCGTGGCAGGGGTGCTTTACGGGCTCGACAAAACCTTCAAGCCCTTTGTCTATTTCCAGCTCCTCCTGCCGATCTTTGCCGCGGCGATTGTCGGTGGTCTTGGCAACCCGCTCGGGGCCATTGCCGGCGGCTTTGTCATTGCCTTCTCGGAAGTCACCGTCACCTACGCCTGGAAAAAGGTGCTGGTGCATGCGCTGCCTGAGCCGCTGGAGCCAGACAGCCTGGTGCAGCTTCTCTCCACCGATTACAAATTCGCGGTGAGCTTTGTGATCTTGCTCATCGTGCTCATCTTCAAACCCACAGGACTGTTCAAGGGGCAATCGGTATGAGCGACACAACGCGCAACTCTGTATACTTCGCCATCGTCGCGCTGCTGATCATCGGCACCGGCCTTTTGCAGTCGTGGAACGCCGCGCTCTTTATCCTTAACATGGGGCTGATTTCGGCCATCATGGCGCTTGGGGTCAATTTGCAATGGGGCTTTGCCGGTCTCTTCAATGTTGGCATCATGGGGTTTGTTGCGCTTGGCGGCTTAGCCACAGTGCTCGTGTCCATGCCCCCCGTGGACGGGGCATGGAGCGCGGGGGGGCTGCGCATTCTGCTCGGCCTTGGCTTGGGGGTGATGAGCCTGGTCTCTACGGTATTGCTCTACAAGCAAATGCAGCCGGGCCGCCGGCGCAACATGGCCATCATCGCGGTGCTGCTCATTGGCTTCTTTGCCTTTCGCGCGGTGTTTGACGGCGGTGTGGAAGCGGTCGAGGCGATCAACCCCGCCAATGCCGGCAATATCGGCGGCCTCGGGCTGCCTGTGCTGCTGGCCTGGCCCATTGGCGGCGTGTTGGCCGCCGGTGCAGCCTGGATCATCGGCAAGACAGCCCTTGGCCTGCGCTCGGATTACCTGGCCATTGCCACGCTGGGGATTGCCGAAATCATCATCGCCGTGATGAAAAACGAAGATTGGATGGCCCGCGGCGTGAAGAACGTCATCGGCCTGCCCCGACCGGTGCCTTATGAAATCGAGCTGCAAAGCTCTCCGAGCTTTGTCGCTCAGGCGCAGGCCCTCGGGTTTGACCCGGTGACGGCCTCAACCCTCTGGGTCAAACTTCTTTATGCGGGCCTCTTTGCCGTCGTGCTGCTCATTCTCTTTCTCATGGCCCAAGCCGCGCTCAAGAGCCCCTGGGGGCGCATGATGCGCGCCATCCGTGACAATGAGGTGGCCTCTGAGGCGATGGGCAAAGATGTGAAGGCACGGCATCTCCAGATTTTCATTCTGGGCTCTGCCATTTGCGGCATCGCCGGTGCCATGATCACCACGCTCGATGGCCAGCTCACACCCACCTCCTATCAGCCCCTGCGCTTTACCTTTCTGGTTTGGCTGATGGTGATCGTCGGCGGGTCGGGCAACAACCTTGGCGCCGTGCTGGGCGGGTTTGTGATCTGGTTCTTCTGGGTGCAAGTCGAGCCGATGGGCCACGCGTTGCTCACATTCGTGACGTCGGGCATGGCCGAGGACAATGCCTTGCGCGCACATCTGCTTGAGTCTGCCGCCCATATGCGCTTGCTCACCATGGGGGTGATCTTGCTGTGCGTCTTGCGCTTCAGCCCGCGTGGGCTGATCCCGGAGAAGTAGCACAATGGTGCAAACCTCTCTCTTGCGCCCGGCCCTTCAGGGTGTCGCCTTCTTCGGGCTGATCTGCGCAGCTCTGGTGACCATGTGGAGCTTTCTGCCGGCCCAAGGCGCGGATTGGTATCCTTCGCTCTGGTTGCGCCTTGCGGCCATCAGCCCGCTGTTTTTTGCCTCGCGCCTGTCGCCGGCGGTCTTTCAGGTGCTGCGCCGGCGCATGGATGGGCCGGCACGTCTGTCCTTTGCCCTTTTCTTCTGTTTGGGCGTGGGGCTTGTAGGACGTATCACCGAAAGCGCTGTGATCTTCTTGCGCGATGGCGCGGCGCTCCAGCTCGGCTTGGCCGACATCCTGTTGCAGCCCTTCAGCGCACGCTACAGCCTGACCGTCTTTGCCGATATCGGCTTTGCCAGCGCTGCGGTGCTGGCGGCGGGCTTTGTTGCGCTGCTCAGCGTGCCCATCCGGGTGCTCAGCCTTGAGCAAGCTGAAAAGGCCGCACAAAAAGCCACCAGCGCAGCAGACCAGGACAGCCGCTAAGCCCCATGCCCTAACGGCCCCGGAACAGCCCCCCGAGAATGCCGCGAATGATCCGCCGCCCTGTGCTGCCCTTGAGTTCGCGCACCAGCTGTTTTGTGAGCGCTGCGCCAAAGCTCTCTTCTTGGCGGCCTGCGCTGCGCGTCGGGCGGGCGCCGTCATAGCGCCGCGCCGCCTTAAACCTGCGGTCCCCGTCTGTCGCCTGATCTCTGGTCTGATCTGTGGTCCAATCTGTGGTCTGCTCCCTGCGCAGCGCCTGCTCTGCGGCGTCTGCCTCCTTGGCGGCCTGCGCTGCGCGCTGTTGCAACAGCTCATAGGCCGACGGGCGGTCAAGCTCGGCTTCGTATTTTCCAGCGATATGCGAGCTGGCCACCACTTGAGCACGCTCGGCCAGGGTGAGTGGCCCCAAATGCGAGCTCGGCGGGCGGATCAACGTGCGCTCAGCCACACCGGGCACACCCTTGTTTTCCAGAAACGAGGTCACGGCCTCCCCCACGCCCACATCGCGAATGGCGGCTTCGATGTCAAAGCGCGGATTGGGACGATAGGTCTGGGCGGCCAGCCGGAGGGCTTTCTGGTCGCGCGCCGTGAAGGCTCGCAGCGCGTGCTGCACCCGGTTTCCGAGCTGGCCCAAAACATCCTCAGGCACATCATCAGGGTTTTGGGTGATAAAATAGACCCCAACCCCTTTGGAGCGGATGAGCCGTGCCACCTGTTCCACCTTATCCACCAGCGCCTTGGGCGCCCCATCAAACAGCAGATGCGCCTCATCAAAGAAAAAGACCAGCTTGGGTTTGTCCGGATTGCCCACCTCGGGCAGCTCTTCAAACAGCTCTGACATGAGCCAAAGCAAGAAGGTGGCATAAAGCCGCGGCGCGGCCATGAGCTTGTCCGCGGCCAGAATATTCACCCGGCCACGGCCATCCGGGGCCATCGCCATCACATCTGTCAAGGCCAGCGCCGGCTCGCCGAAAAGCTTATTGCCCCCCTGGTTTTCGAGCACCAGCAAGCGGCGCTGGATCGCCCCGATCGAGGCTGTGGAAACAGTGCCAAAGCGCAGGCTCAGGGCCGCCTTGTTCTCTCCAACCCAAACAAGAAGCGCCTGCAAATCCGCGAGGTTGAGCAGCGCCAACCCCTCTTCGTCAGCCACCCGAAAGGCGATGTTTATAACCCCTTCCTGCGCTTCACTCAGCTCCAGCAGCCGCGAAATCAGCAACGGCCCCATCTCGGCCACGGTGGTGCGGATCGGATGGCCCTGCTCTGCAAACAAATCCCAGAAGGTGACAGGAAAACTCTCATAGCCAAACCCGGTGAAACCGATCTTTTCTGCCCTGCTCATGAAGGCCGCATGAAGTTTCGCTTCGGCGCTGCCCGCCTTGGCCAGCCCGGAAAGATCGCCCTTCACATCCGCCATAAACACCGGCACGCCCGCGTTGGAAAAACTCTCAGCCATGATTTGCAAAGTCACCGTTTTGCCGGTGCCGGTCGCTCCGGCAATCAGCCCATGGCGGTTGGCATATTTCAACTTGAGCGCCTGCGCGACCCGCTGATCGGGCCCGCCCCCGCCCATAAATATCGCATCCTGCATCGCATCACTCAAAGCCAGTCCCCCTTAAAACACGGGCCACACAGCGATTCCGCACGCCCCCCTCACAGTATTTTAATGTTTTCACGTCAGTATCAAGCAGACTTCGCGCCGCATGTCCTCTTGGCGGGAAGTCTACTTCCTCCCTGTCAGACTTGGTCGCGCCTCTGAGCGCGACCTTTTTTTGCCCCAATGCGCCACTGCCCTGTTGACGGCTGCAACACCGTGACATAGGCTTTGGCTCATATTAAGTCGGCCAAGTCCGACGGGGAGAGACCTGGAAAGAGGAGCTGTAATGGCTCCTTTTTCTTTGGCTCGGCAGCAATGCCCCCACCTCTTTGGCCAGAGTCTTTGCACACCCGCCCGGAGGGGCACCTCTGCACAAACGTCTGCGCAAACCGCTCCACAAGCCTCTGCAAAAGCTGCGCAAAAACCTGCCTTTCCGGGTCATCGGGCCGAGTTTCACCCTGACAGCCCCGTCACAGCATGGTAAGCCCAGACAAGTCATAAAATAGGACACACCCATGCTTCAAACCTGTCGCTTCGCCCTCCTGCTCGCCCTTCTGAACGCCGCCCCGCTGGCGCTCAGCGCCCAAAGCGCCTCGCCAGAGGACGCCCCAAGCGCTCCCGAGGCGCTGAGCCTTGGCGAAGAGGCGCTGCCAGAGCCCTACATCAAGGCCGAGGTGGGCGATTGGCAGGTCCAATGCCTGCGCGCCCCCGGCGCCGCTGACAGCAGCACACCCGCCAAGGAACCCTGCCAGCTGTTCCAGATCTTGCAAGACTCCCAAGGCACCAATGTCGCCGAGGTCACAATTTTCCCCCTCGCGCAAGCCGGTCAAGCCGTGGCCGGGGCCAATGTGCTGGTGCCGCTGGAAACCTTGCTCTCAGCCCAACTCACCATCCAGATCGATTCCGCCACACCGCGCCGCTACCCTTACAGCTTTTGCAGCCCGATCGGCTGTTTCGCGCGGGTCGGCTTCACAGCCCAAGACATTGACGCCTTGAAAAAAGGCGCCGTTGCAAAGGTTCTCTTGCGCCCTGCCCCGGCCCCCGACGAAATCGTGACGCTGGATATGTCCCTCAAAGGCTTCACAGCCGGCTATGACAGCCTGCTCGCCGAGTGATTGAGCCAGAGGCCCCGGCCTTCTTCTGGTCAAAAATACCTAATTCTGCCCGTGCAACCGCATGAGCCTTGGCGGTTTTGCGGGCGCGCAGGGGGCGAAAAGCCCCCTGCGCGCGGATCGGATTGGCGCAGCCAATTCGACCTTGCTTTGCACCGCGTCAAACAGATTTCAGCACGATCACGGCATTCAGGCCGCCAAAGGCAAAGGCGTTGGAGAGCACCGCCCCAACCCGCGCCTCGCGGGCGACATTGGGCACCACATCCAGCGCGCATTCCGGGTCTGCCTCCTCATAGCCAATCGTGGGCGCAATAATCCCGTCACGCAGCGCCATGATACAGGCCAAAAGCTCCACCGCCCCGGTGCCCCCAATCAGATGTCCATGCATGGATTTGGTGGACGAAATCATCACCTTGTCCGCATGAGCGCCAAAGGCGTCCGCCACGGCGGCGCATTCGGTCTTGTCGTTGGCCGCCGTGCCGGTGCCATGGGCGTTGATATAGCCCACATCCTCGCAGTTCAGGCGCGCATCGCGCAGCGCCCCGGCAATGGCCCGCGCCGCGCCCTGCTTTGAGGGCATGACAATATCGGCCGCATCCGAACTCATGGCAAAGCCCGCAACTTCGGCCAGTATCTCGGCGCCCCGCGCGCGCGCGTGCTCAAACTCTTCAAACACAAATATCCCCGCGCCCTCGCCCTGCACCATCCCGTTTCGGTTGGCGCTAAACGGGCGGCAGGCATCTTTGGACATCACCCGCAGCCCTTCCCAGGCCTTGACCCCGCCAAAGCACAGCATGCTCTCCGAACCGCCGGTGATCATCACAGGCGCAGCCCCGCCATGGACCATCTGGAAGGCCTGCGCCATCGCATGGTTGGAGCTCGCGCAAGCGCTGGCCACCGTAAAGCTCGGCCCCTTGAGGTTGAATTCCATACTCACATGGCTCGCGGCCGCGTTGTTCATCAACTTGGGAACCACAAAGGGATGGACGCGGTTTTTCCCCTCTTCATAGACCGAGCGGTAATTCTCATCGAGCGTCGTCATCCCGCCCCCCGAATTGCCCAGAATAACCCCGGAGCGCGCGGCCAGCTCGCCTGAAAACGCAAGTCCCGACTGCCCAATCGCCTCGCGCGCCGCAATCAGGGTAAACTGGGTGAACCGGTCAAACAGCGAAAGCTGCTGGCGGTTGAAAAGCGCGTCCGGCTCAAACCCCTGCACCTGCGCCCCAATCTGCACGGCCAGCCGCTCCACATCCGGCATCACCAGGGGCCCGATCCCGCAGCGCCCCTCTGCCATCGCCTTCCAGGTGTCCGGCACGTTGTGGGCCAGCGCGTTGATCGTGCCGGCTCCGGTGATCACGACACGTTTCATCGCCCTAGCCCTGTTGCTCGGCAATCAGCTGTTCAATCCCCGCCACGATCTGCGCCACGCTGGAAATATCAAACCCGGACTCCTCCGGGGCATTGGCGTTGAACGGAATGGAAATGTCAAAGGCCTCTTCAATCGCAAAGAGCGACTCAACCAACCCAAGGCTGTCAATGCCAAGGCTCTCCAGCGTGCTGTCCAGCTGCACGTCCTCGCGCTCCAGCATGGCCTGCTCGGCGATAATCTGCACCACTTTCTCTTGAACGCTCATATCATCCCCAAGTGTCTGACTGCTGTTGATTTAGTCCCTTGCAGCCGCGTTGAAAACTGCTTTTTGCAACTCCGCCACCTGTTTCATCAGCCGGGGCAACCGGCGCAGCGCCTTGTAACTCGCGACATGGCTCTCCATTTTTACCGCCGGATAGCCCAGCAAAACGCGCCCCTTGGGCACGTTGGTAAAAATCTTGGTCGCCCCGCCGGCAATGACGTTGTCGCCCACAAAGATATTGTCGTTGATCCCGACCTGCCCGGCGAAAACGCAGTTGTTGCCAATCGTGCTGGACCCAGCCATGCCAACCTGTCCGCAAATCAGGCAATCCGTCCCGATCACCACATTATGGCCGATATGCACCATGTTATCGAGCTTGGTGCGCGCACCGATCCGGGTGTTGCGCACGGTGCCACGGTCGATACAGGCATTCGCGCCGATCTCGCAATCCGCACCGATCTCAACCGCGCCAAGCGAATGAATGCGCTCCCAATGCTGGCTCTCGCCCGCGCCCTGATCGCCCAAAGAGGCGCGGGTGCGCTCCACGGCGCTTTCCTCGGGCGTCACAAAGCTGAAACCGTCGCCGCCAATCACGGCCCCGGGCTGCACAATCACCCGTGCGCCCAGCGTGCTGCGCGCACCGATGCGTGCGCCCTCGCGAATGAAGCAGCCCGCGCCAAGCGTGGCACAGGCCCCAACAAACACCTGCGGCCCGATCACGCTGCCCGCCCCGATGCGCGCGCCCGCCATGACAACCGCCAAAGGCCCCACGCGCACGCCCGCGCCCAGCTCGGCAGCCGGGTCGATCACGGCAGAGGGGTGAATGCCCTCGGGATAGCTTTCGCCCGGGTCAAATTGTTTGGACAGCCCCGAAAGCGCATAGCGCGGGCGCGGCGGAATGATCGCCGCCCTCAGGCCCAGAGCTTCGTAATCGGCCCCTTCCCAAAGCACCGCGGCCCGCGCCTGGCCCGCGCCCAAACGCGCGGCAAAATCGGGCTTCATCGCCAGCGCAAGCGTGCGCGGGCCAGCGTCCTGCGGCTCCGCCACAGCCTCTATTTCCAGTGAGAGGTCTCCCAAAGCCTTGGCTCCCAGAGCACTGGCAATGGTTTCAATCGTATAGCTCATGGCCCGTTCCTAAACTTGGGCCTGTTGCTTAGCCCCTTGAGGCCCGAAGCACCACACCTTCTTTCGCCAGTGCCCGCCAGATTTTTGCATCCCGCCCATAGATGTCGCGGCGGAAATGCACCTTGCCTTTCGCATCTGTAAAGGCCGTGCGGTAGATGATATGCACCGGCACTTCTTTTTCAAGCGTCACGACAGTCTCTTTGCCCGTATCCAGTATCCTGTGAAACTGCCCCTTGGGATCGCGGCTTTGCTTGGCCAGAAGCGCATAGGCAAAGTCGAAAGGATCGTTGAGCCGCACACAGCCGTGGCTGTAGGCGCGGGTTTCACGGCTGAACAGGTTCTTTGCCGGCGTGTCATGCAGGTAAATGTTGTATTTGTTGGGAAACATGAATTTCACGAGGCCCAATGCGTTGCGCCGCGACGGCGGCTGTTTGATCGCATAGGGAAAGCTGC
Organism: uncultured Lentibacter sp.; assembly: GCF_937123735.1. GTDB lineage: Bacteria > Pseudomonadota > Alphaproteobacteria > Rhodobacterales > Rhodobacteraceae > Lentibacter. The sequence continues at coordinate 73,200 of NZ_CAKZKL010000027.1, forward strand.
GCGCGGTGTAATTGGCAAAGTTGATGTTGCTGCGCGCCACTTTGCGGCCCCGGCTGTCATAGAGCTCCAGATGGCTCGCCGCATTGGCGTTGTTTTGCATCATCGGCAGGTATTCCTTGGTGGCAATAGAACGCGGCACATTCCAGGTTGGATTGATCACCATGAACTCCATCACATCGGAAAATTCAGGCGTGCGCCGATCGCTGTCGTTCGCCCCGACCACGCTGCGGGTCTGAAACGTCACCTTGCCATCATCCACAATGCGGGCCGAAAAATCGGTGATGTTCACCAGCACATGGCGCTTGCCACGATCCGAATTGACCCAGCGTTCGCGCTCCAGCGCCACGATGATCGCCTTGAGCCGCTCTTCTGCGGAGGTGTTGATCTCGGCCAGGGTGCCTGCGCCAGCGATCCCGTCGGTTGTCAGCCCATGATCGGCCTGAAAGCGCTGCACGGCCTCTTGCAGGGCCCCGTCATAGCTCGGGCTGGCCGAGCGGCGCAGATAGCCCATGCGCACCAGCCTGTCGCGCAAAGCCACAACCGCCGCCCCCGATTGCCCCGGCTTGAGCGATTTGGACGGGACTGTGGCCCCAAATCCGCCCGCCCCAAGGCGCTTCTCATAGGCCAGCTTGGCCTTGAGCAGGCGCGCATATTCCGGCGTGCGCGGCGGCAACGCCCTGAAAAAACCATTCGGATTGGACTGCACCAAAGTGCTCAGATAGCTGCCGCGATCCCGGTACGGAACCTTGCGCACAATGCCCTCGTCGATCCGCTTGGGCACCAGCGCCCCGGTTTGCATCGCTTGTGCAAGGTCCAGAAACGCCCGGCTCAGCGCCACCTCCGCCAGCCCGCGTGCGCGCGGCGAATTGGCCGCCCTGAGCTGGGCCATCAGCGCTTTCGCCCCAAAGCGTTCCGCGGGCAGACCATGCAGCTGCGCCTCATCCATGGCCCGAAACAGCGCACGCCGCCGCTGGGCGTCCTTGCCAAAGGTCTGCGTCCAGATCGGCTCATAGCCGGTGGCCTTGTAAAAGGCGGCAATATCCTTGTCGCGTGCGGCGGCCTCGGCCACGGCCTGTTTGAACGCCGTCACCTCTGCGCGCACCTCCCCAGGCCCAAAGACCCCGCTGAGCGCAAAAACAAAAGCGAAAACATAGGCTTGGATCCGACCTGAAAAAGCTGCCACCGACACTGCCAAAAACCCTCCACACAGTCTTATTCAACATTAACGCGCCATAAACCAATTTACGATAGGCTCATGCGTGTTAGTTTACAGTGTTTTGATCGCTCATCAGGGCACTGTCCACTCACAACTGCATGATCTGCAAAACTCGGTAGGAACCTATGCAAGATAGCCGCAATTACCGCCGATTTACGCAAGTTTCACCGCTTTTCAGCAAAATTTTGCCTAAATTCCTGATTATCTCCTTGTTTGAAAAACTTTTCTTGGCCCCTGATTCGAACTGTGCCATAAATTCGGAGCATCTGGGGAGATGAAGGCAGCACAGGCGGGGGACACCGCCACATCAGGTAAGAGCGACGGGACGGCGCGATCACGATGACAAAGACACAGAGCTCAACGAGCCTTTCCAGACGCGCGCTGCTTGGCGCCTTCGCCGCGACGGCCCTTGTGGCCGCGCCGAGCTTTTCCAAGGCCGCCGGCTTTCTGCGCGGCGCAGGGGATATTCGCCGCCTCAAGATGTATTCATCCCGCACGGGCGAAAAGATTGACATGATCTATTGGGTGGATGGCGATTACATTCGCGATGCGGTTCAGGAGATCAACCATTTCATGCGCGATTGGCGCACCGGTGGGGTGATCAATATTGATCTGCGCACCATCGACATCATGGCCGCCTCGCACAATATGCTGGATGTCAGCGAGCCCTATCTGCTGCTCTCGGGCTATCGCAGCCCCAAGACAAACGCCATGCTGCGCTCGCGCTCTGGCGGTGTGGCCAAAAACTCCCTGCACATGAAGGGCCAGGCCGCTGATTTGCGCCTTGCCTCACGCTCGGTCAGCCAGGTCAGCCGCGCCGCAGCCGCCTGTGCCGCTGGCGGTGTCGGCCGCTACTCGGGCTCCAATTTCGTGCATATGGATTGTGGTCCGGTGCGCACCTGGGGGCGCTGAGCGCGCCCTGCCCTCTTTCACCCCCTCGGCCCGCCCAACACATGTGGCGCGGGTGGGCGGCAAGGCCAGCCCAAAAGAAAACCCCGCCAAACGTAAGGCGGGGCGTTCACAGCCAATACCGAAAGCGTTTCAGTCCAGCGCCAAAAGCGGCAGGCCGTGTGGCAGTGTCGCCAGATAGCGGCCAGCATCGGATTGGGTGATCGTATAGCCAAGGCGCGCAAGCTGGCGTTGCTGCGCCGGGCCGTCGCTAGCCAAAATCGGCGCAACGAGTCCTTTGATTTGGTTCAAAACAACCGGATCACACCGGTGCACGGCGGGTTTCTGTCTCATGACGCATCACCCGGCCAGCGCGCACAGATCTGTGCCGCGCAAAACAGAGGTCACATAGGCCCCCTGCGCGCTTTCGCGGATCCCGTAGCCATAGCCCCGCAGCCTGTGTTTCCATTCGCGGTCAGACACAGCCAACCGGCGCTCGCGCAGAACCACATCGCGGATCGTCTCGACATCACTCTTCATTTTCCGTCTCCTCGCTGATTGCAAAACAAACTGTTCACAAAACGAGCATTCTCCCCCGCTGTGGCGCGGGTTTAGCGGAAAAGAGGCATTTTAACGATTGTCAGGGTCATTTCAGGGCAGATCAGCTGTTCAGCCCAGCTTCCGCCTCAATTTGACGGCGCGATTTGCGCGCGCGCTCGGTGGCCGATTTGAGCTGCCCGCAGGCCGCCATGATATCCTCCCCCCGAGGCCGACGGATCGGCGAGGCATAGCCCGCATGATAAATCACATCGGCAAATTTCTCGATCTGCGCCCAATCCGAGCGCTCATAGGCCGAGCCGGGCCATTCATTGAAGGGGATGAGGTTGATCTTGGCCGGAATACCCTTGATCAGCTTCACCAGCCGCCGCGCATCTTCAATGCTGTCATTCACGCCTTTGAGCATCACATACTCAAAGGTAATTCGCTCAGAATTGCTCAGTTTCGGATAATCGCGCAGCGCGTCCAGCAAAGTCTGGATGTTCCAGCGCCGGTTGATCGGCACCAGCACATCGCGCACCGCGTCGGTGGTGGCGTGGAAACTCACCGCCAGCAAACAGCCGATTTCCTCGGCTGTCTTGGCAATTTCGGGCACAACACCGCTGGTGGACAGCGTGATGCGGCGGCGCGACAGGCTGATCCCCTCGCCATCCATCGCGATTTTCATCGCATCGCGCACGTTGTCAAAGTTGTAAAGTGGCTCGCCCATACCCATCAAAACGATATTGCTCAACAGCCGCGGCCCCGACTCTCCGGTCGCAACTCCCGGCTCGGGCCATTCATCAAGATCGTCGCGCGCCACCATCACCTGGCCGATGATCTCCCCCGCCGTCAGATTGCGCACAAGCTTCTGGGTGCCGGTGTGGCAAAATGTGCATGTGAGCGTGCAGCCCACCTGCGAAGAAATACACAGCGTGCCGCGGCTCGCCTCGGGGATATAGACCACCTCTACTTCATGGCCCCCGGCGATTTTCACCAGATACTTGCGGGTGCCGTCGCTGCTCACCTGCTTGCTGACAACCTCGGGCACCTCGATCACGAAATGTGCCGCAAGCTCGGCGCGGAAGGCCTTGGACAGGTTGGTCATCACGGAAAAATCCCGCTTGCCCCATTGGTAAACCCACTGCCAAACTTGGTTGACCCGCATCTTGAGTTGCTTCTCGGGCGTCCCGATCCGGGCCAGTTCCGTGCGCAGTGCGGCGCGCGTGAGCCCGACAATATTGACCTTGCCGTCCGGCCCCTCCGGCCGCTTGCGCGGCACCGTCAGGATATCCGGCATCACCGCCGTTTGGGCTTTGGGGTTGTCAGTCATGAAATCTTACCTTTCGCGCGCTAGAGCTTCATATAGGATTCGCGGCTGATTGGGCAACCCGCTCCGCACGCTCTTTTGCCCCTCGCGCCTGCGGTTCTGGGCGGCTTTCGGAGCCAAACAGCGCCTGCCCACGGCCACAAGCCCCAAAAAAACGCCAAATTGTGTGCAATGGTATACATTTCTGACCCCCGCCCCCTTGATCGGACCGGAAACATCATGCAAAAGCAGGCCAATTCACTGTCACATTGCATCACGGAGGTTCTCCATGCCCATCACAGTCGGACAAGACAGCGCCAAGACCCGCAAAACCCTCACCGTCGGCAGCGCATCGGTTGATTATTATTCCATTCCCGCCGCTCAGGCGGCCGGCCTCGGAGATTTCTCAAATCTCCCCGCCGCGCTCAAGGTGGTGCTGGAAAACATGCTGCGCTTTGAAGATGGCAAGACAGTCTCTGTCGATGATATCAAGGCTTTTGCCGAATGGGGCGCCAAGGGCGGCAAGAACCCCCGCGAAATTGCCTATCGTCCAGCGCGTGTTCTGATGCAGGATTTCACCGGCGTGCCAGCCGTTGTTGATCTGGCGGCCATGCGCGACGGGATCAAGGCCCTCGGTGGAGACGCCCAGAAGATCAACCCGCTTGCGCCCGTTGATCTGGTGATTGACCACTCGGTGATGATCGACGAATTCGGCAATCCGCGCGCCTTCCAGATGAATGTGGACCGCGAATATGAGCGCAACATGGAGCGCTA
>NZ_CAKZKL010000028.1 GCF_937123735.1 uncultured Lentibacter sp.
TGGCTTTTGTCGCCGATGCTGGCCGCCGGCGCGATGGCGCTGAGCTCGGTCTTTGTGGTGAGCAATGCGCTGAGGCTGAGGCGGGCCTAGAGCGGCGCTTGTGGCGCTTGTGTGGCGCGATGGCAGGCGGCGGCGCGATGAACCTTTCCAGCCGCGTCAAAATAGAGCACTTCAGAGGCAAGAACGCCACGATGGTTCAGATAGGAAATGATCATCATGTTGTGGCCTTCAAACACGTCCTGAACCGAGAATTCCAGCTCTGGCTGGCGCGCAAGGGCTGCGCTCCAATAGGCTCGGAGGGCTTCTTTTCCATGGAGTTCTCCTGCGCCGGTGAGGGATTTGGCTTTGAGGGAATGAAAGACGATATCATCACGGTAGTGGGACATGATCGCGTCAAGATCATGCGTGTTCCATCCATCCGCCCATGACTGTGCAAATGCTCTATGGTCCATTCTTATTCCTTGTTGGCAATCGGCTTAACTGCGCGTGGCCTCATTCTGAGGTAGTTAAACTCTCGGATCAAGAAAACGTCGTCGACGCTCTGAGAGTGGCAGGCCTTTCAGTTTCAGACTGAGGTGTTCAACTTCGTGATACGTCCATTTGGAATGCTTGCGCGTGGTGCTGGCAGAGTGATGCTCCAGGCCGAGAGCAAGACCTTCCCGATAAGCTTTTTGCGGGCGGATCGGGCGGGTTTAGAAGCCGCCTCCGCAGGTCGGACAGACATTGTGCAGCACCTTTTCCACACCGTCGGCGCAATAGGTGCCCTCGTAGCTGCAGATACGCGCGTCGGTGGCTTCGGGAGGCAGGCCTGTGTCACACCGTTTGCAGTTTGGCCGCAATTTCAGCGTTCTTTACGTGCCTCGTCTACTGGTCAGCGGTTTGCGCAGGCACTTGTGGCTCTGGAGCAGCAGAGGCAGGGCTTGCGGTGTTTGCCAATACGCCGTTGGTCCACTCGCCTGTCTCGGAGCCGCCGGAGGCATAGGTTATGGTGCCAAGGCCCTGGCGTTTGCCGCGCCGGAAGCCGCCTTCATAGACATCGCCATTGGCATAGGTGGCGCGGCCCTGTCCTGAAATTTCGCCTTGTTCCCAGTCGCCTTCATAGATGAAGCCGTCGGCCATGGTGATCTTGCCTGTGCCGTGGCGCTGGCCGGCCAAGAAATTGCCCTCATAGACCGTGCCATCAGGATAGCTGGCCTTGCCTTGCCCTTCGCGACGGCCCTCGGACCAATTGCCCTCGTAGCGGTAGCCATCGGCATAGGTCATGATGCCGAACCCATGGTTCTTGGCGCTTTTGAAGCTGCCCTCATAGACCACCCCATTGGCGTAGGTGGCTGTGCCTGTGCCTTCGATCACACCGCCCGTCCAGCTGCCTTCATAGGTCGCACCGTCGGCGTAGGTTATCTTGCCCTGGCCATCTGGCTGATCGGCCCGGAAGAGCCCGGTATAAACCGCCCCGTCCGGATAGGTGACGCTGCCTTGCCCCTCTATGCGCCCGTCCATCCAGGCACCGGTGTAAACATAGCCGTCTGCCCCCGTGAAGCGCCCTTGGCCGTGGCGTTTGTCACCGGCGAACTGCCCTTCATAGACATCGCCATTGGCATAGATGACTCGCCCCTCACCCTCGCGGCGCCCCTGCACGAGGCTGCCTTCAAAGACATCGCCATTGGCTTGGGTGAGCTTGCCGGTGCCACCGATTTGGCCGGCGCTCCAGGTGCCTTCATAGATCAGCCCGTCAGGCATTGTCAGGCGGCCCTGTCCTTGGCGCGCGCCCGCGGCGACATCGCCGATATAGATGGCACCATCCGGGTAGGTGATGTGGGCACTGCCCTCCTTGAGTCCACCCACCCATGTGCCATCATAAATATAGCCATTGGGCGCAGTGAGCAGCCCTTTACCGTGGTGCTGGGCGTTGAGAAACGCCCCTTCATAGCGCAGCCCATTGGCATATTGCGCCACGCCCTGACCGGCGATCTTGCCGTCAGACCAGCCGCCTTCATAGCTGCCCCCATCGGCAAAAATAATCCGCCCCACGCCCTGCGGCTTGCCCTTTTCAAATTCGCCCTCATAGACCGATCCATCCGGAAAACGCGCCACGCCGCGCCCCTTGATCTCTCCGTTGACCCATTCGCCCGAGTATTCATAGCCGTTGGGCAGCCGATAGGTGCCCGTGCCATGCTGCAACCCGTCTTTGAAGCTGCCCTCATAGAGGCCGCCATCATCATATTGCTTGGTGCTGGTGGGTGTTGTCTGGGCCAGAGCAGGGTGGCTCACCGCGAGCGCGGCCACGGTAGAAAGAGCCAGTCTGGTGGTGCGAAGTCTCATGGGGTGTCCCTTCTCTTCTCCGGCTGTTTGGCCAAAGGTAAGCGAGCCTGCGTCTTTGGGCAACGGGTTCTTCTTTCCCTTGGCGGAGTTTATGCTAAATCAGCTGAGAACGGCGGGCAAGGAGCGCAAGATGGCCAGAAGTTTTCGCATAATGTTGGGGCAGTTAAACCCTGTTGTGGGCGATATTGCGGGCAATATCGCCAAAGCGCGCAAGGCCTTCGAGGCCGCGCGCGCAGCCGAGGTCGATATGCTGGCGCTGCCGGAGATGTTTGTCACCGGATACAACGCGCAAGACCTTGTGAGGAAACCCGTTTTTCACCAAGCGGCGATTGCGGCGATCGAGGCGCTGGCGCTTGAGTGTGCCGATGGGCCGGCGCTGGGCATCGGCGCGCCGGCGCTGGAGGGCGCGGCCTTTCACAACGCCTATTATGTGTTGCAAGGCGGCCATGTGAGCGCGCGGGTCTTCAAGCATCACCTGCCAAATGAAACCGTCTTTGACGAGCGGCGCATCTTTGATCACGGCCCGATGAGCGGGCCTTATACAGTCAATGGCGTGCGCATCGGCAGCCCGATTTGTGAAGATGCCTGGCATGAGGATGTCTGCGAAATGCTTCAGGAAAGCGGGGCCGAAATCCTGCTGGTGCCCAATGGCAGCCCCTATTACCGCGGCAAACATGAGACACGGCTCAACCATATGGTTGCGCGTGTTGTCGAGACAGGGCTGCCGCTTGTCTATCTCAACATGGTGGGGGGACAGGATGACCAGGTGTTTGATGGTGGCTCTTTTGCGCTCAATCCACATGGCGCGCTGGCGCATCAGCTGCCGGTTTTTGAAGAGGAGCTGCGGGTGGTGAGCCTGCAAGACAGCGGCGAGGGCTGGAAGATCGTCCAAGGCGAGATGGCCAAGCTGCCCGACACTTGGGAGCAAGATTACCGCTGCATGGTGGAAGCGCTGCGTGATTATCTGGGCAAGACAGGTTTCAAGAAGGTGCTGCTGGGGCTTTCCGGCGGGGTCGACTCCGCGATTGTCGCCACCATTGCTGTCGATGCACTGGGAGCGGACAACGTGCGCTGTGTGATGCTGCCGTCCGAATATACCTCGCAGGCCTCGCTTGATGATGCCAAAGATATCGCCATACGGCTTGGATGCCGCTATGAGGCAGTCCCGATCACGGCAGGGCGCGAGGCGGTCACGGCAACGCTGGCGCCGCTGTTTGAGGGCCGCGCCCCTGATGTCACCGAAGAGAACATCCAGTCACGCCTGCGCGGGCTGCTGTTGATGGCCATGTCCAACAAGTTTGGCGAAATGCTGCTGACCACCGGCAACAAAAGCGAGGTTGCCGTGGGCTATGCCACGATCTACGGCGATATGGCGGGCGGCTACAATCCGATCAAGGATCTTTACAAAACCCGCGTTTTTGAGCAGTGCCGCTGGCGCAACGCCAATCACCGCGCTTGGATGCAGGGTCCGCAAGGCGCGGTGATCCCGACGGCCATCATTGACAAACCCCCCTCCGCCGAGCTGCGCCCTGACCAGAAAGATGAAGACAGCCTGCCCCCCTATGAGGTGCTGGACGACATTCTGGAGCGGTTGGTGGACAAGGATCAGTCGGTGGCAGAGTGCGTTGAGGCGGGCCATGACCGCGCCACTGTGAAGCGGATTGAACATCTGATTTATATCAGCGAATACAAGCGCTTTCAGGCGGCTCCGGGCACAAGACTGACGCAACACGCCTTTTGGCTGGACAGGCGCTACCCGATTGTCAACCGCTGGCGCGATCCGGGCTGAGGCTCACTGGCGGCGCAGCCTTGTCACCAAGCGCGCAAGGGTTGGGCGCAAGGGCAGAAAGCCGCGATAAGCCCGTTCAAGAAACGGGGTCACGCCCGGCATAGCGGCGAGCCGGGCGGCCCAGCGCCAGCGCGGCAGCTGCGCCCAAATGGCCGCAAACCCGCGTGCCCCCGAAACCAAGGCCCCATCCGCCGCGCGCACATGAAACCGGCCCAGAGCCGCTTCGCGCGTGAGGCCCTCGCCCAAATCACTCTCCACCGAGGCATCGAGAAAGCGCAACCTGTCAGCGCCCTCTTGGCGTTTGTAGTGCGCAATTTCCAGCGCACAAAGGGCGCAGGACCCGTCATAATACACGGTGAGCTTTGCAGCTGAGGTATCTGTCTTTTCCATAGTTTGGTTACGGCCCGCAAAGCACAGCAGCTCAAAAAAGCCTCAAGCCGCTTCTTCTGGTCAAAAATACCTTGGGGGAGGTTTCAAAAGCCCGAGGCTTTTGAAACCAGGGGGCAAAGCCCCCACTTGAAAGGGGGGTCTGGGGGCTTTGCCCCCAGCGGGTCGGATTTTCGCGCAGCGAAAATTCGAAACCAGATCACCCCATCAAAAGCTGATAGCTCGCGGCCACATAGTGAAAGCCTTCGCCGCGGGCCTCGACATAGCCGAGGGCCGGGAAGGGCATGTGATAGCCGATGAAAGGGATTTTATCAGCTGCCATCATGCCCAGCATCTTGCGGCGGGTTCGGGCGGCCATGTCCTTGTCGCGGTCAAACTTCACTTCCCAGTCGGGATAGGCGAGCGACCAGACATAGTGGTTGGCAAAATCCGCCCCGAGCACAAGCTGTGCGCCCTCGCTTTCCAGCCGATAGGCCATGTGGCCCGGCGTGTGGCCAAAGGCGGCCATGGCGGTGATGCCTGAGGTGACTGTGCCGCCGTCGTTGAGCATGGTCATCTTGTCGGCCAGCGGGCGCACGTTGTTCTTGAAGCCTTCGTTTTCGGTCGTGTCCCAGGCGTTGAATTCGGCGGCACCCGTGACGTAATCGGCATTGGCAAAGGTTGGCCTGCCGCCGTTCATCAGCCCGCCGATGTGATCGCCGTGCATGTGGGTGAGCACCACCGTGTCGATGTCTTCCGCTGCATAGCCCGCAGCGGCCAGTGCGCCGGTGATGCCGCTTGCGTTCAGGCCCGTGTCAAACAGCACGAGCTTTCTGCCGGTGTTCACCACCGTGGGCGTGAAGAAAAACTGCGCCTTGTCGGTGGGAATGTTGGCGGCTTCAGACGCTTTGGCAAACTCGTCCGGCGTGGCGTTCAAGCCGAAGATGCTTTTGGGGTCGGGCACGGTGCGCGTGCCGGCGAGCAGCGAGGTGACCTCAAAGCGGCCAAGCTTCACACGGTTGAACGTGGCGGTGGCTGCGCCCATCATTTCGGCGGCGCCAAAGGCGGGGTTGGCGCTGGCCGCGGCGAGGGGCAGAGCGGCGGCGCCGAGCAGGGCGGCGCGGCGGGTGATATGGGGCGAAAGGGTCATGGCAGGATCCTCCTTAAAGCTTAAGTCTGATACGATGTGCTGCGAGGTCTGGATCCAACACCAGCTGCTTTCATTTAAGGGCAGAGTTGGTGCAGGCCATAAGCTTGTGTAAATTGCTGCGCAGCGGTTGGCTGGTGTGGGTCACGGTGCGAATGAACGGCCCGAAGTGGACATAGGCACGGGCCACATGCAGGCTGGCGCAGCGGTCCGAGGGGGGCTTCAGGGTGCCATTGGTGTCGCGGTTTTTCGGGTGGGTGTTGCTTGCGCGCTCCGTTAACATTTGCACATGAAAGCTCTGCGTGAGTTTGTTCACACCGCAAAAGGCATTGAAGCTTTGGCTCGGGCTGCCCACAAAAAGCCCCATCTCCTGTGTGCTCATCTCCGCCAGAGTGTCAGAGGCTGGCAGCCCGGCGGCTTTCCAAGCGCCTGTGCAGGGCAGGATATTGCCGCCTTTGTGCAGCACGAATTGAAACAGGCCGATGTTCCAGCGTGACGCCTCATTGCTGTGTCGTTTGTCATAGTAGAACTTTACACCGGGGGGCTTGCTGTAGGACGCGCCGAGCAGTTTGCGTGCGCGGCTTTGGCTGAGGGAGGTATCCGGATCGCCGAGAGACTCGGTGTAGGCCAGACACCCCATCAAGGCCTGCCAGTGCCGCTCTTTGCCTTTTGCGCTGGCGGCATTGTAGCTGTTTTCAAATGCTTGCATGAGGCGCAATTCCTCGCTTCCGAGGGCCTGACTGTTGCGCAAAATGCGCTTTGCATCACGTTCGCTGGTTTGGCAAAGAGGCTGGCTGGTGAGGCTGATCGGCGTGTTGCGACGGGCCGAGGGGATGTGAAACAGCGCATCATAGCCGTCAAAAACGACCCGTCCGGTTTGCAGGTGGGCGCGGATAGCCCAGGCGATTTCCTGTGCAAAACTTGTTTTTGGTGCGCCCTGCACTCCGGCGCGGTCAAAGCGCGCGTCGCGGATGCGGGGCCGGGTGAGCTGTGGAGTCTGGCTCATCTGAGTGTCGATGCGTTTGAAAAGCCTTTCGCTGGCAAAGCTTGTCTCTGCCGCAGCACCGAGAAACAGGATGGCCAGGCCAAAGAGCCCACCAACACGCAAGCGCGCCTTTTGCTTATGTTTCAAAACCATTTTCCTTTTTAACACACGCGCTTTTGTAGCTGTTTTGAGCCTAAGCTCTGGGCAGATTCTGTCAAGTTTTGTGCCTGATGCCAGCGCGTTGGCTCATCGGGCTTGGACTGGACATTGCCTCACGGGTATGGGACACCGCGCCTGCCCATTTCGGAGAGCTTAAATGACTGTCACACGCTTTGCCCCTTCGCCCACTGGATACATCCATGTTGGCAACCTGCGCACCGCGCTGATGAATTTTCTCATCGCGCGCAAGGCCGGTGGCGCGTTTATCCTGCGGATTGACGACACGGACCCTGAGCGCTCCAAGGAAGAATATGTGGATGCGATCAAGGAAGATCTCGAATGGCTTGGCCTCACGTGGGACCGTGTCGAACGGCAGTCCTTGCGGCTTGAGCGCTATGAGGCGGCGGCAGAAGAGCTGCGCCAGATGGGCCGTTTTTACGAGGTGTTTGAAACACCCACCGAGCTTGACCTCAAGCGCAAGAAGCAACTCAACATGGGCAACCCTCCGGTCTATGACCGTGCGGGCCTACACCTGAGCGCGGCCGAGAAAGACGCGCTGCGCGCCGAGCGCGGCGGCTACTGGCGCTTTTTGCTCGATCAGGAGCGGATTGAATGGGCCGACGGGATCATTGGCGAGATGTCGATTGATGCGGCCTCTGTTTCGGACCCTGTGCTGATCCGTGCGGACGGGCAGGTGCTTTACACGCTCGCCAGTGTGGTGGACGACACCGAGATGGGCGTCACCCATGTGGTGCGCGGGGCTGACCATGTGACCAATACGGCCACGCAGATCCAGATCATCGAGGCCTTGGGCGGCAAAGTGCCGAGTTTTGCGCACCATTCGCTCCTCACAGGGCCGCAGGGCGAGGCGCTCTCAAAGCGGCTGGGCACGCTGGCGTTGCGCGATTTGCGCGCGCAGGGTGTCGAGCCGATGGCGCTGTTGAGCCTGATGGCGCGCTTGGGCTCGTCAGAGCCGATGGAGCTGCGCACGGATATGGCCGAGCTGATCGAGGGGTTTGATGTTGGCCAGTTCGGCACAGCGCCGACAAAGTTTGACGTGGCCGACCTGTTCCCGCTGACGGCGAAATATCTGCACGCGCAGCCCTATGTCGCCGTGGCCGATGATATTGCCGCCTTGGGCGTGCCGGCGCAGCAGGCGGAAGCCTTCTGGAATGCGGTGCATGAAAACATCGAAACACGCAAAGATCTTGCGGGCTGGTGGACGCTGATCACCCAAGGCGCTGTGCCTGTGATTGACCCGGAAGACGCGGAGTTTGTGGCCGAGGCCATGGCGCTTTTGCCCGAGGGTGAGCTGACAGGCGAGAGCTGGGGCGCGTGGACGGCGGCTGTAAAAGACGCCACGGGCCGCAAGGGGCGTGGGCTGTTCATGCCGCTCAGAAAGGCACTTACCGGGATGAGCCATGGGCCGGATATGGCGGCACTTTTGCCGCTTTTGCAGGTGATCAAGGCGCGCGGCTGAGGCCGCCTGCGCTCACAATCGGGCTGACGCCGAGGCGCGCGAGGCTTTTGTCTACGAAAGCAAGCTCCTTGCCCGAGAGCTTTTGCGCACGCGGATAAAGCGGTGCGGCGCGGTCATTGAGCAGTGGGGCGTTCCAGCCGGATGTGGTGGCAAAAAAGCGGGCGGCGCCTGCTTCGCCGAACTCTCTGAGATAGCCTTGGATGACCACGTCGAGATAGCTCAGAAGGATCGGGTTTTCCAACGACGGGTCAAAATGATCGCCCTCCTTTATGGCGTAGATGGCGATAGAGGAGGCGGTGTTGCCCAGGCTGTGGCTGATCTGATGCGCCACGCCCACACGGGCGTAAGCGTGTTCGCGCGCATCCAATGCGGCCCAGTCATCATTGGGGACATGGGCGATGAGACCGTCGATTTCGCAGGCCGCATCGGGAATGGCTGTCAGAAAGGACACCGGCCTGAGCGCGGTGCTGCGCCAGGCCCGCCGCCAACCGCGCGCGCGCGCCGGAGAGGCCTCGCCAAACCCGTGCGTGGCCCGATTGACCAAAGATCCATATCCGAAAAAGAAGGCGCGTTGCATGGTGGATGGATGGGCGCGCTGTTGATTTATGTCAAATGGTTTTGGGAGTTGATGGTATATGTCACATGCAGATTTTGCCTCTGGAGGGCCATTCATGCGCGTTACCAAACGGACAAACATTGCGATCAGAATCCTTATGTTTTGTGCCGTCAACCCGGGTCGGCTGGTGACAAAATCTGAGATTGCCGGCCCCTGCAACGCCTCGGAGAACCATCTTGCACAGGTGATCAACCGCCTGGGCCAGCACGGTTTTTTACACACCCAGCGCGGGCGCAACGGCGGCTTGAAGCTTGCGCGGCCAGCGCGCGAGATCAACATTGGTGATGTGTTTCGCGAGTTTGAGAGCGAAGTGCCGCTGGCAGAGTGCTTTGCTGATGCGGACAACTCCTGCCCCCTCAAAGATGCCTGCCGGCTGCGCATTGCCATTCAGGATGCCGCAGAAGCCTTTTATGCGCATCTGGACGGTGTGACGCTGGATGCGCTTGTCTGTGACAACGCGCCGCTTGAGGCCATTCTGGGCACCTTTCACTGTGCCCACGCGGGCTGACGACAATTTCGCACTTGCGAGACAGAGGGCGGTGTCCTAACCTATGCGCACAAATTCTCGGGAGAATTGGCCCAGGCCAATGCCGAAGGAGCAACCGCCCCGGAAACTCTCAGGCGACAGGACCGAGGATTTGTCTAAAAATCTGGAGAGAGGCGCAGGTGCGCCCGCCGAAGGGATAGCGATCTCAGGCAAAAGGACAGAGGGGCATCAAATGGGCGCCAGAAAGGCGCGCGGATATGATGCCTGCAAGATGCACAGTTTTGGCAGGTTTAAGGGGAAAGCCGATGGCCGATTTGCTGCGCACGCCGCTATATGACATGCACCTTGAGCTGGGGGCCAAGATGGTCCCTTTTGCGGGCTATGAGATGCCCGTGCAATATCCGCTCGGTGTGATGAAAGAGCATTTGCACTGCCGCGCGCAAGCCGGGCTGTTTGACGTGAGCCATATGGGGCAGGTTATCTTGCGCGGCGCCACTGCGGCGGAGGGGCTGGAGCGGCTCATTCCACAAGACGTGATCGGGCTCGGGGAGGGCCGCCAGCGTTACGGGTTTTTCACCAACGCACACGGCGGGATCGAGGACGATCTGATGTTTGCCAACCGTGGCGACCACCTCTTTTTGGTGGTCAACGCGGGTTGCAAGGCGACCGATGTGGCGCGGCTGCGCGCGGCTTTGGAACCTGAGGTGCAGGTGGATTACATCGTGGATCGGGCGCTCTTGGCGCTGCAAGGCCCTGCGGCGGAGGCGGCTTTGGCTGCGCTTGCGCCGGAGGTGGCCGAGATGAGATTTATGGATGTGGCCACGGTCTCGCTCAACGGGGCGGAGTGCTGGGTTTCGCGCTCGGGCTACACGGGCGAGGACGGATACGAGATTTCAGTTCCTGCCGAGGCGGCTGTGGCGCTGGCGCAGATATTGTTGGCGGATGCGCGGGTGACCCCCATCGGCCTTGGCGCGCGCGACAGCTTGCGCCTTGAGGCGGGGCTGTGCCTTTACGGACATGATATTGACGCCACCACCAGCCCTGTCGAGGCGGCGCTGAGCTGGGGTGTCCAGAAGCTGCGCCGCGCGGGTGGCGCGCGCGCGGGCGGCTTTCCGGGGGCGGATGTGATCCTTGCCCAGATTGCTGACGGTGCGCCGCGCAAGCGTGTGGGGCTTTTGCCCGAGGGCCGAGCACCCATGCGCGAGGGAACCGAAATATTTGCGCAAGCTGACGGCGGCGCGCCTCTCGGCCGTGTGACGTCTGGCGCCTTTGGCCCGACGCTGCAAGCGCCGATGGCGATGGGCTATGTGCCCAGCGAGATGAGCCAGACCGGCACCCAGCTTTTTGGCGAGGTGCGTGGCAAGCGCCTGCCCGTGCGCGTGGCGGCGCTGCCCTTTACCCCTGCAAATTTCAAACGCTGAGACACCCAAGGAGATTAAGCATGAAATACACGGAAGAACACGAATGGCTGCGTGAGGAAGACGGGCTGATTGTTGTCGGGATCACCGAGCACGCCAGCGAACAACTGGGCGATGTGGTGTTTGTCGACCTGCCCGAAGAGGGCACGGAAGTGACCAAGGACGAGGAGATCTGCGTGATCGAGAGCGTCAAGGCTGCCTCGGACATTCTTGCACCGCTGGATGGCGAGATTGTCGAAGTGAACCAGCTGATCGTGGACGAGCCCAGCAAGGTCAATGATGACCCGCTCGGGGATGCCTGGTTCTTCAAGATGAAGCCGTCGGATTTGAGCCCGATGGAAGATTACATGGATGAAGCCGCTTACAAGAAGTTTGTCGGCTGAGCCTGGCTGCGCCGTGGGGAGCCTGCGGCGCGGATATTTGTAGCAATAAGAAAGCGCAACCTGTGCGCCTTGGAGGATGTCATGCCATTCACACCGACCGATTATCTGCCCTATGATTTTGCCAATCGTCGCCATATCGGGCCGAGCCCGGCGGAGATGGACGAGATGTTCAAGGTGCTCGGTGTCGACAGCCTTGAGGCGCTGATTGATGAAACCGTGCCCAAAAGCATCCGCCAAGACGCGCCGCTGGATTTTGGCAAGCCGCTTTCTGAACGCGAGTTGATGCACCGGATGCGGCTGACGGCGAGCAAGAACAAGGTGCTGCGCTCGCTGATCGGGATGGGCTACCATGGCACGGTGACGCCGCCGGCGATCCAGCGCAATATCCTTGAAAACCCAGCTTGGTATACGGCCTATACGCCCTATCAGCCCGAGATTTCCCAGGGCCGGCTTGAAGCGCTTTTGAATTTCCAGACCATGATCACAGACCTTACCGGGCTGGATGTGGCCAATGCCTCGCTTCTGGATGAGGCCACGGCTTGCGCCGAAGCCATGACGATGGCGCAGCGCGTGAGCAAATCAAAGGCGCGGGCGTTTTTTGTGGATCGTGATTGTCATCCGCAGAACATCGCTGTGGTGAAGACCCGTGCAGCGCCGCTGGGCATCGAGGTGATTGTTGGCAACCCTGACAAGATGGACGCCAGCGCGGTCTTTGGGGCGCTGTTCCAATATCCCGGCACCTATGGCCATGTGCGCGACTTTACGAGCCACATCGCTGCGCTGCACGAGCACAAGGCGATTGGCATTGTCGCGGCGGATCCGCTTTCGCTCACGCTTTTGAAAGAGCCGGGCGCGATGGGCGCGGATATTGCGGTGGGCAACACGCAGCGCTTTGGTGTGCCGATGGGCTATGGTGGGCCGCACGCGGCCTATATGGCCTGTAAAGACGCCTACAAGCGCAGCCTGCCGGGCCGTATTGTGGGCGTTTCGGTCGACAGCCACGGCAACCGCGCCTACCGCCTCAGCCTGCAAACCCGCGAGCAGCATATCCGCCGCGAGAAGGCGACAAGCAATGTCTGCACGGCGCAGGCTTTGTTGGCGGTGATGGCCTCGATGTATGCGGTGTTCCACGGCCCCGAGGGGCTGAAGGCGATTGCGCAGCGCATTCACCGCAAGACCGTGCGCCTGGCCAAGGGGCTTGAGACGGCGGGCTTCAAGGTGGACCCGCAGAGCTTTTTTGACACGATCACGGTGGATGTGGGCCCGCTTCAGGCGGCGGTGATGAAATCGGCGGTTGATGAAGGCGTGAACCTGCGCGCCGTGGGCGAGAGCCGTGTGGGGATAGCGCTGGATGAGGCGACGCGGCCTGAAACAGTTGAAGCTGTCTGGCGCGCCTTTGGCATCGCGCGCAAGGACAACGACTTTGCGCCAGAATATCGGGTGCCGGACGCGTTGCACCGCGAGAGCAGCTATTTGCAGCATCCGATCTTTCATATGAACCGTGCGGAGACTGAGATGATGCGCTACATGCGCCGTCTCTCGGACCGCGACCTCGCGCTTGATCGGGCCATGATCCCGCTTGGCTCTTGCACGATGAAGCTCAATTCGGCGGCGGAGATGATGCCGGTGAGCTGGCGCGAGTTTTCCATGATCCACCCGTTTGTGCCGCAAGATCAGGCGCTTGGGTATAGGGAAATGCTTGATGACCTCACCGCCAAGCTCTGCACGATCACTGGCTATGACGGCATGTCGATGCAGCCCAATTCGGGCGCTCAGGGCGAATATGCTGGCTTGCTCACGATCAAGCAGTATCACGAGGCCCAAGGGCAGGGGCACCGCGATGTCTGCCTCATTCCGATGTCGGCCCATGGCACCAACCCGGCCAGCGCACAGATGGTGGGGTGGAAGGTTGTTGTCATCAGATCGGCGGAAAACGGCGATATCGACCTTGAGGATTTCCGCGCCAAGGCCGAAGAGCACAAGGACAATCTCGCCGGCTGCATGATCACCTACCCCTCAACGCATGGGGTGTTTGAGGAAACGGTGCGCGACGTCTGCGACATCACCCATGCCCATGGCGGGCAGGTTTATATCGACGGGGCCAACCTCAACGCGATGGTGGGGCTTTCCAAACCCGGCGATCTGGGGGGCGATGTGAGCCACCTCAACCTGCACAAGACCTTCTGCATCCCGCATGGGGGCGGCGGGCCCGGCATGGGGCCGATCGGGGTGAAGGCGCATCTGGTGAAACATCTGCCCGGCCATCTGCAAACGGGTGGCACGGCGGGGCCGGTGAGCGGCGCGCCCTATGGCTCGCCTTCGATCCTGCCGATCTCCTGGGCCTATGTATTGCTCATGGGGGGGGAGGGGCTGACGCAGGCGACGCGCGTGGCGATCTTGAACGCAAATTACATTGCCAAGCGGCTGGAGGGGGCCTTTGAGGTGCTTTACAAGGGCCGTAACGGGCGGGTGGCGCATGAGTGTATTCTGGACACGCGCCCCTATGCGGAGAGTGCGGGTGTGACGGTGGATGATATTGCCAAACGCTTGATGGATAACGGGTTTCATGCACCGACCATGTCCTGGCCTGTGGCGGGGACGCTGATGATTGAGCCGACGGAGTCAGAAACCAAGGCTGAGCTGGACCGCTTTTGTGAGGCGATGCTGTCGATCCGTGAGGAGATCCGCGAGATCGAGGAAGGGCGGATGGACGCTCAAAACAACCCGCTGAAGAACGCGCCGCACACGATGGAAGACCTCGTGCGCGATTGGGACAGACCCTATAGCCGCGAGCAGGCCTGTTTCCCGAGAGGGGCCTTTCGCGTGGACAAATACTGGCCGCCTGTGAACCGTGTGGACAACGCCTACGGCGACCGCCACCTTGTTTGCACCTGCCCACCGCTGGAGGACTATGCCGAAGCGGCGGAGTAGCGCAGAGGTGTTGCGCTTTGGCTGCGCCAAAGCGCGGCGGGCGAGGGGGCTTTGCCCCCTCGCGCTCCCCCAGGATATTTGAGGCAATAAGAAAGAGCAGGCTCTTTTAGTCTAGCCCTCGCTGCGCAGGGTTTGGGCGGGTTTGGCTTGCAAGGCGCGAAGCGAAAAGCCGATGTTGGCCAGAAGGTTGGCCAGAACGCCGCAGGCGAGGATGGTCAGGGCCGAGGACCAGATGACTGTGAAGTCAGAGTCAAACACAAAGCGGCTCACGGCCCAGGAGGCTATCAGCCCCGCGACAAGTGCGACAAGCGCTGCAGCCGCACCCAGAAGGCCCGCGCGCAACAAAAACGAGCGCAGGATCTGTGCGCGGCTTGCGCCGAGTGTCTTGAGGATAGCGGCCTCGCGCTGGCGGGCGGGGGCGCCTGTGCCTGCGGCGCCGATGAGCACCACAAAGCCCGAGAGTATTGCCGCCGCCGCGCCCCAGCGTGTGGCGCTTGCCAGCGTGCCCAGCACCTCGGAAACCCGCGCGATGGCCTCGCCCACGGGCACGGCTGTGATGTTTGGATAGGCCGTTGACATATCGCGCAGAATGGCGGCTTCGGCCTCTTTGTCGGCGTAGACTGTGGCGATGAAGCTGTGCGGTGCCCCCGCCACGGCCCCTGGATTGAGGGCCATCACAAAGCCGATGCCGGCAGTGGAGAAATCCACATCTCGGAGGGCGGTGATCTCGGCGTCTATCGGGCGGCCCAGGATATTGAGGGTGAGAATGTCGCCCAGTTTGAGGCCGATTTCCTCGGCCTCTTCGGCGGCGACACTCACTTGGGGGGGGCCATTCGCCCCTTTGGGCCAGTGGGTGCCCGCGACGATACGCCAGTTTTCGGGGAGCGCATCATAGTAGGTGATGCCGCGATCGCCCTCGATCACCCAATGACCGGGGGCGACCTCCTTGGCCGGCATGCCGTTGATTTTGGAGAGCAGTCCACGCAGCATAGGGGCGGTTTCGATGCGGCTCACCGAGGGGCTGCGCTCGAGCTGGGCCTGGAAGGGGCCGATTTGGTCTTTTTGAATGTCGATGAAAAAATAGGAGGGCGCAATTTCGGGCAGCTCGCCGGTGATGGCGTTTCGCAGGTTGCCATCGACCTGGCCCACGGTGGACAGCACCGTCAGCCCCAGCCCCAGCGACAGAACCGTGGTGAGCGCATCCGAGCGGGCGGCACTGAGGGAGGCCAGAGCGAGCCGTGTCATGGGCGCGCGTGCGCGGCGCTGAGCGCGGCGCGCGAGCAAGCGCAGGCCAAGTGCTGCGAGGGCAAGCAGCCCCAGCGCTGCACCCAGCGCAAAGCTCGTGTAAAGCGTGAGTTCAACGCTGCCTGAGAACCAGATTGCCAAGACAATCAGCACTCCGCTCAGCAGCCCGATGAGCGCCAGAAATGGCCAGCGCGGCAAGCCCGCTGTTTGGGCGTCACTGTCGCGAAAGAGGGTGGCCGCGCGGAGGTTTTCGCTGCGGGCCAGTGGCCATATGGTAAAGATCGCGGCGGTCAGAACACCGTAAACGGCGGCTTCCACAAGCGGCTCAGGCGAGAGCGTAAAACTGGCGGGAACCGGCAGCAGCGTGCCCAGCCAGGGCCCGAGCAGCACCGGCAGTCCGCCGCCCAGCACAAGCCCAAGGCCGATGCCAAGCAAGGCCATGGCGCTGATTTGAAGGGCGTAGCTTGTGAGGATGGTGCTGCGGGATGCGCCGATACTGCGCAGGGTTGCAATCACCCGGGTTTTGCGCGCCAGATACGCGCCGACAGCAATGGAGACCCCAATCCCGCCCATGGCGAGGCCGGAAAAGCCCACCAGCACCAGAAATGCCCCCAGACGGGCGATAAAGGCGGAGGCTTGGGGCGCAGCATTGCGGGCATCCGTCCAACGCAAACCGCTGTTTGGCAGGGCCGCGCTCAGCTCTTCTTGTAGGGCGTCAAGCTGGGTGCCGACGGGCAGCGCCAGCCGGTAAGCGCTGTTAAACAGCGTGCCGGCCGAGAGCAGGCCCGAGCCGTCCAGCGCCTGGCGATAAAGGAGGGTGCGCGGGCCCAGCGAAAAGCCGCTGGCGACGCTGTCAGGCTCGTGCACAAGGGCGGCGCGCAGGGTGAGGCGGGCTTCGCCCAGCTGGAAACTCTCGCCGACGGTCAGCCCGAGGCGGGCGATGAGATCAGGGGCCATCACCGCCCCAAACTGCCCATCCGTGTGCGCGAGCGCCTGCGCGAGGGGGATGTCTGGCTCAAGGCGCACAGCACCGGTGAGCGGATAGGCGGTGTCAACGGCTTTCACCTGTGTGAGCACACGCCTGTCGCCCACCGCGGCCAACGACCGAAAATCAGCCACCTCTGACAGGGCCTCGGCGCGGGCCTCAAGCAGGGCGCGTTCCTCGGCGCTGGCAAAGCGGTAGGTGAAAGAGACCTGCGCATCCCCGCCCAACAACACGGCGCCGTTTTCGGACAGGCCGCGCTCCAGCGCGCTGCGGATTGTGCCGATGGCCGCAATGGCGGCCACGCCAAGGGCGAGGCAGATCAGGAAAACATAAAACCCCCGCGCCCCGCCACGCAGCTCGGCGCGGGCGAGCCGGGCTGATGTGCGCAGGCTCACGTTTGACCCTCTTCTGGCTGAAGGCTGCCGCCTTGAAGGCGGATGACGCGGCCGCAGCGCGCGGCCAGGGCAGTGTCATGGGTGACCAGCACAAGGGTTGTGCCCGCCGCAGCGCAGAGATCAAAGATCAGCCCGGAAACGGTGGCCCCTGTTGCGCTGTCAAGGTTGCCCGTGGGCTCATCGGCGAGCAGGATCTTGGGCTTTGGGGCAAGGGCGCGGGCGAGGGCCACGCGCTGTTGCTCGCCGCCCGACATCTGCGCTGGAAAATGCCCTGCGCGCTCTGAAAGCCCCACATTTTCAAGCCCTTGCAACGCTTTCGCCCGGGCCTCCGGCAGGCCCGCAAGCTCCAATGGCAGGGCCACATTTTCCAGCGCGGTCAAGGTGGGAATAAGGTGGAAAGACTGAAAGACAATCCCCATATGTTTGAGGCGAAACCTGGCCAAAGCATCTTCGCTCAGGGTGCCGAGATCTTCACCGAGCGCAGAGACCTGCCCCTCGGTGGCGCGCTCCAGCCCGCCCATGAGCATGAGCAGCGAGGACTTGCCCGAACCGGACGGCCCGGTAAGAGCAAGGGTTTCTGCGGGGTTTACGACAAGAGAGATGCCGGACAGAATGTTAACAAACCCGGCATTGCCCGCCAGAGACAGGCCGGCATTTGTCAAATTAAGTATAGGAGAAGTCATGGAAAATATATTCTCAAAGGGCGCCTTGACTGTTTCATATGGGGCCTTTGGGGCCATGCGCAAGGCGGCTTTGGCACTTGTGCTGATTTGTCTTGGCGCGGCGCAGGCTCAGGCGCAGGCGCTGCGCGTTCTGGCG
Source organism: uncultured Lentibacter sp. (assembly GCF_937123735.1). Lineage (GTDB taxonomy): Bacteria > Pseudomonadota > Alphaproteobacteria > Rhodobacterales > Rhodobacteraceae > Lentibacter. The sequence goes on from NZ_CAKZKL010000028.1 coordinate 17,528, forward strand.
TTCGGGGATAGCCTCACCCAAGGCTACGGGCTGATGGAGCAAGACGGGCTTGTGCCGCAGCTGCAAGCCTGGCTCACAGAGCAGGGCGCGCAGGTGGTTGTGGTGAATGGCGGGGTCTCCGGGGACACCACGGCGGGCGGCGCGGCGCGGATCGACTGGAGCTTGAGCCCTGATATTGGCGCTGTGATGGTTGCGCTTGGGGGCAATGACATGCTGCGCGGGCTCGCGCCGTCAGCGGCCAAGGCCAATCTGGCCAAGGTGATAGAAGCAGTGCAAGCTCTTGAATTGCCTGTTCTTTTGGTGGGTTTGCAGGCCCCTGAAAACTATGGGTCTGCCTATAAGGCAGAGTTTGAGGGCCTCTATGAAGAGCTGTCACAGCAGTATGACACGCTCTATGAACCCAATTTTTTGGCCGCTTTGGGCGCCACGCCGGCGCAGGCGCTGACATGGATGCAAAGCGATGGCATTCATCCGAACGCAGCCGGGGTACGCAAGATTGTGGCACAGTTGGGGCCACGGCTTCTGGAGCTTGCAGAGCAAGCGCAGAAGTGAGCCAGCGGGCGGGCCTAGCGCACGGTCAGCCCCTTGCGCGCCGCTTCAGAAAGGCTCTGAGCCGTGATTTGCACAAAGGAAACGGCCAGAACAAGGGCTGCGGGCGCCAAAGCGCCGGTGAAATAAACGGCGAGCGCGGCAAACAGGCCCAACCCGAGGAAAAAATACCCGATCAGCGCGGCGCACAACCCGAGGCTGCTTCCAACAATGAGTGTCACGATCAACATGGTTTGATCCCTATTTGAACTTTGCCAGTTTTGGTGGCGCAAAACGGCAGCAATGAGGCACCGGTTTGAAAAAATGCGGGCAGACCGCGACAAGTGTTACGATTTTGCCGAGGATAATTTATAACACTTACGAAAGCGTTAAGCGCGCGGGCAGAATTGTGGAAAGGGTCAAACATGGACGAGGACGCACCGAGAGGCGAGCTGACATTGCGCACGCTGGCCCTGCCGGCGGATGTGAATGTGAACGGCGATATTTTTGGTGGCTGGGTGCTGGCGCAAATGGACATTGCCAGCGGAATTGTGGCCGCCGAGCGCGCCAGCGGGCGGGTTACCACGGTGGCTGTGGATGCGATGAAATTCATCCGCCCCGTGCAGGTGGGGGATGTGCTGTGCGTCTATGCCTGGGTGGAGCGGATCGGGCGCACCTCGATGGCGATCGGGCTTGAAGCCTGGGCGCGGCGGCGCAACTCAGGGCTGCGCGAAAAAGTCACGGAAGGCCTGTTCACCTATGTGGCCATTGACGAGGCGGGCCGCCCGCGGCCTGTGCCTGAAAAAGGCAGATCTGCGCCCTAACCCCTTATTTTGCGGCGGTTATCAGCAGTTCAACTTTGAGCTCGGGCCGTGCCAATTTGGCCTCGCCACAGGCGCGTGCCGGGGCATGGCCTTGGGGCACCCAAGCGTCCCAGACTGCATTCATGGCGGCGAAATCGGCCATATCGGCCAGCCAGATGGTGCAGTGAAGGAGTTTTGTTTTGTCAGAGCCGGCCTGCGCCAGAAGGGCCTCTATTTTCTCAAGGCAATCACGGGTTTGCTGGGCGACATCGCCCTCGGGGTTGCCGACCTGACCAGCGAGATAGATGGTCTCTGCGTGGATCACGATCTGGCTCATGCGCTCGGTGGTGTGGTGACGGGTGATCTGGGCCATGGGGCGCTCCTTGTTGGGGGTGCGCCAGAGCCTATGGGAGGGCGGCGGCGAAGAAAAGAGCCCATCGAAAAGGGCGCAGAAAAGAAAAAGGCGCACCCCGAGGGATGCGCCTTTTCCTGTTCAAAAAAGAACAGCTTACATCAGTTCGATGTTGGAAGCTGCTTCACGGCCGTCGCGGCCGGCTTCGATGTCGAAGCTCACTTTTTGGTTGTCGGCGAGGCCTGTGAGGCCTGCGCGCTCAACGGCTGAGATGTGCACAAACACGTCTTTTGAGCCGCCATCAGGAGCGATAAAGCCGAAGCCTTTTGTGGAGTTGAACCATTTTACTGTGCCAGTAGCCATCAGTGTTTTCCTTAAGTTTTGTTGCCCGCGTAAGTGCAGCAACCCGGCTTATCACGTCGTCGTCGTCTAGAACTGTGAGCCGGTGGTCGGAAAACAGGGGTCGAGTAGAAGATCGTAGCCCAACCCATATGGCAGTGAACGCGAGTCGTTACAAGGGGAAGCAGCGCGCGCTGGGGTTAACGGGTGAAACGGGCACCAAAATGGGGGGGGTGACATGCGTGCACAGAGCGTGCACCAGGCGTGCACCGGTGAGAGGTTAATTTTTGTTAAGGAAATTTGGTTAAGGCGGCGTGCGGTGGGCTTGATAGTTTGGAGTGCAAACGTATATTGAAACTGGAATGTGATGGAGGCCGAAATGGCGGCAAAGAAACTGACCTGCCTTGCCTGTGCGCAGGTGAACCGTGTGCCCGAAGAGCGGCTCGCGGCGGCGAAATGTGGAACCTGTGGTGCGAAGCTGATCACGACCAAAGCCGTGGAGATTGATTTTGCCACGCTGCAAAAAGCGGCGCGCAACGACGAGCTGCCGCTTGTGGTGGATTTCTGGGCACCGTGGTGCGGACCCTGCAAGATGATGGGGCCGGAATTTGCCAAAGCGGCTGGTGCGCTGGCGGGCAAGGCGCGGCTGGTGAAGGTGAACACCGAGGCCGCGCCGAAGGCGGGGCAGGCCTACGCGATACGCGGCATCCCGACGATGGTGCGCTTTGAGGCCGGGAAGGAAAAGAAGCGCCAGAGCGGGGCCATGCGCGCGGGGGATATCGTGCGTTGGGTTGGGTGAGCTTTGGTGGGGTGGTGCGCAGTGAATGCGCACCCTACGGCGTTGAGGGAGTATTAACCTTGATTGGATAGCTTGGCGGCATGTCAAACTATATGCGGCCCCATGTTGCGGGGGCGACAATCTTTTTCACGGTGAATTTGGCGGATCGGGGGGCAGCTCTGTTGACCGAGAGGGTCGATCTCTTGCGAGAGGCGGTTTTGCAGACCAGAGAGGAGCGCCCCTTTCACATAGATGCTTGGGTGGTGTTGCCGGATCACATCCATGCCGTTTGGACATTGCCCTCGGGAGACGATGACTTTTCAACGCGTTGGGGCGTGATCAAGGCGCGGTTTTCGCGGCAGGTGCCGAAGGGGGCTCAGAGGGCCAGCCACATCCTGCGCCGCGAGAGAGCGGTTTGGCAGCGCCGGTTTTGGGAGCATCACATTTGCGGACCGCAGGAGTATGCGAAGGCTTTGAGCTATTGCTATATGAACCCCGTGAAGCACGGGTATGTAGATGCGCCGCAGGATTGGGCGTTTTCCTCGGTGCATCGAGATATCAGAGCCGGCCGCTGGGCAGCGTAGGGTGCGCATTTATTGCGCACCGCTGTTTTGTTGGGCGCTGGAGGTGCGCAGTGAATGCGCACCCTTGTTGGGGACTGAGGTGCGCAGTGAATGCGCACCCTACGGTTATCTGGAGAATTTTTTATGCTTGAGCCGTTTCGGCTCCAGAGCATCCGCGCCAAGGCGGCGTTTTTTGTCTTCTTCGTAGTCCTCGAAGTTGCCTTCGAACCATTCGACATGCGCATCGCCTTCGAAGGCGAGCATGTGGGTGCAGATGCGGTCGAGGAAGAAGCGGTCGTGGGAGATGACCACGGCGCAGCCGGCGAAGTCGGTGAGGGCGTCTTCCAGAGCGCGCAGGGTTTCCACGTCCAGATCGTTGGTCGGCTCGTCGAGCAGGAGCACGTTGCCGCCTTCTTTCAGCAGCCGCGCCATGTGGACACGGTTGCGCTCGCCGCCTGAGAGCAGGTTCAGCTTTTTTTGCTGATCGCCGCCTTTGAAGTTGAAGGCGGAGCAATAAGCGCGGGAGTTGACCTCCGCGTCGCCCAGCTGGATGATGTCGTTGCCACCCGAGATCGCCTGCCAGACGGTGTCATCGGGGTTGAGATCATCGCGGGACTGGTCGACGTAGCTGAGCTGGACCGTGTCGCCATAGGTGACGGCGCCTTCATCGGGCTGTTCTTGCCCTGTGAGCATTTTGAAGAGGGTCGACTTCCCTGCGCCGTTGGGGCCGATGACCCCGACAATACCGCCCGGCGGCAGGGCAAAGGAGAGGTTTTCGACCAGAAGCTTGTCGCCCATCGCCTTTTTGAGGCCCTCGACCTCGATCACCTTGCCGCCGAGGCGCGGGCCATTGGGGATGATGATCTGCGCGCGGCCGAGCTTCTCGCGCTCGGACTGGCTGGCCAGCTCGTTATAGGCGTTGATCCGCGCCTTTTGCTTGGCCTGGCGAGCTTTCTGGCCCTGACGCATCCACTCAAGTTCGCGCTCGAGCGTCTTTTGCTTGGATTTGTCTTCCTTGGATTCCTGCTCAAGGCGTTTGGCCTTTTGCTCCAGCCACGAGGAATAGTTGCCCTCGTAAGGAATGCCGCGGCCCCGGTCGAGCTCGAGAATCCAGCTGGTGATGTCATCTAGAAAGTAACGGTCGTGGGTGACGCAGAGGATGGTGCCCTTGTAGTCGATGAGGTGCTGTTGCAGCCAGGCAATGGTTTCGGCGTCAAGGTGGTTGGTCGGCTCATCCAGCAGCAGCATGTCGGGCGCTTCAAGCAGCAGCTTGCAGAGCGCCACGCGGCGCGCCTCGCCGCCGGAGAGGCTGGCGACATTGGCGTCATCGGGCGGGCAGCGCAGGGCTTCCATCGCCACGTCGATCTGGCTGTCCAGATCCCAGAGGTTCTCGGCGTCGATCTCGTCTTGCAGCGCGGCCATTTCATCGGCGGTTTCGTCGGAATAGTTCATGGCCAGCTCGTTGTAGCGCTCAAGCTTGGCTTGCTTTGCGGCCACGCCGAGCATGACATTGCCGCGCACATCGAGGGTTTCGTCAAGCTTGGGTTCCTGCGGCAGGTAGCCCACGCGCGCGCCCTCGGCGGCCCAGGCCTCGCCGGAGAAGTCTGTATCAAGGCCCGCCATGATCTTCATCAGGGTGGATTTACCGGAGCCGTTGACGCCGACCACACCGATTTTCACACCCGGCAAAAAGCTCAGGTGGATGTTTTCAAAGCATTTCTTGCCACCGGGATAGGCTTTGGAGACGCCTTGCATGTGGTAGACATATTGATACGCGGCCATGGGAACCCTCATGTGATCTGTGTGAATGTGTTGGCGGTGGTGATAGCCTTTGGCGGGCGCGGGGGCAATCAGCTAGTTTGGGTGCTTTGGGCCAATGGAGGATGGATATTTGAGGCAATAAGAAAGGGGGCATCGTGCGAGTTGACTTATGCGCGGGCGCTGGCGAGAACGGGGGTATGAGACAGGGTTTGCCATATGTGCCTGCGGGGCGGGTGATCGGGCTTTTGGGCGGCTCGTTTGATCCGGCGCATGGCGGGCATGTGCATATCACCCGTGAGGCGCTCAAGCGCTTCGGGCTTGATGAGGTCTGGTGGCTTGTCAGCCCCGGCAACCCGCTGAAGGCGGCAGGACCTGCGCCGATGGCGGCGCGTTTGGAGCGGGCGCGCAGGGTGATGGTGCATCCGCGGGTGCGGATCAGCGATTTTGAGCAGCGTGCGGGCACGCGCTATACGGCCGAGACCCTGCGGGCCTTGATGCGGACTTATCCGGGGGCGCGGTTTGTCTGGCTGATGGGGGCGGACAACCTCACGCAATTTGACAGCTGGCGCGCCTGGCGCTGGATTGCGCGCTCTGTGCCCATTGGCGTTTTGGCACGGCCGCAGGAGCGGTTGCGGGCGCGGGCCTCGCGCGCGGCGGTGATGTTTCGCGGTGCACAGCTGGCGCAGGCGCAGAGCCATCTTCTGGGCCGCAGCAAAGCGCCGGCCTGGTGTTTTGTGAATGTGCCCTTGCGGGCACAGTCTTCCACGGGGCTGCGAGAGGCGGGCGCCTGGTGACGGTGTTGGGAGTGAAAGCGTGAGTGCTCGGTATACAAAGCGGTTTTTTCTGGCGGCGGCGCTTTCGGCACTGGCCACCCGTGTGGCGGCGGGTGCGCCGGCGCGTTCGCTGCGCCCGGTTGCGCGACCATCGGGGGGCGCGGCGGCCGCAAGGCGGCAGGTTGCCAGTGTTCAGGCGCTGGCGGCGGCGGCAAAGCTGGAGGGGGCTTTCGGATATGCCGTGGCGGATGTGGGCACGGGGGAGATTTTGGAGTCAGGCGGCGCCGGACGCGGGCTGCCCCCGGCCAGCGTGACCAAGGCGGTGACGGCGCTCTATGCGCTGGATGTGCTGGGCGCGGGGCATAGATTTTTTACCGAGCTTCACGCCACCGGCGCGCTGCGTGCCGGGGTGCTGGAGGGCGATCTGATCCTGAAGGGGGGCGGCGATCCGACTTTGGACACCGACCGTCTGGCCGGGCTGGTGCAGGCTTTGGCCGCGGCCGGGGTTCAGCGCATATCAGGCGCGTTTTATGTCGACGGCACCGCGCTGCCGAGCCTGGAGGAGATTGACCGCGACCAGCCTGACCATGTTGGGTATAATCCGGCGATATCGGGGATCGCGCTGAACTATAACCGCGTGCATTTTGAGTGGCGGCGGGTGGATGGCGGATGGGCCACGACACTGGAGGGGCGCAGCGCACGCCACCGGCCGGCGGTGCGTTTTGCCAAGATGGCGATTGTGACCCGAGAAGGGCCTGTCTTTGGCTACCAGAAAAAGGGCCAGCAAGATCACTGGAGCGTGGCACGGGCGGCGCTTGGCAAGGGCGGCGCGCGGTGGTTGCCGGTCCGGGCACCGCAGATCTATGCTGGCGAGGTTTTTGCGGCCCTCGCACGCGGGCAGGGCATTGTGCTGCCCGCGCCCCGTGTGGCGGCGCAGGCGCAGGGCGGGACGCGGCTCATTGCGCGCCAGCAAAGCGCCCCGTTGAGCGAGATCTGCCGCAGCTGCTTGCGGTATTCCAACAATCTGGTGGCCGAGATGATCGGATTGGCCGCCACCAAGGCGCGCAGCGGCCGCGCCAGCACCCTGCGCGCCAGCGCGGGCGAGATGAGCCGCTGGGCCAAGGACCGCTTGGGCCTTTCGCAGAGCCGGTTTGTGGATCACTCCGGGCTCGGGGCGGCCTCGCGGGCCACGGCGGCGGATCTGGCACGGGCCATGGTGGGCGCGCAGGCGACACTTGCGCCCCTCTTGAAGCGGATTGAGCTGCGCGACGCCCGTGGGCGGCCTATCAAGGAGCATCCGCTGAAGATTCATGCCAAGACCGGCACGTTGAATTTTGTCAGCACCCTGGCGGGTTATGCGCAGGATGCGCAGGGCAGGGTGTTGGGCTTTGCTGTGATGAACGCGGATCTGGCGCGGCGCGGACGCTTGACGGTGGCCGAGCGCGAGGCCCCGCGCGGGGCACGCTCCTGGAACCGGCGGGCAAAGCGCCTACAGCAAGGCTTGATCGAACGCTGGGCGGCGCTTTACAGCCTGTGATGCAGGCTTACCCCTGGCTTACCCCTGGCTTGCCGCCCGCTTTGGGCCCTGCTTCGCTCCGGGAGATCTGGCAAGAGAAGACGGCACAGGCGCTTTGAGAGCGCTCAGAGGGTGATGTGGCGCGCGCGCGCGCCGCGCTCGATGGCGGCGGCGTGAAGCCGGTCAAGCGAGAGCTCGTAGCGGATCTCCTCCAGCAGGCGCAGCTCTGTTTCAGCCAGGGTGCCATCGGCGGCGGCGACATCGCAGGCGAGCGCATAGGCGGTTTCATAGAGCGGCTCTGGCAGGTTGTCGCGCAGCAGGCCGAAGAGCGCATCGAGCCCGTCTTCCTGGGCGAAAAGATCAAACACCACCTGGGCGGTGCGGTGCATTCTGTCGATGTCGTAATGGGCGAACACCGGCAACATGTTGACGGCGTTCTCGATCTTGATCAGCTCGGCGGTGCGGATGTCTTCGTCGGAGGCGGAAATGGCGATCATAATGGCCACCAGGCAGTCTTGGGGCGACATCGGGTGGGGCATGATTTCTGACATGAAAGGCGCTCCTTGCGGCATTGTTGCGGTGCAGAATATTGACCAATGCCGCGCTTGCCAATAGGAAGCATGAAGTTTGGCCTCTGCACCCTGTAGATGGGCCTCCTTGGAGAGAAATACCATGTCGGCACTGCGTGACGCTGCGATGAAATCAAAAGCCTGGCCCTTTGTAGAGGCGCGCCGGGTGTTGAAACGCTACGAAAAGCAGCCGCCAAAGAAGGGCTTTGTGCTGTTTGAGACCGGCTACGGGCCCTCGGGGCTGCCGCATATCGGCACGTTTGGCGAAGTGGCGCGCACGACGATGATCCGCCATGCTTTTAGTGTGATCAGCGATCTACCGACCAAGCTTATCTGCTTTTCCGACGATCTGGACGGGATGCGCAAGGTGCCCGGCAATGTGCCGAACCCCGAAGCGCTGGCGGCACATTTGCAAAAGCCGCTCACGAGCGTGCCGGACCCGTTTGAGAAATTTGACAGCTTTGGCGCGCATAACAACGCCATGCTGCGCCGGTTTTTGGACACTTTCGGCTTTGAGTATGAGTTTATCTCGGCGACAGAATTCTACGCCTCGGGGCAGTTTGACGCGGTGCTTTTGCGCGCTGCGGAAAAATATGACGAGATCATGGAGGTGATGCTCAAATCCTTGCGCGAGGAGCGGCGCAAGACCTATTCGATTTTCCTGCCGATCCACCCGGAAACAGGCCGCGTGCTTTATGTGCCGATGAAAGAGGTGAATGCCAAAGAAGGCACGATCACCTTTGACACTGAGGAGGGCGAGGAGATGACCCTGCCGGTGACCGGCGGCAACGTAAAGTTGCAGTGGAAGCCCGATTTTGGCGCGCGCTGGGCGGCGCTGGGGGTGGATTTTGAGATGTATGGCAAGGACCACAGCACCAACACGCCGATTTATGACAGCATCTGCCGCATTTTGGGCGAGCGGGCGCCGGAGCATTTCACCTATGAGCTGTTTCTGGACGAGAACGGCCAGAAGATCTCCAAATCCAGCGGCAACGGTGTGTCTATTGACGAGTGGCTGACCTATGCCAGCACCGAGAGTCTTGGCTATTTCATGTATCTGAAGCCGCAAACCGCCAAGCGGATGCATTTTGATGTGATCCCCAAGGCGGTGGACGAATACCACCAGCAGCTGCGCGCCTATGAGACGCAAGACGCGGCGGCGCGGCTGAACAACCCTGTTTACCATATTCACGGTGGCGATGTGCCCAAATCCGATATGGTTGTGCCTTTCTCCATGCTGCTCAACCTGGCCAGCGTGGCGGCTTCGGAAGACAAGGACGGGCTGTGGGGCTTCATCAAGCGCTATGCGCCGGAGGCGAGTGCGGCAAACAACCCGCAGCTTGACGCTGCGGCGGGCTATGCTGTGCGCTATTTCAACGACTTTGTGAAGCCGACGCGGGTGTTCCGTGCACCGAGCGCGCAGGAGCGCGCGGCGCTTGAAGACCTTGTGCGGGCGCTGAAAGACCCGGAGCTGGCGCGGGAGATGATTGCGCAGAAAAACGCCGCGATGGGCAAGGATGCGCCAGTGGATGCGCTGAACATGGCCGATGGCGAAGATTTGCAGAGCATTGTCTTTGCGGTGGGCAAGAACCACGGGTTTGAGAACCTGCGCGACTGGTTTGGCGCGATTTACGAGGTGCTGATGGGCGCAAGCCAGGGCCCGCGCTTTGGCAGCTTTATTGCGCTTTACGGTGTGGATGAAACCATCGCGCTGATTGAAGACGGGCTTGCCGGCAAGCTGGGCTGAGTGATCCGGGCGGCAGGCTCTGGCGTATCCTCTGCAAAGAGGGGATGCGCTATGAAACAGATATTGCTTGTTGTGACGATGGTTTTGGCGCTTTGGGTGCGCCCGGCGGCGGCAGATGATGTGGCTGTGCAGGGGGTGATCAGCGCGCAGATCGAGGCGTTCAAGGCGGATGATTTTGCCCGCGCCTTTACCTTTGCCAGCCCGACCATTCAGGACGTCTTTCGCACGCCGGAAAACTTTGGCGCGATGGTGAAAAACGGCTACCCGATGGTCTGGCGGCCCGTGGAGCTGCGCTATTTGGAGGCGCGGGTGATTGCGGGCCAGCTTTGGCAGAAGGTGTTGGTGAAGGATGCGGCGGGAGAGCGCTTTCTCTTGGATTACCGCATGATCAATACCGCCGAGGGCTGGCGGATTGATGCGGTGCAGTTGCTGGAGTTGCCCGAGGTGAGCGCTTGAGGTTTCGGATTGCGCTGACGCGCACTCCGACCCGCTGGGGGCGCTGCCCCCAGACCCCCGAGGTATTTTTGACCAGAAGAAGTTAGGGCCTGAAGAGTGGGCCTGAACACTGGGCCTGTGGATTGCGCCTGTGCGCTTTGAGCCGGGTGTCAGCGCTGGGCGTTTTTGAGGGCGGCGGTGAGCTCGCCAAAGAGGGCCTTGCGCTCGTCTTCAGAGAGAAAGCGGCCCAGCTCGGCCTCGCGGCCATTGCCTGTGAGGGTGAGGTAATGCGGCACGGGGCCTTCGCGCGGGTAGAGCTGGGCGCGCACCCAATAGGTGTTGCAGGACCAGGTGAGCGGCGCGCCTTTGGCGGGGCTGTGTGTGAGGCGGGTTTCTTCATCGCCGATGAGCAGGGCTTCTTTGACATCGCCGGTGTGGTAGCTGTGCATGAAGGCGAGGTAGAGCCCTGTGAGGGTGAGCAGCACGAAGGGCAGCATCCCCCAGAGCAGCGCTGTGCCGATCAGCCCAAAGAGGGGCAGCATGGCGAGGATGAAAATGCTGCCGAAAACGCCGACGAAGCCGCGGATTGGCAGGCTGCGGTGGGGCCAGAGGGTGAGCTCTGTTGCGCTGTTGGTTTTTGTCCAGTGGTAGGGCATGGGGGCGCGGGCCTTTTGCAATAGGGATAGAGCAGGTGGGGCAAGGGGGCGGGATTTGGAAAAAAAAGGGGCCCCAGATTGCTCTGGAGCCCCGTTTTTGGGTGAGGTCGCGGTTTAATGCGCGGGGCTCTTGTCCCAGTCCTCTTGCTTGGGAAGCTGCTCGAAGGTGTGCTCGGGGGGTGGGCTTGGCAGCGTCCACTCGAGCGTATCGGCATATTCGTTCCAGTAGTTGTTTTCGGTCACCTTGGCGCCGCGGAAGAGTGTGTAAAACACAATGCCGAAGAACAGGATGAACGAGGCGAACGACAGGAAGGCACCCCATGAGGAGACATAGTTCCAGTAGGCGAAGGCTTCAGGATAGTCGATGTAGCGGCGTGGCATCCCTTGGCGACCCAGGAAGTGCTGTGGGAAGAACGTAATGTTGACACCGACAAAGAACATCCAGAAGTGGACCTTGCCCCAGAACTCGGGATACTGGCGGCCGGTCATTTTGCCCATGTAGTAGTAGATGCCTGCGAAGATGGTGAAGGCAGCGCCCATGGACATTGTGTAGTGGAAATGCGCCACAACATAGTAGGTGTCGTGATAGGCGCGGTCGATCCCGGCTTGGGAGAGAACGATGCCTGTAACACCGCCGATTGTGAACAAAACGAGGAAGCCGATGGAGAAGAGCATCGGTGTTTTGAACTCAAGGCTGCCACCCCACATGGTCGCGATCCAGGAGAAGACCTTGATCCCCGTGGGGACAGCGATCGTCATGGTGGCGAGCATGAAGTAGCTTTGCTGTGTCAGCGACATGCCGACGGTATACATGTGGTGGGCCCAGACAACGAAGCCGAGTGCGCCGATGGCGATCAGCGCCCAGACCATGGGCAGATAGCCGAACACAGGCTTGCGCGAGAAGGTCGCGAAGATGTGTGACACAAGGCCAAAGCCGGGCAGAACCACGATATAGACCTCGGGGTGACCGAAGAACCAGAGAATGTGCTGGTAAAGGATCGGATCACCGCCGCCGGCAGGATCAAAGAAGGTTGTGCCGAAGTTACGGTCGGTGAGCAGCATGGTGATCGCGCCGGCCAGAACGGGCAGGGCGAGAAGGATGAGCCAGGCTGTCACGAAGATTGACCAGGCAAAGAGCGGCACCTTGAACAGCGTCATGCCGGGGGCACGCATGTTGAGGAAGGTTGTGATCATGTTGATCGCGCCCAGGATCGAGCTTGCGCCGGAGACGTGCACCGCGAAGATCGCAAGGTCCATCGACATGCCGCCTTCAAGAACGGAGAGCGGCGGGTAGAGCACCCAGCCCACGCCCGAGCCAAGCTGGTCATTGCCGCCGGGCGAGAAGAGCGAGGCCAAGCCAAGCGCCACACCGGCCACATACATCCAGAAGCTGAGGTTGTTCATCCGCGGGAAGGCCATGTCTGGCGCACCGATTTGCAGCGGCATGAAATAGTTGCCGAAACCGCCAAAAAGCGCCGGAATAACAACAAAGAACATCATCAGGACGCCGTGATAGGTGATCATCACGTTCCAGAGGTGTCCATTGGGGGTGCAGACCTCTCCGGAGGAGAAGAAGCGGAACCCTTCAAGGCACATGTGCTGGACACCGGGGTGCATGAGCTCAAGGCGCATGAACACGGTGAATGTAACGGCGATCAGGCCTGCAAGTGCAGAAACGATCAGATAAAGCAGACCAATGTCTTTGTGATTGGTCGAGAGGAACCAGCGCGTAAAGAAGCTGCGGTTGTCCTCATGGTCGTGGCTGTGAATGGCTGCGTCTGCCATGCGTGCCTCCCTTTGGTGCAAAAATTCGGCATACGACAGGGGGAATCCCTGCGCGCATACGGGTGTATCATTTCTATGTTTTAGAATGTGTGCCTGTCTGGGGCAACGGGTGAAGTTGACCTAGATCAAATTATATTGTCGCACCCCCTTTGTGCCAGATCAAAGGGGAACGCGCGCACCAAGGGCAGGTGCGATGCTTAATTTTCTGTATGCAAAAGCCCTGCTCGGGGTATTCTGGGGGCATGTAAGAGGGAGAAACCGGTCATGAGTTATATCAGCGGGATGCTGGCGGCTGTGCCACTGGCGAAAAAGGCGGCTTATCTGGAGTATGCTCAGCGGGCCTGGCCCTTGTTTGAGCGCCATGGCGCGCTTGATATGGTGGAAAACTGGGGCGATGAGGTGCCCGAGGGCGCGCTGACGTCCTTTCCCATGGCGGTGAAGCTTGAGCCGGGGGAGAGTGTGGTGATGAGCTGGATCACATGGCCGGACAAGGCCACCAGCGATGCTTGCATGGCCTCGATGCAGAGCGACCCGGCTTGGGAGGCGATGGGGGAGATGCCGTTTGATGGCAAGCGGATGATTTTTGGCGGGTTTGAGACGGTGCTGCGCTGCGTAGGCGGCCAGAAAGAGTGGTGAGCACAGTTGAACAAGATGAGATCATGGCGCGCCTCGATGCGCTGATCCGCGAGACCGTTCCGGATGTTCAGACCGTAACAAAATACGGTGGCACGCTTTACACGCTCCGGCCGCAACAAAAAGAAGGGCAGTTCTGCGGGGTCTTTGCCGATAAGGCGCATGTGCAGCTCTCGTTCAGCGCGGGTGCTGGCCTGCCCGACCCTGACAAGTGCTTGCAGGGGCAGGGAAAACACCGCCGCCATATGCGCATTGCGAGCGCTTCAGAGGTTTCCTCAGAGATCCGCCGGGAGGGCCTTGTCAAATTGTTGCGCGCGGCGGTGGCTGCGCAGGGCTAGGCACAAAAAACGCCCCCGCCACACACAGGGCAGGGGCGCTTTGAAAACCCTGTGGGCCGGCTTATTCGGCTGCGGGGCCAACAGAGGCCAGCCAAGCGGCCACATCTTCACCGCCGCCCTTGAGCTTGAAGGACATTTTGGACTTGGTGGTGAAACCATTGTCGCCCAGCCAGGCTTTGGTATCGGCCACATAAGCGGCGATGGCCTCTTGGGTCCAGACGAATTCTGCTGCGGCGGCATCCTTCAGGCCGGCGCCGTATTTGAAGCCATCCTGAGAGCCGGCCACGCGGCCAACGATACCGTAGAGGTTGGGGCCGGTTTTGCCGCCTTTGAAGATGACCTCGCCATCATCGGCCACGATCATGTGGCAGGCTTTGCATTTCTTGAAGTCTTTCTCGCCGGCCTTGATGTCGCCTTCAGCGAAGGCGGGGGCCGCGGCCATGAGGGCGCTTGCGGCGAAGAGGGAAAGCATTTTCATAGCTGAAGAATCCTTTGGTTTGTGTTCAATCTTGCGCAAGGAACTATCTGGCAACCCGCCTTGCGTTATGCAACGGACATATCGACGCGGGGCCGGGGGTCAGGCGGTTTCTGAGGGGGCTGGCTGGCAGCCCGGCGCAGACATGGCCGCCTCAAAGGTGGCTTTCAGGGCAACATCAAGGTCTGACAGGGTGACCGGCAGGCCCAGATCAACCAGCGATGTGACGCCGTGTTCTGAAATTCCGCAGGGGACGATGCCGGAAAAATGCTCCAGATTTGGCTCAACATTTATTGAAATTCCGTGAAAGCTGACCCATTTGCGCAGGCGGATGCCGATGGCGGCGATCTTGTCTTCGGGCTTGGCCCCTGTCGCGGTGAGCGGCTTGTCGTCGCGCGTGACCCAGACGCCGACGCGGCCTTCGCGGATTTCGCCAGTGATGTTAAACTCGGCCAGCGTGTTGATCACCCAGCGTTCCAGATCGCGCACGAAACAGCGCACGTCGCGGCCGCGCCTTGCGACATCGAGCATGACATAGACCACGCGCTGGCCGGGGCCGTGGTAGGTGTATTGCCCGCCGCGGCGCGCCTCGTAGACGGGGAAGCGCCCGGGGGCGACAAGGTCTTGCGGCTTGGCCGAAGTGCCCGCTGTATAAAGCGGCGGATGCTCCAAGAGCCAGATGCACTCCGGCGCTGTGCCGGCATGGATTGCGGCGACGCGGGCTTCCATGAAGGCCAGGGCCGCGTCATAGGGCACGAGGCCGTCGGAGTGTTTCCATTCGATCTGTGTCATCATCAGCCTTTCAGCACGGCAGAAGCCCTGCCTCTTTCAACGTGGATATAGCTGCGCGCGGCGGGAATGTCGCCTGCGTTTTTGCGAGCGCCACCAGCCAAGCGGCTTCAAGCCAGGGCTGCGCGAGATTCGCCTGATCGGGGTTTGGAGCCTGATCCATATTCTCTGATCACGCCGGTGAGCCTGTTTGAGGCTGCGCGGCGGGGCGGCTTTTGGCGGGGAGCTTGTTTCTGGGCTTTGAAACAGGGGGCTTTGGCGCTTGCGCGGCTGGGGGCGGCGGGCCTGAACGGACGCGCGCAGGAATATTTCTGCGCTGCGTGCCGATTTTCGCTTCACATCCTTTGAGGCTTTCGTTAAACGACGCGTCACCAAGCCTAGACGTGCGGTCGTGGCGGAATGGTAGACGCGCAGCGTTGAGGTCGCTGTGGGGTAACACCCGTGAGAGTTCGAGTCTCTCCGACCGCACCACTTGGACATCCCGAATTGGACATGCCGAATTTCTTTGCCAGGTGAGGTTTGCGGCGCAGAGCCTTTGGTGACCGGCTTCTGTTTGCGCGGCTTTTGGGCGCTGTGATCAGGGTTTGATCGGGTTGGTGAGCAGCAGAGTCGGCAATTTGCGCGGGGCGGGCAGATCGGCGCCGTTGGCCCGGCGCGACTGGCGTTCTATCAGATAGGCGAAGGACTGGGTCACCTCATGCAAGCGGGCCTCAGCCTGTTGGGCGCGGCGCTCGTGGGATTGAGACTGGCGCTTGAGATCATCCATCTGGGAGACAAGGTGTTGGCGCTCGGTTTTGACCATCTCCAGAGCGACTGCATATTGCAGCTTTTCGGCTTTTTCATCGGCCAGCTTTTGCGAGATCGCCAAGACCTCTGAGTGCTGGCTGCCAGCAAAAGACCCGACTTTTACAAGCAATTGCAAGGCTTTATCAAACTCTATGCCATCTTCGCTTGGCTCATGAGCCTCAAGCAGCGTTTTGGAAAGCAGTGCCAGGATCGGCTTTTTGCGCCCCGTCACCTCTTCGAGTTTGTCCCATGAAATAATCATTTTGGCGGTATCAATTCCGTTTCTGTCTCGGTGCCTTCAGGATACCCAACGTCACTCGTCCACCACAGATGGGCCCCTGCTTGCCCGGATTTGTCCGCTGCAAAAGGCCCGTTCTGTCAGTAATCTCCCCTTGGGGCACAAAAGTAAAGTTTTTGAACCGCAACCGAGACGCAACGTGACGGGTGTGGCCTCTTTACTCTTGCGTGGCGCGGGTTTCTTATCGGCGCAAGCTTAGGAGGAGACAGACAATGGACTTGGGATTGAGACCAGAGGCGCAGGCGTTGCTCATGCGGGTGAAAGAGATGATCACCGAGGAGATCATGCCGCTGGAAGAGGCCTATCACGCCGAAATCGGTCAGGGAGACCGCTGGGGCTATACGGCGCGGCAGGCCGAAATTCTGGAAGGGTTGAAAGCCAAGGCCAAGGCGCGTGGGCTGTGGAACTTCTGGCTTACTGACAGCGACAAGGGGCTGGGCCTGAGCACCGTGGAATATGCCTATTTTGCAGAGGAAATGGGCAAAACCCCCATGGGCGCTGAAGTGTTCAACTGCAACGCGCCGGACACCGGCAATATGGAAGTTTTCGAGCGCTACGGCAGCGCGGCGATGAAAGAGCAATGGCTCAAGCCGCTTTTGGAGGGCGAGATCCGCTCGGCCTATCTGATGACAGAGCCCGATGAGGCCAGCTCGGATGCCACCAATATTTCCATGCGCTGCGAGCGTGATGGCGACGACTATGTGCTCAACGGCGAAAAATGGTGGGCCTCGGGCGCGGGGGATCCGCGCTGCAAGGTCTATATCGTGATGGTGCGCACGGGCGGGGACGACGCGCCCAAGCACAAGCGCCATTCGATGATTGTTGTGCCCGCGGGAACCGAGGGGGTTGAGGTGCTCAGGCCCATGCAGGTTTATGGCTCTGATGATGCGCCGCACGGGCATATGCACATCCGCATGACAAATGTGCGCGTGCCGGCCGAGAATATGATTCTCGGAGAGGGGCGTGGATTTGAGGTGGCACAGGGGCGGCTTGGGCCGGGGCGCATTCACCATTGTATGCGCGCGATCGGGCAGGCAGAAGCGGCTTTGGAGATGATGTGCCGGCGCAGCTTGCAGCGCGAGGCCTTTGGCAAGGCGATTGCCCATCTCGGTGCGAATTACGATATCATCGCCAATGCGCGCATGGAGATTGAGCAGGCGCGCCTCTTGTGCCTGAAGACGGCTTGGATGATGGATCAGGGCGATATGAAAGCGGCGGCGCCCTGGATTCACCAGATCAAGGTGGTTGCGCCGCTGATGTCGCTCAAGGTGATTGACGAGGCGGTGCAGATGTTTGGCGCGCAGGGCATTTCACAGGACACCGCGCTGGCCGGGATGTGGAAAAACGTGCGCACCCTGCGCCTTGCCGACGGGCCGGACGCCGTGCACCGCCGTCAGGTGGCGCGCACCGAGCTGCGCAAATACACGCAAGAGCGTATCTAACGCACCGCGCCCCGGCCAGGCTTTGAGCGGGTCGGGGCGTGTCGCTGTCCTGTGAGGGCCGGGTTTAGCCGCCGGAAGCGCGCTTTTCGGGGCGGTAGGCGATCTGCTCGGAGGCTTCAAACTGCCCACCGCCGAGCTTTCGGATTTTGCCGGCGCGCAACAGCTGTCCGAAGGAGCGCAAACGGTCTTCGCGCGAGGTTGCGGCATGGTCGGTGCCTTGCAGTTTGGACATCAGCTGCGGGCGCGAAAAGGCGTCTTGACCCTCGATAAAGGCCATGTAGGAGGCCGCCGCTTCCAACACCTCGCCCAGATTTTGCGCACCGACTGTTTCGATATAGTCGTTGAAATCGGTGGTATCTGCGCGCTGTGCAGCCTCGGCTTGCGGCGCGGGAACGCGCACCCGGCGCGGGCGCACCGGCTCTTGGGTTTTGGGGGTGTCCACGCGCTGCTCGGCCACCAGCTTGAGCGGTGGCACGGGGCGGCCCTCGGCGCGGGCGTGCGGGCCTTGGCGCTGCGCGGGCCGGCGCGGGAGAACCGCGGTGTGCAGGTCATCGCGGTAAACTTCCGTGTCGCGCCCGTCGGCCCCCAGCTCGCCACCAAGATCGCGCTCAGCTTCTGTGGCTTTGACAGCGGCCCGCAGATGGGCAATCGCATTGCGCCGGCCACGGCCTTCATCTTCGTCCAGCTTGCTGTTGGTTTCTTGCAGGATACGGCCCATCTGATCATCACTGGCGGTTTCGGTGAGCCGCGCACTGCGAATGGCGCGCAGGCGGGTTGTGATCTGTGCTGTTTCTGCGTCATCCTCGGCATCGCTTGCGAAGAGATTGTCGTGGGCATCGTCTTCGCTATCGTCTTCGCTATCGTCCTCGTTCTCCTGCTCGGCAAGCGTGGTGGAGGTGTCTTCTGCCTCGCTGGGCTGGGGGGCGGCGCTGTCGTCTTGCGCTTTGCGCGCCAGCTCGGCCTCAACCTCGGCCAGTTCGCGCATGAGGTCGTCCTCCTCTTCCTGGGAGAGCGTCGAGGCGCGGGCCGCCGCGCTTGCTGCGGCCTGTGCGCCGCTGTCATCTTGCGGGCTGTCTGTGGCGGGGGGCTCCTCGCTCAGGCGGCCCGCGGCGAGGGCGGCCTCGTAATCGGATTTCTTGACTTTGATCACCCGTGCGCGCGCTGGCGGCGCAGCCGTTTCAGGGGCCGGCGTGGCGGGCTCTTCGGCGCTGAGCCTGTCCAGCAGGGCGCTGATGTCTTCTTCTGCGTCGGTGTCTTCGTCAAACAGGGTTTCGGAGGTGGTTTCGCTGTGCTCAGGCCCGGCCACGGGCGCAGGGGCGTTGAGAGCCTCGGTGTCGCGTGTCTCGGTGGCAGCTGTCTCGGTGGTATCATCCGCCTCAAGCGCGGCGGCGATATCGCTTTGGGCCCGGGCGAGAAAGGCTTCTGCGGGCTCGGAGTCTTGCGCCGCTGCGGGCTCTTCGGCGTGTTGGTCTTCGGAGTAGGTGTTTTCGGCTTCGTGTTTGGCAACGACATCGCGAATGCGTTGCAGCTTGGAGGCCACGCTATCTGCGGGGCTATCTGCGGGGCTGACAGTTCTGCTATCTGTGGGGGCCAGCGTATCCGCCGGGGCGGGTTGCTCTTGCGCGGCGCGGCTTTCGGCCACGAGGGCCGAGAGGCCGGCAACCGGCTCTGGCGCGCTGGGCGTTTCACGGCTCTGTGCGGCATGTTTGCGAATGGCAACCGGCGTGGGGCGCGGCGCAGGGGGGATTTCGGCCAAAGGCGCGCTTGGCGGTTCTGACGCGGGATCGGGGCTGGCCTCGGGGCTGGCATGGGGCAGGCTTTCAGCCTGTGGTGCGCTGTCAGCGTGCGGCACGTTGTCTGCTTGAGGCGTGCTGTCAGACTGAGGCGCGCTGTCAGACTGAGGCGCGCGCGCGGCGGTGTCGGGCTCAGCAGGCGCAGGCAGCGCAGGGTCGGCCAGCGCAGGGTCGGCTTCAGGCTGTGGCTCGGCGCGCAAGACGAAGGTGTTTTCGTCGCGATGGGCCGCCACGCGGCGCGAAATTTCGCGCTCGGCGATCCGTGCGAGCATCTCGGCATCCGGGCTGGGGGGCTCTGCGCCAAAATAGCGGTCATCGGCGGCAAGATCGCGGAAATACTCGGCGATGGCCTTCATTGTGCCGAACGAATCGTCAAACCCCTCCAGTGTGCAGGAGAATGTGCCATAGGAGACTGTGAGGATCTTGTTCGTGTTAACCATGTTCTTGCTCGCCACATAATTCTATAATTGCCATAGTTAATGACAGCGCACAGCGTCGAAAGCGGACCGATTCTAAGGGTTTTAGCGTATCATTTCGTGGCGAGAATGTGTTCTGTTTCCTAAGAAAGAATGAAAACGGCATGATTTCTCCGATTGTTCACGATACGAGCCCCGTTTTGTTGGTCGGAGGGGGCAAACACCGCAAATCGGCGCTCACGCAGCTGTGCGGGTTGCTGGGGGCTCCGGGGAAAGGTGCTTGCGCGCAGCTCGTGGCGGCAGACAGCGGCGCTGATTTTCTGCTGCGCCGGGGGTTGGTTCCGGACTGGGTGATTGGCGATCTGGATTCAATTTCCGCAGCGGCATTAACCAAGCTTAGCGCCGCGCGGATTCATAAAGTTAACGAACAGGAGAGCACGGATTTCGAGAAATGCCTGTCGCGTATCGCCGCGCCGCTGGTGCTTGGGGCAGGGTTTCTTGGCGGGCGGCTCGATCATACGCTGGCGGCCTTCCACACGCTGGCGGCTTTGGCCGAGCGGCGCTGCATTCTGATTGGCGCGCGCGACATTGTTTTTCTTGCGCCCCCCGAGATCACCCTTGCCCTTGCGCCGGGCACGCGGGTTTCGCTGTTTCCGCTGGGGCCGGTGCAAGCCACAGCCCGCGGGCTGCGCTGGCCGGTGGAGGCGCTTGATTTTGACCCGTTGCAGCAGATCGGCACATCAAACAGCGCCCTTGGGCCGGTGACGCTCAGCTGTGCGGCGGCGCGGCTGTTGGTTATTCTGCCGCGGTCCGCATTGGGGCCGGCTCTTGCGGGGTTTTCAGGCTGCGCCGCCGGCTGGCCTCCTCAAACAGCATTGTGAACAGCCCTGCGGCGATGGTGAGCGCCATGCCAAATGCGGCCAGCGCGTTGGGCAGTTCGGAGAACACCACCAGGCCGATGAGGGCTGCGAAGGGAATTTCGATATATTGGATCGGGCTGACGGTGGCCGAGGGCGCATAGCGCAGCGACCACGTCATCAAAAGGTGCGCGAGTGTGCCCAAGGCGCCAATCGCCAGCATCAGGCTCCATTCGCGCGGGCTTGGCAAGGTCCATGTCAGCTCCCCCAGCCCGAGGCGCGAGCCCAGCGCCAACAGGGGCAGCAGCAGCGCCGTTGCGATCAGCCCGGAGACAAATTGCAGCCCGATGGGATCTGTTTCTTGCGCGATGTGACGGGTGATCAGCATAAAGCCGCAAAACAGCAGCGCCACGCAGAGCGGCAGAACCGCAACCCAGCCAACCTCGGCGAAGCTGGGTTGGATCACCAGCAGGGTGCCTGCGAACCCGACGAGACAGGCGCTCAGGCGGGCGGGCCCGACTTTTTCATGCAGGACAAGGTGGCCCAGAAGCAGGTTGAGCAGCGGCAGCACAAACACAATGGCGATGGCATCGGCCAGCGGCATGTGGCGCAGGGCGGTGAACATCAGCCCGATTCCGGCCATATGCAAGAGGGTGCGCAACAGGCAAAGCCACAGAGCGCGGGGCGAGAGCCGCCAGGGCCTGAGAGACAACAGAATGAAGGGCGCGAGCAGCAAAACCTGCACCCCAAAGCGCACCAGAAGCATGGGGCCGAGCGCCACGCTTTGGCCTATGAGCTTTGCAACAGCATCTCCCAAGGGGGCGACGATACAAAAACCGAGCATCAACAGGATGCCAAAAAGGGGTTTGTCCACCAACATAGCGCAACGCTAGACCGGCTCAGGGGACGTGGCAACCTAAAGTTGTGCTTTGGCGACGCAGAGCGGATTATGGCGTATGGGGCACATCGGTGGTGCGCGCCAGCAGCTGTTCGGCGCGGCGCTCGCGCGCAAACACATAAAGGCCCGCGCCGACAATGATTGTGATGCCCAGAAAGGTGAGCCGGTCGGGCATATCGGCAAAGAAAAAATAGCCCAGCGCCGTGGCGGCCACGATTTCAAGGTATTGCAGCGGCGCGATGGTGGTTGCAGGGGCAAATTTGAGCGCAAGGCTGATGAAGAGGTGCGACACCGTCGAGACAATGCCCACGCCCAGCAGCATGAGGATCGCAACGCCCTGGGGCATTGCCGGATCAAGCGCGGGGTGGCCTGTGCCGTCAAAGGCAAAGAGCAGCGGCAGAATGAGCAGGCAGGCGGCGAGGGCGGTGTAGGCTTGCAGCGTGATCGGGTGCATCTTGTGGGCCATAGAGCGGGTCATCACCATGTAAAGCGCAAAGCAGAGCGCCGTGCCGAGCGGGAAGAGCGCCACCAGCCCAAGCTCAGAAAAGCTCGGCTGGATCACCAGAAGCGCGCCGCCAAAGCCCACGGCGCAGGCAAGGATACGGCGTGCGCCCACCGCCTCGCCCAGAAACACCCCGCCCAGCAGCGTGAGGATAAAGGGCTCCACAAAGAAGATCGCTATGGCATTGGCCAGAGGCATTTCGCGCACGGCGGCAAAGAAGAGGCCGGTGGCCGCCAGGATGAGAAAACCGCGCATGAGGTGCAGGCCCAGCTCGCCGCGTGTGGGCCAATGGGCGATACCCAAAAAGAGCGCCACGGGCAAAAGCAGCAGACCCTGAATGCCAAAGCGGAACCCGAGGATTTCCATCACGGGGATATAGGCGGGGGTGGCCTTGGCGAAAGCGTCCATCACCGGGGCGATGAGCGCGAAGGCGACCATGAAGGCAATGCCAAGGGTGGTGCGGTCTTGCATGGGGGGCCTTTGTGTTTTTCGCCCAAGCCTAGCCCGCTGCGCACCGGGGTCTGGCCCAAAAGCGACCTCGGCGCGCTCTGGCCAGCCGTTGCCTAGCAGTTGGGCACGTTGACGGCGAGGCCGCCCAGAGAGGTTTCTTTATACTTCTCGCTCATATCAAGCCCCGTCTGGCGCATGGTCTCGATGCAGGCATCGAGCGGCACAAGGTGTGTGCCATCGCCGCGCAGCGCCAGAGAAGCGGCAGACACTGCCTTGATCGCGCCCAGCCCGTTGCGCTCGATACAGGGGACTTGCACAAGGCCTTTGACGGGGTCGCAGGTCATGCCCAAGTGATGTTCCAGTGCAATCTCCGCTGCGTTCTCGACCTGCTCGGGCGTGCCGCCCATAACGGCGCAAAGCCCGGCGGCGGCCATGGCGGCGGCAGAGCCGACCTCGGCCTGACAGCCCGCCTCGGCGCCCGAGATGGAGGCGTTGAACTTCACCAAGCCACCGATGGCGGCGGCGGTGAGCAGGAAATCCTCAACCTTGTTTTCGGTGGCCCCCGGCACATGGTCGAGCCAGTAGCGGATGACAGCGGGCATAACCCCTGCCGCGCCATTGGTGGGCGCGGTGACGACTTGCCCGCCGGCGGCGTTCTCCTCGTTGACGGCCATGGCGTAGGTGCTCATCCAGTCATTTATGGTGTGTGGCGCGCGCTGGTTCATGCCGCGCTCGGCCACCAGAGCATCGTGAATGCCTTTGGCGCGGCGCTTCACAAAGAGGCCGCCGGGCAGCTCGCCCTCTGTTTCAAGGCCACGGTTGATACAATCGTTCATCACCTGCCAGATGCGGGCCGTACCTGTGCGCAGGGTGTCATGGCCGCCACGGGCGATTTCGTTGGCGCGCTTCATCTCGGCGATGGTTTTGCCCGATGTCTTGGCCATTGCCAGCATTTCGGCGGCGGATTTGAACGGGTAGGGGATGGGCGGACCGTCATCATCGGTGGCCTTGCCCTGGGCGTGTTCCTCGGCGGTGAGCACGAAACCGCCGCCGATGGAATAATAGGTCTCGCTCAGGATCACATCGCCCTGCGCATCGGTGGCGTGAAGCACCATGCCGTTGGCGTGGCCGGGCAGGGCGGGGCCGTAATCAAAGATCAGGTCATCCTTGGGCGAGAACTTGAGCGTGGGCAAGCCCGCAGGCGTGATGCTGTGGCTTGCGCGGATGGCCGCAAGCGTGGCCTCGGCTGACTCGTGGTCGTAGGTTTCGGGCACAAAGCCTGCGAGGCCCAGAATGGTCGCGCGGTCTGTGGCGTGGCCCACGCCTGTGAAGGCGAGCGAGCCGTGCAGGCTGCCCTTGAGCCCGGCAAACTCAAAGGGCGAGGCGCGCATGAGGTCCAAGAACCGCGCGGCGGCAACCATCGGCCCCATCGTATGGGACGAGGAGGGGCCAATGCCCACTTTGAACATTTCAAAAACAGAGAGAAACATCAGGTGGCCGATCCTTCTGGTGGGGTGGCATATGTTGGCTGTGTGAAAGGCGTAGGGCCGAGGCCCTCGGCCTTGATAGCGGCTTGCACGCTGGCGCGGCACTCGACTTGAGACGCTAATCTATACAAATGCGGCGTGTCAGAGAGCGAAAACCAGCGCGCGCCCTCTTTGGGGTAGAGCGCGAGCCAACGCAGGAGCGTGGTAAGGTAGAGATCGAGCACGCTTGGCTCCGGAGCGGCAAGCCAGGGGTGGCCCGCGCTGGCCAGCCTGTTGAGCTTTTGCAGATGGGCCGCGAGGCTCTTTTGCAGCCCCGCGCGCAGGGCAGCTTGGTGGGCCGCGTCATCGCCGATGTATTTTTGGGGGTAAAACAACATGCGCATTTCGGCGTGAACCGTGTTGGAGAGAAAGAACAGCCATTTGAGAAAATCCCCGCGCGCCGCTGTGTCTGGCCCGGGGGCCAGAGCGCCGTGGGTGTCGGCAAGCCAGAGCAGAATTGCGCCTGTCTCAAACAGGGTCGCTTGCGGAGTTTCCAGCGTGGGGATGAGGCCGTTGGGGTTGAGCCGCAGATAGGCAGCGCTTTGCTGGGCGTCTTCTACGCGGTTGACCAGCTGGGTTTCGTAAGGCGCGCCCAGTTCTTCCAGCGCGAGGCGGATGATGAGCGAGGCGTTGTCGGGGGCGTAGTGCAGGCGGTATGTCATCAGGCAAGTTTAAGGCCCCTCGAACCGCCCGCAGCAGACAAATACGACATTTGGGCAGGCGGGCGCGCAAAATTGTAATTTTGCGGTCTGTTTTCTTGCAAGAAAACAGGTGCGCCCTCTCGCGCCTTGGGTGGAAGTTTCCTATAAGTGCAAAGCGGGTAACGAATGAGGCTGCCATGGGCGGAGAACTTTCACCGATTGACAAGGCGAAATTTGTGGCCGCCAAGCGGGCGGCCGAGTTTGTGGAGCATGGAATGCGTGTCGGGCTGGGCACCGGCAGCACGGCGGCCTGGCTTGTGCGCTGTCTTGGCGAAATGGTGCGCGAGGACGGGTTGAAAATCAAAGGCGTGCCGACAAGCGCGCGCACCGCCGAACTGGCGCGCGATGTGGGGATAGAGGTGATCAGCCTTGACGAGGCCCGCTGGCTGGATCTGACGATTGACGGGGCCGACGAGTTTGACGGCGAGCTCAATCTCATCAAGGGCGGCGGTGGTGCCCTGCTGCAAGAGAAGATCGTTGCGACAGCCAGCGACCAGATGATTGTGATTGCCGATGTGGGCAAAGAGGTTGAGCGGCTGGGCGCCTTTGCCCTGCCTGTCGAGGTGATCCCTTTTGGCTGGCAAACCACCAAGGCGCTGATCGAGGAAACCTTGGTGAGCATGGATGTGCTCGGGCGCAGCACGAGCCTGCGGATGAATGGAGATGTGCCGTATATCACCGATGAGGGCAATCATATCCTGGATTTGCACCTCGGCCGGATCGGCAACAGCCGCCAGATGGCGCTGATGATGAACCAGATACCGGGGGTCGTTGAAAACGGGCTGTTTCTGGACATCTGCGACAAGGTTGTTGTCGGCTTTGGCGATGGCAAGGTTGAAATTCGCGACATCAATGCAGGCACGGTCGAGACCGACAGGCTCGATTTTCTGGAAGACGACAACCTTTTTACGGATTTGATGGATTAGGAGCCGGACATGAGCTTTGATTACGATCTTTTTGTCATTGGCGGCGGCTCGGGCGGTGTGCGCGCGGCGCGGGTTGCTGCGCAGGGCGGTGCCAAAGTGGCGCTGGCCGAGGAAGACCGCTATGGCGGCACTTGTGTGATCCGTGGCTGTGTTCCCAAAAAGCTCATGGTTTTTGCCAGCGAATTTCCCGCAGCGATCGCCGATGCGCAGGCTTATGGCTGGGATGTGCGCGCCGGCGGCTTTGACTGGGGCGCGTTCAAGACCAAGCTGCACGCCGAGCTGGACCGGCTGGAAAATGTCTATCGTGGCATTTTGAAAAACAATGGTGTGACGAGCTATGACGCGCGCGCCAAAGTGGTCGGGGCGCATGAGGTCGAGCTTGCCGATGGCACGCGCAAGAGCGCCAAGCATATCTTGCTCGCCATGGGGGGGCGGCCTGTGAAGCCCGATATGGCGGGGGCGGAGCACGCCATCACGTCAAACGAGATTTTTCACCTTGAAAAGCTGCCCAAGAACATCCTGATCCTTGGGGGCGGCTATATCGCTTGCGAATTTGCCGGTATTCTCAACGGGCTTGGCGTTGAGGTGACGCAGTATTATCGCGGCGCGCAGATCCTGCGCGGCTTTGATGATGAGGCGCGCGGGCTGGTCTCTGAGGAGATGATCCAGAACGGTGTGAAGCTGCATCTGGGCACGAATATCTTCTCGATGCAGAAGGTGGCGGGCGGCATTGCCGTGAAGTCCACCAACGGGCAGGAGCAGGTCTTTGAACAGGTTATGTTTGCCACGGGGCGCGCGCCCAACACGCAGGACATGGGCCTTGAAGAGCTGGGCGTGCCCCTTGGCCGCAAGGGCGAGGTGCTGGTGGATGATTACAGCCAGACCAAGGTTCCCAGCATCTACGCCGTGGGCGATGTGACCGACCGCGTGAACCTCACGCCGGTGGCGATCCGCGAGGGGATGGCTTTTGTGGAGACCGTCTTCAACGGCAAGCCCACAAAGCCGGATCATGCGCTGATCCCGACGGCCATTTTCACCCAGCCCGAGATGGGCACCGTGGGGCTGAGCGAAGAAGAGGCGCGCGAGATCGAGCCGATAGAGGTCTATTGCACCTCGTTCAAGCCCATGCAGCAGGCTTTCGCAGGGCGCAGTGACCGTGTCTTGATGAAACTGGTTGTGTCGCAGCAGAGCCGCCGGGTTCTGGGCTGCCATATTGTGGCGCCCGGAGCGGGGGAAATGATCCAGCTGGCCGGAATCGCTGTAAAAATGGGAGCAACCAAAGAAGACTTCGACCGCACCGTTGCGGTGCATCCGACGATGAGCGAAGAGATAGTGACCATGAAAGAGCCTGTGCGCCGCGGATGAGAGGGCAACCCTGAGAAAAAGGGTTGAAAATAGCTTGTTGGCGCACAAGTAAGGGGCAAGCGACGTAAAAGACTTCAACAGAGAGGAAATCTGTCAATGGCGGGTAATTCTGGCGGCCCTTGGGGCGGCGGCGGAAACGACAACGGGGATGACGGGCGCGATGTGCGGCCCAATGGCGGGCGCAAGCCAGCCAATGACGCACAGCCGCAAATTCCCGAGATCGACGAATTGATGAAAAAAGGCCAGGAGCAGCTTCGGGTGCTCATGGGCGGTGGCGGTGGCAACCGCGGCGCCGGTGGTGGCAGTGGCGGCGATGGCCCTTCGCTCAACCGGGGCACAGTGGGCCTGGGTGTGTTGGTTGCGGTGGCGCTTTGGCTCTTCCAAAGTTTTTACACCGTCAAGCCGGAAGAACAATCGGTAGAGCTTTTCTTGGGCGAATGTAACAGCCCTTGCATTGGCAACCCCGGATTGAACTTTGCGCCATGGCCTGTTGTGACGGCGGAAGTGATGCCGGTGACCCGTGAAAACACCGAAGACATTGGCGGCGGCACGGGCGCGGATGCGGGCCTGATGCTGACCGGGGATGAGAACATCGTCGATATTGATTTCCAGGTCGTTTGGAACATCAACAACGCCGAGGACTTCCTGTTCAACCTGCGCGAGCCGCAAACCACCATCCGTGCGGTGTCAGAATCGGCCATGCGCGAGATCATTGCCCAAAGCGAGCTGGCCCCGATCCTCAACCGCGATCGTGGCCCGATTGCCGACCGTCTGAAAGACCTGATCCAGAACACGCTCGACAGCTATGACAGCGGTGTGAACATTGTGCGGGTGAACTTTGACAAGGCGGACCCGCCCGAGGAAGTGAAACAGGCCTTCTTTGCCGTGCAATCGGCCGAGCAGGACCGCGACAGGCTTGAAAAGCAGGCGGACGCCTATGCCAACACCGTATTGGCCGCCGCGCGCGGTGAGGCGGCGCAGGTTCTGGAAGAGGCCGAAGGCTACCGCGCCCTTGTTGTCAACGAAGCACAGGGGGAAGCCAGCCGCTTTTCGGCTGTTTTGACGGAATACAACAAAGCGCCAGACGTGACCCGCAAGCGTCTTTATCTTGAGACGATGGAAGAAGTTCTGGGCAATGTGGACAAGATTATTGTCGATGACGGTGTTGGCGGCGGTGCGGGCGGAGGGGGCATTGTGCCTTACCTGCCGCTCAACGAGTTGCGCCGCAACACAGGCACTCAAACGGGAGGGAGCAACTGATGCGCGCCACAACATATATCTTGCCGGTGATTGTGCTGACGATTGCGGGCCTTCTGTCTTCGCTTTTCATTGTAGACGAGCGTGAAAAGGCGCTGGTGCTCCAGTTTGGCCGTTTGGTTGACATCAAGGAAGAGCCGGGGCTTGCCTTCAAGATCCCGCTCATCCAGGAGGTGATCCGCTATGACAACCGCATTCTGAGCCGTGATATTGCCCAGCTTCAGGTGACGCCGTCAGACGACCGCCGCCTCGAAGTCAATGCCTTCGCGCGTTACCGCATCAAAGATGTGGAACAGTTCCGCCAGGCAACCGGTGCGGGGGGAGATCAGGCGATTGAAGTGGCGGGCCGCCGGCTTGACTCGATCCTGCGCTCAGAGACCCGCGAAGTGCTCGGCACAGTGTCGTCAAATGACATTCTGAGCTCGGACCGGGCCGCGCTGATGCTGCGCATCCGCAACGGCGCCATTTCGGAGGCGCGTTCGCTGGGCATTGAGGTGATTGACGTGCGCCTCAAGCGCACGGACCTGCCCAATGCCAACCTTGCGGCGACATTCTCGCGGATGCAGGCGGAGCGCGAACGTGAGGCCGCTGACGAGATCGCCCGTGGTAACGAGGCTGCCCAGCGTGTGCGCGCACAGGCGGACAGAACCCGCGTGGAGATCACCTCGGATGCGCGCCGTCAGGCGGAAATCATCCGAGGCGAGGCCGATGCTTCGCGCAACGCGATTTTTGCCGAGGCGTATGGCGCTGATCAGGAGTTCTTCGAGTTCTACCGCTCATTGAACGCCTACCGGGGCGCGCTCACCGGCAACAACACCAGCATGGTGATGTCGCCTGAGTCAGAGTTCTTCAACTATCTGAAGAACGAAGACGGCAAGTGATGACGATCTGGGCGACAGCCCTGCTGGCCCTCGGGCTGGTGTTACTTCTGGAGGGGCTGGTCTATGTGCTGGCCCCTTCGCTCGTTGAAGAGATGCTGCGGGCGCTGCGCGCCCTGCCGCCAGAGGCGCGGCGCATGATTGGCGCGCTGATGATGGTCCTTGGGCTTTTGCTGGTCTGGGGCGCAAAGCAGCTTGGGGCCTGATCATGCGCGCTCGCCTGCTGTTTCACACAGGGGTCACGCATGTTCACGCGAGGGTGAAAGCCTGTGCGCGCAGTTTGCGTTGTCAAGAAAGAAACCTAAGTTAGATATAAGACATTGAACCCGCGCCAGAACTGGCGTGGAATGATCACACGGGACAAAGGAGCATCGCGTGAGACAATCATATCAGACAGAGACACAATCGCGCCGCAACGAAGCGGGGCTTTGGCGCGGGTTTTGGCTTATGATGCTGGCCAGCGCTTTCGTGCTGGCCCAGGCGCTGGTGGCGCAGGCGCGCCCGGAGAGCTTTGCCGACCTGGCCGACAAGGTGAGCCCGGCGGTGGTGAACATCACCACCTCGACCATGGTAGCGCGCGGCACGGGGCCCGGGGCGATTGTGCCCGATGGCAGCCCTTTTGAAGAGTTCTTCCGGGAGTTTCAGGACCGCAACGGCCAGGGCAACCGCCCGCGCCGCTCTTCGGCGCTTGGTTCTGGGTTTGTGATCTCTGAAGATGGGTATATCGTGACCAACAACCATGTGATCGACGGCGCTGACGAGGTGATCATCGAGTTTTTCTCCGGTGGCGAGCTGGAAGCCAAGGTGATTGGAACCGACCCCAAGACAGATATTGCCCTGCTCAAGGTTGAGAGTGATGCGCCGCTGGCGTTTGTGCCTTTTGGTGACAGCGACACCGCGCGCGTGGGCGATTGGGTCTTGGCGGTGGGCAACCCTCTTGGCCAAGGGTTCTCTGTGTCTGCGGGGATCATCAGCCAGCGCAACCGAGCACTTCAGGGCGCTTATGACGATTATATCCAGACAGATGCAGCCATCAACCGGGGCAACTCGGGGGGGCCGCTCTTTAACATGGAGGGCGAGGTTGTCGGGGTGAATACCGCGATCCTCAGCCCCAATGGCGGCTCTATCGGGATCGGCTTTTCCATGGCCTCCAATGTGGTGACCCGTGTGGTGGCCCAGCTGCGCGACTTCGGGGAGACCCGTCGCGGCTGGCTTGGAGTGCGCATTCAGGATGTCGGCGATGATGTGGCCGAGGCCCTTGGGCTAGAGACCGCGGCTGGCGCGCTTGTAACGGATGTGCCTGAGGGGCCTGCAAAAGAGGCAGGGATGCAATCGGGCGACGTGATCTTGAGCTTTGACGGGGTTGATGTGGAAGACACCCGTGGGCTTGTGCGCACGGTTGGCAATGCGGATGTCGGCAAGACAGTGCGTGTGGTTGTGTTGCGCGAGGGCAAGACCAAGACCCTCAAAGTCACGCTTGGGCGGCGCGAAGAGGCGGAAAACGGCACATCCTCTGGCGAGGATGACACCGCTGAAGAGAGAGACACACAGGAGCTCGAACTGCTGGGGCTGACCCTCTCGCCGCTGAGCGACGAATTGCGCACACAGCTGGAGCTGTCGGCGCAGGCCTCTGGGCTGGTTGTCACGGATGTGCGCGAAGAGGCCGAGGCCTTTGAGAAAGGCTTGCGCGCGGGAGATCTTATCACCGAGGCGGGCCAACAAAAGGTTGCCACGATCGCCGAGTTTGAGGCCCGCGTGGCCGAGGCCAAGGAGGCGGGGCGCAAATCTCTGCTGCTATTGGTGCGCCGGGCGGGTGAGCCAAGGTTTGTGGCTCTGACGCTGGAGTAGCGCTGCGCGGCAAGAAATTGGGCCGCCCCTGTTGTGTGGGGCGGCCTTTTTAGCTTTGCAGGGTGTTTTGCAAATTCCGGAGTATGCGCCTTTGCCCCAAGAAGGCTGTGGGCCTGCAAGGAGATCGCGACGGGCGCTCAGGCTCACTCCGCGCGGCGGTTGAGCGCCACAGTGCCTAGCGCAAGGTCTGTGAGCCCCTGGCCACGGCTTTGGCTGGCCATCAGGATGATGGAGACAAGCTGCACCAAAAACATCATCCAGGACAGCGAATAGCCCAACGTGTGCAACAAGGCATGAGACAGGCCAAACGGCGCGCCCTGTGCTGTGCGAAACTCGATGGCCAGAAGGCGCATTCCCAAGGTGGCCGAGCCATTGGCCAGACAGATGACCCGATAGGCGAAATTTACCACCAGCCCGAGAAAGGGTAGAAAAAACAACCCTGTAAAGGCAGTGAACGGCAAGATAACAATAACGAGCGCCACAATGATGAGCGTATCAATCCCCCAGGCGAGCAACCGCTTGAGAGGCACATCGGCGTAAAATTCCGGCTGAAGCTGCGGGTCTGGCAAGAAGGGGGTGTTTTGGTCCATGGGATCCTCACTTGAAAAAGGTCTGACCCCGATATGCTCGGGGTCAGACCGCTGGGCGGGGTTTAACCTTTTTGCGCCTCGCCAGAGGCGGCGGCATCTTCACTGTCGGCTTCAGCTTCGCTGTGCGCCAGATCGTCGGCCTCATGTGCTTGGGCGCGGTCGTTCATGAACTGGTCAAACTCTGCCTTGTCTTTGGCTTCGCGCAGACGCTCCAAAAAGGCCTCGAAGTTATGCTGCTCTTGCTCAAGGCGGCGCAGTGTTTCGTCTTTGTAGGCGTCAAACGCCGAGTTGCCTGAGGGCCGCAGGCTGCGCAGATGGCTGCGGCGCGCACAGCTTCCTTTGCGTCCGCCCATCCGCTTTGTGAAGATCATATAGGCCAGAAGCGCCAGGCCCACGGGCCAGAAGACGATAAATCCCAGCACCATGGCCGCGATCCAGGCACCTTTGCCTTTGGCATCCAACCAGGCTTCGGCACGGGCAAACCAGCCTTGAGACGCTGGGGTGAAAGAGGCGGTGGGGGTCATGGTGTGATCCTTTTCTAAAATGTTAACTCTGTTTACATCCCCAATATTGGGGTGGAGGGGCATTTGCGCAAGGGTTAATGTAAATCTTTTTTACATTTGCGTATTTTCCAAAATAAAATCAGAGAGTTGCGCGCCCGATTTTTGCAATAGCCGGGCCGGCGCCATGCTGAAAACATGGCGCGGCGTGCCGGCAGCGGCCCAGACCGTTGCAAAATCCATCAGCCGCGTGTCAAAGAAACTGCGGATCGCGCTTATATGGGCGATCGGGGCCACGCCGCCAATTGCGAAGCCGGTTTGGGCCCGCACAAGGGCAGCCTCGGCCCGCAGAAGGGGCTCGCGCGCCAGGGTGGCGGCTTTTGTCGGGCAGACCTGATTGCCCCCGGCCGTGATGAACAGGAGCGCTTCGCCCGAGTTTTGGCCCTGAAAGATGATCGACTTTGCGATCTGGTCGCGCTCAACGCCCAGTTCGGCTGCGGCTTGCTGGGCGGTTTTGGCCTCTGCGGTTTCGCGGATTTCACTCTCCTCGCCCCCCAGTGCGGCGCGCACGCGTTTGAGACTTTTTGACATGTCCACCTCGCTGTTGGTGATTGACGCCGCCAGAGCTGCGGCGCATCTTTAAGTATGGAATTTGTGCAGAAAATCACCCGCCTGCCAAGGGCTTATGACCCGGACCGCGGCGCAGAAGGCGGGCGGCTTTTTGGCCAGCTTTCCGGCGATTTGGCAGCACTTGTGCGCGGCGCGGCGGGCTGTAGCCCCTATCTGTTATCCTTGATGACGCGTGAAGCTGACTGGATGGCGCGCGCATTTGAGGCCCCTGAAACAGCCCTTTCACAAGAGTTTGCCCGGCTGCACAGGGTTGCGCCGGGCGATCTGGGCAGCGCGCTTCGCCAGGCCAAGAAGCGGGTGGCGCTGCTCACCGCATTGGCCGATCTTGCCGGGGTTTGGACGCTTGAAGAGGTCACCCGGGCGCTCACCGAGTTTGCAGATCTGGCGGTGCAGCTCAGTTTGCGCGCCACTGTCGGGGCCGAGATCCGGCGGGGCAAATTGCCCGGCATGGGGGAGGCCGATCTTGAGACGCTGGGCGGGATGTTTGTGCTCTGCATGGGCAAAATGGGCGCCCATGAGCTCAATTATTCTTCTGATATCGACCTTATCTGCCTGTTTGACGAGACCCGTTTTGAGCGCACAGAGTTTTTTGAGGCGCGCAAGAGCTTTATCAAAGCAACCCGCGCCATGAGCGCCATGCTCAACGACAGAACGGCGGAGGGCTATGTTTTTCGCACCGATTTGCGGTTGCGGCCCGATCCGGCTGTGACCCCCGTGTGCATGGCGGCGGAGGCCGCAGAGCGCTATTATGAAAGCCTCGGGCGCACATGGGAGCGCGCGGCTTATATCAAGGCGCGCTGTGGGGTGGGCGATGTGGGGGCGGGCGAGGCTTTTCTGGAAACGCTGCGCCCTTTTGTGTGGCGCAAGCATCTCGATTTTGCGGCCATCGAAGATGCGCACAATATGCGGCTGCGCATTCGCGCGCACAAAGGTCTGGGGGGCAAGATTGACCTTCTGGGTCACAACATGAAGCTCGGGCGCGGGGGTATTCGCGAGATCGAGTTTTTCACCCAGACCCGCCAGCTCATCTCCGGTGGGCGCGACCCTGAGTTGCGCTTGCGCGCCACGGTGCCGTCTCTTGGGGTGCTGGCCCAGAAGGGGTGGGTGCCAGAGGAGGTTGCCGGGGTGCTGAGCGCACATTATCGCGCGCACCGCGAGGTGGAGCATCGTGTGCAGATGAT
The DNA here is from genome assembly GCF_937123735.1 of uncultured Lentibacter sp. Classification (GTDB taxonomy): domain Bacteria; phylum Pseudomonadota; class Alphaproteobacteria; order Rhodobacterales; family Rhodobacteraceae; genus Lentibacter. The sequence continues at coordinate 51,212 of NZ_CAKZKL010000028.1, forward strand.
CGGCGATCAGCAAACGCATCTCTTGCCCAATTCGGCGGACGGTATGGAGCAGCTTGCGGCCTTCATGGGGCGGGAGCGCGCCGAGCTTGAGCGCGACCTGCGCGCGCGGCTGGAGGAGGTGCACGCGCTGACCGAGGGCTTCTTTGCCCCAGATGCGATTGCCCCGGAGCCGGACCTGCCGGAGCTGGATGGGCAGGTCATTTCCCGCTGGCCCAGCTATGCAGCCCTGCGCTCGGAGCGCGGCACGCAGATTTTTGGCCGCCTGAAGCCGGATATTTTGCGCGCTTTGGCGAAATCTTCCGATCCTCATGCCGCGCTTTTGGCGTTTGATGGGTTTCTGGCGGGCTTGCCTGCCGGGGTTCAGCTTTTCTCGCTGTTTGAGGCCAATCCGCAGCTTGTGGACCTGGTTGTGGACATTGTCAGCACCGCGCCGGCGCTGGCGGGGTATCTGAGCCGGAACGCCGGGGTTTTTGATGCGGTGATCGGGGGTGGTTTCTTTGCTGATTGGCCGGGTGTGGCGGCTCTGGCATCTGAGCTCTCCGCACAGCTCGCAGCGGAGGAGGACTACGAGCGCAAGCTTGATCTGGCCCGCCGCTGGCGCAAGGAGTGGCATTTTCGGGTGGGTGTGCATTTCTTGCGCGGGCTGACGGGGGCTGAGGAAGCCAGCACGCAATATGCCGCGCTCGCCGAGGCGGCTCTCAAAGCGCTCTGGCCCGCCGTTGTGGCCCAGTTTTCCAGCAAATACGGGCCGCCCCCAGGCAAGGGCGCTGCGGTGATCGGCATGGGGTCTCTTGGGGCCGGGCGGCTCACCAGCAGTTCCGATCTTGATATTATCGTGATCTACGAGGCCGATGGGGCCGAGATGTCGCAGGGGCGGCGCCCTTTGGCGACCCGGCCTTATTATGCACGCCTCACCCAGGCGCTTGTGACAGCTGTGAATGCCCCCATGGCCGAGGGGCGGCTTTATGAGCTGGACATGCGGCTGCGCCCATCTGGCAACCAGGGGCCGGTGGCGACAAGCTGGCCGGCTTTTCAGGCCTATCAGCAAGACGAGGCCTGGCTTTGGGAGCATCTTGCGCTGGTGCGGGCGCGGCCGGTTTGCGGGCTTGAGAGCCTGGGGGCAAAGTTTCGGGCATTTCGGGAGGCCCTCTTGGTTGAAAAGGGCCAAGACCTTGCCCGCACGCGGCAGGGCGTGGCCGAGATGCGCGCCAAGATTGCGGCTGCCAAGGCCCCCAACGGTGTTTGGGATGCCAAGATCGGGCCGGGGCGGTTGCAGGATATAGAGCTGTTTTCACAGATGGGCGCGCTCAGCGCGGGCTCTGCCAGCTTGCGGGTGCAAGCCGGGCTGAAAGGGCTGCTCAGCGCCGGGATTGTGGACAAGGCGGCCGTTGACAGCCTGATGCACGCCTACCGCCAGCTTTGGGCGGTGAATTTGAGCACACGGTTTTTATCGGACAAACCCTTTGAGGCCGAGAGGGCAAGCGAGGGGGCCAGCCAGCTTTTGTTGCGCGAAACGGGTGCAAAAAGCCTTGTCTCTCTGGCCACAGAGCTGCAAGGTTTGGCGCAGACAGCTGCGGCTGTGATTGACAAAGCCTTGCAAGGAGCTGGCAATGAAGGGTGATATCTATGACCCAAAGGCGCTGATTTCAGAGGCCTATAAGATTGAGGGGATCACCCCGTCAGAATGTCGTTCGATCTTTTTGGATTGGGCGCTGAGCCTGCCGGAACAGATGGACCAGCGAGACACCATTGCGCTGCTCTTGGGCCGTCATGCGCTTGAGGGCCACCCGATGACACAGGTGCTGCAAGAGGGGCTCGAAGTGATGAGTGCCCCACGCCGCCGCGGCGGCTGGCAAGGGCGCAACCGCGCAAAATTGTCATAAAATAACTGAAAATTTCGGTTTTTTGCCGGCGCACAGGGGGGGCTGACCCCACCTTTTCCCTGATCTTGCCTTAAAGAGGTCGTATTCCAAGCGCAGAGTCCGCTCTAAGGAGCAACTGGGCATTCTGGCCCAAGGAGACTGGATATGACATTTCTGAAAGCAACTCTCGCGATGGGGTTGGCTCTGGTGGTTTCGGGCTGTTCCAGCCTGGACGTGGCCAGCCGCAACTTGCCCTTTTTCCCGCAGGCGGCCCAAGAGACGGGCCAGGCAGAGACGGGCCAGACAGCGCAACTGAGCAATTTTCTGACGGTCAGCGATATTCAAGTGACAGTGCCGCGCGATCTGCGGGTTTCGGAGGCCGAAGTCTATTATCCTGTGGCTGATATCGTTTGGCGCGGTGAGCCGCGCGCAGACCGCTATGAGCAGGTGGCGGCCATTTTTGAGCAGAGTGCGACGCTGGCCACCCAGGATTTGCACGGCGGCCAGCCTGCACGGATCGAGATTGAAGTTTTGCGCTTCCATTCTCTCTCCGACAAGGCCCGCTATACTGTGGGCGGAAACCATGCGATGAACTTTGTGATGAGCGTCACAGATCCTGTCACAGGAGCGGTTCTGATGCCGCCGCAAACGGTGCGGACTGATTTGAAGGCCTTTGGCGGGCAACAGGCCATCAAGGCCGAGGAGCGCGGGGAAACCCAGAAAAAGCGGGTTCTGGCGCATCTTTCCGAGGTGATTTCTGAAACGCTCGCGCAGCAGGCTGCACCGGTTGAGAGTGTCAGCCGCCAAGCCCCGCTGGCCTTGGCACCGCTGGACACATCGGAGATGAGCTTTTCTGGCCTCTACTAAGGCTTTCACTCCGGTTAAAAACTGATGTAAGGGGGCTGTATGACACAGCTCCCTTATTCCGTTATCCGCCTCAAACCCAAAGCCGACGCGCGCAAGATCCGCCATGGTGCGCCTTGGGTGTTTGACAACGAGCTTGTGCTCGACCGCCGCACAAAGGCTATCGCCAAAGGCGAGATCGTGCTTCTGGAAGACGCCGAGCGCGCGCCCATGGGGCTTGTCGGCTTCAACGCCGAGAGCCGTATTTCGGCGCGGATGCTGGAGCGCGATGTGCGCGTTGTGATTGATGCTGGGTGGTTCAAAGCCAAGCTTCAGAAGGCGCTGGATATGCGCAAGCGGCTCTATGCACAGCCGTTTTACCGCCTTGTCCATGCCGAGGCGGATGGCTTGCCCGGCGTGGTCATCGACCGCTTCGGCGATACGGTGGTCTTGCAGCCCAATGCCGCCTGGGCCGAGGCGCGGCTGGACATGCTTTGCGAGGCTCTGGAGGGCTTGGATGGGATCACCACGATCCTCAAAAACGCCTCGGGGCGCGCGCGTGGCCTTGAGGGCCTCAATGACGAAAGCGCCGTGCTGGCGGGCGCAGCACCGAGCGGGCCTGTGCCTGTGCAGATGAACGGTGCGACCTATATGGCCGACCTGACGGGTGGGCAGAAAACCGGTATTTTCTTTGATCAGCGCGACAATCAGGCTTTTGCCGCAAAGCTGAGCCAGGGCGCTGATGTTCTTGATGTTTTTTCCCATGTCGGGGGCTTTGGCCTCGCCGCCTTGGCGCAGGGGGCCAAGAGCGCTCTGGCTGTCGACGGCTCCGCCGCAGCGCTGGAACTGGCCACAGCGGGGGCTACGGCCTCGGACATGGCAGAGCACTTTGAAACGCGTATATCAGACGCATTTGACGCGCTGGCAGCCTTGGCCGAAGAGGGCCGCAAATTTGATGTGGTGATCTGTGATCCGCCCGCTTTTGCGCCCTCAAAGAAGGCTTTGGACGCGGGGTTGAGGGCCTATGAGCGCATTGCGCGGCTGGCGGCTGTCTTGGTGAAGGAGGGCGGATATTTAGGGCTTTGTTCCTGTTCGCATGCCGCCGATTTGGGCAAGTTTCGCGCCGCCTCAAGCCGGGGCATTGGCCGCGCAGGGCGCGTAAGCCAGCTGATTCACACGGGCTTTGCGGGGCCGGACCATCCGCTGATGCCGCAGCTTGCGGAAAGTGGCTATCTCAAAGCGCTGTTTTACCGGCTGTGAAGCTGCTGCTTGACACCTGTGTGCTCTATCCGACGGTGATGCGCGAAATGCTTCTGGGCGCGGCCGATGCGGGGGCTTTTGAGCCACTGTGGTCCGCCGAGATCGAGGGCGAATGGGCGCATACGGCAGAGAAGCACGCGGCTGGTGGACGGGTGTTTGCCGAAGGGGAAATTGCGCTGCTCCATGCGCGCTGGCCCAATGCGCGGGTGCGCTATGGCGAAGGGCTGAAAGCGCGGCTCTGGCTGCCGGACGCGGGCGACATCCATGTGCTGGCGGCGGCTGTGGCAGGCTCTGCTGACGCGATTATCACCTTGAATAAAAAGGACTTTCCCGCGCAGATATTGGCCGAAGAGGGCCTGAGCCTGATGGACCCGGACGCTTACCTGCGCGGGGTTTTTGCCTCCGATCCTGCGCTTGTTACGCCTGTTGCGGAGCGCGTTCTCGCCAAGGCGCGGGAGCTTTCGGGGCAGGGTTGGACGATGCGCAGCCTTTTCAAAAAAGCGCGTCTGCCACGGCTGGCGAAAGCGCTCGGCTAGGCCTTTGCCCAGCGGCTTTCGAGCGCGCGGATGGCGGCGATGCGCTCTTTTGTTTTGGGATGGCTCAAGAGCCAGGCGGGCGGTCGGCCCGCGACCGCGCCTGTGAGGGTTTCCAGCTTGTGAAACAGCGCGATTTGCGGCGCAACGCCAAAGCCGGCTTTCGTCATCAATGCGGCGGCGTATTCATCGGCCTCGTATTCGTCTGCGCGCGAGAGGCGCGCGGCGAGCAGGGTGGTTGCGAAATTGGCGAGCCAGACACCAATCACCGGAACGAAGCGCGAGAAAATTGCTCCGAGCGCCATGCGCATGGCATTTTGGCCCGAAAAGTCGATCATTCGGCGGCGCGAATGGCCGAGGGCGACATGTCCCAGCTCATGGGCGATCACGCTGGCCAGCTCCTCTGCGCTCACCTCTCCAGACCGAAATTTGTTGTAAAATCCTCGGGTTATAAAGATCCGCCCGTCTGGTGCCGCGAGCCCGTTGACCGGTTCTATCTCATAGAGATAGACCGTCACGCGCGCGAGCCCAAGGGCGGCGGCGAGGCGTGTGAGCACGGGCTGAAACGCCGGATCGACCAGCTCTGTGGACTTCTCATCAAGCTCCTTGAGCGTGTTGCGCACGGAGAAACGGTAGACGATATAGCCGTAAATGAGCGGCAGCAGGATGGGCAGAAGCTTGATCATGGCACATGATATGGGGGCTGGCGCGCTACCATGCAACGGGCATTTTTGTGGGCCCGCGAAAGGCCCAGCCCGTGAAGGGGACATCGCCCGCAAGCGACATCTGCGGGAAGCGCTCAAAGAGCTTTGGCAGCGCGATCTCGGTGATCAGCGCACGGGCCACAGCCGCCCCGCCACAGAAGTGTGGCCCCGCGCCAAAGGGGATGGAGGGAGCTGTATTTCGTTTAATATCATATAGTTGAGGTTCTTCAAAATGGGCCTCGTCATGGCCTGCGGAGGAGAACATGAGAAACACCCGCGCGCCTTTTTCAAAGGGGATGCCGTGGATCACATCGGCGCGCGCGACCTCACGCGGCGACATGCCGATGGGAGAAATCCAGCGGACATATTCATCAAAAACCTGGCCCCAGCTGGCCTCGCCCTTGCGGACCCATGCGAGCTGCTCGGGATGGGTGAGCAGCGCCCATGCGGCCCCGGCTATGGCGTCGCGCGGCTCGTTCTGTCCACCGGAGATGATCAGCTTGATGTTGGCGCGGATCGACTCCATTGGCAGGCCGGCCTCATACATGACCGAGAGCGCGGAGTTGTTGGGCGCGGCTTTGAGGCGGGGGAGCATGTCGTCGATATGGGTGTCGATGGAGGTGGTGCAATCGTGGCAATTGGCCTCGATCTCGGGATTGCCTGCGTAGTTGGCGCAGCCGTCGATCATGCCCTGGCTGACGCGGTCAAGCTCGGCGGCGGCCATGTTTGTGAGGCCTGTGACAAGCTTCAGGGTTTCGGCGGAGAGGACCATCGCATAGGCGCGCACCAGATCGCAGCCTTGCTTTTCTGCGAGTGAATTCAGCAGCTTGTCGGCCATGGTTGCTATTTGCGGTTGCCAGATGTCGCGCATGGTGCGGGGGCTGAGCGCGGGAAAGAGCGCGCGGCGCTCGGCCATATGGGCCGCGCCATCCTTGCGCATGAGGTTCTCGCCCATGAGCTTGGTCATTAACCCTTTCGGCTGGCGCGAGGAGAAAACGTCGATTCGTTTTTCTTGTGTGAAAATATCATCGCGCCGGGTGAGCAAGGTGGCGTTGAGCTCGGGCACAAAGGTGATGGGCGCGCTCGCGCGCATCGCGGCCAGATCGGGGTAGGGATCGGCGGCGAAGGCGGCGAGGTTTATATGCGTGACAGGGGCGCGCGTCATGGGGCAAGCTTACGGGGGCACGCAGATTCGGGCCAGCGAAAATACAAGGAGCGTGCGGTGGTAAAATATGAGCTGGATCAAGGGTTTGGCGGCGAAGCCAAGCTTGGGCTGATTGTTCTTTCAACCGATGAAACCCTGGAAAACGAGGCCCGGCAGGTGCTCGCCGGGCGGGCTGTGAGCCTTGTGCACACGCGCATCGCCGCTGAGGCCGACGTAACGCCTAAGGCTCTGAAATTGATGGAAAACCGCCTGCCTGCGGCGGCGGCTCTGCTGCCGCAGGGGCTTCGGGCGATTGGCTATGCCTGCACCTCGGCCAGCACGGTGATTGGCCCTGAGCGGGTGGCGGCGTTGCTGGGCCAAGCCCAGCCACAGGCCGCCGCAACCAACCCCATCAGCGCTGTGGTGGCAGCCCTTAAGGCCCTGAATACAAAGCAGATTTCATACGTCAGCCCCTATGTCAAAGAGGTGACCGCCCCGATGCGCGGCTTGCTGGCCGAGGCTGGATTTGAGACCGTGGCAGAGGCCAGCTTTGCCCAGAGCGAAGACCGCAAGGTGGCCCGAATTTCAGAAGAGAGTACCTTGCAAGCCATTGAAGATATTGCAAAAACAGCGCCTTCAGATGCGGTTTTTGTGAGCTGCACCAACCTGCGGAGTTTTTCTATTCTGCGCGAGGCAGAGCAGCGGGTGGGACGGCCGGTTATTTCGTCAAATCAAGCGCTTATCTGGCATATGCTCACCCTCGCGGGCTGTGCGCCCAAAGGCTGGGGGCCTGGCAGCTTGTTTGAAGTGTAAACCCTGCGCACGAGAGGGTTAACGGCGCGCGCCAGAGGCCAAAAGGGGGGGGTGAAACCCGTGCACCCCCCGTGCACAAAGCGTGCACCGCTGTTGCGCGGCTTTGAGGCGCTAAAAGTGGTTAACGCGGCGCACGCTGGGCCAGAAAGGCAACAGGCTTGCGCCGGGTCAGATCAGCGCGCGCATTCCGCGTGTGATGCCATCAAGGGTCATCGGCACCATCTGATCTTCAAAGATCTCCCGGATCATGCCGATGGAATGGGTGTAGCCCCAGTATTTTTCCGGCACGGGGTTGATCCAGACCGTGTTGGCCCACTGTGCCCGCGCCCGCTCCAGCCAAACCTGCCCTGCCTCGGCGTTCCAATGCTCATTCGCGCCGCCGGCATAGGCGATCTCATAAGGCGACATGGAGGCATCGCCCACGAAGATACATTTGTAGTCGCTGCCATAGGTGCGCAGAACCTCCCAAGTGGGGGTCTGTTGGTCCCAGCGGCGGGCATTGTCTTTCCAGACGCCCTCATAGAGGCAGTTGTGAAAGTAGAAGTGCTCAAAGTGTTTGAACTCGGATTTGGCAGCGGAAAACAGCTCCTCGACCAGTTTGATATGCGGGTCCATCGAACCGCCGATATCAAGAAAGAGCAGCACTTTGACGGCGTTGCGCCGCTCGGGGCGGGTCTTCACATCGAGATAGCCGTGTTCGGCCGTGGCGCGGATTGTGCCGTTGAGGTCCAGCTCCTCATGCGCCCCGTCGCGTGCCCAGCGGCGCAGGCGCTTGAGCGCAACCTTGATGTTGCGCGTGCCCAGCTCCACATCGCCGTCGAGATTCTTGAATTCGCGCTTGTCCCAAACTTTGACGGCGCTCTTGTGGCGGCTCTCTTTCTGGCCAATGCGCACCCCTTCGGGGTTGTAGCCATAAGCGCCAAACGGTGAGGTTCCGGCTGTGCCGATCCATTTGTTGCCACCCTGGTGGCGGCCCTCCTGTTCTTTGAGGCGTTCTTTCAATGTTTCCATGAGCTTGTCAAAGCCGCCTAAACTTTCGATCTCGGCGCGTTCTTCTTCGGAGAGGTGCTTTTCGGCAAGTTTTTCCAGCCAGTCTGAGGGGATATCGACCGCTTCTAAGACATCACCTAAAGAAATCTCTTCAAGGCCCTGAAATGTTTTGGAAAAAGCCTGATCAAATCTGTCGATATGGCGCTCATCTTTGACCATGGCAGCGCGGGCCAAATAGTAGAACCCTTCGATATCATAGGTCACCAGACCGGATTTGACCGCCTCCAGAAAGGTTAGAAATTCGCGCAGAGACACCGGAATACGGGCCTCGCGCAGGTTCTCGAAAAACGGGAGAAACATCGCCTCGGCCTCAGAGCATCCGCAGGATCAGGATATTGAGAAACAGCGCGACCAAGGCGCAGATCACCCCGAGGACAGCCGCGTGCTGCACCATATCGAGCCTGTTACCATTCTTTTTTCGGGCCAAGAGGGCCCCGCCAATCGCGCCGATTACGAACCCCAGTGTAACAATCATCTCGCCCCATCCGCTCTGCTTTAGCCACGTTTGCCTCGGGATGGGCTGAGGGTTTCGATCTCGCGCATTTTGGCGCGCACGGCCCATTCCGAGCCAAATCCGTAGCGCGCCCAGCCCAGACTGTCCAGCCTGACGTGGTGGGCCTCGGAGGAGCGCCCAGTCAGTTCGAGGGCCTCGGCGCGCAACAACATCAGCGTGCTCAGCAGGGCGGCGTTCTCATGCTTTTGGGCAATGTGCAGGGCCGGGTTCACGAGGCCGAGCGCGCGCAGGCCATTGCCTTCGCTGAGCGCATGCGAGGCCAGTTGCGAGGCGACATAGGCCCGGTGCAGCGTGGTGGCAGACGAACGGGCGTAAAGCTGGTCGGCGGCCTGAAAATGTTCGAGCGCAAGCGCCGGATCAGAGACCTGCGAGATGCGGCCCATGGCGTAGTGGGCAAAGGCGCGCCGGTGATCTTGCCAGCCAAAGGCCCGCGAGATTGACAGGGCTTTTTGGGCTGCGGCGCGGCGCTGGGGCATAGAGGCCCCGGGACCGAGGGCTGTTTGAACGGCATTGATGTAACTGCGCGGGGTGGGCGCGGTGCGAGTTGGGCTCAGCGCCTCCCCGGCGGGGTTGAGCCGCGCAAGCAGCCCCGGCAGAAGCGCTGCGACCTGGCGTTTGCTCATTCCGGTGCGCAGTTCGGGCGCGTAATAGGTGCGCAGGATCAACATATCAAAGCCGGTCAGAACGGTGTGCATATTGTCATCATTGAAGACAGAATCGGGCAGGCGATAAAGATCATTGAGCGGCCCGATGGCTTGCGCGAGCTCCTCGTGCAGGCAATCACGCACCTCTTGCGGGCTGGCATCATTGGGCACGAAAACCGCAAGTTTCTGGCGGCTGCGCAGCGCGGCCCAGTTGGTTTTTTCGGTGCGGCGCGCTGCTTTATACTCTGAAATATCGGAAATATTGGGCACAACAAAACAGGCCGCATGGGGCAGGTTGCGCCGGATTTCGGCCCGGCTGACGGCCTGCACCGTGATATTGGCATTGGGCGCATTTGTCAGGCTGACGGGCAGGCGGGCCTCGCTTTGCAGCCGGTAGATCAGGCGGCTCAGATCGGGGAGCAGCGTGGCGGGGGGCGCCCCGGTGACGCGGATGCTGATCGGGCCTTCAAAGCGGGTGAGCACGGGCAATTCGCGCCCGGATTCCAGCTGGAAGGCCAGCGCGAGAAAATCGCGGGCGATATCGCTGTTGGCGCGCATGGGCGCTTGTTGCACAGTTGTGGTGAAGGATTTGAGCGGCGGCAGGCCCAGAGTGCCGTCCTGGACGATCCCGCGGGAGGGGGTATCAGAAATATGGCCGGGCATACAGCCGACGAGCGTAAAGAGTGCAGGCAGCAGGAAATTGCGCATCAGCAGCCTCCCGTTGCAGGCTGAGCACCCACGCGCAGCGGACCAGTGGCGGGGGCGGTTTTGTCCAAACACAGACACAGCGCCTGCACCAGCTCTCTCTTTTTCATGGTCAGCTTCTGCCTTAACATTTCCGTTGAACAGGCTTTTCGCTGCTCTTCCTGACTTCCTTAAGGACGAATTGGGGCGAAAAAGTGACAATTTAGCTTAACTGCGCCGCATCCGGCGGACCTGATAAAAAGTGATTTAAAGACAATGCTTTAGGTTGATGTGTCTTGGCAACACTTGGGGCAAAAAGACGGCTAGCTGGTTTCATCTTGGGGGCTTGCGCCTTTCCAGCGGCGGTGGATCCAGAACCACTGGCCGGGATTGGCGCGCACCAGGGCTTCAAGTTGGTGGTTGATTTCCTGGGTCATGGTCGTTGCGTCTGAGGGCGCGACAGGGGCCTGGGCTATGATCTCAAAGTCCAGCCCGTTGGCTTGGCGGATGGCATAGACGGGGATCAGGGCGGCATTGTATTTGAGCGCCAGTTCGGCGGTGATCACCGAGGTGAGGGCCGGCTTGCCAAAAAAGTCGAGTGCTGCGCCCGCGCCGTTGTTGAGGTCGGTGAGGATCCCGACCACGCCACCGCTGCGCAGGTGTTTCACCATCTGCATCATACCGCGGTTGCCCTGGGCAAACATCGGCGCGCCGATGGCTGTGATCGCGCGGACATAATGGCGGTTGAAATAGGGGTTGCTCATTGGCCGGTAAAGCGCGCCCATATTGTGGCCACGCGCGATCAGATTGGCGCGCACCGCATCGTAATTGCCAAAATGCCCTGTCACCAGAATGACCGGGCGCCCCTCTTGGCGGGCGGCCTCCAGCGCGGCGAGGCCGGGGCCCGATATGGGGGCTTGCACGGCGCGGGCCTTGAAGGGCGCGCCCGAGTAGATTTCGATCAGGGTGCGCCCGGCATTGTCGGGCACCGCGCGGCAGATCTCTTGAACCTGCGCCTCTGGCAGATCGGGGAGCACATGCGCAAGGTTGGCGCGCACCCGCGCCTGCCAACCGGCCAAAGGGGCCAAAATCCGCGCGGTGATCCAGCCCATCAGCGGCACACGCCAGCGATAGGGCAGCAACAGCGCCAGACGGATCAACCCGGCAAACAGCAGATTGCTGAGAAAATAACCCGCACGCTTGCGCAGGGAGAGGGGCGCGGCTGTCATGGTTTGCTCTTAGGCTTGGCGTAGGTTTCGCGGTGCCAGACATAAATGCCAGAGGCCGCAATCACAAGCGCGCCGATCAGCGTGTAAAGATCCGGCACGGCGGAAAAGACAAAGAACCCATAGACCAGCGCAAAGAGGATACCAGCGTAGGAAAACGGTGCCAGCATGGCGGCCTCGCCCGCCATCAGCGCGCGGATCAGCGCCAGCTGCCCCAAGGTTGCGCAAAGGGTGATTCCCACCATCAGCGGCACATCGCTCAGCCCCAGCTTCTGCCCGTAAAGCGGCAGGCTCAGCGTGAGCACCGCCGCGCCGAACAAGGCGGTGTAAAACAGCGAGGTCCAAGCATCTTCATCGCGCCCCACAAAGCGCGTGACCAAAGCATAGGCCGAATAGCACATCGCCGCCGCCAGCGGCAGCAGCGCATAGGGCGAAAACACCGCCGAGCCGGGCCGGATCACCAGATAAGCCCCGCCAAAGGCTGCCAAGATGGCCGCCGCACGGCGCAGGCCAAAGCGCTCGCCCAGAAAGAAGGCCGCCCCAAGGGTGATAAACACCGGATTGGTGGACATCACGGATGCGGCCTGCGCGAGGCCGATATTGGAGATGCCAAAGAAGAAAAAGCCGGTCGCGCCCAGCAGGCACACCGAGCGCGCCAGTTGCAGCTTGGGATAGCTTGTGCGCATGATCCGGCGAAAATCCGGCAAAATCAGCGCGGTGACAAGCAACGCCTGCCCGGTGTAGCGCACCCAGAGGGTGGTGAGCGTGCCAACCCGCTCGGCCAGAAGTTTGGCCATCATATCCATGCTGGAAAAGCAGAAAATGGCGGCAATCATCAGCAAGATCGCTTTGGTAGGGGAGGACATGGGGCCACAGCTTTGTGAGAAAAATCCTGCCAAGCCTATCGGGCTTTGCGCGCAAGGGAAAGCAGAAGCCGTCTGCGCGGGCACGCGCTTTTAGGGGCACGGGCCTTTTGGGCGCGCGGGTCTAGCCTTCAGAGTCGTCCTCTTCGGCGATAACCAGTGTCAGCTCGCCGGCGCTTTGCAGCGCGCCAATGGCGGCAACCACGGCATTCATGGCAGCCTCGCCCTCTTTGGGTTTGACGCGGCCGGACTCGGCGATTTCCTCGCGCATACCTTCGGCCATGCGCTTGGAGATATTGCCCAGGATATATTCGGCGCTGGCGCGCAGGCCCTCATCTTCGGTGGCCAGCGCAAAGGCGAGTGCGGTGCGCAGCTGTTCAGGGTCGACCTCGCGGGTGATCTTGGGCACATCCACAGCCCCGACGCGGGCGGGGATATGCACGAAGGTGAAGATTGCCTTTTGCAGGCGTTGGCCAAAATCGGCGTCCTCCTCGGTGAGCCCGCTGAGCAGCGCATCGCGGGTTTCCGAATTGGCAATGTTGAGAATCGCCCCGAGCCGCTCGACGGGGTCGTCCTCAAAGGCGCGCGGGCTTTCATGCTCAAATTGCGCGGCGAGCGAGAGGCCGATCCTGTCAACGGCGCCGGGGGTGACCTGCCCGGTGAGCGAGACGGCATAGCTGATGCGGCGCGCCTCCGGCCCCGGGATCTGGCCGAGCAGCTCGGCGGCCAAGGGCACCGGCAGCTTGGAGAGCAGAACCGCGGCCACCTCGGTGCTTTCCTGGCTGAGCAGGGGCAGCAGCTTTTCGGCGGGCAAGGCGCGAATTCTGTCCCAGGGATCACCGACCTGGCGCACCCCAGCCTCTTTGCGCAGCCGCGCGGCTGTGACAGGGGAAATGCGCCCTTCAAGGCTTTGCAGCGCTTCGGCCAGTCCGGCGGGGAAGACAAGGCCCATGGCCTCGATTTCGCGGGCAAATTCGGCCAGCACATTGGCCAGGGTTTCCCGGTCGATATACCCCATGTCGCCGATGGCAGCGGTGAGGGTGCTCTGGCTCTCTTCGGAGAGGCGCTCCAGCGGCACATCGGCCCCCTCCTTGAGCAAGAAGCGCACAATGATGGCGGCTTTCTGCGCAGAGGTGAGCGCGGGAGACATGCGGCTGGGCGCTAGGCTGGCGAGGGGCTGCATCGCGGACATTTGGCTTCCTATCTGACTGGGTCAGACCCTAGGACGAACCCCCTAAGAAAGCCTTTCGCCCCCCGCAGCCACCAGCGTTTTCTGGCGCCGTTTTGAGCCAAGTTTGCCTAAAATTGTCAGCGCCTCGGCTGACGAGCCGGGGCGCTGGTCTGGTGTCATTGGGAGCTGTGTGGTGGGGACTGGCCGGGCTCTTTTGGGGTGTTGAGCGTTGACCAGGTTTCGTCCTGCGGCGGCGCGGGCGGGGTATCACAGCTGCGCTGGTGGATGTTCACCTTGGCAATGAAGTTGGCCGAAATCGGCGCGGTGACAAACAGAAAACCCATGATCAGCAGCTCGTGATAGGAGGGGGCCCCGCTGAGAAAGCCGTGCAGCATGGAGGCCAGCAGCAATGCGCCGATCCCCACGGTGCCGATTTTGGTGGGCGCGTGCAGCCGGGTCATCGGGTCGTTGAACTTGAGCAGGCCGATGGCGGCGACGCTGGCAAAGCCCGCCCCGATCAGCAAGAGGGCGGCGGTGAGATAGGTTCCGAGGATGGCGGCTGTCATTCGATGATGTCCCCCCGCAGGATAAAGCGCGCAAGCGCGACGGTTGACACAAAGCCCAGCATGGCAATCAGCAGGGTGACTTCAAAATAGATCCGCACCCCCTGGTGCAACCCCAGCAGGATGACCAGGCCCAGCGCGTTGATGACCATGGTGTCCAGCGCCAGGATCCTGTCGCCCGTGCTGGGGCCGATGACCAGGCGGATCAGGCACATGAGTTGCGCAAAGGCGAGGGCGGCAAAGGCCAGCACAAGCGCCAGCGCAAACAGCTCGGGAGCGGTGATCATGCGAAAATCTCCTTCAGGCGGGCTTCGTAGCGGGTTTTGATCTCGTCGCGCACGGCGTCGGGGGTGGTGGTGTGCAGCACATGCACCAGCAGGCTGTGGCCTTCATCGGAAAGGTCAGCAGAGACCGTGCCCGGGGTGAGGGTGATGGTGCCGGCGAGCATGGTGATGGCCTCTGGCGCGCGCAGCTCCAGTGGCACGACAATCCAGGCGGGCCGGAGCTTTGTGTTGGGCACGGTGAGCACGATCCAGGCAACCTGAAGGTTGGCGACCATGATGTCCCAGATCACCAGCAGCGCATAGCGGGCCATTTTGCCGCTGCGAAAGCTTTGCGGGCGGTCGGGCCACCACGGGGCGGTGATCAGCGGTATCACGATGCCCAGGATCAGTCCGAAGACAGCCATGCCGGCGCTGAACTGGTTTTGCAGCAGGATCCAGACCACCGCCAGCAGCAGGGTGAGCACGGGGTGGGGCATGAGCCAGTGAAGCAGGCGGCGTGCCATGTCAGTGATCCTTCTTCTGCGGGTCGGGGGTGCTGAGTTTGCCCGGCGTCTCCAGCACGGTGCTGATATAGGGCTGCGGCGCAAAGAGCTGTGCGGCGATCTTGCTGGTGTAGCCGTGCGCGGCCCCGGCAAAAACCGTGTGCAGAGCCAGCAGGGCGAGCAGCCCGCCAACCGCCAGATAGGCCAGCGGGGCTGGCACGCTGGCGGGGGCCATATCTTCGGGGGCGGTGATGCTCTTGGCTTTCCAGAAGAGCTGGCTGCCCGCGCGGGCAAACCCCAGAATGCTCACAAGGCTAGAGAGCAGCACCACGGCCCAGATCAGCGCGGCCTGCGGTGTTGCCAGCGCGGCCTGAAGCAGCAGGAGCTTGCCCAGAAAGCCCGAGAGCGGCGGCAGACCGGCCATCGCGATGGCACCGGCAAAGAAGAGCGCAGCAGTGAGCGCGGCCCCGGCCATTGGCGGCTGCGCTGTGAGCGCGAGGCTGCCGCCGCGGCCTGTGCGCACCAGATCGCTGATCAGAAACAGTGCCGCCCCTGCGAGGGTGGAGTGCACAATGTAATAGAGCGCAGCGGCGATGGCCTCGGGCGTGAAGAGCGAGATCATCACCATGACCATGCCCATGGAGCCGATGACGGCAAAGGCGACGAGCCGCTCCAGGCGTTTTGCCGCAAGCACACCGATCATCCCCAGAGCCACCGACACAAGCGCCGCCGGCAGCAGCCAGAGGTCATGCAAGCCCTGTGTCACCGAAAGCTCGGGCGGGAAGATCAGAGTATAGACGCGGATGATGGCGTAGGCGCCCACCTTTGTCATGATCGCAAAGAGCGCGGCCACGGGCGCGGGGGCTTCGGCATAGCTGGAGGGCAGCCAGAAGTGCAAAGGCACAAGCGCGGCCTTGATGGCGAAGACCAGAAGCAGCAACACCGCAGCGACCCGGATGCCGACCGTCTCCTCGGCGCTCACAAGCGTGACGCGCTGGGCCAGATCGGCCATGTTGAGCGTGCCCGTCTCGGCATAGATTGCGCCGAGCGCAAAGAGAAACAGCGTTGAGCCGATGAGGTTGAAGAGCACATATTGCACGCCTGCGCGCAGGCGGGCTGTGCCGCCCGCGTGGATCATCAACCCGTAAGAGGCGATGAGCAGCACCTCGAAGAACACGAAGAGATTGAACAAATCGCCCGTCAGGAAGGCCCCCAGAATGCCCATGAGCTGGAACTGAAAGAGCGCATGAAAGTGCCGCCCGCGCGCATCCCAGCCCGAGCCGATGGCATAGAGCAGCACAAAGAGCGCCAGAACCGTGGTGAGCAGCACCATGAGGGTGGACAGCCTGTCACCCACAAGCACGATGCCGAAGGGGGCGGCCCAATCGCCGAGCTGGTAGAGGGTGATTGTGCCATCCGCAGCCTGCCAGGCCAGCGCGGCGGCAATGCCGATAAGGGCGAGCACGCCCGCCAGCGACAGCACCCGCTGGATCCCAATATGATAGCGCGCCGCCAGAACGATAAACGGCGCAAGCAGCGCAGGCAGAACAACCGGTGCAATGAGCCAATGGGTCATGGGCGGGCCTCCGGGCTGTCTTGTGCAGAGGCGGGCGCATCATCCACACGGTCGTCATCGGAGCCAAGAAAGGCCCCAAGCCCGATCATCACCACAACGGCTGTCATGCCAAAGGAAATGACGATGGCTGTGAGCACAAGCGCTTGTGGCAGCGGATCGGCGTAGCCGATGGCGCCTTCGCGCAGAATGGGCGCGCCGCCGATGGTGAGGCGGCCTGAGGTGAACAAAAAGACATTGACCGCATAGGTGAGCAGCGAGATGCCCAGTATAACCGGGAAGCTGCGCAGGCGCAGCACGAGGTAGATCCCCCCTGCGGTGAGAGCGCCGATGGCGGAGGCCACGAGAAATTCCATTCTACACGCCCTCCTTGGCGGTGTTGGTTTGCGGATCATCCCGCGAGGGGTCTATGTCCATCGGGTGTTCTGTTTCCGGGGTATGGGCGCGGCGGGCAAGGCGCGAGAAGCTCTCCAGCGAGAGCATCACCGCACCGACCACCGCGAGGAACACCCCGAGATCAAACAGGGCGGCGGTGGCCAGTTCGAACTTTTCGAACGGCGGGATGCGCACATAGGTGAAATCCGATGTCAGGAAGGGTTTGCCAAAGAACCAGGCTCCGAGCCCTGTCAGCCCGGCAATCAGCACCCCGGTGCCGATGATGCCGTGATAGGGGTAGCGCAGCCGCGCCGTGGCCCAGGAAAACCCGCTGGCCATATATTGCATGACCACCGCAATGGCCACGATCAGCCCGGCAATGAAGCCGCCACCCGGCTCGTTATGGCCGCGCAGGAAGATGTAAAAGCCCACCAGAAGCACCAGCGGCATAATCCCGCGGGTGAGCACCACCATCATCATGGGGTGCATATCGCCCGCGAGGGGCTGGTCGGGGGTGCGGTTGAGCAGGCGCGCCCGCACGGGGCCGCCCAGCAGCGTTTCGGTGAGCGCGTAGATCAGCAGTGCCGCGATTCCAAGCACGATGATCTCGCCGTAGGTGTCAAAGCCACGGAAATCCACGAGGATCACGTTCACCACATTGGTGCCGCCGCCGCCCTTGTAGGAATTGGCAAGGTGAAAGCCGCTGATCGGATCGCTGACAGCGTTGCGCAGCAGGTAGTGGTAAGCGAGCCCGAAGGCGGCCAGTCCACCGGCGATGGCCAATCCGGCGTCACGCAAGCGGCGCAGCACCGAGCTTTCTACCGGCGTGCGGTTGGGCAGGAAGTTGAGCGCCAGCAGCAGCAAGATGATGGTCACGACCTCAACGGTAAATTGGGTCATTGCAAGGTCTGGCGCGCTGAAAAAGACAAAGCCAATAGAGACCATGAGGCCGATGATGCCCATCAAGATGAGCGACAACAGACGGTTGCGGTGCAAAAGCACAAGCCCCGCCGTGGCGGCGAGCACCATGAGCCAAGCGGCCACAGGCACGGCGCCAACCGGCTGCAAGGCGCGGGTGGCGGGCGCCAGCGTGCCGCTGTCATAGGCGTGATAGCCCGCCGCGAGGATGGTGGCTGTGGCGATGGCGGCGTAGCGGCTGAAGGCCCCGTTGTGCAGGGGCAGGACAAGCTTTTCTGCCAGCGTGGCCACGGCCTGAACGAGCGCTTCAAAGATTTGTTTGGCTTCGGGGCGCGGGGCCGCCTCCCAAAGGCGCAGGGCAGGGTTGAACACCGCCAGCAAGAGGAGGCCGCCGATTACTGCCGCGATGGACATGAAGAGCGCGGGCACAAGGCCGTGCCAGATTTTGAAATAGGCTTTGGGAACCTCGCCCGCTTCGCCCAGCACTGCGGCTGTGACGAGCTTCACAAACGGCTCCGCCAGGAAGGGTGCCACGCCGATCGCCACCACCGGCAGCATCAGCAGCGCGGGCGGCAGCCAGAGGCCGGCGGGCGGATCATGCGGCTTGGCAGGGTAATCTGCGCGCACGGGGCCAAAGAAAACATGGCCAATGAGGCGGAAGCAATAGGCCGCCGAGAAGAGCGAGCCGAAGGTGGCCAGCGCGGGCACGAGCCAGGGTGCGCCGAAGAGCGCGGTTTTCGTGGCTTCTTCGAGCATCATCTCTTTGGAGAGGAAGCCGTTGAGCAAGGGAATTCCCGCCATCGACAGCGCAGCCAGCGTGGCGATCACGAAGGTGACGGGCATGAGCTTGCGCAAGCCGCCGAGGCGGCGGATGTCGCGGGTGTGGGCCTCGTGATCTATGATGCCTGCGGACATGAAGAGCGCGGCCTTGAAGGTGGCGTGGTTGAGGATGTGAAACATCGCCGCCATGGCGCCAAAGGCCGTGCCTGTGCCCAAAAGCATGGTGATGAGGCCGAGGTGGCTCACTGTGGAGAAGGCCAGAAGCGCTTTCAGGTCATGCTTGAAAAGCGCGATGACCGCGCCGAGCACCATGGTGATGAGCCCCGCTGTGGTGACAATGACGAACCATTCAGGCGTGCCCGAAAGCACCGGCCACATGCGCGCCATGAGGAAGATACCCGCCTTCACCATGGTGGCGGAATGCAGATAGGCCGAAACCGGCGTGGGCGCGGCCATGGCGTGTGGCAGCCAGAAGTGGAAGGGGAACTGCGCCGACTTTGTGAAACAGCCCAAGAGGATGAGCAGGAGCGCGGGGAGATAGAGCGGATCGGCCTGAATAAGCGCACGGTTTTGCAGAATGACGCTGAGATCAAAGCTGCCGACGATATTGCCCAGCAGCAGCATCCCACCGACCATGGCAAGCCCGCCCATGCCTGTGACGGTAAGGGCCATGCGCGCGCCTTGGCGGCCTTCGGGTAGGTGCTTCCAATAGCCGATGAGCAGGAAGGAGGAGAGCGATGTCAGCTCCCAGAAAATGAGCAAAAGCAGGATGTTATCAGACAGCACGATGCCCACCATCGCGCCCTGGAACATGAGCAGATAGGTGAAAAACTCGCCCATGTTGTCGTCGCGGCTGAGGTAGTTGCGCGCATAGGCGATGATGAGCAGGCCGATGCCGAGGATGAGCAGGGCAAAGAAAAAGCCGAGGCTATCAAGCATGAGCGTGAAGTTGAGGCCCAAAAGCGGCATCCACTCGATCCGCGCCATGACAACCTCGCCGGCAAGGATGGCCGGCAGGTTGGTGAGCAGGCCGATGAAGGCGGCGAGCGAGACTGTGAAGGTGACGCCGGCTGTGGCGGCGCGGCCCGCAGAATTCATCAGCCCTGGAAGCAGGGCGCCGAGGAACGGCAGAAGGACAATGAAGAATAGGGACACGAGACCTCCTGCTGGCCGTTTTTTAGCTTTGCTTTGCTCAAAAATGCACCTGATTTGCCAAAACGCAAGGTTGTGCGACAAAAATAGTCAATTACTCGCGCCGATTTTTGCGGCGCGTTGGGAATCTTGTAAGGGAGGGGGCAAGAGGCCGCAACGCTGATCGGCGTTTGCAGATGTGAAACGCCCAATGACCTTCACGTTATCGCCCGAGCCTGAAAAATAAGAAAGTCGGCAAAGCGGGGCTTTGTGAAGGGGGTGGTGATGGAAGGCAGGTAGTGGTGGTAGGTCTCGGGCCGGTTAACAGCCGCATAGCGGCCCGGCCATGCTGTGCCTGACAGGCGATTTGACAGTTGAGCGCGCGCGGCGTGTTCTGGGGGTGTGTTTGGCAGGCATAAAACGCCCTGCGAGTCATTCAGGTTGGCCACTCCCGGGGCTGACGTTGGCCTCTTGAAGCAAAGGTAGAAAAGTCCCGCACTGGGGGCCTTGGCTTGGATGGGGCAGAAGCGCTTGAGGATTGGGCCGGTTTTGCGGGATGCAGTGTTATTGCGTGGCGCGGCCCGTTGCACGGCTTTTGGCGCCAGATCCAAAAGGGTCTGGCCCGTGGCATTCCGCGAATGTGCCGTGCTCAGCTGGTGACGCGGGGCACGCAGGTGCCTGTTTCGGCATCATAGCTTTGGCCTTGTGCGCAGCTCATGGCTTGCTCATGGCCACGGGAACACTCGGCGCTGGCCATGCTGGCTGTGAGCACAAATATGGCGGTGAGAATGAAACGGGGCATGAAAACTCCTCTCTGACCTGTGCAAGCAGCCTATCACAGCGCGTGATTCGCCGATAGGCCTGTGCCTTCGCTCAAGAGATCATGGGCAATGCGCGCAAAAAGAGCGCTGCCCAGAGGGATGAGATCATCTGGGAAGTCATAGTCAGGATTGTGCAAGGCGGCGTAGCCCTCCCCCGGGCCGAGGCAGAGCATGGCGGCTTTTGCGCCCCAGCCGAACACGCCGAAATCCTCGGAGGCGCGCATGGGCACGCCTTCGCGGCTGTGCGAAATACCGAGCGTGTCCATGGCTTTGACGGCCACTTCATAGGCTTCTGTATCATTGATCGAGGCGGCGAAATGGTCGTGCACCTCGAAGGCCACTTGGAGGCCGTGGGCCTTTGCGGCCTCGGCCGCGAGCGTGCGGGCGGCCTCTTCCAGCGCCGTGATACCCGCATCATCGGCGGTGCGCAGAGTGGCGTAGATCACCGCATCGGCGGGGGCGATGCCGAAGGTCGGCGCGCCGATGTTCACATGGGTGAGGGTGACGAGCTTGAAATCATCACCAAGCGTGCCGCCGTGGCCGAGATCATCCAGCTGCGGCAGAAGGGCTGCCACGGCAAGGGCGGGCGATGTGCCGTCTTCGGGCGTGGCGGCGTGGGCTGTCTTGCCTGTGAGGGTGATCTTGAGGCCGAGAGATGCGCAGTTGATCAGCCCCGCGCAACTGGCGACATGGCCGAAGGGGCGGCCCGGCTCGACATGAATGGCGAAGGCCCAATCAGGAGCGATCTGCGCAAACGCCGGGTCGGCGACCACGGCGCGCGCGCCGCTGCCATCCTCCTCGGCGGGCTGGAACATGAGCACAACGCGGCCCTTGGCGACAGGCTGGCGCACGAGCAGGCGCCCTAAGGCGAGCAGCATGGTCATATGGCCATCGTGGCCGCAGACGTGGCTTTTGCCCGCGATCTGCGAGGCCCAGGGGATATTGTTGATCTCCTGAATGGGCAGCGCGTCCAGCTCGGCGCGAAAGAGCACGGTGGGGCCGGGCGCGCCGCTGTCAAACACCGCCGCGACGCCATGGCCGCCCAGACCTGTGAGGATCTGGCTCGGCGCGAGCGCTTCAAGCGCCTCGGTGATGCGGCGGGCTGTCTCGGCCTCTTCGCCCGAGACTTCGGGGTGCTGATGCAACGCGCGGCGAAAGGCCGTGAGCTCTTTGATGTCGCGGTTGGTCAGCATTTTGCCCCCTGATATCAGCTTTCGCCGAAGACGCGTGTGAAGATCGTATCGACGTGTTTGGTGTGATAGCCCATGTCGAATTTGGCGCGGATGCCCTCTTCGCCGAGGGCTTTGACGACCTCTTCATCGGCCAGCAGCAGCTCCTGGAAATCACGCCGCTCTTCCCAGACTTTGAGCGCGTTGCGCTGCACCATGGAATAGGCATCTTCGCGGGAGACACCTGCTTGGGTGAGCGCGAGAAGCACGCGCTGGGACATCACAAGGCCGGGGAATTTGTTCATGTTTTCCAGCATGTTGTCGGGGAAGATGAGCATCTTTTCGACAACCCCTGTGAGGCGGGCGAGGGCGAAATCAAGCGTGATGGTCGCATCGGGGCCGATGGCGCGCTCGACCGAGGAGTGAGAAATATCGCGCTCGTGCCAGAGGGCGACATTTTCCATTGCAGGGATCACGGCCATGCGCACGAGACGCGCGAGGCCAGTGAGGTTTTCCGTCAGCACAGGGTTTTTCTTGTGCGGCATGGCAGAAGAGCCTTTCTGGCCCATGGAGAAGAACTCGGCGCCCTCAAGAACCTCGGTGCGCTGCATGTGGCGGATTTCGATGGCGACATTCTCGATGCTTGAGGCGATGACGCCCAGAGTGGCGAAGAACATGGCGTGACGGTCACGCGGGATGACCTGTGTGCTGATCGGCTCGGGGGAGAGGCCGAGCTTCGCGCAGACGTGCTCCTCGACGCGCGGGTCGATGTTGGCGAAGGTTCCGACCGCGCCGGAGATCGCGCCTGTGGCGATCTCTTCGCGGGCCATTTTGAGGCGGGCCAGGTTGCGGTCCATCTCGGCGTAAAAGCGCGCGAAGGTGAGGCCCATTGTGGTGGGTTCGGCGTGGATGCCGTGGCTGCGGCCGACGCGGACCGTCATTTTATGCTCGATCGCGCGGGTTTTGAGCGCGGCGAGGAGCTTCTCCATATCGGCCACGAGGATATCGGCGGCGCGCACGAGCTGCACGTTGAGGCAGGTGTCGAGCACATCGGAGCTTGTCATGCCTTGGTGCACGAAGCGGGCCTCATCAGAGCCCACATGCTCGGCGAGATGGGTGAGAAAGGCGATGACATCGTGCTTTGTCACGGCTTCGATCTCGTCGATGCGGGCGACATCGAACTCCACGTCCTTGGCTTTCCAGACCGCTTCGGCATTCTCGCGCGGGATCACCCCCAGATCGGCCATGGCGTCGCAGGCGTGGGCCTCGATCTCGTACCAGATTTTGAACTTGGTGGCCGCAGACCAGATAGAAACCATTTCGGGGCGGGAGTAACGCTCGATCATAAGGAAGCCTTCGCTGTTGCAGGTTGGGTTGGCGCGGTCATAGACTGGGGTTTGCTTAACCTCAAGTCAGGAGCGCGGATATGAGACAGTTTGCCGACTTTCTGGGCCAGTGGCGGCTGGCGCGCACGATTTTGCCAGCGGCAGGGCCTGAGGCGCGCTTTGAGGGCGCGGCTGTCTGGAGCGAGGATGGCGCTTATGCGGAACGCGGGCTTTTGCAGGTTGAAGGGCAGGTGCCGATGACCGCAGAGCGGCGTTACCACTGGGACGCGGATCTGAACGTCTATTTTGACGATGGGCGGTTCTTTCATCGGGTTCCGCCCACGGGCGGGGAAACGGCGCATTGGTGTGACCCCGACCAATATGACGGGGCCTATGATTTTGCCCAGTGGCCGCGCTTTGAGGTGCGCTGGCGGGTGCTTGGCCCGCGCAAAAATTATGAAATGATTTCGCAATATTGTCGCGAGGGAGCGGTTCTGGCTTGCGAAAATGCCTTCGCTGGTGCAGAAATTGCGCAAACAAATGGAGGGACGTGGGATGGCCACAGCCATGACAAATAGAGTTTTGATTGAAACATTCGGCGCAGAGGCCGGAGCGGGCCTTTGGGCCAAGCGGGTTGCTCTGGTGATTGCCGGTGTGATGGCGCTGGCGATTTCGGCCAAGATTGCCGTGCCGATGTGGCCCGTGCCGATCACCATGGGCACCTTTGCGGTGCTGGCGATGGGCGCGGCCTATGGGCCCCGGCTCGGGCTGGCGACGATTGCGGCCTATATGCTGGTTGGCGTGATGGGTTTTGATGTCTTCGCCGGTTCATCGGCGGAAGCTTATGGCATCACCTATATGATGGGCGGCACGGGCGGCTATCTTGTGGGCTATGTGCTGGCTGTTTTGGCGCTGGGCACGCTGGCGCGCAAGGGCTGGGACCGCTCGGCGGGCAAGATGGCCGGGGCGATGTTGATCGGCAATGCGTTGATCTATGTGCCCGGTGTGCTCTGGCTTGGTGTGCTTTACGGCTTTGACAAGCCGCTGCTGGCCTGGGGCTTGACGCCGTTTCTTGTGGGCGATGCGGTGAAACTTGTGCTGGCGGCGCTGCTGTTGCCGGCGGCTTGGAAGCTTGTGGGCCGCGCGCGCGGCTGACGCTTTGGGCACCAAGAGATGTGAAGGGGGCGTAAGCGTGGGAGCTTGCGCCCTTTTTTTGGTTTCGAATTGTGCTGCGCACAATCCGACCAGCTGGGGGCTTTGCCCCCAGACCCCCAGGATATTTGAGGCAAGAAAAAGGGGCATTGGAGGTTTGTGCGTGTGAGGAGGGTGTGCCTCACAAGAAAAAGCCCGCGCTCTTTGGGGAGGCGGGCTTTTGATTTGAGTGCGGTGAGGAGGGTCAGGCGGCGCGGCTGACCAGAACCTCGTCAATTTGCTTGGCGGCGGCGCGCTCGTCTCCGCCTTCGACAGCGCCGACTTCCCGGGTCAGCCGTTCCAGGGCCGCTTCATAGAGCTGGCGCTCGGAATAGCTTTGCTCGCGCTGATCATCGGAGCGGTGCAGATCGCGCACCACTTCGGCGATGGCGATGAGATCGCCTGAATTGATCTTTTGTTCATACTCCTGCGCGCGGCGCGACCACATGGCGCGTTTGACCTTGGCCTTGCCGCGCAGGGTTTTCATGGCCTGGCTGACCACATCGGGGCTGGAGAGCCCGCGCATTCCGATTTCGGTGGCCTTGTTGGTGGGCACGCGCAGGGTCATCTTGTCTTTCTCAAAGGAGATGACAAAAAGCTCGAGTTCAAAGCCGGCGACCTCTTGTTTCTCGATCGAGATGATCTGGCCCACGCCATGGGCCGGGTAGACGACGAATTCATTGGCGCGGAACTCCGCTTTTTTTGATTTGCTCATGCAATCTTTCCTCGCATTGCCGAGAAACCCTGTGAAGCTGTCAACAGAGCCGGAGGGCTGCCGGGGCTGCCCTGTTGGCCGGATTTATGACAGGCAAAACCATCCAGCAAGCGAGGCGCTCGGGGGATGGGTCAGGCAGGTTTCATAATTTACATAAGTGATACATATCACGAATCAGCCCCCAAAGAAAGGGCGCTGATCAGGGTTGCGCACGCGGGGCGGGGCCGGCGGGCGCGCCGGGCGGATCAGCCGCCCTCGCCGGGGGCTTCGGAGAAGTATTTCTCCAGTTTGCCTTCTTCGCCGTCACGGTCCTCGGCTTCGGGGAGCGGGTCTTTTTTGGACACGATGACCGGCCAGAGCTCGGCGTATTTGCGGTTGAATTCGACCCATGTTTCGGTGCCCGGGTCTGTGTCGGGGCGGATGGCATCGGCGGGGCATTCCGGCTCACAGACGCCACAATCAATGCATTCATCCGGATGGATGACGAGCATATTTTCGCCCTCATAGAAGCAATCTACTGGGCAGACTTCGACGCAATCTGTGTATTTGCACGCGATGCAGGCGTCGTTGACGATATAGGTCATATTCAAAAACCCCGATTTTACCTTTGCAAGGTTGGCTAATCGGTTTTGGCAGATCATTCAAGCGCCCACTGTGCCGCAGCGGGCTAGTGTTCGGTGTCGAGGCTGTCTTTGAACGCGGCGATGTGGCGGCGGTCTTTCTTGGTGGGGCGGGGGCCTGTGCGGGCCGGCTCGGGCGCGCGCGGCGCGCGGGGGGGTGTGAGGTCCTCATAGAGGGCCTGTGCCTCGGGGGCGGGGCCCCGGCGTGTGCCCAGAGCAACGATCCTGACCACGCGAATCTGCGCGCCTTGTGAGAAGGTGAGCACATCGCCCGCCGTCACCGCATGGGCGGGCTTGAGCACCTTTTGGCTGTTCACCCGACAATGGCCCCCTGAGACCTGCTTGGCAGAGAGGCCACGGGTTTTGAAAAACCGCGCATGCCAGAGCCATTTGTCCAGCCGCAGCTTTTCGGGGCTTTGGAGCGCCTCGGCCATCAGTCTTTCTTGGTGAGGCCCATGAGTGCGGCGGCGAAGGGGTTGTCAGGGTCGATCGCTTTTTCCTTGGGCGGGCGGGCCTGATAGCTCTGAGCGCCCTGGGGCTTGCCGCGGTCTTTGCCTTGCGGTTTGCCCTTGCGCTGGGGCTTGCCTTTGCCGCGCGGGGCGTCGCCTTGGCCTGCGGGCTTGCCGCGTGGGCGGGCGTTGCCACGGTTGCCACCCCAGGTGAAGGTATAAAAGACCTCCATCTCGGGGGCGTCTTCGGCTTTTGCTTCGGGTTCGGCTGGCGTGGGCGTTTCGGCCTCTACAGGCGCTTCTACAGCGGCTTCGAGGGGAGCTGTTTCCTCGGTGGCGGCCTCTGTAGCAGCCTCTGTGGCTTGCGGAGCGGCTTGCGCCTCGGCGGGGGCCGCCTTGACTTTCACGCGCTCGCCCTTGTCGGCTTTGTAGCCGAGGCCTGCCATAAGGTCGGCGAATTGCTCCAGCGTCATGCCGGTGATGGAGAGCATATCGGCTTTGGCTTCAAAACCGCCACGGCTGTCTTCGGAGCGGAGCATATCGGCGAGGCGCTCAAGCATGTCGATGCGGATCGCGCGGGTTCCGGCGTTGCGGTAGCCGGCCATTGTGTCTGTGCCGGCGGGCTGCGCCGACATATTGGGCACGGTCACGAGGCCGGCGGGCGGGCTTTCGGGGAACTCGGCAAGATCTTGCGCAAGCGACCAGAGCACAAGGCGCAGGCGCGTGGGCGCGGGCTTGAGCAGAAGGGGCTGGAAGATGGTGAACTGGCCAAAGCGGATGCCGTGTTTGCGCAGGGCAGAGCGGGCGTCCTGATCGAGCGCTTTCACTTCGTTGGCCACGGAGGCGCGGGGCAGGATGCCCAAGCCTTCAACCATCTGGAAGGCAAAGCCGCGCGCGAGGCCGGTGAGGGCTTCGTCGCGGCTGAGGTTGAGCAGCGGCTCAAAACCGGCGGCGATTTTGCGGTCAATGAAATGTTGGAGACGGCGGGTGACTTTTTCGGCCACGTCTGCGCCGGCCTCGTCGTCGACAAAGGCCTTTACGGTGGGTTTGAGCGCCTCGGAGCCTTTGAGCAGCTTGCCAACGGCCTGGTTTCCCCACATGAGGCCGCCTTGCTCGGTAAAGTCGATCTCGGTGTCAGGGGCGTTGTAGAACCGGTCTGCGAGCAGATGGAAATGGGGCGCGAGCGCCGCGAGGCTGGCTGCCTTGAGGGTCTTGGCCTCCTGGCCTGCTGCGGATTTGTCCTGCGAGAAGCGGAACCCTTCAAGACGGCCGACGAATTCGCCTTCGACCGTCACTTCACCGTTTTCATTTACCTCGGCCAACATGGCCTCCTTTTGTTTTAGGCGCCGCAGGAGCACAGATGTGCGCCTGTCGACAAATCTCTGGGTCAGCGCCTCGTGAAGCGCATCTGACAGGCGGTCTTCTACAGCGCGAGTCGTCTCGCGCCAATGAGAATCGTCGCGTGTCCAGCCTTTTCGCTGTGCCACATAGGTCCAAGTGCGAATAAAAGCCAGCCGTTTGGACAATGTGTCGATGTCGCCGGCGGGGCGGTCGATCTGTTTGATGTGCCGTGCGATCCAGTCTTCGGGCAGCTCGCCGCGCTCGTGCAGATGGGCAAAGATCTGCCCCAGGAGGGCCGCATGTTCGGACGAGGAGATGGAGCGGAAATCCGGCACGCAGCAGACATCCCAGAGCAGGCGCACGGAGGCGGCATCGGAGGCGCGCGCACGCGGTTCGGCCTCGGCGGCGAGGGTTTTGAGCGCGGCGAGGTCATCGGCCTCGCGGGCCTTGACGAGCAGCTCGTCTTGCGGGCTTTCCTCCAGCGAGTGGATCAGCGCGTCAATTTGGCCGAATTGCAGCCGAGGGTTGCGCCAGATGATCTTTTTGACCGGCGCAAAGCGGTGCTCCATGATCGCCTGGGCGACGCCATCCTCCAGCGGCGCGGCTTCGCCGGTGACCCCAAAGGAGCCGTGCGACATGCCACGCCCCGCGCGCCCGGCGATCTGGCCCAGCTCGTGGGGCATGAGCTGGCGCATGCGGCGGCCGTCAAACTTAGCGGTGGCGGAGAAGGCGACATGGTTGATGTCGAGGTTGAGGCCCATGCCGATGGCATCGGTGGCGACGAGGAAATCCACATCGCCGTTCTGGTAAAGCTCAACCTGTGCGTTGCGGGTGCGTGGGGAGAGCGCGCCCATGACCACGGCTGCGCCGCCTTTCTGGCGCTTGAGCAGCTCGGCGATGGCGTAGACATTTTCCACCGAGAAGCTGACAATGGCCGAGCGCGCCTGCATCCGGCTGATCTTTTTGGAGCCGCCATAGACGAGCTGGGACAGGCGCGCGCGGCCCAGAAAATCGGCCTCCGGCACCAGCGCGCGGATGATGCCGCGCATGGAATCAGAGCCGAGAAACAGCGTTTCATTGATCCCCCGGCTGCGCAGCAGCCTGTCGGTGAAGATATGGCCGCGCTCCGGATCGGCGCAGAGCTGGATTTCATCTATGGCGACAAAATCGGCGGCCATACCCTCGGGCATGGCCTCTACTGTGCAGACGTAATATTGCGCCCGGGTGGGCAAGATCCGCTCTTCTCCGGTGATCAGCGCCACCACCGAGGGGCCGCGCACTGCGACGATCTTGTCATAGACCTCGCGTGCCAGAAGGCGCAGGGGCAGGCCGATCACACCGGTACGATAGCCGAGCATCCGCTCGATGGCGTAGTGGGTTTTGCCCGTATTGGTCGGCCCGAGCACCGCTGTGATGCGCTTTTGCTGGGTCATGTCGGGACACTCTTTTTGGCTGGGGCAGGAGGCAGAGAACGGGCGTTTAGAGCGCCACACCGTTGACAGACGGCGACAGGCGGGCGACGCCCTCAAGGGCTTTCTCATGTGCAGGGTAGAGGTTCAAGAGGATCTTGTAGGCCGCATGGGCCTCTTGGGGCTTTTCAAGTTGCTCCAGAAGGGCGGCAAGGCCGTAGATCGCTCCGAAATGTTGGGGATTGAGCGCGAGCGCTGTGCGCAGATCGCTCAGCGCCAGCCCATAGGCCCCGCTGGCAAAAAAGGCCTGTGCGCGGCCATGCCAGCCTTCGGCAAAGGCGGGGGCATGGTCTGTCAGGGCGGTGAAATGCTCTATGGCGCGCTGCGGCTGGGAGGCTTCAAGCGCGTCTTGGCCGCGCTTGAGCAACAGATCGGCCGTGGGCGAGCCCGAGGCGGACCACTTGAGTTCGATGGTGCGCGCGAGTGTCGCCGCTTCGCCCGCCGGTGCTGTGCGCAGGCGCTCAAGCAGGGTGGCGATTGTGTTGTCGGCGGCGCTGTCTGGCGCCGTGGCGCTCGGCTCTTGGGTGTGGTTTTCGGGCGGGTTTTGCGGCTGCGTTTGGGCAAGGCCCGGGTGACCCGGCGTGAGCCAGAGCAGAAATGCCGCGACGGCAGGTTTGAGATAGACAGCAGGATTTCTCATAGTAGGGTCAGGATAACCACTGGCAGGGCCGACACAAGGCTTTGTCGCAACAATGTGAAGGAATGATCCATGAGTGATGTGATTGACGGGGCTGTGAAGGCGCTCAACGAGAAGCTGGCTGGCGCGGGCTTTGATGCGGGCACGGCCAAATTTGTGATCAACGGCGAAGGCGCTGTGCTGATCGACGCCGATGGCGCGCGCGCGGGTGATGAGGACGCCGATGTGACGCTTTCGGCGGACCGTGATGTTTTTGAGGCGATCCTCACCGGCGATATGAACGCAACCTCTGCCTTCATGAGCGGCAAGCTGAGCGTGGATGGCAACATGGGGCTGGCCATGCAGCTGGGCGGGGTTCTGGCTTAAGTGACACAGGCAGTGACACAGGCGGCTCCCTTCTTTGAGGCGCTGGCCGAGGGGCCAGAGGGCGGATATGCGCTCTGGCTCACGGCCGAGGATGGCCTGCGCTTGCGGGCGGTGCACTGGCCCAAGGAGGGCGCGCGCGGCACGGTGCTGTTGATGCCGGGGCGCACGGAATACTGCGAGAAATACGGCCGCACCGCAGGCGAGCTGGCCGAACGGGGCCTTGCCACGCTGGCGATAGATTGGCGCGGGCAGGGGCTGGCTGATCGGCTGGCCGAGCCGCCACTGCTTGGCCATGTGGGCCGCTTTGGCGATTATCAGCGCGATGTGCGCGCCATGGTGGCGGTGGCCAAGGCCGAAGGGGCCGCAGAGCCCTACTTCTTGCTTGGGCATTCCATGGGCGGCTGCATTGGCCTCAGAGCGCTCTATGAGGGCCTTGAGGTGCAGGCGGCGGCGTTTTCGGCACCGATGTGGGGCATCTATCTTGCGCCGCAGATGCGCCCTGTGGCCTGGGCGCTGAGCAACCTTGCGCAAACCCTTGGGCAGGGCGCGCAGTTTGCCCCCGGCACAAAGAGCGAAACCTATGTGCTTGCCGACCCGTTTGAGGACAACATGCTCACCACGGATCCTGCGATGTGGGCCTATATGGTGCGCCAGGCTCAGGCGCATCCGGAGCTGACGCTGGCGGGGCCATCGCTGCAATGGCTGGCCGAGGCGCTGCGCGAAACCCGCGCGCTGCACAGGATGCCTTCGCCCCAGAGGCGCACCATAACGTTCCTTGGCACATGTGAGCGCATTGTCGATGGGACGCGGATCACCGACCGGATGCGCCGCTGGCCCAGCGGGCGGCTCAGCATGGTTGAAGGGGCCGAGCACGAAGTTTTGATGGAGCGGGCGGCCATGCGCGCTTCGGTGCTGGATGAAATGGTGCAGTTCTTCTTGGAATGAGCGGCGCTGCGCCTTGAGATCGGCTGGCGCGGGGTTTATGTCTGATCCAACAGACACAAAGAGGCGCTCAGAGATGTTTCAACTTCCGTTTCCCGTTCGTGATGCAAACGCCGCTTCGGGCGCAGATGGCCTTGGGGATCTTCCCGAATGGGACCTGAGCGATCTTTATACCGGCGAGGATGCGCCGGAGCTTCAGCGCGACCTGGCCTGGCTTGAGGAAGAATGCGCGCGCTTTGCCGCCGATTATGAGGGCAAGCTCGCCGATCTCGATGCAGAGGGCTTTCTCACCTGCGTTCTGCGCAACGAGAAGATCAGTGCGATTGCCGGGCGGATCATGTCTTTTGCGGGGCTGCGATACTACCAGCTCACGGTGGATGCGGGGCGGGCGAAGTTTCTTTCGGACACGCAGGAAAAGATCACCACTTTCACCACGCCTCTGGTGTTTTTCACGCTGGAGCTGAACCGCCTGGAAGACGGTGTTCTGGAGGGGCTTTTCGCACAGAACGCCGCGCTGGCGCGCTACAAGCCGGTGTTTGAGCGCATCCGTGCGATGAAGCCTTACCAGCTCTCTGACGAGCTGGAGAAATTCCTTCATGATATGGGCGTTGTGGGCGATGCCTGGGAGCGGATGTTTGACGAGACCATTGCAGGGCTTGAATTTGAGGTCGATGGCGAGCCGCTCAACATCGAAGGCACGCTCAACCTTCTGACCGACGAGACCCGCGCAACGCGTGAGGCGGCGGCGCGCGAGCTGGCCGATGTCTTTGGCAGCAATATCAAGACCTTCGCCCGTGTGCACAACACCCAGGCCAAGGAAAAAGAGATCGTCGACCGCTGGCGGGGTATGCCCACAGCACAGACAGGGCGGCACCTGTCAAACGATGTGGAAGCCGAAGTGGTGCAAGCGCTGCGCGACGCGGTTGTGAAGGCCTACCCAAAGCTGAGCCACCGTTACTACGAGCTGAAGCGCAAGTGGCTCGGGCTGCACAAACTTCAGATCTGGGACCGCAACGCACCCCTGCCGATGGAAGACAAACGCAGTGTCGGCTGGGAAGCTGCGCGCGAAACCGTGATGAGCGCTTATGCCGGGTTTGATGCGCGCATGGCCGAGATTGCGGAGCCGTTCTTTACCAAGGGCTGGATCGATGCGGGCGTGAAACCGGGCAAGGCGCCGGGGGCCTTCGCGCACCCCACGGTGACCGATGTGCACCCCTATGTGATGCTGAACTACCTCGGCAAGCCGCGCGATGTGATGACGCTGGCCCATGAGCTGGGGCATGGCGTCCACCAGGTGCTGGCGGCAGAACAGGGCGAGATGCTCTCGTCAACGCCGCTGACACTGGCCGAAACAGCAAGCGTCTTTGGCGAAATGCTGACCTTCCGCAAGATGCTGGGCGAGGCCAAGAGTGATGCAGAGCGCCGTGTGATGCTGGCGGGCAAGGTTGAGGACATGATCAACACGGTCGTGCGCCAGATCGCCTTTTATGACTTTGAATGCAAGCTCCACGCCGCACGCCGGCAGGGTGAGCTGACACCTGAAGACATCGGCGCGCTCTGGATGTCTGTGCAGGGCGAAAGCCTCGGGCCGGCGTTTGAGTTCATGGAGGGCTATGAACACTTCTGGGCCTATATCCCGCATTTCGTGCACTCACCGTTCTATGTCTATGCCTATGCCTTTGGCGATGGCCTGGTGAACGCGCTCTACGCGGTTTATGAAGAAAGCCCTGAAGGCTTTCAGGACAAGTATTTCGAGATGCTCAAGGCCGGCGGCTCCAAACATCACACCGAGCTGCTCGCGCCCTTCGGACTCGACGCGACCGATCCGAAGTTCTGGGCCAAGGGCCTGAGCATGATTTCCGGCTTCATCGACGAACTTGAGGCCATGGAGGGGTGATCAAATTGTGCGCCTTGCGGCGCGCAGGATGTCTCGCCGTCGCCTTTGGCGCCGCCTCGGGCGTATGGCAGGCGTGACGAGCCAATCGAGGGGATGCGCTTGTGGACCTCTTGGAGCCTCCGGCGGGGATATTTGTAGCAATAAGAAAGAACGAAACGCTTTTTTAACCAAGCGAGTTCAGACTGGCGTTACGGTACAGGCGGGGACGCCGATGACCGTGCAATGAGAAAGGCTTTTGCCTTGGGGGCAGCTCGTCGGGGCTGCCCTTTCTTATTGCCCTAAATATCCCGGGGGTGCGGGGGCTGGCCCCCGCCTGTGCCTGTGTGCGGGGGCTGGCCCCCGCTTGTGCCTGTGTGCCGCCCGGCGGGGCGTGGCCGAAGGCCGCGCAAAACCTTGTTTTTTCAGCAGGCTTCAATTTAGGCCGCGCCGATTGACAGTGATATGTGCGTTTGGGCAGGCCAGAACAGGGTGGCAGACGCCTTTTTCTTTTGCCCAGCGGCTTAACATTATTTGTCGTATGGTGTCTTGGGGGGGTAAATTTAGGGCTTCTGCAAGGCAAATTGAGAGAATTCGGTGCGCGCTTGACCTGCGCCATCGGTGAGGCGGCGGAGGAAGCGGATGGCGGCGGGTGAGGAGACCGGCACCATATGCCCTGCGCTTGTGCCCGCTTCAAAGGGAGAGAAGTCTAGCACGGTGACGTTCAAGTTGCGCATATCTGCGTTATCTTGCAGGCGGCCCAACCGTGTTTTATCACCCGTCAACAGCGCGGCCAGATTGAGGACGCGGTCTTTCTGGCTGGTCATGATCACGAAGGGTTGGGGCAGCGGGCCGATTTCGCGGGCCTGTTTGCGAAAGACATCCGGGTCAATATCGGGCGACATGAGCACCACTGCGTCCAGCGCGGCCAAGGGCCGTGATTTGCCCTCCAGGGCCAGTTGCCGCAGCGCTTCCATGACGAGGTGGCTGCCCAGGGAATGGCCGAGCAGGATTATACGGCTGTTTGTGGTGCGGTTGAGTGTCTCCAGAAGCTGCGCCAGATCGCTGCGGGCGAAGAGCACGGAGTCGCGGTCATAGGCATAGCCCAAGGGGTCGCCTGCGGAGGGCCATGCGAAGAGCAGCGACGGGTTGGGCAGGTCAAAGTCATGTTGGATCTGGGCGAGGCGAAAGGCGGCATCTTCCAGGGTGTTGTTATAGCCGTGCACATAGAGCAGGAGCGGCTCGTGTTGGGCCGTGCGTGCGTTGGCAAGTTGTTTGGCAAGCGCCTCGTTCCCGTTGAGCCGGGTTACGCTGAGCGGCGCGAAGTGGTGGGTTGCATTGATCCGGCCGCTGCCGCGTTCGATTTGGCCGGTTTCATGGCCGGGGGGAATGGAAATATTGGCCCGGGCGTAGGTCATGGTGTCCGAGCGGTCTTTGCCAAACATCGCCCCTCTTTGAGACGGGAGGCGCAGGGTGGCAACATAGATGGTTTGGACCGTGGCTTCTGGCACCGGTTGGGAAAATCCCGTGGCCTGCGGGCGGCCACAGGCCGCCAGCGCAAGGAGGGCAAGAAGGAGAAGGCTTCTGGAACAGACCATGCGAGTTTATGCCATGCCGGAGGGGCGCGGGGAAGCGCGCTCTTTTGGTCTGCCGGGTGATGGCTTCATAGGCTGTGCCGCTGCGCCCGGGGCTTGCCGGGCGCATTTGAGGGCGTTCTCAGATCTGTTTTTCGGGCATTTGCACGATCAGACCATCCAGGGCGTCGGTGACTTTGATCTGGCAGGTCAGCCGCGAGCGGGTGGCATCCGGGGCAAAGGCGAAGTCGAGCATGTCTTCTTCCATATCGTCCTTGCCCGGAATTTTTTCGACCCAGTCCGGATGCACATAGACGTGGCAGGTGGAGCAGGCGCAAGCGCCGCCGCAATCGGCTTCGATGCCGGGGATATTGTTGTCGCGGGCCCCTTCCATGACAGTGAGTCCGGCGGCCACCTCGACGGTGTGTTCGGTGCCGTTGTGTTCGATATAGGTGATTTTGGCCATTGCTGCGGGCTCCTGAAAGAGATGTCTTGGGTGTTGTTACAAAAGCTTTCGGGGGGCTGCCAGCCCTAAATTTTCTGCGCAATCCTGCCACAGCTCAAAAAGCTTTGGCCCCGCCGCGCTGTTCGGTGCTTTGCGTGGGGTGGTTTTCTGCTTAAGCTCTGGCCCAGAGGCGCGGCTGTGTGGCGGTTAGGGGCGAATTCGGTTTGAAACGGGTAGCGTGCGGCGCATGGGTCGCGATCATCATAGTGGCGGGCTGTGCAGAGCCGGGCGGGCAGGCTGTCGGTGCGCTGGCATCTGCGCCCCAGAGTTACAGCGCGCTCCCCGCCGGGCGGGACCCGGACTCCTGTTGGGGCAAGGATGTGCGCCCGGCAATTGTCGAGACCGTGTTGGAGCGTGTGCTGGTGCAACCCGGCCAACGGGATGCAGAGGGGAACGTGCTGCGCCCGCCGGTCTACCGCGAGCAGCGGCGGCAGGCGATCGTTCAGGAACGGCAAGAGATTTGGTTTGAGATCCCTTGTCAGGACAGGCTTACCCCGGACATTATTGCCAGCCTGCAACGCGCGCTTAAGGCACGCGGGCTCTATGCAGGGGCATTGAGCGGGCAGATGGACACACGCACCCGCGCCGCCATTCGCCGCTTTCAGAGCGCTGAGGGGCTGGACAGCGCGGTGCTCTCGCTTTGGGCCGCGCGCAAGCTCGGGCTTGTGGCGGTGCAGCGCTCCTAGAGCCTTGCGCACCGTGTCTTTGGCTGGGCCGGTCCGGCGCGCTCAGCGCCAGTCGATCACCTCAGAGAGCGGTGCGCGTGGGGTGCGGAAGCGATTGAGCGGCGCGGCGCTGTCGGCATGGCCAAAAGAGATGGCGCAGAGGATGAGGCGGTCTTGGGGCAAGTCAAACCAGTCGCGCAGAAAGGGGGCGTGGCCTGCGGGTGCGGCCTGAGGAATGCTGGCAAGGCCAAGGCTGCCGAGGGCGGCGCAGAAGGCGGTGACAAAGCCACCGCAATCCAAAGCGCCGTAAGCCCCCAATTCTGCGGGGGACGTGATGAGCGCCATATGTGGTGCGCCAAAAAAGCGAAAATTCTCAAGCATTTGTGCGGCCCGCGCAGGTTTGTCCTCGCGCGGGATGCCCGCGGCGTCATAGAGCTGCATACCGCAGTCAAAGCGGCGGGATTTGTAAACGCCCGAGTAGCTTGCCGGCCAGGGCAGGTCGGGCTGCATTGCGTGGGTTTGGGCGTGGGTGTGGAGCGCTGCGCCGAGGCGGGCGGTCTCATCGGGGGAGGTGATCAAGAGCTGCCAGGGCTGGGCGTTGCACCAGGAGGGCGCGCGGGCGGCTGTGGCGACAGCCTGCTCGATGAGCACTGTCTCAACAGGCTTGGGAAGGTAGGCGCGGCAGGAGTGGCGCGCGGCGAAGATGGCATCGAGGGTTGCATGATCGGCTGTCATCAGAAGGCTCCTTGCTCAAGCCCGTAGAGATAGCCGATTGCGCCCGCCACGATAAGCCCTGCCAGCACCGCGAGAGTGATTTTCCAGATGCAATAGGGCCGCTCGCCCTGCACGCGGCCTGTGCGCCCGTTGACCACAAAGCGGAAGCTGCGCCCCCGGTATTTATAGGCGGCCAGCCAGACGGGCAGCAGGATATGTTTGAAGGTGACATCTTTCACGTCGGTCTTGATTTCGTGGATCTGCTGACGGTCGCCGCCGATGTCAAACTTGACATCGCGTTCGATGATCCGGGCCATTTTCTCGCGCGCCTCTGTGTACCCTTCGGGCAGCAGGACGGCGTAGCCCTCGGCCCGAAAACCGGCGAGATACTCTGGGCGATAGGGCTCAAGGGCGGCCAGATCCCATGGCTCCAGCGCATCGGTGAAGCGCTTGGGCAAAGAGCGCGAGGCGAGCACCAGCACATCATCAAAAAAGCGTGCAACGCGGCCCCGCACGGGCGACCAGCGGATTTTGGCGACTTGCTGGCGCTGGCGCTTGCCATCGCGCATGACCGTGATGGTCTCGTAGTAGACCGTGCCCCGCGCGCCCGTGTAGCGCGAGGCGGTGTCGGCATCAAATGTCCAATAGGGCACATAGATACCGGACATGGCACGGCCCTTGCGGGCATAGGCCTGCAAGCCTTTGGGGGCGAACCAGAGGCTGGCGAGCCAGTCTGTCATGGCGGCGCGGGCGGCGCGTTCATCCAGCGCGAAAGGCAGCACACCGCGCGGCTTGATGTGGCGGTGCACCCCCGTATCTGTCACCACGGGTGTGGCGCAGAAGGGGCATTCGGCGGCGTGCAGGGTGGCGTCAAACGCGACCTCGGCCGCGCAGTTGGGACATTTGCAAACGCGGGTTTCCTCGATGTCCTGTGCGGGCAGGGCGGCGTGCAGCGCGGCCTCAAAATCAAGCTCGCGGATGGCCGCGCCGCGGGTGAGGCCGATGGCCTCTGTGTTGCCGCAGTGATCGCAGATGAGGCGGTCATGGCCTGCATCAAAGCGGTGGTCAGCCCCGCAAGCGGCGCAGGGGAAGCGGTGTTCGGCTGTGACGCTTTTTGGCTCTGGGTGCGACAAGAGATTCTAGGCCTTCGGCGAGGATATTTGGGGCAATAAGAAAGGGCTTACGCGGGGGGCGGGGGCGGTGGCAGGATTGTGAAGAGGGTGGCCAGCGCTGAGAGCTCGGATGCTTTTTTCCAGCCGTCCTGCCCCGCTGTCCAGACCAATGTGTCGCGCGCGAGCGCGCCCTCGGCAGCCATGCGTCCCAGAGAGGCGCGCGAGAAGGGGCCTTTTGTCTCGCCCTTCTCGGCGATGTGCCAGACCGGCTCGGCAGGCGCTGGGGGCGGCGCGAGGTTGGTTTGGGCGGCTTGCCCCCAAGGCCCTTGCGCGGCTTCGCGGGCGATTTGCATCCCCAGCCCGGCGCCAACTCCGGCCTGAAGCGCCCCTGCGCCAGCCTGTGCCGTGAGGCTCTCGGCGGCCTGAAAGCGCATGTAGGAGGAGAGATCTCCGATCATGCCCATGGCGCTGCGCTTGTCCAGGACCGCTTCGACGGCCTCCGGCAGGGAGATGTTTTCGATGTAAAGTTCTGGAATGCTCAGGCCATAGGTGGCGAGATGCGGGCTGATTTCGCGGGCGACAAGCTGGCCCAGCTCGCGGCTGTTGGCGGCCATATCAAGTGCGGGAATATCTGCCAGCGCGAGCCTGCGGGAGACCTCTTGCACGATGATATTGCGGATCTGGTAGCTGATTTCATCCATGGTGAATTCGCCATCTGTGCCGACGATTTCTGTCAGAAAGCGCGCCGGATCGCTGACCTTGATGGTGTAGGTTCCAAAGGCGCGCAACCGCAGCGGGCCAAACTCGGGGTCGCGGACCATGATCGGATTCTTGGTGCCCCATTTGAGGTTGGAAAACCGGGTGGTGTTGACGAAGTAGATTTCGGATTTGAACGGGCTTTCAAAGCCGTGGTCCCAATGGTTGAGGGTGCTCAGCAGCGGCATGTTGTTGGTCTCAAGCAGGTAGAGACCGGGGGTGAAGACATCGGCCAGCTGGCCTTCATGGACGAAGACCGCCGCCTGGCCTTCGCGCACGGTGAGTTTGGCGCCGTATTTGATTTCATGGCCCTCGCGCTCAAAGCGCCAGACCATGGTGTCGCGGCTGTCATCGACCCAATGGATGACGTCGATGAACTCGCCTGTCAAAAAATCAAAAATGCCCATGTCCGGCTTCCTTTACTGATACGTTTGCACTGGATGATCTTGTTAAGAGCCGATCTCCCCGGCCAGCTCCTGCGCGATTTGGCGGATGATGGGCTGGGCGGCCTCAAGGCTCATGCCGCTTTTGAGGCGCGGGTCATAGAGCATTTTGAGCAGCAGCTCGTCATGGCTTGTGAGCGTGGCAAACTCCTCGTCATCATTGAAGATGGAGGGGCGCGCAAAGGGGCTGTCGTTGGAGAGGCCAAGCCCTTGGGCGAGCTCTTCGTGAATGCACGAGAGGC
Organism: uncultured Lentibacter sp.; assembly: GCF_937123735.1. Lineage (GTDB taxonomy): Bacteria > Pseudomonadota > Alphaproteobacteria > Rhodobacterales > Rhodobacteraceae > Lentibacter. The sequence continues at coordinate 89,558 of NZ_CAKZKL010000028.1, forward strand.
GCATGAGATCAGGGTGTTCGGCGCGGATGAGCGCGATGGCGCGTTCGCGGCCCCACGCCGCTGACGGGGTGTTTGTGTGCACGAGGCAGTAGATGTCGCGCGGCAGCTGGGTGAGCCGGTCGAGCCGTGAAGCGGGAAAATCGGGCCAGACCTTGCGGACGGTTTCGCGCAGGGCGTCATTGTCATCGGCACCCATAAAGAGCACATGGAAATTGGGGTTCGCAGCGTCGGTTGTGATCGGCTGTGCGGTGATGCGGGCAAGCCTGCTGGCATAGCTGCGCAGGGTTTCGCTATCTTGGCTGCGCTGCGCGGCGCTGACGGAGGGGCCAAAATAGCCCGCGATGCGCACCGGGCCACGCCAGGGATGAAACCGGCTGACCTCGGCACGGCTCTGGCTGAGCTCGCCGCCGGAATGCTCGTCATAAAAGGCAATCGCTGTGAAGTTGCGGGCCAGATCGAGGCTGCGAAACCCTGTGTCAGGCCCCCCGCCGTCACGGCGCAGCAGGCCCTGTGCCAGCAAGTGCCTTTGCAGGCGTTGGTAATAGCCGGCCAGTGCGCGCGCGCGCGGGGAGGGGGCAGGCGGCGCGCCGATCAGATCTGCGGCCTCTTGCCCGGATGGCGGCGGACCCATACCGCAGCCCCCCAGCAGCCCCAGCCCCAACAGGCCCGCCAGAAGCGGCCCAACGAGCGCAGGCCCGCCACGCCGCCGGGCTGGCAGACCAGCCGGCATGTCTGCTGGCAGATCAGCCGGTTGAGCAGTGGCAAGGGCGCGGGCGCAGGGCATTGGCTAAGCCGCCGGAACCGAGGTGGCGGCGGTATCGCCCGTGCCGGTTTTGCGCGCCCGTGCCGCAGCGAGGGTGTTGCGCAGCTCCACTTCCATTTTCTGCAACTCGGCTTCGGCGCTGGCGCGTTTGGCCTTGCCAGCATCGGCGATTTGCAAGCTTTCCTCGATGGTGCCTATGAGGTCGGCGTTGGCTTGTTTCACGGCTTCGATGTCAAACACGCCGCGCTCCATTTCCTGGCGGATCATCCGGTTGCTGTCGCGCAGGTTCTGGGCGTTGGCTGTCAGGAGCTCGTTGGTGAGATCATTGGCATCGCGCACGGCGGCGGCGGCCTCGGCGGAGCGCTGGATTGTCACGGCCTGCGCAAGCTGGGTTTCCCAGAGCGGCACAGTGTTGACCAATGTGGAGTTGATCTTGGTGACGAGGGATTTGTCGTTTTCCTGCACAAGCCGGATGGAGGGAAGCGACTGCATGGTGACCTGGCGGGTAAGCTTCAGATCATGCACGCGGCGCTCCAGATCATCGCGCGCGGCGCGCAGATCGCGCAGCTCCTGGGCGCGCATGACCTTGTCTTTCTCGGCGGCTTTCTCGACCTTGGCTTCCAGTGCGGGGATGTCTTTGCTGTCAAGCTGGCGGAGTTTCTCTTCGCCAGCAGCGATATAGAGCGCCAGCTCATCGTAGAAGGCGAGAGTTTTTTCATAGAGCAGATCGAGCGATTTGATGTCTTTCAAAAGCGTGTGCTCATGCTCCAGAAGGCTTTCTGTGATGCGGTCGATCTGATGTTGCACCGCTTCGAACTTGGCGGTGAACTTGGCGAAGGGTGCGGCGCGGCCCAGCAGCTTTTCCCACCAGCTGCGCTCGCGGCGCACGTCCAGCTCGCTCACGGAAAAGCCGCGAATGGTGGTGACAATGCCGCGCAGGCTGTCGCCGGCGGGGCCGACATCCTTGTTGCGCACGCCTTGTAACATGGATTGGCTGATCACTTGCAGCTCGGCCTGTGCCGCAGAGCCGAAGCTGACAATCGACTGGGTGTCGCGCATGTCAAGCTCCGCAAGGCGCTGCTTGATCTCCTTGCTGAGGGCACCCTTGGCGTCGCTCATGGGCACCACGGCCTCGGCGGCGGCAGGTTCGGCAAGCACAACGGCACTCACCTCTTGCACGAGGGCGGCGGCAGCGGCGGCTTTTTGCTGGGTTTCTCTGGCCATGTGGGGTCTCACTTTCTGTAAAATCAGGACTTGTCTAAACGGATACCTTCGCGGGCGAGGCGCTCGCGCAGCACTTCGATCTCGATGTTCAGGTCGCTGCGATCATCCAGCAAAAGCTGCTGGTTCTTGGCAGAGAAACTGTCTTGAAGATCACTCAACAGGGCCAGAAAGCTGGCCTTTGCGGCGCTGCTGCGGCTGCGGCTGTAGAGCTGGGCGAAGGCCTCTGTGGCGTCGCGTGCGCCTTTGAGGTAGATGCCCATATATTTGCGCGCAGCGGTGAGATCGCGCGGATCGTCCTGCACGCTGCCCAGAAGTGCGCGCACTTGGGTTTCAAAGCGGGCCACCCGCGAGCTGACCTCGCGGTCGGCGGTTCGGTTGGCGGCTGTGGTGATGGCGGCAAGATGCGCCTCGGCCTGTGTCACCACCCGCGCTACGCGGTCATTCTGGAAGGTGTCAAGGCCCTCCATACCCTTGTTTACAAGCGGATCAGGGCCAAAGGCGGCGAAATGCAGCCCCAAGCCCAACCCTCCGAAGAGCGCGGCCTCGAGCAGGCCAAAGCCTGCGAGGCCGGCCAGGGCCAGGCCGGCCCCGGTGAGAAGGGAGCCGAGAATTTTGCGCGGCAGGGCCGGGCGGCGCGCCACTTTGCGTGCCTCATAGGCCTCCTGAGCGGTTTCGCCTGCGCGGGTCAACCAGGCTGCGAGCAACAGCAGGGCGAGCGCGCCAAGCCAGAGGGCCATATCTGTGGGCGGCGCTGTGAAGGCCCGCCAGACCATGGGCAGAGGCGCAAGAAAGAGGACGTTGACACGCCCGCCTGCGCGCGCGCGCCGCGCGCCGGCATAGCTCTGGCCGCTGACAGCGCTGCTGTTTGCGGAGCTGCTGTTTGTGGGGCTGTGTTTTCCGCCGTAGCGCTGTGACATCAGCCAGCTCCGAAGACAGCGGCATAAAGCATCAGCAACACCAGCAGCGCAAAGGCCAGTTTTTGCAAGCCGGTTTCGGTCATTTATCCCCCCGTTGGACAGACAAGCTCTCTTGATGTCTTTAATCTAGGGGAGCCAGGCCCGCCGCGCTAGGGGGAAACATGCCCGCCGCGGCTCAGGGCCGTATTTTGCAGCCAAAGCGCGCGGGTTAGCGGGTGCGCCGGCGCTGTGGCTTTCGCGCGGGTTTGGGGTTGCTGTCTTCGCCTGCGGGTGTCTCCAGCCCGAGCTGGTCGCGGATCACCTTGGCGCGCAGCTCCTGCACCTCGCCCTGTTTGAGATCTCCCAGCTGGAAGGGGCCATAAGACACCCGGATGAGCCGGTTGACGGAAAACCCGATGGCTTCCATGGCGCGGCGGATCTCGCGGTTTTTGCCTTCGCGCAAGCCAAGCGTGGCCCAGGCATTGGCTCCTTGCTGGCGATCAAGCGTGACCTGCATGGGCTGGAAGGCCTCGCCCTCGACCACAAGGCCCTGGCGCAGGGGCTCGAAGCTTTCTTCGCTGGGGCGGCCGTTGATGCGCACGCGGTAGCGGCGCAACCAGCCAGTGGAGGGCAGTTCGAGCTGGCGTTTCACGCCGCCGTCATTGGTGAGCAGAAGAAGGCCCTCTGAGTTGATGTCCAGACGCCCCACTGTCATCACACGGGGCAGGCCCTCGGGGAGTTTGTCAAAGACTGTTGCGCGGCCTTGCTCGTCGCTGTGGCTGGTCACAAGACCGGCGGGCTTGTGATAGAGCCACATGCGGGCGGGCTCGGGGGCCTTGAGGGGCTTGCCGTTGACCACGACCTTATCGGCGCTGGTGATGTTGAGCGCCGGGCTTGTGATTGTCTTGCCGTTCACGGCGACGCGGCCTGCGGCGATGAGACGCTCGGCCTCGCGGCGCGAGGCGAGGCCGGCGCGGGAGATGACTTTGGCGATGCGCTCGCCTGCGGGGCTATCGGGTTTGGGTGTGTTGCTCATAGGCGCGGCTTAGAGCATTCATGGCTCTTGCGAAAGAGGGCATCTTGGGGGCATGTGGGCACATGGGATTTGACACGCATATGGCGCGGGCCTTGCAACAGGCCGCGCAGGCCGGCGCGCGCGGCGAGGTGCCGGTGGGCGCGGCTTTGGTCGTGGCGGGGGAGGTGATAGCCCAGGCGGGCAACCGCTGCCGGGAGTTGAAGGACCCGACCGCCCATGCCGAGATGCTTGTCATCCGTGAGGCCTGTGCCGCCTTGGGGGTTGAACGCCTTGAAAACGCTTCGCTTTATGTCACTCTGGAGCCTTGCCCCATGTGTGCTGCGGCCATTTCCCACGCCCGGGTGGCGCGGCTTTACTACGGGGCCTGTGACCCCAAGAGCGGTGGGGTTGCCCAGGGCGCGCGGGTGTTTGAGCATCCGCAGTGTCATCATGTGCCCGAGATTTATGATGGGATTGGCGCGGGGGCGGCGGCTCGTTTGCTGGCGGAATTTTTCAAGGACCGCCGCTGAGAGGGATCGAATTTTGCGCGGCAAAATCCGACCGGCTGGGGGCGCTGCCCCCAGACCCCCGAGGTATTTGACACCAGAAGAAGGGCCGGGGCGCGGCTGTGTGGCCAGCTGTGTGGCGGGCTGTATGGATGGCTGTATGGACAGCCGGGGGCAGGGCTTGCAGCGCAGATTGCAGCAATTGGGTGCGAAGCAGGTTGAAGCGCGCCGCAAGGGGGGGTAAAGGCAAGGCGTTCAGAAATTGGAGTGACTGCCATGTCGATTGACAAGGACACAGCGGCCAAAGTGGCCAAGCTGGCGCGGATCAGGGTTGAAGCGGGAGAGCTGCCGGCTTTGGCGGCGGAGTTCAATGCTGTGCTCGGGTTTATCGAGCAGCTTTCCGAAGTAGATGTTGAGGGTGTGGAGCCGATGGTGTCTGTCACGCCGATGCGCCTGAAGCGGCGGGTTGACGCGGTGACGGATGGGGGCCAGCAGGCGGCTGTGCTGGCGAATGCGCCGGATGCGCGCGAGGGCTTTTTTGCAGTTCCGAAGGTGGTGGAATAATGGCTGATCTGAACAAGCTGACGATTGCGGCGGCGCGGGATGCGCTGCGCAAGGGTGATGTCACCAGCGCGGAGCTGACCGAGGCCTGCCTCACCGAGATCGAGGGGGCAGGGGCGCTGGGCGCTTTTGTGCACCACACGCCGGAGGCTGCGCGCGCGCAGGCAGAGGCGGCGGACAAACGGATCAAGGCGGGCGATGCGCCGGATATGTGCGGCATTCCACTGGGCATCAAGGATTTGTTCTGCACCAAGGGTGTGCCCTCTCAGGCGGCGAGCAACATTCTCAAGGGCTTCAAGCCCGAATATGAGAGCACCGTGACCAGCCAGCTGTTTGACGCGGGCGCGGTCATGCTCGGCAAGCTCAACATGGACGAATTTGCCATGGGCTCGTCCAACGAGACCAGCGCTTATGGCAATGCTGTGAACCCGTGGCGGCGCGCGGGTGACGCGGCGGCGCTCACGCCGGGCGGCTCGTCTGGCGGCTCGGCGAGTGCTGTGGCGGCGGACCTTTGCCTTGCGGCGACGGGCACAGACACCGGCGGCTCGATCCGCCAGCCTGCGGCCTTCACCGGCATCACCGGCATCAAGCCGACCTATGGCCGCGTGAGCCGTTGGGGGATTATCGCCTTTGCCTCCTCGCTTGACCAAGCGGGGCCGATGACCAAGGATGTGCGCGACGCGGCCATCATGCTGGAGGCCATGTGCGGCCATGACCCCAAGGACAGCACCAGCGCCGAGCTGGCTGTGCCCAACTTCGAGGCTATGCTGACGGGCGACATTCGCGGCAAGAAGATCGGCATTCCGCGCGAATACCGCATGGACGGGATGCCCGAGGAGATCGAGACGCTCTGGGCCGAGGGCACGGAGATGCTCAAGGCGGCGGGCGCGGAGATTGTCGATATCTCGCTGCCGCACACAAAATATGCGCTGCCGACCTACTACGTCATCGCGCCTGCGGAAGCCTCAAGCAACCTCGCGCGCTATGACGGGGTGCGCTATGGCCACCGCGCCAGCCTGGCGGCGGGTGATGGCATTACCGAGATGTATGAAAAGACCCGCGCCGAAGGCTTTGGCCACGAGGTGCAGCGCCGTGTGATGGTGGGAACCTATGTGCTCTCGGCGGGCTTTTATGACGCCTATTACAACCGGGCCCGCAAGGTGCGCACGCTGATCAAGCGCGACTTTGAGGAGGTGTTTGCACAGGGTATCGACGCGATCCTGACACCTGCCACGCCAAGCGCGGCCTTTGGCCTTGGCGAGATGAGCGAGGCGGACCCGATTGCCATGTATCTCAACGATGTGTTCACCGTGACGGTGAACCTTGCCGGCTTGCCCGGGATTGCTCTGCCAACGGGAACAAACGCGCAGGGGCTACCGCTTGGGTTGCAGTTGATCGGGCGGCCCTGGGAAGAGGGTGATCTGCTGAATACCGCCTATGCGCTGGAGCAGGCGGCAGGATTTGTGGCCAAGCCGCAAAAATGGTGGTAAACCCCCGCAAAACCGCGTGTTTATGCGCAGAAATGCAGAGGGTAAGGTGACAAGATTTATTCAGATTGCTGCGCTGTCCTGGGCGCTTACGGGCTGTGCTGTTTCTGTGCCAGAAAGTGGTGCGCCCGGCGCAGGCTTTGGGGCTTTGGGGCGCGAAAATGCCTCGCCCTTGCCGGATGCGCAGGCGCTCAGCGATGAGAGCTTGAGCGCAAACCCGGCCAACGAGGGCGCGGGTGCTGAAGACCTGGACCTTGGCGGCACGCAAGACCCGACGGCGGCGCTTGCCCTGGAGACGCAGGCTGTTTTGGCGGCCACACAGGCACAAGCCGATGGCGCAGCCGAGGAGCGCTTGCAGCCGGTGATCAATGCCGCAGGCATCTCGCAGGAGAATGATTTTGATGCGGTCGGCTCACAGCGCAGTATTGAAGACGACGCGGCGCGCCGGGCGGCGCTGCAACAGCAGTATCAGGTGGTTGCGGCAACCAAAGTGCCCGCGCGCGTGGGCTCGGGCGGGCCTAATATAGTGGCCTATGCCCTGAGCACCTCAAATGCCCGTGGCGAAGGCATTTACAAGCGCAGTGGCCTGAATTTGCAGGCAAAATCGACGCGAAATTGTGCGAGATATGCCTCGCCCGACTTGGCGCAGCTTGAGTTTCTGGAGCGGGGTGGGCCCGAGCGGGACCGGCTGGCGCTGGATCCGGACGGAGATGGCTATGCCTGTTCCTGGGATCCGGCTCCGTTTCGCGCAGCGCGCGCGGCGGGTGCAGCGCAGGCTGCTCAAGGGGAGTGAGCCTGCGGCCGCAGATCTTTGAGCGCGTCTCGCCCAATTGGGGCGCGCGCCGCGGCGGGCAAAGGCCCGATCTTGTGGTGATCCACTACACTGCGATGCAGAGCGCGCAAGCTGCGATTGAGCGGCTGTGCGACCCTGTGGCCGAGGTGTCGGCGCATTATGTGATTTGCGAGCGGGGGGGCGTGACGCGGCTTGTGCCTGAGGGAGAGCGCGCCTGGCACGCCGGCGCGGGGCGCTGGGGAGATGTGAGGGATGTCAATTCGCGCGCGATCGGGATCGAGCTGGCGAATACGGGGGATCAGCCCTTTGCGGAGCCGCAGATGGCGGGCCTTGAAGCATTGCTTGCACAGATCATGGTGCGTTGGGCGATTGCGCCTGAGCGGGTGATTGGCCATTCGGACATGGCTCCGGGGCGCAAGAGCGACCCGGGCGCGCGGTTTGATTGGGCCAGGCTGGCGCGGTTGGGCTTGTCGGTTTGGCCGCAGGCGCGCGCGGGGAGCGACTTTTACGGAGCTGCGGCGGCGTTTGGATACCCTGTTGGCGATGTGGAGGATGCGCATATTCTGGAGGCGTTTCGGCTGCGGTTTCGCCCTTGGGCAACGGGGGGGATGGACGCGGTGGATGTGGCGTTGATGAGCGATCTGGCGGCGCGTTGGCCTGTGAGGGGCTGTGCGTGAGGTTTTGCGCCGCGCCCTGCGGGCGCGTCGCGGTGTTTGGGGGAGCAGTTCCTCCGAGCACAGGTTTAACTGGGGGACCAGTCCCCCAGACCACAGGTTTTAGCTGGGGGACCAGTCCCCCAGACCACAGGTTTTAGCTGGGGGACCAGTCCCCCAGACCACAGGTTTTAACTGGGGGACCAGTCCCCCAGACCCCCTGGGATATTTCTGGCAAAAAGAAAGGGCTACGCGGTGATTGACCTCTGGGCGGGGGCGGACTATCTGGCAGGGGCGCGGAAGGCTGGATGGCCGCGGGGGGCTTTTGGGCGCTTCGAGGAAAGTCCGGACTCCACAAGACAACGGTGCCGGGTAACGCCCGGGCAGGGCAACCTGACGGAAAGTGCCACAGAGAAGAGACCGCTTCCTCACGGGGGAGCAAGGGTGAAACGGTGGGGTAAGAGCCCACCGGGGGGCTGGCAACAGACCTCGCATGGCAAACCCCGCCGGGAGCAATGCCGAATAGGGACCTCGCTTTAGGCTGTTTTGGCCTTGAGGTTCGGGTAGGCAGCTAGAGGGGCGTTGGCAACAGCGCTTTTAGATGAATGGTCATCCACTTCGGGACAGCCCGGGGAGACAGAATCCGGCTTACAGGCCTTCCGCGTGTTTATCTTTATCACTTGTGACGATGTAGAGCCCTGCGAGCAGGAGCGCGGCCCCTGTGAGTTTGAGCGGCGTGGCCGCTTCACCGACGACGAGCAGCGCGAGCACCCAGGCTGTGAGCGGCTCGGCCAGCGCAAGGGTGACGGCTGTGGAGGCGGGGAGGGCCTTCAGGCCCCAGGTGTAGAGCGCATAGGCCAGCCCTGTGGCCCCGAGGCCAAGCGCGACGAGCGTGAGCGGGGCTGTGCCTGTGAGGGCCCAGCCCCATGGCAGCAGGAAGAAGACGGGTGTTGTGAAGAGCGCCGCGAGGCTGAAGGTGCTCGCGGCGATGGTGGCGGGGGGCGCATGGGCTGTCATGCGCGAGGAGGCCAGAGAATAGGTCGCATAGCACAGGCCTGCCGCCGCGGCGAGGGCGAGACCGAGGGGGGCACTGCCGCCGGTTGCGCCTGCGAGCACGAGGGCGCCAGCCCCGACAATGGCGAGCGCCTGTCCAAAGGCCTTGCGCAGGGAGGGGCGTTGGCGCAGCCAGAGGATGTCATAGGCGGCCACCCAGAGCGGCGCGGAGCCGATGGTGACCGCTGTGCCAAGGCCGACGCCAGCCAGCGCCACGGCGGCAAAGAAGAGCATGTTATAGGCCGCGATGGCCGCAGCGGCTGTGAAAAGCGCGCGCTTGGGCAGCTGGCGCAGGGCCGCGCGCGCGGCGGGCTGCAAGGCAGCCAGCGCGATGAGCGCGGCCGCGCCAATCCAGAGGCGGGCCGCGCCCACAACGAGCGGCGCGCGCTCCGGCGGCAAAAAGCTTTGCAACGTGCCAGTGCTGCCCCAGAGGATGGCGGCGGCGAGCACCGCAAGCGTGGCGGTCAGGGTGGCGGGAGCGCGTGTCATCGGTGCTTTCTGCTTCATGCCCGCACGAAGCGCAAAGCAAAACTTTCGCAAGCGCGCGCTTTGCGGTTGACTCAGGCGCGCATCTCCTTAAAAGGCAGGCTTCAAGAGAATTCACGGGCTGTGCGCCATCTGCACCCGCCCAGCCGCAGGAGAAGCCCAATGGCGAAGCCAACCACGATCAAAATCCGCCTGAACTCGACCGCAGGCACCGGCCACTTCTATGTGACCAAAAAGAACGCACGCACGATGACGGAAAAAATGTCTATCCGCAAATATGACCCCGTTGTGCGCAAGCATGTTGAATATAAGGAAGGCAAAATCAAGTAAGCTTGGTTTTGACTTTTTCGAGATGGGGCCGTTCCGAGAGGGGCGGCCTTTTTCGTTGACTGAGCGGGCTGTGCTTGTTTGGGGTGGGGGTGTGATTGGCTTTGTCGGCCATGTTGGGCACCACCGGCCGGTGCAAGGGCGGGCCAGCCCCCACGCGCGGGTGCAAGGGAGGGTTGCCCCCCACACACAGGTTTAAGTGGGGGCCAGCCCCCACACACAGGTTTAAGTGGGGGCCAGCCCCCACACCCCCGGGATATTTCGGGAAAGAAAAAAAGCGGTGCGGAAGAGAGGTTTGGAGCGTGGCGGATGCGGCAGATGATCTGGTGGGCGTTGGTGCTTGGAGTGTTGAGCAATGTGGCCGCGGGGGAAGCGCGGGTGATTGAAGACTTTAAGAATAATCCTGCGGCGCGGGGGGTGCTTGTCTTCGATCAGGTGATGGGTTCGGTCAATTTGGCGGGAGCCACTATCTGTGTGGGCAGTCTTCGGCGCCTTGACGGGAGTTTCGGGTTTGATGCGGTCTGGCGTGCGCCTAAAGATGGGTGCGGGTGGGGCGGTATTGGCCGGTATGGCGCGCAGGTATTGGAATGCGAGGTCGATGCCTTTCAGGCAGCGATTGGTAGGGGAGAGAGGTTGGCGGGCTATGTCTGAGGCTGTTTTGCATATGCTCTGCGGCAAGATTGCTGCGGGCAAATCGACCTTGAGCGCAGAGCTGGGGAAGGGCGCAGGCACACTCGTGTTGTGCGAGGATGAATGGCTTTATGCGTTGTTTGCCGATCGGCTTGAAACGCTCGCCGATTATGCGGATTGCACGGCGCGGCTGCGCGAAATTGTTGGCCCGTTGTGTATTGATCTGCTGCGCGCGGGGAACTCTGTTGTTCTGGATTTTGCGGCCAATCGCCCGGCAGAGCGCGCCTGGATGCGCGGCCTTGCCCTGGCCGCCGGGGCGCAGGTGCGGCTGCATTATCTGGCGGTGGATGATGCAACCTGTTTGGCGCGGCTCAAGGCGCGCAATGCGCGTGGGGGCCATCCTTTCCAGGTGAGCGAAGCGCAGTTTCACCGGATTACCTCACATTTTGTACCGCCGACTGAGGATGAGGGCTTTGATGTGATTGAGCACCCTGCCTGAGGGGCGGCCACAAAACAAAAGGGCCAGCGCGGTGGCTGGCCCTTGGGTGTTTGATGTAAGCGTCTGGCTCAGTCGCGCGGCATGAAGAGGAACATGATCGAGCGGAACATCGCGATGAAGCTGATGTAAAGCTGGAGCGCGCCGATGATCGCGGCTTTTTCAAGGAACATTTCAGCCTCTTGGCCGCCCTGGTAGCGTGCGCCGAGGTAGGTGTTCTTGATGTCTTGGGTGGAGGTTGCCGTGAGCACGGCGAACACGCCGAGGATGGCAAGGTTCATCCACCACGCGCCGTTTGCGCCCATGCCACCTGTGAACATGCTGAACAGGCCAATCGCGACAATCCCCCAAGCCATCATGGTTGCGACCTGGCCGATGGGGCCGAGGTTGCGCTTGGTGAGGTAGCCGGTAAGGCTGAGGCCAAGGAAGGCAACAGCGGTGTAGAGCAGCCCCATGATCACGCTGGACATGGAGAACATGATGAAGATCACCGAGAGCGACACGCCTGTGAGCGCGGCATAGGCCCAGAAGATCATGTTGATGCTCGCGACACTCAGGCGCTCGAAGGCGAAGTTGGCCACGAGAACGAAGGCCAGCGGGCCGAAGATGACCGCGTAGACGATTGGCGGGACCAGAAGGACTTGCTGTGCCGCAGGGCTTTGGGCCACGAGGTAAGCCAAAGCAAAGGTCGCAAGGAGTGCGGCCGACATAAGGCCGTAAACCTTGTTCATATGGGCACGAAGCCCTTGGTCGATTGCGGCGTCCTGCGTGCGCGCGCCGGAATGGACGGTGTCAAATTCTGCCATTTAAGCCTCCGAAGTTGCATAGGCGTTATGTGGCCCTGCCTATTCACAGAGCCCTCAGGGTGAATATCGGTGAGGCGGGGGGCTTTTTCAAGCATTTCCCGCTGTGATTTTGTCGGGTTTTTACGTTTTCAAAGCGAGGTGTGGCGCGGTGCTCTCTTCAGAGGGTGATCACCACCTTGCCGGTGGATTTGCGGCTGCGCAGAAGCTCCATGCCCTCAAGGGCTTGCTCAAGCGGCAGGGCGTGGCTCACATGGGGCTTGATCTTGCCTTCGGCATGCCAGCGCACCAGCTCGGTAAGGCTGTCTGTGACGACGGAGGGCTTGAACGCGAGGTAGCCGCCCCAGTAAAAGCCCATGACGGTGAGGTTTTTGACCAGAAGGATATTGGCGGGCACTTGCGGCACTTCGCCCGAGGCGAACCCGATGCTGAGCAGGCGTGCTTCGGGGTTGCAGGCGCGCATGGCGGCCTTGAACTGATCGCCCCCCACCGGGTCATAGACCACATCCGCGCCGCCAAGGGCGCGCACGGCCTCGCGGATATCGTCTTTTTCGGCGTCGATCAGGTGATCCGCGCCTGCGGCTTTGGCCACGGCGAGCTTATCGGCGCCGCGCGCGCAGGCAATAACCGTTGCCCCCATGAGCTTGCCGATTTCAACGGCTGTGAGCCCAACGCCGCCTGCTGCGCCAAGCACCAGCAGGGTTTCGCCTGCCTTGAGCCCGGCCTTGTAGCCAAGCGCGACATGGCTTGTGCCATAGGCCACTTGCAGGGCCGCCGCGCTGACCATATCGGTGCCCTGCGGCAGCGGGGTGACGCGGGACGCGTCAAAACAGGCGTAATTAGCCAGCCCCCCCTGTCCGCCAAAGACCAAGACAGGCGTGCCCACGGCGGGGCCGCTCACGCCTTCACCCAGCGCATCCACCACGCCAGAGACCTCCATTCCCATGGTAAAGGGGTAGGCGGGGGTCTCCTGATAGCTGCCTTGCACCATGAGAAGATCTGCAAAATTGAGCCCGCAGGCGGCAATTTTGACGCGCAGCTCCCCGGCAGCGGGCTGCGGGCGGGCGATGGTTTCAAGGACGGGCGGTTGCCCTTTGCTCAGGCAGCGCAGGGCGCGCATGGTCGGGGTGCTCATTGGGATGGTCCTTTCAGCGACGGCGGCTGTGCCTGTTTTGCCTTCTGGCGGTGCGCAGGTAAACCAAAAATTCGACCCTCCAGAGCCGGCAATTAAGCTTAAGGTTGTGTATTTTAATAATGAAACACGCTAAGCTTGAGGGTTTTTCTTGACAAAATTCCCCTTTAAACGCGTAATGCGTGTAAGCAAGAATTTGTTTAGCTTTATGCGGTATCCTTTTCGGGAAGACATGGCACCGAGGCTATAAAACGTTTGATTTCCGTCTCTGATTGGTCTTGTAACGGTGTGACCCATGATTTCGCGCCGCTGCGACAGGCAAGTGATTGGTAATAGTTTGTGAATAGAAATTGAGGAGTAAAATATGGCTCACCCCGTAGATGTCCACGTCGGCAAGCGCTTGCGCCAGCGCCGCTGGCTTGTTGGCATGACACAGCAGCAATTGGCCGAGAAAGTTGGGATCAAATTTCAGCAGATCCAAAAATACGAAACCGGGGCAAACCGTGTCAGCGCCTCGCGGCTTTGGGACATTTCAGAGGTTCTGGATGTTCCGGTCTCCCATTTCTTTGAGGCAATGGAGGCCGCAGAGCTGCCCGGCCCCAAAGACGAGAGTATCCCGGCTGATTTGCTGGCCGATAAAGAGGCGATGGATTTGATCCGCTCTTATTATTCGATACCGGAAAACCAGCGTAAGCGGCTTTTTGAACTGGCGCGGGTGTTGAGCGACGTGGCCTAGCGCAGCGGCGGCTTGCCTTTGGGGCGCGGGTTGCGGCATAGACGCCCAAAAGGGCGGCAAGAGGCAAGATATGAAAACTGACGACTTGCTCAGCACGGCTCATGCGCTGGCCGATGTGGCCCGCAGCGAGGTGCTGGGCTATTTTCGCGCCGATGGTCTGACGGCTGAGAACAAGCTGGCCACTGGCTTTGATCCAGTGACAGCGGCAGACAAGGCCGCAGAGCGTGCCATGCGCGCGGTCCTGGCGCAGCGCCGCCCCGATGATGCGGTGATCGGTGAGGAATATGGCAACACCGAAGGCCGCTCGGGGCTGACCTGGGTTTTGGACCCGATAGACGGCACTCGCGGCTTTTTGGCCGGCACACCCACCTGGGGGGTGCTGATTGCGGTCTGCGATCTGTCAGGGCCGGTTTTCGGGATGGTGGACCAACCCTATATCGGCGAGCGTTTCTGGGGTGGGTTTGGCGCTTGTGAGATGGTCGGACCGCTGGGGCGCAAAGCGCTCAAGACCCGTGCGGGCCGCCCCTTGAGCGAAGCGATCTTGTTTTCGACCTTTCCGGAAATCGGCAGCGCTCAGGAGCGCGCTGGGTTTCAGGCCCTCGCAGCACAGGTGCGGCTGACGCGGTATGGCATGGATTGTTACGCCTATGCCTTGCTGGCGGCTGGGCAGATTGATCTGGTGGTGGAGGCAGGTTTGTCCAACTACGATATCTGCGCGCCAATCGGCTTGATTGAGGCCGCTGGCGGAATTGTGACCGACTGGCAAGGCGGCCCGGCCCACAACGGCGGGCGGGTTTTGGCGGCGGCGGACCCGATACAGCATGGCGCGGCTTTGGAGCTTTTGCGCCGGGTGCCTGCGTAAGCGGGCTTTGCGCGCGCAGCGATCTGCGCTAGACTGACAGGGCCTGCGCTTCTTGGCCCTTTTCCAGCGCGGCGGTTTTGGCATGAGAGGGCACCAAGAGAGGTGCAACCATGCAAGAAACCCTGATCCGCGGTGCGGACCACATCCTCACGATGAATGATGCGCGCAGCGAGCTGCAAGGCGCCGACATCCTGTTGCGTGACGGCAAGATCGCAGCGGTGGGCCACGGTTTGAGCACTGCGGGGGCGGTGTTGGAGGCGCGCGGCTGTGTTGTGACGCCGGGGCTTGTGAACACCCATCATCATCTCTACCAGACCCTGACCCGGGCCGTTCCGGGGGGGCAGGACGCCTTGCTGTTTGGCTGGCTCAAAACGCTCTATCCGATCTGGGCGCGGTTTGGCCCGGAAGAGATGTTTGTATCGGCACAGGTAGGGCTGGCTGAGCTGGCGCTGACGGGCTGCACGATGAGCTCGGACCACCTTTACCTTTTTCCCAATGGCGCACGGCTGGATGATACGATTGCCGCGGCGCGCGAGGTTGGGTTGCGCTTTCATCCCACGCGCGGCGCGATGAGCATTGGCGAAAGTGATGGCGGCTTGCCACCGGACAGTCTTGTGGAGCGGGAAGCCGCGATTTTGGAAGACAGCATTCGGGTGATTGATGCCCACCACGACAGCTCGGAGGGGGCGATGGTGCGGGTGGGCGTTGCGCCTTGTTCGCCTTTCTCGGTCAGCCGGGAGCTGATGCGCGATGCGGCGCTGCTGGCGCGCGACAAGGGTGTTATGCTGCACACCCATCTGGCCGAAAATGACGAGGATGTGGCTTATAGTCTTGCCAAATTCGGTTGCCGGCCGGGGCAATATGCCGAGGATCTGGGCTGGACGGGGCCAGATGTGTGGCATGCGCATTGCGTGAAGCTGGATGGGCAAGAGATTGATTTATTTGCCCGTTCCGGCACGGGGGTGGCGCATTGCCCCTGTTCCAATTGCCGGCTGGGCTCGGGGATTGCCCCTGTGCGTGCGATGCGCGATGGCGGGGTCAAGTTGGGGCTTGGCGTTGATGGCTCGGCCAGCAACGACAGCGGCCAGATGATGCTGGAAGCCCGCCAGGCGATGCTGTTGCAGCGGGTGGCGCGCGGGGCGGACGCGATGAGCGCACGCGAGGCCCTTGAGATTGCCACGCGCGGCGGGGCCGAAGTTCTGGGGCGCACGGATTGCGGCCAGATTGCTCCAGGCAAGCGCGCCGATCTGGCCATATGGGATATTCGCGGCGTAGAATCGGCCGGGAGCTGGGACCCTGCAGCGCTGTTGCTTGCCGGGCCCTCCAGGGTTAAAGATTTGTTTGTAAATGGACGCCATATTGTGCAGGACGCAGAGATGCCGCATCTGGATTTGCCTGCACTATTGGCGCGCCAGCGCAAGTTGGCACAGAACTTAATGGTTTAATGGAGTGACGTGGTTGCGAGTATTGATGAGTTTGACGGTGGCGATTCTTATGGCAGGCGGGCCTGTTCTGGCCGAGCCTGCGCGTGATGTGATCAAGATGGTGAACGCCTTACGGGCCAAACACGGGCTGCACGCCCTAAAGCTGAGCCCCGAGCTTGAGGCCGCCGCGCAGCGCCACGCGCAGGATATGGCGCGGCGCAACTTTTTGGATCACAAGGGGTCGGATGGCTCGAGCCCGGCCAATCGCGCCAAGCGGGCGGGATACAACTTTTGCACGGTGGCCGAAAATGTGGCTGCCGGGCAGCGCAGCTCGGGCGAGGTCATGCAGGCCTGGACAGACTCGACGGGTCATCGGCGCAATATGCTCAAGCCCAAGGCGCGTGATATTGCGGTGGTGCGCGGGCCGAACAACAAATGGGTGATGATGTTGGCGGCCAAGCGCGGGCGCTGCTAAGGGTGAAATCCCCGATTGCCCCTGTGGCGGCTTGCGCTTAGGTTGGCCGCCAACAGACGGGGGCAAAATTGAGCGACGAGAGTTTTGAAACAGTTGAGCCTGACGATGAGGCCTATGAGCTGAGCCGCAGAGATGTGGACGCGGTGCTCGAGGCGGTGGAGCAGGGCGCGCGCGATGCGCTGATCGCGCGAATGGAGCCCATGCACGCGGCAGATATTGCGGACATGCTTGAGCAGATCAGCTCGGCGGATCGCTATGCGCTGATTGAGCTTTACGGCGTCGAATTTGACGGGGATATCCTCTCCGAACTCGACGAAAGCATCCGTGAGGATGTGATTTCGGCGCTGCGGCCCGAAGTTCTGGCGGAAGCCGTGCGCGAGCTTGAGTCTGATGATGTTGTGGACCTGCTCGAAGACCTTGAGGCGCCGCAGCAGGAAGCCATTTTCGAGGCGCTGGATGATGCGGATGCGGTGATTGCGCGCCAGGCGTTGAGCTATCCCGAGGAATCGGCCGGGCGTTTGATGCAGCGCGAAGTTGTGGCTGCGCCAGAGCATTGGACTGTTGGCGATGCGATTGATTTCATGCGCTCTTCGGAGGATCTGCCGGAACAATTTTATCATGTGGTGCTCGTGGATCCGCGGATGCACCCTGTTGGCAATGTGACCCTGGGGCGCATTATGGGTGCGCCGCGCAAGCAGCCGCTGCACGCGCTGGTGGAAGATGTCTTCCAGATCATTCCGGTGGATCAGGATGAGGGCGATGTCGCCTATGCTTTCAACCAGTATCACCTGATTTCAGCGCCGGTTGTGGATGACGAAGGGCGCCTTGTGGGGGTGATCACCATTGATGATGCGATGGCGGTTCTGGATGAGGAGCATGAAGAGGACATCATGCGCCTTGCCGGTGTGGGCGAGGGCAGCCTGACCGACCGGGTGATCAGCACCACGCGCCGTCGCTTTCCGTGGTTGGCGGTCAATCTGGTGACGGCGGTTCTGGCGAGCCTGGTGATTGCCCAGTTTGAAGGGGTGATATCTGACTATGTTGCCCTGGCGGTCTTGATGCCGATTGTGGCCTCCATGGGCGGCAATGCGGGCACCCAAAGCCTGACTGTGGCGGTGCGCGCCATTGCGACCAAGGATTTGACCAGCTCCAACGTCTGGCGTGTGATCCGGCGTGAGGTGCTTGTGGGCGCGCTCAATGGCGGCATTTTTGCCCTGGTGATGGGCGCTGTTTGCCTGTTGTGGTTTTCCTCGCCGCTGCTGGGGGCGGTGATTGCCGCGGCGATGGTGATCAACCTTGTGGTGGCCGGGCTTGCGGGGACGGTGATTCCTGTGGCGCTGGAAAAAGCGGGCGTTGACCCGGCGTTGGCCTCGGGCGCTTTTGTGACGACGGTGACCGATGTGGTTGGGTTTTTTGCCTTTCTTGGGCTGGCTGCTTGGGTGCTGGTGTGAGCTCTTTGGCGCAGCAGAAGGCAGCGGCGCGCCAGGCCGCTTTTGCACGGCGCAAGCTGGCGTTTCAGGCCGCAGGCGCGGCGCAGGCGGGCTATCTCTCGGAAGTTCTGGCGGGCCATAGGGGCGTGCCCTTGGCCGGGTTTATGCCGATCAGAACCGAGATTGACCCGCTCCCCGCAATGGCGGAGGCGGCGGCGCACGGGCCTGTGGGCGTGCCGGTTATTCAGGCGGCCGGGCAGGCCCTGAAATTTGCCCTCTGGGAGCCGGATTGCGCGCTTGTGGAGGGGCCGTTCAAGGCGATGATCCCCGCAGAGCTTGACTATTTTGAGCCGGAAATCCTGATTGTGCCGCTGGTGGCCTTTGACCGCAAAGGCGGGCGGCTGGGCTACGGGGGCGGATTTTATGACCGCACGCTCGAAGGCTTGCGCACGACACGCGCGACACTCGCGATCGGGTTTGCGTTTGCGGCGCAGCAGGCAGAGGATTTGCCGCTTGAGGCGACGGACCAGCCATTGGATATGATCGTGACGGAGCGCGGGATTATCACGCTGTGAAGCCCTTTTGCAGCGCGCGCCCACCCGCCCACCCCGCGCGCTGCAAAAGGGCTGCCTTCGGCGAGGATATTTTTTGGAAAGAAAAAGAAGGGGAGAGCCATGCACCAGGCACATGATTTTGATGCCAAGATCGTTTGGACGGGCAATTTGGGCACGGGGAATGCGACTTATAAAGGCTATGCGCGCAGCTGGGAGGTGCGCACGCCGGGCAAGCCGGTGATTGCCTGCTCAAACGATCCGCTTCTGGGCGGGGACCCTTCCTTGCACAACCCCGAGGATATGCTGATTGCCGCGCTCTCGGCCTGCCATATGCTGTGGTATCTGCATCTGGCGCATAACGCGGGGATTGTGGTGCTGGGCTATGAGGACGACCCTGTGGGGCATGGCGAAAGCGCGGCCAGTGGAGCGGGGCGCTTTGTGGGCGCGACGCTGCGGCCTGTGATCACGCTGGCGGAGGGCAGCGATATTGAGCGCGCGGATGCGGTACACCACGAGATTGCGAAGGTGTGTTTTATTGCGCGTTCGGTCAATTTTCCGCTGCGGTATTCAGCAAGATACGAGATTGCATAAGTGCTGCCTGCGGCCTAAGGGTTCTCTATGAGACTTCTGTTTTTAGGCGATGTCATGGGCCGCGCGGGGCGACGGGCTGTGAGCGAGCGGCTCAAGGGGCTGCGCGAGGCGTGGGGCCTTGATTTTGTTGTGGTCAATGGCGAGAACGCCAGCAACGGGATGGGGCTTTCGGGCGAACATGCCAAGCTGTTGCTGGCCGCGGGTGTGGATTGTCTGACCCTGGGAGACCATGCCTTTGATCAGAAAGATATGTTGCAGTTTATTGGCCGCGAGCCGCGCATTTTGCGGCCTGTGAATTTTGCCAAAGGGGCACCGGGCGCCGGCGCGCGGGTGTTTCAAGACGGGCGCGGGCGCAAGATATTGGTGGCGCAGGTTTTGGGGCAGGTCTTTATGAAGCGCGCTTTTGACGACCCGTTTGGGCAGATTGAGGCCGTGCTGAAGACACATGTTCTGGGCGGCGCGGTGCAGGCGGCGATTGTCGATGTGCATTGTGAGGCCACCAGCGAGAAAATGGCGATGGGGCATTTTTGCGACGGGCGCGCGAGCCTTGTTGTCGGCACGCACACCCATGTGCCGACGGGCGATGCGCAGATTTTGCCGCGTGGCACGGCCTATATGACAGATGCGGGGATGTGTGGCGATTATCTCAGTGTGATTGGCATGGAGACGGAAGAGCCGCTGCGCCGCTTTGTGACCGGGATGTCCAAGAGCCGTTTTACGCCAGCCACGCAAGAGGCAACGCTTTCGGGGGTTTATGTGGAGACAGACGACCGCACGGGGAAGGCTGTGACGGTGCGCCCTGTGCGGGTGGGTGGGCGTTTGCAGGATGCGGCCCCTTGAACCGCACGCTTGGCTCTGTTTTGGCGCTGTTGCTCATGGGCGCAGGCTGGGGCGTGACGGCGCCTTTGTCAAAACTTGCGGTTTCGACGGGGCACCAGCCTTTGGGGCTGGTGTTTTGGCAAATGTTCGTGGCGGCCTTGCTGTTGGGTGCAATTGTTTGGGCCCGGGGCGGGCGGCTGCGCCTGGGGCGGCGGCAGGTTGTTTTATATGTGGCGATCGCGCTTTTGGGGACAATTTTTCCAAATTCGGCCAGCTACCGTGCGGCGGCGCATTTGCCTGCGGGGGTGATGTCGATTGTGATCGCCATGGTGCCGATGTTTGCCTTTCCCATCGCGCTGGCTTTGGGGCTGGACCGGTTCAGCCTGGCGCGTCTCTTGGGGCTTTGCCTCGGGCTGGGCGGGGTGGCGCTTTTGGTGGGGCCTGAGGCGAGCTTACCGGAGCGGGCCATGGTGGCCTTTATTCCGCTCGCGTTGATTGCACCGTTTTTCTACGGGATCGAAGGAAATTTCGTGGCGAAATTTGGCACTGCGGGGCTGGACCCGATTGCGGTTTTGTTCGGGGCATCTGTTTTTGGCGCGGCCTTCAGCCTGCCTTTGGCGCTGGGGTTTGGCCATTGGGTGAATCCCTTGGCGCAGCCAGGGCTGGCGGAGGCGGCGTTGCTGGCCAGTGCGCTCATCCATGCGCTTGTCTATTCGGCCTATGTTTGGATGGTCGGGCGCGCGGGGGCTGTCTTTGCGGCGCAGGTGGCCTATCTGGTGACAATTTTTGGTGTCGGGTGGTCGATGCTGTTGTTGGGAGAGGCCTATTCGGCCTATATTTGGGGTGCGCTTGGGCTGATGTTGGCCGGCATGTTTTTGGTGCAGCCGCGGGACCCGGAAGAATTTGGACGCGGCGGGCCGGCCTGTGAGCGTGAGTGAAGAGTATGAAAAGGGCAGGGCGATATGGGTGTGTTGGAACTGAGCCAGACAACTGAGGCCGTGTTGGCGCTGGGTGTTGTCCTTGTGATGTTTGTGCTCTTTGTGCGCGAGACTTATCCCACCGAGGTGACCGCGATTTCGGGGGCGGCTGTGATGCTGCTGTTGGGGCTGTTGCCCTACGAGGACGCTTTGGAGGTTTTGTCAAACCCGGCGCCCTGGACGATTGCGGCCATGTTTGTGGTGATGGGGGCTTTGGTGCGCACGGGGGCTCTGGAGGCCTTCACCAGCGTGGCCGACAGGCTGGCGGCGACAAACCCTGCTCTGGCGATTGGCCTTTTGATGGGATTTGTGGTTGTGGCCTCAGCTTTTGTTTCAAACACGCCCGTGGTTGTGGTGATGATTCCGGTGTTTGTGCAGCTGGCCAAGACCATGGGGTTCTCCGCTTCAAAGCTGCTGATCCCGCTGTCTTATGCGGCCATCTTGGGGGGCACATTGACCCTGATCGGGACCTCGACCAACCTTTTGGTGGACGGTGTGGCGCGGGCCAATGGGCAGGCGGCTTTCACGATCTTTGAGGTGACGCCGTTGGGGATTGTTCTTGTGATCTGGGGCATGATTTATCTGCGTTTCATTGCGCCGCTGCTTTTGCCGGAGCGCGACAGTATGGCGAGCCTGCTCAGCACCCGTTCCAAGATGAAATTTTTCACCGAGGCGGTGATCCCGCCGGAGAGCAACCTGATCGGGCGGGAGGTGACCGGGGTTCAGCTCTTCAAGCGTGATGGTGTGCGCCTGATTGATGTTGTGCGCGGGGATGCCTCGTTGCGGCGCAATTTGGCCGGGGTGCGCTTGCAGGTGGGTGACCGTGTGGTCTTGCGCACCGAGATGACCGAGCTGCTCAGTTTGCAAAGCAACAAGGAGCTGAAACGGGTGGATCAGGTATCGGCGGTTGAGACAACCACCGTTGAGGTTTTGATCACGCCGGGGGCGCGGATGGTTGGGCGCAAGCTGGGGGCGCTGCGTTTGCGGCGGCGCTATGGCGTGTATGCCCTGGCGGTGCACCGGCGTAACCAGAACATCGGATTGCAATTGGATGAGCTTGTTGTGCGGGTGGGCGATACGCTTTTGCTGGAAGGGGCTCCGGATGACATTCACCGCCTCGCGGCGGATATGGAGCTGGTAGAGGTGAACCAACCGCAGGCCCGCGCCTATCGGCGTGGCCATGCGCCGCTGGCGCTTCTGGTGATGTTTGGCCTTGTTTTGCTGGCCGGTCTGGGGGCGGCGCCCATTTTTCTGCTTGCGGTTTTGGCGGTGGCGATTGTTCTGTTGTCGCGCTGTATTGATGCGGAGGAGGCCTTTTCCTTTATTGACGGACGGCTGCTGGCGCTGATCTTTTCCATGCTGGCCATTGGGGCGGCCCTGCAGGCCACGGGAGCTGTTGAAATGATCGTGCGTGCCGTGGCGCCTGTGCTGTCGGTCTTGCCGCCGTTTCTGATCATCTGGGCGATTTATCTGCTGACCTCGGTGCTGACCGAGCTTGTGAGCAACAATGCGGTGGCCGTTGTGATCACGCCGGTGGCAATCGGTTTGGCGACGGCGCTGGGGATTGATGCGCGGCCCCTGATTGTGGCGGTGATGGTGGCGGCGAGTGCCTCCTTTGCCACGCCGATCGGTTATCAGACCAATATGCTGGTTTACGGACCGGGGGGGTACAAGTTCACGGATTTCATGCGCGTGGGCATTCCTTTGAACCTCTCGGTGGGGCTGTTGGCTTCCGCGCTCATTCCGCTGATCTGGCCGCTTTAGAGCTTTCGAATTTGGCTGCGCCAAATCCGACCGGTGCGAGGGGCCAGCCCCTCGCGCTCCCCGGGATATT
Source organism: uncultured Lentibacter sp. (assembly GCF_937123735.1). Lineage (GTDB taxonomy): Bacteria > Pseudomonadota > Alphaproteobacteria > Rhodobacterales > Rhodobacteraceae > Lentibacter. Next base: position 112,085 of record NZ_CAKZKL010000028.1, read on the forward strand.
TGGGGCAATAAGAAAGGGATTTTTAGGCGGGTCTAGAGAGGCCAGAAGATCAGGATCAGCGGGATGGAGACCACGACCACGATGATTTCGAGCGGCAGGCCCATGCGCCAGTAATCTGCGAAGCGATAACCGCCCGGACCGAGGATGAGCGTGTTGTTTTTGTGACCTATGGGGGTGAGGAACGCCGAGGAGGCGGCCACGGCCACGGCCATGAGGAAGGGATCAGGAGAGACTTCAAGGGCGCGGGCCATTTCGATGCCCACGGGTGCGGCGACGATTGTTGTCGCGGTGTTGTTGAGCACATCCGAGAGTGTCATGGTGACGATCATCAGCACCGTCAGGATGGCCCAGGGGGGCATGGTTTGGGTGATGTTGAGCAGCGCGCCTGCGAGGAGCTCGGTTCCGCCTGAGTTTTCAAGCGCGGCGCCCAGAGGGATCATCGAGCCGAGGAGCACCACCACGGGCCAGTTGATGTGATCATAAAGCTCGGAGAGCGGCAGAATTTTGAACAGGATATAGGCTACGACCACCCCCCCGAGTGCGATGGGCAGGTAGAGCAGCCCCAGCGAGGCGGCGGCCACGGCGGCGACAAAGAGACCAATGGCGAGCCATGTCTTGCTGTCTTGGGTCACGGCAAGGCCGCGATCGGCCAGCGGCAGGCAGCCAAGCCAGTCTGTGACCTCGGGGCCTGTGCCTTGGGGCACGAGCAAAAGCAGGATGTCGCCGGCCTGCACCTCGGTTTTGCGGATCTGGCTGGTGATGCGGCGGCCTTTGCGGGAAATGCCCATGAGCACGGTTTGTTTGCGCCAGGACAGGCCCAAGCTGAGTGCGCTTTTGCCCGCGATACGCGCTTCGGCGGGCACCACCACTTCGATGAGGTCAAGCCCTTCGTTGGCGGCTTTGAGGCGTTCTTCGCGGGTTTTGTCGGCAAAGGCAAGCCCGAGGGTGGCGCGAAATTCATCCAGCGCATCGGGGCTGGCCTCCAGCACCAGCACGTCATGTTCCTGCAAGTGCGCGTTGCGCGCCGCGCCATAGTGGCGTTTGCCGTTGCGCATGAGGCCGAGGATGGCGACATCGGCCTGTTCGGCGGCCTCTTCAAGCTCGGCGAGGCGTTTGCCGATCTGTTTGCAGCCCTTTGGCACGGTGAGCTCTGCGATATAGGCGGACATATCACCCACGGCTTTGAGGGCATCTGCGCGATTGGGGATGAGGCGCCAGCCGATCAGCGCGACAAAGAGCAGCCCTGCCAGCGCCGTGAGCCCGCCGACGGGGGCGAAATCAAACATGGAAAAAGGCTCGCCCGTGGCATCCCCGCGGATGGAGGCGATGATGATATTGGGCGGCGTGCCGATGAGGGTGGCCATGCCGCCAAGGATTGTCGCAAAGGACAGTGGCATGAGCGAGAGGCCCGGCGCGCGGCCCGCTTTGCGCGCGGTCTGGATATCAACAGGCATGAGCAGGGCCAGCGCGGCCACGTTGTTCATGAAGCCCGAGAGCAGCCCGCCCACGCTGCCCATGATGGCGATATGCGCGCCAAGGCTGCGGCTGTTGTCAATCAGGGTTCGGGTGATGAGATAGATGGCGCCAGAGCGCACGAGGCCCGCCGACACCACCAACACCAGCGCCACAACGATTGTCGCCGGATGGCCAAATCCCGCAAAGGCTGCATCGGTTTGGACAACGCCCAGGGACACGCCCAGCATCAGGGCTGCAAAGGCCACGAGATCATAGCGCCAGCGGCCCCAGAGCAAGAGCGCGAAAACGCCACCAAAGAGCGCGAAGAGGATGATCTGGTCTTGTGTCATGAGCCAAGCCTAGCGCGAGGCTGGGGCGATTTGCACGGGGAAATATGCCTCTGCGCTTCCTTTGGGCACCGGCGGGTGCAGGAATGGTTGAACAGCCCCCCTGCGATCCCTTATAGAGTGCGCAAGAATTTATCGGGTTATCAGGAGCAAACCATGGCAGGCCATTCCAAATGGGCAAATATTCAGCACCGTAAAGGGCGTCAGGACAAGCTGCGCTCCAAGCTTTTCTCCAAGCTCTCCAAGGAGATCACGGTGGCCGCAAAGATGGGTGACCCTGATCCGGAGAAAAACCCCCGCCTGCGTCTGGCGGTGAAAGAGGCCAAGGGCCAGTCTATGCCCAAGGACAATATCGAACGGGCAATCAAGAAGGCTGTTGGTGGCGAGGGCGAGGCCTATGAAGAGATCCGCTATGAAGGCTATGGGCCCAATGGTGTTGCGGTGATTGTCGAGACGATGACCGACAACCGCAACCGCACCGCCAGCAATGTGCGCTCGCTTTTTACCAAACATGGCGGCAACCTTGGCGAAACAGGCTCTGTGGGCTTCATGTTTGATCGCAAGGGGGCGGTGCGTTATCCGGCCACTGTGGGGGATGCGGACACCGTTATGATGGCCGCGATCGAGGCTGGTGCCGAGGATGTGGAAAGCGGTGAAGAGGAACACATAATCTGGTGTGCTGACACGGATTTGAACGAGGTGTCAAACGCGCTTGAGGCCGCGCTGGGCGAGAGCGAGAGCACAAAGCTTGTCTGGCGGCCCACGACCACGACAGAAATGGGCTTTGAGGAGATGCAAAAGCTCATGCGCCTGATGGATGCGTTGGAAGATGATGACGATGTGCAGACTGTGACCACAAATTTTGAAGCTTCAGACGCGGTTATGGCGCAGCTCGACGAGGCTTGAGCCGCCTGTGGCCAGCGCGCTGTTTCAGAGGCGTTGGCCCCCAAGAGGCTCTAGCGCCTTTTTTGCGTGCCGGCGCAGTCGGGCGGTGATCTGAGACAGCGCCGGCGAAACTATGCGGCTGACTTGCCAATAAAGCGGCCTGTCATAGTGGCTGTTTGGCAGCAGCGCGACCAGCTTGCCCTCTGCAAGATATGGGGCCGCGAGGCCAAGCGGATTGAGCGACCAACCAAGCCCGGCAACTGTGGCTCCAAGAAAGCCTGTGGTGGACGGCACAAGATGAACAGGAGGGCGCAGCCCCGGCCTGACATGCTGTGCGAGCCAGTTGTGTTGTAAATCATCATGGGCTGAAAATTGCAACATGGGGGCCTGCGCCAAAGCTTCGGGGGTTGGGCCGAGCGCAAGCCATCGGCGCAAGAAGCCCGGTGACGCCGTGGCGACATAACGCAGCGCACCGAGCGCGACGACATCGCAGCCGCGCACCGGCTTTGCCTGTGTTGTCAGCGCGGCCATGACCTCGCCCCTTCGCAGCCTGTCAGCCGAGACGCTCTCGTCATCGACCAACAGCTCAAAGCTGTATTGCGCGCTGCTATCAAGCGCGGCGGGGAGCCAGGTTGCCAGGCTGTCGGCATTGACGGCGAGGCGGATGCGGCGCGGGCTCTCTGTGGCCTGATCATCCAAACCAAGCGTGCGGGCCAGATTGGCCTCCATCAGCGCGACGGCGTCAGCGTGGGCTGCGAGCCTGAGACCGGCGGCTGTGCCTCGGCAGGGGCTGGCGCGCTCTACCAGAACAGATCCGAAGCTGTCCTCCAGGGCCTTGAGCCGCTGGGAGACGGCGGATTGGGTGAGCCCTAGGGAGTCTGCGGCGGCCTCAAAGCTGCCGAGGCGCAGAATTTCGGCGAGGGCCGCGAGGTGTTTGGGATCGAGTGACATTAGAAATTCTTATTTATGAGGAAGAAAGTTAATTTGTTTTATCCCGCTGCTCCGCATATCCCTAGGGAAATTTGGAGGCCTAAAATTATGCAGGCAGCTTTTGCCGGGTTTGCGCTCGGGTTTTCGCTTATTTTGGCCATAGGGGCGCAAAACGCCTTTGTGCTCCGGCAGGGGATTCGGGGGGAATTTGTCTTTGCGACCTGCGCCACCTGCGCGGTTTCGGACGCGCTGTTGATTGCTGCGGGGGTGACGGGCTTTGGTGCGCTCGCCGAGGCGCTGCCCTGGCTTGAAACTGCGATGCGCTTTGGGGGTGCGGCCTTTCTTTTCTGGTATGGGCTGCGCAACTTTGGTGCGGCCTGGCGAGGCGGACAAAGGCTCGACACCGAGGGGCGCGCGCAGAGCGCGCTGGCGGGGGTGTTGAGCACAGTGTTGATGCTGACCTGGCTCAATCCGCATGTCTATCTTGATACGGTTGTTCTTTTGGGGTCGATTTCTGCGCAATGGGACAACAAGCTCGGCTTTGCCCTTGGGGCTATGAGCGCAAGTTTTGTCTTCTTTTTCGCACTGGGCTACGGCGCAGGTTTTTTGCGGCCGCTTTTTGCACAGCCCCGATCCTGGCAGATCCTGGATGGGCTCGTGGGGCTGACGATGTGGGCGATTGCGTTGAAGCTGCTGCTGTGAGGGCTTTTGGCCTTGCAGGGGCCAAGGCTTCGTGGCTTTCTTAACAGATGAATGAACCTCGCGCCTATCAGCCTGTCAAAGGTGTGTTCTGGATGCTCGTGACCGGGCTGTTGTTTGTCGGGGTGACGGCTCTTGTCAAGGTGAATGGCACCCGTATTCCGGCGGCGGAATCTGCCTTTCTGCGCTACGCAATGGGGCTGGTGTTCTTGCTCCCCATGATCGGAGCGCTGCGGCAATCGAGGCTCTCGTTGCGCCAGCATAAGCTTTTCTGGGCGCGTGGATTGGCGCATACGGGGGGCGTGGCGCTTTGGTTTTATGCCATGGCGCGCATTCCGATCGCGGATGTGACGGCTATGAATTATCTCGCGCCGGTTTATGTGACATTGGGGGCGGCGCTGTTTTTGGGCGAGAAGCTCGCGCTGCGGCGGATCCTTGCGGTGGTGGCGGCCCTTGTGGGGGCGCTGATAATTTTGCGGCCGGGGTTTCGCGAAGTCGGGATGGGGCATTTGGCGATGCTCTTTGCGGCGGTTTTCTTTGCGGGCTCTTACCTGTTGGCCAAGCGGATGTCGGACGAAACCGGCCCTGCTGTTGTGGTGAGCATGTTGTCGCTGACTGTGACTGTCGGGCTTGCCCCGCTTGCGCTGGCAAACTGGGTATCGCCCACCGGAAGTGAGTTGGCGGTGCTGTTTGCTGTCGCGGCTTTGGCGACGGCGGGGCATTACACCATGTCCATGGCCTTTGCGGCGGCCCCTGTGACGGTGACGCAGCCTGTGAGCTTTTTGCAGCTGGTCTGGGCGATTTTGCTGGGCGCAGTGTTTTTCGGCGAGGGTGTTGACCCCTGGGTTGTGGTTGGCGGTTTGGTTATTATCGGGTCGATCGCGTTCATCACCATGCGAGAGGCCGCGCTCAAACGCAAAATGCGCACGCCAGCTGTGCCGGCCACCAAGTTTTGAAAACAGGGGCCTTGGCTGGGGCAGGCCGGGGGCGCCAGCCCTTGATGGGACACCTGCGGTTGTATGCTCTTCAGGACAGGCGTTAAACGACACAGCCGCAGCGGCGCACTCAAGCCTTTGGGGTGAGCAGGCGCGTGAGCACTGTGTTGCGCGTGATCTGGCCGATTGCCGCGCCGGCCTGCATGACCTTGAGGGGGCTGTCGCCGGCGTCAAAATGGGGCATCAGGGCAGACAGTTTGGTGTGTGCTGAAATGCTGCCGCGCGCGGCCGGGGTGAGCGGCTCCATCACATCCCGGGCGGTCAGCACGCCCAAGGGGTTCATCTGGGCCACGAAGTCCGCGACATAGCTGTTGGCGGGATTGGTGTAGATGTCTTGAGGCGTGCCGCATTGGACGATGCGCCCACCCTCCATGATGGCGATGCGCCCGCCGATTTTGAAGGCCTCGTCCAGATCGTGGGACACAAAGATGATGGTGCGCCCAAGGCGCGCCTGAAGGTCAAGCAGCTCGTCTTGCAGGCGTGTGCGAATGAGCGGGTCGAGGGCGGAGAAGGGCTCATCCATCAACAGGATCGGGGCGCTGGTGGCGAAGGCCCGCGCCAGCCCGACACGTTGTTGCATCCCGCCGGAGAGTTCACCCACCTTGCGATCGGCCCATTCAGAGAGGCCGACAAGGGCCAGCTGCTCGCGCACTGTATCTGCGCGCGCAGACGGGCTTTGGCCGGCAAGTTCCAGCCCGAGGCCAACGTTTTGGGCGACACTGCGCCATGGCAGCAAGCCAAAGTGTTGAAACACCATCGAGATTTGATGCAGGCGCAGGGCGCGCAACCGGGCCGGACTGGCTTGGGTGAGCGCGGTGGTTTCTGTTGCGCTGCGCACGAAAACCTCGCCGCGCACCACAGGGTTGAGGCCGTTGACCGCGCGCAGGAGCGTGGACTTTCCCGAGCCGGAAAGCCCCATCAGAACAAGTATTTCCCCCTGTCGCACGTCAAGGCTGCAATTGTGCACACCGAGCACTTGGCCCGTTGCGGCCTGTATCTCGGACCGGCTTTGGCCTGCATCCATGAGGGGCAGGGCGGTTTCGGGCTGGGTGCCGAAGACAATGGACACATTGTCAAAGGAGACGGCGATGTCAGAGTTCATGCCCGGGCCTCCACGCGCAGCATTCTGTCAAGGGCGATGGCAACCGCGACAATGACCAGCCCGCTTTCAAAGCCCAAAGCCGCGTTGACCGTGTTGAGCGCCCGCACGACCGGCACGCCCAACCCGTCTGCGCCCACGAGGGCCGCGATGACCACCATAGACAGAGAAAGCATGATGGTTTGGTTGAGGCCGGCCATGATTTGGGGCAGGGCCGAGGGCAGTTCGACCTTCCACAGCAGTTGGCGCGGGGTGGCTCCAAAGGCGCGGGCCGCTTCCAGAAGGGGCAGCGGGGTGCGCGAGATCCCCAGATGTGTGAGGCGAATGGGCGCTGGCAAGACAAATATAAAGGTTGCGACAAGCCCCGGGACCATGCCGATCCCAAACAGGACGATCATCGGGATGAGATAAACGAACGTCGGGATTGTCTGCATCATATCCAGAACCGGGAGCAAGGCTTGATAAACTTTCGGGCGGTGGGCGGCATAAATCCCGATGGGGACGCCGACCCCCATGCAGAACACCCCTGCAAAAAGGATGAGTGCGAGGCTCTCTGTGGCTTCTTCCCAGTAGCCTTGATTGAGGACGAAGCCAAAGCAAAGCGCCACAATGACTGTGCGTTTCCAGCTGCGTTGCAACAGCCAGGTGAGGGCTGCAAACAGCGCGATCAGGGCCAAGGGATGTGGAAACTGGAGCACATCAAGCGCTGTATCTATGGCAGCGCTGAGGAGCGTTTCCAGCAGATCAAATGCGCCGCTGAAGCGGTCTGTGAGCGCGTCAAACCCCGCTGCAATGGCTTTGCCGACGGTGAGTTTGCCGTTTGCGTCCAGCAGGGGGGAAAGCCATGTCATGCAAATTTGCCTTTGTTGTGTGGGAAAGCAGCGTTGGCAGGCGCCTCAGGGTGCAGAGCTGGCGCGCGGTGGCGCACCAGCTCTTTGGCATCAAAGGGGGTCAGAGGCCCAGCGCCGCTTTGAGCGCTGCGACGGCATCGCCACCGTCTTTTGTGCGCACACCCGCGAGCCAGCTGATTGGCATCTCCGGGTTGGCCTTGAGCCATTCTGTGGCGGCTGCGCGCGGCGCGCTTCCGTCATTGAGGATGGCGCCCATGATCTCATTTTCCATGGCGAGGCTGAAACGCAGGTTGCCCAACAGCTTGCCCAGGTTGGGACAGTCTGTTGCATATCCTGCGCGGGTGTTGGTGTAGACGGTCGCCCCGCCAAAATCAGGCCCGAAATAATCATCTCCGCCGGTGAGATAGCCCATTTCGAAATTGGCATTCATCGGGTGTGGCTCCCAACCGAGGAAAACAATGGGGTCATTTTTCTTGGTGGCGCGGCCGACTTGCGAGAGCATTCCTTGCTCCGAGCTTTCGGCAACTTCGAATCCATTGAGGTCAAAGGCGTTGCTGTCGATCATGGTCTGGATCAGGCGGTTGCCGTCATTGCCGGGTTCAATCCCGTAAATCTTGCCATCCAGTGCCGCGCGGTGTTTGGCAATATCGCTGAAATCCTTGATCCCGAGGTCCATGGCCGCTTTGTTGACGGCGAGCGTATATTTTGCGCCCTCAAGATTGGCGCGCAGGGTGTCGACTGTGCCCGCCTCACGGTAGGGCGCGATATCGGCTTCCATTGTGGGCATCCAGTTTCCGAGGAATACATCAATATCCCCTTCGGCCATGGCCGTATAGGTGACGGGCACCGAGAGAACTTTGGTGTCGGTTTCATATCCCAGGGCCTCAAGCACGGTTGCGGTTGCGGCGGTGGTGGCTGTGATGTCGGTCCAGCCGACATCCGAGAAAACAACGGTGTCACAGGCCGTGTCTGCCAGCGCTGAGGACGCCGCAAAAAGCGCCAGGGCGGAAAGCGTATATTTGAAAGTCATATGAGGTCTCCCATGGGTGGTTTTGATGATTTTTTATTGATTGACGCGTCAATAAAAACAAAACAAGCTCGGTGACGCAACTATTGAGGCGCTGAAATGCCGAAACTTGGAATGGAGCCTATTCGAAGACAGGCTCTCGTGAAAGCCACTATTGCCGAAATCGGCCAGCATGGCACGCTTGATGTGACGGTGAGTCAGATCGCGCGCCGCGCGGGGATGTCGAGTGCGCTTGCGCATCATTACTTCGGGGGCAAGGAGCAGATATTTGTGGCGGCCATGCGGTATACGATGGGGGTTTATGCCGCCGAAGTGCGCGGTGCGCTGACGATGGCGCAGGGCTCGAAAGAGCGGATCGAGGCGATTGTGCGCGCGTCTTTTTCGAGCCGCAATTTTCGCAGTGAAACGGTTGCGGCCTGGATGAATTTTTATGTTCTGGCACAGGTTTCCCCGGAGGCGCGGCGGCTGCTCAATGTCTATCACCGTCGTTTGCGCAGCAACTTGGCCCAGGGGTTGAAGCCCTTGTTGGGGGCACGCGGAGAGGCAGCGGCGAGCCGTGTGGCGGCGCTGATTGATGGCGTATACTTGCGTCAGTCTTTGGGAGAGGGTGAACCCAACGGGCCACGCGCCATCAGACAAGTTCTGGAATATGTCCACCTTGAACTGGGAGAAAGACGGTGAGCAAACCCAATATTCTGATCATCATGGTTGATCAGCTCAACGGCACGCTTTTTGACGATGGTCCCGCTGAGTGGCTGCACGCGCCCAACCTAAAGGCGCTGGCCGCGCGTGCGACCCGCTTCAAAAACGCCTATACCGCCAGCCCTTTGTGCGCGCCGGGGCGGGCGGCTTTCATGTCGGGGCAGTTGCCAAGCGCCACGGGGGTTTATGACAATGCCGCGGAGTTTGCGTCCTCGATCCCGACTTATGCGCACCACTTGCGCCGGGCGGGATATCAGACCTGCCTGAGCGGAAAGATGCATTTTGTCGGCCCTGACCAGCTGCACGGTTTTGAGGAACGTTTGACCACCGATATTTACCCGCCGGATTTTGGCTGGACACCTGATTATCGCAAACCGGGTGAGCGGATTGACTGGTGGTATCACAATATGGGCTCTGTCACCGGTGCGGGGGTGGCGGAAATCACCAATCAGCTCGAATATGACGATGAGGTGGCATATCATGCCACGCGCAAGATCTATGATTACGGCCGTGGGCTGGATGCGCGGCCCTGGTGCCTGACCGCGAGCTTTACGCACCCGCATGACCCCTATGTGGCGCGCCGGAAATACTGGGATTTATATGAGGATTGCGCGCATCTTCTGCCTGACGTGCCTGCGATGGCCTATGAGGCGCATGATGCGCACAGTCAGCGCATTTTTGATGCCAATGACTGGCGTGCCTATGACATCACCGAGGAGCATATCCGCCGCGCGCGCCGCGCGTATTTTGCCAATATTTCCTATCTGGACGACAAGATTGGCGAGATTTTGGCGGCACTTGAGGCGACACGGCAAGAGGCCATGATTGTCTTTGTTTCTGATCACGGCGACATGCTGGGCGAGCGCGGATTGTGGTTCAAGATGAGCTTTTATGAAGGCTCAGCACGGGTGCCCTTGATGATTGCCGCTCCGCAGATGGCGCCGGGGCTGGTTGAGACACCTGTGAGCACCATTGATCTCTGTCCCACGCTTTGCGAGCTTGCGGGGGTGAGTATGGAAGAGGTCATGCCCTGGACGACGGGCGAAAGCCTTGTGAAACTTGGCCAAGGGGGCGTGCGCAAAAGCCCTGTGGCGATGGAGTATGCGGCGGAGGCCAGCTATTCGCCGCTGGTGTGTCTGCGCCAAGGCAAGTGGAAATATACCAATTGCGCGCTGGACCCGGAGCAGCTTTTTGATCTTGAAACAGACCCAAAAGAGCTTCGCAATGTGGCTGAGGACGCTTCAAATACGGGCGTGTTGGAGCAGTTTCGGCTCATGGCGGCGGAGCGCTGGGACTTGGAGCAGTTTGACGCTCAAGTGCGTCAGAGCCAGGCGCGGCGCTGGGTTGTGTATGAGGCCTTGCGGCAGGGGGGATATTTCCCCTGGGATTACCAGCCGCTGCAAAAGGCCAGTGAGCGCTATATGCGCAACCACATGGATTTGAACGTTTTGGAGGAAAACCAGCGTTTTCCCAGAGGCACATGATGGGCCGCCCCCTTTGCGGTGCGCCCACCCACCCGCCCCGCCCCGCAAAGGGGGCGCAGCAGGAGAGACGATGGTGATGCAGGCAGATTATGTTATTGTAGGCGCAGGCTCTGCGGGCTGCGCGATGGCCTACCGGCTGAGTGACGCCGGCAAGACCGTTATCGTGATCGAGCATGGCGGCACGGATGCCGGTCCGCTCATCCAGATGCCGGCGGCCTTGAGCTATCCGATGAATATGCGCCGCTATGATTGGGGCTATATGACAGAGCCAGAGCCACACCTTGGCGGGCGCAGGCTTGTTGCGCCGCGCGGCAAGGTGATTGGCGGTTCAAGCTCAATCAACGGCATGGTTTACGTGCGCGGCCATGCCCGCGACTTTGACCATTGGCGCGACAGCGGGGCGAAGGGCTGGGGCTATGCGGATGTGCTGCCCTATTACAAGCGCATGGAGAGCTGGGACGATGGCGGCCATGGTGGTGACCCTGCCTGGCGGGGCAGGAACGGGCCGTTGCATGTCAGCCGGGGGCCGCGAAAAAACCCGTTGTTTCATGCCTTTGTCGAGGCCGGTCGCCAAGCGGGTTACCCTGTAACGGCTGATTACAATGGCGAGCAGCAAGAGGGCTTTGGCGCCTTTGAGCAGACGGTTCACAAGGGGCGGCGCTGGTCGGCGGCGAATGCTTACCTCAAGCCTGCGCTCAAGCGCGAGACCTGCACTTTGGTGCGAGGCTTGGCGGAGAAGGTTGTGATTGAAGACGGGCGCGCGACGGGTGTGCAGATCAGCCGTGGCGGAAAAAGCGAAGTGATTTCAGCGCGCTGCGAGGTTATTCTTGCGGCGAGCGCGTTCAATTCGCCCAAGCTGCTCATGCTGTCGGGCATTGGCCCCGCTGCACATCTGGCTGAGCACGGCATTGATGTGATCGCAGATCGCAAGGGCGTGGGGCAAAACCTTCAGGACCATCTGGAGATGTATATTCAATATGCCTCAAAGCTGCCGATCACGCTGTTCAAGCATTGGAACCTGCTGTCAAAGGCGGCCATCGGGGCGCAGTGGCTGTTCACCAAGACAGGGTTGGGTGCGTCCAATAATTTTGAGAGCTGCGCCTTTATTCGCTCGCAAGCGGGCGTGGATTATCCGGACATTCAATACCATTTCCTGCCCATTGCTGTGCGGTATGACGGGCAGGCCGCCGCCGAGGGGCATGGGTTTCAGGCGCATACAGGGCCGATGCGCTCGGGCTCGCGCGGGCAGGTAAGTTTGCGCTCCTCAGATGCGCGCGAGGCTCCGAAAATTCTTTTCAATTACATGAGTTTGGAGAGCGATTGGGAGGATTTCCGGCGCTGTATCCGCCTGACTCGCGAGATTTTTGCACAGGCGGCTTTTGCCCCCTATGTGAAGCATGAGATCCAGCCTGGCTTGGCGGCGCAGACGGACGATGAGCTGGACGATGTGATCCGTGAACACGCCGAAAGCGCCTATCACCCCTGCGGCACCTGCAAGATGGGCCGTCAGGATGACCCGATGGCTGTGGTAGACCCGGAGTGCCGGGTGATTGGTGTTGAGGGCTTGCGCGTGGCGGACAGCTCGATTTTCCCAAGAATTACAAACGGAAACCTCAACGGGCCCTCCATCATGACGGGTGAAAAGGCCAGTGACCACATTCTTGGCCGCGCACCGCTGGCCCCGAGCAATGATGCGCCTTGGATCCACCCTGACTGGCAGGCGCGCCAGCGTTAACCTTCCGGTTGGTTTCGTATTGAAAACTGGCCTGCCGGGGGGCATTTTCCCGGCATGTTAATAAAGGTTAACAAAGCTGCCCGCCGGGTCTGGATGGGCCTGATGATGGCCGTATGGGGCCTGGGCGCTGTGCCTGCCTGTGTGGCTGCGGATGTGGCCGGGCATGTGGCTGGGCGTATGGACATTGTGGATGGCGATACGCTGCGGATCGGTGCGCAGCGTTTGCGCCTGTTTGGGGTGGATGCGCCAGAGCGTGCCCAGAGCTGCACAACCGCTGAGGGGCATATCTGGCCCTGCGGAGCCTGGGTCACTGCTCAGGTGCGCCAGCGCTATCAAGGCGCCTATGCCCGTTGCACTGAATTGGCCCAAGACCGTTACGGACGCAGTGTGGTGCGCTGTGAGGTGGCAGGGGGAGATCTGGGGCATTGGCTGGTGCGCGAAGGCCTGGCCTTTGCCTATCGCAAATATTCGCAGCGTTATGTGGCTGCGGAAACACAGGCCGTGGCGGCCCGGCGCGGGGTGCATGGCAGCGATGTTCAGCACCCTGCGGCCTTCCGTGCGGCCCGCCGCCAGGCAGCGGCGCGGCAAGCTGCGCCAAAGGGTGATTGCGCGATCAAGGGCAATATTTCGGCCAAGGGAGCGCGGATTTTTCATATGCCCGGGCAGGAGCATTACGCGCGCACAGTGATTCGTCAGGCCAAGGGGGAGCGCTGGTTTTGCTCGGTTGATGAGGCGCAAGCGGCGGGATGGCGCAAAGCGCGCCGCTGACGGGACTTATTTTTTGCGGCTGGGAGATTGATCGGGATCAAAGTGCCCCGCTTTGCCGCGCGCTAGGCTCTTGGGTGACATCAGAACAGGAGTTACGCCATGTCAAACACACCTCACGAATTGATCGAGGAATTCCCGGAATTTGCCGACAAAATGAGCGCGCTGAAGGTTGCGGATGCGCATTTTGCACGTTTGGCAGAGACCTACCACGAAGTGAACCGCGCGGTGCACCGCGCAGAGACCAATGTGGAGCCGGTGGGGCAATTTGCGGAGGAGGAAATGCGCAAGCGGCGCGGTGCCCTGAAGGACGAGATTTACAAGTTGTTGTCGGCCTGACAGCGCCCAGAGGCGCGTTGGGCGGATAAGGCGAGGGGCAGCTGGGAGACCTGCTGCCCTTTTGAATTAGCCGACATCATACGGCAGAATGCCACGGCTGTCGGGGTTGATGGTGAGGCGGCGTTCAAGCGGCGGCACGGACCGTTGGTGGCAGCTTGTGCGCTCGCAGATCCGGCAGGAAATGCCGATCGGCTCAAAGCTCTGGCGCTCGCTCACATCCAGCCCGTCGGCGTAGACAATATCGCTGGCATGGGCGATGTCGCAGCCAAGCGCAATGGCGAAGCGGCGCGTGGGCGCGCCGAACTGGCCGCCTGTCTTGCTGACATCGCGGGCAATGGAGATGTAGCGCACGCCATCCGGGGTCTCGGCGAGCTGGCGCAAAAAACGCCCCGGAGTTTCAAAGGCGCGGTGCACATTCCAAAGCGGGCAGGCCCCGCCAAAGCGGGCAAATTGCAGCCGTGTGGCGGAATGGCGCTTTGTGATGGTGCCGGCCTGATCCACGCGCACGAAAAAGAAAGGCACGCCTTTGGCACCGGGCCGTTGCAGGGTTGAGAGGCGGTGGGCGACCTGCTCAATGGAGGCCCCGAAGCGGCGGGCGAGCATCTCCAGGTCATGGCGGGTTTCGCGCGCGGCGGTGAGAAACGCGGTGTAAGGCATGAGAGCGGCCCCGGCGAAGTAGTTGGCAAGGCCGATTTTGGCAATGGTGCGCGCTTCGGCAGATTGGAAGCGGGCCAGATCGAGGGTGGCCTCGATGAGCTTGTCTTGCTTCAGCAGGGCGAGCTGCAAGAGGAGCTGGAAGTTGCGGGTGCCAAGGCTCGTTCGTGTCGACAAGGTGAGGGTGCGCGTTTCACGCTCAAAATTGCGCAGCTCGGGGCGGTCAAGCTCGTGGACGGTGATGCCTTCTTCGCGCAGCGCACGCACCGCTGTCTGGCGAATATCGCTGCTTTGAGCCGCGAAATGCTCTGCGGCGCGGTCGACGGCATCAATGTAGTTGTCGCAGTAGTGAAAGAAATCGCGCACCTCATCCCAAGGGCTGGCTTGGGGGCGGGCGTCTTCGCGTCCGAGGGCCTCATCGAGCGAGGCCAGACGTTCATGGGTTTGGCGGTAGGCATTGTGCAGCGCCAGAAAGGCACGCGCCAGCCCCGGCGCATTTGAGGCTGTCAGGCGCAGATCGGCGAGGGGGGGAGGATCTTCTGCAAACATCGGATCAGCCATGGCCTCGCGCATGTCAGAAACCAGCCGCTCGCTGTCGGCGGATGTGAGCTCTGTGACATCAAAGCCAAATTCCTGCGCAAGGCCCAGCACCACCGTTGCGGAAACCGGGCGTTTGTTGTTCTCCATCTGGTTGAGATAGGGCAGGGAGACGCCCAGTTTCTGGGCAAAGTCTTTTTGGGTGAGATTGAGGCGATTGCGGGTTTCGCGCAGTTTTGCGCCGGCATAGAGCTTTTGTTGGGGCATGGTGGGCCTGTCGCTTTGCAAATTAGCTATTGAGAGACTGTGCCTTTGCAAAGCTTTTCTGGCAAGCTGTGGTTTCAAATTTTGCTGCGCAAATTCCGACCATTGGGCGCCGGCCCCCATCTTTTAACGCCAAGGCTTTTGAAGGATCCCCCAGGGGTGTTCGTGGGACATGTAAAAACAGAAGAAACCTGAGAGCGGGCGGCTCAGAGGCGCAGGCGGTTTTCGCGCCGGGTGACGAGCAGGATGACTCCGAGGGCTGCGAGGCAACAGATCATCATCAGGCTCACAAGGGGTAGGTCGGTGGAGCCAGGCTTGAGCAGCGTGCCGGCGAGGGCTGAGAGCGCGGCGCCGCCGCCGATCATGATGGCACTGCCAAGGCCGGAGGCTGTTCCGGCAAGATGGGGGCGCACCGACAACATTCCGGCCTGCGCATTGGGGATGACCATGCCGTTGCCGATGCCCAAAATCATCACACTGCCGAAAAAGGCTGCGGCGGAGCCGGCGCCGGCAAAGCTGAGTATCAGCGCAGGCAGGAGCGCCACCGCACACAGCGCGTTGCCCCAGAAAATCATTGCCGTGAGGCCCACGCGCACCGAATAGCGGGCGGTGATGAAGTTGCCAAGAAAGTAGCCCGCACCGGGGGCGGCGAAATAGAGGCCCAACTCATCCGGGCTCAGCTGATAGACCTTTACGCCCACGAAGGGCGCCCCTCCAAGATAGGCAAAGAAGGCTCCCGACGAAAGCGCCGACGCCATGCAATAGCCCCAGAAACGCGGCGATCTGAGCAGCTCGGGGTATTCCGCGAATTGCTGACGCAGGCTGTTGTTGCTGGGGGGCGCGGTTTCGGCGAGATCGCGCCAGCAGATCACGAAAAGGGCAAGGCCGAGGGCCAGCAGCATCCAGAAGCTTGCGTGCCAGCCGTAGCGAACCTCCAGCACACCGCCGATGGCGGGAGCGATCATGGGCACAAGGGACATGCCCATGGTGACATAGCCCAGCATCGAGGCGGCTTGGTCTTGTGGGTAGATGTCGCGCACAATGGCGCGGGCCAGCACCATGGCGACGGCAATAACCGCCTGAAGCATCCGGAAAATCATGAAGATTTCGGCGTTGGGCGCCAAAATGCAGCCGAGTGTGGCAAGATTGAACAGGCCAAGCCCCCAAAGAATGACAACCCGGCGGCCGTATTTATCCGAGATGGGGCCGATGAACAGCTGCAAGAAGCCGTTGATCGCAAGATAGAGGGCGACGGAGAGCTGAATGAAGGCATATTCGGCATTGAAATAGGCGGCCATGCCATCGAGGGAGGGCAAAAAGACATTCATCGCCAGTGCTGAAAGCCCGGTGAGGCACACCAGCGTCAGGATGTGGGGGGGTGTCGCCCGGTCAAAGAGGCGACTCTTTGGAAACTCTCTCATGCAACCGGCCTAGGGCGCAGGCGGGCAAGAGTCCAGATCGGGGTGTTATGCCATTGCGCAATTTGCAGTTTTGCAATTTGCCAAAAATTTTCGGACACAATTTTGCAAATTTGCCTCTTTGGTCTTTTTTGACCGGCTGGCAAGCTTTATAGAGGAGCAAACCAAAAGGGGACGTATGATGAAAGACATTCTCCAGAAGCTCGAAGAGCACCGTGCGCAGGCGCAGCTTGGCGGCGGCGAGAAGCGGATTGCCGCACAGCACAGTAAGGGCAAATTGACGGCGCGCGAGCGGGTCGAACTGTTGCTGGATGAAGGCAGCTTTGAAGAGTTTGACATGTTCAAAACCCATCGCTGCACAGATTTTGGCATGGATCAGCAAAAGCCTGCGGGCGACGGCGTGATCACCGGTTGGGGCACCATCAATGGCCGGATGGTTTACGTTTTCTCCCAAGATTTCACGGTGCTGGGAGGCTCTGTCTCTGCGACCCACGCTGAAAAGATTTGCAAGATCATGGATATGGCGATGCAAAACGGTGCGCCGGTGATCGGGATCAATGATTCTGGTGGCGCGCGTATCCAGGAGGGTGTTGATAGCCTTGCGGGCTACGGCGAAGTCTTCAAACGCAATATCCAGGCTTCCGGCGTTGTTCCGCAGATCAGCCTCATCATGGGCCCCTGTGCGGGGGGGGCGGTGTATTCGCCGGCGATGACCGACTTTATCTTCATGGTGAAAGACAGCTCTTACATGTTTGTCACCGGACCGGACGTTGTAAAGACAGTGACCAATGAGCAGGTGACCTCTGAAGAGCTGGGCGGGGCCTCAACCCATACCAAGAAGTCATCTGTGGCCGATGCGGCCTTTGAAAATGACGTCGAGGCGATTGCAGAGGTGCGCCGCTTGGTGGATTTCCTGCCGATGAACAACCAGCAAAAGCCGCCGGTGCGCCCGTTCTTTGACGAACCGCACCGCGCCGAGGCCAGCTTGGACACGCTGATTCCGGAAAACCCGAACCAGCCCTATGACATGAAAGAGCTCATCCTGAAGATTGCCGATGAGGGCGATTTTTACGAGATTCAAGAGGATTTCGCGGGCAATATCATCACCGGATTTATCCGCCTTGAGGGCCAGACCGTTGGTGTTGTGGCCAACCAGCCGATGGTGCTTGCCGGTGTCTTGGATATTGACAGCTCGCGCAAGGCGGCGCGGTTTGTGCGCTTCTGTGATTGCTTTGAAATTCCGATTCTCACGCTTGTGGATGTCCCCGGCTTCTTGCCGGGAACCGGTCAGGAATATCGCGGCGTGATCAAGCACGGGGCCAAGCTGCTCTTTGCTTATGGCGAGGCGACTGTGCCCAAGGTCACAGTGATCACGCGCAAGGCCTATGGCGGGGCTTATGTTGTGATGAGCTCCAAGCACTTGCAGGGCGATATCAACTACGCTTGGCCGACATCGGAAATTGCGGTGATGGGCGCGAAGGGCGCAACCGAGATCATCCACCGCGCGGATGCAGGTGACGCTGACAAAATCGCCCAGCACGCGGCCGATTATGAAGAGCGTTTCGCCAACCCGTTTGTGGCGGCTGAGCGCGGCTTTATCGACGAGGTGATCATGCCACAGAGCACGCGCAAGCGGGTGAGCCGTGCCTTTGCGAGCTTGCGCAACAAGAAGCTCTCTATGCCGTGGAAAAAACACGACAATATTCCGCTTTAGGGGTATTGGAATGCGCGTTTCCGCCGGTTCTCTTTTCTGGGCAGGCCTGTGCCTGGCAGGCTTCTCTGTGCAGGCACAGGAGGTGCCACGTTTGCCCTCGGGGCTGAAGGCGGAGGTGTTGGAAGCCTTTGTGGAGTTGCAGCCGGATGGTGTGTTGAACTATGCGCGCTTCCGCTTTGTGGTGCCCCAGATTGCGCGCACTGAAAACATGGATCCTGCCGATTTTGCCGGGGATTTTGCAGTGCTTTGCGCGCAATATGCGGTCCCGCAGCTGGAACGGGAAACACACCGCATTGACCGCGTTGTGATTTCCATGTCCGACAGGCCAGTTGATTTTGGGGTCTCTGACCCTGAGGCCGTTCAGTATTTTGAGCAGTTTTCGCTCAAAGACGGCCGCTGTCACTGGGAGGCGTATTGATGAAATTGTGGCTTAGGTCTGGGCGCGGGATGCGCGCATCTTTGGTCTGTATCAAGCAGGAGCTTGCACCATGCTGAAACATCGCGGTTTTCCTGGCCGGTTGTCGGGGACAGATTTTCAATTTGTGATCCGCCGCGCAAACCCGCGGGGGGTTACACCGATCACAGCACGCGAGCGCTACCGTGACCGCCGCCCCGCCGACAAGCGCGCGGATGTTGGTTTTATGGCGGCGCTCTGGACGCAGTTTGGGGAGGCCCCGTTTGAGCGGGGCAATCTGGATGCGGGCCGTCTGTCCTGGTTGTTTGGCCGCGAAGTGGTGGCGGCAGAAGATCCGTTTGATCCGGCGTGCTATGAGGCGCTTTTGCGCATTGATGTGGATGTGGCACGCGTGTCCTTTCCAGACATCTTTGACGGCACATATGTTTTGGAAGGCCAGGCATGAGCGGGTTGGGGGGGCTGCAAAGGGCGCTGCACAAGCCCCGCTGGCCATGGCTTGGTGGGCGTGCTGGCGCGCTTGGAGAGACTATTTCACACAATGGGCCTGACGCAGGATGCTGTGTCGCAGGCTTTTCACGACCAATGTGCAGCCTAGGCGCTGCGCGCACGACCGATAAAAAGGGGACGGAACATGTTTAAGAAGATCCTGATTGCAAACCGCGGCGAGATCGCGTGTCGCGTGATCAAAACAGCCAAGAAAATGGGGATCAAGACGGTCGCCATCTATTCGGATGCGGACCGTCAGGCGCTGCATGTGCAGATGGCCGATGAGGCCGTGCACATCGGGCCGCCCCCGGCGAACCAGTCCTATATTGTGATCGACAATGTCATGCGCGCCATCAAGGAAACCGGTGCGGAAGCGGTGCACCCGGGCTATGGGTTCCTCTCGGAGAACTCCAAGTTTGCCGAGGCGCTTGAGGCGGCGGGCGTGGCCTTTATCGGGCCACCTGTTGGCGCGATTGAAAAGATGGGCGACAAGATCACCTCCAAGAAGATCGCCCAAGAGGCGGGCGTGAGCACGGTTCCGGGCTACATGGGCCTCATTGCCGACGCGGACGAGGCTGTGAAAATCTCCAACGAGATCGGTTATCCGGTGATGATCAAGGCCTCTGCGGGCGGCGGCGGCAAGGGGATGCGGATTGCCTGGTCTGACAGCGAAGCGCGCGAGGGCTTCCAGAGCTCCAAGAACGAAGCCGCGAGCTCTTTTGGCGACGACCGTATTTTCATCGAGAAATTTGTCACCCAGCCGCGCCATATCGAAATTCAGGTGCTTTGCGACGGCCACGGCAACGGAATTTACCTTGGCGAGCGGGAGTGCTCTATCCAGCGGCGCAACCAGAAGGTTGTGGAAGAGGCCCCGAGCCCCTTCCTTGATGAAGCCACGCGCAAGGCGATGGGCGAGCAGGCGGTCGCCCTGGCCAAAGCGGTGGATTATGCCAGCGCCGGCACGGTGGAATTCATTGTCGATGGCGATAAGAACTTCTATTTCCTCGAAATGAACACGCGCCTGCAGGTGGAGCACCCTGTGACCGAGCTGATCACAGGCGTTGACCTTGTGGAGCAGATGATCCGCGTGGCTTACGGCGAGAAACTGGCCATGGCTCAGGAGGACGTGAAGCTGACCGGCTGGGCGATTGAAAACCGTCTTTACGCCGAAGACCCTTACCGCGGCTTCTTGCCCTCGATCGGCCGCCTCACACGCTACCGCCCGCCTGCCGAGACAGCCTCTGGCCCGCTGCATGACAATGGCAAGTGGCAAGGCGATGCCCCCGCCGGTGATTTTGCCGTGCGCAATGATACCGGCGTCTATGAGGGCGGCGAGATCAGCATGTTTTATGACCCGATGATCGCCAAGCTCTGCACATGGGCCCCGACGCGCGGCGAGGCGATTGCCCATATGCGCGATGCGCTGGACGGCTTTGAGCTGGAAGGGATCGGCCACAACCTGCCGTTCCTGAGCGCGGTGATGGACCATGATATTTT
This sequence comes from uncultured Lentibacter sp., assembly GCF_937123735.1. Classification (GTDB taxonomy): domain Bacteria; phylum Pseudomonadota; class Alphaproteobacteria; order Rhodobacterales; family Rhodobacteraceae; genus Lentibacter. The sequence goes on from NZ_CAKZKL010000028.1 coordinate 132,383, forward strand.
CATCAAGGGCGAAATGACCACGGCCTTTATCGAAGAGCAGTATCCTGAAGGGTTTGAAGGCGTCGAGCTGGATGAGGCCGCGCTGCGCGCTATTGCGGCGAGTGCGGCGGCGATGCACCGTGTCGCCGAGATCCGCCGCACCCGTGTTTCCGGACGGATGGACAACCACGAGCGGGTGGTGGGCACGGACTGGGTTGTGAGCCTTCAAGGGCAGGACTACCCCGTGACGATTGCCGCCGATAAGGCCGGTTCCACTGTCGGCTTTGAAGATGGCAGCTCGCTGCGCGTGGCCTCTGACTGGACCCCGGGCGATCAGCTCGCGCGGCTCAGCGTGGGCGAGGGCGGGCTTGTGCTCAAGGTTGGCAAGGTTTCTGGCGGCTTCCGCATTCGCAGCCGTGGCGCGGACCTCAAGGTGCATGTGCGCACCCCGCGTCAGGCCGAGCTGGCCCGGCGGATGCCTGAAAAGGTCGCGCCGGACACCTCCAAGATGCTCCTGTGCCCAATGCCCGGCCTGATCGTGAAGATTGATGTGGCCGAGGGAGATGAAGTGCAGGAAGGCCAGGCGCTTTGCACCGTTGAGGCGATGAAGATGGAAAACATCCTGCGCGCCGAGAAGAAGGGCATTGTCAGCAAGATCAATGCCGCGCCGGGCGATAGCCTCGCGGTGGACGAAGTGATCATGGAGTTCGAATAAGCCATGCGCCAAAGCCCCACAGAGGCGTCAAGACATTTGAAAGGTCTTCGCGCTAGTCTGAGCAAGGTTTGGCCTTGCTTGGAGGGGCTTTGGCATGAAAATTTACCTGCTCGCGCTGCTGGCACTGGTTTTTACAGCAAGCTGCGATCTGGACACGGAAGAGGCGGTGAAGGCGCAGCTGTCCGGGCGGCTGTATATTTTGGAGACGATGCACTTCACCTCCAAGGGCAGTTGCACAGCGGCTGTCTTCACGCTCGCGCTGGGCGAATTTCGCAAACCCTATCCGCTTGCAACAACGCTGGAAACCGCGATGGCGCGGGTGAAGGCGCAACAAACAGTGCAATTCGCGCTTGCCGGGCTCACGCCCCATCAGGTGAGCGAAGCCATTATGAGCCGCGATCTGTCCAACGGGCTGGGGTTGATCTCGTCCGGGATCGGGCCGGCTCGCGACTGCATGGACGAGAAAATCATGCGCGGATATTACCGCGTTTTGATGTCGCCTGCGGCGCAGATGGTGTATCTGCCCCAAGAGAACGCCTTGCTCTTGCTGTATCCGCCCGAAAAACTGGCCTTTTTTCTGCGCGGCAACGTTTAGGCGCTCAGTTGGTTGTGTCGCGGCGGTCGCGCATTTCTTGTTGGCGCTGGGGGAGCTTGTCGATGGAGCGCGAGATTTCGCGCACGGTCCAGGGCAAGGGTTTGCGCAGATATACCTGCCCGTCCTTGCCCACCAGCATCAGCATAAAGCCGCGCGGGCGGAACAATGTGCGCAAGGCGTTATTCGCAGTGGGGTCTGAATCCAGCACGATTTTGACATCCCGCGCGAGCAGATCCTGCGGGCGCTCAGCCAAGAGCTCTATCTGTTCCATGAAGCGCGGATCGTTTTCGGCCTCCGCGAAAACGATCACCAGCCGATTTACCCATAAAAATCGAGATAAATCTGCTTCTTCCGGAGCGATAAGCCTATCAGCCTCCAGCGTTTCACGCGGGTTTTCAGCCCAGGCAAAGCTGGCAAAAAAGACTGCAATTCCAAAGCTTAAGACCCTAAACATCCTGCCTCCTGTTGGCTATGATATATGCGCTCATAGCCGCTTTACGACCCAAAAAACGGTTCTGGATGATTTTTCTTCGTCGTTAAGCACACGCTTAGAAAAGCTGCGCCACACTCAGGCCCGAATATCAGGCAGCCCGGGTCTGCCTGTGCGGGGCAACTTGGGGCGAGGCACCATGCGGGTTATCTTTCATCTTGGCGCGCATCGCAGCGCGACCACCTCATTGCAGCACTATCTGCGCCTTCAGAGCCCTCTCCTGGCCCGTCGAGGGATCGGGTTCTGGGGGCCGCAGCGGCTGCGCAACGAGGGGCTTTTTGCGGGGCTTTATGCGGGCCCATCTGGGCGGGTGAGCGAGGCTGCGGTGCGCGCGGCACGGCCCCGCATTGCGCGTGCTTTGGCCATGGCGCGCGCGCGCGGGATGCACACACTTGTGATCAGTGAGGAGAACGCAATTGGCTCGGTGCGCGGCAATATCCGCGCAGGGGCGCTCTACCCCGAGGTGCAGAGCCGCTTGCAGGGCTTTGCGCGTGCGCTTGGCAGCCCGGTGCACACGGTGATGCTCGGGGTGCGCCCTTTGAGCGATTATTGGCGCTCTGCGCTGGCTTACGGCGTCAAGCGCGGTGCCGCGCTGCCGGATGCCCAGCGGTTGGAGAAGATCAGCGCCAATGCCCGCAGTTGGCAGGATGTGGCCTCAGATCTGGCGAGTGTTTTCCCGGCTGCCGAGATCGAGCTGCACCCGTATGAAGATTTTGCCCAATGCCCCGAGCAACGGCTGGGCCTTGTTTTGGGCGAGGAGGGGTGCTTTGACGCACTTGAAACGCCTTTGAGGTTGAACGCCGCTCCGGATCTGGACAGTTTGCGCCGCTCATTGAGGCGTCGTGGCGAGGACCCGCGCGCGCTGCCTGCCACAAAAGGGGCCTGGCAGCCTTTCAGCGCCGCGCAGCTGGCGGCCTTGGACGAACGATTTGCAGATGACGTGTTTTGGGGGCTGGCAAAACCCAACAGCCGCACCCGATGGATTGACAGAAAAGCGCCAAAAGAAGCAGGCATCAGCCTGACGTTGGCAAAAGAAAGAGGACATACCAATGACCAAGCGAGACGATTGGGCCAAGCAAGCTGAAACAGAGCTGCGGGGCCGCAAGCTGAGCGATCTGACGTGGAAGACCCTTGAGGACATCGAGGTCAAGCCCGTCTATTTCGAGGACGACCTCGCGGGCATGAGCCATCTTGGGTCCATCCCGGGTTTCGGGCCTTTCACACGCGGCGTGAAATCGACCATGTATGCCGGCCGCCCCTGGACGATCCGCCAATATGCGGGCTTCTCCACGGCCGAGGAAAGCAACGCCTTTTACCGCAAGGCGCTGGCCGCGGGGCAGCAGGGCGTGTCTGTGGCCTTCGACCTTGCCACGCACCGCGGCTATGACAGCGACCACCCCCGCGTTGTGGGCGATGTGGGCAAGGCCGGTGTGGCGATCGACTCTGTGGAGGACATGAAGATCCTGTTTGATGGCATTCCGCTGGACAAGGTCTCTGTCTCGATGACGATGAACGGAGCGGTCATTCCGATTTTGGCGAACTTCATTGTGACGGGGGAAGAGCAGGGCCATGACCGTGCCGTGCTGTCGGGCACGATCCAGAACGATATTCTCAAAGAATTCATGGTGCGCAACACCTATATCTATCCGCCCGAGCCGAGCATGAAGATCATCTCGGACATTATCGAATTCACCTCCAACGAGATGCCGAAGTTCAACTCGATCAGCATCTCGGGCTACCACATGCAGGAGGCGGGGGCGAACCTTGTTCAGGAGCTGGCCTACACGCTGGCAGACGGGCGCGAATATGTGCGCGCGGCCATCGAGGCTGGCATGGATGTGGACAAGTTTGCGGGGCGCTTGAGCTTCTTCTTTGCCATTGGCATGAACTTTTTCATGGAAGCAGCCAAGCTGCGCGCGGCACGGCTTCTGTGGCATAAGGTGATGACAGAGTTTGGCGCCAAGAGCGAGCGCTCCAAGATGCTGCGCACCCATTGTCAGACATCGGGTGTGAGCTTGCAAGAGCAAGACCCCTACAACAACGTGATCCGCACCGCCTATGAGGCGATGGCAGCGGCGCTGGGTGGCACGCAAAGCCTGCACACCAACGCGCTCGATGAGGCGATTGCGCTGCCCACCGAGTTTAGCGCGCGGATTGCCCGCAACACCCAGCTCATTTTGCAGGAAGAAACCGGCATCACCAATGTCGTCGACCCCCTCGCAGGCTCTTACTATGTGGAGAGCCTGACAGCCGAGCTGGCCGAAAAGGCCTGGGCGCTCATGGAAGAGGTCGAGGAGATGGGTGGCATGACCAAGGCTGTGGCCTCCGGTATGCCCAAGCTGCGCATTGAAGAAAGTGCTGCGCGCCGTCAGGCGGCGATTGACCGTGGCGAAGAGGTGATTGTGGGCGTGAACAAATACCGCCTCGCCAAGGAAGACGCCATCGACATTCTGGATGTGGACAATGTGGCCGTGCGCGAAAGCCAGGTGAAGCGCTTGGAGAGCATCCGCACCAGCCGTGATGAGGCAGCCTGCGCAGCAGCGCTGGCAGAACTGACACGCCGCGCCAAAGAGGGCGGTAACTTGCTTGAAGCCGCAGTGGAAGCGGCGCGGGCGCGGGCCTCTGTGGGAGAGATCAGCATGGCAATGGAAGAAGAATTCGGCCGCCACCGCGCGGAAGTGAAGACGCTCGCAGGGGTCTATGGCGCAGCCTATGAAGGCGACGCGGGCTTTGCCGCGATCCAGAAGAGCATTGAGGCCTTTGCCGAGGAAGAGGGCCGCCGCCCGCGCTTGCTTGTGGTGAAAATGGGCCAAGACGGACACGACCGTGGCGCAAAGGTCATTGCCACGGCCTTTGCCGACATCGGCTTTGATGTGGATGTGGGCCCGCTCTTTCAGACCCCTGCCGAGGCCGCGCAGGACGCGATTGACAATGACGTGCATGTGGTCGGAATTTCGAGCCAGGCGGCGGGGCACAAGACGCTTGCGCCCCAACTCATTGAGGAGCTGAAGGCCAAGGATGCGGGCGATATCATTGTGATTTGCGGCGGGGTCATTCCGCAGCAGGACTATGATTTCCTCAAGAACGCCGGTGTGAAGGCGATCTTTGGGCCGGGCACGAATATTCCAGAAGCGGCCGAGGATATCTTGCGCATCATCCGCGAAACGCGCGGCTAACACTGTGCTGGAGTTTGACCATCTGGTGATCGCCGCCGAGCGGCTTGACGAAGGGGTGGCCTGGGCGGAGGCGCGCCTGGGCGTGGCGCTTGAGGCGGGTGGGCAACATGCGCGCTACGGCACGCATAATGCGCTTTTGGGGCTGGCAGGCGGGCTTTACCTTGAGGTCATCGCGATTGATCCGGAGGCCGCCACCCCTGAGGGCGCGCGCTGGTTCGGGCTTGACAGCTTTTCCGGCGCGCCACGGCTCGTGACTTGGGTGTGCCGCTCTCCGGGGCTGGCCAAGGGGCCTGTGCCCGCCGGGTTTGACGGCATTGTTGCCCTCACGCGCGGTGCGCTGGCATGGGATATGGCCGAGGCTGAGGGCGGTGTTTTGCCCTTTGATCAATGTCACCCCGGTTTGATTGACTGGGGCGACACGGCGCATCCGGCCACGCGGCTTGCCCCTTCGGGGCTGGAGCTTGAGCGGCTCACGCTGACCCACCCCGATGCGGAGGGATTGCGCGCCGCTTTGGCAGGCTTGCAGGACGCGCGCGTAGAGATCATCCGCGGGCCTGAGGCAGGTTTGCGGGCGGTCTTGCGCGGGCCTGAGGGGCGCGAGGTGCGCCTGTGAGCGTGCGGCGGGCTGTGGCGGCAGATGCGGGCGCGATTGCTGCGATCTGGAATGCGATCATCCGCGACACGCTGGCCACCTTTACCACCGAGCTCAAGGATGCCGCCGCGCTTGCAGAGGTCATACAGGCGGCCCCAGAGCGCTGGCATGTGGCGGAGGCAGGCGGGCAAGTGCTTGGCTTTGCCTGCTATTTCCAGTTTCGCGGCGGGCCGGGCTACCGACACGCGATGGAATATACCGTCCACCTTGAGGGGGCGGCGCGCGGGCAGGGGCTGGGCCGTGCGCTTCTGGCCGCAGTGGAAGCGGCGGCGCGGCACGAGGGCGCGCATACGCTTTTCGGCGGGGTGAGCGGAGCCAATCCGGAAGGGCAGGCCTTCCACGAACGCGCGGGTTTTCAGCGGCTTGCTGTCTTGCCTGAGGTGGGGCGCAAGGCGGATCGGTGGCTTGATTTGCATCTTTATCAGAAATTCCTCTGATTGCGCCCTGACACGCTGCCAAGGGGGCGTTAAGCTTGGGTCATGTCAATCTGGACCCGCATATCTGCCGCTGTTTCGGCGCTCTCGCAGGGAGAACCGCTGAGTGCGGTTTTTGCACAGCTGCGCACGCCGCCGGAGCGCTCTGTGGCCTTTACCATCGCGGTGATTGCCTTGGGCGCAAAAATGGCCAAGGCCGACGGGCTTGTGACGCGGGACGAGGTGATGGCCTTTCGCGAGGTGTTCCAGATCGGGCGCGAGGATGAGGCGGGTGCGGCGCGGGTGTTCAACCTTGCGCGCCAGGATGTGGCCGGGTTTGAAGACTATGCTGCAAGGGTGCGGGAGATGTTTGGGGCCGGTCACGACGCGCTGGGAGACCTGTTGGAAGGCTTGTTTCATATCGCGCTGGCCGATGGGCGCTACCACCCCAACGAAGATGAGTATTTGCAGGCCGTGGCCCGCATTTTTGGCCTTAAAACACGGGAATTTCGCCAGATCAGAAGCCGGTTTGTGCCGGAGGCCGAGGCGGACCCATATAGCGTTTTGGGCGTGTCCCCGCAGGCGGAGCTCAACGAGGTGCGCAAGGCCTGGCGTGCGCTGGTTCAGGAAAGCCACCCCGACAGGTTTGTGGCCCGCGGCTTGCCGCCGGAAGCCGTGAAGCTCGCCGAAAAACGGCTGATTGCGATCAACCGTGCCTGGGAGGAAATTCAGGAGAAATCAGCGCCCCAAAAGCCGGCGTTCAAGGCGCCTTGAAGGTCAGCCCGAAGGCCAGCAGGCCTTTAGAATCCCTGTCTGTGAGGGGGACGATTTGGGCAAAGAAAGCACCCTGGGTGATCTGCACCCCGCCCAGGAAAATCACATCTCCCACCAGACGCGTTTTGAGGCTGCGGCCGTTTTCCGGATAGAGCGCGATGCCGCCAAACAGCCCGGCCGTGCCAGTGCGCCAACGGGCGAGCGGGCGGTAACTTGTCGCCGAGATGGACAGGCGTTTGTGGCTGTTGAGATAGGCCCCCAGGCTGAGTGCACTGCGCTTGCGCTCCCAGGTCGCAAAGAGGCCGGGATTGACCTCGTTGAACTCCGAGCTGCCCAGATGTTTGGAGCCCAGCAAGAGCGCGTAGCTGTCGGGGCCAGCTTGGGTTGCGCTGGCAAAACAGCAAAAACAAAGGGCAAGAAAAAGACGCTTCATAACCTGTCTCTCAATAACGGCCACGGGCTGTGGCGTTTGGGGCTGATCTGACAGGGTATACTTGGCGAATAAGACATTTTTTAGCCGCTGAAACGGTGTTTTCCGTTCAGGCTCAGACACGCCCGACCGGGCCGGCAAAAGAGGTTTAATCTATTGTTTCAAAACAATTTTAGGCTCAGCTTTCAAGGCTTGTGCGAGCGAGGTGAACCGGGCTTCGGCCACTTCGCCAAACAGCGGCACAGCCTCACGGCTCAGGCTCAGCTCCAGAACGCGCTTCTTGGGATAGAGGCGCATTTTGCCGATATGGGCATCTTTTTGCAGCCAGAGCATCGCCCCAAAGCGCATGGCCTTGCCGACCGTTTCTGCCGCCGTCTGCTCTGCTTGTGAAAGCAACTCGGCGGTGGGCTCAAACCGCGCGGTGGTGATGCGCGAATTGGAGTAGCGATAGAGCAGCGCCAGCCCCAGAAAGATCCTTTCATTGTGTCCGATGCCTGCAAGATTGGCCTGTGTGGCCAAGTTGAAACAGGTTTCGGCGCGATAGTCCGGATGCGCCCGCCAGCTGACATCGTGCAGCAAGCAGGCGGCCTTGATGAGCTTGAGCCGCTCGGGCGCAGCCGCCTTGAACAGCGGCTGGATAAATTCATAGAGCGTGCGCCCGAACCCGGGCAAACGCGCATCTTTTGATTCGGCGAAGCGACAGGCCTCAATCAGCGGGTCACGGTCGCGCAGGCTTTGGGGCATCTGCTCATAGAGCATTCCCTCGCGAATGCCGTAAGAGCTGATGGCAATGTCGCGTGGACGAAATTCTCGCACCACTTCCTTAAGAACTTCTGAAGCAATCGGCACAAGCTTCATACGGCTTGCAGACACCCCCGACTCAGCCTTGAGGCTGTCCTCATCCTGCTCGGCGATATATTTTGCCGTGGCCGAAACAGCTTTGCGGCTCATGCGATATTCGTGCAGCACATGCAGCGGGTAGCCGCGCCGCTGCATGTCGATCCGGGCGATGGCGCGCCAGGACCCGCCCACCAGAAACAGCCGGTTTTGTTGTGTGCCGAGCCGGGCGTGGAGCTCCTGGATGGTGCTGCGGATCAGCGCCTTGCGGGCTTTGCGCCCTCCCTTCACGCTCATGAGCCGTTGCGGGCCGAGCGAGGAGCTGACCCGTTTACCCACCACGCCATCGGAGATCTCGGCCAGTTCCATGGAGGACCCCCCGATGTCGCAGACCAGCCCGTAAGACCCTGGCCAGCCTAGCAAAACACCCTGTGCCGACAGGCGCGCCTCTTCGGTTCCGTCAATCACATGCAGCTGCAATCCGGTTTCAGATTCGACCAGGTCGCGAAATTCCTGCCCATCTTCGGCCTCACGCACCGCCGCTGTGGCCACGGCCGTGAGCGGCCCTGTGTTCATGCCCTCCGCGAGGCGCTGGAAGCGGCGAATGGCGCTGAGCGCGCGGGTGCGCCCAGACGGGTTGAGCCGGCCTGTTTCGCCAATGCCTTCGCCAAGGCCACACATGACTTTCTCGTTGAAAAAATATGCTGGCGAGCGCGCGGCCCCGTCAAAAACCACCAGCCGCACCGAGTTGGAGCCCACATCCACAACCCCAACGCGGGAGAGGGCGCGGGCCTTTGGGTCTTGGAAGAGCGGGCGGCCAAAAAGCCCCCAGTCGCTTGAATTTGCTTGATTTTCGCTCATTCCCAGCGCTCCTGAAGCGTGCTTGGGCCTCTTATGGCGCGCGGGGGACACTGCGTCAACCGTGCGCAGAAAGGTTAACTTTGCGTCAAGGCAGCGCAGGCAGCGTTTGCCAAATCCTCGACAGCCTCAACAGGGGGGGTGCAACCCGTGCACAGGGCGTGCACCACGCGTGCACCGGGGGGATGCGCCTTTTTTGGTTAAGGGGTCTGTGCGGTGGGTTAGGGCCGTTTTAACCAAATTTCGGGGTGAGTTTTGCGGCTCAATCTTCGCCGTGGGTCAGTTTGGGCACATCAGAGGCCCCCGCAGAGCCGCGCCCGGAGAGCGAGGGGTTTTCCATGAAAAAGCGGTGACAGTTGAAGCTGAACACCCCGTCGGGCAGCTCTTCGCGGGTGAAGCGCCCTGAGGCATCCATGACCCAGCTTTGGGCGGTGTCGGCCATATTGGCGGCCATGATCTGGCTGGTGATCTGGGCCTTGACGGTGGGGGTGTTGATTTCCACCAGAGTTTCCACGCGGCGTGAGAGGTTACGCCCCATCCAATCTGCCGAGGAGATGAAGACCCGCGATTTCTTGTGCGGCAGCCCGTGGCCTGCGCCGAAGCAGACAATGCGCGAGTGCTCCAGGAAGCGCCCGACGATGGATTTGACGCGGATGTTTTCAGACAGCCCTTTCACGCCGGGCCTGAGGCCGCAGATCCCCCGGATGACGAGGCTGATTTCCACCCCGGCTTGGGAAGCGGCATAGAGCGCGTCGATCACTTCCGGCTCGATCAGCGAGTTCATCTTGGCCCAGATCTGTGCGGGCCGGCCAGCGCGGGCGTGCGCGGCCTCGGCTGTGATCATGTCCAGCAGCCGTGGCTTGAGGGTGAGGGGGGAGATGGCCAGATTCTCCAGCGCGGCGGGCTCGACATAGCCTGACAGGTAGTTGAAGACCTTGGTGGCGTCGCGCCCCAGGGCGGCATCACAGGTGAAGAGCGACAGATCGGTGTAGATGCGCGCTGTGATCGGATGGTAATTGCCGGTGCCATAGTGGGTATAGGTGACAAGGCGGTCGCCTTCGCGGCGCACCACCGTCGAGATTTTGGCGTGGGTTTTGAGGTTGAGGAAGCCGTAGACCACATGCGCCCCCGCGCGCTCAAGGCGGCGCGACTGGCGGATGTTGGCGGCCTCATCAAAGCGCGCTTTCAGCTCAACAAGGGCGGTGACGGATTTGCCCTCTTCGGCGGCCTCGCAGAGCGCTTCCACGATCGGGCTGTCGCGCGAGGTGCGGTAGAGCGTTTGCTTGATGGCAACCACATCAGGGTCGCGCGCGGCTTGCTGCAAGAAGCGCACGACCATATCGAAGGTCTCATAGGGGTGGTGCAGCAGCATGTCTTTCTGGCGGATCGCGGCGAAGATATCGCCCTCGTGGTCCTGCACCCGCTCGGGGATGCGCGGGGTGAAGGCGGGCCACAAGAGGTCGGGGCGGGCGTCTGTCACCAGCTCGGAGAGGTCGGCGAGCCCGAGCATCCCGCTGATCTCGACAATCTCGTTTTCGCTGACATGCAGCTCGCGCTGGATCATGTTGAGCAGGCGCGCGGGGGCATCTGCGGAGATGGTCAGGCGCACAACCTCGCCGCGCCGCCGCCGCTTGAGGGCGGTTTCAAACTCGCGCACGAGGTCTTCGGCCTCGTCCTCCACCTCAAGGTCACTGTCGCGCAAGACCCTGAAGCCGCAGGCCCCCTTGAGCCGGAAGCCGGGAAAGAGGCTGGGCAGGTGCTCCAGCAACAGCTCCTCCAGCGGCAAGAAGCGCATCTGCCCCTCCGGGGCAGGCAGCGCCACAAACCGAGCAATCTGTGCGGGAATGGGCAAGAGCGCCTGAAGTTTGCGCTTGTCGCGGGCGTTTTCAAGCTCCAGCGCCAGCGCGAAGCCGGTGTTGGGGATGAACGGAAACGGATGGGCCGGATCGATCGCCAGGGGGGAGAGCACCGGAAAGACCTGCTCCAAAAAGACCTCGCGCAGCAGCGCCTTGTCGTCTTTGTCCAGCCCCTCGCGGGTGCAGATATGCAACCCCTCGGCCGCCATATCGGCCCCGAGAGCGGCAAAAATCTCCTGCTGGCGGGCCAGGAGCTCGCGGGCATTGTCATTGATCAACACCAGCTGCTCGGCGGGGCTGAGCCCGTCGATGGCCGGTGTTGTGACCCCTTCATTGACCATCTCGCGCAACCCTGCGACCCGCACGGTGTAAAATTCGTCAAGATTGGTAGCCGAAATCGATACGAACCTGAGCCGCTCCAAAAGCGGCACCCGCGGGTTCTCGGCTTCCTCCAGCACCCGCCAGTTAAAGCCCAGCCAGCTGAGCTCGCGGTTCATAAAGCGGGCCGGACCGGCGAGATCGCCCTCCAGCACCTGCGGTTGCGCAAAAGGCGCTTTCAAAAAATCGGCGTAAGTCATGACGGTGATATAGGCTTCATTTGTAACAGCTTGAAGAGCATTGCCAAAATAATGCGCCTGCCCAAGGGCAAAGTCCACACTGCCTTTCTTATTGCCATAAATATCCATTCTCAACCGCGCAGCACGCGCGCCCTACCGATCCTTCCCTTTGCCTTGCAACGGCTTGGGGGGTGCGGGGGGACAACGTCCCCCCGCGGGTCGGACTGTGCGCAGCACAGTTCGAAATCAGAAAAGCTCGGCCTGCCGCTCCATCACTTCACTGGCCAGTTTGCGGCTCACGTCGCGGCCCTCGCTGAGCGCGAGGGTGTCAAGCGCCTCCACGATCGTGCGGGCGGCTTCAAAGCTGCGCTCCATGGCGCGGGTGAGATAGGGGATAACATCTGGGCGCGGGTTGAGTTGGCGGTCGGCGAAGAGTTTCATCAGCACGGCCGCAAGCAGCGCATCATCCGGCGCGCGCAGCTGCACGCCGCCAAGCTGGTGCAGGCGGCTTTCCAGATCGGGCAGGGTGAGGCCCATCGTTTGGGGTTCGCACTCTGCTGTGAGCAGGAGCGTGCCGCCCTCGGCTTTGGCGAGGTTGTAGAGGTGAAACAGCGCCGTTTCTGCCGCGTCATCGCCGGCGATCTGCTGCACGTCTTCCACCACCAGGCAGTGCGCGGCGAGGGCGGGAATATCGGCCCGCCTCAGGGCTATGGCCTGAATATGCGCCGCCCCCGAGAGCGCACTCCAGACATGGGCGAGGTGGGTTTTGCCGGCGCCTTTGGGGCCGATCAGAAAAAGCGTGCGCCAGCGCGTGGTCGGCCAGCTGTCTACGCTGGCCACGGCGGCGGCATTGGCGGGGGAGACGAAGAAATCATCGCGCCCCAGCGCGGTCACGCTGGGCAGATCAAAGGCTAGCTGGCGGGCCATCAGCGGGGCGTGTCCTTGTCCTTTGTGTTGAGCTGGGCCTCGGTGGCGTCTGTCGCCCTGTGGTGGGTGGCCTCGGAGGCTGCGCGCAGCGCGGCCTCTGGGGAATGTCCTTGCAACCCTTGATAGAGCCGGCTGTCGCGATAGAGCGCCAGCACAAACCGGGTCAAGACGCCGATCGCGGCGGCCACGGGCACAGCCACGAGCATTCCGACAAAGCCAAACAGCGTTCCAAAGACAGAGAGTGCAAAGATCAGCCAGACGGGGTGCAGTCCGACCGATTTGCCCACGAGCTTGGGCGTCAAGAGGTTGCCCTCCACCATTTGTCCGATGACAAAGACCGCCACAACCAGCCCGAGCGACAGCCAGTCGCCCCAGAACTGGAAGAGCGCCAGCCCGATGGCCAAAACGCCGCCCAGGATGGCTCCGAGGTAGGGAATAAAGGTCAAAAGCCCGGCGACAAAGCCCACAACCAGCCCGAATTGCAAGCCCACCAGCATCAGCGCCAGCGCGTAGTAGCTGCCCAGAATCAGGCAGACCGTGCCCATGCCCCGGATAAAGCTTGCGAGCGTGCGGTCCACATCAAGGGCAAGCTGGCGGATCACCGGGGCGTGGTCGCGCGGCAGGGCTGCGTCGATGGCCGCAACCATGCGGTCCCAATCATAAAGCAGATAGAAGGCCACCACCGGCACGATCACCAGCAGCATCACCAGGTTGAGGATCGACATGGCCGAGGAGAGCAGGCTTTGCAGCAGCTCGCCACCGCGCTCCTTGACCGTTTCGCCCACGGCCACCAGCGAGCTGCGCAGGGTGCTGTCGGCGTCCATCAAGGTCGGGAAGCGCAGGGTGAGAGCGTCTTGCAGATCGCTGAACAATTTGGGCGCGGTGTTAAAGAGCGAGACCGCCTGTTCGATCATGATCGGAATCACAAGCAGGGCGAGGATGACGAAGACCAGCAGCGCGACAATGGTGATGAGCGTGGTCGCCAGCGCCCGCGAGCAGCCGGCGTTTTCGAGCCGATCAGCCAGCGGGTCCAGAAAATAGGCAATGGCCCCGCCCAGCACGAAGGGCAGAATCACATCGCCCAGAAACCACAGCGTCACGCCGAAGCCGAGCGCGGCAACGCCCCAATATTTGAGCTGGTCGCGAACAGGTAGTGCCATGACGAATGCCTTTATACGAAGACCTAGACATGCCTTTTCGGGCGCACAAGTGCAAGGGCGAAGGCAGCGCTTGCCCTGTGATGTGAGGCTTGTTGGCCAGAGTTTGGGGCTGATTTTTTCCTGTGGCGGCCCACCCGCCCACCCCCGCCACAGGAAAAAATCAGCTCCGATACCCGCCGGGACAGGCCCAAGAGGGCGGGTGGGCCGCGTGTCACAGGGGGCGCACAGGAGGCACACTGAGGTTGAACAGGGCCTGACGCGGCACCGCTTGTGGCGAGACGGCCCTTCGGGGAGGATATTTGGAGCAATAAGAAAGACACTGGACGCCATACAAAACGCTATACTGGACGTCGTACTGGACGTCATACTGGGCGCCATATGGCTTGGGCGCTTGTTTGGCCCGCGGGGATTTTGGGGGGCATGATCGCCCTCTTGCTCCGCTGCGCAGGAGCGCCTAAACGGGGGGGGAACAAAACATAAGGTTTTCCAATGCGACTGAGCCGTTATTTTCTGCCCGTTCTGAAAGAAACCCCTGCGGAAGCGCAGATTGTCTCGCATCGTCTGATGTTGCGGGCGGGGATGATCAAACAGTCGGCGGCGGGGATTTACTCGTGGTTGCCATTGGGCTTCAAGGTGCTGCGCAAGATCGAGAATATTGTGCATGAGGAGCAGATGCGCGCGGGGCATTTGCCGATGCTCATGCCGACGATCCAGAGCGCTGACCTCTGGCGCGAGAGCGGGCGCTATGACGCTTATGGCGACGAGATGCTGCGCATCAAGGACCGGGGCGGGCGCGATATGCTGTTTACGCCCACCGCCGAAGAGCTGATCACCGATATTTTCCGCAGCCATGTGAGCAGCTACAAAGACCTGCCGCTGACCATGTATCAGATTCAGTGGAAATTCCGCGACGAGGTGCGCCCGCGTTTTGGGGTTATGCGGGGCCGCGAATTCTATATGAAAGATGGCTATAACTTCGACCTCACCAAAGAGGATGCGCTGCACGCCTACAACCGCCATTTGGTGAGCTACTTGCGGACCTATGAGCGGATGGGTTTGCAGGCCATTCCGATGCGTGCGGACTCCGGGCCGATTGGCGGGGATGACACCCATGAGTTTCTCGTGCTGGCCGAGACGGGCGAGAGCGAGGTCTTTTATGACCGCGAGATCACCGACCTCAAGTTTGGTGACCGCGAGATTGACTATAGCGACAAGCTGGCCTGTCAGGCGGTGCTGGAAGAGTTCACCTCGCGCTATGCGCGCACCGATGAGACGCATGACGAGGCGGTCTTTAACGAGGTGCCCGAAGAGCGCCGCCGCGTGGCGCGGGGCATCGAGGTTGGCCAGATTTTCTATTTTGGCACGAAGTATTCCGACGCCATGGGCGCAACCGTGCAGGGGCCGGATGGCAAGCCTGTGCCGGTGCATATGGGCTCCCACGGGATTGGTGTGAGCCGCCTTTTGGGTGCGATTATTGAGGCGAGCCATGACGACAACGGCATCATCTGGCCCGAAGGCGTGACGCCGTTTCACGCAGGGATTGTCAACCTCAAGCAGGGTGACGCCGAGGCCGATGCGGCCTGCGAAGCGATTGAGGCCGCGCTGGAAGCGGTGGGGCTTGAGCCTTTGTATGACGACCGCAACGAGCGCGCGGGCGGCAAGTTTGCCACCATGGACCTGATCGGCCTGCCGTGGCGTATCACCGTGGGGCCGCGGGGCCTCAAGAACGGGGTTGTCGAGCTCACGAGCCGCCGCACGGGCGAGAGCGAGGAGCTGCCGCCTGAGGCGGCCGTGGCCAAGCTGGTTGAAATCTATGCAGGCCACCGCGTTACGGGGCTCTGAGACGCGGCGCCACCTATTGCGGGTATGACTGCGGCGCTCTGCGGACGGAGCGGGCATGCCTCCAAGGAGGCTCCAAGGTCTGTTTTGCGCGGAATGCGGCCCTTCAAACAGGCATCAATTCTTGCCCAAGACATCGCTGGGCTGACCCCTGTTTGAAAAATGTGTGCGCGGGCGCGCCAGCCGCAAAAAGGGTGCAATTCTTATGATTTTGGACGCTTTGGGCTATCGCTGATGTTCAGGATGGGCGGCTTTGGGCCCAATCTGATCGGTGGGGAGTTAAAGAATGACACGTTTTGCCGCCTTGGTCTCCGCTTTGGTTTTTGCGGGGATCACTTTTTCAAGCGGGGCTGTTGCGCAAAGCAAATGGCGCAACGTGAACATGGGTTGGAAGATCTCATGCGGCGTTGACGCTGGCGCCATCAGGCGCAAGGGCAGAACATATACGTTCTCAACAAGCAACAACCTCTGTGAGAGTAGGGGGACCTTCACACAAAGAGCCGAGATTTATGGGTCTGACATCAAAGTCAACCAACCGATGAACTATCTGTTCTCGACCACTATCCAGTTCAAGGCGCCTGTGAACAAAGACTTCACGCTGTTTCAAATTCACGATGGCCGGTTGTCATGTGCTCCGCCTTTGAAGCTGGACTGGCGCGCAAATAATCGCATGCTGTTTTACAGTGCCTATTCGCTGGACAAAGGCGTGCACGACTGCGTTGAAAATCGGCAAATGATTTCTGCCAAGTATACCGGCCCACACCTGAAAAGGGATGGAACCGCCTATGAGCTGAAGGTTCTTCTTGAGTTGGATGGTGCTGCTGGCTTTAGGGCGACGGTCTTTGTGGACAATGTGAAAGCGCTTTCCGGTCAATACGAACCGCCAACTGATCCGCGGTTCTTTAAGTCGTCGAAGTTTTATATGAAGCACGGTTCCTATTCTCGCGATGTTTGGCGTTATCAGCTGACATCAACCGATATTCGCGTGGCGCGGCAAAAGCCTTAACACCGCTTTGGGCACGCAGTGCTGCCTGGCTCTGTGAATGCTCGGCTGGGGGGCGCTCTTTCGTTCCGGTTGCGGCATGATCGCGCTCTTGCGGGCGGTCTTTGGTCTGCGAGGGCGGCAGAGCGCTTGACCTTGTTGGCGCGCGCGCGCATTTTGCGCGCTAACCGTTAGAAAGCGAATGACATGGCGCTACCTCCTCCCCCTTTTGCCGGCTTTGAGCTGATGATTGCCTGGCGCTACCTGCGGGCGCGCCGCGCCGAGGGCGGGGTGAGTGTGATGACCTGGATCAGCCTCATCGGGATCACGCTGGCCGTTATGGCGCTGATTGCCACGCTGGCGGTGCGGGCCGGATTTCGGGCTGAGTTTGTCGATACGATCCTGGGGGCGAATGCCCATGTCACCGTATATCAGGCGGGTGAGATGCAGCCGGATGGCCGTCTGGAGCGCAGTATTGCGGATTATGAGGCCATGGCGGCGCGGTTGCGCGCTGTGCAGGGGGTTGTGCGGGCGGCGCCACTGATCAAGGGGCAGCTCATGGCCTCGGCGGCGGGGCGCAATGTGGGGATCGAAGTCTTCGGGATCACCGCGCAGGATTTGCGCACCATTCCGCGGGTGGCCTCGCCGCAGCAGGCTGCGGGCGATATGGACCGGTTTGAAGCCGGGGTGGCCATTGGCTCGGGGGTGGCGCGCGAGCTCGGGGTGAGCGCGGGCGACAAGATCAGCGTGATCAGCCCGAATGGGGTAAAGACCGCCTTTGGCACCAGCCCACGGGTGAAGAGCTATGAGGTGGTCTATATCTTCACGGCAGGGCGGTATGACATCGACCGCAGCCGCCTTTACATGCCCTTTGCGGAGGCGCAAAGCTTCTTCAACCGGGAGGGGCGGGCAGATGAGATCGAGGTGATGGTTGCTGCGCCGGACAGGGTTGAGGACATGGCGCTGGCGCTGTTGCGCGCCGGTGGGGAGCGCGCGCTTTTGTGGAGTTGGAAAGACGCCAGTGGCGGCTTTTTGCGCGCTCTGGACATTGAAGACAATGTGATGTTCGTGATCCTCTCGATCCTTGTGTTGATTGCGGCCATGAATATCGTTTCCGGTCTGATCATGCTGGTGAAGAACAAGGGCCGCGACATTGGTATTTTGCGCACCATCGGCCTGACCGAGGGGGCGGTGCTGCGGATATTCTTCCTGTGCGGGGCCTTTACCGGGATATTGGGCACGGCGCTGGGGGTGCTATTGGGCTGTCTTTTTGCGCTCTATATTGACCCGATTTTTGCCATTGTGAACGGCGTTTCGGGTGGCGGAATTTGGGACCCTGCGGTGCGGGGGATCTCTTTCTTGCCGGCCAAGTTGCAGCTGGTGGATGTGATGTCTGCGGTTGGTCTCAGCCTCGGGTTGAGCTTTGTGGTGACGATTTTCCCGGCCCGGCGGGCGGCGCGGATGAACCCTGTGGAGGCACTGCGCTATGAGTGATGCGGTTTTGCGCCTGAGCAACATTCACAAGAGCTACAATGCCGGCAAACCCAGTGCGCTGCATGTGTTGCGCGGGGCAGAGCTGGCGCTTGCGCCGGGAGAGATTGTGGCGCTTGTGGCCCCCTCTGGCGCGGGAAAATCCACTTTGCTGCACATTGCCGGGCTTTTGGATGTGCCCGATTCCGGGCGGGTTGAAATTGGCGGGCAGGACATGAGCACGCGCAGTGACCGGCGGCGCACCCGGGTGCGCTGTGAGGATGTGGGGTTTGTCTATCAGTTCCATCATCTCTTGCCCGAGTTCAGCGCGCTGGAGAATGTGATGTTGCCACAGATGGCCAACGGCGCACCGCGCGGGCGGGCACGGCGGCGGGCGCAGGAGTTGCTGGAGCGGGTTGGCGTGGGCGCGCGCGCAAAGCATCGCCCGGCCGATATGTCTGGCGGTGAGCAGCAGCGGGTGGCGTTTTGCCGGGCGCTGGCGAATGCACCCCGGCTCTTGTTGGCGGATGAGCCCACGGGGAACCTTGATCCGGCCACATCTGATCAGGTTTTTGCAGCCCTGATGGCCCTGGCCCGCGAGACCGGTTTGGCGGCGTTGATTGCCACGCACAACCTGGAGCTGGCAGCCCGGATGGACCGGCGTGTGCAGCTGGCCGACGGCGCGCTTGTGCCGGCGTGAGCGGCCGCGTGACTAGCCGCGTGGCGGGAGGAACAGCTTGCCGGGCAGCGGGCGGTGCGCTTGGGGCCTGTGCGTTGCGGCGATCTGGCCAAGGGCAGCCTCGCAAAGACACGATTTGCGGCGGTGGCGTTGCCCGCCGGAATATTTTCAAAGAAAACAAGGGGAACGGCGATGGCTGAGGGATGTGTGACGGTCACATTGGATGAGATTTATGAGGTGAGCCTGCGCGCTTTGGTGGGTCATGGTGCGGCGCCCTGGGTGGCGGAGCATGTGGCCGATGCGATCCGGGTGGCGGAGAGTTTTGGCAATAAGATCTGTGGGTTGTATTACCTTGAGAGTTACTGTCAGCAGCTTGTGAGCGGGCGCGTTCTGGGCGCGGTGGAGCCTGAGGTGAAGACCCCACGCAGCGGCGCTGTTCTTGTGGATGCGAAATACGGCTTTGCCCAGCCGGCCTTTGCCCGCGGCTTGCCGACGGCGCTGGCGGCGGCGCGCAGCTGTGGCGTGGCCAGCTTGGCGGTGGGACATGCCCATACCTGCACGAGCCTTGGGTATTTTGTAGAGCAGATTGCCCGTGCGGGGATGATCGGTTTGGGCATGACCAATGCCTCGCCGATTGTGGCGGCTCCCGGTGGCAAGCAGCGGGTGATCGGCACCAACCCCATGGCCTTTGCGGTTCCGGATGGTGCGGGCGGTGTGGCGATGCTGTTTGATCAGAGCACCACGACGGTGGCTTTGGGCAAGATCACCATGGCCAAGGCGGCGGGCCAGCCCATTCCGCTGGGCTGGGCCGTGGATTGTGACGGGCAGCCGACCACCGATCCTGAGGCCGCGCTGGCGGGCAGCCTTGTGAGTATGGGCGGCTATAAGGGCTGGGGATTTGGGCTGATGGCCGAGCTGTTGGCGGCCGGGATGACCGGGAGTTTGGCCAGCCAGGATGTTGCGCCGCTGAAAGCCCCGGAGGGCGCGCCCCATGATCTGGGCCAGTATTATCTGCTGATTGACCCGGCTGCGGGGGCGGATTTTGAGGCCCGTCTTGCTCAGGTGGCTGGGGCTGTTGCACTGGATGAGGGAGCAAGGATGCCCGGGCAGGGGCGGGCACCGCGCCCCTCGGTAGAGGTTGCGCCAGATTTTTGGGCGGCCTGTCAGGCGCTTGCGGCGCGCGGCTGAGATTGGCTCAGACCGCTGGCGGGCGGCCTTCTCGGATCAGGCTTGCTGGGTGAGCCAAACACCGGAGGCCATAAGCGCGATGCCGCTGGCGCGGGTGAGCGAGAGCGGTGAGATACGCGCGCCAAACAGGCCGAAATGATCAATCAGCGCCGCAGAGATCAGCTGTCCGATCAGCACGAAGAACACCGCATTGCCAACGCCGAAGCGCGGGGCGACCCAAGTGATCGAGAGCACATAGAAGGCCACCAGAAGCCCGGCCAGAAACAGATGTTTGGGTTGGGCGGGGGCCTTGGCGAGGGCGGCGGTGCTGCCGGTGGCCACCAGCATCACCAGCGCCGCACAGAGGGCCACGCTGAACAGGATGGCCCCTGCGGCAAAGGGGGTGGCGAGGCGGGTTCCGAGGCTGGCGTTGAGGGCCGCGAGCACGGGAATGCCGATTCCGGCGATGAGCATAATGAGCGCATAGGCGGCGGGACTGTTCATGGGGTTGTCCTTTGGGCTGTGTCGCGTGCGGCAAGAGCGGGGGCCGCTGCGGCGGGGAGGTGGAAGGTGGCTGTCGCGGTGGCGACCTCCTTGCCGGAGGGGGCGGCACAGAGGCTTGCGCGTGTGAAGATCAGTGAGCGCCCCGGTTTCACGATCTGGGCGGTGCAAATAATTGCCTCTCCCAGCCCCGGGCGCAGGAATTGCAGCTCAAGGTTTGTGGTGGCCACCGGGCGCATTTTGCCAAACAGGCCGGCGCAGGCGAAGACCATGGCTGTATCGGCCAGTGCGGCGAGCGCCTGTCCGGAGAGCACATCACCCATGCGGGTCAGCTCGGAGGTGATGGGCATATGCAGGGTGGCCGATGTGGGGCTTATGTCGGTGATGGTGAGGGCGAGGGCGCGCACCCAGGGGGCAAAGCCCTGATCGAATATGGCTTGGGCGTCTTGGCTGGTGAAGGACATTTGTTTCTCGGTTGCGTTGCTGTGGTCTCGGGCCTGTTCTGAGCGGGCGCCCGTCCATGCGAGAGTGGCACGGCGGGCCGGGATGATCCAGATCAAAGCGAGCGGGGCATGCTTGCAGGCAAGCTGGCCGCATGAGGAGAGGCGATATGGCAGGACATAAATGGCGCAAGGCGACCTTACCCTTGGGGATGCTGTTGGCGCTGGCGGCATGTGATGCGCCGCCCACATCTAACGGGCCAACCGGGCAAGCCGTGCAAATTGGGCAAGCCGGACAGGGCAAGAGCGGGGCGCTTTTGTTTGCACAGAACTGCGCGGCCTGTCACGGGGCCGGTGCGCGCGGAGATGGGCCTGCGGCGGCGGGGCTTCTTGAAAGCCCGGCGGATTTGACCCTGATTGCAGAGCGGTCCGGCGGCGTGTTTCCTGCGGATGATGTGCTGGCCAAGGTGCATGGCTATGGCGGGCCGGGGCATTTTGGGGATATGCCTGATTTTGCCGATCTGGAGGCCGGGGCCACGGTGATCTGGGAGACGCAAGAGGGCCAACGGCTTGAAACCCCGCGCGCCTTGGTGGCATTGGTGGGCTATCTCGATGGCTTGCAGCGCTAGGGGTCAGTCTCTAGGCTTGGACACAGAAAAACAAAAGGGGGCGGCTGATGCGGTATTTTGTGACTGGAATGATAGCGCTGGCAGGATTTGCAGGCTGTATGGCTGTGGAAATGCCGGATGCACGCGAGGGGCGTGTGGCCTATGAGGCCAATTGCGCCATGTGCCACGGCCCGGGCGGGCGCGCAGACGGGCCTTTGGCCGGTGATTTGAGCGTTCCTCCGATAGATTTGACCAAGCTTGCGCAGGAGGCAGGGGGGGCGTTCCCGGTCAACCGGGTGCTGAGCTATATCGACGGCTACAAGCGCCAGGCCCCTGAGGCGGTCGAAATGCCCGAATTTGGCCTGCTGCTGGAGGGGCCATCTGTTCCGGTTGAGACGGGGGCGGGGATCATGACACCGACACCGCGCCCCCTGGCGGCGTTGCTGGCCTATCTTGAGAGCATTCAGAGCGAAATCTGACCCCGTGGTGGCGCTGGGCCCGGAGTGTCAGCCCTGTTTTGCCGCGCCCGAAGATTTGCTTGTGGTTCTGCCAGGTCTTTTGCCTGTGGCTCTGTTGCAAAGGGGGGGGGGGCTTCTGGTGCTTAGGGGGCGGGGCGGCTGGCAATATCGCGCGCAGCGGCGATGGCGCAGGACCAGGCCCATTGGAAGTTGTAGCCCCCCAGCCAGCCTGTGATATCGACACACTCGCCAATGAAATAGAGGCCTCGCTGCTGTGTGCTTTCCATAGACTTGGAGCTGATCTCGGCGGTGGAGACGCCCCCAAGCGTGACTTCGGCGGTGCGGTAGCCTTCGGTGGCGGTGGGTTTGAGCTGCCAGTTTTGCAGCGCCTCCACGATCTCGCTCAGGCGGGCATCGGACTGATCGGCAAGGTTGCCCGCAAGGGCGAGCGGCGCGGTGAGATGCTCCACCAGCTTGGTAGGCAGGTGGCGGGCCAGCTCTGTGGTGAGCTGGCGGCGGCCCTGGGCTTGGCGTTGCTGGCGCAAAGCGTCAAGCAGTCTGCCCTGAGGATCAAGGTTGAGGGTGATGGCCTCGCCCTCGCGCCAGTAGGAGGAAATTTGCAACATAGCAGGGCCGGAGAGGCCGCGGTGGGTAAACAGCGTGGCTTCCTCAAAGCTGGTGTGGCCCGCTGTGGCGCGGGTTTCGGCGGCAGTGCCTGAAAGGGGTGCGAACGGATTGTCGGAGAAGGTGAAAGGCACGAGCGCGGGGCGGGTCTCGGTGAGGGAATGGCCGAACTGTTCGGCGATGTCATAGGCCAGCCCGCTTGCGCCCATCTTGGGGATGGATTTGCCGCCCGTGGCGACAACGAGGTGCTGGGCCAGCACGGTTTTGCGCTTGCCCTTGTGCTCCAGCAGGGCGGCGAAATGCGTGCCGTCATGGGAGATGCTGACCACTGAGGTTTCCAGCCAGAGCGCGGCTTCGGCGCGAGCCATTTCATCAAGCAGCATCTGCACGATCTGGGTGGATTTGCCATCACAGAAGAGCTGGCCGAGGGTCTTTTCGTGATAGGCGATGCCGTGGCGCGCGACGAGGTCGATGAAATCCCATTGGGTGTAGCGCGCCAGCGCCGATTTGGCGAAATGCGGATTTTCGGAGAGGAAGTTTTGCGGCGTGCAATAGAGATTGGTGAAGTTGCAGCGCCCGCCGCCAGAAATGCGGATTTTTTCGCCCGGCTTTTTGGCGTGATCAATGACCAGCGTGCTCGGCCCCGCGTGGGCGGCACACATGAGGCCGGCGGCACCTGCGCCGAGGATGAGCGTGTTGACTTGCATATGCGCTGGGCTAATCGGATGTGCGCGCCTTGGCAAGGGTCAGCCCGCGAGGCGGCGCATGAGGGCTTCGACGGGGCCGCGCCGGAAGCGGCGCGCCCAGAGTCGGGCATAGAGCGTGGCAGCGGCGCAAAACAGGAGCGCAGCCAGCAATGCGGCCTCTGGCGTTTGTCCTCCGACAAGGCCCAGAGCCTCAAGTGTGCCCATGCCAATCAGGATATGGGCGATGTAGAGCGTGAGGGTCTGGCGCCCGGCGGGGGCGGTGAGCGCCAGCACGCCCCAAGCCGCCAAGCGCACCTCGGCCATGAGGCAGAGGCCAATTGTGAGGCTGGCCGCGCCAAGGCCTGCGAGGGTGTAAAGCGGCATCGGCGGGATGGGGGAGGTTGTGAGCAGATCGGCCAGCTCCGGGCCAAGCGGGGCGAGCCAGCTTGAGAGCGCGCGGCTGAGGGCAGAAGCCATAAGCAGGGCTGCGAGACCTGCGAGGGCGAGGGCGCGCTGGGTGCGCCGCGCGGCCAGAGGCAGGCGCGACAGCACAATGCCAAACAGCAAGAAACCCAGCCAGGGCACGACGGGGTGCCAGCCGTTGAAGAAGAGGTTGCGCAGGAAGCCTGAAGGCGTCCAGAAGCCAGTGTAGCTGTAATCCTCCCAGTTCCAGCCGATGTCGTAGTCCAGCGTGAAGATCATGGTGACAAAGGCGAGGTTGAGCAGGGCGATGGCCCAGATCAGCGCGCGGGTGCTCAGCGGCAGAAGGAATGCACCGAAGAGGAAATAGAAGGCGTAGTAGTGCAGGATGTCTGCGTCAAAGATCAGCATGTTCACAAGGCCGATGGCGAGCAAGAAGGCGGCGCGCTTGAGGGTGATGCGCGTGTTTGCGGCCCCTGAGCGGGCGTGGGCCAACCCGAGACCGAGACCTGCGAGCACCACGAAGGTGGCGGCAGCGCGCCCTTCTAGGAGCTGCATGAAATGGCTCGCGAAGCCAGAGCCGCCTTCGGCGCCCATGACAATTTTGAAATTGACAATGACCATGCCCACGAAGGCGAGGTAGCGGGCCAGGTCGAGGCCTGCGAGGCGCGGGGCTTTGGGCTTATGAGACATGGGAGCCCTTTTTGGCCCAAAACGAGGCGCTTTTTTCACTGATGAGATCTCAGTGTTAGGGCGCGGCCTTGGGCCTGTCAACTTGGGCCAGTAAACTTGAGCCAGTGAAGCTGCGGCCTCGTCTGCGCGGGCGCGGGTTATGGCCGGTTGCGTTGCGGGTGCGAATCATCTGCTTCCCAAAGGCGAATCACCGTGCTACTGTGCCGGAACAGACCCCGAAAAGGGGCAATCGAGGCAGTTCTAGCGGTGAATGTCAGATGACAGAGATGGTCTATGGCTCGGTGCCTGTGCAGGCGGGCGAGCCGGTTCTTCCCAAATGGTGGCGCACCGTAGACCGGTGGACGCTGTCTTGTGTGCTGTTGCTCTTTGCGATCGGGCTTTTGCTCGGGTTTGCGGCCAGCCCGCCGCTGGCAGAGCGCAACGGTTTTGGCGCCTTTCACTATGTCCAGCGGCAGGCGGTTTTTGGCGGGCTGGCGCTGAGCGCCATGTTGATCACATCCATGATGCCGCCCCAGCTTGTGCGGCGGCTGGCCGTGATCGGGTTTCTGGTGTCTTTTGTGGCGCTTCTGGGGTTGCCGTTTTTTGGCACCGATTTTGGCAAGGGCGCGGTGCGCTGGTATTCGCTGGGCTTTGCTTCGGTGCAGCCAAGCGAGTTTCTCAAGCCGGGGTTCATTGTGGTCTGCGCTTGGCTGATGGCGGCGAGTTTCCAGATCAACGGACCGCCGGGCAAGGCGATGTCTTTTGCGCTCTTGGTGATCATTGCCTTTATTCTGGCGATGCAGCCCGACTTTGGCCAAGCGGCTTTGCTGCTGTTTGGCTGGGGTGTGATGTATTTCATTGCCGGCGCGCCGATTGTGCTGCTTGTGGGGCTGGGCGGCGCTGTGGCGGCTGCGGGGATGCTGGCTTATAACGCCTCAGAGCATTTTGCGCGCCGTATTGATGGCTTTCTGGCACCGGACATCGACCCGCGCACCCAGCTGGGATATGCGACCAACGCCATCCGCGAGGGCGGCTTTTTTGGTGTGGGTGTCGGGGAGGGGCAGGTGAAATGGAGCCTGCCGGACGCCCATACCGATTTCATCATTGCCGTGGCGGCGGAAGAATACGGGCTTGTGCTGGTTGTTTGCATCATCGGGCTTTACGCCAGCATTGTCGTGCGCTCCATGATGCGGCTGATCCGCGAGCGCGATCCGTTTATCCGGCTAGCCGGAACGGGGCTTGCGGCGATTTTTGGGGTTCAGGCCATGATCAACCTGGGCGTGGCTGTGCGCCTTTTGCCGGCCAAGGGGATGACGCTGCCGTTTGTGAGCTACGGCGGCTCTTCGCTGATTGCGGGGGGCATTGCGGTGGGGATGCTGCTTGCATTTACACGCACACGGCCGCAAGGAGAGATTGACGATATATTTAGGGGTCAAAAGAGATGAGTGAGACACAGCCGCTGCTGATAATCGCAGCGGGTGGCACGGGGGGGCACATGTTTCCGGCGCAGGCTCTGGCAGAGCGAATGCTGCGTGCGGGCTGGCGGGTGAAGCTGAGCACGGATGCGCGCGGCGCGCGCTACACCGGCGGGTTTGCACATTCTGTTGAGATCACACAGGTGGCGAGCGCCACCTTTGCGCGCGGCGGTCTTTTGGGACGGATTGCGGCCCCGTTTCGCATTCTGGCCGGTGTTGTTTCGGCCACATTTGGGATGTGGCGCGACCGCCCCACTGTGGTGGTGGGGTTTGGCGGTTATCCCAGTATTCCGGCTTTGAGCGCGGCGTGGCTGTTGCGGTTGCCCCGGATGATCCACGAGCAGAACGGTGTGCTTGGGCGGGTGAACCGGCTGTTTGCCAAGCGGGTTGACTTGGTGGCCTGTGGCACCTGGCCCACGGCGCTGCCGGAGGGTGTGGAGGCGGTGCATGTGGGCAACCCTGTGCGTGGGGCTGTTCTGGAGCGGGCAGGGGCGGGCTATATTGCGCCGGGCCCTTATCCGATGTCACTGCTGGTGATTGGTGGCTCACAAGGCGCGCGGATTTTGAGCCAGGTGGTGCCGGAGGCGATTGCGCGTTTGCCGGAAAGCCTGTTGGCGCATGTGCGGGTGGTGCATCAGGCCCGGGCCGAAGATGCGGCCGCGGTGGCGCAGTTTTATGCGGATCGCGGCATTCCGGCGGAGGTTGAGCCGTTTTTCCACGATGTGCCCACACGGATGAGCGAGGCGCAGCTGGTGATTTCACGCGCCGGAGCCTCAAGCCTGGCTGATTTGAGTGTGATCGGGCGACCGGCCATTCTGATCCCTTTTGCGGCGGCTGCGGGGGACCATCAGAGCGCCAATGCCCGCGGGCTGGCACAGGCCGGTGGCGCTATCGTGATTCCGGAAAGCAAGCTCACCGCCGAGGTATTGAGCGAGCAGATTTTGAGCGTGATGGACACGCAAGAGGGCGCGCAGATGATGGCGCGGGCCGCGCTTTCGGTGGCAAAGCCTGAAGCGGCAGAAGAGTTAGAGCAGCTGGTGAGCGCTTTGGCGCAAAAACAGGCGCAAAAACCGGCGCAAAAAGGGGACTGACATGAGTGCAGCACGGGCCACCAAACTTCCCGGAGATGTCGGGGCCATCCATTTTGTCGGGATCGGCGGGATCGGGATGTCGGGGATTGCCGAGGTGTTGCTCAATCTGGGCTATGCGGTGCAGGGCAGTGACCTCAAGCGCTCCAAGATCACCGATCGGCTTGCCGAGATGGGCGCGCGGGTGTTTGAGGGGCAGAGCGCTGAAAACCTCGCAGAGGCGCAGGTTGTGGTGATGTCTTCGGCGATCAAGCCGGGCAACCCTGAGCTCGACGAGGCCCGCCGGCGGGGCTTGCCTGTGGTGCGGCGCGCGGAGATGCTGGCCGAGCTTATGCGGCTCAAATCCAACATCGCGGTGGCGGGCACCCACGGCAAAACGACCACCACGACAATGGTTGCGGCGCTGCTGGATCATGGCAAGTTTGACCCGACGGTTGTGAACGGCGGGATCATTCATGCTTACGGTTCCAACGCGCGCTCGGGGGATGGCGAGTGGATGGTTGTGGAGGCCGACGAGAGCGACGGCACCTTCAATCGGCTGCCGGCCACGATTGCGATTGTGACCAATATTGACCCCGAGCATATGGAGCATTGGGGCACCGAAGAGGCGCTGCACAAGGGCTTTTATGACTTTGTGTCCAACATCCCCTTTTACGGTGTGGCCGTGTGCTGCACCGATGACAGCGATGTGCAGGAGCTTGTGGGCAAGCTCACCGACCGCCGCGTTGTGACCTATGGTTTTAACGCGCAGGCCGATGTGCGCGCGCTCAACTTGCATTACCAAGATGGTATCGCCTGTTTTGACATTTTGCTGCAATCGGAAGATCTGCGCATTGAGGGCTGCACCCTGCCCATGCCGGGCGATCACAATGTTTCCAACGCGCTCGGGGCTGTGGCGGTTGCGCGGCACCTGGGCATGTCGCGCGCGGATATTCGCGCTGCACTGGCGGCGTTTGGCGGCGTCAACCGTCGCTTTACCAAGGTGGGCACTGTCAACGGTGTGACCATTATCGACGATTACGGCCATCACCCGACCGAGATTGCGGCGGTGCTCAAGGCGGCACGGCAGGCCTCATCGGGGCGGATTATCGCGGTGCATCAACCGCACCGTTACACGCGGCTGCACCACCATTTTGCGGAGTTCTGTGCCTGTTTTAACGAGGCCGATGTTGTTGGGATTGCCGATGTCTATGCGGCGGGAGAAGCGCCGATTGCGGGCGCGAGCCGTGATGATCTGATCAACGGGTTGATTGCGCATGGCCATCGCAACGCGCAGGCTGTGCCGGATGAGGAAAGCCTTCTGGCGCTGTTGCGTGCCGAGGCCCGGCCTGGCGATATGGTTGTCTGCCTCGGCGCGGGCACGATCAGCGCCTGGGCGAACGCTCTGCCGGCGCATCTGGCGGCGGACCGGGCGGCGGACCGGGAGGTGGATCAATGACCGTGTCGCTCACGCTGGCCTGCCTGTGGGCTTTGGTGGCCAACCTGATCGCCATGCTTCCCAGCCGGGACAACTATTGGCGTGCGGCCTATGGGCTGATTGCGGCGGGCATCCCGGTTTTGGGATATGTGACCTATGAGAACGGGCCATGGATCGGGCTGCTGGTGCTGCTGGCTGCGATGAGCCTGTTGCGCTGGCCTCTGGTTTATCTGATGCGCTGGCTGAGCGGCGCAGGGCGGAAGCGGCTGTGAGTGCGCCACTGCCGGACGTGCGCGGGCGCTTGCGCCAGGGCCAGCTTTTGAGCGCGCTCACATGGTTGCGCGTGGGCGGGCCTGCGGACTGGCTGTTCAGCCCGGCGGATGTGGATGATCTGGCTGCCTTCCTCGCCGCCCTTGACCGGGACGTCTCGGTGTTTCCCATGGGGGTCGGCTCGAACCTCATTGTGCGCGACGGCGGTTTGCGCGCGGTGGTCATCAAGATGGGGCGGGGATTCAACCACATCGAGATCGACGGCCCCCGCGTGCGCGCGGGCGTGGCGGCGCTGGATGCGCATGTGGCGCGCAAGGCGGCGGATGCGGGAATTGACCTCACTTTTTTGCGCACCATTCCGGGTGCGATAGGCGGCGCGGTGAAGATGAATGCCGGGTGTTACGGGCGGTATCTGGCGGATGTGTTTGTGAGCGCCAAGGCCGTGACGCGGGAGGGTGCGCTTGTCACCCTCACGGCGCAAGACCTTGAATTTGCCTACCGTCAGAGCGCCTTGCCGGAGGGCTGGGTGCTGGTGGAGGCCACGCTGGAAGGCCCGGCGGGCGTGCCCGAAGAGTTGCACGCACGGATGGCAGAGCAGCTCGCCAAGCGCGACGCGACACAGCCGACCAAGGAGCGCAGCGCCGGCAGCACCTTCCGAAACCCAGCGGGCTACAGCTCGACGGGGCAGGCCGATGACAGCCATGCGCTGAAGGCTTGGAAGGTGATCGACGATGCGGGGATGCGCGGGGCGCGCCTTGGCGGTGCGCAGATGAGCGAAATGCACTCAAATTTCATGATCAACACCGGCGATGCCAGTGCTGCCGAGCTGGAAGCGCTGGGCGAGGCAGTGCGAAAAAAGGTTTACGAAAACAGCGGGATCACGCTAGAGTGGGAAATCATGAGAGTGGGAGAACCGGCTCCGTGAGACAGGCACAACAATGACCGCGGCCTTTGGCCGATAACAGCAACGAGGGCCACAAATGGCCCCAATTTTAGGCGGAACTGGGTATGTCGGGCAGGACAACCCCCAAGGTGGCAGTGGTGATGGGCGGACCATCGGCGGAGCGCGAGGTTTCTCTTGTTTCGGGCCGGGAGTGCGCCAATGCGCTGCGTGCTGAGGGCTATCAGGTGACGGAGCTAGACGCGGGGCAGGATCTTGCCGAGCGTCTGCGCGCGCTGGCCCCGGATGTTGTGTTCAACGCGCTGCACGGGCGCTGGGGCGAAGACGGTTGCGTGCAAGGCATTCTGGAATGGCTCGGTATTCCTTACACGCATTCCGGCGTTCTGGCCTCGGCCCTGGCCATGGACAAGGAACGCACCAAGGACGTTTACCGCGCCCATGGCCTGCCGGTTGTGCCCTCGCTTCTGGCCGATAAATCTGAAGTCTGTGCGCGCCATGTGATGGCGCCACCCTATGTGGTGAAGCCTTACAACGAGGGCTCCTCTGTTGGGGTCTATATCGTGCAGGAGGCGGCCAACGGGCCACCCAAGCTGGCCGAGGATATGCCGGACACGGTGATGGTGGAGGCCTATGCGGCGGGGCGCGAGCTGACCACCACAGTGATGGGCGAGCGGGCCTTGACTGTGACCGAGATCCTCACCGAGGGGTGGTATGATTATGACGCGAAATACACCGAAGGCGGCTCAAAGCATGTGTGCCCGGCGGATATTCCGCAGGAGATTTTCGATCTGTGCATGGACTACGCTGTGACGGCG
The DNA here is from genome assembly GCF_937123735.1 of uncultured Lentibacter sp. Taxonomy (GTDB): domain Bacteria; phylum Pseudomonadota; class Alphaproteobacteria; order Rhodobacterales; family Rhodobacteraceae; genus Lentibacter. The sequence goes on from NZ_CAKZKL010000028.1 coordinate 162,314, forward strand.
CATAAGGCGCTGGGCTGCAAGGGGGTGAGCCGCACGGACTATCGCTGGGACGCGGCGCGCGGCGTTGAGGGGCTTGTGCTTTTGGAGACCAACACCCAGCCCGGCATGACACCGACATCGCTCAGCCCCGAGCAGGGCGTGGCTGTGGGCCTCAGTTTCGGGCAGCTTTGCGCCTGGATGGTGGAGGATGCGTCATGCTTGAGATAAAGCCGCCGCGCAGCGCGGGTTCGCGGGCAGACCCGGCCCCGAGCCGCTGGAGCTACCGGTATCAGCGGCTGATGCTCACGCCGCTGTTTCGCAAGCTGCTGCACATCGGGGTGCCTTTCACGGCGGCGCTGCTTGTGGGGCTGGTGTATTTTGCCAATGACGCGCGGCGCGAGAGCTTTGCCCTGAGCGTGACAGAGCTGCGGCGCGCTTTTGAGACCCGCCCCGAGTTCATGGTCCAGCTGATGGCGATTGATGGTGCAAGCCAGGATATTGCCGAGGATATCCGCGAGATTGTGCCGCTGGATTTTCCGTTGACCTCGTTTGATATCAACCTTGAGACGATCCGCACCGATGTGATGGGGTTGCAGGCCGTGAAATCGGCGCGCGTGAAGATCAAATCGGGGGGGATTTTGCAGATCGAGGTGGACGAGCGCACGCCCGTTGCCCTGTGGCGCAGCTATGAGGGGCTTGAGCTTGTCGACGCGGAGGGCGTTGCCTTTCGCGCGCTGGAGCGACGCACCGACCGCCCCGAGCTGCCTTTGCTTGTGGGCGAGGGCGCGCTGGAGCAGCTGGGCGAAGCCATGCAGATTTTGGCCGCAGCCGCCCCTCTGAGCCCGCGTCTGCGCGGGCTGGCCCGGATCGGTGAGCGCCGCTGGGACCTTGTTTTGGACAGGGATCAACGGATCCTGTTGCCCGAAGCACGCCCGGTGCAAGCGCTTCAGCGGGTGCTGGCGCTGGATGCGGCGCGCGACCTGCTGGCGCGCGATGTTTCGGTTGTGGATATGCGGTTGGCCCATCGGCCGACCCTTCGAATGAGTGATGTGGCAACGCGCGAGCGCTGGAAGCTGCGCGCAAGCCAAGTGGGGATAGCGGACCAATGATTGAACTCTATGAATCTCAGCGCGCCATGCGCAACATGCGCAAATCGGCGATGCAGCGCGGCGTGATCGCCATTTTGGATGTGGGCAGTTCCAAGATCGCCTGCCTGGTGTTGCGCTTTGACGGCAACGCCGCCCTTAGCGAGAGCAGCGCAATGGGGGCGATGGCGGGGCAGGCCGGCTTTCGGGTGATCGGCGCGGCCACCACGCGCTCACGCGGTGTGCGCTTTGGCGAGATCGACACCATGGCCGAGACCGAACGCGCCATTCGCACCGCTGTTCAGGCGGCACAAAAGATGGCCAATATCCGTGTGGATCATGTGATTGTCTGTTTCTCGGGGGGCGAGCCGCGCTCTTACGGGCTTGTCGGAGAGGTGGGTATCGAAGGCCATGTTGTGTCTGAGGAGGATGTGAGCTGTGTGCTCAATGCCTGTGAGCTGCCCGACATCGGCGCGGGGCGCGAGGTGCTCCATGCGCAGCCGGTGAACTTTGCGCTGGACCATCGCACCGGTCTGTTGGACCCGCGCGGACAGATGGGCTCTAAACTGGCCACTGACATGCACTTGCTGTCGATTGATGGCACGGTGATCCAGAACATCGCCCATTGCGCGCGCCGTTGTGACCTGGAGCTGGCGGGGCTGTATTCTTCGTCTTATGCGGCGGGCTATGCGGCTTTGGTGGAAGACGAGCAGGAGCTGGGCGCTGCCTGTATTGATATGGGCGGGGGCACCACCGGCGTTTCCATTTTCATGCGAAAGCACATGATCTATGCGGACTCCGTGCGCCTTGGCGGGGAGCATGTGAGCGGGGATATTTCCATGGGATTGCAAGTGCCCATGGGCATGGCTGAGCGGATCAAAACCATGTATGGCGGTCTGGTTGCCACCGGGCTGGACGACCGCGAGATGATCGATATTGGCGGGGACACCGGCGATTGGGAGCATGACCGCCGCGCGGTGAGCCGCACCGAGCTGATTGGCATCATGCGCCCGCGCGTGGAGGAAATTCTGGAAGAGGTGCGCAGCAAGCTGGATGCGGCCGGGTTTGACCAGCTGCCCAGCCAGCAGATTGTTCTGACGGGCGGGGCCAGCCAGATCCCCGGCTTGGACGGGCTGGCGAGCCGTATTCTGGGCCAACAGGTGCGCCTTGGACGGCCCCTGCGGGTTCAGGGGTTGCCCCAGGCCGCCACCGGCCCGGGCTTTGCCAGCGCGGTGGGGCTCTCGCTGTTTGCGGCCCATCCGCAGGACGAATGGTGGGATTTTGATTTGCCGGTTGACCGCTACCCGGCGCGCTCGCTCAAGCGGATGGTGCGCTGGTTTCGTGACAACTGGTGAAAAAAAGGCCGCCCAAAAGGGGGCGGCCTGCTCTCTGTGTTGGGGCGCTCTCTCTCAGGGCTTGATGTAGGTGTAACCCTGCTGTTGCAAATGGGACAGCTCGGCCACGCCGCTGGGCACGATGTCTTCTTCAAAGACATCAAACAGATCGTTTTCGTATGAGATCTTGCGGCCCTTGAGGGTGTTGTTGCAGACATGCATGGAGACATTCTGGCCTTTGAGCTCAAGCACTTGGCCGCGCAGGGCTTCATTGGCTTTGGCCTGTGACAACAGCCCAAGGCCATTGCCGTGCAGCACGACCTTGATGTCCATATTCTCGGCACCAACGGCGTTGATGTGGTTTTGGATGTTGCGCATCGCGCCGCGGTATTTCTTATCGTCTTTACCGCCGTCATAGTTGATGTGGTAAACCACCTTTTGCTTGCTATACCGCTCGCTGGCCTCTGCCGGGGTGGAGCTGAGGGCAAAGCTTGCCAGGGTCAGGGCCAAAGAGACGGCCAGTGTCAGAAATGTCTTCATGGGTGTTTCCTCCAGATATTGGGCCTGCGCGCGCCGACCGTTCCAATAGGTTACGCAGTTTCACCCTATTTGGAACCCCTTTGAGGGCGCGGCGGGCCCCGGCGCGCAGAGCTGCGCATAAAATCGGGAAAAAAGCCCGCATAAACCGCATGTTGAGGGGGAGAAATGCTGGAAAGCGGTGTCAAACTGTGATAAAGCTCCACGAAAGCCTCTGAAAAAAGAAGCACTTCAAAAGATCGAACTGGCCGAGCAGGGCCCAACCCATTGACCTCTTCAAAACGCTGCCTGCGGGCGGCCCGGTTTCCTTTGGCTAGTGGGGGTTGGGGCGCGCCCCCCAATATTTCGAGGGCTCGGCGAAATCTCGCGGGTTTGCCTCAGAAAATGGCCATATTTTGTGGAAAATGGCTGTTTTTTGCGTGACGATAGGGCAAACGCGCGGTAGAAATAGAGCGGAACAGGCAGTAATGGCACCCGCGTTTGCGGAAAAGACATCAGGCGGACAAAAAAATGACACTCAACCTCACAATGCCCGGACAGGAAGACCTCAAGCCACGCATCACCGTTTTCGGTGTTGGCGGAGCAGGGTGCAACGCTGTCAACAACATGATCGAAAAGGCGCTGGAAGGCGTTGATTTTGTCGTGGCCAACACGGATGCGCAGGCGCTTCAGCAGAGCCGCTCCCCCAGCAAGATCCAGCTGGGCGTGAAGCTGACCGAAGGTCTGGGTGCTGGCGCAAAAGCCACAATCGGGGCCGCCGCCGCCGAAGAGAGTATTGAACAGATCGTCGATCATCTGGCCGGCGCGCATATGTGCTTCATCACCGCCGGAATGGGCGGCGGCACCGGCACCGGGGCCGCACCGATCATCGCGCAGGCTGCCCGCGAGCTGGGGGTTCTGACCGTTGGGGTCGTGACAAAGCCGTTCCAGTTTGAGGGTGCCAAGCGGCTGCGCCAGGCCGAGGATGGTGTGGAGGCGCTGCAAAAGGTTGTTGACACGCTGATCATCATTCCCAACCAGAACCTGTTCCGGATTGCCACGGAGAAGACCACGTTTACCGATGCGTTTTCCATGGCTGATGATGTTTTGTATCAAGGGGTTAAGGGTGTCACAGACCTGATGGTGCGCCCTGGCTTGATCAATCTGGATTTTGCCGATGTGCGGGCCGTCATGGACGAGATGGGCAAAGCCATGATGGGCACCGGCGAGGCGACTGGCGAAGACCGCGCAACGCAGGCTTCCGAAAAGGCCATCGCCAACCCGCTGCTCGACGAGATCAGCCTGCGCGGCGCGCGCGGTGTTCTGATCAACATCACCGGCGGCCATGATCTGACGCTGTTTGAGCTGGACGAGGCCGCAAACCGCATTCGCGAAGAGGTCGATCCGGAAGCCAATATCATTGTCGGCTCGACGCTCGACACCTCCATGGAAGGGGCCATGCGCGTTAGCGTTGTGGCCACCGGGATTGATGCGAGCGCCGTGCAGAGCGATTTGCCCGTGCCCCGCCGCACCCTGGCGGAGCCTCTGCGCCAGAAAGTGGCCGCCGAGGAAGCCCCTGCGGTGCAGGAGCAGCCCGCCACAGCGGTGTTCACTGCCGAGGCCCCCGTTGCCGCTCCCGCCGCTGAGGAGCCATCGCTGTTTTCAGGCATGGAGACGCCAGAGCCGCAGGTTGCGGCCGCCGAGCCAGCCAGCTTTGCCCCCCAGCAGGAAGCCGTGTCCGAGGTGGTGGAGGATGATTTGCCCCCGCCCGCCTATCAGCCACAGGCGGCCCAGGCGGCGGCACCGATTGATGCCGCGCCCGAAGAGTTTGTGGCGCCGCGTGCGCCTGCGCCGGGCACCCCTTCGCCTGAGGCCATGGCCCGTTTGCGCCAGGCTGTCACCAACACCCGGTCGGTGCCACAGGAGCCTGCCGCACAAGCGCCCGCAGAGGAAAAGCCGCGGTTTGGCATCAATTCGCTGATCAACCGCATGACAGGCCATGAGCAGGCAGCCAAACCCGCAGCGGCGCGTGCGCAGCCACAGATGGGAGCCGCTCAGGCCCAGCCAAATGTGCAGCCCGAGGCGGATCAAGAGCGGATCGAAATCCCTGCATTCTTGCGCCGCCAAGCCAATTAAGGCAGCCACATGATCACAAAAAGCCGCCCTTTGGGGGCGGCTTTTTTCTATGGGTGCAGGGGGTTGCAGGGGCTGAGGCAGCCTTCCGCCGATTGTAACAGGCGATGTTACAAGCAGTTGCAAAGCGTGAATTGAGACCTGCGGCCCCAGCGCATAAATTGCGGCCAACTGAAATGATTCAGGCCGTGGCTGTGCAAAGAACTCTAAACAAATCAGTGCGTTTTGAAGGCGTCGGGCTGCATTCTGGCAAGCCCGTCTGTCTGACCGTGCACCCTGCGCCCGCCGGCCATGGCATCAGCTTTTGCCGCAGTGACATCGCTTTGGGCGAAGCCGTGGTGCCCGCCCGCTGGGACGCTGTGGAGCAAGGCCCGCTGTGCACAAAGATCGTCAACGGTGCTGGTGTGTCTGTTTCGACGGTTGAACATGTGATGGCGGCGCTCTCCGGATGTGGGGTTTACAACGCCCGTCTGGAGCTGGATGGCCCGGAAGTGCCCATTCTGGATGGCAGCGCAGCCCCCTTTGTGCAGCGCTTCTTGGAGGTCGGGTTGCAAAGCCTTGACCAACCGGTCTGGGCGATCCGCATTTTGCAACAGGTTGAGGTGCGCCGTGGTGCAGCTTGGGCGCGGTTGGCTCCGGCCAATGAGATGAAAATCGAGTTTTCAATCGAGTTTGAAGATGCCGCGATCGGGCGCCAGCACAAGACGCTCAACATGGCCAATGGCTCATTCGTGCGCGAGCTTTGCACGAGCCGCACCTTTTGCCGCCAGTCCGATGTGCAAGCCATGCATGAGCAGGGGCTGGCTCTGGGGGGCTCGCTGGACAATGCGGTGGTTGTGCAGGGCGACAAGGTGCTCAGCCCGGGTGGGCTGCGCCACGCGGATGAGGCTGTGCGCCACAAGATGCTGGACGCCTTGGGCGATTTGGCCCTGGCGGGCGCGCCGATTCTTGGGGCCTATACCGGCGCGCGGGCGGGCCATGCCATGACCAACGCTTTGCTGCGCAAGCTGTTTGAAACAGACGGGGCCTTTTGTTTTGTGCGCTGCACAGCTGAGCAAGCTGCGCGCCTGCCCGGTGCGGGCGTGCATCTGGGCGAGATGCCGAAAGTCGCCTGACTTGCAGCTTTGGTTTTGCAATCTGAGTGGAGATCATCGGTGTTGCCAGCTTTTGGAGCCGGCGCATTAAGGCGTTTTGCCCCGGATTTTTCTATGCTAGGACAAAACCAGCGCAGGCCTTTGGCCGAGACAAAAGACGAAGGTGGGAATAGAAGCATGAAGAGCGGGCTTTCTCTGGTGAGAATTTTCGGTTTTACCCTGCTGTGTGTTTCGCTTGTGGGCTGTGGCCAGCAAGGCAAGATTGCGCGCGGGGAAGTTCCTCTGGAGACCTATTCTGCCGAGCAGATCTTTGAGCGCGGCGAATTTGAGATGAACCGCCGGCGGTTTGAGGACGGGGCCAAATATTTTGGCGAGGTCGAGCGGCTGTATCCCTATTCAAGCTGGGCCAAGCGCTCGGTGATCATGCAGGCTTATGCCTTTCACAGCGCCAAGGATTATGAGAATTCGCGCGCCGCAGCCCAGCGCTATATTGATTTTTATCCAACCGATGAAGACGCGGCCTATGCCCAATATCTGTTGGCGTTGAGCTATTATGACCAGATTGACGATGTGGGCCGTGACCAAGGGTTGACCTTTCAGGCCCTGCAAAGCCTGCGGGCCGTGATCGAGGGGTATCCTGAGAGTGAATATGCGCGCGCCTCGGTGTTGAAGTTTGATCTGGCCTTTGACCATCTTGCTGGCAAGGAGATGGAGGTTGGACGTTATTATCTCAAGCGCGACCGCTTTACTGCGGCCATCAACCGGTTCCGTGTTGTGGTGGAAGATTTCCAGACCACAACCCACACCGCCGAGGCGCTGCACCGCCTTGTGGAATCCTATCTGTCGTTGGGGCTGAGCGAGGAGGCCCAGACAGCTGCGGCTGTTTTGGGGCATAATTTCCGCAGCAGCCCGTGGTATGAAGACAGCTATGCGCTTTTGCAGGGGCAAGGTCTTGCACCGAGGTTCTTCAAGGGCAACTGGCTGGCTTCGGCCTATCGGCAGACCATCAAGGGTGACTGGCTGTGACGGGCTCTGGCCTGGGTCATGGGTGAGCAGAGAGCCGTTCTATGCTGCGTGCGCTAGATATTCGCGATATTTTGTTGATTGACCACCTTGAGTTGAGCTTTGAGGCAGGTCTGAATGTGCTGACCGGAGAAACCGGGGCAGGCAAATCTATTTTGCTGGATTCGCTGGGCTTTGTGCTGGGCTGGCGGGGCCGTGCGGAGCTTGTGCGCGCCGGGGCACAGCAAGGAGAGGTCAGCGCGGTGTTCGAGCTTCCTGAGGGTCATGCGGCCCTGACGGTGCTGGAGCAGGCGGGCATTCCGCAAAGCCGAGAGCTGATCTTGCGGCGTATCAACACGGTGGATGGGCGCAAGAGCGCTTGGGTGAATGACCGCCGCTGTTCTGGAGAGGTGCTGCGCGCCTTGTCAGAGCATCTTGTGGAGCTGCATGGTCAAAATGATGATCGGGGCCTGCTCAACCCGCGGGGGCATCGCAGTTTGCTCGATGAGTTTGCCGGGCTGGCCCCCAAGCTCGCTGAGCTGCGCGGGTTGTGGCGCGCCAAAGCCGAGGCCGCACGCGCGCTGAGCACGGCACAGGCCGCTGTGATGGCCCTGCGCGCGGAGGAAGAGTATTTGCGCTATGCGGTGGCCGAGCTTGACGCGCTGGCCCCGCAAGCTGGGGAAGACGCAGAGCTGGATGCGCGGCGCCGCCAGATGCAGAGCGCTGACAAGCTGCGCGGAGATCTGGACCGCGCCCTGAGCGGCCTGCGCGATGAGAAGGGGGCAGAGGACAGTGCGGCCAAGGCGCTGCGCTGGCTTGAGAGCGCAGGCGGTGAGGTGGGCGAGATGCTCACGGAGGCGGTGGACGCGCTGGAGCGCGGGCTCAACGAGCTGGCGTTGGCGGCGGATGGTGTGGAACAGACCCTGCGTGCGATGGAGTTCAGTCCAGCCGATCTGGAGGCCTGCGAGGAGCGGCTTTTTGCCATTCGCGGCCTGGCCCGCAAATACGAGGTTTTACCGGATGCGCTCGCGACCCATGCAGATGCATTGCGCCAAAAGCTAGAGGCAGTTGACGCCAGTGATGCGCAGCTGGGCGCTTTGGAGGCGCAGAGTGCTGCCGCCGAAGCGGCCTATCAGGCCGCAGCTGAGGCGCTGACGCAAGCGCGGCACGTGGCGGCAGCGAAGCTTGACACAGCCGTGATGGCGGAGCTGGCCCCCCTGAAGATGGAGCGCGCGGTTTTCACCACCGAAGTGAGCGCGGGCGAGGCTGGTCCGGAGGGCCAAGATGCTGTGAGCTTTGTGGTGGCCACCAATCCGGGCGCTCCGGCGGGGCCGCTGGCCAAAATCGCTTCGGGGGGTGAGTTGAGCCGCTTTTTGCTGGCGCTGAAGGTTTGCCTCACCGGTGGCAACAGCGATGTCACATTGATTTTTGACGAGATTGACCGTGGCGTGGGCGGGGCCACAGCGGATGCTGTGGGCCGTCGTTTGCGGGCCTTGGGCGAGGGCGGGCAGGTGCTCGTCGTGACCCATTCGCCGCAAGTGGCCGCCTTGGGTGAGCATCATTGGCGGGTGGAAAAAACCGTGAAAGCCGGTCAGACGCTTTCCACGGTAAAGCCACTGGACCGTCACGCCCGGGTGGATGAGGTGGCCCGGATGATTTCTGGTGACAGCATCACCGAAGAGGCGCGCGCGGCTGCGCGGGCGCTGTTATAGCGCGCGGCTGCTAGGGCGCGTTGCGCGGCGGGACCATCTTCCCGGGGTTCATGATATTTTGCGGATCAAGCGTGCGCTTGAGATCGCCCATCAAGGCCCAGGCCGCGCCGTGCTCGCGCTCCATATAAGACAGCTTGCCCATGCCGATCCCATGTTCGCCCGTCGCGGTGCCGCCCATGGTCAGCGCACGCGACACCATCTTGTCAGAGGCGGCTTTGGCGGCGCGAAGCTCTGCCGGACTGTCCGGGTCAAACAACAGGATCGCGTGGAAGTTGCCATCGCCCACATGCCCGAGGATCGGACCGGGCAGGCCGGCGGCTTGGATATCCTCCTGCGCGGCGGCCACGGCTTCGGCGAGGCGCGAGATGGGCACGCAAATATCGGTGACCAGCGCGGTTGCGCCGGGGCGGGATTGCAAGATCGACCAGTAGGCATGGTGGCGCATCCGCCAGAGGGCGGCCCGCTCTTCCGGGCGCGCAGCCCATTCAAAGTCTGTGCCGCCATGGTCTTGGGCGATGCTGCCAAAGCTCTCGGCCATATCCTCGACACTGGCTTGGGTGCCGTGAAATTCGAGCAAGAGGTGGGGGCATTCGGGCATTTTGGCTCCGGCCACGCTGTTGAACGCGGCGACTGTGGCGCTGTCGAGGATTTCGATGCGGGCCATGGAGAGATCCATCTGGATGGTGTCAATCACACAGGCGACGGCGGCGTCAACGCTGGGAAACGCGCAGGCGGCGGCGGTGATGGCCTCGGGCTGGCCATAGAGCCGTAGGGTGAGTGAGGTGATGAGGCCGAGCGTGCCCTCTGCGCCGACGAAAAGCCCGGTGAGGTCATAGCCGGCGGCAGACTTGCGGGCGGTGCTGCCGGTCTGGATGATCCGGCCATCTGCGAGCACCACCTCAAGCCCGATCACATTGTCGCGCATGGTGCCGTAGCGCACGGTGGTTGTGCCCGAGGCCCGGGTAGAGGCCATGCCTCCCAGCGTCGCGTTGGCGCCGGGATCAACGGGGAAGAACAGCCCCGTCGCGCGCAGCTCTTCGTTGAGCGCCTCGCGGGTGATGCCGGGCTCGACAATGGCGACCATATCTTCCTGTGCAACCCGGCGAATGGCGGCCATCTGGGCGAAATCGACACTCACCCCGCCGCGCGGCGCCTGGGTTTGCCCTTCCAGTGAGGTGCCTGCTCCATAGCCTATCACCGGGCAGTCTTCGGCGGCGCAAATTTTGACAATCTCGGCCACTTCATGGGTGTTGCGCGGAAAGGCCACCGCGTCGGGGGCGCTGAGGGGGAAATAGGTTTCCGAGCGCCCGTGGGCTTCCAGAACAGGCTTGGAGAGGGTGAGCCTTTCGCCTAGTAATGTGGTGAGCCGGTGAATGGCACGCGTGACGGTCATGGTTGCCCCTTGTTTGCGCAGATGTAACAAGGTTAAGCGCTTGTGAGAACCTGAGAAAGCGTAACGGGTTAATATTTTGTTAAAATGCTTCCTAAAGAGGTAACCTTTTCTCATGCCTAGGCAATTCGCAAGAGAGACCCTGCGTGAGCTGCGCGCCGAGCTGGCACGCGGGCTGCGGGTCTTGCGCGAGAGGGGGCCAAGCCAGATTCAGTTTTGGTTTATTGCCTTGGCCATCGGCCTGGCGGCTGGGCTGGCGGCGCTGCTGTTTCGCAAAGGCATTGAGGCGTTGCAAAGCTGGGCCTATGGCGCGCAAGACATTGGCCATCTTTATGGGCTGACCCGCGAGATCGAGTGGTATTGGATCTGTCTCATCCCGGTGATCGGCGGAGCGGTTGTGGGGCAAATTCTGCATCATTTCACGCCGGACGGGCGGGTCCGGGCGGTGGCGGATGTGATTGAGGGGGCGGCGCTCAAGGAGGGGCGTGTGGAGCGGCGCGCAGGGCTTGCCTCGGCGGCGGCCTCACTGATCACCCTTGGGTCGGGAGGCTCTTCGGGGCGTGAGGGCCCTGTGGTGCATCTGGCCGCGGTGATTTCCAGCTGGGTGTCAGACCGGCTGCATTCAGACGGTATCACGGGGCGAGACCTCTTGGGCTGTGCTGTTGCGGCGGCGGTATCGGCCTCGTTCAACGCCCCGATTGCGGGGGCGCTGTTTGCGCTTGAGGTGGTGCTGCGCCATTTTGCCGTTCATGCTTTTGCGCCGATTGTCATTGCCTCGGTGGCGGGCACAGTGATCAACCGGCTGGCCTTTGGTGATGTGACCGAATTCAACCTGCCCGACAGCTCGGCTCTGGCCTTTTATGTCGAGTTGCCCGCCTTTCTGTTGCTGGGGCTGCTGTGCGGCGTGGTGGCGGCACTTTTCATGCGTGCGATCTTCATTGGCGAGGATTTTGCCAATCATGTGCAGGCGGATTTCCGGATTCCGCGCGCTTTGCGGCCGGCGATTGCGGGCGGGATGCTGGGGGTGCTGGCATTGGCGTTCCCGCATATCATCGGGGTGGGCTATGAGACCACCTCGGCCGCGCTCACGGGCAAGCTGTTGTTTTGGGAAGCGGTTGTGTTTGCCCTGCTCAAGGCCATTGCGGTTGTGATCACCATGGCGGGGCGCATGGGCGGGGGGATCTTCTCGCCTTCCTTGATGATTGGGGCGCTGACGGGGTTGGCTTTTGGCACGGTGGCCACAGCAGTGTTTCCCGAAGTGTCCGGCACCAGCGCGCTCTATGCGCTGGCGGGAATGGGGGCGGTTGCGGCGGCTGTGCTGGGGGCGCCGATTTCGACCACGCTGATTGTGTTTGAGCTGACTGGCGATTGGCAAACGGCGATTGCGGTGATGGTGGCGGTGAGCATGTCCACGGCTTTGGGCTCAAGGTTGGTGGACCGCTCTTTCTTTCTGACCCAGCTTGAGCGGCGCAATGTGCATCTGGCGGCGGGGCCGCAGGCCTATTTGCTGGGGGTGTTTGCGGTGGCCAAGCTCATGCGTGCAAAAAACACCCCCGGGTGCCCTGCGGAGGCTGTGCTTTGGGAGCTTGTGGAACAGGGCATCTATGTGGATGGGCAGGCGACCCTGGAAACGGCCATGCCGCTTTTTGAGCGCACGGGCGCACAACTTTTGCCGGTGGTGAGCCTCTCGGGGGAAGACGCGCCGCCAGAGCTTTGGGGCGCGTTGATGCAAGTGGATGCGCTGAAGGCCTATAACCGCGCCCTGGCCGCGACGGCCGCCGAAGAGCACAGTTAGGCCCGCCGCCGACTATGGCCAGCGCTGTCAGACCCGTTCGACTGTGACATCCTCGGAGGTGAAAAAGGCCAGATGGCCTTTGATCCGCGCCACGGCCTCTTTGGGGGCGTCATAGCTCCAGGCGGCGTTTTCCAGTGTCTTGGATTTGGTGACGATGGAGTGATAGCTGGCATCACCCTTGTGGGGGCAGTGGCTGTGGTGGGGGCTTGCGTCTAAAAAGGCCATGGCGATATCGCTGCGGGGGAAGTAGATCACCGGGGGGTAATCCCCTTCGATCAGCTCCAGGGCGTGTTTGCTCTCGCCCAGCACGGCCCCACCGGCGCGCACAACCCAAGTGCCTGTTGCGGGGGTCAGGGTGATTTTTGGGGTCATGGCCACATCCTTTGGTTACATCGGCGCGCTTTTCATCGCGCCAAACTGTTACGATATCATGTCAAATGGGTTGCGTGGCCGCAGTTAACCACTTTTGAGCCGGTTCTGAAACCCTTGGCGCAACTTTTGCGGCGCAAGCGGCGTGATAGTGGTTGAGCCAGTCGCGCTCGCCCCGGCTCAGAGCCTCTGGCAGAATGAGCCGTCGGTCGAGCGGCACATAGGTGAGCGTGAGAAAATCAAACATCTCGCGGGCATCGGCGCCCTCCAGCGCGCAGGCCTCTTGCACAACAATCAGGTTTTCAAGCCGGATGCCAAAGGCGCCCTCACGATAGTAACCCGGCTCGTTGGAGAGGATCATACCCGCCCTGAGCGGCACCTGAGACACGCGGCTGAGGCGCTGTGGCCCTTCATGCACGCAAAGGTAGACCCCAACGCCATGGCCTGTGCCATGGTTGAAATCCTGCCCGGCCAGCCAGAGCGGATAGCGTGCAATGGCATCCAGATCGCGCCCGGCCAATCCCTTTGGAAAGCGCAGGCGGGAGATCGCGATCATCCCTTGCAAGACCCGTGTGTAGGCCTCTTTTTCGCTGTGCCCGACGGCTCCGACCGGCAAGGTGCGGGTGATGTCGGTGGTCCCGTCAAGATATTGTCCGCCGCTGTCGAGCACCAGCAACTGGCCCTCCTTGAGGGGGGCGTTTGTCTCGGTTGTCACCCGGTAGTGCATGATGGCCCCATGCGGGCCTGTGCCGGCAATGGTTTCAAAGCTGATGTCTTTGAGCGCACCGCTGGCGCGGCGTGCCTGCTCAAGGCGGGAGACCACGTCAATTTCGGTGAGGCTGCCCGGGGGCTGTTGATCATACCAGCTGAGAAATTCGACCATGGCGGCGGCATCACGCAGGTGGGCTTCTTGGGTGCCGGTGATTTCGGCGCTTGTCTTGCAGGCTTTGGGCAGCAGGCAAGGGTCTTCCCCCCATGAGAGGGTGGCGTGGCCTTCGCGCAGCTCATGGGCGAGTTTCACGGGCGCGCTGGCGCGGTCAATCCGCACCGCGCCTTGCAGCGAGTGCAGCGCGGGCAAAAATGCCGAGGGGGGCCGCAAGGTGATCTCTGGGCCCAGATGGGCGCGCAGCTGCTCATCCAGTTTTTCGGCGGCGACAAAAAGGCTGAGATTGCCGGTGTCAAACAGGATCGCAAAGCAATGTGGCACGGGATTGCGCGGGATGTCAGAGCCGCGGATGTTGAGCAGCCAGGCAATCGAATCGGGCAGAGTGAGCACGGCGGCGCTTTGCCCGAGCGCTTGCAGGCTTCGGCCGAGCCGCTTGCGCTTTGAGGCATGGCTCTCGCCGGCCAGCGCCTCCGGGTACGGGGTGATCAGCCCGCGTGGCGGTGCGGGTTGATCGGGCCAGATCTGATCGACAAGATTATCTGTGGGGCGAAACAGAAAGCCTTTGGGTTCAAGGGCTTGTTCTAGCTCCTCGATTTCCTGAGCGCTGTGCAACCACGCGTCATAGCCGATCACACCGCCCGCTGGCAGCTCGGCTTCCAGCCAAGTTTTCAAGGGGGTTTCTGGCCAAGGCACAGGGGTGTAAACCTTGAGATCTACCTGCTCTTTCACCTGGGTGCGGTAGCGCCCGTCGATAAAGACCCCCGCGCGATGGGCCAACACCGCGCAAAAGCCGGCGGACCCTGTGAAGCCGCTCACCCATGCCAAACGCTCGTCGTGGGGCGCGCAATATTCGCCCTGGTGGGCATCTGCGCGCGGGACAAGAAAACCTGCGAGGCCGTTTGCGGACATCTGCGCGCGCAGGGCGGCGAGGCGGGCTTGGCCTGTGGATGGATCGGCGCGGTTTTCGAAGGTTTGAAACATGAGCATCCCTCTGCGTTTACGGCAGGTTAGGTTGGAAAGCGGGGCATGGGAAGGGGAGAGGGTTCGAATTTTGCTGCGCAAAATCCGACTGGCGCGAGGGGGCCAGCCCCCTCGCACTCCCCCGGGATATTTCTGGCAAGAAAAAAGAGCTAGAGTGCGCGTTTGAGCCCGAGGAAGCGCGCACGCGCGCGCGGGTCGCTGTCAAAGAGTGAGGCGAGCTGTTCGGTCATTGCTCCGGCCAGTTGCTCGACATCGGTGATCGTGACGGCGCGGTTGTAATAGCGGGTGACGTCATGGCCAATCCCGATCGCGAGCAACTCGACCTGGCGCTTCTTTTCGACCATCGCGATGACATCGCGGAGGTGTTTTTCAAGATAGTTTGCCGGGTTGACCGAGAGCGTCGAATCATCCACCGGGGCGCCATCGGAGATGACCATCAAAATCTTGCGCGCTTCAGGGCGGCGGCCCATGCGGCGGTGGGCCCATTCCAGTGCTTCGCCGTCGATATTTTCCTTCAGCAGGCCCTCTTTCATCATCAGACCGAGGTTGTTGCGGGCCCGCCGCCAGGGGCTGTCGGCGCCTTTGTAGATGATGTGGCGCAGATCGTTGAGCCGCCCGGGCTGTTGGCTGCGCCCGTCAGCGAGCCATTTCTCGCGCGCCAGCCCGCCCTTCCAGGCGCGGGTGGTGAAGCCGAGGATCTCGACTTTGACCGAGCAGCGCTCCAGCGTGCGGGCCAGAACATCTGCGCAGATGGCGGCGATCGAAATAGGACGGCCGCGCATGGACCCTGAGTTGTCGATCAGAAGTGTCACCACCGTATCGCGGAACTCGGTTTCCTGCTCGACTTTGAAGCTCAGGGGCGTTGTCGGATTGGCGACCACGCGCGCCAGCCGGCCTGCGTCCAGAATGCCCTCCTCTTGATCAAATGACCAGGAGCGATTCTGCTGGGCTTGCAAGCGGCGTTGCAGTTTGTTGGCGAGGCGGCTGACCGCGCCTTTGAGCGGGTCGAGCTGTTGATCCAGATAGGCCCGCAACCGCTCAAGCTCGGCCGGCTCGGCCAGCTCTTCGGCAAGGATTTCCTCATCGTGGCTGTCATCATAGACGAGGTAATGCGGATCGGCATCAGACACAGGCTGTGGGGCGGGCGGCTCCAGAGGGGCCTCGCCATCGGGCATTTCGGCCTCGTCTCCGAGCTCCTCATCGGCCATTTCATCCATCGAAACCTGCGCCTCGGCGGCATCCTGCGTTTCTTCCTGGCTTTGCTCGGGGCTGGCCTCGGCCTCTTCATCCTGGCTGTCGTCTTGGCCTGTGCTGTCTGGCTGGTCTTCGTCCTGCTCTGCCTCTTCCGAGCTGTCTTCGCTGTCCTCATCCGGCGCGTCAGGGTCTTCACCAAGCTGGTCGCCATATCCCAGATCAGAAATGACACGGCGGGCGAACCGGGCGAAATCCTGCTGGCTTGCAAGGCGCTCGGAGACATCGGCAAGAGCCTCGCCGGCCTGCTCTTGCATAAACCCCTGCCACAACTCCATCACATTGCGCGCGCCCTCCGGAAGAGGCCGTCCCGTGGCCAGCGCCCGCACAAGATATCCGGCCGCTGTCGCCAAAGGGGCGTCGGCGCGATCACGGATCTCGGCAAAGCCGGCACGGCGTGCATCCTCTGCAATCTTGGCGTCGATATTGCCCGCTGTGCCCGGCATGTCGCGCGCGCCCATGGCCTCGCAACGGGCGGTTTCCATCGCGTCATAAATGTCGCGCGCCAGATCTCCGGCAGGGGCGTAGCGCGCATGGGTGGCCGTGTCGTGATACTTGTGGCGCAGTGCCAGCGCATCGGCGGTGCCCCGGGCGAGCAAGACCTCCTCGCGGCTCATCCGCCGACTTACCTGTGGCAAGCGCATGGTGTCGCCCGACAGCCCTGCCGGATCGACAGAATAACTCACCGTCAGCTCAGAATCATTCGCCATAACCTTGGTGGCTTCGGCGAGCGCCTTCTTGAACGGATCGGCTGGGTTGTCGGAGGGTTTGGACATCTCTCTCGTTCAGTCTTTCTTTTTGCCGAAAATATCCCGGGGGTGAGGCGTAGCCGAGGGGGCTGGCCCCCTCTGTGCGCGCGTCAGCGCGCCTTGGTCGGATCGGCGAAGCTGATCCGAAACCGCTCTCATCCCAAGCTCACGCTTGCTGCGCTCTCTGGCAGCTCTTCGTCAAACAGGCGCTGGTAGAACTCTGCCACGGTCTGGCGCTCGAGTTCGTCGCATTTGTTCAGAAAGGTAAGCCGGAAGGCATAGCCGACATCACGGAAAATTTCGGCGTTTTGAGCCCAGGCAATCACTGTGCGGGGCGACATGACGGTGGAGAGATCCCCGTTCATAAACGCTGTGCGGGTGAGGTCGGCGACCTGCACCATATGCTTCACCGTCTTGCGTCCGGCTTCGGTGTTGTAATGCGGGTTTTTGGCGAGGACGATGTTGGTCTCCGCATCAATCGACAGGTAGTTGAGCGTGGCCACAAGCGACCAACGGTCCATCTGGCCCTGGTTGATTTGCTGGGTGCCATGATAGAGGCCCGTCGTATCGCCCAGGCCCACGGTATTGGCCGTTGCAAAGAGACGGAAATAGGGGTTGGGGGTAATCACTTCGTTTTGATCAAGCAAGGTAAGCTTGCCGTCCACCTCCAGCACCCGCTGGATCACAAACATCACATCGGCGCGGCCGGCGTCATATTCGTCAAACACAATCGCCGTGGGGTTGCGCAGCGCCCAGGGCAGGATTCCCTCATGGAATTCAGTAACCTGTTTGCCGTCCACAAGTTTGATCGCATCTTTGCCGATCAGGTCGATCCGGGAGATGTGGCTGTCAAGATTGACCCGCACACAGGGCCAGTTAAGGCGGCTTGCGACCTGTTCGATATGGGTCGATTTGCCGGTGCCGTGATAGCCCTGGACCATCACGCGGCGGTTGTGGCCAAAGCCTGCAAGGATCGCAAGGGTCGTGTCTGGATCGAATTTATAGGTGCTGTCCAGCTCTGGCACACGGTCCGTGCGCTCAGCAAAGGCCGGCACGCGCATGTCTACATCAATGCCGAAGACATCGCGCACCGACACGGTTTCGGTGGGTTTCGCATTGATGTCGATCATACCGTCCGCCATGGCCAGATTCCTTCCTATCCCGATGTGTTGCAGGTGTGGTGCCTCAATTTCTGGGCAAGGGCAAGTCCAAGCCCGCAGTTTCCGGCTTTGGAATGGCAAATTGCGACAGCTGGCCCTATCGGTTTTTCTCACGCGGCCTTCACGCGAAATTGCATTTCTGTGGCCTGCTTTCGCGGCGGCAGATGTGCTAGGCTCATCGCGGGTTTGAAGGAGGACGACATGAAGAGACGTGTGTTTTTGGCGGCGGCTATGGGCGTCGGAGCCGGGCTGGCCTTGGGGCGCCGTGCCGAGGCCAAAGCCTTTGAAGTCACCCGCAGCGAAGCAGAATGGCGCGCCATGTTGACGCCCCTGCAATACAAGGTGATGCGCAAGGAAGGCACCGAACGGGCCTTCAGCTCACCGCTGGACAAGCAGTATGACGCAGGAACCTATCACTGCCGTGGCTGTGATCTGGCGGTTTACAGTTCAGAGCACAAATACGACAGCGGCACAGGTTGGCCCAGTTTCTACCAATCCTTGCCGGATGCGATTGCGACCAAGACGGATTTCAAAATCATCTACCCGCGCACGGAGTGTCACTGCCGCCGGTGTGGCAGCCATTTTGGGCATATCTTTGACGACGGCCCCGCTCCGACCGGCAAGCGCCATTGTTTGAATGGCGTGAGCCTCGTGTTTCGCGCAGCCTGAGCCTGAGCCTGAGCCGGGGTTTGAGGCTCACTTGAAGCTGCGGCTGACCTTGATCTGATCCCAGGCCCAGACGACCTCTTGCAGCTGCTCTTCCTGCGAGCGGTCGCCGCCGTTCATATCCGGGTGCAGCACTTTGATGAGTTTCTTGTAGGCTTTGCGGATTTCGGCTTTTGTCCAGTGATCCTTGGCTTCCAAAATCTCGACCGCGCGGCGCTCGGTTGGGGGCAGGCGGCGCGAGCCGCCGCCGCCTTTTCCGGGGTTCTTGGTCGCATTTGCGCCCAGAACCTGATGTGGATCCTCGATGCCCAGCCGCGCCCAAGCGCGGGCCTCGGGGTCTCCGAGGGGCTTGGTTTCGCGCTCCCAGACCTTGTCTTTGGACAGCTGGGCGTTCATTTCGGCTTCGGTTGTGCCGTCAAAGAAGTTCCATTTCAGGTTGTATTCGCGGATGTGGTCTTTGCAGAACCAGAGATATTCGTCCAGCACGTCCGGCGCACGCGGCGCGCGGTATTTTCCGGCTTCTTCACAGCCCTCATGTTCGCACTGGCGGGTCGATGTCTCGGATGCACCAGACATGCCACGGCGGCCCCGCGGGTTCTTCTTTTTTGCGGATGACACGGACATATCAAAACCGAAAGGATCTGCTTTTGGCATGGGAACTCTCTTTTCGCGACTGGCTTGGCAGTCTACTGTGTTTGCACTCAGAGGAAAGAGGAAAGAGCGCTAAAAATGAAGATGGAAGTAAAAATTCGCGAAGCCCTGGAACGCGCTTTTGAGTTTGAGAGCCTTGAGGTGATCAATGAGTCCGCTTTGCATGCGGGTCATTCTGGTGATGATGGCTCCGGGGAGAGCCATTTTCGGGTGCGCCTCAAGGCTGGCTGTTTTGCCCAGATGAGCCGGATTGCCCGCCACAGGGCCGTCCATACAGCCCTTGGCAGCCTGAGCACGCAAATTCATGCCCTGGCGCTTGAGCTGTCCTGAGGTTGCGGGCTCAGGCTGAGTCTGGGCGCTCGGGGGCGACCAGCACAGGCTCATGGCCTGCGCTGACGGCTGCGGGCGCCACCGGTGTTGCGGCGCTGCCTTGGTCTTTGCAAAAGACCAGGACACTGCGCTCAACCAGTTTTTTGCCCCGAAAGCCCGAGCGCTCCTCGCTGGGCAGGGTTTCGGCGCGCAGGAAGCGCCAGCCCTGTTTGGCTTCGCTGTTGATGAGCTCCTGAAGGGCGTGTGCAAAACGGTCTTCGGGTGTTTTGACACCCTTGGCTTTCAGCCCTTTGCGGGGAGCTGGAATCACTTTGTAATCTTGCACTGCGCGGCCCTCTTGTCGTTTGAAACTGTGGCGAGACCCTAGCAGGCAGCGGCCCGGGTTGCCATGTGCTTTTGGCCCTGCTCAGGCGTTTTGGCGCAGGCCCATAGGCCGGCCCACAAAGGCGGGGCGGGGCAGTTTGGCGTGAGCCTTGGCCATGGCGGAGAGGGTGGCAAACACATCTGCCGGAAGCGGCGCAACGCGTGGACCTGATTGGTCAATATGCAGGCAGATGCCCTCTCCCTGGGCCGAAACCCAACCGTCTTCGTGGATCAGCTCCTGGCAGAAATGCAAGGATTTTTCATTGAGCGCGAGGAGCTGGAAGCTGGCGCGCAGCCGGTCTCCCTCATGCACTTCGCGGCGATAGTGCATGTGGTATTCTGCCGAATAGGTGGTGTGGCCGGTGCGGGCGAGATAGTCGCCACCAAAGCCGATCTCGTTCCAGAGCGCATCGACGCCAAGGTCCATCAGGACGTTATAGTAGGCCATGTTGAGATGGCCGTTGAAGTCGATCCACTCGGGGCGCACGACCATGGGCTCGGAGAGAAAGGGCTGCGACATCTGCGCCTCAGCCGCCAAGCTTGGCTTGAACCAGATCGTTCACGGCCTTCGGATTGGCCTTGCCGCCCGTCGCTTTCATGACCTGGCCGACAAACCAACCTGCGAGCTTGGAGTTTTCGCGGGCCTTTTCAACCTGCGCCGGGTTGGCGGCAATGATGTCATCCAAAGCGGCTTCGATCGCGCCGGTGTCTGTCACCTGTTTCATGCCGCGGGCTTCAACGATCTCGGCCGGGTCACCGCCTTCGCTATAGACGATCTCAAACAGGTCTTTGGCGATTTTGCCGGAGATCGTATCGGCGGCGATCAAATCAATAATGCCGCCGAGCTGGGCAGGCGAAACCGGGCTTTCGCTGATATCCTTGTCGCCGTCTTTCTTGAGGCGGCCGAAAAGCTCGTTGATCACCCAGTTGGCGGCGATTTTGCCATCGCGCCCCTTGGCCACATCTTCGAAATAGCTGGCATTTTGCACCTCGGCTGTGAGCACGGAGGCGTCATATTCCGTCAAGCCATAATCAGCCATGAAGCGCGCGCGCTTGGCGTCGGGCAGCTCGGGGAGGGACGCTTTGATATCATCTACCCAGCCTTGCTCGATTTCGAGCGGCAGAAGGTCGGGATCGGGGAAATAGCGGTAGTCATGCGCTTCCTCTTTGGAGCGCATCGAACGGGTTTCGCCCTTGTCTGGGTCATAAAGGCGGGTCTCTTGCACGACGTCGCCACCTTCTTCGAGAATCTTGATCTGGCGACGCGCTTCATAGTCAATCGCTTGCTGGATGAAGCGCATGGAGTTCATGTTCTTGATCTCGCAGCGCGTGCCGAGATGGGAAAAGTCCTGCGTTTCCATATATTTTTCATATTGTCCCGCCCGGCAGACAGAGACGTTCACATCGGCGCGCAGGTTGCCGTTTTGCATGTTGCCATCACAAGTGCCGAGATAGCGCAGGATCTGGCGCAGCTTGACGACATAGGCCGCCGCCTCTTCGGGGCCGCGAATATCGGGGCGCGAGACGATCTCCATCAGCGCAACGCCTGTGCGGTTGAGGTCCACAAACGACATGTTCGGGTCCATATCGTGGATGGATTTGCCGGCGTCTTGCTCAAGGTGAATGCGCTCGACGCGCACAAGGCGGGCGACACCGGGGGCCATATCGACAAGAATTTCGCCCTCGCCCACGATGGGCTCATAGAGCTGGCTGATCTGATAGCCTTGGGGCAGGTCGGGGTAGAAATAGTTTTTGCGGTCAAATGCTGATTTGAGGTGAATTTCGGCATTCAGGCCAAGGCCCGTGCGCACCGCTTGCTCCACGCAGAATTCATTGATGACGGGGAGCATCCCGGGCATGGCAGCGTCAACAAACGCCACATTGGCGTTTGGCTCGGCCCCAAACTGGGTGGAGGCACCGGAGAACAGCTTGGCTTTTGAGCTGACCTGGGCATGGACCTCCATGCCGATTACCAGCTCCCAATCATATTTTGCACCCGCAATCACTTTGGGCTGCGGTGTTTCATAGGCCAGATCGAGCATTGCCCTCATCCTTTATACATCTGTGCAAAGTCGAGGTGCGTTTTAGGGCAGCGCAAAGGGCGGGGCAAGGGGGAGTTCGCGCTCTGTTACCCCTGCGGGAACAGGGTCAGGCCCGTCTTCCCGAATTCCAGCGTTTTGCCGTTTTGCAGATCGCGGTGAAAGTGACTGGCGATTGCGTTAAATGCGGTGTCGCGGCCCCGGCGCAAAAGTGCGCTGCGCGGCGGCAGGTGGGTGCCCGGATTGGGGCCCAGTTCGGCTTCGGCCCAGAGCAGCGGGTGCAGCTCATGCAGGCTTTCGCGCAAGATCCCGTCAAAGCAGGCGTGGATGGATTTGCGCACATCGCGCACAATGTCGGGCGCTGAGGGCGGTGTGCGCGCCGGGGACATGGTGATGCCGGTATAGGCCGCCAGAAGATTGGCGATATGCTGGTCCGGTTGCAGGTAGAGGATGTCTTTCAGCCCGTCGATGAAGAAGCTCACATCCAGGTTGCGTGCAACGCCGTGATCCACGCGCAAAGCATCCAGGAATACCCAAGTATAGCCGCCATTGCCCCAGGATGCGCTGGTGCGGGCGGCCATGCGCCGGGCTTCGAGCTCCAGCACATCATAGCTCCCAAACCAGCGGGGCAGCAGGAAATTTCCAAGGCTGCGCATGGGGGCGGTGTTGACGGGGTTGAGGTCGATCAACCGGGCGTAGGCATCGGCGATATGAAGCGCAGGCTTGGGCTTGGCCACCACCAGCGCACAATGCGCCGCCGCCAACAGCGGCGAGGCAAGGGCTGTGCGCGCAAAGCTCTCGAGGATCTCGGCGGCACGGTCAAAATGGGCCTGAAACAGCGCCAGGTTGCGCGCCGGAATTTCGTGGGACCAGTTGGAGCCCCGCCACGCCCAGCCGATGTCCATATGCGCCTGCGCCACGATGGCGGCGATGGCGTAGTCTTCCGGGAATTCGGCCAGCACATCTTCGAGCTCTTCAATGCCACTGAGCTTGGGGGTGAACCCGTCGGCAATCGCATGTTCGGTGGCCATGACGACATCTGTGCGCGCACCAAGGCTGAGCAGGTTGGCATGGGGCATTCCGCAATGGGTGGCGGCTTTTCGGTTGTCTGCCGAGCGGATCAGCCGGCTCAGCTCTTCCCAGCGCTCCTGACGGGCCAGAAATTGCCCCCGATCCTGAACCCGCACCCGTGTGCTTTCTTCTGGAGGCTCGCCGGCCATGGGAAGGTGCAAGCGGGCCTGAAGCTGCTCTGCGAGCGAGCGGGGCTCTTGCTGTGGGGGGGCTGGCTGGGGGCTGCTGCGCGTCCCGCGCCGCAAGCTTGCGCGGGCTTGTGCCGCCAGTTCTGGTATGTTCGCCAAGAGTGACATTGTGTCTTTCATCCCTAATCTGATCTCTTTTTTGCCCCGTCATTCGGGCTAAAAAGCGGCAATTAGACGAAGGATTTTGGGAAAAACCTTAATAAATAGGTTAACTGTCACCGGGGTTGAAACAATAAGCGCTCTGGGTGCGAAAAGTTTGCATAACCGCGTCGGATCGCGGTATTTGGGCAGGGATGCGTTTTGTTCTGTGGTCCAAATTCAGTCTTGTGATTCTGCTGCTGTTTGGCAGCCCTGGGGGGGCGGCTGGTGTTGAGGGCGCGGGCCCGGCATCCTTGCAGGATGCGCCGGTGCAGGGTCTTTTCCCGCCGGAACTTGGCGCCATACGACCGCAAGCCCGCAGGGCCTCCTATGAGAGCGCCGCCCAAGCGGCTCTGGCCCGGATCAGGCCCATGGCGCGGCCCTATGAGTTTGCTTTGCCACACACGCGCTGGGAGCACCGGCCCGGCCATGCCCGCTGGACAGCGACGGCCATGCGGGCTGTCCTGTCACATGGGCGCGCGCTGACCGAAACTGTTCCGGCGGATTACCGGGCCTGGTGTCCGGCCTATGCAGACAACGACAGGCTCCAGCGGGCGATGTTCTGGGTTGGGTTTATGTCGGCCTTGGCCAAACATGAAAGCACCTACCGTGCGGAGGCTGTTGGCGGGGGAGGGCTTTGGTATGGGTTGCTGCAAATTTTGCCTTCTACGGCAAAGCTTTACAACTGTCAGGCCCAGACGGGGGAAGCGCTCAAGGACGGTGGATTGAACCTGAGCTGTGCCACGCGGATCATGACCAAAACGGTGGCCCGCGACGGGATCATCCACGGGTATTTCCCTGAAAAACGTCGCAAATATCAAGGCGTCACCCAGGATTGGGGGCCCATGCATTCGCGGACCAAACGCACAGAAATGGCGGCCTGGACCCGCAAGCAGGCCTATTGTGTGACGCGCAAGAGCCTGCGGCCAAAGGCACGGCCCTGACGCGCTCAGCCGATC
Source organism: uncultured Lentibacter sp. (assembly GCF_937123735.1). Lineage (GTDB taxonomy): Bacteria > Pseudomonadota > Alphaproteobacteria > Rhodobacterales > Rhodobacteraceae > Lentibacter. The sequence continues at coordinate 186,155 of NZ_CAKZKL010000028.1, forward strand.
AAGGAAAAATGGTGCCGCTCAACCGGAATTGCGCGCGCCCGCAGAGCTTGCTCCAGCGCAAGATGTGGGGGGGTGCAGGCATGGGGCAGCCTTATTTTGCGGTTGTCCTTGAGCAGAAACGTCACCCGCACCGACAGATCCAGCCGGGTGTCAAACCGCGCCCGCAAAATCAGCCCCAGCGGCATTTCATCTTGCAGCCGCGGGGTGCTCCAGCGCAGGTTCTGCTGGTCCATCTCAAAGCGGCTTTCAGGATTTTTCCAATATTCCCAGAGGGCTGGCAGGGTAAACAGCGCCACCACCCCCACGATCACCGGGCTGAGCGCGATCCCCCAGACAAGTGCGGCCAAGAGCCCGTAGACTGCGCCCAGCGTGAGCAACGCGGCGCGTGAGCGGCCCTGTGTGACATGCACAAAGCGGGCGTCAGCTGGCGCGGGCATCCTAGCGGCTTTGCCCTGCGAGAGGCCCTGCGAGGGGTCCTGTGAGGGGCTGTATGGCCCACAGTATGGCCCGCTGTATGGCAAGCTGTATGGACAGCGATCCAGACAATGCCGCGCGCCTGTGCATGCTCACACCTCCAAAATCCGCGTCACCATCTCGGTGGTGTCGCGGCTCAGATCGGGGCTTGCCAGGATGCGCGCCAGCGCCGCCTGCGCCAAAGTGCTGCGGGCCGGGGCATAGCGCGCGCTGGTCTGAAAGGCGGCACAGAGCCGCGCGGCTGTCTGCGGGTTGAGCGCATCAAGCTTGATCAACCAGTCTGCAAGCACCCTGTAGCCCTGACCCGACGCATGGTGAAAGCCGGCGTGATTGAGCGCCAACCCGCCAAAGACCGCGCGAAACCGGTTTGGATTGCGGATCTCAAACAGCGGATGCTCTGTCAGCGTTTCGGCGAGGCTGGCGGCGGTTTGGGGCGCCGCAAGCGCCACCTGAACGCCGAACCACTTGTCCATCACCAGCCGGTCTTGCTGCCATTGCGCTTCAAAGGCGGCCAGCTCGGCGGCGGCATCTTCCTGTGCCAGCAGGGCTGTGAGCGCGGCGAGCTGTTGGGTCATGTTGTTAGCGGTGGCAAATTGCGCCCGGGCCTGAGCCCCGCCGTCCATCCGCGTCAGCAGCCCCAAAACCCGCCCGTTCAGGGCGCGCTTGCCGGCCCCCTCGGCGTCGGGCCGGTAGGGGCCTGTGACGGTGGTTTGGGCGTAGAGCTTTGGCAGGCTGTCGGCCAGGTGCTGCGCGAGGCTCTGGGCGAGTGTCTCGCAGGCCAGATAGATCGCGTCCGGATCGGGGGTCTGGCCCGCGCTGTGCAGCTCCTGGGCCAGCTCATCCTGGTTGGCGGGCCGCAGGACCAGCGCGCGAAACGCCGGATCAAGGCGCTCGTCGGACACCACTTGCGCCATGGCCTCCAGAAAGGCGCTGTCAGGTGCGCGGCCTTCTGTGAGGCTGGCCATCAGGCTTGCGCGGCGCAGGGAATCGGCGGCCTGCCATTTGTTGAACGGGTCCGTATCATGGGCCAGCAAGAAGGCCTGCTCTGACGAGCTTGTCGCGCGGGTCAGGATCACCGGAGCCGAGAAATCCCGCAGGATCGAGGGCACGGGCCGCTCGGGCAGGCCCTCAAAGTGAAAGCTCTGCGTGCCATCTGTCATTTTGAGCATCGTGGTGGGCAGGATCTCGCGGCCATCTGCCCCGAGCAACCCCACGGCGATGGGAATGACGCGCGGCGCTTTGACGGCCTCGCCCGGGGTGGGCGGCGTCTCTTGGGTAAAGGTGAGCGTGTAGCGCCCCGCCTCAAAAGCCTCACGCACAAAAAGCCGTGGGGTGCCCGCAGAGGTATACCAGAGCTTGAAGCCTGCAAGGCTTTCGCCTGTGACATCTTCAAACACCTTGAGCCAGTCTTCCAGGGTGCAGGCCTGACCATCGTGGCGCTCAAAATAGAGCGCCAGCGCCGCATCATAGGCGGTATCGCCGACGAGGCGTTTGAGCATCCCGATCAGCTCGGCCCCTTTTTCATAGACGGTGGCTGTGTAGAAATTGTTGATCTCCACAAAGCTGTCGGGACGCACGGGGTGCGCCAGCGGCCCGTTGTCTTCGCGAAACTGCCGGTTGCGCAGGTCGATCACATCGGTGATGCGCTTGACAGGGGCAGAGCGCATATCGGCGGTAAACTGGCTGTCACGGAACACGGTCAGCCCTTCTTTGAGACACAGCTGGAACCAGTCGCGGCATGTGATGCGATTGCCGGTCCAGTTGTGGAAATACTCATGGGCAATGATTGCTTCGATGCGCTCAAAGTTGTCATCGGTCGAGGTTTGCGGGCTGGCCAGCACACAGGAGGAATTGAAGATATTGAGCCCCTTGTTTTCCATGGCGCCCATGTTGAAATCATCGACAGCGACAATGTTGAACACGTCAAGATCATACTCCCGCCCATAGGCGGTTTCATCCCATGCCATTGATTTCTTGAGGGCTTCCATGCCGAAGGCGCATTTGTCTTCATCGCCTGGCCGCACCCAGATGTTGAGCGCCACGTCGCGCCCTGAGCGGGTTGTGAAACTGTCGGGGTGGTTGACGAGATCGCCGGCCACCAGCGCAAAAAGATAGGCCGGTTTGGGCCAAGGGTCGTGCCATTCGGCAAAGCCTGCGCCGCTGGCACCGGGGTTGCCGTTGCTCAAGAGCACTGGGGCCTTGCCTTCGATCCGCACGGTGAAGACACTCATCACATCGGGGCGGTCGGGGTAATAGGTGATCTTGCGAAAGCCCTCGGCCTCGCATTGGGTGCAATACATGCCGTTGGACATGTATAGCCCCTCAAGCGCGGTGTTGGCGGCGGGCCTGATACGCACCTCGCTTTCCCAGACAAAGGGGCCATCAGGCACCTCTGCGGTGAGGCCCTCTGGGGTGATCACGGGGGTGCAGGGCGCGCCGTTGATCTGGGCGCTCAGCAGTTCGAGCCCCTCGCCATGCAGAAAAAATGGCTGCGCGGGGGCATCGGGGTTGGGCACAAAGCGGATCCGGCTTTTGACCTTTGTGGCCTTTGGGTCGAGGGTGAAGGTGAGGTGGACCTCCTCCAGATGCCAGCCAAAGGCTTTGTAATCTTTGAGATAAATTCTCTCGGGCGCAGCTTGTGACATGGTGTTTCCTTATGGCTTGCTCAGAGGGTAGGCGCGCGGCCAAAGCGCTTCAAGAGCCGAATTGCGCCTGCGGTGCTTGCTCTCTGGCTGGGCCAGTGGCTCTCAGGGGAGGGCGCGCACATCGGCGGCAAAGCGGCGGGCTTCTGCGGGGGCTTCCCCGAGCTGGGCGGCTGGGGCAAAGACGGCGCTCAGATCGAGCTGCTCAAAGGCCTCGGCGGCCACGGCGCTGAGGGGGCGGCCTGTGGCCTGAGCGGTTTTGCAGAGCTCTTTTGTCTGGGCCTGTGCCTCGGGGCGGGGCATCTGTGCGGCCAGAGCGAAAGAGAGCGCCTCGGCGTAGATGAGTTCCTGGCTGCGGGCGAGATTGTCCTCCATGCGCGCGCTGTTGGCCACAAGGCCCCGGCTGAGGTGCTCAGCGTGGTGCAGGGCGGCGCCTGTGCCCAGAACAAGCTGGGGCAGGGCGAGCCATTCTGACATCCAGGCGGCACCATCGCGCTGGTGTTTGTGCACAGCCGCCCCTTGGAGCACGGAGTTAAGCGCCGTCGCATGCGCTGCCAGCGCCGTGATCGTGGCGGCGGCCACGGGGTTCTGTTTCTGGGGCATGGTGGAGGAGCTTCCCGCGCCAGTGAAGGTGACTTCGCCAAGCTCTGTCATGTTGAGCTCAGTGAGGTCGGCCCCCATCTTGGCGAGGGCATTGGCAAGGCGTGTGGCCCAGGCCGCGAGCCATGTGAGGGGGGTGCGGTCGCTGTGCCAGCTGGTGGCCGGATCGTGCAGCCCGAGTGCCTTGGCCAGCGCGGCGCGGGTGTGGGCCGCTTTCGGCCCGAGCGCGCCTGATGTGCCCGCCGCGCCGGAGAGCGACACCCAGAAGGCCTGCGCCTTATGGGCCTCAAACTCATGATAGAGCGCCAGCAGCGGGCGGCCCCAGGCGGCGTTGAGCGCGCCGAAGCTGCTGGGGGTGGCCTGTTGCCCCCAAGTGCGCCCTGCAATTACGGTTTCTGCATATTTATCAGAATTTTCCGCGATGTTGTTCAAGTGATGCTTTAGGTGAATGGAGAGGTGTTCAAAGGCCCTTTTGAGCCGCAGCATGAGGGCGGTGTCCAGAATGTCTTGCGAGGTTGCCCCCCAGTGCAGGTATTGCGCGTGCTCGGGGGCCTCGAGGGTCTTGCGCAGGGCCGCGACAAAGGCAGGAATGCACACGCCATTGGCTTGCGTTGCCTCTGCGAGCCCGCCGGGATCTACTTGTACCTCCATCGCGGCGCGGTGCAAAAAGCTGCCGCTGGCTTGTGGGATGATACCCAGGTCGCCTTGGACTTTGGCCAACGCGCCCTCCACCAGCAACAGCGCGCGCATTTCAGCGCTGTCTGTGAAGAGCGCGGCCAGCTCACCGCTGTGAAAAAGCTTGCCCAGATGCTGGCTGTCAAAAACCGAAGCGGCCATCAGATATGTCCTATGTCGTGTAAAAAACGGGTGAGGCAGGCGGCAAAGGCCGCCGGCTGTTCGACGCAGGGCAAATGTCCCGCGCGGCGCAGCAGTTCGAATTTGGACCCTGGTATCAGCGCAGCCGTTTCGCGCACCAGATCGGGAGGGGTTGAGCCATCCTCGGTGCCGGCAATGGCCAGAGTGGGCAGCCGCAGCCCGGATGTGGGGGTGATAAAATCCGTGCCGGCAATGGCCGCGCAGCAGCCGATATACCCTTCCTTTGGTTGGCGCAGCAACATGTTGCGCCAAAGCGGCAAGGATGGCCCCGCGCGGAAAGCCTTGGAAAACCAGCGCTCCAGAACAGGCTCGGCAAGCGCTGCAATGCCGCCAGCCTCCACTGCTGCCATGCGCTCCTGCCACATTTGGCGGGTGCCGATTTTGGCCGCGGTGTTGGACAGCACCAGCGCGCGCACCAGATCAAGCCGCTTGACGGCCAAGCCCTGCGCAACCATCCCGCCAATGGAGAGGCCGACAAAGACACAATCCTTCACCTCAAGATGCTCCAGCAGCGCCTCGGCGTCGCGCACCAATGTGCCCATGGAATAGGGCGCAGCCGGGCAATCAGAGAGCCCATGGCCGCGTTTGTCATAGCGGATGAGGCGCAAGCCCGCAGGCAGATGGGGCAAGACATCGTCCCAGAGCCGCAGATCGGTGCCCAGCGAGTTTGCAAAGACAACCGCTGGCCCCGTGCGGGGGCCCTGATCTTGATAGTGTAGGTTGATGTCGGCAAGCTGGGCGAGGTTCATCTTCGGGTGCTTTCGTGGCGTGCTCAGGGCAGGGTGGCGAGGGCTTGGGCAAAGATGTCCTGATCGACATTGCCCCCTGTTGTCACGGCGATCAGCGTTTGGGCGCTGGTTTTGTCGCTGTGAAACAGGGCGGCAGCAAGGCCCACGGCACCGCCCGGCTCGACCACGATTTTCAGGCGTTGATAGGCCAGGGCCATGGCTTTGAGCACCTCGTCTTCGCGCACCACGATCCCGGCTTTGCAATGCTGTTGCATCAGCGGGAAGGTAAGCTCCCCGGGCTGGGGGGTGATGATTGCATCGCAGAGCGAGCCTGAAACCTTAGTATTGCGCTGGATCTGGCCTGTTGCGAGCGAGCGGGCTACATCGTCAAAGCCCTCTGGCTCACAGGGGCGCACGGTGAAGGCGGGGGTCTCTGCGGCCAGAGCCAGGGCAATGCCCGAGGTCAAGCCGCCCCCGCCGCAGCACACGAGAACCTCGGCCTCTGTGAGCCCTTCGGCCCGGGCCTGATGGGCAATTTCCAGCCCGGTGGTGCCTTGACCGGCAATCACCTCAGGGTCGTCATAAGGTTTGATGAGGCTCAGGCCGCGGGCCTGTGCCAGCTCTGCGCCGATCTGCTCGCGGTCTTCGCTGGCGCGCTCATAGAGCACCACTTCGGCCCCGAGCGCGCGGGTATTGGCGATTTTGAGTTTGGGCGCATCTGCGGGCATGACAATCACCGCAGGCACCCCATGCAGGGCCGCGGCATAGGCCACGCCCTGTGCGTGATTGCCGGAAGAATAGGCAATGACCCCCTTTTGGCGCAGGGCTGCGGGCCGCGCCGAGAGCGCCGCCCAAGCGCCGCGAAACTTGAAGGAGCCGGTGTGCTGGAGGCATTCGGCTTTCACAAAAACCGGCTTGCCGGCGATCTCGTCCAGAAAGGGAGACGACAGCAGCGGCGTGGTGCGCGCACGGCCTTCAAGGCGGGCGGCGGCGGCGCGGATTTTGTCGATATTCATAGCAGGTCTCTCCAGCTTTGGAGCGCGGCGAGCGCGTCGGGTTCGTCCAGATAGGGGGCATGGCCCCGGTCGGCAATGGTGGCTGCGATCATCTGGGGTTGGCGGGCCTGCATTTGGACAAAGGTTTCGGCGCTGAGCAAGTTCGAATTTGCCCCGCGCAAGGCCAAAAGCGGCAGGCCGTCGAGGCTGTCAAACAGCGGCCAAAGGTCGGGCAGCTCATCGGCCTCAAGCGCGGCTTGCACCCCCAGCGCCAGCGCCGGATCATAGCGCAGCTCAAGCCCGGTGTCGCCCTGAGCATAGAGCCGTGTGATCTCTTCGCGAAAGCGGCTTTCAGGCACGTTTTCAAAGCCTTGAGCCAGATCTGGCCAGACTTTAAGCAGCGCTTGATGGGTTTTGAACGCGGGTTTTTTGCCAATGCGCGTGGCGATATGCTCAAGCCCGCTGCGGCCCAGCTCGGGGCCAACATCATTGAGCGCCACCCCGCACAAGCGCGCCTTGGCGGTGGCGGCGAGGGTCATCGCGATCAGCCCGCCCCGGGAGGTGCCCAAAATGGCCACTTGCGCCAGCGAGAGGTGGTCCAGAAGCTCCAGCACATCGCGGGCCTCGGTGAGGACTGTGTAGCTGTTTGGCGCGCCCCAATCGGATTGGCCCCGGCCGCGACAATCCAACCGGATCACGCGAGTCTGGCCCAAGTGGGGCAGCAGAAAATCAAAATCCCGCCCGTCGCGGGTGAGCCCGGCGAGGCAGAGCAGCGGCGGCGATGTTGCGCCGGGCGTGTCGGGGCCTGTGTCGCTGTAGTGCAGGCTGAGCCCGTCAGACGTCTGAAACCTAGGCATTGGTGTTTTGGGTCAGCAGGGCGGGCAGCGGGGCAAGATCGCTGAGCTGGTGTTTGGGTTTGCCCGGAAGCCTGTCCACCGGCGCGCCGAGGCGGTTGACCCAAACGGTTTCAAAGCCAAAGGATGTGGCGCAGCTTGCATCCCAGCCGTTGGAGGAGACAAAGAGCACCTCATGCGGGCGCAGGCCCAGGGCGGCCTCGACCATGGCGTAAACCTCGGGGGCGGGTTTGAAGATGCCCACAGCATCCACCGAGAGCAGCGCGTCAAACTGGCCTGACAGCCCCGCCGAGCTGACAGCGCCCTCCAACATGGCGGCGGAGCCGTTAGAGAGAATCGCGGTTTGCAGGCCCGCTGCCCGCAGCTCGGCAAGCATTGTGGGCACCTCGGGGTAGGCGGAGAGTGTGAAATAGAGGTCCAGCAAACGGGCCCGCAGCGCAGGGTTTCCCTCCAAGCCGCTGGCCGCCAGCGCGTAGTCCAGCCCATCTTGCGTGACCTGCCAGAAATCGCAGTGTGCGCCGGTGACGGCGCGCAGCCAGGTGTATTGTAGCTGTTTGTCGCGCCAGACAGCGGCCAGGTTCTGCCAGTTTTGGGCAAGCTCGGGGAAGTCGGGTTCGCGCGCGGCCTCGCGGGCGGCGGCCGAGACATCAAACAACGTCCCATAGGCGTCAAAAACGCAGGCTTTCAGGGTCATGTTTGTCTCCAGTGTTCTCTTTGGCCAAACTTTGGGGGAGGGGATGGGAAAGGTCAATGCTGCGGCTGCTGTTGGGCCGGGTGTGGCGGGAGCGGTTTGCAATTGGCGCATGGGGTGCTAAAAAAGCGCCCGAGCCTGAGAACCTGCGCGCTGGCGCGGCCTCTAAATTCACACCCCCCAAAAGAACTGGACACGCCATGAGCGAAGTAAAGAGCGGTGACACCGTGCGCATTCATTATACCGGGACATTGAGCGATGGCTCTGTCTTTGATTCGAGCCAGGGCCAGGACCCGCTTGAGTTTGTTGTCGGCTCCGGCCAGATCATTCCGGGGCTGGATGTGGCCTTGCCGGGCATGGTTGTGGGCGAAGAAAAGCGCGTCGAGATCGCTTCGGACGATGCCTATGGCCCGCATCACGCCGAGGCCCGTCAGGCTGTGCCGCGCGGCGAAATTCCGGCAGAAATTCCGCTTGAGGTTGGCCTTCAGCTTCAGGCCAAGAACGAACGTGGAGAGATCATGCCGCTGACGGTTGTGGAGATCAGTGAGGAAACTGTGGTGCTGGATGCCAATCACCCCCTGGCGGGCAAGGATTTGGTGTTTGAAATCGAGCTGGTCGAGATCGCCTGAGCCGGCTGACCCAACAGCAGGGCGGGGCTGATTTGAAACATAATCTGCCCCGGTCTCGCGAAACCTTGATTGGCGAGTGAGAGCGGCAATGGCTATGCCTGTCTGGACAGTTTCAAAGGAGGCGACCCATGCGGCGCAGCATAGCCCTTGTATTTGTGATGCTTGCAGCTTTGGCCAAGCCGGTTTTGGGCGAAGAGCGCCCGACGGTGGTTGTGGAGCTGTTCACCTCGCAGGGGTGCTCAAGCTGCCCGCCAGCGGATGCCTTTTTGCATGAGTTGGCCGCGCGTGAGGATGTGCTCGCGCTGGGGCTGCATGTGGATTACTGGGATTACATCGGTTGGAAAGATGTGTTTGGTCATGCCGCTTTTTCAGAGCGCCAGCGCGCCTATGCCAAGGCCGGTGGGCGGCGCTCTGTTTACACGCCGCAGATGATCATCAATGGGCAGCAGCATGTTGTGGGCAATCATCCTCAGGAGGTGGCTGCGCTCATCCGCCGGCATCAGGCACAGCCGCCTGAGGCGCGCTTGCGCCTGACGCGGGAGGGGGCGCAGCTGCATGTGGCGGCCGAGGCCGACAGCCGCGCCCCGGCGCGGGCGGTGACTGTTTTGCTGATCCGCTTTTTGCCCGAAGCGGTAACCGACATCAAACGTGGCGAAAACGCGGGCAAGCAAATCAGCTATGCCAATATCGTGACAGAGATCGTTCGGCTTCAGACGTGGGACATGCGCGCGCCCCTGCGGCTCACGGCGCAGCTGGGCGGCACCGCGCGGGCGGCTGTTGTGTTACAGGGGCAGAACGCGGGCCCGATCCTGGCCGCCGCATTGGCCGACTAGCGGCTTTTCGCGGGTTATTCGGCCGGCTGGAACCCTTCAATCAGCTGGCGCAACCCGAAGGCCGCCCCCGCAAACACAGCCGTAAAGGTGACAGGGGCGGAATAGCTGAGCGTGGAAAAGGCCGAGAGCCCCTGGCCAACTGTGCAGCCCATGGCCAAAACCGCGCCGGCGCCCATCAGCGCCGCACCCAGAATCTGGCGGCGCAGCTCGCGGGGATCTTCACAGGCTTCCCAGCGGAAGTGGCCCTTGATGAGCGAGCCGGCGAAGGCGCCCAGCAGCACCCCGCCAACCGAACCGACCGCAAAGGACGGCAGCCCGGCTGAAGCGGTCATCGCGTAAAGCAGCGCCTCGCCAACCGGGGCAGAGTAGCTGTGCGACACCACGGGAAATGCGCCAAAGCCATTCTGTGCGATATAGCCGGAGGCAGCCCAGCCACTGACGATTGCGCCCGCCACCACAAGCGCCCAGAAAGCCGAGGCCGGGCTTTTGCGAAACCCCGAAGAGCAAAGCGCCGCCAAGGCTATCGCCAAGCCGAGGGTGATGCCCAATGTGGCAGGGGCCAACCCGGTTTGTGCAGCGAGAAAATGCGCCAGCCCTGGCGGGGTTGTGGCCATGCCCTGCGGAAACACCCAGATGCGCAGATAGGCCAGCGGGCCGGCCAGCACCGCGTAGGCGGAGACGCCCATCACAAGCACCACGACAAAGGCGCGCATATCGCCCCCGCCCAGACGGGCCAACGCGCCATAGCCGCAGCTGCCTGTCAGCGCCATGCCATAGCCGAACATCAATCCGCCCGAGATAGAGGCGAGCGGCATCCAGGCGATCGAGAGATAAAAGCTGTCTTCCAGCGGCACCAGCCCGGCCCCCGAAAGAGCAAAAGTGCCGGCAATTGCGGCACCTATGGCCAGAAACCACATGCGCAGGCGCAGGGTGTCGTCGCCGTAGAGCGTGTCTTCGATGGCCCCGAGCGTGCAAAAGCGCCCGAGCCGCGCAGCAAGCCCGAGAAGCACGCCGCCAAAAACGCCTGCCAGCGTCACGAAGCTGTTTTCCGAGATCATTTCAAGCATCACACACCCTCCCCAGAGCGGATACAGAGTTTACGCCTCGCTATCGTCGTCGCAAAATAGTTCATAAACAAGCTCCAAGACACGCTTGGGGCGATTGTCTGCCAGACGGTAGAAGATAGCCTTGCCCTCGCGGCGCGGCACGACAAGGCCTTCCAGACGCAAGCGCGAGAGCTGCTGGCTCACGGCGGCCTGACGCGCTGAGAGCAGGCTCTCCAGCTCGGTCACGGATTTTTCGCCCGTCACCAGATGACAGAGGATCATCAGGCGGCCCTCGTGGCTCACGGTTTTCAGAAAATTGGACGCCTTGGTGGCATTGTCCATGAATTTGTCGAGCTCTGCGTCGCTGAGATCATCGCTGAATTGTGGAAGTCCCATCGGGTCTCCTTTGGCGGGGCTTGGCCCTGAATGTCTAGTTTCCCGCGGCTGTTTCGGCGGGTTTTGTGTAATTGGTTTTGGCCTTTAACATCATTTCCAGCAAACCCCAGAAAAAATCTTCGCCCGGGTAACCCTCTATGCGGCCAATTTCTACGCCATTCTCCACCAAAATGAAAGTGGGCGTGAAAACGGCAGGGCGGGCAAAGCGCAGCCCTTCGGGGGTGCCCTCGCGGATATTGACCACCCGCAGGGGCGCAAAGGCCCCCTCAGCGGTTTTGGGATAAATCGGGCCGATCTCGCTGTGCCATGTTTCGCAATGCGCGCAGCCCTTTTGCTCGACCATCACGAGTTCAACGGCAACGGCCTGTCCCGCCAGAAACACAAGAGCTGCCAGAGCGGCAAAAAGACGGGTCAGCATGGCATCATCATTGACTGTTTGAATTACACTCAACATAATCTGAATATGTAAATTTTACAAGGATCGCAGGCCATGCTCGGGGAAATCACCTATTGGGGCGCGATGCTCGCGGGGTTCGTGGCGTTTTTCACGCCCTGCATTCTGCCGATGGTGCCTTTTTATCTCAGCTATATGGCCGGGCTTTCCATGAGCGAGCTGCGCGGCGACGGCGATATTGCGCCGGGTGCGCAGCGCCGGCTGGTCGTGTCGGCGGCTATGTTTGCGCTTGGTGTGACGACGATTTTCATGCTGCTGGGGCTGGGAGCCACGGCGCTGGGGCAGGCCTTTGCGCAGTTCAAGGAGCCGCTGTCTTATCTGGCGGCGGCGGTGATTTTCCTGTTTGGGCTGCATTTTCTTGGGGTTATCCGGATCGGGTTTCTCTATCGCGAGGCGCGTATGGAGAGCAAAGCGGACCCCTCAACCGTTTTGGGCGCCTATCTGATGGGGTTGGCCTTCGGATTTGGCTGGACGGCCTGTGTCGGCCCCGTTCTGGCCTCTATCCTGTTTATTGCCAGCGGAATGGGCGAAGTCTGGCGGGGCGGGGTGTTGCTGATGTGCTTTGGCCTCGGAATGACGGCGCCATTTGTGGTGGCGGCGTTTTTTGCCCGGCCTTTTCTGGCCTTCATGGCGCGGTTCCGCGCCTATCAGGGGCATGTTGAGAAAGTCATGGGCATCATGCTGATCGTCTTTGCGATTCTCATCGCCACCAATTCGGTCAACATGATCGCCAATTGGATGATCGAGCTCTTTCCCAGCTTTCAATCGCTCGGGTGAGGGCTGCGCCGCAAAAGACAGAAGCCATTAGGCACCGGAGAGACGATACTGGGGAGATTAAAATGAGACCTATTCTGGCACTATTGACCACGCTCTGTTTGGCGCTGCCGCTTCAGGCGGCTGAGCTGGGCGATGACGGGCTGCACAAAGCCTCATGGATGCGCGACACCTTCAAGGATCTGCGGGAAGATCTTGCTGAAGCCAACGCCGAAGGCAAGCGCCTGGCAATCATCATTGAGCAGCGTGGCTGTATCTATTGCAAGAAGATGCACGAAGAGGTTTTCATCGAACCGGCCATTGATGCCTATATCCGGGAAAATTATTTCGTCATTCAGATCAACATGTTCGGAGATGTTGAGGTGACCGATTTTGATGGCGAGACCCTGCCTGAGAAAGAGATGGTGCAAAAGTGGGGCGCGCTTTTCACGCCCTTGATGATCTATTTCCCCGAAGCGGTGCCCGAGGCCACAAGCGCGCCGCGCGCGGCGGTTGCGCAGGTGCCGGGGGCCTTTGGCAAATGGACGACCCTCAACATGCTGACCTGGGTGAAAGAGAAGGGCTATGAAACGGGCGAGCCTTTTCAAAAATATCACGCACGCCGGTTGGAGACGCAACTTTCGGACTGAAATTCCGGCTGTTGGCTCACAAGAGACCACAGGGCCTTGGAAGGCTCTGTTTTGCGTAAATTCATTTTCGTGAATTTGTTGTTGCGAGTCTGCGAGCGGTCCACTACGGTATGCAAAGCTAACCTAGCTTGAGAACACGGGTAGCCCAGGGAGGAAGTATGAGGTTCACAACACTCGCATTGGCGGCAACGCTGACAGCTGGAACGGCCTTCGCCGAAACAGTCGCACCGGCAGATGTCGTTTATACAGAATATGGCGCAGTCGAAAAATCACTGAGCGGCACGCCCGGCTCTGTGGAAGGGGGCATTGATGTCTATGCCAATCGCAGCAAAGGCAATTGTGTCGCTTGTCATGTGATCAGCTCGCTGCCCGATGTCGCGTTTCCGGGCAATGTCGGCCCCGCCCTTGATGGCGTGGCGGACCGCTGGACGGAGGCCGAGTTGCGCGGCATTCTGAGCAATTCAAAACTGACATTCGAAGGCACGGTCATGCCCGCCTATTACCGTGTTGACGGGTTCACCCGTCCTGGCAACGCCTATACAGGCAAGGCGCCAGACGGACCGCTTGACCCGCTTTTGAGCGCCCAGCAGATCGAAGATGTTGTGGCATACCTTATGACACTGAAAGAAGAGTGAGCCAGCTTGCTGGGGCGCTTTGAGAGAGACGTAAAAGGAGATAGAGATGGAATTCTCACGACGTGATACGCTGGCCCTCGGGGCGGGTGCTGTTGCCCTGACAATTCTGCCGTTCCAGGCCACAGCGGCTGCGGACGACATGATTGCAGCGTTTACAGGTGGCGCGGATGTGGCTGACGGCGGTGTAACGCTGACAGCCCCCGAAATCGCTGAAAACGGCAATACTGTGCCGGTCAGTGTTTCGGCCGAAGGCGCGCAGGCAATCCTGCTGCTGGCCGCTGGCAACCCGACGCCTGATGTGGCGACCTTCAATTTTGGCACGCTTTCAGGCAGCCAGAGCGCATCCACACGCATCCGCCTTGCTGGCACACAGGATGTTGTGGCTGTTGCCAAGCTTGCCGATGGCAGCTTTGCCCGTGCGAGCCAGACAGTTAAAGTGACAATTGGCGGCTGCGGCGGCTAATCAGAGGAGACGAAAAACATGGCAGATGGTGTAAAACCCCGCGTCAAAGCGCCCAAGTCGGCGGCCGCTGGTGAAGTGGTGACGATCAAGACTCTGATCAGCCACAAGATGGAATCAGGCCAGCGCAAAGACAGCGACGGCAACAAGATCCCGCGCTCGATCATCAACCGTTTTACCGCCGAATTTAACGGCGCGTTGGTGATTGACGTAGAACTTGCTCCGGCGATTTCTACAAACCCTTACTTCGAATTCGAAGCAACTGTTCCGGAAGCCGGTGATTTCAAGTTCACCTGGTATGATGATGATGGTTCGGTCTACGAAGACAGCAAGTCAGTCAAAATCGCCTGATCAACAGGCAGAGGCGCCTTGCCCCGCAGAAGGGCAAGGTGCTTTCCAAGGGAGGAACGCATGAACTTCAAGACACTGTCACTGATCAGCGCGGTTGCGTTGGCCTTGCCAACACTCGGCATGGCGGACCCAGATGATGATACGCTGGTGATCAACGAAGAAATAGAAATGGTAACAAAAACAGCAGCGCCTGCGCATCTTGCAGATGCTGTTGACGAGGTTATGTCAGGCTGGCATTTCCGCTCGGATGAAACCCAGGCGATGCAGGCCGATGACTTTGACAACCCCGGCATGATGTTTGTCGAGCAGGGGGTTGAAATTTGGAATGCAGTGGACGGCAGTGAGGGCAAATCCTGTGCAAGCTGTCATGGATCGCCTGAGGCGATGGCCGGCGTGCGCCCTGTTTATCCCAAGTGGAACGAAGCGGCAGGCGAAGTGCGCACGCTGCAAATGCAAGTCAACGACTGCCGTGAGAACCGCATGGGCGCGAAGCCCTGGAAAACAGACAAGGGCGGCTCCATTCCCATGGAAGCGCTGCTCGCATCTGTTTCGCGCGGTCTGCCTGTGAATGTGGCCATCGACGGCCCGGCGCAGGCAACCTGGGAAATGGGCAAAGAGCTCTATTACACCCGCACAGGCCAGCTTGAGCTGTCGTGCGCCAATTGCCATGAAGACAACTATGGCAATATGATCCGGGCCGACCACTTGAGCCAGGGCCAGATCAACGGCTTCCCGACCTATCGTTTGAAAAACGCCAAGCTCAATGGTGTTCACAGCCGCTTCAAAGGCTGCGTGCGCGACACCCGCGCGGAAACATTCAGCCCCGGCAGCCCCGAGTTTGTGGCGCTTGAGCTTTATGTCGCCAGCCGCGGCAATGGTCTGTCGGTCGAAGGTCCGTCAGTCCGCAACTAAACAACCGAAGCCCGCATTCCTTTTGGGGTGCGGGCTTTAATTTGTCAAAACGCATTAGATTTTATGCATATGTTGCCAGTCTGATGCCAGAAGAAGGGTTCCCCTGCCATGATCTCCCGTCGCGATTTTCTGCAAGTCTCAATGGCCGCTTCGGCACTTTACGGTGCGAGCGGCTTTGGCAATTGGGCCCGTTTGGCGGCGCAGCAGGCGCTGACGCAAGACCAGCTTCTGGAGTTTGAAACCTACGGCAATGTGAGCCTTATTCACGTCACGGATATTCATGCCCAGATGAAGCCGATCTATTTCCGCGAGCCGGAAGTGAACATTGGTGTGGGTGTCAACAACGGCCATGTGCCGCATATCACGGGCGCCGAGTTCCGCAAGCTTTATGGCATTGCCGATGGCTCACCTTCAGCTTACGCCCTGACATATAACGACTTTACCTCGCTTGCCCAACAATATGGCCGTGTTGGCGGGCTGGACCGTGTGGCGACTGTGATCAACGCGATCCGCGCTGACCGCCCTGATGCGCTGCTTCTGGACGGGGGCGACACATGGCATGGCTCCTACACCTGCTACCAGACCGAGGGGCAGGATATGGTCAACGTGATGAACGCGCTCAAGCCCGATGCGATGACCTTCCACTGGGAGTTTACGCTGGGTTCGGAGCGGGTGAATGAGCTTGTCTCGAGCCTGCCGTTTACCTCGCTTGGGCAGAATATTTTTGACGCGGAATGGGACGAGCCGGCCGAGCTCTTCAAGCCTTACAAGTTCTTTGAGCGCGGCGGCGTGAAGGTTGCCGTGATCGGGCAGGCCTTCCCTTACATGCCGATTGCCAACCCACGCTGGATGTTCCCCGAATACTCCTTCGGCATCCGCGAAGACAATATGGCCGCGATGGTGCAGGAAGTGCGCGAGCAAGGCGCCGAGCTGGTTGTGGTGCTGAGCCACAACGGGTTTGATGTGGACAAGAAAATGGCCGCAAACGTGGAGGGCATTGACGTGATCCTGTCAGGCCACACCCATGATGCGCTGCCCGAGCCTGTGCTGGTTGGCAAAACCCATATTGTGGCCTCCGGCTCCAACGGCAAGTTTGTGAGCCGTGTGGACCTTGATGTGCGCGACGGCGAGATGAAGGGCATCCGCCACAAGCTGATCCCGATTTTCTCGGATGTTATCACGCCAGATCAAGAGGTTGCGGCGCTGATTGATGCGCAGCGCGCGCCTTATGAGGACAAGCTCAAAGAAGTGATCGGGACAACAGACTCGCTGCTTTACCGCCGCGGAAACTTCAACGGCTCCTGGGACGATCTCATTTGCAACGCGCTGATTTCGGAGCGCGAAGCCGATATCGCCATGAGCCCTGGTGTGCGTTGGGGGCCAAGCATTCTGCCCGGCCAGGAGATCACGCGGGAAGATATTTGGAACGTAACGTCAATGACTTACGGGGAAGCCTACCGCAGCGAGATGACCGGTGAATTCATCAAGGTGATCCTTGAGGATGTGGGCGACAACCTGTTCAACCCAGACCCCTACTACCAGCAGGGTGGCGACATGGTCCGCATCGGCGGCATGGGCTACAAGATCGACGTGAGCAAGCCCCAGGGCGAGCGCATCAGCGATATGACCCTCTTGAAGACGGGCGAAGCGATTGATCCGGCGAAAAACTATGTTGTCGCGGGCTGGGCCAGCGTCAACGAGGGCACGGAAGGCCCGCAGATCTGGGATGTGGTGGAGAACCACATTCGCAAACAGGGCACGATCAAGCTTGAAGAGAATAACTCGGTGCAGGTTAAGGGCGCGTAAACCGCACGTTTGCAAAAATATTTGCCCGATTTGAAACTAAAAACGCCCGCGAGATTTCGCGGGCGTTTTTTGCATTTGGTGGAGATTTTCGGCTGACGGCGACCCGCTGGGGACGCTGCCTATAGCGCGCTTAGCGCGCGGAACCGACAGAGCGCACTTGCTGCGCGGAGTCGGCCCCAGAGCAGCGGACAGCTGGGGGGCCAGCCCCCCAGATTCAAAAGCCTTTGGGCTTTTGAATCATCCCCCCGGGATATTTGTGGCAATAAGAAAGGGAGGACGGACGGCTTCGGGGGCGTTGTCAGCGTTGTTGACGAGCCATGAAGGCGAGGCGCTCGAAGAGGTGCACGTCTTGCTCGTTTTTGAGGAGTGCGCCGTGCAGCTTGGGCAGGGCGTTTTTGCCATCGCGTTTGAGGTCTTCGGACGTGAGGTCTTCGGCGAGCAGCAGCTTGAGCCAGTCGAGCACCTCGGAGGTGGAGGGCTTTTTCTTCAGGCCCGCCTGATCGCGAATTTCATAAAATTGTGTGAGCGCGGTTGTCAGGAGCTGTTCCTTGATGCCGGCGTGATGCACCTCGACGATCTGGCGCATGGTGTCCATATCGGGGAAGCGGATGTAGTGAAAGAAGCAGCGGCGCAGGAAGGCGTCGGGGAGTTCTTTCTCGTTGTTGGACGTGATGATGATCACCGGGCGGTTCTGGGCGCGGATGGTTTCGCCTGTTTCGTAGACGTGGAACTCCATCCTATCGAGCTCTTGCAGCAAGTCGTTGGGGAATTCGATGTCGGCCTTGTCGACCTCATCAATCAGCAGCACCACGCGCTCCTCGGAGGTGAACGCCTCCCAGAGCTTGCCCTTTTTGATGTAGTTGCTCACATCATGCACGCGCGCCTCGCCAAGCTGGCTGTCGCGCAGCCGCGAGACGGCATCATATTCATAAAGCCCCTGCTGCGCTTTGGTGGTGGATTTGATGTTCCATTCGATCATTTTCATGCCGAGCGCTTTGGCGACCTGGCGGGCCAGCTCGGTTTTGCCTGTGCCTGGCTCGCCCTTGACCAGCAAGGGGCGTTCCAATGTGACAGCGGCGTTGACGGCTGTTTTCAGATCATCTGTGGCGATATAAGCGTCGGTTCCGTGAAATTTCATCTGCGGCTGGCCCTGTTGTTTGAAGTCTTCGCGGGCAAACTACCTGAGAGGCAATTTCACCGCAATCTGATGTTATGGGGTAGTGACAAACAGCTTTCTTCGGAGTATCAGCGGCGCATAAGAAGCGCGCACTGAAGGAGAAACCCGTGTCATTGACGCGCTCAAAAGCAGAGGAAAAGGAAATGAAAGCTGAGCTTTTTCTACCTGAAGATTACCGTCCTGCCGAGGATGAACCTTTTATGAATGACCTTCAGCTTGAGTATTTTCGTCGCAAATTGACATCTTGGCGTGAAGAATTGCTTGAGGGCAGCCGCGACACCATTGAAGGCTTGCAAGAAAGCACGCGCAACATTCCTGATTCTGCGGATCGTGCTTCTGAAGAGACAGACCGCGCCCTTGAGCTGCGCACCCGCGACCGCCAACGCAAGCTTGTCTCCAAGATCGATTCTGCTCTGCGCCGGATTGATGAAGGCGAGTTTGGCTATTGCGAGGTGACGGGCGATCCGATTTCGCTCAAGCGGCTGGATGCGCGCCCGATTGCCACCATGAGCCTGGAAGCGCAGGAGCGCCATGAGCGGCGCGAAAAAGTGCACCGCGACGATTGAGCTCTGTGGGGGCGAAGAGAAGAATGGGCGTCGGAGCGGTGGTTCCGGCGCTTTTTTGTTGGGAGATGAGGGATGCTCGACGGTCTTAAGGTGATTGTGATTGGCGCGGGAATCGGCGGATTGGCTGTGGCGCGTGCGCTGGCGTTGCGCGGGGCCGATGTGACGGTGCTTGAGCAGGCCGCAGAGATCACCGAGGTGGGCGCGGGGATTCAGATTTCGCCCAACGGGCTGGCGGTGCTGCGTGCTTTGGGGCTGGAGGCCGAGCTTGAGGCGGGCGGCGCGGTATTGGCTGACACTGTGGCTTTGAAAGACTACCGGGGCGGGGCGGTGCTGGATCTGGATCTGACCCAGCTTTCGCCCCATAAATATTACTTTGTTCACCGCGCCGATCTGATTGATTTGCTGGCGCAGGGCGCGCGGGCGGCCGGTGTGAAAATCCAGCTTTTGCAGAAGGTTGAGGCTGTTGAGGACGGCGCTGTGGGGCAGGTTATTCTGCGCGGCGGTGCGCGGCGGGAGGCGGCGCTTGTGGTGGGCTGTGATGGTGTGCATTCGCGGGTGCGCCCGGCGCTCAACGGGCCGTCAGAGCCGTTTTTCACCGGCCATGCGGCCTGGCGTGCGACGGTGCCCAACCTTTGGGGGCGGCGCAGCGACGTGCAGGTGCATATGGGGCCGGGGCGGCATCTTGTGAGCTATCCGATTTGTGGCGGGGCGCGGGTCAATCTGGTGGCGGTCCAAGAGCAGCAGAGCTGGGTGGCCGAAAGCTGGACGCTGGCCGACAGCCCTGCCAATCTGCGGGCGGCGTTTCACGATTTTGGACCCGAGGCGCAGGCGATGTTGGCCGCCGTGCAGAGCGTGCATTACTGGGGGTTGTTTCGCCATGAGGTGGCGGCGCGCTGGCATGGGCAGAGCCTGGCTGTGTTGGGCGATGCCGCCCATCCGACTCTGCCGTTCCTGGCGCAGGGGGCCGTGATGGCGCTGGAGGATGCCTATGGTCTGGCGCAGTCTCTTGCGG
Organism: uncultured Lentibacter sp.; assembly: GCF_937123735.1. Taxonomy (GTDB): domain Bacteria; phylum Pseudomonadota; class Alphaproteobacteria; order Rhodobacterales; family Rhodobacteraceae; genus Lentibacter. Next base: position 205,695 of record NZ_CAKZKL010000028.1, read on the forward strand.
GGGCAGATGGCTTGCAAGAGGGGCTCGCCGCCTATCAGCAGCTGCGCGCGGCGCGGGCGCAAAAAGTGGTGCGCACCGCCACGGGCAATGCGCGCAAATACCACCTCAGTTTCGGGCCTCTGCGCTTTGCGGCGCACAGCGTTTTGCGCCTTGGCGGGGCGGTTGCGCCGCGGGCGATGCTGCGCCAGTTTGACTGGCTTTACGGCTACGACATCACCCAGATCTGAGCGCGTTAACACATCCAGAATCTAAAGAATCGGGGGGGTGAAAAGCGTGCACACCCCGTGCACTTTGCGTGCACCGCCCAAACAGCTTTTGAGCGCGCACAAAAAAGCCGCCGTTCGTAAAGCAGGCGAACGGCGGCTTAAGCTTTGAGGCCGATTATTTAAGGATCGAGCGGCCCGCATAGAGCGCGGATTCGCCAAGCTGTTCTTCAATGCGGATGAGCTGGTTGTATTTCGCCAGCCGGTCCGAGCGTGCGAGCGAGCCGGTTTTGATCTGGCCGCAATTGGTGGCCACGGCGAGGTCGGCGATGGTGGCATCTTCGGTTTCGCCCGAGCGGTGCGACATGACATTGGTCATGCGCGCGCGGTGGGCCATATCGACGGCCTTGAGCGTTTCCGACAGCGTGCCGATCTGGTTCACCTTCACCAGCATGGAGTTGGCGCAGCCGCGCTCGATTCCCATGGCGAGCCGCTCGGGGTTGGTGACAAAAAGGTCGTCGCCCACAAGCTGCACGCTCTCGCCGAGCCTGTCGGTGAGCGCCTTCCAGCCCTCCCAGTCATCTTCCGAGCAGCCGTCTTCGATCGAGATGATCGGGTAGTCGGCGCAGAGGGCGGCGAGGTAGTCGACATTTTCCTCTGGGGTGAGCGATTTGCCTTCGCCGGCGAGCTCGTATTTGCCGCCCTTGAAGTATTCTGTCGCGGCGCAGTCGAGCGCGAGGTAGATGTCTTCACCCGCCTTATATCCGGCTTTCTCGATGGACTTCAGAATGAAATCAAGCGCCTCGCGGGTGCTGGCGATATTGGGGGCAAAGCCGCCTTCATCGCCCACACCCGTGGCGAGGCCTGCGGCGGAGAGCTCTTTCTTGAGCGTGTGAAAGACTTCCGCGCCCATGCGAATGGCGTCGCGGATGTTGCCCGCACTCACCGGCATGATCATGAATTCCTGAATGTCGATGGGGTTGTCGGCGTGTTCCCCGCCATTGATGATGTTCATCATGGGCACAGGCAGGGTGCGCGCAGAGGTGCCCCCGACATAGCGAAACAGAGGTTGCGCACAGACATCCGCCGCTGCCTTGGCCGCAGCCAAGGACACGCCCAAAATTGCGTTCGCCCCCAGTCGGGATTTGTTGGGCGTGCCATCAAGCTCGATCATGACCGCATCCAACAGCTCCTGCTCGGTGGCGTCCATGCCGATGAGCGCTTCGGCGATCTCGCCATTGACCGAGGCGCAGGCCTCCAGCACGCCCTTGCCCATATAGCGGCGCGTGTCGCCGTCGCGCTTCTCGGCGGCTTCATAAGCGCCCGTCGAGGCCCCCGAAGGCACGGCCGCGCGCCCCATGCTGCCGTCTTCCAACACAACATCCACCTCAACAGTGGGGTTGCCGCGGCTGTCAAGAATCTCGCGGGCGTGAATGTCGATGATGATGCTCATGGCAGGATGATCCCTCTGGTTGCGTTGTGCTGTTCATAGGCGCTTGAGCGCCACGCGCAAGGACGGTAGCGCCAACATGGGCGTTTTGGCGCAACCCCTTCGGGCTTTTTCTTGGCAAAATACTCTGGGGGGAGGCGTGAAAAGCCCAAAGGCTTTTGACGCTGGGGGGCGAGCCCCCCACGGGTCGGATTTGGCGCAGCCAAATTCGATCCCCTAGATCGGCTCGCCAGACGCGCGGGCGTGCCGGGCCAGCTTACGCTCGCGCAACACCGTATAGAGCCCGGAGGCAATGATCAGCACGGCCCCCAGATAGGTGAGTGCATCCGGTGATTCGTCAAAGACGATGTATCCCAGCACGATGGAGAACAAGAGCCGCGTGTAGCGAAACGGCATGATGGCCGAGGCCTCCCCCAGCCGCATGGCCACAACGATCATGTAATATCCGATAATCCCGAAGAAGACACCGATCGCAAGGTAGAGCCCGGTTGTGCGGCTCAGCGCGACAGCGGGCTCGCCGGCCAGCATCAGCAAGGGCACCGCCAGCACAAAAGAGGCCGCGCCGTAAAAGGACACCACCATCGACGAGGTGTTGGCCGGCACCAGCCGGGTGAGCAGGTCGCGCGCGGCAATCCCGCCCACCGCCACCAGCACAAAGAGCGCTGCGGGGTTAAAGCCCTCAAGGCCGGGGCGGATGATGATCAACACGCCCAGAAAGCCCGTCAGGATCGCGGCCCAACGCCGCCAGCCGACCTGTTCGCCCATAAAAAGCGCTGCGCCCAGGGTGATGGCCAGCGGAGTTGCCTGAAACACCGCCGCCACGGTGGAAAGCGGCACCAGCCAGAGCGCGGTGATAAAGGCCGAAGCCGCCAGCGTATCGGCCAGCGTGCGCCAGAAAATCACCCGTGTGCGGTAGCGGCGGGCAAAGACATTCACCCCTTGCAGCCGCGCAAGGCCGCCAAACACCAGCGCCGATGCGCCGCCCAGCCACAGAAAAATCTGCCAGCGCGGCAGGGTCAGCGTCAGATGTTTGATGAAGCTGTCTTCCACAGCAAAGGCAGCCATGGCCGCTGTCAGAAGAAGAATGCCGCGCAGGTTGTTCATGGGGGGATCCGCAAAAGTTACCCGCCACCTTTCAGCGAAAGCGGACAGCAGTGCAAGGTCTTTCGCATGTTAAGAAAGTCGGGTGCACAGGGTCTTGCCCCCGCAGCGACGGGCTTAGCTGTCTTTCTTGATCGGCACGCCGTAGAGCTCAAGGCGGTGGCCCTTGAGGCGGTAGCCCAGTTTCTCGGCGATACGCTCTTGCAGCGCCTCGATCTCTTCATCGACAAATTCGATGACTGCGCCAGAGTTCATATCAATCAGGTGGTCGTGGTGGTCGCGCTCGGCGTCTTCATAGCGCGCGCGGCCATCGCCGAATTCGAGCTTGTCCAGAATACCGGCCTCTTCAAAGAGCTTCACTGTGCGGTAGACCGTGGCAATCGAGATCCCGGCGTCCAGAGCGGCGGCGCGGGCGTAGAGCGCTTCCACATCGGGGTGGTCGTCGCTGTCTTGCAGCACGCTGGCGATGGTGCGGCGCTGGCCGGTCATGCGCAGGCCTTTGGCTTCGCAGCGGGAAATAATCGTATCGCTCATGGTCTCGCTCGTTCTGGCTTTGGCGCGGTTTATCCGAGCAGGGCGCAGTTGGCCAGAGGCGCGCGCCCTGCGGGTTCAGAGGATGAGTTGCCCCTCCATGGTTTTGACGGCTGCACCGGTGATGGTGACGCCGCTGTCATCGGCCTTGACCTTGATGTGGGAGGGGCGGCCCATATCCTCGCCCTGCCAGATGGTCAGGGTGAGCGGCTCGGCGTAAAGATCGGCCAGATAGGCCCCAAGCGTGGCGCAGGCGGAGCCTGTGGCGGGGTCTTCGGGGATATTGTCGAGCGGCGCAAACATGCGCGCGTGCACGGTGTTGCCAGTGCGCACATAGGCGAATTGGGCGAAGTCGAGCGCAGTTTGGAACTCTGCCGCGCCCTCGCGGAAGGCGGCGGTTTCGGGCACGCAGGCGGCGAGCGCTTCGCGGCTGGCGAGCTCTGTCAGCGTGAAGGGCAGCCCGAGGCTGGCCAGCGCGGGGGCGTGGATGTGGCTGGTGATGGCCGTTTCGGGCAGGCCGAGCGCACGCGCCACCAGCGCCACGGGCGGGTGGGCCAGCACCTCAAGTGGCACGGCTGTTGTGAAGGAGGCTTCGCGCGGGCTGGCATGGGCGGCCAGAGGGCCGACGCCCAGCTCCAGCACCATATCGGGGCCATGGCCCATCTCTGCGAGCGCCACGGCAGCCCCCACGGTGGGGTGGCCTGCGAAGGGGATCTCCATGGTCGGGGTGAAGATACGCAGCCGCGCGGTATGGGCGGCGTCTTTGGGCGGGTAGAGAAACACGGTTTCCGAAAAATTGAACTCGCGGGCGATCTTTTGCAACGCTTCTTCGGGCAGGGCGCTGGCCTTCGGGATCACGGCGAGCTGGTTGCCGCCAAAGGGGGAGTCGGTGAACACATCCAGCACGAGGTAATCTGTCAGAGCTGTCATCTCTTGGGTCCGTTCGGGTGGCACATACTGCGCAAGCCTAGGCGCTTCTGCTGTGGATGAAAAGATGCGCCCGCCTCTTGACCTTCCTCTGCGCGGCTGGGCAGATGCAGCGATGGACCGCAAACCACATATTGACCTTGCGGGTGCCTTGGCGCTCACGGCTTTTGCGCTTGTGCTGGGGCTCAACCAGGTTGTGATCAAGGTGAGCAACGGGGGCTTTCAGCCCGTATTCATGGCTGCGCTGCGCTCGGCGCTGGCGTTTCTCGTGATGCTGGCGTGGATGCGGTATCGCGGGCTGCATCACGGCATTCGCCGCGATTTGCTGGGGCCGGGGCTGTTGCTGGGGGTTTTGTTTACTTTCGAGTTTGTCTGCCTCTACCTTGCGCTCGATTACACCACGGTGTCGCGTGCCTCGATCATCTTTTATTCCATGCCGGTCTGGCTCACGCTGGTGGCGCATTTTGTGCTGCCCGGCGAGCGCATGGGGCCGGCGCGCGCGCTGGGCCTCATGCTGGCGATGGCCGGGGTGATCTGGGTCTTGGCCAAGCCTTACGGGGGCGCAGAGGCGAGCCTTGCGGGCGATTTTCTGGCTCTGGGCGCTGCGCTCGGCTGGGGCGGGATTGCGCTTGTGCTCAGGCTCAACCGCGTCTCAAGCGAACCGCCCGAGGTGCAGCTTTTGTGGCAGCTGGGTGTGTCGATGCTGTTGCTTTTTGCCCTTGCGCCGCTCTTTGGCCCGCTGACGCGCGAGCTGGCCCCGATCCATTGGGCGGGGCTGGGGTTTCAGGTGTTGGCGGTGGCGAGTTTTGGCTATCTGATCTGGTTCATGCTGCTTAAGGTTTATCCGGCCTCGGGCGTGGCCTCGTTCAGCTTTCTCTCGCCTGTCTGCGGCGTGGCGCTGGGCTGGCTTTTGCTGGGAGAAACCATCGGCATCGAGATCATCGGCGGGCTGTGCCTTGTGGCTGTGGGGCTGTTTTTGATCAACCGCAAGCCCAAGCCAGCGGGCCTCTAGCGCGTGCGTGTCATGAGCATGTAGCCGTCGCGCGGCTCAAAGCCTGCGCGTTTGTAGAGCCGTTGCGCGCTTTCGTTCTCGCGCGCCACCTCAAGGTGCAGCGCCTTGATGCCATGGTCTTTCAGCGCGGGCAGAAGGGTCGTGAGCACCTCGCTGCCCATGCCGCGGCCGCGCACCTTTTCGCGGATGAAGAATTCATCGACAAAGCCTTCTATCCCGCCCAGCTCGACGGAATAGCCCAGTGAAATGATGATATAGCCCACGGGGGCTTTGCGCGGACCGATGAGGTAGGCCATGCCGTGGGGGATGCCCTCCAGCAGCGGCAGAACGGCGGCGCGGCGCTCCTCATCGCTCTGGGCAATGCCGTGGTGGGCATGAAAGCGCGCCACGAGCGGCTGGAGCGTGTCGATGTCTTCGGGGCGCGCGAGATGCAAGAGGTTCATAGGCGGGCGAGCCTTTCTGTGAGCAGGGCAAAGAAGCCCTCGGCGTTGATATCGCCCATGAAGGTGGCGTTGGGCGCGCGGTCGGTGACGCGCCACCAGTCGGCCACCGTCATGCCGAGGGTAAGCTCTGAGTGTGTTTCCACCGCGACGTTGATGTGGCGGCCTGTGAAGAGATCGGGCTGAAGGAGATAGGCCGTCACGCACGGGTCATGCAGCGGCGCGCCGGGGGAGCCGTATTTCTCGCGGTCATAGCGCTCGAAAAATTCGGTCATCTCGGCCACGGCCACGCCAACAGGCGTGCCAAGGGCGCGGAAGGCATCGTTGCGCTCTTGGGTCACCAGCGCTTTGTGGGTGACATCAAGCGGCATGACCGTGAGAGGCGCACCGGATTTGAACACGATATCAGCGGCTTGCGGATCAACATAGATGTTGAATTCGGCGGCGGGCGTGATGTTGCCGACCTCAAAGTAAGCGCCGCCCATGAGCACGATTTCGGCGATGCGCGGGGCGATATCGGGGGCCTTTTGCAAAGCGCTCGCGATGTTGGTGAGCGGGCCGAGGGGGCAGAGCGTGACCGTGCCCGACGGCTCGGCGCGCAGCGTCTCGATGATAAACTCAACGCCGTGTTGGGCTTGCAGCGGCATGGTGGGCTCGGGCAGCACGGGGCCGTCGAGGCCTGTTTTGCCGTGGACATGCTCGGCGGTGACGAGCTTGCGCTCAAGCGGGGCATCGCAGCCCGCGAAGATGCGGGTTTCGGGCTTGCCGGCCAGCTCGCAGATGATGCGGGCGTTGCGCGTTGTCAGCGGCAGCGGCACATTTCCGGCCACACAGGTGATGCCCAGGAGCTCAAGCTCTTGAGGGCTGGCAAGGGCAAGCAGGATGGCCACGGCATCGTCTTGGCCCGGATCGGTGTCGATGATGATTTTGCGCGCGTTCATGGGGGATCTCTGGCTGTGGGGCTGAGGGCCAGCTTCGCAACACTTCGCGCCACTGTCCAGCGCGGCGTTGCAATTCTGTGCCCGCTGGCAGACACTGGCGTCACCCCGCGCGGGCGCGGGTTTGGGTAACGAGGGGGCGCGGATGCAGCGCAAGGTTTATTTGCACGTTGGGGCGCATCGCACCGGCACATCGAGCTTTCAGCTGTGCCTGGCGCTCAACCGGGCGCGCCTTGCTGAGGAGGGCTATGATCTGGCCTATCCGGGGCGGGATGGCGCGCCGGGCGGAACGCTGCGCCTGCGCTTGCCGCGGCCACGGATGGGCGCCGAGCATTTGCCGGAGTATGTGAGAAAGACGCAGCGGGCCTTGGAGGCCCATCTGAGCGCGCAGCGCCAGAAGCTCATCCTGTCGGAGGAAAACCTGCCGGGGCTGATCGTGCATTACTTCAAGGGGCGGCTTTATCCAAACCGGCGGCGGCGGTTGCAAGCCTTCCGGGGGGGGCTGGAGGCTGTGGGCGCAGAAGTGGCCCATCTGGTGCTTGTCATCCGCCCCTATGCGGCACTTTTTGTGTCGGGCTATCGCAAGCACGCCGAGGACAATCCGGTGCCGCCATTTTCTGACTATGCCCAGAGGATGGCGGATTTTGCCGGGGGGTGGCCGCAGACGGTTCAGGCGTTGCAAAATGTGCTGCGCCCGGCACGACTCACGGTGGTGGACTATGGCGCACGCGGGCAAAGCCGCGCGTTGCTGGCGGAGCTTGTGGGCGGGTCTGCGGCGCGGTTTGAAGAGCCGGCGCGCGCGCTCAACACCAGCGCCACGGATGCGGCGCTGGAGCATTTGCAACAGCTCTATCACGGGGGCCAGCGGCTTGAGCGGCCCGCCTGGCAAGAGGTGATTGCCCGCTACGCCGAGGCGCGCAGCCCGCGCGGGTTTGCGGCGTTTGAGGCCGCCCAAAGCGCCCGGCTGGAGGCGCGTTATGCGGCGGATCTGCAAGCGCTGGCCCAGATGGACGGGGTGCGGCTTCTGTGCGCCCAGCCTAAGCCACAAGCGGGCCAAGCAGGGCAATAAGCCATTTGGCGGCGGTGAAAAGCCCCATGAGCAGCAAGGCGAGATAGGTCAGCGGAACATTGGCCGCATTGCTCATCATGGCGGCATGAAGGTTGATGTTGCTCACCAGCAAAACGGCCCGCACAAGCCCGCCGGCGGCCAGCACCACTGCGCGCAGCCCCAGGAAGGCTGCCACAGAAAAAAGCGGGGCCACCAGCGCTGTGACATAGGCTGTCCAGAGCATTTTGTTTACCTTCCAAAGCTCGAAAATCCAGCTTGGGAAAGAGTTGATGAGCACAAAGATTGCGGTCAGCGAGAGGCCGGTGATTCCCAGGGAGAGGGCCAGATCGGCCCCGAGTTTGGCCCAGATCGGCCAGCCGGCGCCCCGGGTGATATAGATATATTTGCTGATCCTGAGGTTGAGGTATTCTATGGGCGCGCCGCAAAGGCTCATCCAGAAGAACACGGCCAGAACTTCGGCCAGGTTGCCATCGCCAACCACGGCGGCGCGCCCGCCGATGGCGTAGGAGATCATCACAATCACAAGAGTGATAAAGACCGACAGCAGGCTGGCGCGCAGCCAGCTCACCTTTGCGCCGCGCATGAACAGCGAGAGCCAGAGGCTCATGAGCGAGTCTTCAAACTGGCGGGCGGTGAGGCCGTGCACCCCGAAAATATACTCTGACATCCGGGTGCGGGCGGCGGGGGTGGTGAGAGAGTCCATCACCGAAAAGATACCCGCCACCGTGGCGATCAAGATCAGATCATCACTCATACATCACAGCCCCGTCAGCGCCCCGTGTGGCGCTCAAAGCGGTCATGCCGGTTTTGGGCCTGCTTTGCAAGATGCGCGGCCCAACCGGCCCGCGAGGGAGCGCCGGTTGGGCCGCAGTTGTGGTGGCTTAGCCGTCAAAATCCACGGTTTCGGTCAGCTTGAGCGCAGCGTTGCGCAGACGGGCGAGCGCCATCAGGTTGACGCTGTCAGCTTCAAAGCTGCCCCACCCGGCAACCAAGGGGTCAACCTCTGTGCCTTTGGCGATGGGATATTCGAAATTCGCTTTCGCATAGATTTCCTGTGCTGTGGGCGAGGTGAGAAACTCCATCATTTTCAGGGCGTTGTCCTTGTTGGGCGCGGCTTTTGTCATGGCCACCCCGGAGATGTTCACATGGGTGCCCGCGCCTTCAAATGTGGGAAAGACGATGTCAACGCTCTCGGCCCAGGCGGCTTGCTCCGGGTCGGCGAGCATTTGGCCCATGTAATAGGTGTTGCCGATGGCGATGTCGCATTCGCCGGCCCAGATCGCCTTGACCTGGGCGCGGTCATTGCCTTGGGGCTTGCGCGCGAGATTGGCTTTGACGCCCTCAAGCCAGGCTTTGGCACCTTCTTCGCCATGGTGGTGGATGACGGCGGAGGTGAGGGCGACGTTGTAGGCATTGGTCCCTGAACGGGTGCAGATCCGGCCTTTCCATTTGGGGTCGGCGAGGTCTTCATAGGTTGTCACCTCGCCCTCGGCCACGCGCTCTTTGCTGGCATAGATGATGCGCGCCCGGGTGGTGAGGCCCCACCAGTGGCCCTCTGGGTCATGGTAGATGTCAGGGACATTTGCCATGAGCGTTTCGCTTGTGATGGGCTGTGTGAGGCCCGCTTGCACGGCGGCAGAGAGGCGCGAGATATCGACTGTGAAAATCAGATCGGCCGGTGAACGCGCGCCCTCGGCCTGAAGGCGCTCGACCATGCCCTTTTGCAGGTAGGCGACATTGACGGCGATGCCCGTTTCTTTGGTGAAAGCGTCGGTCAGCGGCTTGAGCAGCTCGGGTTGGCGGTAGCTGTAGAGGTTGACCTCTTCTGAAAGCGCGGGCGTGGCGATTGCGAGAGCTGTGAGGGCGAGGGATATTTTGGCTGTATCAAGCATTGCGGTCTCCGTTGATGTTGGAGCAGCATTAACCCGACTCTTTTTGTCGGGTCAATACCCAATTAAAAAAATCAGGTTTTATTTTGCCGCACGTTCGGCCTGTTTGGCGGCGTTCCAGAGCGCGTCCATTTCGGCAAGGTCGCTGTCTTCGGGGCGCTTGCCCTTCTTGGCCAGTTCGGCCTCAATAAAGGCGAAGCGGCGGGTGAATTTGGCGTTGGCGGCGCGCAGGGCGGCCTCTGGCTCAACGCGCATATGCCGGGCGAGGTTGGCCATGACAAAGAGCAGATCGCCGAACTCTTCTTCCACCTCGCTTTGGGAGAGCGTGTCGCGGGCCTCGGCCAGCTCGGCGGCTTCCTCGACGATCTTTTCAAGCACCTGACCCGTATCGGGCCAGTCAAAGCCCACGCGGGCGGCGCGCTTTTGCAGCTTGTGGGCCCGCAGGAGCGCGGGCAGGCCGAGCGCCACGCCATCAAGCGTGCCTTTCTCGGCCTTTTCGGCGCGCTCTTCGGCTTTGATGGCCTCCCAGTCGCGGGTTTGCTGTTCGGCGGATTTATCGCGGCTCTCGCTGCCGAAGACATGTGGATGGCGCGCGACCATTTTGTCAGACATGGTGTCAGCCACGGCGTCGAGATCAAACAGGCCAGCCTCTTCGGCCATCTGGGCGTGAAAGACCGATTGAAACAAGAGATCCCCCAGCTCGCCTTTGAGCTCCTCCCAGTCTTGCCGCGCGATGGCATCGGCGACCTCGTAAGCCTCTTCGATGGTGTAGGGCGCGATGGTGGCGAAGGTCTGCTCGATATCCCAGGGGCAGCCTGTGGCCGGATCGCGCAGGGCGCGCATGATTTCACGCAGGCGCGCAAGGCCGCCGTTGGGGGTGTGAATGAGGGTGTTGTCAGCCATTGCGCCTGCCTTTTGTTCGGTGTTGAGTGGCAGGGTAACTCAGACAGCACGGGGCGCAAGACATGGCGGTGATAAATCGGATTGCAGGCTTTGCCGAGGAGATGGCAGGCTGGCGGCGCCATATTCATATGCACCCGGAATTGGCGCTTGATTGTCACGAGACCGCCGCGTTTGTGGTGGAGCGGTTGCGCGAGTTTGGTGTGGACGAAATCCATGAGGGGATTGCGAAGACCGGTGTTGTCGCGATCATCAAGGGCACGGGCGAGGGGCCCTGCACGGGGCTGCGCGCGGATATGGATGCGCTGCCGATGCAGGAGGAGACGGGGGCGGAGTGGGCTTCGACAGTTGCGGGTAAGATGCACGCTTGCGGCCATGACGGACACACCGCGATGCTTTTGGGCGCGGCGAAGTATCTGAGCGAGACGCGCAACTTCAAGGGCCGTGTGGCGCTGATCTTCCAACCTGCCGAAGAGGCGATTGGCGGCGGGCGTATCATGGTAGAAGAGGGCATGATGGAGCGCTTTCAGATTGATGAGGTCTACGCACTTCACACCGACCCTTTTGCCAAGGCGGGCGAGCTGCGCACGGTGGCCGGGCCGATCATGGCCGCGGTTGACGAATGGGAGATCACCGTAAAGGGGGTGGGCGGGCACGCCGCTTATCCGCATACTTGCAAAGACCCGATGATTGCCGCGATGAGCACGGGGCTGGCCTTGCAGACGATTGCGGCGCGGAATGCCGACCCGATTGACCCCATTGTGGTCTCTGTCACACAGTTTCACGGCGGCACGGCGAGCAATATCATTGCGGACGAGATTAAGCTGAGCGGGACGGTGCGGACATTTTCTGAAACCAACCGCGACTTGGCGGAGCGGCGGATACAGGAGATTGCAGCGGCGCAGGCGGCGAGCTTTGAGATGAGCGCCGAGGTGGTTTATGAGCGCAGTTACCCTGCGACGGTGAACCACGCGGCACAGGTGGAAAAATCCGCCGCCGTGGCGCGGGAAGTTGTGGGCGAGGAGCTGGTGATCACCGATTTGCCGCCCGAAATGGGCGCTGAAGACTTTTCTTACATGCTCAACGCGCGCCCCGGGGCGTTTTACTTTATCGGGCAGGGGATCGGGCCTTCGGTACACCACCCTGCGTTTGATTTTAATGATGAGATAGCGCCCATCGGGGCTTCATTCTTTGCGCGGCTCATCGAGACGCTGCATCAATAGGGAGACGACATCATGCCAGTGATCAACCGTATTGCGGGGTTTGCCGAGGAGATGAAGGCCTGGCGGCGGCATATCCATATGCACCCCGAGCTGGGACGCGACTGCCATGAAACGGCGGCGTTTGTTGTGGCGCGCTTGCGCGAATTCGGCATCACCGAGATCAGCACGGGCTGGGCGGAGAGCGGTGTTGTTGCCGTGATCGAGGGGCAGGGCGCGGGGCCTGTGATTGGCCTCAGAGCCGACATGGACGCGCTCCCGATGGAGGAGATCACGGGGCTGGACTACGCCAGCAAAACGCCCGGCAAGATGCACGCCTGCGGCCATGACGGGCACACGGCGATGCTGCTTGGCGCGGCGAAATATCTGGCGGAGACCCGCAATTTCAAAGGTAAGGCTGTGCTAATTTTCCAGCCCGACGAGGAAGGCGGCGGCGGTGGCGAGGCCATGGTGCAGGAAGGCATGATGGAGCGCTTCGGGATTGACGAGGTCTATGCCATTCACAACGGCCCCGGCCTTGAGGCGGGGCAGGTGGCGATGGTCGCCGGGCCGATCATGGCGGCGGTGGACAGTTTTTATATCGACATCCAAGGCAAGGGCGGGCACGGCGCGATGCCGCATGAGAGCGTCGACCCTGTGGTTGCGGCTGTGGGCATGGTGCAGGCGATCCAGACGATTGTGAGCCGCAACAATGATGCGCAGGAGCGCCTCGTGGTTTCGGTGACGCAGATCAACACCGGCACGGCGACGAATATCATCCCGGATACGGCACGCATCTGCGGGACGGTGCGCAGCTTTGACGCCCATGTGCGCGACATGGTGGAGCAGCGCATGGGCGAGATCGTGGCGGGGCAGGCGGCAAGCTATGGGGTGAGCGCAAGCTTGCAATATGACCGCGGCTACCCGGCGACGGTGAATGACGCGGAGAAGACCGCCTTTGCCGCCGAGGTGGCGCGTGAGCTTGTCGGGGAGGGCCGGGTGGATGCCGAGGCCAAGCCGATGATGGCGGCGGAGGATTTCTCCTATATGCTCAATGAGCGGCCGGGGGTCTATGCCTTTGTCGGCAATGGCGAGGGCGCGATGGTGCATCACCCTGCTTATGATTTTAACGACGAGATTGCGCCTGTGGGCGCGTCCTTCCTTGCGCGGCTGGTTGAGAAGGCAGCACCGCTCGGCTAAGGCTTTTTCGGGGGCTGCGGCCCCACCCACCCGCCACAGCCCCCGAAAAAGCGGGGTGCTTGTGGCCAGCGGAGACCCAAGATGGCATTGGAAGACAGCAAGAACTTTGTAGACGAGGCTTTCACGCGCACAAGCGACCGTGGGGTGAGCTTTGAGAACAGCTTTGGCGGGGCGCTGTCTTTTTTGCGCCGCCGTTACACCAAGGATTTGAGTGCGGTGGATGTGGCTGTCACGGGCATTCCCTTTGATCAGGCGGTGACGAACCGCCCCGGCACGCGGCTGGGGCCGAGGGCCATTCGCGAGGCGAGCACGCTGCAAAGCCCCGATGCGCCTTATGGCTGGGGCTATAATCCGCTGGATGAGATAAACGTAATCGACTACGGCGATCTGGCGTTTGATTATGCCAATATTGCGGCCTTCCCCGAGGCGCTCACCGCGCATATCCGCACCATTCTGGCAAGCGGTGCGGCGAGCGTGGCGCTGGGGGGGGATCATTACATCAGTTTCCCGATTTTGAAGGCCTATGCGGAGAAATACGGGCCTATCTCGCTCATCCAGTTTGATGCGCATACCGACACATGGGCGGATGACGACATGAGCCGTGTGGACCATGGCACGATGTTTTACAAAGCCGTGAAGAGCGGGATTGTCGACCCCAAGACCTCGGTGCAGATCGGCATTCGCACCAGCAATGAGGACACGCTGGGGGTGAATATCATTGATGCGCGCGAAGTGCATGCGATTGGCCCTGCTGCCGTGGCCGAGAAGGCGCGTGCGATTGTCGGCGACAGGCCCGTTTACCTCAGCTTTGACATTGACGGGCTGGACCCCGCCTTTGCCCCTGGCACCGGCACCCCTGTTTGGGGCGGTTTAAGCTCGGCGCAGGCGGCGCATATTCTGCGCGATCTGGCGGGGATCAATATTGTCGGGGGGGATGTTGTGGAAGTTTCCCCGCCCTATGACACCACGGGGGCCACGGCGGTTGCGGGGGCGCATGTGGCGATGGAGATCATCTGCCTTCTGGGCTGGGCGCGGCTTGGCAAAGGCTGATTTCGCCTTCGGCGAGGATATTTGGGGCAATAAGAAAGGATGAGGGTTTTGGGCTGGCTGCTGTTGGGACTGTTTTTAGGGGTGGCCGGTTTTGCGGGCTATGTGCGACTGGCGCCGCAGGATGCGGAGCGGTGGCGGCTGCACGGAGAGATGGCCGAGGCGGGCGATTTGGCCAGCGCTGGCGGCTTTCGGGCGGTGCGGGATTATGCCGGCAGCTTGGACGATGTGGAGGCGGTGATTCTGACAAGCGCGCGCACGGAACGACTGGCAGACTGGGGCCATGAGCGGCTTTATGTAACGCGCTCAGCGCTTTGGGGGTTTCCTGATTATGCCACGGTGCGGCTTGGGGACGGGCGGCTGGAGATTTTCAGCCGGTTGCGCTTTGGGCGCTCGGACCTAGGAGTCAACCAGGCGCGTGTTCGGGGATGGCTGGCTGATTTGCAGCTCTGAGCTCATGCAGCCATCGGCGGTTTCGCGCCACATCGGCACGTTGAGCGACATCTGGCACTGGGCGGTGAACATGCGCCCGCCGACTTGCAGGCAGATGCTTTCACCCAGCTCGACACGGCTGCCGGTGCTGTCGGTGCAGTAGCAGTCAATCACCTTGCCACCGATCGTCTGATCGGCGAGGGCGGGGGCGGCGAGCGCCAAAAGGATGGCATAACGCTTCATTTCCTCAGTATAGCAAAAACTGAGCGCTTGACCAAGTGCTGCGAATACCGCACATCGCTCCCATGGTTCCTTCCGAGCGTCTTGAGCAGATCATCCAGCGTTTCCAGTTCCTTGAAGCCAAGATGGCGGAGGGGGGCGGGGATATTGCCGCGCTGGCCAAGGAGTATTCCGACCTGCGCCCCGTGGTGGAGCAGATCGAGGGCTACCGCGGCTTGCTGCGCGATCTGGCTGACGCCAAGGCGATGTTGGCAGACCCCGAGATGAAGGCGCTGGCCGAGGAGGAGCTGCCCGAGCTGCGCGCGCGCCTGCCCGAGGCTGAAGCGGCGCTGCAACTTGCGCTTCTGCCCAAGGATGCGGCAGACGGGCGGGCGGCACTTATCGAGATACGCCCCGGCACGGGGGGCGATGAGGCGGCGCTTTTTGCGGGCGACTTGTTGCGCATGTATCAGCGCTACGCGGAAGCGCGCGGCTGGAAGTTCGAGATCCTGGAAGAGAGCGTGAGCGAGCTGGGCGGGATCAAGGAGGCGGTTGTGCGCGTGGCGGGGCAGGATGTTTTTGCGCGGCTCAAATTTGAAAGCGGGGTGCACCGTGTGCAGCGCGTGCCTGAAACGGAAAGCGGCGGGCGCATTCACACCTCGGCGGCCACGGTGGCTGTTTTGCCCGAAGCGGAAGACGTGGACATTGTGATCAACGCCGCTGACATCCGCATCGACACCATGCGCGCCAGCGGCGCAGGCGGGCAGCATGTGAACACCACCGATTCTGCCGTGCGCATCACCCATATCCCGAGCGGACTGGTTGTGACCTCTTCGGAAAAATCCCAGCACCGCAACCGCGAGATTGCCATGCAGGTTCTGAAGACACGGCTGTTTGACCTTGAGCGCCAGAAGGCCCATGACGCACGCAGCGCCAGCCGCGCCGCGCAGGTGGGCACGGGCGATCGCAGCGAGCGGATCCGGACCTATAACTTCCCGCAGGGGCGGATGACGGACCACCGCATCGGCCTGACGCTTTACAAGCTTGATGCTGTGATGGCGGGGGATCTCGACGAAATTATTGATGCGCTGATTGCCGACCATCAGGCGACATTGCTCGCGGAGATGAACGGGTGAGCCAGCGGACTGTGGCCGCTGCCTTGCGCGCGGGCGCGGGCGTTTTGACGGCGGCGGGCGTGGAGGGCGCGGCGCGGGATGCGCGGCTCTTGATGGCGCATGTGCTGGGGCTTGAGGCGGCGCGGATGACGCTGCATCTGCAAGACGAGATCACGCCAGAGGCCCAAGCGGCTTTTGACGCGCTTGTGGCGGAGCGGGCCGCGCGGCGGCCTGTGGCGCAGCTGACGGGGCGGCGGCAGTTTTACGGGCGTATCTTTGAGGTGACACCTGATGTGCTCGACCCGCGCGGGGACACGGAAACGCTGATTGCGGCAGCCCTTGCGGAGCCGTTTGCGCATCTGCTCGATCTTGGCACCGGGTCGGGCTGTATTGCGCTTACGCTTCTGGCGGAGAGCGACGCACAAGGGCTGGCAACGGATATTTCCGAGGCGGCGCTGGCGGTTGCGGCGCGCAACGCGGCGGCGCTGGGCGTGGCTGCGCGGGTGCGCTTGCGGCGCTCGGATTGGTTTGAGGCCGTTGAGGGCCGCTTTGATCTGATCGTTTCCAACCCGCCCTATATTGCGCTGGGGGATATGGCAGGGCTGGCGCCCGAGCTTGCCTATGAGCCGCGCGGCGCGCTGACCGACGAGGCCGACGGGCTGACAGCTTACCGGGTGATTGCGGCGCAGGCCGCCGATTATCTGGACCCCGGCGGGCGGCTGATGCTTGAAGTTGGGGCCGGGCAGGCGGCTGATGTGCAAGAGCTGTTGCGGCTGGCGGATTATTGTGACGTGCAGCATCTGCACGACCTTGACGGGCATGAGCGCGTGGTTTGGGGGCGTAAGCCTGCGTAAAATCGGTGTGTTTTGCCGGTTTGGCGGGGTTTTTTGGCATTTGGCCCTTGTTAATCAAGTTGTGGCATGATTATTGGGCATGTGAGCGGTGGATGTCCTGTTGACGGTCCCGCTGACACTCAAGCCAGAAATCTTTGGATTTGCCTTATGTGTGTTTGCACACCGCAGATCAAACAAAGACCATTTAACAAGCTCAGGCTCTTACAACATGAGATCATCCAAATCGCGTTCGCGATCAAAGAACAACCGGAACAACAGCCGGCCGTCAGGAAATATCATCAACCGCGTTTTTGACAGCTCGGGGCCTGAGGGAAAAGTGCGCGGCACGCCGCAGCAGATTATCGAGAAATACAACCAGCTTGCGCGTGACGCCCAGCTTGCGGGCGACCGGGTGGCGACTGAGAATTTTCAGCAACATGCCGAGCATTACCAGCGTATGCTGAGTGAGGCGATGCGCGAGGAAACGGCCAAGCGCGAGCTGATGGAACAGCAAAACCGCGAGCGCCAAGCTGAGCGCGACCGGGAGGCGCAAGAGCGCCGCGAGCGTCAGGAGCGTGAGAGCAACGCCGCACCGGCCGCACCGGCTGCACCTGCGCGCACCCAGCCTGCCGAGAGCGCTGAGGCCGCAAAGGCTGACGCCCCGCATCCGGAGATTTCCCAGCTGGAAATGATGCGCAGCGAAGAGCCTGAAAGCGGCTTGGTTGAAACGCCGGAAGGGGCTGTCGAGAAGCCCAAGCGCGTGCGCAAGCCGCGCCGCAAGAAGGATGTCGCCGCGCCGGAAGGCGGTTCTGAGGCGGCAGAATAGCGCCCGCACACGGCCGCCGGCCCCGCGCGCGCAGGTTTCATATCACAACACCAAAGGCGGCCCTGGCCGCCTTTTTTTGTGCTGTGTCGGTTTGGCAAATCTGTGGAGGGGCGTGTCAGCTGTCCAGCGCGCGGGCGAGGGCACAGAACTGCTCCAATCCGACCGTTTCGGCCCGTTCGGTCGGCTTGATGCCGGCGGCAATCAAGCGGTCTTCAAGATCGGGGGCCAGGCCCTTGAGGGCGGCGCGCAGCATCTTGCGGCGCTGGTTGAAGGCGCGGGCGACGACGCGCTCCAGCGTTTTGGCATTGGCCTCAAAGCGGGGCGCGGGCAGGGCCTTGAGGTGGACAACCGCGCTGCTGACCTTGGGCGGCGGTGTGAAGGCCTCGGGCGGCAGGCTGAGCACGATGGCGGCATCACAGCGCCATTGGGCCAGCAGGGCGAGCCGGCCATAGGCTTTGGAACCGGGGCGGGCCACGATCCGCTCGGCCACCTCGCGCTGAAACATCAGTGTCAGGCTGTCCCAGAACGGGGGCCAGGCGGGCGGTGTCAGCCAGCGCACGAGCAGCTCTGTGCCGATATTGTAAGGCAGGTTCGCCGCGATCTGGATTGGCTGGCTGAGATGCGCCAGCGGGTCCACCTCCAGCGCGTCGCCCTCGATCACGGTCAGGCGGCCCTCATAGGCGGCGGCGATCTCTTGCAGGGCCGGAATGCAGCGGCTGTCTTTTTCGATGGCCAAGACGCGGCGCGCGCCTTCGGCGAGCAACCCGCGTGTGAGCCCGCCCGGGCCGGGGCCGATTTCCAGAACATCGCTCTCGCTCAGAGTGCTGACATGCCGGGCGATCTTGGCGGTCAGGTTGAGGTCAAGCAGGAAGTTCTGCCCGAGTGATTTGCGCGCGGAGAGGCCATGGGAGGCAATCACGCTGCGCAGCGGGGGGAGGGTGTCAATCTGGCTCATCTGCGCCCCATGTGCCATGCGAGGCGCAAAGCTTCAATGCTGGAGCGCGGATTGGCCGCCCCGGTTCCGGCGATGTCAAAAGCGGTGCCATGATCGGGCGAGCTGCGCAGGAAGGGCAGACCGAGGGTGATATTGACGCCCCTGTCAAAGGCCAGTGTCTTGATCGGAATCAGTGCCTGATCATGATACATGCAGATGGCGGCATCATAGCGCGCGCGGGCCTCGGCATGAAACAGCGTGTCCGCAGGCAGCGGCCCGAGCAGGTTCAGCCCCTCGGCGCGCATCTGGTCCAGCAGCGGTGCGATCCAGTCTTGCTCTTGGCGGCCCATGGTGCCGCCCTCACCGGCGTGTGGATTGAGACCGGCCACGGCGAGGCGGGGTGCGGCAATCTTGAATTGCGCTTGCAAGGCATGATGGGTGATCTCAACGGTGCGGCGCAGGCGGGCGGGGGTGAGCGCGGCGGGCACATCGGCCAGCGGGATATGGATCGTGGCGGGCACAACCCTGAGCTCGTCGCTGGCGAGCATCATCACCACATGCTCCACCCCGGCCAGATGGGCCAGATATTCGGTATGCCCGGCAAAGGCAAAGCCGGCCCCGTCCTTGAGGGCTTTCTTGTGGATGGGCAGGGTGGTGAGCGCGCAGGCCGCGCCTGATTGCACCAGCGCAACCCCCCGTGCAATCGCCTTGAGAACCCCGGCGGCATGTGCCGGATCGGGCTGGCCGGGCCGGCGCGGGCCCGGCATGGGCTCGTGCAGCACCGGCAGGCCACGGGCCATGGCCGCGGGGGCCTGCTCGGGGCTGTTTATCTGCACGCGCGGGCAGCCTTGGGGGAGGTGTTCGGGCTCTCCAATCCAGAAAAAGCTCATCTCGTCTTTGAGGGCCTGCCAGAGCCGAGGTGCCAGATCGGGGCCGATGCCCGCCGGCTCGCCACAGCTGAGCGCAACCGGGCGTTCAGTAGTCAATGATCCGCGCCTCGTCCAGCAGCTGGGCAAGATAGCCATCCGCGAAGCTGGCCAGCCGGCGGTTTTGAACGCTCAGCGCCACATCGTTGCGGTCGATCCCCTCGGTGTCTTTGGGCGTGCGCCCGCAGAGCATGAGGAAAACCAGCTGTTGGCCCTCGCCACGGGTGAGGGCCGTGGACACCTCGTGTTTGTCCAGCTTGGCCAGTTCGACGCCGATATCTGCTGCGATCTCGCCGGGGGCTTTGGAGAGGCGTTGGAGGCGCTCTTCGGGCTGGCCCTTGGCGATTCCGTAGAGATCGTCACAGGTGTCGATCTGGCTCTTGATGGCTTCGGCCTGGGCCAGCGCTTGGGCTGTGCGCCCGCCGGGAATAAAGTAGGTGGCGTAGTCTATGGCGCTAAAGCTGGGCTGCACCACCGCCCCTTCTTGAAGCCCGCGCAGCTGGAACAGGGCAAAGCCGCCGTCAATCGGGACGGGATCGCTCACCTGGTTCTGGCCGAGGCCGAGGATGATGGGATGCAAGGGCGCGGGCAGATTGGCCAGCGCTGTCCAATCCAGCCTTCCGCCGCGCAGGCTGCTTTCGCTGGCCGAAAAGCGCTGTGCCGCCTCTGCAAAGGCCGCCTGGCTGGTGATCTGGGCGATCTGCTCGGCGCGTTCGCGCACCTGGGCCGCCTCGGCGGGCGGCGCCGGCAGGATGATTTCGGAGAGCAGCACACGCACGTTTCCAACCCCCGTGCTGGCCAGCGCGCGGTCGACATCGCCCTCGGCCACCTCGACGCGGGGCCCGAATTTGGCCCGCACCAACCGGCCCCAGGCAATGCGAGACAGGATAAAGTCGCGGAAGGTGACGGGCTCTATGCCGGCCTGGGCCAAGGATTGCAGGAAGACTTCTGTTGTCATATCGGCGCGGGCGGCGAAATCGGCCATGCCCTCTTCAAGCTCCTGTTCGCTGGGCAGGATGTCGAGCGTTTCGGCCATGTCCAGCTTGAGGCGATCCTCGATAAGCTGTTTGCGGGCCTCTGTGGCCGGGTTTCCGGGCGAGCGGAAGAGCTGCAACATCTGGGCGCGCTGATTGAGCTCGAAACGGGTGATGACCTTGTCGTTGACCTTGATCGCGGGGGCAAAAAGGTTTTGTGCCATGGCCGGGGCAGTGGCGCCCAGAGGCTGGGCCAGCAGCGCCAGTAGAAGCAATTTGCGGAGCGAGAAAAGGGTCATGGTGTCAGTCCTTGCATTGGCGGGCATAGGTTGTGTCGCGCGAGCTTGCATTAAACCCGAGCAGCCCGACTGTCAGGCTCATTTCTGTTGCGGGGGACAGGATAGTGGAAGAGGTGAAGCGGCGCGAGAGCGAAAGGTCAATTTTCACGCATTCATTGCGGTATTGCAGCCCGAGCCCGGCCTCGGCGGCCTGATCGGCGGTGACATCATAGACCATATGGGTTGAACTCGTCCAATGGCGCGAGATCCGGTAGCGCCCGTCCAGCGAGAGTTCTGCGACGGTGCTTGTGCGCTCTTCCTGCGGGTCCACCCCCAGCCAGACATAGCTCGCCCCAAAGCCGTAGCGCTGGCCCGTCCAAGCGCCGCGCGCCTCGGCTTTGCTGAGGCTCAGATCTTTGGTCAGCAGCGCCCGACCGGTGAGCGAAACACCGTTTTGGGAGTGCAGCTTGCCCGAAAGCAGCAGATCGGAGTGGCGCCCGGAGAGACCCGAGGACACCGAAAAGTCATCCTGGTGTTGCCGGCGCAGGATTTGGGCCAGTGTGAGCGAACTCATCCAGCCGGTTGGCCCCTGCCGGCTCCAGTTGAGCCCATAGGCCAGCATGGCCCCGCGCTCGCGGCGGTCCTGGGCGGGAAAGCGCGACAGATCCAGCAGGTTGCCTTCGTCAAATTCGACGCGTGTGCTCTCGTCGTTGGCCACATCCGGTGTGCTGCCCCCGACCCAGCCGAGCTGGGCAAAGGGCTCAAGCACATGGTGCGCACCCCCGCGCGAAAGCTTATGCAGCGGCCAGCGCAGCGCGAGCGCGGCCATGGGGGTCAGCTCGGAGGCTGTGGTGGCGCGGCTGCTGTCTTGGGTGGTGCTGAAGCTGTCAAAGGCCAGCCCGGTGAAAAGCTGCGCCTGCACACCGCTGGGGCGGGTCCAGAGGCGTTGCCAGCTGGCCTCTGCGCTCAGGCGGGCCACATCACGCCCGTCACTCTCGCCATCGCCGTCGGTGTCGGTGTCTCTGTCTGAATACCGGTAATGGCTGTGGACTTTGCCCTTCAGGCGCAGCTCCCCTCCGAAAGCGCGGGGAAAGCGCCTGATTTCATGGGAAAAGTCACCAATTACCGAGGGCAGTGTGGCGTTGTCCTCGCCCTGCCGCAGGCTGTGATAATGCACAAGCGCGGCCGTGGTATAGCTGTCGCGGGAGGCGCGGGTGAGCGCGACTTCGCTGTCCAGCCGGTCTTTCTCGGAATATTTGTAGTCCAAAAGGTAGCTGTCATCGCGGGTGGCTTCCAGATCAAAGCTCAGGTTGAAGCCGCTCTTGAGGCGAAAGCCGCCCTCGGCAAAGAGATAACCGCGGCTCTCTCCGGGCAGGGTATCATCGCGCGAGAGCGCCCCCTCAAAGCCGATGTCGCCCTGCGCAAAAGCCTGGCGGTAGCTGAATTCCAGTGAGCGCGCCTTGGTGCTCACATAGGGGGCCAGGGTGAGATCACGATGCGCGCCCATGCGGATGAAATAGGGGGTGCGCACCCCGGTTCCGAGGACCGAGCTGCTGGAGAAGGAGGGGATCATGAAGCCTGAGGCGCGTTTCAGGCTTGGATCGGGCAGCCGCAGATAGGGCAGGTAAAAGACCGGCACATCGCGCACCAGCACTTGTGCGCCCTCAAAATAGAGCTGTTTCTCTTCTGCATCATGGACAACCCTTCGGGCGCGGATCTGCCAGAGCGGGGCGTCGCCCGTGGCGCAGATGTGGCAGGAGGTGACCGCGGTTTTGTAAAGCTGCAAATAGCGCCCCTCGGCGCGGGCCAGCTGATGGGCGGCCAGCTGGACCTGCTGATCAAGCACCAGCCGGGCCCCCTTCAGGATGGCGCTTTGAAAGCGGCTGTCCATCTGGCCGCTTTCGGCCAGAATTGTGGTGTCGCCTGCGGCGCTCTCAAGGTGGATGGGCCCTTCTATGACCAGCGTGTCGGTGCTGCGCTCATAGGTGATCTTGCGCGCGGTGATGCGGGTTGTGCCGGCAAGGGCTTCCACGCGGCCCTGCGCCACGAGCCGTGCTGCGCCCTCCAGGAAAATCTCATCGGCCACCAGCATTGCGGGGCCGTCCTGAGCGGTGAGGGCGCGTGGCAGAGCCAGCACAACAGCGAGCAGGCCCAGACCGAGCAGGGCCAGGCGCAAAGGCGCAAAGATCAGGGCGGCGCGTCTCATCCGTCCTCCATGTGCAACAACAGGCCGAGAGCCAGCAGGATGGACGCGCTGGGCGGGGCCCAGGCAGCCAGCAAAACCGGAATTTGGCCATTCTCGCCCAGCACCTGCGCGAAATTTCGGGTGTAGTAAAGGCCAAACCCCAGCAAAACCGACGCCAGAACGGCCAGCCCGGTGCCGCCGCTGCGGCTGTGTCGCATGGTAAAGGCCGCACCGATCAGCACCATGGCGAGCAGGAAGAAGGGTTGCGCCAGCTCCATTTGCATCCAAACCGCGTGACGCCGGGTGGAAAAGCCCGCCTGATCAAGCTGGCCGATGAAGGCGGGCAGATCCCAGATGGAGATTGCATTGGGCGCGCCGAAGCTTTCCAGGATACGCTCTTGGGTGAGAGTTGAAGAAATCCGTAATGTCAGGTGGCGTGCCACGCTGCCCTCCGGATTGACCCCGGAGGACAAGGGCCAGACAACCGCCTGCGAAAGCTCCCAGGCCCCCGGCACAAGCTGTGCTTGGGCGGCTTCGATCCGCTTGAGCGGGCCGCCGCTGGGCGCATAGGAGATGAAGGTGACATCATAGAGCACCGTGGCCTCCGGATTGGCGGAGGCGGCGCGGATCACCGTTTGGCCTTCGGCCCCGCCCTGGCGCAACCAGAGGCCCTCTGCCGAGAGCGAGAGCACATCCACCGAGCCGTCGCGCAGCTCTTGGCTGATCCTGTCGTGCAGCTTGGTGGTGGCGGCCACCATCGGGTTGAACACGGCCACCATGAGCGCCCCGATGAGCAGGGCCACGGTGGCCGGCGCCACCAAGGCGCGCAGCCCAGAACGCCCCGTCGCGCGCACCACCACCAGCTCGGAGCTGCGCGCCAGCCCAATGAACAGCGCAATTGCAGACAGGATCATCACCAGAGGCAGGATTTGATACAGGCCCTGCGGAACATTGAGCAGCGTCAGCCGCAAGACGCCCCAAAAGCTGACCTCGACCCCTTGAAAGCGGCGCAAGGTTTCGATCAGGTCAATGAAGGTCTGAAAGAGAAAAAACAGCCCCAAAAGACCGAAGAACAGCAGCACAAATTTACGGATGAAATAGAGGTGCAGCGTCATGGCGTTGCCTCCGGGGAGGGCCGCGCGCGCGCTTTGAGCCGTGGCAGCTGCCCCGCAGAATGCGCCAACAACAGCCCCGTGAGGCCAATCCCGAGCAGCGACGGCAGATAGAGCAGCGGCCAGAGCGGCGCATGGCTCAGAACCGGCTCTGTGAGCGCGCCTTCAAGGGCTTTGATGGCGATCAGAAAACCGAGGGATAGCACGATTTGACGCCAGACACCGAACCGCGAAAATCCGCCCGACAAGAGCGTCGCAAACCCCAGGAGCGCCGCCGTAAAGGCAAAGAGCGGCTGCACAAAGCGGCTGTGAAACTCCTCGGCAAACACCCCGTCCTGCACGCCGGTGCGCAGCTTGATATGCACCGGGGTGGCCCGAAGCTCTGCGGTTGAAAAATGGCGCAAGAGCGGTTGGACGCTCTTT
Source organism: uncultured Lentibacter sp. (assembly GCF_937123735.1). Taxonomy (GTDB): domain Bacteria; phylum Pseudomonadota; class Alphaproteobacteria; order Rhodobacterales; family Rhodobacteraceae; genus Lentibacter. The sequence continues at coordinate 229,858 of NZ_CAKZKL010000028.1, forward strand.
TCTTGGGTAAGAAAGCCGCTGATATTATACGATAAATCAGAGAAATGGGTGGTGCTGAGGCGGTTTTCAGGGCGCTCAAGCCGCTGGGTGAGCCCATCGAGCATCACCAGCGACGGCCCGTTTTGCTGGCGCACAAGATAGGCCGAAGCGGCGGTGTGGGTGACGCTCTGGTCCCGGTTGCGCCTGTCTGACAGGAACACATCGTTCATCCGGCCTTCCGGGGTGATTTCGCGGATGTAGAAAGTGACCCCCTCAACCGGATGCAAAAAGGTGCCCTCGGTGAGCAGGCGCGCGGTGATATTGCTTGAAATCTCGGTTTCACGCAGTTTGAGCTGCTTGAGGGAGGCGGGCACCAGCAGATGGGTGAGCACGCTGAGCATGAGCGCCAGAATGAGCCCGAAATAGGCCACAGGCCGCGCCAGGCGCCAGGGGGAAAACCCGGTGGCCTGCATCACGGTAAGCTCGCTTTCCGTGCTCAGGCGGTTGGTGACAAACAGGGTTGCGGCAAAGCCCGCAATGGGCAGCACCACGCGGATCACCGAGGGCAGTGTGAGGGCTGTGAATTCGGCAAAGACAAGCGCTGTCTGGCCGTCGCCGATCAGCGTTTCAAACAATTTGACGGCGCGATTGATCCAATAGATGGCGACGAGGACAAGGGCAAAAAAGCCAAAGAGGACCATAAGCTGCGAGAGCATATAGCGGTCGAATCTGGCCACGGTATTCCCCCGGAGTGTGTCGTCGTTCTGCCAACCCTACTAGATCGGGCAGGGGGGGGTAAACTGCTAAAGCGGTGGCGCGCAAGGGGGTTTGGCGACTTCCTGCGCAGCCCCTCTGGCCAAGCGCAGCTGTGCAGGCTAGGACTGGAGAAAACCTGATGGGAGAGACACATGGCCGGGCTTGCGACGTTTCGTTTTGAAGAATTGGATCTGGAGGCATTGAGCCTTGTGCAGGGGCGCGTGGCGGTTGTTGCGGGCTTTGACGGCGCGCTGGACAAGGCAGGGCGCCGTGTGGCCCGGCTCACTAAGGGGGCGCTGAAGCGGCTGGTGGAGAGCCCGCGCTTTGAAAAGGCCAAGGAAGGCGAGGTGATCAGCCTTGGCTACCCTTCGGGCATGGCCGCCGAGGCTGTGGATGTGGTGAAGCTTGCGCGCACCGCCAAGGCCGACCTGGCTCGCAAGGCGGGGGTGGCGCTGGCCAAGGCCAAGGGCAAAGCGGCCCTCACGCTCTGCCTTGGCGCGATGCCGCGGGCGGAAGAGGTGATCATGGGGTTGGCGCTGCGGCTCTATGACTTCACCCCGCACAAGACAGCAGAACAGGACGCAGAGGGCGCGATTTTGGTGATGTGCCCCAAACCCGGCGCGCTTGAGGCGGCCACCGCTGCGCCGCTGGCTGTTGCGCGCGGCGTGCATTTCACCCGCGATCTTGTGAACGAGCCAGCCAACCACTTGACCACGACAGAATTTGCCAACCGCTTGGTGGCGCTTGAGAAACTGGGCCTCAAGGTGAAGGTCATGGACGAGGCGGAGCTTGCCAAACTGGGGATGCACGCGCTTTTAAGCGTGGGCCACGGCAGCGCCAGCCCCAGCAAGGTTGTGGTGATGGAGTGGCTGGGCGGCGATAAGGGCGCGGCCCCGCTCGCACTTGTGGGCAAGGGCGTTGTCTTTGACACGGGGGGAATCAGCCTCAAACCTGCCGCTGGCATGGAAGATATGACCATGGACATGGGCGGCGCAGGCACCGTGGCGGGCGTGATGCAGGCCCTTGCCGAGCGCAAGGCCAAGGCCAATGTCATCGGCCTTGTCGGGCTGGTGGAGAACATGCCGAGCGACCGGGCGACACGGCCCGGCGATGTTGTGACCTCCATGAAAGGGGACACCATCGAAGTGATCAACACCGACGCGGAGGGCCGCCTCGTTCTCTGTGATGTGATGTGGTATGCCCAAGAGACCTACAAGCCTGCGGGGATGATCGACCTTGCCACGCTCACCGGCGCGGTGATCATTGCGCTGGGGCATGAGAACACGGGTGTTTTCTCCGACGACGATGCGTTTTGCCAGAGCTTCCTCAAGGCGGCTGCTGCTGAGGGCGAGGGCGCGTGGCGTCTGCCGCTTGGGCAGGGGTATGACGACCAGCTCAAGAGCCGCATTGCCGATATGAAAAACGTGGGCGGGCGGCCTGCCGGCGCGATCACGGCGGCGCAGTTTCTGAAGCGCTTTGTGAAAGAGGGGCAGCCGTGGATTCACCTTGATATTGCGGGCACGGCCAGTGTGAAGGCGCAAACCGCCTATGCAGGGGCGGGCGCGACGGGCTGGGGTGTGATGGCGCTCAACCGTTTTGTGGCCGACACTTTTGAGACCAAGGCAGAGCAGGCCTGAGCCATGGGCAAGGCGATGTTCTACCATCTGACGCGCAGGCCGCTCGAGCAGGCCTTGCCGCAGCTTCTGGAGGCATCGCTGGCGCGCGGCTGGAAGGTGGCCGTGCGCGGGTCTGAGCGCGCACGGCTTGAATGGCTGGACGAAAAGCTCTGGGGCGGGCGGCCCGACAGCTTCCTGCCACATGGGCTTGCGGGCGGGGCGCATGATGCGCTCCAGCCTGTTTTGCTCACCGAAGGGCGCGATAGGCCCAATGGCGCGACCTGCCTGATGGCGATTGACGGCGCGGATGTCACGGCTGAGGAAGTGGCCGAGCTTGAGCGGGTCTGCCTTGTCTTTAACGGCTATGAAGACGAGGCCGTGGCCGCGGCGCGGGGGCAGTGGAAAGCGCTGACAGGGGCGGGCTGTGCCGCCGAATACTGGAGCGAGGAGAGTGGGCGCTGGGAGAAAAAGGCCGAAAGCGCAGGCGCTTAGGAGCTGAGTAGCGCCCCCAGATCATGCGTGGCAGCAGGGCTTTGCTCCAGCACCAGCGCCTTGCCACTTGGCAGGGCCAGATCAAAGGGCGCGACGAGCTCGCCAGTGTCCAGAGCCTGCTGCACCAATGGCAGATGCCCCATCAACACGCCGAACCCTGCCTTGGCATCGGCCACAGCCAGCGCATAGAGCGAATAGCGTGCATGGGCCTGCTCAGACGGCAGGGTGAGGCTTTGGGCCTTGGCCCAAAGTGGCCAATCCTCGCGCCAGCTTTCGTCATGCAGCAGGGTTTCGCCAGTAAGGTCTTGCAGGCTGTTGAGCCGCGCGGCGACAGAAGGCGCGCAGACCGGCACAAGCGCGTCGCGGGCCAGCACGCGTTCCTCTGCTGCCCAGCTGGGGGTGCGTAGAAACAGGCTGCAATCAAACGGGGTGCGGCGCAGATCAGGCGGGGTTTCGAGGGCGTAAACCGAGAGGCTGGCCGCACCCAGGCTGGCGCGGAGCGTGCCAAGACGGGGCTGAAGCCAGAGCTGGGCGATGCTGGGCAGGGTGGCGATATTGAGCACAGGTTTGGGCGCGAGGCTGCGCAGAACGCTTGTGGCCTCGGAGAGCGCATCAAAAGCGGGGGTGAGCGGGGCCAAAAGGGCACGACCCGCCGCTGTGAGCGCAACCCCTTGCGCACGCCGCTCAAACAGCGCTGTGCCGGCCCAAGCCTCGATTTGCTTGATCTGCTGGGAGATTGCGCCCGCTGTGACGGAAAGCTCCTCACCGGCTTTGGCAAAGCTGCCAAGGCGGGCGGCGGCCTCAAAGGCGCGCAGGGCGTTGAGCGGTGGCCCCTTGGGGCGCGGGGGTGTGACTGGCATGAAAGCGACCCTTAGTAAGCTACCCATAGTTTTTCTAAACTCATGCTAGTGGTTTTCTGGTTTGCCGCAAGCGCTGCGCTGGGCCACTGTAAAAGCCAGATCATCGGCTCAGAGAGGGAATGTGAGCATGACATTGCAAAAGCGGAACTGGGTGCCTGAGGTGTGCGAAAGCCTTGTGATGCGTGTGGCAGGCGAGACTGCAAGCGCCCCGTCAGCGGATGTGCTGGCGCGCCTTGAGGGGCTGGCGGAGGAAAACCGGCATATTCACGAGCGTGCTTGCTTCAACCTCAACCCTGCGACCAATGTGATGAACCCGCGCGCTGAGGCGCTTCTGGCCAGTGGCATCGGCTCGCGGCCCTCGCTGGGCTATCCGGGCGACAAATACGAAATGGGGCTGGAGGCGATTGAAGAGATCGAGGTGATCGCTGCCGCGCTCGCCGCCGAGGTGTTTGAGGCCAAGTTTGCCGAGATCCGCGTGCCGTCGGGGGCGATTGCGAACCTCTATGCTTTTATGGCGACTTGCCAGCCCGGCGACACGATCATTGCGCCGCCAGCGGCCATTGGCGGGCATGTCACGCACCACGGCGCGGGCTGTGCGGGGCTTTACGGGCTGCGCATCCTTGAGGCGCCTGTGGCGGCGGATGGCTATACCGTGGATGTGGAGGGCCTGCGCGCTTTGGCGAAGGCAGAAAAGCCCAAGCTGATCACGCTGGGCGGCAGCCTCAACCTTTATGAGCACCCTGTGGCCGAAGTGCGCGGCATTGCCGAGGAGGTGGGCGCGGTCTTGCTGTTTGATGCGGCGCATCAATGCGGGATCATTGCGGGCAAGGCGTGGAAAAACCCGCTTGAACAGGGCGCGCATCTGATGACGATGAGCACCTACAAGAGCCTTGGCGGCCCTGCGGGGGGCTTGATTGTGAGCAATGACGCAGCCCTTGTGGAGCGGCTGGACGCGATTGCCTTTCCTGGGATGACGGCGAATTTTGATGCGGCGAAATCGGCCGCACTCGCCGTGACGCTGCTGGATTGGCGCGACTTTGGGCAGGCCTATGCGCGCGAGATGATCGCGATGGCCGGAGCGCTGGCGGAGGCGCTCAAGGAAGCGGGATTGCCTGTCTTTGAAGGGCGGCATGGGGCGACGCGCAGCCACCAGTTTGCGCTTGAGGCGGGGCGCTTTGGTGGCGGGCAGGCGGCGAGCAAGACGTTGCGGCAAGCGGGCTTTCTGGCCTGCGGGATCGGCCTGCCTGCAAAGCCTGTGGCGGGGGATATGAACGGGCTGAGGATCGGCACGCCGGAACTTGTCCGCTGGGGCATGACGGCGGCGGATGCGCCGCGGCTGGCCGGGTTGATCGCGCGCGGGCTGACGGGGACTGACGCCGAAGCTGTCGCACGCGAGGTGGCGGCGTGGCGCGCAGAGTTTGACCGCGTGCATTTTGTGAACGGGTAGCTTCGTCGCGCTGCGCGCGCCGACCCGCTGGGGGCGCTGCCCCCTAGATGCAAAGCCTTGGCTTTGCATCATTCCCCCGTTTTGTGGGGGCCTGCCCCCAACACGCAGGCATAGTGGGGGCCAGCCCCCACACCCCCGGGATATTTAGAGCAATAAGAAAGGGGGCAGTCAGACGCCGAGGCGGTCGCGCAGGGCATACCATGTCATGGCGAGTGTGAGCAGCGGGGTGCGCAGGGCTGGCCCGCCCGGGAAGGGCGTGTTTGGGATGCGCGCCATGGTGTCAAAGCCCGCCGATTGGCCGGCGATGGCCTCGGCCATGAGTTTGCCGGCGTGGGTGGCTGTGCCCACACCGTGGCCCGAGTAGCCCGAGGCGGAGAGGATGTTTTGACCGACGCGGGCGAGATAGGGCAGGCGCTTCATGGTGATGGCGAGGGTGCCGCCCCATGCGTGATCAAAGCGCACGTTTTTGAGGTGCGGGAAGATGTCGGCCATGGGTTTGCGCACGGTTTTGTCGATGTCAGGGAAGCGGTAGCCATAGCTTTCACCGCCGCCAAAGAGCAGGCGGTTGTCCGCACTCAGACGGAAGTAGTTGACCACGAATTTGCTGTCGGCCACGGCGATGTCGCGGGTGAGCACGCGGGCGGCATCTTCGCCCAGAGGCTCGGTGGCAATGATGAAATTGTTGATCGGCATGACGCGGCCCGCGACGCGGCGGTTGAGCCCGCCGAGGTATCCGTTGGCGGCGAGGATGACATGGTCGGCCAGCACGCGGCCTGTGTCACAGCGGACCTCGGCTTTGGGGCCTTCCTTGATGGCCTGCACATGGGTGTTTTCATAGAAGGTGACCCCCGCCGCTTCACAGGCGCGTGCGAGGCCAATGGCGAAGTTGAGCGGGTGCAGATGGGCCGCACCCATATCAAGCGAGCCGCCCTGATAGCGCGGTGAGGGGCAGATTGCGTGCAGCTCTTCGGGGCTAAGCGCCTCGATTTGGTCATAGCCATAGCGGGTTTGCAAATGCGCAACATAGGCGTGTTCATGGGCCCGCTCGGAGGCGCTGAAGCCGGCATGGGCGATGCCGGGTTTCAGATCACAGTCGATTTTGTGCTTTTTGATCAGATGTTTGACGAGGTCTTTGGCCTCTTCGGCGAGCTGCCAGAGCTTGAGCGCATCCTCCGGGCCGACCATTTTTTCAAGCTGAGTCTGCTCTTGGCGCTGGCCGGAGCCGAGCTGGCCCCCGTTGCGCCCGGAGGCGCCAAACCCGGCTTTATGCGCCTCGATGAGGGCCACAGAATAGCCGCGCTCAGCCAGATGCAGCGCCGCGGAGAGCCCGGTGAAGCCTGCGCCCACAACACAGACATCGGCGCGCGCCGTGCCCTTCAGCGGGGCGGCGGGGGTGCGCGCAGGCGCTGTGGCGGCATACCAACTGGGCGGGAAGGCGCCTTTTTTATCGTTTGAATAGAGCAGGTTCATACGTTGAGCAGCAAATGTTCTCGCTCCCAGGGCGAAATGACGCCGAGAAACTCTTCATATTCGGCGCGTTTGACAATGGAATAGACCCGGGCGAACTCGGGGCCGAGAATTTCATGGAGCGCGCTGCTGTCATCAAACAGATCCAAAGCGGCCCCCATTTCGCGCGGGATGTCCTCATCGCCCTCATAGGCATCGCCTTTGAACTGCTTGTCCGGGCGCTTTTCCTCGTTGAGGCCAATAAGGCCGCAGGCAAGTGAGGCGGCTATGCCCAGATAGGGGTTGCAATCCATGCCGGCAAGACGGTTTTCAACCCGCCGTGCCGAGGGGCTGGACAGGGGAACGCGGATGCCTGTGGTGCGGTTGTCGCGGCCCCATTCAAGATTGATGGGCGCGGCGTGGTCGCGCACGTAGCGGCGATAGGAGTTTACATAGGGGGCGATCACCGCAATGGCCGCCGGCAAGTGGTTTTGCAGCCCTGCGATAAAATGGAAGAATGCATCTGTCTCCCCGCCCTGTGGGCCGGAAAAGATATTCTGCCCGCTCTCCTTGTCGAGCACCGAATGGTGGATGTGCATGGCCGAGCCCGGCTCATCGGCAATCGGTTTGGCCATGAAGGTCGCGAAGCAATCATGGCGCAGCGCCGCCTCGCGGATCAGCCGTTTGAAGAAGAAGACCTCATCGGCGAGCTTCACAGGGTCGCCATGGAGCAGGTTGATCTCGAGCTGGCCCGCGCCGCCTTCCTGGGTGATGCCGTCGATCTCAAAACCCTGGGCCTCGGCGAAATCATAGATGTCATCTATCACCGGGCCGAACTCGTCTACAGCTGTCATGGAATAGGCCTGACGGGCGGCGGCCGGGCGGCCGGAGCGGCCCATCATCGGCTCGATTTTCTTGGCCGGGTCAATGTTGCGGGCCACGAGAAAGAACTCCATCTCGGGCGCGACCACCGGCTCCAGCCCTTGCTTGCGATACAGCTCGACCACGCGCTTGAGCACGTTGCGCGGGGCAAATTCGATCGGGTTGTTCTTGCGGTCATAGGCGTCATGGATGACTTGCAAGGTCCAGTCGCCGGTCCAAGGGGCGGCGGTGGCGGTGTCCATGTCGGGCTTGAGGATCATGTCACGTTCGATGAAGCCATCATCGCCCGCAGCTTCCCCCCAATCGCCTGTGATGGTTTGATAAAAGATGCTGTCGGGCAGGTGAAAATAGGTCTGCCGTTTGAACTTGCTGGCCGGCACGGCCTTGCCCCGGGCGATTCCCGGCAGGTCGGAGATGATGCATTCGACCTCGTCCAGCCGCCGCCCTTCGAGGTAGGCTTGCGCGGCCTCGGGGAGGCCCTTTGTCCAGTCGTCGCTCATGCTGTGGCCTCTGCTGTCTGGCGTTTGAGGTGGGCCACCATCATGTCGCGGAAGGCCCCGCGCTGTGTCGGGGATTGCAGTGCAGATTTCGCTTCTGCGATCTGCGCCGGTGGCACGGCTCCGCCACGGTGTTCGATCAACCCGCGGATGACGCCTGCGCCAAACTCGGGGTGAGGCTGAATGGTGAGAATGCGCTCGCCGATCATCAGCACAGCGTTTTCGCAAAAGGCGTTGCCCCCCAGCACGCGGGTGTTTGGCGGCAGTGCAACGACCTGATCCTGGTGCCAGGCATTGATGGAGAGCGCTTTGCCCTCGATGGTATAGGTCTGCCGCCCGACGGCCCAGCCGCCTGCGAATTTCTCGACCTTGCCGCCAAGCGCCTGAGCGATGATCTGATGGCCAAAGCAGACCCCGACAAGCGGCTGGCCTGCGGCCGCGATCTCGCGGATGAGCGCTTCTAGCGGCGCAATCCAGGGGTGATCCTCATAGGCGCCGTGCTTTGAGCCGGTGATGAGCCAGGCCTCGGCCATATCGGCCCCCTCGGGGAACTGGCCGTCGACCACGTTGAATGTTTCAAATGTGAAGCCCTCGCCAGCAAGCAGGGCGCGGAACATGGCGTCGTAATCGCCTTCTGTTTTCAGAAGCTCGTCAGGCGCATGGCCTGTTTGCAAAATACCAATTTTCATGGGTCACCTATTTGATCAAACTCAGCCTATTGCGCGCCAAGGGCCAAAGCAAGAGGGGCTTACACGGTTTCTAGATATGTCTTCCAGTGCTCGTCGGCGGGGATGTCGGCCAGCAGGCGCAGCTCCTGGCGCTTTGTCATCACAAGGTTCTCAACCAGCCGCGGGTGGAAGATCCGGGCGATGAGCGGGTCTGTCTCAAACAGCTCTATGGCATCGGCCCAATTTGTCACCAGCTCGGGGTGATTTCCCTCATAGGCGTTGCCGGTGATGGGGGCGGGCGGCTCGGCTTGGCGCTCGATCCCGTCCATCGCCGCGCCCAGAACGGCTGCGAGATGCAGGTAGATGTTGGTGTCGCCCCCGGCAATGCGGTGTTCAATGCGCCGCCCGGCCGGCGGGCCCGCGGGAATGCGGATGGCGGCGGTGCGGTTTTCATAGCCCCAGCAGACGGAAATGGGCGCGTGCTCGCCCGGCACGATACGGTCATAGCTTGGGCCATGGGGCGCAAAGACCAGCGTTGAGGCGCGCATGGCCTCAAGGCAGCCTGCCACCGCGTGGCGCAGGGTGTCGTTGCCTGTCTCGCTGCCATCGTCGAACACATTTTGCCCGGCACTGTCGACCACCGAAAAATGCACATGCAGCCCGGTGCCCGCATCTGCCGCAAAGGGCTTGGGCATGAAGGTGGCGGCCATGTTGTGCAGTCGGGCAATGCCCTTGACCATGGATTTGAAAAGCCAGGCGTTGTCGGCGGCTTCCAGCGCATCACGGTGGTTGATATCGATCTCAAACTGGCCGGTGCCGACTTCGCTGATGGCGGTTTGGGCGGGGATATCCATCACATCACAGGCGCGGTAAAGCGCGTTGAAAAAGGGCTCAAAGGCATCCAGCTCGGCGAGCGAGAGGATATTGGCCCCGACAAGCGGGCGGCCTGTGCGCGGGTTTTTCACCGGGACGGGGACATCACCGGAATCATCCACCAGATAAAACTCCATCTCCGCCGCGGCGCGCACCTCCCAGCCGCGTGCGGCATAGCGCTCCAGCACCCGCTCAAGCGCACGGCGCGGATCGCCCTCAAAGGGGGTCTGGTCTTCTTTGAGCATGGTGGCGGGCATGAGGTAGGCGTCATCCGACAGCCAGGGCATGGGCACTGCGCCGCGCCCCGTGGGCTGCATGTAGCCGTCGCGGTCGCCTGTTTCAAACACCAGCGGGTTGTTGTCGATGTCGGCGCCCCAGATGTCGACATTGAGCACAGACAGCGGCATCCGCACGGCGCCGTTCTCGACTTTGCGCATGTAATCGGCGGGCAAGCGCTTGCCGCGCATCCTGCCGTTGAGGTCGGAGGCTGCAATGCGAAGGGAGCTTAGGTCGGGTTGCATGGGGGCGCCATAATTTGATCAAATCTTGAGGCAAGATGCCAGAAGCCCCCCCATCAGCGCAAGAGTTTTGATTGCAGATCAGCGTGAAGGCGCTTCTGTGGCGCGCTGGCGGGCCAGATGGCTGTCGCGATCAGACACACCAAGCAGGTTGGCCACCATGCGCAAGAGCGCGTCTTCATGTTGGTCGCGCTGCGCATCGGCGAGCACGACCGACCAGAGCGCTTGGATCACGGCGGAGCGCTCTTCATAGGGCACGGCGTCTTTGATCACCCGGGTGAAGCGCACCGTGTCAGGGGCCTCGGCCTCCAGCGCTTCGGCCTCGCGGCGCAACGCCTGAGCGGCGGGCAGATCAAACCCGTAACGCTCTGTCAGGATCTGGTCGATCCGGGCCACCTCGCGCGCGTCATACTCAAAATCAGCCCGTGCAACCCGCACCAGAAGAGCCGCGAGCGCCAAGCGGGCTTCTGCGTCGGAGAAACTGACATCCTCTTTTGAAAACAGGGTCTTGAGAAGAGATTTTATCATTGACTATCTGCCTTCTGAGGTCGTGTTTGCGCTTTGGGTGCGGGCTGCTTAGCCGTCATAGCCCTTGACGATCACCATATCACCCTCAGAAACCGCCTTGCGGATGTCGATGGCGGCTTGATAGGCGGGGCTTTCATAGCAGGCCACGGCGGCCTCGTAGCTTGGAAATTCGATCACAACGGTGCGGCTGCGCACAGAGCCCTCACGCACCTGCTGCTCACCGCCGCGCACCAGAAAGCGCGCGCCGAACTCGGCAAAAGGGGCGGCGTTGGCGGCTTTGTATTTCTCGTAGACTTGCGGATCTGCGACATCGACATGGGCAACCCAATAGGCTTTGGTCATGGTTTTTTCTCCCGTTTGGCCTGCGAGGCTGCGGCGAAAGGCTCTGCCAGTCAAGCCTTACGCGGCCTATACCAGCCTTGATGTCTCAACAGCGGCACGCACGAAATCGGCAAATAGCGGATGCGGTGCGAAGGGCTTGGACTTGAGCTCCGGGTGGAACTGCACGCCGATGAACCACGGGTGATCGGACCATTCCACGATCTCGGGCAGGCGGCCATCGGGCGACATCCCGGAGAATTTCAGGCCGCAAGCTTCGAGCTGGTCGCGGTATTTGACATCGACTTCATAGCGGTGGCGGTGGCGCTCTTCGATGGCTGTGCCACCATAGACCTGCGCCACTTTGGAGCCCTGAGACAAGGTGGCGTCATAGGCGCCAAGGCGCATGGTTCCGCCTTTGTCGTCGCTCTCTTTGCGGGTGACGGTGTAGTTGCCTTGCACCCATTCTTTCAAGTGGTAAACCACTGGTTCAAAACGCTTTTTACCGGCTTCATGGTCAAACTCCTCTGAGCCGGCGTCTTTGATCTTGGCCACGTTGCGCGCGGCTTCGATGACCGCCATTTGCATCCCGAGGCAGATGCCGAGATAGGGCACTTTGCGCTCGCGGGCGAACTGCGCCGCTTTGATCTTGCCCTCTGTGCCGCGCTCGCCAAAGCCGCCGGGCACGAGGATCGCGTGGTAGCCTTCAAGGTGGGGCGCGGCATCGCCCTTATCGAAAACTTCGGCATCGACCCAGTCGACATTTACTTTCACACGGTTGGCCATGCCGCCGTGCATGAGCGCTTCCTTGATCGACTTATAGGCGTCTTCAAGCTGCGTATATTTGCCGACGATGGCGATATTCACCGCGCCGTCGGTATGGGTGATGCGCTCTTTCACATCCTCCCAGACTTTCAGCTCGGGCTTGGGCGCAGGGCTGATCTGGAAGGCATCCAGCACCGCCTGGTCAAGGCCGACCTGATGATAGGCCAGCGGCGCCTCGTAGATCGAGCTCAGATCATAGGCGGGAATCACCGCCTCGGGGCGCACGTTGCAAAAGAGCGCGATTTTGGCGCGCTCTTTTTCGGGGATGATCTGCTCGGAGCGGCAGACCAGCACATCCGGTTGAAGACCGATGGAGCGCAGCTCCTTGACGGAGTGTTGGGTCGGTTTTGTCTTCAATTCGCCGGACGCCGCAAGATAGGGCAAAAGGGTTAAGTGCATGAAAATGCACTGTCCGCGCGGGCGCTCCTGGGAAAACTGGCGAATCGCTTCAAAGAAGGGGAGGCCCTCGATATCGCCCACCGTGCCACCGATTTCACAGAGCATGAAATCGACCTCGTCATCACCGATGCCTATGAAGTCTTTGATTTCATTGGTGACATGGGGGATGACCTGAATGGTTTTGCCCAGATAATCGCCGCGGCGCTCTTTTTCGAGCACGGTGGAGTAGACGCGCCCGGAGGAGACCGAGTCTGTCTTGCGCGCGGCGACGCCTGTGAAGCGCTCGTAATGGCCCAGATCAAGGTCGGTTTCCGCCCCGTCATCTGTCACGAAAACCTCGCCGTGCTCAAAGGGCGACATCGTGCCCGGATCAACATTGAGATAGGGGTCAAGTTTGCGCAACCGCACGGAAAAGCCACGGGCCTGCAAGAGCGCGCCAAGCGCGGCCGAGGCCAGCCCCTTGCCCAGCGAGGAGACCACACCGCCCGTGATAAAAATATAGCGTGCCATGTTGGAAGGACCCCCGTGAAAGCTTTTGGTTTTCGCTCAAAAATGCTCAGAGGCGGCCTGTAAAGACCGCATCATCACGGGATTTGAGTGATAGTAGATTCGCCCCGACTTGGCAATGCAGCCGCAACATAATGTTGCAATTATTCGCGCCGGGGCAATGTGTTGTGGTCAGTCGGCCGAGGGCACCAGCGGCGCGTCATCCCCTTCGGCGGGGGGCAACAGCGTGTCAGCGCTGGCCGGCGCGGCCTCGGGCTCGGGCACTGTGACATCGCCGAGGCGGTCGATCACCGAGCCGCCGGCTGATTTCTGCGCCGCGATGATGGTCAGCGAAATGGAGGTGCAAATAAAGGCAATGGCCAGAATCCAGGTGAGCTTGCCCATGGCGGTTGCCGCTGCGCGCCCAGAGACACTGCCGCCACCGCCGCCCATGCCCAGCCCACCGCCTTCAGAGCGCTGCAAAAGCACCACGCCAATGAGCGCCAAAGCCAAAAAGAGATGGACGATAAGAACGACGTTTTCCATGAAATGTCCGATGCCTGAGACTGGTCTGGGCGGGTTTTAGGGCAACTGCCCAAGGCGCGCAACCCGTGATCTTGGCCTGGCCGGGTGCAAAACGGGCGCAAGACGGGTGCAAAACAAGATTACCATCGGCTTAACGCTGCGCAGCGCATGGTTAACAGGGCCGGGCGGCCCGCCAGCGGGGGGGTGAAACGCGTGCACATCGCGTGCACCGGGCGTGCACCGGGCAAAACCGGATGTGTTCAGGAAAAATTCATCAATTCAGCGCACGCAGGCGCGGGCGCGTTCATGATTTTTTAACAGGTTTTGGCCCTGCGGCAGTGCGCGGCTTAACGGATTGGGAACTTCTTTGTGCCACCCTCTGGGAACAGGAACAGGGAGAGACGACCTATCATGAACCTTTATCACTGCTCGATTGATCTGCGCGACACGGCCAAAGCACTGGCCTTTGCGGCGGCCGTAGACAGCTGGATGGCGCATCTCAAAGCGCATGGGGCGATCCTGTCGTGGCATCTGTGCCGGCGCAAGCTTGGCTTTGGCGCGCCTCGAGCGCGGGATTTCCTGCTTCAGATCGAGGTGGAAGACATGACCCAGCTGGACCGCGCCTTTCGCTTTACCGGCACCGCAGATGAGCAGATTGAACGGCTCTACACCACCGTGCACCAGATGGTGGGGGAGGTGGATATTGCCTTGTATCGCCCCTTTCCCGATGCGGAGCGCGCCGAGCGCATGGCGCTCATTTGAGCGGCGCAACCGGGTTTGGCGGCGGCGCGCTACTGATTTTGGCCGCTTCTTTGGCGCTGCGGCGAATTTGCAGTTTCGCCCACGCGCGCAGCCGTATATACGAGCGCGGGTTTGACAGAGAACTCGCAGCGAAACCAAGGGGGCCGGTATGGCGAATGTGGTGGTTGTCGGCGCACAATGGGGCGACGAGGGCAAGGGCAAGATTGTAGACTGGCTGAGCGAGCGCGCAGATGTGATTGCGCGCTTTCAGGGCGGGCACAATGCGGGCCATACGCTTGTCATTGATGGCAAGGTATATAAGCTGCATGCACTGCCTTCGGGTGTGGTGCGCGGCGGCAAGCTCTCGGTGATTGGCAACGGGGTTGTTCTGGACCCTTGGCACCTTCTGAACGAGATCGAGACGGTGCGCGCGCAGGGGGTAGAGATCAGCCCCGAGACGCTGATGATTGCCGAAAACACGCCGCTCATTCTGCCGATTCACGGCGAGCTGGACCGCGCGCGCGAAGAGGCCGCGAGCAAGGGCACGAAGATCGGCACGACGGGGCGGGGCATTGGCCCGTGCTATGAAGACAAGGTGGGCCGGCGCGCTGTGCGGGTGGCAGACCTGGCCGATGAGGCCACGCTGATTGCGCGGGTGGACCGCGCGTTGCAGCACCATGACCCGCTGCGCAAGGGCCTTGGCATTGCGCCTGTGGACCGTGACGGGCTGATTGCCGCGCTCAAGGCGATTGCGCCGCAGATTTTGCCCTATGCCGCGCCTGTCTGGAAAGTGCTCAACGAAAAGCGCAAGGCCGGCAAGCGCATCTTGTTTGAGGGGGCGCAGGGCGCGCTTCTGGACATCGACTTCGGCACATATCCTTTTGTGACCTCTTCCAATGTGATTGCGGGGCAGGCGGCGACGGGGGTGGGCATTGGCCCTGGCAGCATTGATTTTGTGCTGGGGATTGTGAAAGCCTATACCACCCGCGTGGGCGAGGGGCCTTTCCCCACCGAACTGGAGGATGCGGACGGCCAGCGGCTGGGCGAGCGCGGCCATGAATTTGGCACAACCACGGGGCGCAAGCGTCGCTGCGGCTGGTTTGACGCTTGTCTTGTGCGCCAGACCTGCGCGACCAGCGGTGTGAACGGGATTTCGCTCACCAAGCTGGATGTGCTCGACGGTTTTGAGACGCTCAAGATCTGTGTCGGCTACGAGCTGGACGGTGAGCGGCTGGACTATCTGCCGACCGCCGCGGAAGCGCAGGCGCGCTGCACGCCGATCTATGAGGAGATGAAGGGCTGGAGCGAGAGCACCGAGGGCGCGCGCTCCTGGGCTGATCTGCCTGCGGAGGCGATCAAATATGTGCGCCGCGTGGAAGAGCTGATCGACTGCCCGGTGGCGCTTTTGAGCACAAGCCCGGAGCGTGACGACACGATCCTTGTCACCGACCCGTTTGCGGATTGAGCGGATGTTTGACTCGCTGAGTTTCAAAGCGCGCCGCTGGCTGGCTGTTCTGGTGCTGGTCATTGGGATGCCGGTCTATATTGTGCTGGCTGTCACGGCTGTGAACTGGCTTGAGGCGCTTGTCGGGCGCTTGCCCTTGCTGATCGAGCTGGTCGTTTATGTGGCGCTTGGGATGATCTGGATCTTGCCGTTCAAGGGGCTGTTCAAGGGGATTGGCAAGCCTGACCCGGATGCAGAGCCAATAAAATGGGATGACGAGATCTGAGGCTTTGCGCGGCCTTTGGCACCGACATCAGGCTTTGCGCTGCCTGCGGCATCTGCTTAAGGTTTTGCGCTGCCTGCGGCATCGCGGGGGGGCGGGCGCGCCCCTTCGGGCCGCGCCCGCCAGGGGCGCTTGACGCACTCCGGAGCGCTTGGGGCGCTGTCGGGATTTGGATATTTGTAGCAATAAGAAAGAGCTGTGTCTGGAAGTGGCCCGCGCTTGGCTTGCGAGGCGCGCGCGGGGCTGGTAGGACTGGCTTAATCCCGATGAAAATCATCGGATACCCTGAGTTTGAGAGCAAAAGGCAGATCCTCTGATGCAGACACCTCCGCGGCTTGATGTGCGCAATCTCAAGCGCGCCTTTGAGGGGCGCGTTGTGGTGGATGATGTGTCGCTCACGATCCAGCCTGGGCAGGTGACCTGTCTTTTGGGGCCTTCGGGCTGCGGGAAATCGACCACGCTGCGGATGATTGCGGGCGTGGACATGCAGGACAGTGGCGAGATTTTTGTCGATGGTCAGCTGATTTGCGACACGGTGTTTCGGGTGCCTCCCGAGCGGCGGCACACGGGGCTGATGTTTCAGGATTTTGCCCTGTTTCCACATTTGAGCGTGGCCGAGAATGTGGCTTTTGGCCTGTCGGGCAGGCGCGAGGAAAAAACCAAGCGGGTGCGTGAGCTTTTGGCGCGGGTGGGGTTGGCGCGCTTTGAGGAGAGCTATCCGCACGAGCTTTCGGGCGGGGAGCAGCAGCGGGTGGCGCTGGCGCGCGCCTTGGCCCCGCGGCCGCGGCTGATGCTGATGGATGAGCCTTTTTCGGGGCTGGACAACCGTTTGCGCGACGAGATCCGCGACGAAACCCTGGATGTGCTCAAGCAGGAGGATACGGGGGTTTTGCTGGTGACCCACGAGCCGGACGAAGCCATGCGCATGGCAGATGAGATTGCGCTCATGCGCCAGGGGCGGATTGTGCAGCGCGGTGCGCCTTACAATATTTACAACGCCCCTGTGGACAAGCAGGCTGTTGGCTTTTTTAGCGATATCAACGTGATAGAAGGCACGGTGCGTGGGGCTTTGACGCAGACGCCGTTTGGGCAGTTTCTGGCGCCGGGCGTGGCGGACGGGCAGGAGGTTGAAATTGTCATCCGCCCGCAGCACTTCAAGATTGATTTTGACCGCGAGGGGCGTGGGCCCAACCCGACGCCGCAAGATGGCACGGCGGCGCGCGGGGTGGTGGAGCGCGCGCGGTTCATGGGCAACGAGAGCCTTGTGGAATTTCGCATGGACCATGACGGCTCCAAGCTGCGCGTGACGGTGCCGAATGTTTTTTTGCCCAGTGTGGGCAAGCCGCTTTGGCTCACAATCCGGCGTGATAGGTGTTTTGTCTTTCCCAAGGGCGCATGAGCGCGCCGATGGATGAGCGTGTCATCTCTGGTGCGGGCTGTGTGGCCGAGGGTGCGGCATGGCTTGTGGCACAGGATGCGCGCCTTGCAGAGGCCTATGGTGCGACCGGGCCGTTGCCGCTGCGCTTGAAGCCGGAGGGCTTTGCGGCCCTTTTGAATGCGATTGTCAGCCAGCAGGTGAGTGTGGCGAGTGCCCGCGCGATCTGGGGGCGTTTGCAGGCGGCGGGCTGTGACAGGCCCCACGCTGTGGCGTGCATGGGACTTGAGGACTTGCAGGCGCTGGGGCTGAGCCGGCAAAAGGCGGCATATGCCAAGGCGCTGGCGGCGGCGGATATCGACTTTGCGGCGCTGCGCAGCCTGCCAAGCGAGGCTGTGATCAAGCGGCTGGTGGCTGTGCGGGGCATTGGTGTCTGGACGGCGCAGATTTATGCGATGTTCAGCCTCGGGCGGGCGGATGTCTTTGCGCCCGGGGATTTGGCGCTTCAGGAAGCGGCGCGGCTGCTGTACGGGCTTGCAGAGCGGCCCAAGGAGCGCCAGATGAGCCAGATGGCTGAGCGCTGGTCTCCTTGGAGAGCGGTTGCGGCGCGGCTGCTCTGGGCCTATTACAAAGAAATCAAAGACCGTGAGGGGACCCTATGACACGCGCATTGCAAGCCAACCGAAGAGAGCCGGTTTCCGGCGAGACCCGATCCGTCGTTGTCTTTTTACATGGATACGGGGCGAACGGCGCCGATTTGCTCGGGCTGGCCGACCCGTTGGGCGAGCATTTGCCGGACACCTTGTTTGTGGCGCCCGATGCGCCGGAGGCCTGTGCCGGTGCGCCGATGGGGTTTCAGTGGTTTCCGATTCCCTGGATTGACGGCTCCTCCGAAGAGGAGGCCGAGCGCGGCATGATGGCGGCAGCCGAGGATCTGAACGCTTTTCTGGACGGTATTTTGGTGGAGGAAGACTTGTTGCCCGAGCAGATGGCCCTATTCGGCTTCAGCCAGGGCACGATGATGGCGCTGCATGTTGCGCCGCGCCGCGAGGAGGAGCTGGCCGGGATTGTGGCGTTTTCGGGCCGATTGCTTGCGCCGGAGGAGCTTGGCGAGGCGGCGTTGAGCAAGCCCCCGATCTTGCTGGTGCATGGGGATCAGGATGATGTCGTCTTGCCCCAGAGCTTGCCGGAAGCCGCGCAGGCGCTTCAGGTTGCGGGCTTCAAAGAGGTCTATGCGCATATCATGAAGGGCACGGGCCACGGGATCGCTCAGGATGGCCTGTCAGTTGCGCTGGCGTTTTTGCGCGACAAGGCTGGCTTTTAAGGCTCTGAAATAAAACAAAATTAAGACTTTGTTAACCCGAGCGTGCGCCGCTCGGGCAAGTCTATTTACGCGCTGTAAGCAGCTCGCTAGCCTTTTGGGGCAGGCAGAATGCTGGGCGCGCTGCGCAGTGTTCATGCCGGGCGGAGGCAGACCACATGAGGCGCATACCCTATGAGCAATTACTCTCCGAACGCTGCGGGCCCGAGTCTGGATCAGAGCTTGGATCAGAGCTTGGGCCAAAGCTTGAGCCAGTCTGTTGCGGCCCTTGTTCTCGAACTGACACGCATGAAACACGATCTGACGGCGCTGCGCGCGCGCATGGTGGGGCCGGCGACAAGCCTTCAGCCCCGCGAGGCGCTCTTTTCTCTGGAAGAGATTGCGCAATGGATCGGGATCGCCCTGGAAATGGAGCAAACCTATGACAAGCATACCCGCAGAACATCTGTCGACAGCCGAGCCCGCGCGCTCGACCTTGACGCCGCGCGCCTTAGCATCGGCGGCAAGCTGGATCGTCTCCGAGCCGCCCAGCGTGCAGAGCGCCTTCCTGAATGCGCTGACTGAAGACGAGCTGCTCGCCCTGCCTTTTCTGTTTTCGTTTTGGGCCATGCCGCACCAGCTTGCACCGGAGGGGGATTGGACCCGCTGGGTGATTATGGGCGGGCGCGGTGCGGGAAAGACCCGTGCGGGGGCGGAGTGGGTGCGCAGCCTTGTGGAAGGGGCCGGGCCGCAGGACGCTGGGCGTTGCCGCCGCATTGCGCTGGTGGGTGAGACCGTGGCGCAGGTGCGCGAGGTCATGGTGTTTGGCGAGAGCGGGCTGCTGGCCTGCTCGCCGCCGGACCGCCGCCCCGAATGGCAAGCGAGCCGCCGCCAGCTCTTGTGGCCCAACGGCGCTGTGGCGCAGGTGTTTTCGGCCCATGACCCCGAGGCCTTGCGGGGGCCACAGTTTGATGCGGCGTGGGTTGATGAGCTGGCCAAGTGGAAAAAGGCCCGCGAGACTTGGGATATGCTCCAGTTTGGCTTGCGCTTGGGGGCGCATCCGCAGGTCTGCATCACCACGACGCCGCGCAACATCGGGCTGCTCAAGGAGCTGCTGGAAGCGGATGGCACGGTGGTGACGCAGGCTGCGACAGAAGCCAATAAAGCCAATCTTGCCAAGAGCTTCCTGGACGCTGTTCAAGCGCGATATGCGGGCACGCGGCTGGGCCGGCAAGAGCTTGACGGGGTGCTGCTCGAGGAGACCGAGGGCGCGCTTTGGACCCCGGCGCGCCTTGAGGCGGCCCGCTTGCGCGAGATGCCCCAGATGAGCCGGATCGTGGTGGCGGTGGACCCGCCGGTCAGCGGCACGGCCCGCTCGGACGCCTGTGGCATTGTCGTCGCCGGTGTCGTGGCCGAGGGGCCGGTGCAGGACTGGCGCGCCTATGTGCTGGAAGACGCCAGCGTGGAGGGCGCCAGTCCGATGGGCTGGGCGGAGGCGGCGGTGGCGGCGATGCACCGCTGGGGCGCGGAGCGCATGGTGGCCGAGGTCAACCAGGGCGGCGACCTCGTGGAGCAGGTGATCCGGCAGGTGGACCCGTTGATTTCCTTGCGCAAAGTCCATGCCTCCAAGGGCAAGAGCGCCCGGGCAGAGCCGATCGCGGCGCTGTATGAGCAGGGGCGCGTGCATCACTTCACCGGGCTTGCCAAGCTGGAAGACGAGATGTGCCAGCTCACGCTGCACGGCTTTCACGGCAAGGGCAGCCCCGACCGCACAGATGCGCTTGTCTGGGCGTTGTGGGAGCTGATGATTCTGCCGGCCAAAGCCCGTCTGAACCCGCAGGTGCGCACGCTCTAGTTAAGAGTTCTTAAACTTTTCACCTCATCTTCCTGTCAAAGCTTCACGGCGGGTTTCACATAAGCTTTGCCGCGTAACACACAGGTTTGATTTTATAAATCGGGAGTAAGACATGGCCGTATTTGATTTTTTTCGCAAGCCCCAGCCTGAGGCGCTCCAGCAGAAGGCCAGCGCTGCGGCCTCTGTGATCGGCTGGCATGGCAGCGGCCGTGTGGCCTGGAGCCCACGCGACACAGGGAGCCTCACGCGGATCGGCTTCACGGGCAACCCTGTCGGGTTTCGCTGTGTGAAGATGATTGCCGAGGCGGCATCTGCGCTGCCGGTTGTGTTGCAGGACTTTCAGCGCCGCTATGAAGAACACCCCGTGCTCGCGCTGTTGCGCAAGCCCAATTTTGCACAGGGGCGTGCGGAGCTTTTGGAGGCGCTTTACGGCCAGCTCCTGCTCACCGGCAACGCCTATCTGGAAGCGGCGGGCGGGGACGGCGGTTTGCCCTCTGAGTTGCATGTGCTGCGCAGCGACCGGATGAGCCTTGTGCCCGGGCGCGACGGCTGGCCTGTGGCCTATGATTACACCGTGGGCGGCAAGACGCACCGTTTCCAGATCAGCCAGGGCGCACCGGCGATCTGCCACATCCGCAATTTCCATCCGCAGGATGACCATTATGGCTTTTCGCCCATGCAGGCGGCGGCGCAGGCGGTGGATGTGCACAATTCGGCCTCGCGCTGGACAAAGGCGCTGCTGGACAATGCCGCACGGCCTTCGGGGGCGATTGTTTACCGTGGGGCCGACGGGCAGAGCGGGTTGAGTGCCGACCAATACGACCGCCTCGTCAGTGAGATGGAGGCGAACTACCAAGGCGCGCGCAATGCGGGGCGGCCGATGTTGCTGGAGGGCGGGCTTGATTGGAAGCCCATGGGCTTTTCGCCCTCTGACATGGAATTTCAGAAAACAAAGGAGGCGGCGGCGCGCGAGATTGCGCTGGCCTATGGGGTGCCGCCGATGCTGCTCGGCATTCAAGGGGATGCGACCTATGCCAACTATCAGGAAGCCAACCGCGCCTTTTATCGCCTCACGGTCTTGCCGCTGGCGGCCCGGGTGACAGCCAAGCTGGCGGATTGGCTGGGGGCTTTGGGCGCTGAGGGGTTTGAGCTCAAGCCGGATCTCGATCAGGTGCCCGCACTTGCCGCGGAGCGCGATGCCCAATGGGCGCGGGTGAGCGGGGCGGATTTTCTGAGCGAGGCCGAGAAGCGACGGCTTTTGGGGCTGCCCGCTTTGGGGGAGGACACCGATGAGTGATCTTGGCCCGCAAGAGGCTGTTCTTGAGGCAATGCTGCCCTATGAGGGCTACCGCGCCATGCTGCGCCATATCGAGAAGCGGCTCACTTCGCTCGAGCTCAGCGTTGCGGCGATGGAGACAGAGCGCGCGGTGAGTGAAGAAAAGCGCAAGTTCATGGTGGCACGGTTCAACCAGATCGACACCCGGCTTGACAAGATCGACGGTCATATCGCGCGGCTTGTCTGGCTGATCATCGCAGCCATTCTGGGCGGGTTCATGTCGTTTGTCATGCAAGGCCCCCTCATGCCCGGCTGAGGGCGCAATTAGGAGAGAGTAATGAGTTATCAAACTGAGATTGAGCGCAAATTCTGCCGGCTTGGCGAGCAGATCACCGTGACGGAGGGGCGCTGTATCGAAGGCTATGCGAGCCTGTTTGGCACCTGTGACCAGGGCGGGGATGTTGTGGCCAAGGGCGCGTATGGCGCGAGCCTAAAGGCGCTGGCCGCAGAGGGGCGGCGCGTGAAAATGCTTTGGCAGCATGACCCGGCCCAGCCGATCGGGATCTGGGACGAGGTGCGCGAAGACGCCCGCGGGCTCTTTGTAAAGGGCCGCTTGCTGGACAGCACCCAGAAGGGCCGCGAGGCGGCGGCGCTCATCGAGGCGGGGGCGATTGACGGGCTCTCTATCGGATACCGCACCAAAAAGGCGGGCAAGACAGACAAGGGCCAGCGGCTCTTGACGGAACTGGAGCTTTGGGAGGTGTCGCTTGTGACCTTCCCGATGTTGCCCAGTGCGCGGGTTGCAGCCAAGGGCGAGCGCCTTGAGGCCGTGGCCCTGCGCAATATGGCGGCGGCCATCAGGGATGCGCGCCAGGAGCTGGCGCAAGACTGACGCGCTGAAACAGTAACCAGAAAGGAAACTCTGCATGAGTGACACCCAGTTTGAAACTCGGGCGAAGGCTCGGGGCGGGGAAGCTGTGTCTTCCGCACCTGAAACGAAATCGGCAGCTGATGATTTCATGAGCGAATTCAACGGCTTTCAAAGCGACATTGTGAAGCGACTTAAACAACAGGAAGAGCGACTGACCATGCTTGATCGGAAAACACAAACCCACAAACGCCCTCACCTTGCCCGCGCGGCAGAGCTTGAGGCGCCTCACCAGAAGGCCTTTAACGCCTATTTGCGCTCCGGCGATGATGACGGGTTGCGCGGCCTTGAGCTGGAGGGCAAGGCGATGTCTTCGGCTGTTGCGGCAGATGGCGGCTACCTTGTTGACCCTGAGACCAGCGAGAGCATCCGCTCGGTTCTGGAGAGCACCTCGTCGATCCGCGCGGTGGCCAATGTGGTGCAGGTCGAGGCGACAAGCTTTGATGTGCTTGTCGACCACTCCGATGTGGGCGCGGGCTGGGCGACAGAGACCGACCCGACCAGTGAGACAGGCACGCCGCAGATCGACCGGATCACCATCCCGCTGCACGAGCTTTCGGCCCTGCCCAAGGCGAGCCAGCGTCTGCTGGATGACAGTGCCTTTGACATTGAGGGCTGGCTTGCGGGCCGTATTGCCAACAAGTTTGCCCGCTCTGAAGCGGCGGCTTTCATCAACGGCAACGGTGTGGACAAGCCCACGGGGATGCTGACGCACCCCACGGTGGACAACGACAGCTGGAGCTGGGGCAACATCGGCTATGTGCCCACGGGTGTTGCGGGGGATTTTGACGGCGGCGAAGCTGTGATTGACCTCGTTTATGCGCTGGGCGCGCAATACCGCGCCAATGCGAGCTTCGTGATGAACTCCAAGACGGCCGGCGCCGTGCGCAAGCTCAAGGATGCGGATGGCCGCTTTTTGTGGTCAGACGGTCTGGCGGCGGGCGAGCCTGCGCGCCTTCTCGGTTATCCTGTGCTGATTGCCGAGGATATGCCCGATGTGGCCGCAGACGCGATGGCGATTGCCTTTGGCGATTTCAACGCCGGCTATACGGTGGCCGAGCGCCCCGATTTGCGGGTGCTGCGTGACCCCTTCAGCGCCAAGCCGCATGTTCTGTTTTATGCAACCAAACGTGTGGGCGGCGATGTGAGCGATTTTGCAGCGATCAAGCTGCTGAAATTCGCCACCTCGTGAGGCTGAAGGACGGGGGCGGGCCGACCGCCCCCGACTGCGCGCGGCACAGCACAGCCTTTTGCCAAGCTTTGTCCCCTCCGCCTTGGCAGGTGGGGTGCCGCGCGCTCCCTGGAGGCGCAATTTTGGAGAGACTCCATGATGTTAACTGAAGAAACCGCAGTGCCCACCGCGGCCTTGCCCGTGGACGCCTTCAAAGCGCATTTGCGCCTGGGCACGGGCTTTGCCGAGGACACATTGCAAGAGCCTGTGTTGGCCAGCTTTCTGCGTGCCGCCATCGCGGCCATCGAAGCGCGCACCGGCAAGATTTTGATTGAGCGCGATTTTTCCTGGCTGCTCAACGGCTGGCGTGACGACACCGGGCAAGCGCTGCCTGTCGCCCCTGTGACCGCGCTGAGCGAGGTTGTGTTTATCAACCGCAGCGGGGCTGAAACGCCACTGGCGGCACATTTTTACCGGCTGGCCGAAGATATGCAGCGCCCCAAACTCACGCCTGTGGCGGGAGTGCTGCCGGCTGTGCCCACGGGCGGCGCTGTGCGGATCGGTTTTCGCGCGGGCTATGGCCCGAGCTGGGAGGATTTGCCCGCAGATCTTGCGCAGGCGGTGTTGCTGCTGGCGGCCTATTATTACGAATACCGCAATGAAACCAGCGTCGGCGAGGGCTATATGCCCTTCGGTGTGAGCTCGCTGATCGAGCGTTACCGCACCGTGCGGCTGTTTGCGGGGGCAGGGCAATGAGCGTGCCCCGGTTGAACCGCCAGCTTGTGCTTCAAAACCCTGTGCGTATGCCCGATGGCGCGGGCGGTTTTACCATCAGCTGGCAGCCTTTGGGCACGCTTTGGGCCGAGGTGAGCGCACGCACGGGGCGTGAGACACAGGGCGAGGCCGTGCCGCTTTCCAGCGTGGCTTACAAGATCCGCCTGCGTGCCAGCCCGATTGGCCATGAGATGCGCCCCAAGCCGGAGCAGCGCTTTGTGGAAGGCAGCCGCGTGTTTCGCATTGAGGCCGTGGTGGAGGATGATCTGACGGGGCGGTTTCTGACCTGTCTGGCTCAAGAGGAGGTTGTGGCATGAGCTACGGTGTATCTTCCGCCCTTCAGGCGGCGGTCTATCAGGCGCTGATTTCAGACGCGGACCTGGCCGCGCTTGTGGGCACGGCGATTTATGATGCGCTCCCCTCGGGCAGCCTGCCGGCCACCTATGTGGCTTTGGGCCCTGAAAATGTGCTCGACAGCTCGGACAAGAGCGGGGCGGGCGCTTTGCATCTCTTCACCGTTTCGGTGGTGACGGACAGTGCGGGCTTTCAGGCGGCCAAGGATGTGGCGGGGCGGGTGAGCGATGTGCTTGTGGATGCACCTTTGGTGCTGGCCCGTGGCAGCCTCATTTACCTCGGATTTGACCGTGCCAGCGCCACCCGCGAGGGCACAGGCGCGACGCGGCGGATTGATCTGCGCTTTCGCGCTGGCGTGCAAGACGACGACTAAACAACAGACAACATTGGAGATTTTCCCATGACGGCACAGAACGGCAAAGAACTTCTGATCAAGATCGACCTGACGGGCGACGGCCAGTTTGAAACCATCGCGGGGCTGCGCGCCACGCGACTGAGCTTCAATGCGCAAAGCGTGGATGTGACCAGCCTTGAGAGCGCCGGGGGTTGGCGCGAAATTCTCGGCGGCGCGGGGGTGAAATCGGCCTCCCTCTCGGGGTCGGGCGTGTTCAAGGATGCGGCGAGCGATGAGCGCGCGCGCCAGATTTTCTTTGATGGCGAGACACCTGATTTTCAGGTGATCATCCCGGATTTCGGCAGGATCGAAGGCGCGTTTCAGCTGGCGTCCATCGAGTATTCGGGCAGCTACAACGGCGAGGCAACCTATGAGCTTTCGCTGGCCTCCGCCGGCCAGCTCAGCTTTGTGGCTGCCCTGTGATGGGCAACCCCTTTGCCTCTGAGGTGGCGCTTGTCATGGATGGCGAGCGCCGCGTGCTCAAGCTCACGCTCGGCGCGCTGGCCGAGCTTGAGACGGCCATGGGCGAAGACACGCTTGTCGCGCTTGTGGGCCGCTTTGAGGCGGGCAGTTTTTCCAGCCGTGATGTCATGAAGCTGATCGTGGCAGGCTTGCGCGGCGGCGGCTGGCAGGGGCGCGCCGAGGACTTGCTGCACGCCGAGATCGCCGGTGGGCCGATGGCCGCGGCGCGGGCGGCGGCGCTTTTGCTGGCGCGCGCCTTCATGCTGCCCGAGGGGGCGGACAATGCGCTTTGACTGGGCCGAACTGCTCCGGCTGGGGCTGACCCGGCTGGGCCTGAGGCCAGCGGAGTTCTGGGCGCTGACGCCTGTGGAGCTGATGCTGCTGCTCGGGCCACAAGCGGGCTTGCGCCCGATGGATACAACCGGGCTTCAGGCGCTGCTTGAGGCTTATCCCGACATGAAAAACGAGGCCAAAGATGAGTGATTTTGATGCGCTGGACGATATGGAGCTGAAGGCCGACGCCCTGGAGCAAAGCTTGGGCGCGGCGGCCAGCATGGCGGCGAGCTTTGATGCAGAGCTAAAGCGCGTGCGGGCAAGCTTCTCGGAGACGGGGCAGGAAGTGGCCACGCTGGAAAAGGGGCTTTCACGCGGGCTCAAGCGCGCGGTGGACGGCGTGGTGCTGGACGGGGCCAAGCTTTCAGATGTGCTCGGCACGGTGGCGCAATCCATGATCAACGCCTCTTATTCGGCGGCTGTGAAGCCTGTGACCGACCATTTTGGTGGGCTGATTGCCAATGGCATCGGCGGGCTGATGGGCGGGCTTTTTCCCTTTGAGAAGGGCGCCAGCTTTGCGCAAGGACGCGTGATGCCCTTTGCCAATGGCGGGGTTGTGAACAGCCCTGTGGCCTTCCCCATGCGCGGCGGCACGGGGCTGATGGGCGAGGCGGGGCCAGAGGCGATTATGCCGCTGGCGCGCGGCTCGGACGGTAAGCTCGGTGTCAAGGCCGAGGCAGGGCGCGCCATCAATGTGGTGATGAATATCAGCACGCCCGATGCCGAGAGCTTCCGCCGCTCCCAGAGCCAGATCGCTGCGCAGATGGGCCGTGTGCTCGCCCGTGGCAACCGCAACAGATAGGAGGCAGCGATGCAATTTCACGAAGTCAGATTTCCGGTGAGCCTGAGCTTTGGCTCGTCCGGCGGGCCGGAGCGGCGCACCGATGTGGTGAGCCTTGCCAACGGGTTTGAGGAGCGCAACACGCCCTGGGCGCATTCGCGCCGCCGCTATGACGCGGGGATGGGGCTGCGCTCGATGGATGATATCGACGCGGTGCTGGCGTTTTTTGAGGCGCGGCGCGGGCGGATGCACGGCTTTCGCTGGAAGGACTGGACGGATTTTCAGACAGGCCGCCCCTCGCGCGAGGTGGGCTTTGAGGACGAGGTGATCGCGATTGGCGATGAGGTCACGACGGTCTTTCAACTGGTGAAAGTCTACCGCTCGGGGGAGCAGACCTATGCGCGCCCCATTGTGAAGCCCGTGGAGGGCAGCTTGCGCGTCGGCCTTTCGGGCGATGAGCAGAGCGAAGGCATTGACTTTACAGTGGATTACACCACGGGTCTGGTGACCTTCATGCACCCCCCGAGTGTCGGGGTGGAGGTGACGGCGGGCTTTGAGTTTGACGTGCCGGTGCGCTTTGACACCGACCAGATCATCGCCTCGGCGGCGACATTTGCCGCGGGCGAAGTGCCCAGCGTGCCGGTTGTGGAGCTGCGGGTCTGATGGGGGGCGTGAGAGGCGCGCTGCTCGCGCATTTGCAAACAGGCTGCACCACGGTCTGCCGCTGCTGGGCGCTGACGCGGCGCGATGGCACAGTCATGGGCTTTACCGACCATGACGGGCCGCTGAGCTTTGAGGGCATCACCTTTCGGGCCGACACGGGCATGAGCACCGCAAGCTTGCAGCAAAGCACGGGGCTGTCGGTGGACAACAGCGAGACCATGGGCGCGCTGAGCGATGCGGCGATCCGCGAGGCCGACATCGAGGCGGGGCGCTATGACGGGGCCGAGGTGACAAGCTGGCTGGTGAACTGGGCCGATGTGACCGAACGTCACCTGATGTTTCGCGGCACACTCGGCGAACTGCGCCGTGGCAACGGGGCCTTTCACGCCGAGCTGCGCGGGCTGACCGAGGCGCTGGGGCGGCCCGTGGGGCGGGTTTACCAGAAGCCCTGCACTGCTGTGCTTGGCGACAGCACCTGCGGCTTTGACATCACGCGCGAGGGCTACTTCACCGAGCGCGCCGTCGAGGTGGTGGAAGCGGGGCGCGTGTTTCGCTTTGACGGCATGACAGGCTTTGACGAGGGCTGGTTTGCCTTTGGCACGCTCGCGGGGCTGAGCGGCGCCTGTGAGGGGCTCAGGGGCATTGTGAAGCGCGATGCCTTTGAGGGCGAGAGACGTGTGATCGAGCTGTGGCATCCTATGCGCGCCACGATGGAAACGGGCGATATGATCCGCCTTGTCGCGGGCTGTGACAAGCGGATGCAGAGCTGCCGCACAAAGTTTGTCAACCTGCTGAACTTTCAGGGCTTTCCCGATGTGCCGGGGGACAGCTGGCTGACGGTGCAACCGGCCAGCGCCGGCCAGACAAGCGGCGGGAGCCGGCGCGGATGAGAGATGTTGCAACAGAGGTGCTGACGGAGACGCGAGGCTGGATCGGCACGCCTTACCATCACCAAGCCTCGTTGAAGGGCGTGGGCACAGATTGCCTTGGCCTTTTGCGCGGCGTGTGGCGCGCGCTTTATGGCGCGGAGCCTGAGCCTGTGCCCGCCTATACGCCCGATTGGGCCGAGCCGCAGGGCGAAGAGCGGCTCTGGGCGGCGGCGGAGCGGCATCTTCTGCGCGTTCCCGTGGCCGAGGCGGGGGATATTCTGCTGTTTCGGATGCGCGCCGGCGCGGTGGCCAAGCACCTTGGCATTCTGTCTGTGGGGGGCGCGGCCCCCAAATTCATTCACGCCTATTCGGGCCATAGTGTGCTGGAAAGCCCGCTCACCGCCCCCTGGCAGCGTCGCATTGCGGCTTCATTTCGTTTTCCTGAGGAGGTGTCCTGATGGCAACCATACTTCTTTCGGCCGCGGGCGCGGCGATTGGCGGCTCTGTCGGCGGCTCTGTGCTGGGCCTCTCGATGACTGCGGTGGGGCGATTTGCAGGCGCGCTCGCGGGCCGTGCGATGGACCAGAAGATCATGGGGCAGGGCTCTGATGTGATCGAGCAGGGGCGTGTGGAGCGTTTTCGCCTCACCGGTTCGGGGGAGGGCGACCCTGTGGCGCAGGTTTTTGGCCGGATGCGTGTGGCGGGGCATGTGATCTGGGCGACAGAGTTTGCCGAGACGGTGACGACAACGGGCGGCGGCAAGGGCGCGCCCGCGCGGCCCGCGACAAGCCAGTTCAGCTATTCGGTGAGCCTTGCGATTGCACTGTGTGAGGGGGTGATTTCGGGGGTGGGCCGTGTCTGGGCCGATGGGGTGGAGGTTGACCCTGAGAGCCTTGGGATGCGGGTTTATCGCGGCACAGCTGAGCAGATGCCAGACCCCAAGATGGAAGCGGTCGAGGGAACAGGCCAAGTGCCGGCCTATCGCGGCACGGCCTATGTTGTGCTCGAAGAGCTGGGCCTTGAGCGCTTTGGCAACCGCGTGCCGCAGTTTGAATTTGAGGTGATGCGCCCATCGCAAGCGCATCTGGAGGACGGGGCCGAGGATATGGCCCATGCCGTGCAGGCTGTGGCGATGATGCCCGGCAGTGGCGAATACACGCTCGCCACAACCCCTGTGCGCTATGATTACGGCGTGGGGCAGGCGGCGCTGGCCAATGTCAACACCCCCGCTGGCAAGGCCGATTTTCGCGTGGCCACCGAGCGGATGGTGACAGAGCTGCCCAACCTCAAGGCCAGCTCGCTGATTGTGAGCTGGTTTGGCGATGATCTGCGCTGTGGTGCGTGCAAGCTGCGCCCCAAGGTGGAGCAGAAAGCCCATGACGGGGAGATGCCCTGGCAGGTTTCGGGCTTGACGCGCGCGCTGGCCGAGGAGGTTGCGCCGGATGCTGCCGGGCGGCCTGTCTATGGCGGCACACCTGCGGATGCTGCGGTGATCGAGGCGATCCGGCATTTGCAGGCCGAGGGCTTGGCTGTGCTCTACTATCCTTTCATCCTGATGGAGCAGCTGGCGGACAACACGCTTCCCGACCCTTACACAGGCGAGCTTGGCCAGCCGGCCTTCCCTTGGCGCGGGCGGATCACGCTCTCAAGCGCCCCCGGGCAGAGCAGCAGCCCTGACGGGACAGCTACGGCAGATGCCGAGGTGGCAGCCTTCTTTGGCACGGTCACGGCGGCAGATTTTGCCGTGAGTGATGGCGCGGTGAGTTACACGGGGCCGGAGGAGTGGAGCTATAGCCGCTTTATCCTGCACAATGCCGCCCTCTGTGCGGCGGCGGGGGGTGTGGACAGTTTCTCGATCGGTTCTGAAATGCGAGAACTCACCAAGATACGCGGCGCGGCGGGCTTTGCGGCGGTGGCGGCCCTGAAGAGCCTTGCGGCAGAGGCGCGGGCCATTCTCGGGCCGGATGTGAAGATCGGCTATTGCGCGGATTGGTCGGAATACTTCGGGTTCAACGGCGCAAATGGCGACCGCTTCTTCCACCTCGATCCGCTCTGGGCGGACGGTAACATCGACTTCATCGGGATCGACAATTACATGCCGCTCAGTGACTGGCGCGATGAAGCGGGCGAAGCCGATGCGGCCTATGGCTCGATCTACAATCTCGACTATCTGGAAGCCAACATCCTCGGCGGGGAGGGCTATGACTGGTTCTATCACTCCGAGGAGGCCAGAGACGCACAGATCCGCACGCCGATTACCGATGCGGCGCACAGCGAGCCTTGGGTCTGGCGATACAAGGATATCGTGAACTGGTGGTCCTCGGACCATCACGAGCGGGTGGGTGGTGTGCGCGCGGCCACGCCGACGGAGTGGGTTCCACAATCCAAGCCGATCTGGTTCACCGAGCTGGGCTGCGCGGCCATAGACAAGGGCACGAACCAGCCCAACAAATTCCTTGACCCGAAATCGAGCGAGAGCAGCTTGCCGCGTTATTCCAACGGGCGGCGCGATGACTACCTGCAAGCGCAATATCTGCGCGCGATGCACCGGTTCTGGGCGCGGCCAGAGAACAACCCTGTGTCGGTTGAATATGGCGGCCCGATGCTTGACATGAGCCGTGCCTTTGTCTGGGCCTGGGATGCGCGGCCCTATCCGCACTTCCCCGCGCTTGAAAATGTCTGGAGCGACGGTGGCAACTATGGCCGTGGCCACTGGATCACCGGGCGGGCGAGCGCGCGCGCCCTCGGCTCTGTGGTGGCGGAGCTGTGCGCGCGCGCGGGGCTGAAAAACTATGATGTGAGCGATCTCACAGGCATGGTTGAGGGCTATGCCGTGGGGCAGGTGGAAGAAGCACGCGCCTCCTTGCAACCGCTCATGCTGGCTTATGGCTTTGATGCGGTGGAGAGGGATGGCACGCTTGTCTTCCTCATGCGCGACGGGCGCGAAGACGCAGCGCTGGGCAGCGATGCTGTGGCCTTGAGCGCGGATCTTGAGGCTGATGTGGAGCGGCTGCGCGCCGCAGAAGCCGAGATGGCAGGCCGCGTGCGGCTGCGCTTCATCCAGAGCGGAGCCGATTTTGACGTGATCGCCGAAGAGGCTGTTTTGCCCGATCAGGCCACGCAGGCTGTGGCGGTGTCAGAACTCCCGCTGGTGATGCGGCGCGGCAGCGGGCGGCAGATTGTCGAGCGCTGGCTCTCCGAGGCGCGCGTGGCGCGCGATAGTTTGCGCTTTGCGCTGCCGCCCTCGCGGCTGGATGTGGCCGCGGGCGATGTGCTGCGCCTGAGCCATGAGGGCACAGAGCAGCTTTTGCGGGTGGACCGTGTGGAGCTGGGGCGCGAGCAGATTGTCGAAGGCGTGCGGATCGAGCCTGAGACCTATAACCCGATTGATGTGGCCGAAGATGCGCCGCTGATGCCGGGCTTCACGCCGCCTGTGCCGGTGTTTCCGCTCTTTCTTGATCTGCCGCTGATGCGCGGGGATGAAGTGCCCCATGCGCCGCATCTCGCCGTCACAGCAGAGCCTTGGCCCGGCTCGGCCGCGCTCTACCGCTCTACGGATGGCGAGGGATACAGTTTTGACACGCTGATCGCGACGCGCAGCACAGTCGGGGTGCTGGAGACACCGCTCAGGGCGGCTTGCCCGGGGATTTATGACAGGGGCGCTGGGGTGTCGGTGCGGCTGACCTCTGGCAGCCTCGCAAGCGCAAGCGAATTGGCCCTGCTCAATGGCGCCAATCTTGCGGCCATCGGCGATGGCAGCCCGGAAAACTGGGAGCTTGTGCAGTTTCAGAACGCCGAACTTGTTGCCGAGAAGACTTATGCGCTGACGCAGCTTTTGCGCGGGCAGCTTGGCAGCGACGCATGGCAGCCTCAGGAATGGCCTGCGGGGAGCTATTTTGTCTTGCTTGACGGGCGGCCGGAGCAGATTGCCCTGCAGCCGAGTGAGCGCGGGCTGGAGCGGTTTTTCCGCATTGGACCCGCGGCCCGTGCCTATGATGACCCCTCCTACAGTGGCACCTCGGCAGCTTTCCAAGGTGTGGGCCTGCGGCCGCTCAGCCCTTGTCACCTGCGGGTGCAGGGCTCCCCGGGCGCGGATGTGACGGCCAGCTGGATCCGGCGCACCCGGATCGGGGGCGATGGCTGGGAGAGTGTAGACGTGCCGCTGGGTGAAGAAAGCGAAAGCTATGTGGTGCGTGTTCTTTCGGGCGGGAGCGTTTTGCGCGAGGAGGTTGTGAGCGCGCCTCTCTGGCAATATCCGGCCGCGCAGAGGGTGGCCGACGGAACGACAGCCAGCTTTACACTGCGGGTTGCGCAGGTCTCGGCCACCTATGGCGCGGGGGCCTTTGCCGAGATTGAGGTAAGCCCTTGAGGCGCAGGGCGGCGGGGAGAGGCCCGCCGCCCTTATTTTCCAGAGCATGCTCTGTGCGAATGCGCACAAAAGGCCTGATGGATTTGGGTTTGTCATTGGGGGGCCATTTCAGATAAACTCAGGGGGTAAGCGTGAAAGGACACC
This sequence comes from uncultured Lentibacter sp., assembly GCF_937123735.1. Classification (GTDB taxonomy): domain Bacteria; phylum Pseudomonadota; class Alphaproteobacteria; order Rhodobacterales; family Rhodobacteraceae; genus Lentibacter. The sequence goes on from NZ_CAKZKL010000028.1 coordinate 262,489, forward strand.
GCTATGGCCCAGCTGAAGACAAACCTCGCCAAGCTTGACCCTGTTTGGGCGCAGATCCGCGATGAGGCCGAAGAGGCTGTGCAATCCGAGCCGCTTCTGGGCGGGCTGGTTCATGCCTGTATCCTGCATCACAACTCGATTGAGAAGGCGCTGGCCTACCGCATTTCCATGAAGCTGGCGTCGGCGGAGATGTCCGAGCAGATTTTGCGCGAAATATGCGATGAAGCCTATGGCGCGGATAGCGGCCTCGCGGTGAGCGCGCGCGCGGATATTGTTGCGGTCTATGACCGCGACCCCGCTTGCCACCGCTTTTTGCAGCCGCTTCTTTTTTTCAAAGGGTTTCAGGCGGTGCAGGCCCATCGCATTTCCAGCTGGCTCTGGCGGGAGGGGCGCAAGGATCTGGCCTATTTCTTCCAGATGCGCTGCTCGGAGGTTTTCGGGATAGATATCCACCCCGGGGCGCGGATTGGCAAAGGGATCATGATTGATCATGCCCATTCCATCGTGATCGGGGAAACCGCTGTTGTGGGGGACAATGTCTCGATGCTGCACTCCGTCACGCTGGGCGGCACGGGCAAGGAAGAGGAAGACCGTCACCCCAAGATCGGCGATGGTGTGCTGATCGGGGCGGGGGCGAAAGTTCTGGGCAACATCAAGATCGGCAACTGCTGCCGGATCGCCGCGGGCTCTGTGGTGCTGGAGGATATTCCCGCCAAGAAGACCGTGGCCGGCGTGCCGGCGCGGATTGTGGGCGAGGCGGGCTGCGCGACACCTTCGCAGACCATGAACCAGGTGATCGAGCGCGGTTTTGACGGCTGAGGACCGCGTCTGATCCAAAGGCGTGCCTGCGGCCCACAGGATTGTTTGATTGGGGGCCAGCCCCCAAACCCCCGGGATATTTAGGGCAATAAGAAAGACAGAAGCGCTTGGGCTGTGGCATCGGGCGCTGTGTCGGGAAAGAAGTGGCCGCCGGACATGGGCTGGCTTTTGATATTTTTGAAGCGGTTGGCCCATGTGGCGGGGACGTCATAGGCTTTGGCCATAGGGCCGTCTTTGCCATAGAGGATGAGCGCTGGGATATCGAGCTGGCGGGTCAGGTCGGCGGCGTCGAGCGCGAAATCATGTTTTATGGCTGCGCGGTAATCGTTGCACATGGCGGTGATGGTGGCCGGGTTGCGCCAGCTGGCGCGGTAGGCGGCGAGCTGGCTTGGCGCGAAATCAGCAAATGTGTTGGAGCCCCAGCCCGTGAGACAGCTTTCAAAGTAATGATCGGGGTCGTGGCCGATGAGCGTTTCGGGGAAGGGCGCGGGCTGGGCGAGGAAGAACCAGTGGTAGTAGCCCGTGGCGACGGCTGTGGTGAGCGCGTTGAGCAAAAGATGGGTCGGGATGATGTCCAGAAGGGCGACCCGGGTGATGCACGCGGGCGCATCCAGCGCCATGCGGTGGGCTGTGCGTGCGCCCCTGTCGTGGCCGGCCAGCGCGAAGCGTGGATGGCCCAGATGGGCCATAAGCTCCAGCATGTCGCGGCCCATTTCGCGGAAGCTATAGGCGGCCACGCCCTCGGGTTTGGAGGAGGCGCCGTAGCCGCGCAGATCGGCTGTGACGACAGTGAAATGGGGCGCGAGCTGCGGCACGATCTGGTCCCACATGGCGCGGGTTTGCGGAAAGCCGTGCAACAGCAAAAGCGGCGGGCCCTGGCCTGTGATGTCATAAGCTATCTCGGCGCTCGAGCCTTGAAAGCGCATCATGGTTTGCTCAGCTCGGCCAACACCCGAGCCCAGGACCGGGTGCCCTTGTGAAAGCTCTCAAGGTCATATTTTTCGTTCGGAGAGTGAATCTGGTCATCATCCTTGCCAAAGCCGATCAGCATGGCGTCCATATTCAGGATGTCTTTGAAAAAGCCCGCAATCGGGATCGAGCCGCCGCAGCCGACGTAGGCCGCCGCATCGGGCCATTCATCAGAGAGCGCCTTGCGGGCCTTTTCAAAGGCGGGATGGGTGATCGACATCTGGGCTGCGGGCGCGCCTTTTTCGCCTTTGAAGCTGACGGTGTAATCGCTTGGCACTGCGCTGTGAACATAGGATTTGAGCGCGGCGATGATCTTGTCGGGGTCTTGTTGGCCGACCAGACGGAAGGTGAATTTTGCATGGGCCTTGCTGGGCAAAACTGTCTTGGAGCCATCGCCCGTGTAACCGCCCCACAAGCCGTTGACCTCGCAGGTGGGGCGTGACCAGAGCTTTTCAAGCGGGGTGCGTTCCACTTCGCCGCCCTGTTCGGTGAGGCCGATATCACCGAGGAACTTGGCGTGATCAAAGCTGAGTGCCTGCCATTGGGCGCGGATTTCGTCGGGCAGTTCGGGCACATCGTCATAAAAGCCCTCCAGGGTCACACGCCCGTTTTCATCGTGCAGCCCTGCGATGATCCCGGCCATCACATGCAAGGGGTTGCGCACCAGCCCGCCATACATGCCAGAGTGCAGGTCGCGCTGGGGGCCGGTGATTTCAACTTCCAGCCCGGCAAGGCCGCGTAGCATGGTGATGATGGCCGGAACCCGGCTCTCAAACAGGCCGGTGTCACAGATCAGCGCAATGTCGGCGCTCAGCTCGGCGGCGTTTTGTTGCATGAAAGGTATCAGGGACGGCGAGCCGCTTTCCTCTTCGCCCTCAAAGAAAAAGGTGATGCGGCAGGGCAGGGTGCCATGCACCTCTTTCCAGGCCCGGCAGGCTTCTACAAAGGTCATCAACTGGCCCTTGTCATCAGACGCGCCGCGCCCGCGGATGACTTTGCCCTCCGGGCTGTCTTGCAGCGCGGGGTCAAACGGGTCCGTGTCCCAGAGGTCGATCGGATCGACGGGTTGGACATCATAGTGGCCATAAAACAGAAGATGTGGCCCTTCCCCCGCCAGATGGCCCAGGACCATCGGGTGGCCCGGTGTCTCACGTTTGCTGACCGTGGCCCCCAGGCGCTCCAGATCGGCCACGAGCCAATCGGCTGCGCTCTGGCAGTGCTCGGCATAGGCCGGATCGGTGGAGACCGAGGGGATTCGCAACAGCTCCAGCAGGCGCTCGGTTGCGGCGGGGAGATTCTTGTCGATTTGCGCGAGCACGGCTGTGAGAGACATGGGGCAGTCCTTGAAATTGGCGAGTGTGAGCCAAAGGTAACTCTGACAGCGCCATTGTCCAGACACGAAAAGATGTAGCGCAAAGGCGGTTTTTCTTGATCTGGGTCAAGTCATGCGCACGCGGCAAAATGTAGCCTGTCATAGAAGGGTGGCGCGCGATAAAGTTATTCAGTAATGTGAATACGCAAATCTGCTCTGCCGCTTGCACCTGCAAGCAACAAGTGACACGACGAACAAGAAATGACGGATGAAGGGGATCGCGCGTGGATTATTCTGCCAAGCTCGACGAAGCGCTGAACAAATTGCACGAGGAGGGGCGCTACCGCACCTTTATCGACATTGAGCGCAAGAACGGCCAGTTCCCCCATGCGACTTGGCGCAAGCCCGATGGAAGCGAGCAGCCGATCACTGTCTGGTGTGGCAACGACTACCTCGGCATGGGCCAGCATCCTGTGGTTTTGGCCGCCATGCACGAGGCTATAGAGGCCACGGGCGCAGGCTCTGGCGGCACACGCAACATCTCTGGCACAACAGTTTACCACAAGCGCCTTGAGGCCGAGCTGGCCGATCTGCATGGCAAGGAAGCGGCGCTGTTGTTCACATCGGCCTATATCGCCAATGATGCCACGCTGAGCACCTTGCCCAAGCTCTTCCCCGGGCTGATTATCTATTCCGATGCGCTCAACCACGCCTCGATGATCGAGGGGGTGCGCCGCAATGGCGGTGCAAAGCGCATCTTCCGCCACAATGATCTGGCGCATCTGCGCGCGCTTCTGGAGGCCGATGACCCCGCAGCGCCCAAGCTGATTGCTTTCGAATCAATCTATTCGATGGACGGTGATTTTGGCCCCATCAAGGAAATCTGCGATCTGGCAGACGAGTTCGGCGCGCTGACCTATATCGACGAGGTGCACGCTGTCGGCATGTATGGCCCGCGCGGCGCAGGTGTGGCTGAGCAAGAGCGCCTGATGCACCGCATCGACATCATCAACGGCACGCTGGCCAAGGCCTATGGCGTGATGGGCGGTTATATCGCGGCGAGCCACAAGTTGTGTGACGCGATCCGCTCTTACGCTCCGGGCTTTATCTTTACCACCTCCTTGCCACCGGCGATTGCGGCAGGGGCGGCGGCGTCTGTGGCGCACCTCAAGCACGACAACAGCCTGCGCGAAAAACATCAGGAGCAGGCGGCCAAGCTCAAGCTGCGCCTCAAGGGCATGGGCCTGCCGATCATTGACCATGGCAGCCATATCGTGCCCGTGATGGTGGGGGACCCGGTTCACACCAAGGCGCTTTCGGACATGCTGTTGGAAAACTACGGAATTTATGTCCAGCCGATCAACTTCCCGACAGTGCCACGCGGCACCGAACGGTTGCGCTTCACCCCCTCACCGGTGCATGGGCCATCGGAAATGGAAACGCTCATTCAGGCCATGGACGCGCTCTGGTCGCATTGTGCGCTGAATCGTGCCGAACTGGCCGGGTAAACAGAGTGTTTCGTGCAAATTGTAAACTTCTGTGCTAACAAAGCCCGAATAACGAGTTACAGCGTTGTATTTGAAACGCGATTCGCATGTTTGCGATAGGGGCAGCACGGATGATCAGGCGCAAAAACAAGCGCAGTGATACGAATGAAAACGTCGAGCCGATTTGGTTCGATGATTTTGAATTGCGTTTGGGCGATATCATGCGGGGCGAGCGCGCCACCATGGGCAAGTCGCTGCTCGATGTGCAGCGCGAATTGCGCATCAAAGCCAACTATATTGCCGCCATTGAAAATGCGGATGCCGATGCCTTTGACACGCCCGGATTTATTGCAGGTTATGTGCGCTCCTATGCGCGCTACCTGGGGATGGACCCGGAGCGCGCCTTTGCCGCCTTCTGCGCGGAGAGCGGTTTCACCACGGCGTCTGCATCTGTCGGGCGCGACAGCGAACTGGCCACCCAGAAAAAGCCGCAGCCCCGCGTCGGGCGTGACCCGATGTTTGAGGGGCCAACTCCGTTTGCGCCGGGCAGTGAGAGCCTGTTTGCGCGGATAGAGCCCGGGGCAATCGGCTCATTGCTGGTTCTGGTGGCCTTGGTGGGCGCACTCGGTTTTGGCGGGTGGACCGTGCTCAATCAGGTGCAGCAGGTGCAGCTTGTGCCGGTTGAAAACACGCCTGATGTGCTGGCCGATCTTGATCCGCTGACCCAGGCGCAGTCAGGCCTGTCTGCGCAGATTGACACAGACAGCCCACAGATGACGGCCACATCCGACAGTTTTGACAGGCTCTATCGTCCGCAGGCGCTGGATGTGCCTGTGCTGGTGGCGCGGGACGCCCCGATTTCCACATTGCGCCCCGACGAGCTTGGGGTGTTTGCCCAGACAGCAACGGCCCCGGCCTTGTTTGACGCGCCCAGAGAGACGGCCCCGGCGCAGGGTGTGAGTGTTCTGGCGGCGCGCCCGGCTTGGGTGCGGATCATGGATGGTGCGGGTGAGACCCTTTTCAGCGGCATCCTGGATGCCGGGGAAAGTTTCAAGGTGCCGGCGTCGCAGCACGCGCAGGGGGCCAGTATTCGGGTGGGCGAGAGCGGCGCGATCTATTATCTGGTGGATGGCCAGACCCTTGGTCCGACAGGGCCGCGCGGGGCGATCACCGAGAATTTCTCTCTGGCGGCGGCGGATTTGGTTGCAGCCTTGCCGCAGGCCAATGTTGCGCGTGACAGTGACCTCTCGCAAGCTTTGGCCGCTTTGGGGATGGCACTGCCTGAGCAGCTTGTGGCTGTTCCACAGGTTTTTGAGCAACAACAGGATGTTGTGACGGTCATCGCCACCCGTGAGGTCTGGCTGCGGGTGCGCGCGGCAAGCGGGACCATTTTGCACGAAGCGGTGATGCAGCCGGGCGATTTTTATACTGTGCCCCAGACCAGTGAGCCCGCAACCCTGCGTGCGGGCGATGCGGGGGCGGTCTATTTTGCGGCCAACGGAAAAACCTATGGCCCCTACGGCGCGCGCGGCGCTGTGGCGGATAATCTTGAGCTGACCGCTCAAAAGGTTACGGCCCGGCTGGCCCCGGCTGATTGGGAAACCATCGAGCCGTTGGCGCGTGCTGTTGCCCAGCTCGATGCCGAGGGGGCCTTTGGCGCGCTCACCGATTAGAAACAGCCGCCCAAAGCGCCGCATTGCGCAGGGGGCCGTTTCTGCCTATGTCACATCAGAAATCACCTAAGCAAGCGTGAGGCTCCCATGTCGCTGAACCCTATTCGCCCGTGGCGCAACATCTATCGCCGCCAGAGCCGCCAGATCATGGTTGGCAATGTGCCGGTGGGCGGGGATGCACCGATTTCGGTTCAGACCATGACCAACACGCTCACCACAGATGCCGCCGCCACCATCGCCCAAGTGCAGGCGGTGGCTGAGGCCGGAGCGGATATTGTGCGGGTTTCCGTGCCCGATGAGGCGAGCGCCAAGGCCCTGAAAGAAATTGTGCGCGAAAGCCCGGTGCCGATCGTGGCGGACATCCACTTTCATTACAAACGCGGGATCGAGGCCGCAGAGGCCGGCGCCGCCTGCCTGCGGATAAACCCGGGCAATATCGGCGATGAAAAGCGCGTGGCCGAGGTGATCCGTGCGGCGCGCGACCACAATTGCTCGATCCGGATTGGTGTGAATGCGGGCAGCCTTGAACGGCATCTGCTGGAAAAATACGGCGAGCCTTGCCCTGACGCCATGGTGGAGAGCGGGTTGGATCATATCAAGATCCTGCAAGATCACGACTTCCACGAGTTCAAGATTTCGGTCAAGGCCTCTGATGTTTTCATGGCCGCCGCGGCTTACCAGCAGCTTGCCGAGGCCACCGATGCGCCCATCCACCTCGGCATCACAGAGGCTGGGGGGCTGACCTCTGGCACCATCAAATCCGCCATTGGCATGGGCAACCTTCTTTGGATGGGTATTGGCGACACGATCCGCGTATCACTGTCTGCCGATCCGGTGGAAGAGGTAAAGGTGGGCTATGAAATTCTCAAATCGCTCGGACTGCGCCATCGGGGGGTCAACATCATTTCTTGCCCCTCCTGTGCGCGCCAGGGCTTTGATGTGATCAAGACGGTCGAGCAGCTTGAAAAGCGGCTGGAGCATATCAAAACGCCCATGAGCCTTTCGATCATCGGCTGTGTCGTCAATGGCCCCGGCGAAGCGCTGATGACGGATGTGGGGTTCACCGGCGGCGGCTCTGGTGCTGGCACGGGGATGGTCTATGTGGCCGGCAAGCAAGACCACAAGCTGGGCGATTATGATATGGTTGAGCACATTGTCGCGTTGGTTGAAAAACGTGCCGCCGAACTTGAGACCCAAAACCAGGACCGTTAAAGCCTGTCCAGGAACCGTGCCAGAACAGGCGCAGGCATGGCGCCACGCAGCATCTGCTTTGGCAGCACATAAAAGGGCAAGCTGTCAATTTGAAATGCGGCTTCAATGTCAGGATAGTCTTTTAATATCAAGATGTTGACCTTCAGTCCGCGCGCCGCGGCCAGGGCGGCAAGCTCGGTTTGCGCCGCCGCGCAGCTGTCACAATCCGCACCGACAAACAGGGCCAGATCCTTGCCCGCGAACACCGCCTGCGCATGGTGCGCGATCAGCGCCAAGTCAGAGGCAATCTGAGCGCGATAGGGTGGCGGGGCCAAGGCTTGGGCAACAAGCTCGGGCTGCGCAAGCAACACCTCGCGCACCACCGCACCAAGCAAAAGGCGCTCGCTTTCAGAAAGCGCCTCAAAGTTGGTGTCTGCCAGCGCCGGGGCCGCAAGCGCGCCCCAAAGGCTCAGGGCCTGACGGATCATTGCGCCCGGATGGCCTCGGCAAAATCCTGCATCTGCGCGAGCGGCATATACCCACGCAAAACCTGATCACCCATCACAAAAGTGGGCGTGCCGGAAATGGCCAGCCGTTGCCCAAGCGCGCGGTTTGCCACAATCACCTCGGTGACCTCATCACTGGCCATTTTGAGCAACATGGCATCGCCGTCTATCCCAAGCGAGGCAGCCAATGCGCGCAGAACAGGCTCTTCCACGCCCGTTTTCAAAGCAATCAGCGCGTCAGAGGCCTGCTTATAGGCGGCGTCCCCGGCGATCAGTTTGGTGGCAATGGCAAAGCGCGCCGAAATTTCTGAGGCTTCGCCGAGAATGGGGAATTCTTTCACGATAAAGCGGATGTTGCCGTCAGACTCGATCAGCTGGGCCACGTCGTCATGGGCCTTGCGGCAATAGCCACAGCGATAATCGACAAACTCCACAAGCGTCAGATCGCCCTCGGGGTTGCCACCGACATAAGAGTTCTGATCTGCAAAAAGCGCGTCCGCGTTGATCTGCACAAGGTTGGCGTCATTCTCAGCTTGGGCGTTGGCCTGGCGCTCTTCCAACACCGCAACGGCTTCCATGATAACTTCCGGGTTCTCGAGCAGATAAGCCCTGATTTCCTGCTGCAAGGCGGCCCGCTCGGGGGCGCTCATTTTGGTAAGGTCCAGGGCCGCAAGCGGGGAGCTTGCGAGGGCTGCCGCACAGGCGAGGGCAAGAGTGGCTCTGATCATTTCTGTCTCCGTGAGGTTTGGGTTGCGGCTTGGCTTTCTAAGAGCACATCCTGTGCGCGTTGCCAACCTGGGGACCCTGTTTTCAACTGGTCCAATGCGCGTTTGGCGTGAATCGTGGCGTCTTTGGGGCGCCCTTGCAAGGCGTAGCGCTCTGCGGTGAGAAGCGCCGCCATGCCCATGCGGCCCAGCTGGGCATAGGCGCTGCCCAGGTCGCGCAGGATCCGTGCATCCCGCCGTTCAAGCTGGGCTGCACGCTCCAGGTGCGGCAGCGCGTCTTTCGGGGCTGCCGACACAAGCAGGGCATGGCCGTATTGGCCAACGATGAGCGCGTTGCGCGGGGCCAGTTTGACCGCCTGCGCATAAGCGGAACGCGCTGCCGAAAACTGCCGCCGCTCCAACAAGAACTGCCCATGCAGCTCATGGAGGAACGGGTCCTCAGGGGTCTGTGCGATCAAGCCCCTCAGCGTGCTCAGTGCCTTTTGCGATTGGCCCGAGCGGTGCCAGGCAATGGCTTTGCGCAGGCGGGTGACATCCGGATGCGCGTTGTCATCCGGGCGCTTCAAGGTCCATTTGGGAGGGCGATAAAAGGCCGCAAGCTTGCTCTGGGCCCGGGCAAACCAATAGGCAGCCGCCGGATCGGGCCCAAACCGCCCGCTGTGGCCGCCCGCAGCCGCTTCCATGGCCCGCAGGCGGTCCCGCGAGAGCGGGTGGGTGCGCGCATAAGGGTCTTGGCGGTTGGCGCTCAACAGCTCTTGCCCGGCAAAAAGGCGCATCACGTCAACCGCGCCTTGCGGATCAACCTTGGCGCGCGCCATGTAGCGCACCGCCGATTGATCTGCAGAGGCTTCTTCGGCCCGGGTATGGCTGAAAAAGCTGCGTTGGGCCGCGCTTTGCACGCCAATCCCCAGAGCTGCGCCAAGATCTGTGCTGCCGGACGCCGCCGCCGCAGCGGCAAGCGCCAGCCCGAAAGCGGCGACAGTGTTGGCCGCGCGGGCGTTGCCGCTGCGCCGTGCGAGGTGGCCATTGGCAATATGGGCGGCCTCATGGGCGATCACGGCTTGCAGCTCTTGCGCGGTCTGAAGCTTGAGGAGCAATCCGGCATGGATAAAGATATGGCTGCGGTCGATCACAAAGGCATTGAGTGTGTTTTCATCGACCACAAGAACCTTGATACGCCCCGCCGGCAGGCCAGCGGCATTGAGCACAGGCGTGGCCAGCTGTTTGAGGTTGTGTTCAATATCAGGGTCGCGCAGAAGCGACACAGCCCAAAGCGGCGTGGCCAATATCAGGGCGAGCACGGTAAAAAATACGGTCTTTAACTGCATCGCATTGACCTTGGCCTCCGGATCCCTAGAAGTCGTGGGTCAGAGTAGGAGAGAATGGATGCGAATTTCAAGGCGCGGGGCGGTTGATCCTTTTATTGTGATGGATGTGATGGAAGCTGCGCGGGCTGCGGAAGCGGCGGGGCGCTCCATCATTCACATGGAAGTGGGCCAGCCGGCCACTGCGGCGCCCAAAGGCGCGCGCGCGCATCTGGCGCAGGCCATGGAGGCTTCTGCGCTTGGTTATTCTGTTGCGCTTGGCCTGCCCGAGCTGCGTGCGCGCATTGCCCAGCATTATAAGGACAAACACGGCGTAACGCTCAGCCCGGAGCGGGTGATTGTCACCTCTGGCTCCTCGGGGGCCTTTCTACTGGCGTTCACGGCTCTTTTTGATGCGGGCGCAAGAGTTGGGTTGGGCGAGCCGGGCTATCCGAGCTATCGGCAGATCCTCAAGGCGCTTGATGTGGCGCCGGTCGGGCTTCCCACCTCGGCGGAAAACCGCTTCCAGCCGGTGCCCCAGGATTTTGACGGCCTCGCGCTGGATGGGCTTTTGGTGGCCTCGCCGGCCAACCCCTCGGGCACCATGCTCAGCCGCAAGGCCATGGCGGCTCTGATTAACGCCTGCGCCGCGGCGGGGACCAGCTTTATCTCTGACGAGATCTATCAGGGCATCGAATATGAAGGACAGGCGGTTTCGGCGCTGGAGCTGACAGACGCGTGCTATGTCATCAACTCATTTTCCAAGTATTTCTCCATGACAGGTTGGCGCGTGGGCTGGATGATTGTGCCGCAAGATCATGTCCGCAGGATCGAGCGGCTGGCGCAAAACATGTTTATCTGCGCGCCTCATGCCAGCCAGGTGGCGGCGCTTGCGGCGTTCAACTGCACCGATGAGCTGGAGGCCAATCTCAGGGTCTATAGCGCAAACCGTGCCAAGATGATTGCTGAGCTGCCCAAGGCCGGCCTGCACAATTTCGCCCCGCCCGACGGGGCGTTTTATATCTATGTTGATGTCAGCCATATCACCTCCGACAGCCGCGCCCTTGCGGCGGATATCCTGGAGGTTGCAGGTGTGGCGGTGACTCCGGGTGTGGATTTTGACCCGCATCGGGGCCATCGCACGCTCAGGCTTTCTTATGCGCGCTCCAGCGCGGAAATTGAGGAAGGTCTGCGCCGCTTGATTGCCTATTTCGCCAATTCGCCACTTTCCTGACCGCCGGATTGCCGCTACCCTGCCCAAAACAGAAGCGGGCGCGTATGAGTAGGCTTTTTTCACTTTTTGTTCTGTGGCTGGCGCTTGCGGGCGTTGCCCCGGCGCTGGGCCAAAGTCTGAGCGGGCTGGCGCGTGTGCTTCCCGCGCAAAGCGGCTTTGTGGCTGCGGGCCAGGAGCTGCGCTTCACGCTGGAGCTGAGCCAGCCGGTGGCATACCGGGTCTACACCCTGGCTGCGCCGCCCCGCCTTGTCATCGACTTTCGCGAGGTGGACTGGTCGGGGCTGTCTGACACCGACATCCGCCCCGCCAAAGGGATTGCCGCCCTGCGCTTTGGCGGCTTTCGCCCCGGCTGGTCGCGCTTGGTGGCTGATCTGGAGGCCCCTTTTGCGCTTGTGAGCGCCCAGATGAGCCGCACCGATCAGACAGGGCAAGCCACATTGGACATCACACTGTCACAAACCAGCGCACAAGCCTTTGCCGCCCAATCGGGCCTGCCCAAAGCCGACAGCTGGCCCGCGCCTGTGGCGGCGCTTCCCGAAAAGCTCAACGACCGTGTGCTGGTGCTGCTCGATCCGGGCCATGGGGGGATTGATCCGGGGGCCTCGCGCGGGGGCCACAGCGAAAAAGACCTCATGCTCACCTTTGCGCGTGAGATCGCCGAAGAGCTTGGCCGGCTGGGCACGGTTGATGTGTTGCTGACGCGCACGGACGACAGCTTTCTCTCGCTCGAGCGCCGCGTTGCCATGGCCCATCAGGCGGGGGCCGATCTGTTCATCTCGCTCCATGCCGATGCGCTTGCCGAGGGGCGCGCGCATGGGGCCACCGTGCACACATTGGCCGAAGAAGCCAGTGACGAGGCCAGCGCGCTGCTTGCCGAGCGTCACGACCGGGCAGACCTGCTCTCTGGAATGGACCTGAGTGGGCAGGATGATGTCATTGCCAATGTGCTGCTTGATCTGGCGCGCCAGGAAACGCAGCCCCGCACAGAGCGGCTGGCGCGCGCGCTGATTGGGGGGCTGGAAAGCCAGGGCGCACCGCTGAACCGCCGGCCATACCGTGCGGCGGCGTTTTCGGTGCTCAAGGCGGCAGATATTCCCTCGGTTCTGTTGGAAATCGGCTTTCTGTCAAGTGATCGGGACTTTGCGAATATTATCAACCCGGAGTGGCGGCGGCGCATGGCCGAAGGGCTGCGCGACGGCATACAAGCCTGGATTCTGGCCGATGAGGCCGTGCGGGGGGCGGTGCGCAAATGAGCCTGATCCGGTCTGACAGGCAAAATTGTGCCGGGGCTCACTGTCAGTTGATTTTGACCTCAAGCGCCCTTGCGCGTATAGGGCCTATAGGGCGCAACGGCGCGTCAGGGGAATAAGGTGCTGAGATTCTTGTTATCGCTTCTGGGCGGGCTGTTCAGCCTGCTGACGCTCGGCCTCATGGCTGTGGCGCTCTCCATTGGTGCGATCTTTTATATTTATGGCCGCGATTTGCCGAGCCATGAAAGCCTTGCGCAATATCAGCCTGCCACGATCAGCCGGATTTACTCGGGTGAGGGGCGGATGCTGGACGAATTTGCCCGCGAGCGCCGGCTCTTTACCCCGGCTGATGAAATTCCCGATCTGATAAAACACGCGTTTATCAGCGCGGAAGACAAGAATTTCTACGCCCACCAAGGCTACGACACACGCGGCATTGCCTCTGCGGCGCTGGATGCGCTGAAGGGAGGCAGTGTGCGCGGGGCTTCAACCATCACCCAGCAGGTTGTGAAGAATTTCCTGCTTTCCGCCGACAGGCGTGCCGAACGCAAGATCAAGGAAATCATCCTCGCCACGAGGCTGGAAGAAACGCTCAACAAAGAGCGGATCCTTGAGCTGTATCTCAACGAGATCTTTCTGGGGCAGAATTCTTTTGGTGTCACCGCTGCCGCACAGGCCTATTTTAACAAAACCCTGCGCGAGCTGGCGCCGCATGAAGCGGCCACCTTGGCCTCAATGCCCAAGGCCCCGGGCCGCTTTCATCCTGTGCGCAACAAGAAACGCGTGCTTCAGCGCCGCAATTTCGTGCTGAAAGAGATGTTTGAGAATGGCTATATCTCCGAAGCAACCTATCTCTCCGAGCGCGCGCTGCCGCTGCGTTCTGTTCAAAACGGCGATTTTGAACCCTTCAAGAACGGGTTGCCGCCGCGCGACTATTTCACCGATGAAATCCGCCGCCAGCTGTCCAATGTTTTTGGTGAGGAAGAGTTTTTCTCTGGTGGGATGACCGTGCGCGCCACGATTGACCCCGAAATGCAGAGGCTTGCCGCCCTGTCTCTGCAACGCCAGCTCGAAGATTATGATCGCAGCCTTGGCCTCTGGCGGGGCACTGGCGCGCGCGTGCCAGAGCAGGCTTTGGCCTCCGAGGCGGCTTGGCGCGCTGCTCTGGCAGAGGTGACGGTGCCGCGGGACATCCAGCTTGACGGGCCGTGGTTTCCTGCTGTTGTGCTGGAGATTGGCGAGCGCCAGATGCGGGTCGGAATTGAAGGGGTGCAAGAGAGTGCGGCTGAGCCCTTTGTTGTGCCGCGCAAGGATATAGACTGGGCCAGAGGCAGCTTTTTTGACAATTTCAAACTTGGCGATGTGGTGCTGCTGCGCCGGGTGACAACCGGCGAGGACGGCAGCGGTGATTTTGTGCGCTGGAGTTTGCGGCAGGTGCCTGCGGTGCAGGGCGGCTTCATGGCCATGGATGTGACCACGGGGCGCGTCATGGCCATGCAAGGCGGGTTTTCTTACCAGCATTCTGTCTTTAACCGGGCCACGCAGGCTCTGCGCCAACCCGGCTCGTCGTTTAAGCCTTTTGTTTATGCCTCAGCGCTTGATAGCGGCTATTCTCCCGCGACCATCGTGGTCGATGCGCCGATCGAGATCAACACGCCCCAGGGGCTCTGGCGCCCCAAGAACTCCTCCAACCGCTTTTATGGCCCGACACCTCTGCGCACCGGGATCGAGCAGTCGCGCAACCTGATGACCATCCGGCTTGCCGAAGAGGTGGGCATGGATGTCGTGGCCGATTATGCCGAGCGCTTCGGGGTCTATGACCGTATGGGCCGCTTTCTGGCCAACTCGCTGGGCTCTGAGGAGACCACGCTTTACAAAATGGTCTCGGCCTATGCGATGTTTGCCAACGGGGGCCAACGCGTTGAGCCCACCCTCATCGACCGCGTGCAGGACCGATATGGCAAAACCCTGTATCGCCATGATGACCGCAACTGCCTTGATTGCGCCGATCCGAGCTTGCCCCGCGCCCAAAGCCCAACCATCCTGAACACGCGTGAGCGGGTCATGAATGCGGTCACCGCCTATCAGCTCACCTCGATGATGGCAGGGGTGGTCACCCGCGGCACCGCCAGCGCCCATATCAACCTCGGAGTGCCCGTGGCCGGCAAGACCGGCACCACGAATGACTCAAAAGATGTTTGGTTCGTCGGCTTCACCAACAACATCGTGGCTGGCTGCTATATCGGGTATGACACCCCACGCTCGCTTGGGGCGGGGGCCTCCGGGGGCGGCATGTGCGGCCCTGTGTTCCAGCGCTTTATGGCGCAGGCCGTGCAAAAATATGGTGCCGGAAAGTTCCGCGCGCCCAAGGAATGCGAATTCATCAAGATCGACCGGTTCACAGGCGCGCGTTTGTCAGATGACGCCGAAGGCGATGCTGTGGTGATCGAGTGTTTCCGCGAGGGCGAGCAGATCGAATTTGGCATCACTTTTGATGGGGGGTTTGCCATGGGCGAAAATCTCCCACTCGTGCGAGACACCGGCACCGCGAAACAGGTCACCACCTCAACAGGCAAAAAAGCCGTCGTGGGCCCCAAGGCCGGCTTTGGCGCGCTCAGCTCAGGCGGGCTCTACTAATCCTGTGAAAGCCCCGTGAAAGCCCCGTGAAAGCCCTGTGAAAGCCTTGCCCATGCTTGCCGCGCGCCTTGGGCTGGGCTATCAGTCGCCCTAACAGACGTTATTTCAAGGACACCCCATGCGCGCAGAAATTCAAAGCGTCGTTGCCGAAATTCAAAAATCCCTCGAGTTGCTGGCGCAGCGGATGGACCGCGAGACAGCCGCCCACCGGCTGGAGGAGTTCAACGCCCGTGTCGAAGACCCGACCCTTTGGGACGATCCGGAAAAAGCCCAGAAACTGATGCGTGAACGTCAGGCCCTGGTTGATGCGATGGAGGGCTATGCGCAGATCGCGGCCGAGCTGTCCGACAACATTGAACTGATCGAACTGGGCGAAATGGAAGAGGACGCCGATGTTGTCAGTGAGGCCGAAAATGCGCTGAAGGCCCTCAAGCAAACGGCCGCCGCCAAAGAGCTTGAGGCGCTTTTGAGCGGTGAGGCCGATGCCAATGACACCTTCTTGGAAATCAATTCCGGAGCGGGCGGCACGGAAAGCTGTGATTGGGCCTCCATGCTGGCGCGGATGTATGTCCGCTGGGCCGAGAAAAAGGGCTATAAAGTCGAGCTTCAATCCGAAAGCGCGGGCGAAGAGGCGGGCATCAAATCTGCCACTTACAAGATCTCGGGCCACAACGCCTACGGCTGGCTCAAGTCTGAGAGCGGCGTCCACCGGCTCGTGCGCATCAGCCCGTTTGATAGCGCCGCCAAACGCCACACCTCCTTCACCTCCGTTGGGGTCTATCCGGTGGTTGATGACAATATTGAAATCGAGGTCAACCCGGCCGACATCCGCATTGATACCTACCGCTCCTCGGGGGCGGGCGGTCAGCATGTAAACACCACAGATTCCGCCGTGCGCATCACCCATGCCCCCACCGGCATTGTCGTGACCAGCTCGGAAAAATCCCAGCACCAGAACCGCGATATCGCCATGAAAGCCCTCAAATCGCGCCTCTACCAAATGGAGCTTGACCGGCGCAACGCAGCCGTCAACGAGATGCATGAAAACAAGGGCGATGCTGGTTGGGGCAACCAGATCCGCTCCTATGTGCTGCAACCCTACCAGATGGTCAAAGACCTGCGCACCAATTTTGAAACCTCCGACACCAAAGGTGTGCTCGACGGGGATCTTGACGGCCTCATGGCCGCCACCCTCGCGCTGAATGTGGCAGGTAAATCGCGCTCCGAAGCCCAAGGCGAGAGCTGACACCCCCCAAACCGCCCCTACCTTCTTCTGGTCAAAAATACCTCGGGGGGTCTGGGGGGCTGGCCCCCCAGCTTGGCCTTGGGTCTGGGGGGGGCAGCCCCCCAGCGGGTCGCATAAGGCGAAGCCTTATGGGAAAGTTGCAAACAGGCTTGCACCCCGCCTCAAGGCACAGCACTCTACCTCAAAATTCGACAACAGGGACACGGCCATGAGCGACATCACCGATATGACAGCGCTGGATCAGTCACAGGCCATCGCAAACGGCCAGCTCAGCGTGGTGGAGCTTATGCAAGCCACTTTGGCGCAGATCGAAAAGACCAACCCCGCGGTCAACGCCATCGTCTCGCTGCGCGACGCCGATGATCTCATGGCCGAGGCCCGGGCCCATGACAACGCTCCGCGCAAAGGCTGGCTGCACGGCATTCCCCTTGCGATCAAAGACCTCGCCAATGCCAAGGGCCTGCCCACCTCCATGGGCAACCCGATGTTTGCCAACACAATCGCGCCGGAAGATGATCTTGTCATCGCGCGGATGCGCGCCGCCGGGGCCATTATCATCGGCAAGACCAACACACCCGAATGGGGCCTTGGCTCGCATACTTTCAACCCCGTGCACGGGGCCACGCACAACCCCTATGACCTGTCTCGCAGTGCCGGCGGCTCTTCGGGGGGGGCGGCGGCAGCTCTGGCGGCGCGAATGGTCTCTGTGGCCGATGGGTCCGATATGATGGGCAGCCTGCGCAATCCGGGCGCCTGGAACAATGTCTATGGCTTCCGGCCCACCTATGGGCGTGTGCCCTCCGAGCCGAAGGGCGATAGTTTTTTGCATCAATTGGCGACACTTGGGCCTATGGCGCGCACGCCGCGGGATATGGCCGCCTTGCTGGACACACAATCCGGGCCCGACCCGCGCCAGCCGCATGGCGCGCGGTATGACCTGACGCTGCCGAGCATCGACACGCCGGTCAAAGGCCGTCGGATCGGCTGGTTGGGCGATTGGGGCGGGGCTTTCCCGATGGAAACGGGCTTGCTTTCCCATTCCGAAGCCGCGCTTGCACAGCTTGAGGCATTGGGCCTCACGGTGGAGCCGGTGGCGGCGCCGTTTTCGGCCGAAGCCATCTGGGACAGCTGGATCACGCTGCGGTCTTGGGCCATCGCGGGCGGGTTGTCGGTGTTTTATGACGACCCGGCCAAGCGCGACCAGCTCAAGCCGGAGGCGATTTGGGAAATCGAGCGTGGCCGTGCGCTCTCGGCGATGGATGTCCATCACGCCTCGGTGAGCCGTTCGCAGTGGTTTGAAGCCTGTGCCGCGCTTTTTGAGCAGTATGACGCGCTCATTCTGCCAACCACCCAGCTCTATCCCTTCCCCGTGGAGTGGGTCTATCCGCAAGAGATTGCGGGGCAGGGGATGGACACCTATCACCGCTGGATGCAGATTGTGACGCCTGTTGGATTGCTTGGCTTGCCCTGTATCAACATCCCCCTGGCGACGGCGGGCAATGGTCTGCCGGCGGGCTTATCCGTCTTTGGCCCAAGGGATGCCGATGCGGCGTTGATGCAGCTTGGCGCGGCCTGGCATCACGCCTACCAATATAGCGCTCAAAAGCCGCCCCTGGCCTGATGTGTGGAAGGGTGTCCATACAGCCTGCCATACAGGCAGCCATACAGCCGGCCCTACGCCCTCAAAAGATGATTTGAACAAACATCTTTGAGCCGCTCCCCTGAGCGCCTTACACTGGCAAAAAAGGGAAGGAGAGGGCCTATGAATGGCGAAAACCTGGGGGCCGCAAACCTGGGGCCCGTGACATTTTCTGACATGAAATCAGCGCTTTACAAAGGGTGGTGCGATATGCGGCGCGCCCCGCTCTATGGCGCTGTGGTGGCGTCGATCTGCGTGGCTTTTGGCGTTCTGCTCGCCGCCGTCACTCTGGCAAGCGGCCAGAGCTACTGGCTTGTCTTTGCCGCCGTCGGCTTCCCGCTGTTCGGCCCGTTCACAGCTGTGGCGCTCTATGAAACCAGTCGCCGCTTGGAGGCAGAAGAAGCCCTTGTTTTTACAGAAATTTTTGGCCTCGTTTTGCATCAGGCCCGGCGCCAATTGCCCTCGCTTTGCACCATTATTCTGATGGTCTTCCTATTCTGGTTCTTCATTGCGCATATGATTTTTGCGCTCTTCATGGGGCTGTCCACCATGACCAATGTGTCCAGCTCTCTTGAAATCTATCTCAGCCCCAACGGCCTCACAATGCTGGCTGTGGGCAGCGCTGTTGGCGCGCTCTTTGCGCTCTTGTTGTTCATGATCACAGTCTTCGCACTGCCGATGCTTCTGGAGCGGGAAGTGGACTTTGTAACGGCGATGATCACCAGCTTTGCAGCGGTGCAGAACAACTTGATTTTAATGGCTTTTTGGGGCGCTCTGATCGCGGTGAGCACCTTTGCGGCTTTGCTGCCGCTCTTTTTGGGGCTCTATATCGTGTTGCCCTTGTTTGGCCATGCCAGCTGGCACCTTTACCGCGCTGCGCAGGCGCGCAGCGGCTCTTAACGAAAGGGCTCGCCCGCGCGCATGAGGCGGGCGTGATAGCCGGGCAGCTGGTCAGCGTTGCAAAACCCGACATCACGCGCCATGTGGCGCGCCGCGCGCCAGCCGCCGTGGACATGTTCCACCACAAAGCGGACAACCCGTTGCCCTGACAGGCTTTCTGTGACGGTCCTTGTTGCGTAGCCCTCCCAGTAATTGTTGTGAAACGAGGGCACGCGGGCCAGAAAACTATAGGAGCAAGTGGTGGCACCATGCCGGGCCGCAAGAATGGCAAGCCCATGTTCTTGCTTGAGAATAATGCCACGAAACTCGCGGTTGTAGGGGCTGGCAGACAGGCCCTGATCGGTCATGGCATCGGGCAGTTCGTAGCCGCGCATGAAGGTGCGCCCATCACTGCGCAGGATAAAAAACAGCCCGACAACATAGCGGTTTTCCTCGACAAAACTGGGCCGGCTGAAGCGGTAAAACCCGTCCGGAAGCTCGTGTTGCGAAATGCTTTCTATCGTTTTGCCAAGGTAACCTTGCACCATCGGATGGGTGAAAAGCGCGCTGTTTGATTTGGAAATGGTTTCCACAGGTTCAAGCAAAATGCGGGCATCTACATCAAAGAACAGGCAAATTCTGTGCAAGACATCCGGTCTTGGAAAGCTCTCGCCGGCCAGATAGCGGTTGAATTGCGTGCGGTTGATCCCGAGCTTGCGACAGAGCCCCGCAACGGAGGGGTAACGCGATGCTAACTTTCTCAAATTAGCACCAAATACACTTCTGAGTTGCGCGGGATCGACCTCATTTTCTGGTTTGAATTTGGCGGGCAAAACGCAATCTCTCTACATGACTTTTGACTCGATTCTCATCTTAAGAGTGTTTTTGGAGAATGGTAACAGCTAGAAAGTGGATTTTGATGCGGCCTTGCGTCTTTAGAGACGCTAATTAGCGTCAATTGAGCCTCTCAGTGTCACAATTCTGGACAGTGCGTCACTGTTTGGGGAATGGTGTTCTGATGTTTTTCTATTAAAATTTTATGTATTGGTGATGAGTGTGGAGTTGAAACCAGTATGTATGGCGTGGTTCTCTGGAGCGATCAAAAGGATCAGAAGGCTGTGATCTGGTGTGAAGATCACGGGGATTTGGCGTTTTACGGTGGAGGGGGCACATCGCTGTTTGACGGCCGCTCTCTGGATGCCGGTGATCTTGTTCAATTCAGCGTGCAAGACGGAGTGCCAATGCGGCGCGCCGAAAACCCTGAGCTTGTGGCTGTGCAACATTCTCCGGCACTTGCGCGTCGCCTCATTGACGCGGTCGGGACGGGCCGAAATTTGCAAAAAGTGGCCGGCCAAACGGGCGGCTCTGAGGAAAGCACAATTGTGCCTTTTGTGCAGCATTGCCCTGCGTGAGTGGCCGTTAAGGTATTGACTGCCGTTCCGGAGGGACGCTCGCTCGCATCCGCTCCGACACCGGCCCGCTAAAGCGCAACCTGGCCGCGGGCGAGGGCGGCAACGCCTGTGCGGGCGATTTCGCTCAGCCCCAAGGGGCGCATCAGTTCGCTGAAAGCGTCAATCTTCTCAGGTGTGCCGGTGATCTCAAAAACAAAGCTTTCCAACGTGCTGTCCACGACATTGGCACGAAAAATATCGGCCAAGCGCATGGCCTCAACCCGTTTTTCACCGCTGCCCTCTACCTTGAGCAAGGCCAGTTCGCGCTCTACAGCCGCGCCTTCCACGGTCAGATCATGGACCTCATGGACGGGCACAATCCGGCCAAGCTGGGCTTTGATTTGCTCAATCACTTGCGGTGTGCCGGTGGTCACAATCGTGATGCGCGAGCGGTGTCCGGCATGGTCGATTTCGGCAACGGTGAGGCTTTCGATATTGTAGCCCCGGCCCGAAAACAGCCCGATCACCCGCGCCAGCACACCGGCTTCATTGTCCACCACAACCGCCAATGTATGCGATTCAACATGATCGCTGAAAGTGGGGCGCAGGTTATAAGCCGAATGCTTGTTTGAGCCTTTTTTGATCTTGAGAGCAGACATGGTGCTTCCTTTTCTTCGCTACAGTCGCGGGTGGCTCAAACGAGCACAGCGCCGCTGTTGCCGATTGCGTCTTTGGTGCTGGCATCGCCAAGCAGCATTTTGTTGTGCGGCTCGCCCGAAGGAATCATCGGGAAACAGTTTTCATGTTTCTCCACCAAACAATCCAAAATAACCGGACCGTCATAGGCGATCATTTCTTTGATGGCCTCGTCAAGGTCTTCGGCCTGGTCTACCCGGATTCCCTTGGCGCCAAAGGCCTCTGCCAGCTTGACAAAATCAGGAAGGGCTTCGCTCCAGGAGTGCGAATAGCGCTCGCCATGCAGCAGCTCCTGCCACTGGCGCACCATGCCGAGGCGTTCATTGTTGAGGATAAACTGCTTTACCGGGAGGCGATATTGGATTGCTGTGCCCATTTCCTGCATGTTCATAAGCCAGCTTGCCTCGCCTGCGACATTGATCACGAGGCTGTCGGGGTGGGCCATTTGCACGCCGATCGAGGCGGGGAAACCATAGCCCATTGTGCCAAGCCCACCTGAGGTCATCCAGCGGTTGGGCGCTTCAAAGCCGAGGTATTGAGCCGCCCACATCTGATGTTGGCCCACTTCTGTGCAGATATAGCGGTCATGCTCTTTGGTGAGTGCTTCTAGCCGGGCCAAAGCGTGTTGGGGCCTGATGATACTACCGGTCTGCTCAAATTTCAGACAGTCAACACCACGCCAATCTGCCAGGGTTGTCCACCATTTTTCCAAAGCTTGGCTGTTGGTTTTGCGCCCGCGGGCTTTCCAGACTTTCAAGACATCTTCAAGCACATGCCCCACATCGCCGACAATCGGAATGTCGACACGGATGACCTTGTTGATGGAAGAGGGGTCGATGTCGATATGGGCTTTCTTTGAGTGCGGGCTGAACGCGTCAATGCGCCCGGTGATCCTGTCATCAAAGCGCGCGCCAATGTTGATCATCAAATCACAGCCATGCATGGCCATATTGGCTTCGTAAAGCCCGTGCATCCCCAGCATTCCCAGCCAGTTCTTGCCCGACGCAGGGTAGGCACCCAGGCCCATCAGCGTGGAGGTGATCGGAAAACCGGTTGCGTTTACAAGCTCTTGCAAGAGCTGGCTGGCTGCGGGTCCGGAATTGATCACCCCGCCGCCGGTATAGAAAATTGGGCGCTCTGCGCGCTCCATGGCCTCGACGAGCTCCTCGATCGAGTCCATATCTCCTTTGACAGGCGGCTGGTAGCGGCTCACCTTGACCTTTTGCTTTGGAGTATAGTCACCTGTGGCAAACTGGACATCCTTTGGGATGTCGACAAGCACCGGCCCTGGCCGGCCAGTGGTGGCCACATGGAAGGCCTCATGCAGGGTAGAGGCGAGAGAGGCGGTGTCTTGAACCAACCAATTGTGCTTGGTGCAGGGGCGGGTGATGCCAACGGTGTCGGCCTCTTGAAATGCGTCGGTGCCAATCATGAAGGTGGGCACCTGGCCTGTGAGAACAACAATCGGGATGGAGTCCAGAAGCGCATCTGTGAGGCCCGTGACAGCATTTGTCGCGCCGGGGCCGGATGTGACGAGCACAACGCCGGGCTTGCCTGTGGAGCGGGCGTAGCCTTCGGCGGCATGCACAGCGCCTTGCTCGTGGCGCACGAGCACATGGCGGATGCCGTTTTGCTGGAAGACTTCGTCATAGATTGGCAACACCGCGCCGCCGGGATAGCCGAATATGACTTCCACACCCTGATCCTTCAGGCATTCTACGATCATTTTTGCGCCGGTCATTTGACGTGACATCTCAAAGCTCCATTCCAACTTCCGTTTCGCACATAAAAAAGCCCCCGATCTGTCGGGGGCGCATGGGGTTACCTCAGGGTGTCCGTTACCGGCCCATGCGCCATTTTTCCACAATGACCGCTACATCCAACATTTATGGGTGCCCTTTTATGCGTTTGGGGGACCTTAAGAGCGCTGCGCGGGGGCGTCAACCGCCAAAGCTCGCATAAATGAACTCTGGAGTGGCATTTTTTGTTCTTTTATTGCGTTTTGGATGGCTTCTGTGACAGAAAGCCAAAATCAAGACGGGTTTGGCGCTGTTTCGGCGGCCAAAAGCAGCACTCAAGGCCGCGATCGGTGTGTGGTTAAATCTGGCAGAGAGATATTGGCCACCTGTTCTGCAATTGGAGGGGTTGACAGCGGGTGGGTGGCCACTTCGTGCTGGTGCGGATCGCCAATTGGGGTCCATTGGTTTTGCTTGTAGATTTCAAGCGCCGAAAACTTGGCTTTGTAACCCATTTTTTGACTGCCCGGCACCCAATATCCCAAATACACATAGGGCAACGCGCTGGCGCGGGCGATTTCAACGTGATCAAGGATAATATGGGTGCCAAGGGAATCGCGCGCGCGATCCGGATCAAAGAAGGAATAGACCATGGAGAGCCCGTCTTTGAGCACATCTGTCAGGCAAACGGCCACCAGCGCCTTTGTTTCGCGGTCAATGTATTCAATGACGCGCGAGCGGATCGGAGTTTCCTCAATCATGGCTGCAAACTCAAACACATCCATATCGGCCATGCCGCCGTCAGCATGACGGCTGCCCAGATAGCGGCGGAACAGTTCGTATTGCTCTTCTGTGGCCCAAGGTGAGGTGGCCCGCCGCTCCAGCCCGGCGTTCTTTTTTGAAACACGTTTCTGGCTTTTTGTTGGCTTGAAGGCTTTTGCCACAATCCGAGCGGAGAGACAGGCGGCGCAATCGGCGCAGGAGGGGCGATAAAGGACATTTTGCGAGCGTCGAAAGCCCTGTGCCGACAGCTCGTCATTCAGCCGTGCCGCATTCTCCCCTTGCAAGGCCGTAAAGAGCTTTCGCTCCATGCGCCCCTCGATGTAAGGGCAGGGCTGCGGCGCGGTCACATAAAACTGCGGCGCAAGCGGCAAGGTGTGTCGCATTTACCAGTGTCCTGTTTGTTTGTGGGTAAAGATAACAACGGGATTAAAATTCGCCAAGAATTGAATCAACCTACCCTTAAATGGCGAGAGAAAGAGACAGCTGAAAATGCCCAGCTTGACGTCAAACAGCGCCAAAGGCGTCATCGCAATGGGCGTGGCCTGCGTCGTCTGGGGGTTTTCGCCGCTTTATTACAAACTTTTGGCTCATATTCCACCCGTTGAAATTCTCGCGCACAGAACGATCTGGTCTTTTGTGATTTTTGCCGCACTGTTGGGGCTGCAAGGCCGGTTCGGACAGGTTGTGGAGTTGTTCAAGCGGCGGCAAAACTTGGTTGTCGTGGCCATGGCGGCCTTGATGATTTCGGGAAACTGGTTTGCGTTTATCTTTTCCATTCAAACCGGTCATGCTGTTGAAGCCGCGCTGGGCTATTACATCTTTCCGCTTGTGGCCGTGCTTTTGGGGCGGGTCGTTTTTGCCGAGCGCCTCAGCCGTGCGCAGGGGGTGGCTGTGTTGTTGGCGGGGGCGGCTGTCTCTCTGATGACCTATGGATTGGGCGTCGCGCCCTGGATCTCACTGTTTGTAGCGGCAACATTCGGCCTTTATGGCGTTGTAAAAAAGCGGTTGGCTGCGGGGCCTGTGGTATCTGTCACGGGGGAGGTTGCCGTATTGGCACCGGCGGCTCTGCTGATTTTGGCGCTTGTGCACTGGCGCGGAGATGGACACTTCGGGACAGCGGCCTGGGAAAACGCCATGCTGGTTTTTTCGGGCGTTTTGACGGCCTTGCCGTTGATTTTGTTTTCTTACGCCACACACCGCATTCGTCTGTCAACGGTCGGTCTGCTGCAATATATCAACCCAACAGCCCAGTTCTTTTGTGCCGTGGTGATTTTTCAGGAACCTTTGGGGCTTTGGCAGGTGATGGCCTTCGGGCTGATCTGGATCGGCCTGCCGGTCTATTCCGTTTCCAGCTTGTCTCAGGAGAGAGCCGCCCGCAGGTAGCGCAGGGTTTGATCCACGTCTGTTTTGGTAACAAAAAGCGTTTGCAAACTTGGATCGGCAAAGCCTTGTTTGATGATATGCGCGATCAAGCCGGTGAGCGGCTTCCAGTAGGATTGGACATCGAGCAACACAATCGGTTTGCTGTGCAGCCCGAGCTGCGCCCAAGTGAGCACTTCAAAGAACTCGTCTAAAGAGCCGGCACCCCCGGGCAGCACCACAATGGCATCTGCATTCATATACATGACTTTTTTGCGCTCGTGCATGTTCTCGGTGATGACGAAGCGGCTCAGGTCGCGCTTGCCCACTTCTTGGTCCATCAGGTGGGTCGGGATGACCCCGAAGGTCTCAGCACCTGCGCTCTGCGCACTGCGCGCCACGGCCCCCATCAGGCCAACATCGCCGGCACCATACACAAGCCGCCATTTTTGCTGGGCGATTGCGCTGCCGAGCGCTTCTGCGGCGGCCTTGTAGGCAGGGTCTGTTCCTTCGCGTGAGCCGCAGTAGACACAAACAGAATGTTGTTTCACAGTCGCCTCGCGCTTTTGATCACATGTTTTGACCCTTCATACGCAACTTGCTATGCTCGCTCAACCCGCGTGACAGCGGAGCAAACATATTGGGGCACCAATGAGCACTTTTTCGAACGTGATTGCGCGCAACAAAAGCAATCTAGCGCTTTCCAGCGCGGCCATATTTTTGCTGGGGCTTGCCGGCTTTGGCCTCTGGGGGCAAGGCCCTGAGCCTGAAGTTCAATCGGAAGCGCAACTTCAACCTGAAACACAACCTCAATCGGGAGCGCAATCAGAGCCGCAATCGCCCCAGCCGGAGCAAGCAGAGGGTGAAGTCGCCACCACGACTTCTGAGCCGAGTGTGCCAACGCAGGCCACGCCAGAGTCCGACGGGCAGCAGGTTGCATCGCAAGACAGCGCGTCCGGCAGTCAGCAAGAGGCCCCGCAAGAGCAGGTGGTCAGCGTGATTGCACCCAAGTTTGACATCACGCGCGTCGACGCAGGTGGCCAAACATTGATTGCTGGTCAGGCCGCGCCAAAAGCTCAGGTCGAAGTTTTGCTCAACGGTGATGTGATCGCTGTGGCACAAGCCGACCCAACGGGGGAGTTTGCGGTTTTTGTTGAGCTTCCCGCAAGTGCACAGGCGGGTGTGTTGAGTCTGCGCGACTCCGCACAGGGGCTGGAAAGTGATGCGACCATCATTGTTGCGCCAATCCTGCCGCAAGACCCTGAACCCGTGGTTGTGGCGCAGGCGGCTGCACCGGATGTGCCGTCAGCGGAGGTTATTGAAGAGGCCAGCGAGCCAGTGACCAGGCAAGCACCAGACCCCCAACAAGAGGCACCTGCACAGGCCGTTCTCATGGCCAGTGAAGATGGGGTGACCCTGTTGCAACCGGCCTCTCCCAAGGTGGCCGATCAGGTGGCTCTGGATGCGATTACATATTCGGACCAGGGAGATGTGGAGCTTGTGGGCCGCGCGCCCGGCGATGCCGTTTTGCGGGTGTATCTGGACAACGAGCCAGTGACCACCGAGCGCACCGAGGAAGGCGGCACCTGGAAAAGCGCGCTGCCCAATGTTGAAACCGGCGTCTATACGCTGCGGGTTGATGAGGTTGACGCGGCGGGCGCTGTGAAAAGCCGTGTTGAAACGCCCTTCAAGCGAGAAGAACCCGCGAAGCTGGCCTCAGACACGCAGGTTAAGCTGGTCACTGTTCAGCCCGGCGCCACACTCTGGGCTATTGCGCGGGAGCGCTACGGGCAGGGCGAACTCTATGTTCAGGTCTATGAAGCTAACAAAGACCAGATCCGCGACCCCGATCTGATTTATCCCGGGCAGGTATTTGATATTCCTGAATGAGGGCATCTGGCCATTGCGCGGTAATCAGCTTATCCCTGACGGCTGATGATTTACAGGCAATGGTGACAAGAGCATGACACTGCAACAACAAGAGCGCGCTTCTGGGTGGCGCACGATCAAACGTGTGATGCCAGCCCTTTGGCCTGAAGGCGAGGCTTGGGTAAAGCGGCGTGTTGTGATCGCTATGCTTGCGTTGTTCTTGTCAAAGCTGATCGCTGTGTATACGCCGCTTATCTATCGTGATGCAGTGAATGCGCTTTCGGGGGATGGCGTCTCTGATCTTGCGTTGGGTGCCATTGGGCTGACGGTGGCCTACGGCATGGCGCGTATTTTCTCCAACGGGTTTCAACAGCTCAGAGATGCTGTTTTTGCCGCTGTTGCGCAGCGCGCTTTGCGCAAGCTCGCCCTTGAAACCTTTTCGCATATCCACAAACTTTCGATGCGCTATCATATTACCCGCAAAACCGGTGGATTGAGCCGAATTATAGAACGTGGGGTCAAGGGCGTTGAGTTCCTTTTGCGGTTCCTGCTGTTCTCGATCGGCCCGCTCATTTTGGAGCTGGCGCTTGTAGCGGGTATCTTTTTTGTGTTGTTTGATGTCTGGTATCTGGCTGTGGTGGTTGTCACCGTGGCGCTATATGTCTGGTTCACATTCACAATCACCGAATGGCGCGTGCGCTTGCGCCGCGAGATGAATGATCGCGACACAGATGCCAACCAGAAAGCTGTCGACAGTCTGCTGAATTTTGAGACCGTCAAATATTTTGGTGCAGAGCGGCGCGAAGCCATGCGCTATGACACGGCCATGGCCGGATACGAAACCGCAGCCATCAAGACGGCGTCTTCACTGTCGTTTCTCAATTTCGGACAATCCTTGTTGATCACCCTTGGCTTGATTTCCGTTATGGTTTTGGCCGCAATGGGTGTGCAGCGAGGGGAATTGACCGTTGGTGATTTCGTGATGGTCAACGCCTATATGATCCAGATTACAATGCCACTTAACTTTCTGGGAACAGTCTATCGCGAAATTCGCCAGAGCCTTGTGGATATGGGCGAGATGTTTGATCTGCTTGGCCAGCCCCCCGAGATTGAGGACAAAGCCGGCGCAAAAGATATTCAGGTCTCTCGCGGAGAAGTGGTCTTTGAGGATGTGCATTTTGGCTACGATCCCAAGCGCCCTATCTTGAAAGGTGTGAGCCTTCGCGTCGCTCAGGGCGAAACCATTGCGATTGTTGGGCCCTCGGGCTCGGGAAAATCAACCATTGGACGCTTGCTGTTTCGCTTTTATGACGTCCAGTCGGGACGTATTTCTTTAGACGGACAAGACCTGCGGGATGTGACACAGGAAAGCCTGCACGGGGCAATTGGTGTGGTTCCGCAAGACACGGTTCTGTTCAACGACACCATACGCTATAATATCGCCTATGGGCGGGATGGCGCTGGAGATGACGAAATTATCGCTGCGGCCAAAGCGGCACAGATCCACAGCTTTATTCTATCTTTGCCCGATGGGTATGACACCACGGTTGGAGAGCGCGGTTTGAAACTCTCTGGCGGGGAAAAACAACGGGTTGGTATCGCGCGCACCCTGTTGAAGAACCCGCCTGTCTTATTGTTGGATGAGGCAACCTCTGCACTGGACACAGAAACCGAGCGCGACATCCAGTCGGCTCTGCGTCAGGCCGGTGAAGGGCGCACTGTCATCACCATTGCGCATCGGCTCTCCACGATTGCTGATGCCGATACGATTATAGTCCTGGAAGATGGCGTGGTCGCAGAACAGGGCACACATGAGGCCTTGCTGTTGCGCAAGGGGCGTTATGCCAGCCTTTGGGCGCGTCAGAATGCGGAAGAGGAAGAGGGCGCAGCCTAAGATCTGCACCCCCTTATCTGGTGTTATTCGGCGGCCTTGACGCCGCTGCCGGATGCCTTTGGATCTTTGGGCGCTGTTTTCCCTGAGCGCTCAAGAACGGCTTTCACCTCTTCAGCACTTGGCGCGCTTGCCAGATCTTCCGGGTCGTCATAGCTCTGATCAAGAGTGTCCCAGAGAATTTCGGGCGCTTTGATGCGGCGAGCGGCACTTTGAAGGGCCAGGTCTTTGGCAATACGGCTGGCGCTGCCCATAGAGGCTGCCGCCAACATGCGTGCGCCCCACCCAAGATAGGTTGAGAGCCAGACGCGCAGCGCCAGCATCGAGGGTGTAAACACCAATGTCAGGACGGTGGCGATTCCGAGACCGAAAACAACCGCCGTGGCCAGTTGTTTCCACCAGAGCGCTGTCGGGCTGTCTATCGAATAGCCACCATTGACGAAGTCGAGGCTGAGCCCGAACATCATCGGTGCAAGCCCCGCCATGGTTGTGACCGTGGTGAGCAAGACCGGGCGGATCCGGTCTTCTGCTGTCCGGACAATCGCTTCGATCCTTGGCATGTAAGATGAATATTCCTGATAGGTGTCGATGAGAACAATATTGTTGTTCACCACAATACCTGCCAAGGCGACAATGCCTGTGCCTGTCATGATGATCGAGAAGGTTTGGTCCATAACCAGCATCCCGATCAGCACACCGGCGGTGGACAGAACAACTGCCAGCAGAACCAGCACTGAGTTGTAGACACTGTTGAATTGCGCCAACAGAATGATGAACATCAGGCCGAGGGCGCCGGCAAAAGCATTGCCCAGAAAGGCCTGGCTCTCGGCCTCGTCTTCCTGATCACCGGTCCATTCCCAGCTTACACCTTGAGGCAGGGGGTTCGTTTCCAGCCAATTTGTAAGATGCGCGATGCGGTTGCCCGGGGTCAAGGGGAGTGCTTCAAACCCCTTTTGCGTCAGACTGTTGCGCAGCTCTTCATCACCGTCCCATGTGGCTGCCGGTATGGCTTGGGTTTCGCCTGTCTTGGCGTTCTCCAATAGCAGAGTAGCGCTGGCAACCCCGGCCTTCACATCAAAGTAACGTTTCTGATCCGCTCGGTTGATCTCGGCGAGTTTGGCCACGGGTTGACGGGTGAGAAAGTTGGACAGCGGGATCAGGCCATCGTTTGTGCGCAGCTTGAGCGAGTCAAGCGTGCTTAGAACGCGGTCTTTTTCCGGCAAGCGAACCCGAATTTCGATTTCTTCATCAGACGTGTCAACACGCATGGTGTCCAGAAGCAGCCCGCGCGTCACCAGCTGGATCATCCCGCCAACGGTCGCCACATCCGCGCCAAAGCGGCCCGCTTCCTCGACGTCCACATCAAGTTGCCAGTCTATTCCGGGAAGGGGCAGAGTATCTTCCTGAAGGGTTAAGCCTGCGGTTTGATCAAACTCTGCGCGCACTGTTTGCGTGGCTGCGATGAGGGTTTCCCAATCATCTGCCTTCAAGCGCAGGTGAACAGGCTTTGCAGACGCAGGCCCGCGCGATGCGGCCAGAATTTCAATTTTGATGCCTGGCAGCGTTTCCAGCGCAGCTGTCAATTCGTCAAGAACAAGATCACCGTCAAGGTCAGGTCTGTCACGGCGGTCTTCCCAGGGGATGGTTTCAAACTGGATCTGGCCAATGGTATCCTTGGGCGGTTGAGCGCCTCCTGTGTTTGAGTCCAGCCCGCTATTGCCGGCAAAGGCGAAAGCATTGTCCACCCCTGGATGGGCCAGCACAATCGCCTCTGCACGGCGTATCAGCTGGTCTTTTTGCGCAAGGGAAAGGTTGCCGCGTGCACGCACATAGACGATGGCCATTTCTGGTTCAGATTCGACAAAGAACTCCGTGCCGTTGTTGTTTTCGCCGTAGTAGCTGAAGACTGACATGACAAAAAAGAACACGCTCGCAATCGCGACAAGCGGCATGACAGGGTTGGCCGTGATGAGATGGATGAAAGACCCAAACAAGGTGCGTTGCCGACCGGCCTTTACAGCCTTTCTTGTCCATTTAATTTGGGCAGCGCCCAGCGTGACGGAGGCTGCAAAACTTCCGAACATGAACAGGCCAATGCCCGGGAGCAGTGAAAGAACACCTGAAAGGGGTGCTGTGCCCCCAAAAAGGTAGCCAGGGTTGAGACATTGCATGGCTCCCAGGAAAACAAGGTAGAGCGCTGGTGGCACCAAAACTGCGCGCAGCCACCAAGGGGCCGCTGCCCGCAAGGCATCAGATGTCTGTCCAAACAGGCGGCTCATTCGGCCTGTGACGCCGCCCATGACGGGCAGGTAGATCAAGGCCACAACAAGCGAAGCCGACAAGACAAAGATCAGAGTTACCGGCAACATTCCCATGAATTGTCCCGGCACACCGGGCCAAAACAACATTGGCAAGAAAGCGCAGAGAGTTGTTGCTGTCGAGCTGACAACCGGCCAGAACATGCGCTTCGCGGCTTCCACATAGGCGTGCATTGGCCCGGAGCCTTCAGAGATGCGCTTGTCAGCATATTCAACCACGACAATCGCCCCATCTACAAGCATCCCCACGGCGAGGATCAATCCGAACATCACAATGTTGGAGATGGTCACGCCCATCATTGCCAAAAGGGCAAAACACAAGAGAAACGAGGTTGGAATGGCAAAGCCGACCAGCAGGGCAGGGCGCACGCCAAGTGCCGCCAGAACAACAATCATCACGAGGGCAATGGCGGTAAGCACGGAGCCTTCAAGCTGGGCAATCATCGAACCCACAACGCGCGACTGATCATTTGAGGTGCCCACATATACGGCGGCCTTCAGCTCGTCGGGCCAAGCGGCGCTTTCTTTGGCGACAAGCTGTTTGACCTCGTCTGCCATGTCCAGAAGGTTGAAGCCCTTCCGTTTGACGACTTGCAACGCCACTGTGGTTTCGCCGTTAAAGCGGGCGGTGCCCAAGCGATCTTCAAACGTAAGCCTGATCTCTGCGAGATCGCCCAGGGTTACAACGCGGTCTCCATTGACCTTCACAGGGAGGTTGTAGACGTCTTGTGGTTCGTTGAAGCTGGACGGTATCTTGACGGCAAAGGCACCGGTTGCGCTTTCAATTTCGCCGGCTGCAATCAGCTGGTTGTTGTTGCGCACCACATTGATCAACTCGCCGGCCGTGACATTGTAAGATTCCAGGCGCAATGGGTCGATGATCACCTCAAGCATTTCATCGCGCTTGCCAGCGATCCCGGCTTCCAGCACCGCATCCAGGCTCTCGATCCTGTCTTGCAAACTCTCCGCAACGCGGCTCATGGTCCGCTCGGGCACATCGCCCGTCAGATTGATGATCAGAACCGGAAACTCGGAGAAGTTGATTTCATTGATAGAGTATTTTTCGGCACCGTCTGGAAAGTTGGCTTCCGCGGCGTTCATGGCCTCGCGCACATCTGCCATCACCGCCGATTTATCCCAACCAAACTCAAACTCAAGAAACAGTCCGGCATAGTTTTCGGCTGCTGTGGCTGACATTGATTTGAGGCCGTCAAGGTCGGCCATCTCGGTTTCCATAACCTTGACAAGCAAGGTCTCGCTGTCACTGGCCGAAATGCCCGGGAAAGGCACCGATATAAATAAGCCCGGAATTTGGATGTCTGGTTCACCCTCCTTGGGCAGGTTGGCGTAGGCAAAACCACCCACCAGCAGCGACAGGAAAATAAAGGCCATGATCATCCGGGCGCGGGATGCGGCCCAATCTACAAGACCGGTCATTGAGCTGCGTCCTCAAACTCGGGGGCCACAGCCACGCCATCGATCACATATTCCTGACCGACAATGATGACATTTGCCTTCTCGGCGAGGCCATCCAGCCAGACGCCACGCACATCATCGCGCAACAAGGTGACCGGTTGAAAGGCCGCCATCTGCTCTTCATCCACCAACCGAACGCCCAAAAGGCCGTCGTTGTTCAGAGTGAGCGCCGATTGCGGCACCAGATGGGCTCTGCGGCCTTCGGCACCAATCATGATCTCGGCGGTTTGTCCGTCACGAACTTCCAAATTCGGATTGGGCACTTCTATTTCCACGCGGAAGGTGCGGGTGAGCGGGTCAGCACTGCGCCCCAGAAAACTCACCGAGCCGGTGAGGGTCTGGCCAGTGGAAAGGCGCCCAGCAGCGCGGGCGCCAACATTGACACGCCCAACCTGTGCCTCGGGCACAAATCCAACAAGCTTGATCGGGTCAAGCTGGATGATCGTGGCGCATGTTCCTCCGGGTTGGATCAGCGCGCCCAATTCGGCCGTGTCGCTTTCAAGGAGGCCCCCAAAGGGCGCGCGCAGCTCTAAGCGTGAAATTTCCTTTTCGGCCGCGGCGACATTTGCTTCTGCCGAGCCAATTGCCGCTTGCACGGCCAGCATCCCTGATTGGGCAGTTTTCAGCGCAGCTTCTGCGGATTTTACGCCGGCTTCCCCGCCACGCACAGCGGCCGCCGTTGAGGCGACCCGCGTGTCGGAGGCAAAACCGCCCTCAGCGAGCTTGCGCGACGCGTTGTCATTGATAAGGGCTTCTTCCAGCAACGCTTTTGCTTGTTCAAGCTGCGCCTCGGCGGTCGGAATTTGGGCTTCGGTCTCGGGAATACGCGACTTGGCTTCCGCCAGTCTTGCTTGCGCTTCGGCAAGGCTGGAAACGCGGGTGCCAGGGTCGAGCTTGCACAAGATCTGGCCCTCTTGGACAAAGGCACCTTTGCGCAGGGGCTCTGATATCACCAGGCCAGATGTCTCTGCACGCACGGTGACTTCGCGCGCAGCTTCGGTTTGCCCGCGCAACACAACGGCACTGTCGATCTCTTGTGCAACCGATCTGATCGCTATCACGCCGACCCGGCGCGCGCCGTCTTCAGATGCACTCTGGGGAGCATTGCTCTCTTCAGCCGTGGTCAATGTTGTCTCATCTGTCTGCCCGCCGGCGAACGAGAGCAACTTGTCCCGTTGAACCACCAGGAAGAACAGAAAAACCGTTACCAATGTGGCTGTTAAAATAGGAATAATTCGCATCCGCGCGCCTTTTTATTTTGGGCCGATTGCCCCGACAGTATTCTGATATTGAACCTTACGAAGGTAGGGGCTGCATAGATCAGAAAGTCTAAACTGTCCAGTTCAGTTTGGTGGCTCCGTCGGCAGGGGTATCAGGCCGCATCACGAGAAGCCTGGCGGATTTCTGATCTGCACGCGGCAGGCCTTGGCAGCCGCCAGACAAGGTTGTAAGAGAGGCTAAACAGCGAGGGCATATTTGTGAGCGATACCGACAGTTTCATTGAAGAAGTCAGCGAAGAGGTGCGCCGAGACCGGCTGTTCGCATGGATGAAGCGATATGGCTGGATCGCCATTTTCGCCGTGCTGTTGATTGTGGGGCTTGCGGCTTACAACGAATACCGAAAAGCGCAGGAAGTGGCGCGTGCGCAAGCCTTTGGCGATAGGGTGCTGATGGCGTTGGAAAATGACGAGGCAGTGGCGCGCGCTCAGGCCCTGTCTGAGATCGAGCCAAACGAGGCAGGGGCTGCGGCGGTTGTTGGGTTGCTGCGCGCCAATGAGCTTGCACAAACCTCAGACAACGCTGGGGCGGTGGACGCGTTGCAGCGTATCGCGGATGATATAGCCACACCGCTGGTGTATCGGCAGATTGCAAGCTTCAAGCTGCTGTCGCTTCAGGCATCGTCCTTGAGCCTCGAAGACCGAAAGCTGGGGTATGAGGCGTTGATTGGTGGCAATCCACAATTGCGCACACTTTCCGAGGAGCAGCTTGCCCTTATTTTGATCGAGCAAGGCAAGACGGACGAAGCAATAGTTGCTTTGGAGGCAATCGTTCAGGATAATGAAGCCACAGCGGCTCTCAAGCGCCGGGCGACCCAATTGATTGTCGCATTGGGCGGGTCGCTGTCCGGTTCGGCGGCACTTGATTGATCTGCAATAGCCAATACTGCTGAGCGCTCTCAGAGGGCGGAAGGGAAGACACAATGAACACGGGGTTGCGCAAATCAGGCACATTCTTTCTTCTGTTTGGTGTTCTGGCCTTGATGAGCCTCAGTGCTTGCGAAGAACCTGAAGTTATTCTGGCCGGTAAACGCGAAGCGCTGCGCGCGGATGAAGCGAGCTCTGCCGAGCTGTCGGGCACGCAAAAAGAGAACCGCGCCCTGCCGTTCGCGCCTGGGCCTGAAGTTAAGAACAGCAATTGGCATCAGCGGCATAACAGCCCGCATACACGCGTCTCCCACCCAGCTTTTGCGGGGG
Organism: uncultured Lentibacter sp.; assembly: GCF_937123735.1. Classification (GTDB taxonomy): domain Bacteria; phylum Pseudomonadota; class Alphaproteobacteria; order Rhodobacterales; family Rhodobacteraceae; genus Lentibacter. The sequence goes on from NZ_CAKZKL010000028.1 coordinate 297,353, forward strand.
CTTTGGAGCCGATTTGGAGTGTCGATATAGGTGAGGGTAACAGCCGCTATGGCCGGATAACCTCGGAGCCGGTTGTGGCACAGGGGGTTGTCTATACCTTAGACTCAGAAGCGCGTGTGTCTGCGACGTCAACATCGGGTGCGGCGCTTTGGAGTGTCAGCTTGGTGCCTGATCGGGACAGTGCACGCGACGCCACAGGAGGCGGGCTCGCGTATGCAAAGGGTCGCCTTTTTGTCACGTCCGGGTTCGGGTTTGTAAGCGCGCTTGACGCCACAACAGGAGAGCGCCTGTGGCAACAGGCGTTGTTGGCGTCAACATCTGGCTTGCCAACTGTGCGCGACGGAATTCTCTATCTGGTCGCCGGAGATTCAACCGCTTGGGCCCTCGACACGCAAACCGGACGCACGCTTTGGCAGCTCGGTGCCGCCTCTGACGACAACAATGTCATGGGGGCCGCCGCTCCGGCTGTGGATGAGCGCGTAGCTGTTTTTGCGTTTGGTTCTAACGAGTTGCAGGCGGCCTTTCGCAAAGGCGGGCTGCGTTTGTGGGATGCCTCGATTCCGGGCAAGAGAGCGGGTCTTTCCCGAAGCCGAATTTCGGATGTGACAGGTGATCCGGTGATCGTTGGGACCAAGATTTATGCAGGCACTTTTTCAGGCCGCACAGTGGCGTTGGACGCACAAACTGGTGCAAGGCTTTGGACCGCAGAGGAGGGCCCACTCGGGGCAGTTTGGGTGGCCGGGGGATCGGTCTTTATGGTCTCGGACAACAATGAGTTGCTGCGTCTTGATGCACAGAGTGGAGAGCGGATCTGGGGCACTAAGCTGCCCTTTTTTGTGACAGACCGGCCCAAGCGGCAAAAGACAATATTTGCCCATTACGGACCCGTTCTTGCGGGGGGGCGCCTCTATGTGGCTTCCAACGATGGTTTGATCCGTGCATTTGATCCGACTGACGGCAGCCTGCTCAAAACAGTTGAGCTGCCCGGCGGCGCGGCAAGCAGCCCGGTGTTTGCTGGCGAGGCTCTCTATGTCGTCAGCGCCAAGGGACAACTTTTCGCTTTCCGTTGAGACCAATGTAAGATAGGTGCGGCTTTTCGCGACTGGAGCGCTGAAACATGAGTTTTACCTTGGCTATCGTAGGTCGGCCCAATGTCGGCAAATCAACTTTGTTCAACCGCTTGGTTGGCAAGCGGCTTGCCTTGGTCGATGATCAACCCGGCGTCACGCGGGATTTGCGTGAAGGCGAGGCCAAACTCGGCGATCTTCGCTTCACGGTCATTGATACGGCAGGTCTGGAGGATGCGACAGATGACTCTCTGCAAGGGCGGATGCGCCGCCTGACGGAGCGCGCGGTTGAAATGGCAGATGCCTGTCTCTTCATGATAGATGCTCGCACGGGGGTGACGCCAACGGACGAGGTCTTTGCTGATATCTTACGCCGCAAAGGCAGCCCTGTTTTCGTGGCTGCCAACAAGGCAGAGGGCATGGCTGCGGATGCTGGGGTGATGGAAGCTTACGGCTTGGGCCTAGGTGAGCCAATCCGACTTTCTGCAGAGCACGGGGAGGGGCTTCCGGAACTCTATGCAGCCCTGATGCCAATGGCCGATGCCTTTGAAGAGCGCTCCAAGGAGATTGCACCTGAGACAGATGTTACCGTGGACGAGGACAGCGATGTTCCCGACCATACACCCACGCCCAAACGGCCGCTGCAAATTGCGGTTGTAGGCCGTCCGAATGCTGGAAAATCAACGCTGATCAACAAAATTCTTGGAGAGGACAGGCTGTTGACGGGCCCGGAGGCCGGGATCACGCGCGACGCGATCTCGCTCACTTTGGAATGGTCCGGCACCCCGGTCAGGATTTTTGACACGGCAGGGATGCGCAAGAAAGCCAAGGTGCAGGATAAGCTGGAAAAACTCTCGGTGTCTGATGGCTTGCGGGCTGTCAAATTTGCTGAAGTTGTTGTTGTGTTGTTGGACGCGGCGATCCCCTTTGAACAACAGGATTTGCGGATTGCTGATCTGGCCGAGCGCGAGGGTCGGGCGGTTGTGGTGGCTGTGAACAAATGGGATATTGAAGACGAAAAACAGGAAAAACTGCGAGATTTGAAAGAATCTTTCACGCGCTTGCTGCCCCAGCTCAGAGGTGCCCCACTGATTACGGTCTCTGCGAAGACGGGGCGTGGCCTAGAGCGACTACACGCCGCTATCCTGAAAGCACATGACGTCTGGAACATGCGGATCACCACAGCCCAGCTGAACCGCTGGCTTGACGGTATGGTTCAGGCACACCCGCCTCCCGCCCCACAAGGCAAGCGCATAAAACTGCGCTACATGACCCAAGCCAAAACCCGCCCGCCGGGCTTTGTCGTGATGTGTTCGCATCCTGACAAGGTGCCAACGGCTTATTCGCGCTATCTGGTGAACGGGCTGAGGGAAGATTTTGAGATGCCCGGCACTCCCATTCGCCTCTATATGCGCGGGCAAAGCGATGCGAACCCGTTCAAGGGGCGAAAGAAGCCTGCGCCCTCAAAGTTGCGCAAACATACCCAAGGCAAGAAAAAGGATTAGGATGCCGCAGGCCTGATCTGCTTGAGCATCAAATAGCCTGCCCCAGCGACAGACAGCCCTAGGGCTGCTCCGTTCAGCGGCGCGACATTGCTCAAAGCAATGCCCACAAGCGCCCAAATCACCGCCAATGGGTATGAGACGACATCTGGGCGCGCCTTTTGAACGGCGATGGCGATTGTGAGCGCTGTTGCAAGACCAGCTATTGCTGCGCTTGTTTGGGTTAGGTGGCCATACCCGGCGAGAAAGAGGCCAAGGGAAACGGATGCCGCCGCTGTCAGCCAACCTGCATATAATCCTATAGGTTCGCGAAGCCACCAGCGGTCGGCATTCGTGCTGCGCAAAAGAGCCACCACTGCGCTGAATAGCATTCCCCAAATCAGCAGGGTCGCATAGCCGACCGAGAGCTGCGCGACGGCAATCCAGGAGCTGCCCATAAGAAGGCTGATAGACAGGGCCGGGCGCGCACTGTGCCAGTCGGATGACAGGGCTCTTTTGACGAGGCCGAAACCCGCACCGGCGATCAACCAGATATAGATGAGCCCCCAGATAGAAAACGCATATCCCGCCGGCTGTATTGGCGCGTTGTCCTGTGGCACTTCAAATTGCTCAGGAGAGAATCCGCTGAATCCCCCGGTGAGGAAAGGTGCCGCCGTAAAAACAAGTGCGGCAGCGAATGTCAGTCCAGCACTGCCAAATTTCATCACGTTTCCTTGGCTGTAGACGGCTTCAAGAAAGCGTCCCATCCGCGTTGAGCACTGTCTTGCCGCCCAGATAGGGCCACAGAGCGGCTGGCAAAGACACGGAACCGTTTTCTTGCTGGCCATTTTCCAGCACCGCGATCAGAGCGCGCCCAACCGCCAAACCGGAGCCGTTCAGCGTATGAACATATTGCGGTTTGCCTCCGTCGGCAGGCTTGAAACGGGCCTGCATCCGGCGGGCTTGAAAATCACCGCAGACAGAAACGGAGCTGATCTCACGGTATTTTCCCTGGCCGGGCAACCAAACCTCGATGTCGTGGGTCTTGATTGCACCAAACCCTATATCGCCAGTGCAGAGCACCACCGTGCGATAGGGCAGCTCGAGTTTTTCCAAGATCGCCTCTGCGCAGCGGGTCATCCGGTTATGCTCTTCAAGGCTTTCGCTTGGGTGGGTGATGGACACCATCTCGACTTTCTCAAACTGGTGCTGGCGTAGCATCCCGGAGGTGTCGCGCCCGGCGCTGCCTGCCTCGGAGCGGAAGCATTGGGTATGAGCGACATACCGGCGTGGAAGGGTCGATTGATCGACGGTCAACCCATTTACGATGTTGGTGAGCGTCACTTCGGCAGTCGGCACCAGCCACCAGCCGTTGGTGGTTTGGTAGCTATCTTCTCCAAATTTGGGGAGCTGGCCTGTGCCTTGCATCATCTCTTCTTTGACAAGCACCGGCGTCCATGTCTCGGTGAGCCCGTGGGCGTCGATGTGTGTGTCGACCATCATTTGCGCCAAAGCCCGATGCAACCGCGCAACGGCGCCGGACAGGACCACAAACCGGCTGCCTGAAAGCTTGGCAGCTGTTTCAAAATCCATGCCCGATTTTACCGCTTCAATTTCAAAGTGCTCGCGCGCCGCAAAGTTGAGCGCGCGCGGCGTGCCCCAGGCGCGGACTTCTGTGTTGTCTTGCTCATCGGCCCCGTCCGGCACATCAGGATGCAACAGATTTGGGAGCCCGGAGAGCGCTTCGCTTAACTGAAGGTCAAGGGCTTTTGCCCGCGCTTGAAGCTCGGCCACTTCGGCCTTCTTGGCGGCGACCTCTTCGCGCAATGTGTTGAAGGCAGCGTCATCCCCTGCGGCTTTCGCGGCACCAATATCTTTTGCGGCCTTGTTCTGGGCTGCTTGTGCTGTTTCAGCCGCCAAGATCATGGCGCGCCGTTCCTCATCGAGCTTTAGAATGCTTTCGGACTGCGCCGAAAGCCCGCGGCGCTGCATGGCGGTGTCAAAGGCACTCGGGTTCTCTCTGATTTCGCGAATATCATGCATCCTGTCCGTCCTTCTCAAGAGTGAGTCTGTTGGTGGTCTTATGGCCGATTTTGCGGGCGAAGGTAAACGGGCTATTGCAGGGGCTTTGTGAAAGCCATTGCCCATTGCAAACAGGCCTGTTCACGCATAGTTAGAGCTGAATTACAAAAGGCTTTGCCTACAACCTGACCAATACGGGGGCACTTATGAGACCTGGTGACTTACTTATGCTGGCCGCAATTTTTGCGATCATGTATTTTCTTTTGATCAGACCACAACAAAAGAAGATGAAAGAACATCAACAGATGATCGAAAATATTCGCCGCGGTGATCAGGTCATCACGCAGGGCGGGATTGTCGGCAAAGTGGTTAAAGTGCGCGATGACGGCGAGCTGGAAGTCGAGATTGCGGATGCTGTGAAAGTGCGTGTGATCAAAGGGACGATTGCACAAGTTTTGAACAAGACTGAGCCAGCCAAAGCCTAATTGATCAGGCGCCAAACGACTCACGAGGCGGAGCCTTCAATGTTACAGATTGAGAGATGGAAACGAGTTCTGATTTGGCTCGTTGTAGCCGCTGGTATTGTGCTGGCCTTGCCGAACGGATTTTACACACGCGTCGAGACCCACAATGACGCCGTCAAAGCGATCGAGGCAGGCGGATCGGCGGCGGGACTTGCCGAGCAAGCGGCACTATGGCCCGATTTTTTGCCCTCCGGGTTGGTGAACTTGGGATTGGACTTGCGCGGCGGCGCGCATCTGTTGGCCGAAGTTCAGGTCAAGGACGTTTACGAGGCCCGCATCAAAAGCATGTGGCCAGAGATCCGTGATCTGCTGCGCGAAGAACGCGAGACGATTGGCACGATCCGCTTGCAAAACAGTGATCCTGAGACGCTTAGGATCCGGATTTCCCGCAGCGACCAGCTTGAAAACGCGGCCAGCCTCGTGCGTGGGATCGCTCGGCCTGTGAGCGGTTTGAGCGGTGCTGGGGCGAGCGACATTGATGTTTCCGTTGAGGGGGACAGCCTTGTGGTGCGCCTGTCTGAAGCCGAGATGTTTGCAACAGATGAACGCACGATGCGCCAATCGCTTGAGATTATTCGACGCAGGATTGACGAAGTCGGGACGCGTGAGCCAACGATCCAGCGCCAGGGGCGGGAGCGTATCTTGATTCAGGTGCCCGGTCTTGGCAGCGCTGCTGAGCTCAAAGAGATTATCGGCACAACTGCACAGCTCACGTTCCATTCTGTTGTGAGCCGTGCCGACAGAGAGGATGCCCCTGCTGGTGCGGGCAACTATGTTTTGCCCTCAATTGATGGCGATGACATCTATTATATTCTCGAAGAGGCTGCGGTGGTGACCGGGGAGGATCTGGTCGATGCACAGCCTGATTTTGATCAGAATGGCCGCCCGGCTGTTTCTTTCCGCTTCAACACCTCCGGTGCGCGCCGCTTTGGCGATTATACCGCCGAGAATATTGGGTCACCCTTTGCCATTGTTCTGGATCGCGAGGTCATTTCGGCGCCGGTGATCCAAAGCCATATCGCGGGTGGTTCGGGAATAATCACTGGAAACTTCACGCTCGAAGAAAGCACGAACCTAGCCGTGTTGCTGCGCGCTGGCGCCTTGCCTGCTGGGCTTGCGTTTTTGGAAGAACGCACCATCGGGCCAGAGCTTGGGGCTGACAGTATTGAGGCCGGGAAGCTTGCCTGCATTGTCGCCTTCATCGGTGTGTTGGCGTTCATGATACTGAGTTATGGCCGGTTTGGGATCTTTGCAAATATAGCGCTTGTCATCAATGTGGTGCTTATTTTCGCGCTGCTTTCGATGCTGGGGGCCACGCTAACGCTTCCGGGGATCGCGGGCATTGTTTTGACAATTGGGATGGCTGTTGATGCCAACGTGCTCGTTTTTGAACGCATCAGAGAAGAATTGCGAACGGCCAAAGGGCCGGCACGGGCGATTGATCTTGGTTATGAAAAGGCCCTTTCGGCCATTGTAGATGCCAACATTACCACCTTTATCACAGCGGTTATTCTTTACGCAGTAGGCTCTGGCCCCGTGCGCGGTTTTGCGATCACGCTGGGCTTGGGCATTCTCACGTCGGTGTTCACGGCAATTTTTGTCACGCGTCTGATTGTAATCATGTGGTTTGAGCGCCGCAAACCCAAGACGCTGGAGGTCTGACCCATGCGATTGAGACTTGTTCCACAAGAGACAAACTGGGATTTCTTTGAGCGCTACAAGCTTTGGCTTGGCATATCGGCATTCATGATGGTTGTGGCCTTTGTGAGCTTTCTGCTCCAAGGCCTCAACTATGGCATCGACTTTCGGGGCGGCACGACAATCCGAACGGAGAGCTCGCAGCCTGTCATTATTGCAGAGTATCGTCAGGCTATTGAACCGCTTCAACTGGGCGATATCTCAATCACAGAAGTGTTCGACCCGACGTTTGCAGACGATCAGAATGTCGCCATGATCCGCATCCAGGCTCAGGATGGTGAAGAAGCGGTGACAGCCGCAGTTGTGGCGTCTGTCCAAACTGTCCTGCAAGAAATAGCGCCAGATCTAACGTTTACCTCGGTAGAAAGCGTAGGGCCAAAAGTGTCAGGTGAGCTCATACAGACCGCGGCTATTGCTGTTGTCCTGGCCATAGGCGCGGTTTTGATCTACATCTGGCTGCGTTTTGAATGGCAGTTTGCTTTGGGGGCAGTTGTGGCGCTTGTTCATGACGTCTTGCTCACAATTGGGATTTTTTCCGAGCTTCAAATCCGGTTTGATCTGGCAATCATCGCCGCTCTTCTGACGATTGTCGGATATTCGCTCAACGATACGGTGGTTGTTTTTGATCGGGTGCGCGAAAATCTTCGCAAGTATAAGCAAAAGCCGTTGAACGAGGTTCTCAACCTGTCAATCAACGAGACATTGAGCCGCACGATGATGACATCGGTAACAACACTTCTGGCCCTGTTGGCGCTGTTTGTGCTGGGGGGGGATGTGATCAGAGGCTTTGTCTTTGCCATGATTTGGGGTGTCATCATCGGAACCTACAGTTCTGTGTTTGTGGCCTCAACGATCCTGCTTTGGCTGGGCGTGAAGCGCGATTGGTCAAAACCTGACGCAAATCTGGGCACCCAGTTTGGCAATATAGATGCCTGAAACTCTAAGCGCGGCTTGGGGGCAAGAAGGGCTTTATTGGCTTTTTCTGACAGCTTTTGTTGCTGGAATGGTGCGTGGCTTTTCAGGCTTTGGAACGGCCATGATTTTCATTCCGGTCGCGAGCAAGTTTGTGGAGCCCGTTTGGGGGCTGATCATGCTGACGGTGATGGATGTTTTTGCGCCTCTGCCAAACTTGCCCCGCGCGTGGCGCGACGGGGATCCGAAAGATATCGCTCGTTTGGGTGCAGCAACCCTTCTGTCGATCCCCTTGGGTTTGGCTGTGTTATTGGCTCTTCCGGCCGAGGTGTTTCGCTATCTGGTTGCCTGTCTTGCAATCATTGTGCCGGTGGCACTCTTGGGAGGCTATCGCTATCGCGGCCCCATGACCCCGGGCGTGATGTATGCGGGCGGAGCCTTGGCCGGCTTCTCGGGCGGTGCTGCGGGCCTGCCTGGGCCTCCTGTTGTGATGCTGTATGCGGCCAGTCTGAAAGCGGTGAGCAGTATTCGAGCAAATACGATGATGTATTTGTTTTTGTTCGATATCTTCTTGCTTTTGTGGCTTTCGTTGTCGGGCCAGCTTGTGCCATTGCCTGTATGGCTCGGATTGTTGCTGTTTGTTCCGGCACTTTTGGGAAACATTTTAGGGGCAGCTGTTTTTGATCCTGCCAAAGAAAAGCTGTATCGTGCGATTGCCTATGCGATCATATGTCTTGCGGCATTAACATCTTTGCCATTATGGGAGTGAGCTATGAAACTCACCGAGATGCAATTTTCAGAAGCCCAGCCAGTCGAAGGCTATGGGGCAGGGTTTTTCCGGATCAACGGTCAGCGTTTTGAAGGCGGAATTCTTGTCACGGTCAATGGTATTCAACCCTGGGCGGGCTATGAAGACTCTGAGAGCCTACTGGCTTTGCAGGGGGAGGTTGATGTCATCTTTATCGGCACAGGCGTTGAGATTGCGCATCTTCCGGCCCCTTTGAGGGTGCAAATTGAAAAAGCCGGTATGGGCGTTGAGGTCATGGCCTCCCCATCAGCCTGCCGCACCTATAATGTTCTCGCGGCCGAGGGGCGGCGGGTCGCGCTCGCCGCTCTGCCCGTATGAGTGGTGTGAAATGGAGCTTGTCGTTCAAGATCTGAGTGTCGCGCGGGGGGGGCTGCCCGTTTTGAGTGGGGTGAGCTTTTCCGTCTCCCAAGGGCAGGCACTCGTGCTGCGTGGACCGAACGGAATCGGCAAGACAACACTGTTGCGCACGCTTGCGGGGCTTCAGCCGGCCTTGTCGGGCAATATCAGCCTTGACCGCGAGGCAATGGCTTATGCGGCGCATATTGATGGGATCAAATCTACCTTGACGGTTGAGGAAAACCTGAATTTTTGGGCCGATGTGTTTGAGCTGAACGAGATCGAACATGCGATCGCGTGCTTTGAACTTGGTTCCCTGCGAAGCCGTCCGGCAGGGCTGCTTTCTGCTGGCCAGAAACGGCGATTGGGATTGGCAAGATTACTGGTAACTGGTCGCCCTGTCTGGATATTGGACGAGCCGACCGTTTCACTTGATCAGGCCGCTGTGGCGCTCTTTGGCGCTGCGGTCAAAGCACATCTTGCACAGGGCGGCTTGGCAATCATGGCCACGCATATTGACTTGGGGTTAGAAGAGGCCCTGCCGCTCGAACTGGGCCAGTTCAGAGCCCGTTCCACCTTGGCTGACAATTTTGACGAGGCATTCTTATGATGGCTCTGTTGCGGCGCGACCTGACGCTTGCGGTTCGGGCTGGTGGGGGTTTTGGGTTGGGCCTTTCCTTCTTCCTTATCGTGGTTGTTTTGGTGCCATTTGGTGTGGGGCCAGAAACAGCCCTGCTTGGCAGGATTGCCCCCGGAATTTTATGGGTTGCTGCTTTGCTGGCTTGCCTTTTGTCTTTGGACCGGATTTTTTCGTTGGATTTTGAAGATGGCTCGCTTGATCTGTTGGCGACATCGCCATTGCCCCTTGAGGGGGTGGTGGCGTCAAAAGCAGTCGCACATTGGCTCGCGACAGGGTTGCCTCTTGTGATTGCGGCGCCTGTCTTTGCGCTTTTGATGAGTTTGCCACAAGAAGGTTATGGTCCCATCGTGCTGTCTTTGTTGCTTGGAACGCCTGCACTATCGGTCATTGGCGCGTTTGGAGCTGCTTTGACAGTTGGCATCAAGCGTGGTGGGCTATTGCTGAGCCTTCTTGTCCTGCCACTTTATGTGCCGACTCTTATCTTTGGAGCGGAAGTTGCGCGGCGTGGCGTGGAAGGGCAGGGCTATGGCCCCCCCCTGTTGATGCTTGCCGGGATCAGTTTCGCGGCCTTGGCGCTGTTGCCATTTGCCAGCGCTGCGGTGTTGCGCGTGAACTTGCGCTAATGTGACCTCTGGGCACTGGAAATCCTTTTGAAATTCAGGCAAGGGAATATGTAAAGGGAGAGGGCTTGATGGCGTCAATCTGGGAATATGCGAACCCGCTGAAATTTATGCGCACAACAGAGCGGTTGTTGCCCGTGGTGGCCGTTGCCGCTGCGGTATGCCTTATTGGCGGACTTATCTGGGGTTTTTTCTTTACGCCGGATGATTTTCGTCAAGGCTCGACAGTCAAAATTTTCTATATCCATGTGCCGAGTGCAATGATGGCTATCAACATATGGGGCATGATGCTCGTAACCTCGCTTATCTGGCTCGTGCGCCGGCATCATGTGAGCGCTTTGGCAGCTCGCGCCGCGGCGCCTATTGGGGCTGTGATGACGGTGATAGCGCTCTTTACGGGCGCGGTATGGGGCCAGCCGATGTGGGGAACTTGGTGGGCCTGGGACCCACGTTTGACGTCCTTTCTGATCTTGTTCTTGTTTTACCTTGGCTACATGGCGCTTTGGGCTGCGATTGAAAACGATGATACAGCGGCAGATTTGACCAGTGTTCTCTGTCTTGTCGGCTCCGTTTTTGCGCTCTTGTCGCGCTATGCTGTCAATTTCTGGAATCAGGGCCTTCACCAGGGCGCTTCGCTTTCACTGGACAAAGAAGAAAATGTGGCAGATGTCTTTTGGTATCCGGCGCTGGTAGCGATTGCGGGGTTTGTGTTGCTGTTTGTGGCTCTGGTTATTGTGCGGACAAACACAGAAATAAGAGCACGGCGCACACGGGCGCTCTTGGCTCGGGAGCGTTTGGGATGAGCCCTGATCTTGGAAAATATGCAGCCGAAGTTCTTTCGGCCTATGGTGTGTCTATCCTGCTGCTCGTGGCTCTGGTCTGGCGCAGTGTGGCGCGCGCAAAGCGGGTGAAGGCAGAGCTGGAGGCTGTTGAGACAAGGAAAGCGCCCCATGGCTAAAATCTCGCCCATGATGCTGGCGCCGCCAGTGGTTTTTCTGGGTCTCGCGGCCCTGATGTTTTTGGGTTTACAGCGCGAAGACCCCGACGCCTTGCCATCTGCGCTTGAGGGCAAAACGGCACCCGCTGTGATGTTGACAGAAATCGCAGGGCAACCCTTGTTTGATGACGAGGTGTTGCGCAGCGAAGGCGTTAAGCTGGTTAATTTTTGGGCGAGCTGGTGTGCACCTTGCCGGGTTGAGCACCCCAATCTTGAGCTTCTGGCCTCGGAGGGCGTCCCGATCTATGGGGTCAATTATAAAGACAAGGCGCCAAATGCGCTGAAGTTCTTGGACGAGCTTGGCAACCCCTATGTGGGGCTTGGGGCCGATAAAGCCGGGCGCATGGCTCTCAATTGGGGTGTTTATGGGGTGCCTGAAACCTATGTGATTTCTGGCAACGGAGACATCATTCTGCGGTTTGCGGGCCCGATCACGAAGCGGGCGCTGCAAGAGACAATTCGCCCAGCCATCTTGCGCGCTCAGGGTGGCTCCTGACGGGCTATGCCCCTGTTGGCTCGGGTTTCAATTTATGGCTAAGGATGCTTCAGGCATTTAAGCATGGAAACTTCGCTTAAAATACGGCCCAATGCCTCAAAGACAACCACTTCCAAAGGGCCCAGCCGTGACAAACTCAAATTACTATGCGCCGCATGGCGGCCTTGCGGCACAAACCCAGCTTTTGACTGACAGGGCAATGTTTACAGAAGCTTACGCGGTTATTCCCAAAAGCACATTCAGCGATATTGTGACAAGTTATCTGCCGTTTTGGGAAGGCGCGCGGTTTTGGGTAATTGCGCGCCCTCTGTCTGGCTTTGCTGAAACATTCTCACAATATATCGCCGATGTGCAGCCCAATGGTGGTAGCAAACAACCAGAAACCGAGGCAGGTGTGCAGGCTGTCATCTTTGTGGTGGAAGGGGGGCTAACCCTCACAATTGATGGTATCGACCATGTTCTGGAGCAGGGGGGATATGCCTATTTGCCCGCTGATCTTCCATGGAGCCTCTGGAACCACACAGACACAGCTGTAAAATTTCATTGGCTGCGCAAGCGTTACGAAGCGGTTGCCGGTATTGAGGCCCCAGAGGCCTTTGTCACAAACGAGCGCGACATTGCCCCAACACCTATGGCAGGGACTGAGGGTAAATGGGCGACAACCCGTTTTGTTGCACCGGAGGATTTGCGCCATGACATGCATGTGAACATTGTCACCTTCGAGCCGGGCGCTGTTATTCCTTTCGCTGAGACCCATGTCATGGAGCACGGGCTATACGTTCTGGAGGGCAAGGCCGTTTATCGGCTCAACCAGGAGTGGGTGGAGGTCGAAGCCGGGGATTTCATGTGGCTGCGCGCATTTTGTCCGCAGGCCTGTTATGCAGGGGGGCCAGGCCGGTTTCGCTACCTGCTCTACAAAGATGTAAACAGGCATATGAAATTCCCCTCAAATCTCTGATCGATGAAAAAAACCGGCGCTCTTTGAGAACGCCGGTTTGAGTTGCCGCTTTGTGCAAGAGGCTTGCTTATTTGAGCGATCCTTTGCCTTGTCCTGCATGACCGCCTGAAACCTCTTCAGTGGCTTCTTCGGCAAGTTCTTCCGGCAGGATCAAATTCAGCACAATCGCGATTGCCGCCGCTGGGAGCAGGCCGGACGTCAGCAAAATGCGCGCGGTCTGCCCCATGTGTTGCAATGCGTTGGGTTCCAGTTGCAATCCGAGGCCAATCGACAGCGAAATGGCAAAAATCACCATGTTGCGACGGTTCCATGTAACATCTGACAGCATTGAAATACCTGCGGCCACAACCATTCCGAACATCACAATGACGCCACCGCCCAACACCTCGATCGGAACTGTGCGGATGATGCCCCCGACTTTTGGGATAAGGCCACAAATGATCAGGAAAATGGCACCGCATGTCACAACGTGGCGGCTCATCACACCTGTCATGGCGATCAATCCGACGTTTTGGCTGAAAGATGTGTTTGGAAAGCCGCCAAAAATGCCGGCAATTGCCGTGCCCAAACCGTCTGCATAGGTTGCGCCGGCGATCTCTGTGTCACGCGCTTCCCGGTTGGCTCCACCCTTGCAGATCCCAGAGACATCTCCGACCGTTTCAATCGCGGAAATGAAAGCCATCAAACAAAATCCGATGACAGCTGCGATTGAGAACTCAAAGCCGTATTTGAACGGTTGTGGCAGGGCGAAAGCTGCCGAGCGCTCCCATGATGTCGCGATCGCTTCAAAGGAGAGCATTCCGACGGCCAAGGCATAAATATAACCGACGATAAGCCCGATCAGAACGGCAGAGATAGACAGCATTCCACGCGTAAAAAATTTCAGGCCAAGCGTCACCACGATGACAACCAGCGCCGCCGACCAGTTGAGCAGTGAGCCATATTCAGGTGTTCCAATGGCTGGCACGCCGCCCGCAGCATATTGAATCCCGACCTTGACCAGCGCCAAGCCAATCATCGTCACCACAAGGCCGGTGACCAATGGGGGCAGTGCGAAGCGAATTTTTCCAATCACTGTCCCGAGGAGTGCGTGAAACACCCCACCGATGATCACGCCGCCAAAGAGTGCGGCAAGCCCATCAACGCCCTTGCCAGCCACCAGTGGAATCATAATGGGCAGAAAGGCAAAAGAGGTGCCCTGAACGATGGGAAGCCCGGCGCCGACAGGGCCAAGTGTGATTGTTTGTAAAAGCGTTGCAACCCCGGCAAAGAGCATGGACATCTGTATGAGATAAAGCAGCTCCGGAAAATCAGGTGAATTGGATCCGAACCCAAAACCTGCGGCACCTGCCACGATGATTGCGGGCGTCACGTTTGATACAAACATCGCCAAGACATGCTGGATGCCGAGCGGTATCGCACGCGAGAGCGGGGGCGTATAGTCGGGATCTCTGAGTTGCTCTGCTGTCCCTATTGAATTGTCAGTCATGGTGTCCTCCGTGTTGACTGTTTGTTTGACTGCTTCTGTTGGCAGTTCGTTTTGTTATGGGGCTTCTATCGTATAAGCCTCGGCAAAGATGTGCTCTTCAAGGTTCGGTCCGTCTCCAATGCGGTCGACAACGATATACTGACCGCTGCTGTTGAGGGGGGCGAGCACACCATGCCAGACGTTGCGATGGATATTGATGGATTGGTGTGGCTGAGAAATGAAGGCGCGGGGGCAGCAGGGCTCACCCGCGCGATCTGTGGCCACGCTGATAATCATAGGAACGCCGGATAGGGGAATGAAAGCCTGGCTGCCCTGCGGGTGCCGCTCCATCAGGTCAAGACAGAGGGGAAGTCGGCGGGCTTTGGCGTTGAAAAGGCTGATCCCGGCGCGCCCAGACCCGAAATCCAGCGTGGCAAGATCATGAAATCTTTCGCAGAGACCTTGGTTGATGAGTTTATCAGCCTCCCCTCGGGCTTCAATGACATCGCCAAAGGGGGCAAAGCTCTCGGCGCACAACGGTTGCGCTTGGAGGCGGCGGTTCATGGGAGGAGATCCTGAAGACGAAATTGAGCAATGCGCTCAACTTGGTGACAGGCTTGGGCAAGCTCGGTGCTCCGGTCATTTTGAATGCGCGTTTCAAAGGCAGCCAATATTGAGGCTTTGTTATGATCGCGCACGGCAATGATGAAAGGGAAGCCGTGTTTGGCGGTATAGGTGTCATTGAACCTTGTGAATGTGGCGCGTTCCTCATCTGTCAGATAGTCAAGGCCCGCGCTGGCCTGTTCTGTTGTGCTTTCTGGGGTCAGAGCACCCGCCGCTGCCAGTTTGCCTGCAAGGTCCGGGTGGGCCTTCAGCACAGCCAGGCGCTGATCGGGGCTCGAGGATCTGAACACACGACACAGCGCATTGTGAACCCCCACCGCAGAGTCATGTGCCGGACCAAGTTCGAGCTCCCAGGCCTGTTCGGCAATCCAAGGGGAGTGCTCAAAAATTGTGCCATAGAGCTCTACAAAGCGCTGTTGGCTCATCTGGCTGGGACGTTCCCAGCGTTTGTGCGGGTGTGTGTGCGCCCAATGTTGAGCAATTTCTAGCCGTGTTGGCGTCCAGACGTCTGGAAACTGTTTGATATGCTCAATGAAGCGTTTGAGGCCTGCGATTTTCCCGGGGCGTCCAATGAGGCGGCAATGCAATCCGACAGACATCATGGCCGGCCGGCCGGCTGCGCCTTCTGCGTAAAGCGTGTCAAAAGCGTCGATCATATATGCGCCAAAATCGTCGCCAGTCACCCATCCGGGGGCCGTTGCAAAGCGCATGTCGTTGGCTTCCAGAGTATAGGGAATGATGAGCTGGTCGCGCGGGCCAACTTCGAGCCAATATGGTAAATCGTCGTCGTAAGTGTCTGAGATATAATCAAACTGACCTGTTTCTGCGGCCAACCTTACGGTGTTGAGCGAGCATCGCCCAGTATACCATCCGCGCGGCGGCGCACCCACGACTTCCCTGTGCAGCCTGATCGCTTCAGCGATAGCTGCGCGTTCTTGCTCTGCGGGCATGTCTTTGTGCTCAATCCATTTGAGCCCGTGACTGGCAATCTCCCAGCCAGCGTCTTTCATGGCCTGAACCTGCTCCGGGCTGCGCGCGAGGGCACTGGCCACGCCATAGATCGTCACAGGGATATCGGCCTCGGTAAACAGGCGGTGCAGACGCCAGAAACCGGCACGCGCTCCATATCCGTAGATGGATTCCATATTCCAATGGCGCTTGCCTTGCCATTGCGCCGCGCCGGGAATGTCGGACAAGAAGGCTTCTGACGCGGTGTCTCCGTGCAACAGACAATTCTCGCCGCCTTCCTCGTAATTCAGGACAAACTGGACGGCGGTTTTGCAGTTGTTGGGCCAGCGCGGGTTCTCAGGATTTGGTCCATGGCCGCGCATGTCGCGTAGGTAACGTCTCACCTGTGTCTCCCTGTTTTGGCCTTTTAACCTTAAATCAGTCTCGGAAACTTGTATTATTTTTTTGAAAGAGCTTTTTGCTGGTTCTTTATAGATACAGTCCCTCTAGATGGGCATTACCCATTGTCAAGAACAGGAGGCCCAGATGACTGGCTATTTGACAACACATGTGCTGGATACTGCCCGGGGATGCCCCGCTGAGGGCCTCAAAATAGAGCTGTTCCGCTTAGAAAATGAGCAAGGTTCGCGCCAGCATGTGCGCGCGCTTGTGACAAATTCTGACGGGCGCACCGATACCCAAATCCTGCCGCAAGCTGAATTTCAGACTGGCATCTATGAGCTTGTGTTTCATGCTGGCGCCTATCTTGATGCCATCGGCACGCCCCCAGAAACGCCGAGGTTTCTGGATGTCATCCCTTTGAGGTTCGGCATGTCAGAACCGGCCCATTATCATGTGCCCTTGCTTCTTTCGCCATTTGGATACTCTACCTATCGAGGCAGCTAGGCGGGCAGGGCCGCGGTGATATGCTCTACCATGAACTCGATGAACAGGCGTGATTTTGGGTCCTGTTTGCGGCGGTGCATGTAAAGGCAAGCGAGCTGGATTGGCAGGGGGGGCTCGCTTTGGAGGACCGGCACAAGGCGGCCCTGCTCCAGGTGTTCATGCACTTCGAACACGGGTTTCAGGATGATCCCATGGCCCTCCAGCGCCCAACTGGTCAAGATTTCTCCATGATCGGTTTCAAACGGCCCAGAAACCGTGACACGTTGCACGCCGTTGGCCTGCTGTAGGGGCCATTGAAACTCCGGTGCTCCGGGATAGCGCAGGTTCAGGCAGTCATGTTGTGGGGTTTTGAGATCAGCACTGCTCCGTGGGGCGCCGCGGGCCGCAATGTAGGCTGGCGAGGCACAGAGAACTCTCGGGCAATCAGCAATTTTGCGTATTCGCAGAGTGCTGTCTTCCGGAACCCCAAGAAAAAATGCCGCATCAAGCCCCTCTGCGGCCAGATCGAGTTTTCGATCTGAAAGACGCAGCCGGATATTGATCTGTGGATAGAGCTTGTGAAACTTTGGAACCGCCGGTGCGATGAACTTCTGTCCCAGCCCCAAAGGTGCCGCAACATAAAGCGTTCCGCGAGGCGATTGGGTGATGTCATTGATATCAGCCTCAGCTTCGCTGACCGCCTCCAGAATTTTTGTCGCGCCCTTGTAAAAGGTGTTTCCCTGTTCTGTCGGGGTTAAGAGGCGGGTGGTTCGCTGAAAAAGGCGCACCCCGAGCTTGTCTTCAAGCTGGGATATCCGTGATGAGGCCACAGCCGCCGAGATGCGCAAATCACGCGCGGCAGCGGACATGTTGCGAAGCTCATAGACGCGCACAAAAGTTTGGATATTGTCGAGGTAAGCCATTTATCTTTCGGATTTTTTTGAAGCTGCTTGGGTCTTTTATAGAATACACGTCAAATGCTCTGTAGGCTAGGTTGCAATCAAACCGCCAAAGGAAAGCTCATGCACGAATTTGCCATTATGTGGGACTGGATCGGCTTCGCGGTCCGCTGGCTTCATGTCATCACGGCAATGGCTTGGATTGGGGCGTCATTTTATTTTATTGCTCTTGATTTGATGTTGAGGCCGAACACGAACCTGCCCAATGGCGCTTATGGCGAAGAGTGGGAGGTGCACGGCGGTGGATTTTACCATACGGTGAAGTATCTTGTGGCTCCTGACAGAATGCCCGAGCATCTGACATGGCACAAATGGCAAAGCTACACGACATGGCTCAGCGGGGCAGCGCTGTTGATGATCATCTATTGGGTGGGGGGGGAGCTATACCTCATTGACGCCAACAAGGCCGATTTGACCCTTACTCAAGGAATTCTGATTTCCGCAGGGTCGCTGACGTTTGGCTGGCTGGTTTACGACTTTTTGTGCAAATCCAAGCTCGGGGAGCGGCCCACAATTTTGATGGTGGTGCTATTTGGTATCTTGGTGGCGATGGGCTGGGGCTATAACGAGATTTTCACGGGTCGCGCGACGATGCTGCATCTCGGTGCTTTCACAGCCACGATCATGACAGCCAATGTCTTTTTTCAGATCATGCCCAACCAGCGCATCGTCGTCGCTGACCTGATGGCTGGACGCACGCCTGATGCCAAATATGGCAAAATCGCCAAGCTGCGCTCGACGCACAACAACTACCTAACTTTGCCTGTTATTTTCCTGATGCTGAGCAATCACTATCCGTTGGCATTTGCCTCGCAGTATAATTGGGTTATCGCGGCGCTTATTTTTCTGATGGGCGTAACGATCCGCCACTACTTCAACACCATGCATTCCACCGGTAAGGGGCCACTGTGGACTTGGCTGGCCACAGCGCTGCTGTTTGTCGCTGTGATGTGGCTTTCGACAGCACCTTTGCAAGACAGAAGCGAAGAGACCTTGGCGCTCACAAACCGTGAACAGGTTTTTGAGCAGACCGCAGGTTACGACGCGGTGCATGATATCGTGTTGGGGCGCTGTTCGATGTGCCATGCGCGCGAAACATTTTATGATGGTGTGCCAATTGCGCCCAAAGGGGTCTATCTTGAAACCAAGTCGGATATTTTGCGCCATGCCCGCGAGATTTATCTTCAAGCCGGTATAACCCGGGCGATGCCACCCGCCAATGTAACTTATATAGAGCCCCAAGAGCGCGCAGCCATTGCTGCTTGGTATCAGGCTGCTGTGCAAGAGCAGTCTTTCTCTCTGGTGCTCAACGGTTCATAGGCCCATGAGAGCTGGGTCAAATGGATAAGTGGTCAGGTTTTCATACCCGTCTTCCGTGATCAGAACCTGATCTTCCAATTTGATCGAAAAATCGCCCCCCACAGCTCCCACGGCCGCCTCGACACAAAGCACCATGCCTGGCTCCAACGCGTAGTCAAAAGCGCCTGCGACCGCTTTATCCGGGTAAGCCACCAGCGGCCACTCATCACAAAGCCCCACCCCGTGCATGAGACAACCGTATTTCTGTGCCTGAAACTGCTCATCGAGCCGGTGACAGTTTGCGCTAAGCTCGGGAATCGTGACCCCGGGTCTGAGCATCTCCATGTTTGTCATGATGTGCTCATGGGCGTGTTGCATGGCATAGATCATGTCAGGGCGGGGCTTTTGATCGCCAATCCACCAGGTGCGGCTGATATCAACGCAGATCCCGTAGGACCCAATCAAATCTGTATCAAAAGCCACAATCTCGTTGTTTTGCACGATCCTTGGGCCACATTCCTGAAACCAGGGGTTCGTGCGAGGCCCTGAGGCAAGCAGCCGCGTTTCGATCCATTCCCCGCCGCGCTTTATGTTCTCGGCGTGCAAAACGGCCCAGATATCATCCTCGGAAGTCGCGCCATTGGGAACATTTGCGCGGGCAAAATCTTCCATCTTGCGCACGGCAGTTTCACAGGCGTGATGGGCGCAGCGCATCGCAAGAATTTCGTCATGCCCTTTGATTGCCCGGGTTTTCTCGGTAACTTCCTCGCCTTCCATGATCTCAAAACCCTGCGCCTCCAGGGCGCGGTAGCCATGCAGCATGGCTTTATCGACAGCAAGTCGCATGTTTGAGCCTGCGTGCTCCGTTATCAGTTGGCGCACCTCATTGGCAAAAACATCTGCAGCGATATCCACTTTGTCTCCGCGGTCAAAGTAGAACAGATCGGCCCCAGAGCGTTGCTCACGCACAAGCGGGTTAAATTCCGATAGAAAAGGAGAATTCTTGTAGTCCCAGATCACCATATAGCCATCGGCACAGAGCAAAACAGCCCGAAAGGGATTGTGCGTGTTCCAGAGCTGCATGTTGGTGCTGTCGGTCGCGTAGCGGATGTTAAGAGGGTCAAACATCAGCAATCCGCCATAGCCGCGCGCCACGATAGCTTGCGTCAGCCGGTTCCAGCGATAGCTGCGCATGGCGCTCAGGTCGGGTGCGCGCAAGCCAGCAGTGGCCCATTCTCCAAAGGCCAGCTGCGTGGGGCCAATTTCAACGCGATTGTTATCATTTGGGCTACCATCGGCCAATTGTGCGCCGCGCTGCGGATCAATCTTGCGTGTATCCCGATAATGTTCGTTCATCAGATTTCTCCCCTGTCTTCTTGCCAGTCTGGCGTTCGGGGGAGGTGAGATCCTGCTTGTTCGCGTCTTTCGGGCGTCGTTTTTCACAAAGTAGGGGAGATTGCAGAGAGGCTGTTTTAGGCTCTATGCGCCGCTGTTGGCACGACGGCAAAAAGAAAGGCCCACCTCACATAGAGGTGGGCCCACAAGCTGCTTAGCAGCTGTAATACATCCCGAATTCAACGGGGTGTGGTGTGTGCTCATAATGGAGAACTTCTTCCATTTTGAGGTCAATGTAGCCTTCGATCTGATCTTTGGTGAAGACGTCACCGGCGAGCAGGAAGTCGTGGTCAGCTTTGAGGCAGTCGATTGCCTCGCGCAGAGAGCCACAAACCGTTGGGATGCCTGCCAGCTCTTCGGCGGGCAGATCATACAGGTTCTTGTCCATCGCCTCGCCTGGGTCGATCTTGTTTTTGATGCCGTCAAGGCCAGCCATGAGCAGCGCCGCAAAGCACAGGTATGGGTTGGCAGATGGATCAGGGAAACGTGCTTCCACGCGCTTGGCTTTTGGGCTTTCAGTCCATGGGATGCGGACACATCCTGAGCGGTTGCGCGCGGAATATGCGCGCAGAACAGGCGCTTCAAACCCTGGGATCAGCCGCTTGTAGCTGTTGGTTGACGGGTTGGTGAAGGCGTTGAGCGTTTTTGCGTGCTTGAGAATGCCACCAATGAAATAAAGCGCTTCCTGGCTCAGATCGGCATATTTGTCACCTGCAAACAGGGGCTTGCCATCTTTCCAGATGGACATATTCACATGCATACCAGTGCCATTATCGCCATATATCGGCTTGGGCATGAATGTCGCTGATTTGCCGTAAGCATGAGCAACATTGTGGATTACATATTTGTATTTCTGGATCTCGTCGGCTTGCTTGGTCAACGTGCCAAAAATAAGGCCCAGCTCGTGCTGGCACGAGGCCACTTCATGGTGATGCTTGTCAACCTTCATGCCGAGGCTTTTCATGGTCGACAGCATTTCAGAGCGCAGGTCTTGCGCATCATCAATCGGGTTTACGGGGAAGTAGCCGCCTTTGAGGCCCGGACGGTGGCCCGAGTTGCCCATTTCATAGTCGGTGTCTGTGTTCCAAGACCCGTCAATTGCATCCACTTCATAGGACACTTTGTTGATTTTGTTTTCAAAACGAACATCATCAAAGATAAAAAATTCGGCTTCTGGCCCCATAAACGCAGAGTCACCAATGCCTGATTCAATAAGGTAAGCCTCGGCCTTCTGAGCGGTTCCGCGAGGGTCGCGCTCATAGGCTTCGCCAGTGTCAGGCTCGACAATCGAGCAGTGCAGACAAAGGGTTTTTTCCGCATAGAACGGATCGATATAGGCGCTTTGCGTGTCAGCGATCAGCTTCATGTCGGAATTCTCGATGGATTTCCAACCTGCAATTGAGGACCCGTCAAACATGAACCCTTCTTCGAGGAAGTCTTCGTCAACGAGGTCCACGTCAACGGTTACATGCTGAAGCTTGCCGCGCACATCTGTAAAGCGGATGTCGACATAGGCAACTTCTTCGTCTTTCAGCGTCTTGAGAACGTCTTTGACACTCATTCTCTCTGTCCTTCTTGTTTGGAAATAGTGGATTACAGTGCTTCTGGGCCCGTCTCGCCCGTGCGAATGCGCACGGCTTGTTCAACAGGGGAGACAAAAATCTTGCCATCGCCGATCTTGTCGGTTTTGGCGGCATCAACGATGGCTTCAATGGCTTGGTCGACAAGGTCGTCATCGACCACGATCTCAAGCTTTACCTTGGGCAAAAAATCGACAACATATTCGGCACCACGGTAGAGCTCCGTGTGGCCTTTCTGGCGGCCAAACCCCTTCACCTCGATGACTGAGAGCCCCTGAACGCCGATGTCTTGCAACGCCTCTTTGACTTCATCAAGCTTGAACGGTTTGATGATGGCTTCGATTTTTTTCATCAGATGGCCCCCTTTTTTAGGTCACTGCGGAAAGACCACTTCCCCCGATGGAGTGCAAACGATTAGGATGAACCGGTCACGCTTGGCTGCGTGCGAAATAGGCATTTGCACAAAAAATATGCAGGTAGATCAAAAAAAGCGCAAAACTGAATCGTTGAGGGCAATCCCATGACCGAGCTTATCACCGCAAAACAGATGCAAGCCCTGGAGCAGGCGGCGATAGAAGCCGGGCAAGTGAGCGGCCTTGAGCTTATGGAGCGCGCGGGCAAGGGGGTGGTTGAGGCGATCTTTGAGGAATGGCCCGACCTGGCTTTGACATCACATAGAGCCGTTGTGCTGTGTGGGCCCGGAAACAACGGCGGGGATGGTTTTGTCATCGCGCGGTTGTTGAAAGAGTGGGGCTGGGAGGTTTTTGCTTTTTTATATGCAAACCCGAACAAGCTGCCGCCGGATGCGCTAGTCAATTTCCACCGTTTTTCACAGCTTGGCGTGGTGCACCCTTGGTCTGTGCAGGCCATTCGGGACATATGTATGAATGACAGCGAGCCGACCACTCTTCTTGTGGATGCGCTTTTTGGAACGGGGATCTTACGAGACTTGCCGGCGGAAATTGCAGCTCTTCAACAGGAGGGCGTCTTGCCAGAGCAGATCAAGCGGGTGTCCGTTGATCTTCCAAGTGGGCTTTGTAGCGACAGCGGAAAAACCTATGGCGGCAAAGACAGCGGAGCCTTGCAGAGCGCGCTCACGGTCACCTTTCACACACCAAAGCTCGGCCATTTTCTGTGTGACCCCAGCCACCCTGATGGCAAGAGCCCATGCACAGACAAGGTGGTTGTGAAAGATATTGGCCTCAAGGGGCCTGCTCCGCGGGAGGGTGTGACCCTGCTGCAAGCCCCGGTTGGGCAAAGTCTTGCCAAGAGCCGGGGGCATAAGTATGAGCATGGCCATCTGCTTGTGCTTTCTGGAGGAGCGGGGCGCACGGGGGCAGCGAGGCTCGCGGCGCGCGCGGCGGTGCGCGTTGGGGCAGGGCTCGTCACGCTGGGAGTGCCGGCCTCGGCGCAATTGGAAGTGGCCTGCCAGATCACGGCGATCATGCTGACAAGGGCAGGCACGACAGAGGAGCTGAGCGCGGCGCTTGAAGACAGGCGTATCAACGCGATTTGCCTCGGACCTGGTCTGGGTCAGCGCCGCGCGCGCGCGCTGGTCCCCCTCGTTCTGGGCCACGCGGGCAAACCCTGCGTTGTGCTGGACGCGGATGGGTTGAGTGCTTTTGAGCACGATCCGGAAGCACTTTTTGATCTGTTACATGACAAATGCGTTCTCACACCCCATGCGGGCGAGTTTGGGCGACTTTTTCCCGATCTGGCGGCCAAGATGGAGGCCAGTGCGCGAGGTGGGGCGTTATATTCCAAAGTGGATGCCGCCCGTGAAGCGGCGCAGCGCGCGGGTTGTGTAATTCTGTTGAAGGGGGCTGATACAGTTATCGCGCAGGCGGATGGGCGCTGCTCACTCAACGCGGCGCTCTATGAACGCGCGGCGCCTTGGCTTGCAACGGCGGGTGCTGGAGATGTCCTTGCAGGCTTTATCGCCGGGCTCTTGGCGCGCGGGTTTGCGCCCATGGCGGCGGCTGAGGCGGGGGCATGGCTTCATGTTGCCTGCGCCCTCAGCTTTGGGCCGGGCTTGATTGCGGAAGATCTCCCCGAGGAGCTCCCCAAGGTCTTGCGGCAGTTTGGCCCTATGCTGCGGTCTTCAAAGGGCACTCAATCGGAGCAAATGCGAGCTCCAACCCGTTGACATAAACAACATGCGACGAGTCAAAGTTAAGCTTGAAAAGCTTTAATTTTTGCCGTCCTGTTTCACGCACAGAGCTGCCGTTCACCAGCTCTCGTGCGGTAAAAAACGCTTGGTCTTGAGCCGTTGTGGGCCTGTAATTCATGTCTCTGACCAGCAATTTTTGGGTGGCGGCCAATAGGCTATTGCTGTCTGGCCGGCTCGGGCCCAAGGCTGCGGCCCCAACAAAAACGACATCACACTCAGCCTCGCTAACGTCAACGCTGCGCAAAATGGCCATTCCCGTGTCACGGGTGATAACGCGATCACCCGGAGTCAGAAACTCAACGGGCAGCGCACCCTCCAGTGTCAAAACAACACTGCCAAGTGGGATACCCGCCGCAGCGGGCGCAATTTGGACTTGTGCAGACTCTGCTGCTGAAAAGGGCTTCATTTTTCACCCGTATGTTTGACTGCCTCAGTTTTTTAACGAGGATAGGGTAACAAGATGTAAATGTCGCGATTTTTTGTTTCCTTGCCTGTCGTTTTTTCTCGCAAAGCTGTCAGGCTGCCGCTATACCGCGCCCGGATGCGGGTGTGGCGGAATTGGTAGACGCACCAGATTTAGGTTCTGGCGCCTATGGCGTGGGGGTTCGAGTCCCTTCACCCGCACCAATATTCTTTACTTTGAATTTTTTTTGCCGCCCTGCGCGGAGTTGACTTGCCAAAGATCTGGCCAGGGGCCCGTCACCGGCGCGCCCGGGCGGATACAAAAACGCCGCCCCAAACTGGAGCGGCGTTTCATTATGAACACGGATTGGTGGCTTAGAAGCCGAGACCTTCGTATTTCTTTTTGAACTTGGAGACACGGCCGCCCGCATCCATCAGGCGCGCGCCGCCACCGGTCCAGGCAGGGTGGGCTGACGGATCAATATCAAGCGCGAGCGTGTCGCCTTCTTTGCCCCATGTGGAGCGCATCTTGAGGACCGTGCCATCTGTCATCTTGACGTCGATGAAGTGGTAATCGGGGTGAATATCTTTTTTCATGGTCTCTCTCCCGCTTACGCTTCAGCGCGTGGCTTGTAGTTGGTGACTTCGGCGATACGCGCCGATTTTCCGCGACGTGCGCGCAGATAGTAGAGTTTGGCGCGGCGCACACGGCCACGGCGCACAACTGTGATCTCGTCAATGTTTGTCGAGTGGAGGGGGAAAACCCGCTCAACACCTTCGCCAAAGCTGATCTTGCGCACGGTGAACGAGCCGTCAATGCCCTTGCCGTTTTTGCGGCTGATGCAGACGCCTTCATAGTTCTGGACACGCGTGCGCGTGCCTTCGGTTACTTTGAAGCCCACACGAATGGTGTCGCCTGCTTTAAAGTCAGGGATTGTTTTGCCGAGCTGAGCAATTTGCTCCGCTTCGATTTCTCTCAGAAGGTCCATTGACCATCTCCTATTTTGCTCGCGGTTTTCTCCACGAAGTTTTGGCGCGTCCCATAGCTCCGTGTCTTCGGTCGGGCCGTTTGAGGCGCCCGCAGGAGAGTAGGCCGACATTGCTTGTCGTATGAGTGTGTTGCAAGGCGCTGAAGAAGGCGCATAACACAAGTAGCCCAGAGCCACAAAAGTGATTCCAGACGTGGGCCTTCTAGGCTTGAAAACACTTCAGATCAAGGCTTATCGACAGTTTTTGCATTCTGCAGCGCTTGCCACATGTCCGGGCGTCGCGCCTGTGTGAGCTCTTGAGACATTTTGCTGCGCCACTTGGCAATTTCCCCATGGTGTCCAGACATGAGCACCTCGGGAATGGGGTGTCCCTCCCAGTCGGCTGGTTTGGTATATTGGGGATGTTCCAGAAGGCCGTTTGAGTGGCTCTCTTCCTCTGTGCTCTGGGCATTGCCGAGCACCCCCGGAATAAGGCGCACGGTCGCGTCCAGAAGGGCCTGAGCCGCGATTTCCCCGCCGGTCAAAACATAATCCCCCAGCGACGCCTCGACCACGCCATAGTGGTCCAGCACGCGTTGGTCGACACCCTCAAAACGGCCACAAAGCAAGGTGGCGCCGGGCCCGGCGGCAAGGCTTTTGGCCATATTTTGGGTGAAGGGTTTGCCCCTTGGACTCATATAAATCAGGGGAAGGCGGGTTTGCGCGCGCTGGCGAGCCGCCTCGATTGCCGCACCAACGACATCGGCGCGCAAAACCATACCCGCGCCGCCGCCGGCAGGGGTGTCATCCACATTGCGGTGTTTGCCGATCCCGAAGGGGCGCAGATCAATCGCATCCAGCTGCCAGAGACCGTCCTTCAGCGCCTTGCCTGTCAGGCTCTGGCCCAGAACGCCGGGAAAGGCATCGGGAAACAGCGTTATGACCTGCGCGGTCCAGACATTGGCGAGCTGCTCGTCTTCCATCAAGGCCCGTGGCTTGAGAGACGGGCGGATCGCTTTGCGGCCATGGGATTTGCTGGGTGTATCGCTCATGGCAGTGGCTTAGCGCTCAAGGCGCAGCATGTCACGCGTGATAATGATTTTCTCAAAGCGCCGCAGGTAGCTCATACCCAGCAGGGAGCCTTTGAGCACGCCTTCGTTCACATAGGCGCGCACATTTGTGTCAACAAGGCCGTCCACATCAAAGCGTTCCAACACCACCGGAGCGATTCGCACGCTGCCATTGGCCGTGTTGGCCGTTTGAATATAGGCAAGCGTCTCAAGCCTCAGCCCTGCGCGCGCGGCGTCGTCCTGGCTGAGCACAATGCCGGTGGCACCGGTATCTACCACAAAACGAATATCAGCGCCGTTTACCTTGGCGTTGAGATAATAATGGCCATTGGCCTCGCGCGGCAGTTCGATAGTGCCGGAGGAAACTGTAACGCTCTGAGTGTTACGAAAAGGTGAAACCAGCGTCTCGCCGAAGCTGTAGACGCCCAGAGCGATGGCCAGAACCAGAACCCACCGCAGCATTTCCTGCCCCAAAGGCGAGAGCTGCGCGCGCTTGGGCCAGAGGCGCCAAACAGCGAGCAGGGCAATAACCAGCGCAAGAACGAGAAGGCCAGCCCAAAGCTCCATAGTCTAGCCGCCTGTTGCAAAGCCAAAGGCGCTGAGCCCGTCCAGAACGAATTGCACCGCAAGGGCCGCCAGCAACATGCCCAAAAGGCGGGTGGCCACGTTGATGCCTGTTTTGCCAAGTGCGCGCTCCAGAAGATTGGAGGCCTGAAGCGACAAGAACACCACGAACAAGACCACAGCAACCATGCCAAGCACTGTAAAAGTGCCCGTTATTCCGGGCACTTGACCCGCCAGAAGAATGACCGTTGCAATTGCCCCGGGGCCGGCCAGAAGTGGCACGGCAAGTGGAAAGACCGAGGGATCATGGCTTGGGTCCGGCTCGTCCGAGGCCTGATCTTCGCGCCGCTTTGTGCGCCGCTCAAAGAGCATTTCGAGCGCTGTGAGAAACAGCAGGATGCCACCGGCCACACGGAAGGCGGGCATGGAAATGCCGATGAAATGCATTAGCGCTTCGCCAAAAACCGTAAAGGCGGCAAGGATGAAGAAGGCGACAAGACAGGCGCGCAGGGCAATGCGGCGCCGTGCGGCGGTGGGTGTGCCTTGGGTGAGGGTTGCAAATATCGGGGTGAGGGCGATCGGGTCGATGATCACAAACAGTGTGGCAAAGGCCGAGATAACGAAGGCTGTGGTGATCATGTTTCGGCCTCCTCAAGCTTGGCGAGGGCTGCTTCCCAGAGCGATTCTGCACGTTTGAGGGCAACTTTCAACTCGCCGTCTTTGCGGCGCAGCTCGGGAACGGCGTGTTTGCGCTCAGAATAGAGCGTCGGATCGGCCAGCATTTCGTCCATTCGGGCGCGCATTCTTTCAAGCTTTTCAACGCGCTCTTCGCATTTGCGCACCTCAGCGCGCAGCTCCAGAAGCGACAGGCGCGGCGCGCGTTTGGGCTTGGCGGGCTTTTGCGCCTGAATATTTTTTTCAGATTTTTTTTCAGGCGCGCCGAGCAGCAAGGCGCGGTAGCTTTCAAGGTCCCCCTCATAGGGCTTCACGGCCCCATCTTTGACGAGCCAGAGGCGGTCGGCCACGAGGCCAAGCAGGTGCATGTCGTGGCTGACGAGAATAACCGCGCCCGTGTAGGCGGTGAGCGCTTCCACCAGCGCTTCGCGGCTTTCGATATCAAGGTGGTTGGTTGGCTCATCGAGGATGAGCAAATGCGGCGCATCCAACGTGGCCAGCATGAGCGAAAGGCGGGCCTTTTGGCCGCCGGAAAGCTTGCCCACGAGGGTTTCGGCCTGCTCAGCACCAATGCCAAAGCCCCCAAGCCGCGCGCGCAGGCGGGCGGGCGTTTCAGAGGGGCGCAGGCGGCGGATGTGATCTATCGGGGTTTCGTCGATGAAAAGCTCATCGACCTGATGCTGCGCAAAGAAACCGACCCGCAGCTTTGAGGAGGTGACCATCTGGCCGCGCATCAGCTCAAGCCGGCCCGAGAGCAGCTTTGAGAGCGTAGACTTGCCCTCGCCGTTGCGGCCCAGAAGCGCGATACGGTCGTCTTGGTCAATGCGCAGATCAAGATTTGACAGGATCGCCTTGCCATCATAGCCCACAGCGCCACCCTCGACGCGGATGATGGGTGGAGAAAGCTCTTCGGGCGAGGGGAAGGTGAAGCGCTTGAGCGCCGCTTCCTTGGGGGTGGTGATGGGCTTGAGCTTGGCAATGGCCTTGATGCGCGACTGGGCTTGAACGGCCTTGGACGCCTTGGCGCGGAAGCGGTCCACAAAGCTTTGCAAATGCGCTTTGCGGGCTTCGATCTTGCGGTTCTCGGATTCGGCCACGGCAAGGCGCGCGGCGCGGGTCTCGGCAAACGTGTCGTAGTTGCCTTGGTAGAGCGTGAGTTTCTTGTCTTCCAGATGCAGGATCGCGCCCACGGCCCGGTTGAGCAACCCGCGGTCGTGGCTCACGATGAGCACGGTGTGGGGGTATTTTGCCAGATAGCTCTCAAGCCAGAGCGCGCCTTCGAGGTCGAGGTAGTTTGTCGGCTCATCGAGCAACAAAAGGTCTGGCTCAGAAAACAGAACCGCCGCCAGAGCCACCCGCATCCGCCAACCACCGGAGAAGGCGGAGCAGGGTTGGTGCATCTCTTCGGCCGTGAAGCCAAGGCCCCGCAGGATGGTGGAGGCGCGCGCCTCGGCGCTCCAGGCGTCGATGTCGGCCAGGCGTGTCTGCACTTCGGCAATGCGAGCCGGATCTGTGCTTTTGTCTGCCAGAAGGGTGGCGCGCTCGGTATCGGCGGCCAGCACGGTGTTGAGCAGCGACACCTCGTTGCCGGGCACTTCCTGTGCCACGCCACCGATGCGCGCGCGGCTCGGTAGGCTGAAAGAGCCGGTGTCGAGCGGCAGCTCGCCACGGATGACGCGAAAGAGCGTTGTCTTGCCCGTGCCGTTGCGGCCCACAAGGCCAACTTTGTGGCCTGTCGGAATGGAGACGGAGGCATCTTCAATGAGAAGGCGGCCCGCGACGGAGTAGGATATGTTTTCAAGCTTGAGCATGGCAGCGCCTTAGCAGAGGCTTTGGCCCCTTGCCAGAGCCGAAGCGCTTGTGAGTGCTGACAAAGAGGCGTAACGCTGCATAGGCCGAACACAGGTTAACAAACATGCCCGCCCGTCAGCCCAAACTTATCACGCTTATCCTGCTTACCTCGATTTCGGTCTTGTCGCTCAACATGTTTCTGCCCTCGCTGGCGCAGATGTCAGAGAGCTTTGGGGTGAGCTATGCCGTGATCTCGATTGCCGTGGGCGGCTATATGGCCGTCTCTTCGGTGTTGCAGATCATCATCGGGCCGCTCTCGGACCTTTACGGGCGCAGGCCGGTGATCCTTGTGAGCATGGCCCTTTTCGCGCTGGCCTCTTTGGGCTGCTATCTGGCCAGTGACGTCTGGGTGTTTCTGGCCTTCCGGATGCTGCAAGGCGCGGTGATCTCGGGGCTGGTGCTGAGCCGTGCTGTGGTGCGCGATATTGCCCCGCCAGAGGAAGCTGCGCGGCTTTTGGGGGTGATTGGCACAGCGATGGCGCTTGCGCCCCTGATGGGGCCAGTGCTGGGGGGCTTTCTCGGCGAGACCTTCGGCTGGCGGGCCAGTTTTGCCGCCTATGGCCTGATGGGGGTGTTGATGCTCGTCCTGAGCTGGAAAGACCTGAGCGAGACGAACCTGACCCCCTCCAAGAGCTTTACGGCGCAGTTCCGAGCCTACCCAGAACTTTTCCAAAGCCGGCTCTTCTGGGCCTATTGCCTCTGTCTTGTGGGCTCCATTGGCGGGTTTTACGCCTTTTTGGGCGGTGCTGCGCTTGTGGGCGAGGGGGTTTTCGGGCTCACGCCTTCACAGCTTGGGTTTGGCATCGGCTCGATCTCGGCGGGCTTTATGCTGGGCAATTTTCTGACAGGGGTGCTTTCGGGGCGGGTGAGCATGTGGCAGCTGATGCTGGCCGGGCGGCTCTCGGCGACCTTTGGGCCGCTCATCATCATCGGTGTGATGGCGCTGGGGGCGATGAATTTCTGGGTGATGTTTGCCGGGGCTACTTTTGTGGGGCTTGGCAACGGGCTGACGCTGCCTGCGGCCAATGCGGGGGTGATGTCGGTCAATCCGCAGCTGGCGGGCAGTGCCTCGGGGCTTTCGGGCGCGATCACGATCCTTGGCGGAGCCGGGGCGACGGCGCTGACGGGCGCTTTGGCGGCTGGCCCACTGGGCGCCTATGTGTTGCTTGGCCTGATGGCGGCGAGCTCGGGGTTGGGGCTTCTGGCTGTGCTCTGGATTGGGCGGCTGGAGCGCGTTCAATAGCGCTTTTCAAAGCACAAAGCCCGTGGTAGCAGGGCGCAAATTTAACTTTTCCAATGCAACAGGAGCCTAAACCCATGGCCATTCAACGCACCTTCTCGATCATCAAACCCGACGCCACAAAGCGCAACCTCACAGGCAAGATCATTGCCAAGTTTGAGGAAGCCGGCCTGCGCGTTGTGGCGTCAAAGCGTATCCAGCTGACACTGGCGCAAGCGCAGCAGTTTTATGGTGTGCATTCTGAGCGCCCCTTCTTTGGCGAGCTGTGCGAATTCATGATTTCCGAGCCAATCGTGGTTCAGGTTCTGGAAGGCGAAGACGCCATCGCGAAAAACCGTGAAGTCATGGGCGCAACCAACCCTGCCGAAGCGGCAGACGGCACGATCCGCAAGGAATTCGCGCTGTCCATCGGTGAGAACTCCGTGCACGGCTCAGACGCGCCGGAGACAGCGGCTGAAGAGATTGCCTTCTTCTTCTCAGGTCTTGAGCTGGTCGGCTAAGCAGCCAACGGCTAAACCTTCCGCTCGATCACACCGATCGCATCGAGGGCCGCTTCCATCTGGGAGCGGCCTTTATCTTTGGGAGGGGTGGCGGCTTTGAGGGCGTCAAACGCCTTGCGAAGCTCTTGTTTTTCTTTGCCTTTACAATCGTTCCAGGGGCGGCCCTGAAGCGCCATGTGCAGCACATAATATCCGATGAAATGGGGCCGCACTCCGCTGTTCAAAAGGCGCGTATAGGCCGCATCTGCACCCAGCGTGCGCAGCTCTTCTGCCGAGGTAATGCCGGCCTTTTCAAAGGCGGCTTCCATGGCGGGGCCGAGGTTGCGGATGCTGGAGATAGGCGTGCTCATGGCGCGAGTTTAGGGCGCGGCGCGCGGGCTGTCACCTTAAAGAGAGGCGTAATCTGTGATGGCCGGGGCCTTGGGGCCGGGCTTGGGGCGCTCGCGGGCCTCTTTGGGGGCCGGGCTTGGGGGCTTTGCAGCGGGCATGGCTGGCTCCTTTTGGATGTGGCTCGCAGCAAATGGTTACAAAAAAATGTGAAGAGGGGCAGGCAATAATGAGGCAAAATTGTGAAGCGGCTGTAGCCGTGGCCTGTGAGGCACAATTTTTGGCCAAAGGTTGGGTTTGAGCGCTTGACGCGGGCGGGGGCTGCGCATATGACCTGCCTCACGCTTTAGAGCATCTGGAGTGTGCAGTGAGCGGTTGTAGCTCAGTTGGTTAGAGTACCGGCCTGTCACGCCGGGGGTCGCGGGTTCGAGCCCCGTCAACCGCGCCACCACTGCCTGAAGCATCGACGTGAAATGCGCGGTTGTAGCTCAGTTGGTTAGAGTACCGGCCTGTCACGCCGGGGGTCGCGGGTTCGAGCCCCGTCAACCGCGCCACTTTCTCCCTTTCTTAACGATAGGTTAATTATGCGGATGGTGCTTCAGAACATTTCCTGGCCCATCGTGCTGATTCTGGTGGCGTTTCTGGGCTTCGCGCCCCTTGTTCCGGAGCCTCATATCTGGGAAAAACTGAAATTATTTTTAGCGGGCGACTTGCGCGCGCCGATCGACATTTTTGACTTTGTGATGCACGGCGCGCCCTTCCTTCTGGCGGTGGCAAAACTTGCAGAGCTTTGGACACGGCCAACAAAGTGATTCTCATTTTGCTATGCAGGGGTTAAAGCTGTCTGAAGGCTGCGCGCCTGCGAGAGAAGTGAGTAACCAGTATGCCCAAATCTGCCCCACCCAAATCTATTCAGCCCAACTCTGACGGCTCCAAGCCTGCCGCCGTTAAGCCTGCCGCAAAGATTGCGGCTGTAACCATGCTGCGCGATGACCTTTTTTTCCTGAAGATCTGGCTGGATTACTACGGCGCGATGCTGGGGCGGGAGAACTGCTATATTGTCAACCATGGCCACAACCCGGCGGTGACCGAGATGGCCCGAGGCTGCAACATTATCGGCATTCCCGGCGATCACCATAAGAACTTTGATATGAAGCGCTGGCGTTTGCTCAACAACCTGGTGCAGGGGCTCAACGCCTATTTTGACCATGTGATCGTGGGGGATGTGGATGAGCTTGTGGTGCTGGACCCGCGCCTTGGAAGCTTGCCGGAGTTCCTGGCAACACAAAAGCAGCGGCAAGTGATCACGCCTTTAGGGCTTGAGGTGATCCACCGGATTGAGCTGGAAGAAAAGCCGATTGAAAACAAGGTTCTGGGGCCGCGTGCTCATGTGCGTATTGCACCGCATTACTCAAAGCCCTGCATCATTTCGGCGGGGGTGAAAATTGCCCGTGGCGGGCATTTTACCCAATATGAAAAGATCAACGCACCCGAGGGGCTCTATCTCTTTCATCTCAAATATTGCGACTTTGCCGAATACGCCCGCGCGATGGACCGCCGCAACGCTGTGACCAAAGCGATTGGGGCCAGCAAGAAAGAAACCGCAATTGGCGGGCACTGGTTCTCGGATGCACGGGGGGAAGACCGCGAGGTCTTTGAAACCATGGGGAAATTTGAGATGCAGGAGGGCTTTGATGTGCAGCCTTACCGGCAGGCCATGATCGACACCTTCGCGCCGCGGGGGGACACCGGGTTTTTCCATTTTGCGCGCCCTGAATATGAGGTGCAATTCAAGCTGCCGGAGCGGTTTTTCGGGATTTTTTGAGGGGAGTGGTGCGCAGTGAATGCGCACCCTACGGGGGCGTTAACCTTTGCAAGTGAGCGCTGATTCTGGGGGGGTGATATGCGTGCACACCCCGTGCACAATGCGTGCACCGCCCAAACACCGGTTTTGGACAAAGGCCAAATGTAAACGCCGCGCACGGGGCGTTTACCCCCTGCGCGGCGTTTGTTAACTTTTCGCGGTTTCAGCTCAGGCGAGCATGGCCATCGGGTTTTCCAGATTGTCGACGATATGCTTGAGCAGCTCGGCCCCAAGCGCGCCGTCGATCACGCGGTGATCGACCGACATCGTGACAGACATCACAGTTGCCACTGTCAGCTCACCATCGCTGCCGACCACGGGCTTTTTCACCCCGGCGCCCACGGCGAGGATGCCCGAGTGGGGCGGGTTCACGATGGCATCGAAGTTTTCAACGCCCATCATCCCTAGGTTGGAAATGGCGAAGCTGCCGCCTTGGTATTCGTGCGGGGCAAGCTTGCGGTCGCGCGCGCGGGCGGCGAGGTCTTTCATCTCGGTTGAGAGGGCGGAGAGCGATTTCTGGTCCGCATCCTGAAGCACGGGCGTGAAGAGGCCGCCTTCGATGGCCACGGCCACGGCCACATCGGAGGCTTTCATCTGCAAGACACGGTCGCCCGCCCAGACAGCGTTGGCCGTGGGCACGGCTTGCAGCGCGAGGGCTGTGGCCTTGATGATGAAGTCGTTGACCGAGAGCTTCACGCCACGGGCCTCAAGCTGTTTGTTGAGCTGGGCGCGGAAGGCCATGAGCGCATCGAGCCTGATCTCGCGGCGCAGGTAGAAATGCGGGACCGTCTGCTTGGCCTCGGTGAGGCGGGCGGCGATGGTCTTACGCATCCCGTCGAGTTTGACCTCTTCGTAGGTGCGCCCCTCATAGGCGCGGGCGACCGTATCGGCGCTCGGGCTGGCGGGCATGGCGGCGGGGGCGGCTGCTGCGGATGCTGCGGCCTGCGGCGCGGGCGTGGCACTTGGCTTGGCATCGCTGACATCGGCCTTGATGATCCGGCCTTTGGGGCCGGTGCCTGTGATCTGGGTGAGATCGAGGCCCTTCTCGGCGGCGATGCGGCGCGCGAGGGGGGAGGCGAAGAGGCGCGCGCCATCTTTTTGCGGCGCGGCGGGGGCGGCTGGCGCTTCGGCGGTTTTGGGCGCGGGCGCTGCTGCCTCTGAGGCTTGCGGGGCGGCCTCGGCTTTGGGGGCTGCGCTGATGTTTGATGCGCTTTCGCCGTCTTCCAGAAGCACGGCGATGGCGGTGTTGACTTTCACGCCTTCTGTGCCTTCGGCCACCAGCAGCTTGCCGATGATGCCTTCGTCAACGGCTTCAAATTCCATGGTAGCTTTGTCTGTCTCGATTTCGGCGAGAAGATCGCCCGAGGCGACGGTATCGCCCTCTTTGACGAGCCATTTGGCCAGCGTGCCTTCTTCCATCGTGGGGGAGAGGGCGGGCATGAGGATTTCTGTTGGCATATGCGCGCTCCCTTAGCGGTAGGTGACTTGTTTGACGGCGGCGACCACCTCATCGGTGGTGACCAGCGCGTGCTTTTCGAGATTGGCTGCATAGGGCATGGGCACATCTTTGCCTGTGCAGTTGATCACCGGTGCGTCGAGGTAGTCAAAGGCGCGCTGCATGATTGTGGCGGAGAGGTGGTTGCCAATGGAGGCGACGGGGAAACCCTCTTCGACGGTGACGCAGCGGTTTGTCTTCATGACCGAGGCGAGGATGGTGTCATAGTCAATCGGGCGCAGTGTGCGCAGATCAATCACCTCGGCGGAGATGCCTTCCTCGGCGAGCTTCTCGGCGGCTTCGAGCGCGTAGGTCATGCCGATGCCGAAGCTGACGAGGGTGACATCGGAGCCTTCACGCCAGATGCGGGCTTTGCCGAAGGGCACGGTGTAGTCTTCCAGCACTGGCACATCGAAGGTTTTGCCATATAGGATCTCGTTTTCAAGGAAGATCACCGGGTTTGGGTCGCGGATGGCGGTTTTCATCAGGCCTTTATAATCGGAGGCCGAGTAGGGCATGACAACCTTGAGGCCCGGGATTTGGGCATACCATGCGGCGTAGTCCTGTGAGTGCTGTGCGCCAACACGGGCGGCAGCGCCGTTGGGGCCACGAAAAACCATGGGCGCGCCCATTTGGCCACCGGACATGTAAAGGGTTTTGGCGGCGGAGTTGATGATCTGGTCAATCGCCTGCATGGCGAAGTTGAAGGTCATGAACTCGACGATGGGCCGGAGCCCGCCAAAGGCTGCGCCCACCCCGATGCCGGCAAAGCCATGCTCGGTGATCGGGGTGTCTATCACCCGACGTGCGCCGAATTCTTCCAGCATTCCCTGGGAGATCTTGTAGGCGCCTTGGTATTCGGCCACTTCCTCGCCCATGAGAAACACGGTGTCGTCGCGGCGCATTTCTTCGGCCATCCCATCGCGCAGGGCCTCGCGCACGGTTTGTTGCTTCAGCTCGGTGCCTTCGGGCCAGTCAGGCTCCAGAGGCGCGGGGGTGATGGCCGCTGGGGCCGCATGCGCTGGGGCCGCTTGCGCGGCGGTGGCGGGCGCGTCTGACCCTTGCGGGGCAGCCTCGCTTTTGGGTGCGGCGCTGATGTCAGCGGCGGTTTCACCCTCTGCGAGCAACACGGCGATTGGGGTGTTCACTGTCACGCCCTCGCTGCCTTCGGCCACGAGCAGCTTGCCGATGATGCCTTCGTCGACGGCCTCAAACTCCATAGTGGCTTTGTCTGTCTCGATTTCTGCGAGGATGTCGCCAGAGGCGACGGTATCGCCTTCTTTCACCAGCCATTTGGCGAGCGTGCCTTCTTCCATGGTGGGCGAGAGGGCGGGCATGAGAATTTCGGTTGCCATTGTGTGGGTCTCCCTCAGGCGTCTTGGGTGGCGTAGATGTCAGTCCAGAGCTCACTCAGGTCAGGCTCGGGGCTTTCCTTGGCAAAATCGGCGCTGGCGCTGACAATGGCTTTGATTTCCTTGTCGATGTCCTTGAGCGCCTCTTCTGTGGCGTGTTTGCCTTGCAGCAGCATGGTGCGCACATGCTCGATCGGATCGCGCTCCTCGCGCATTTTCTGGACCTCTTCGCGGGTGCGGTATTTGGCCGGATCAGACATGGAATGGCCCCGGTAGCGGTAGGTTTTGACCTCCAGGATATAGGGCCCTTTTCCGGCGCGGCAATGTGCGGTTGCCGTCTCGGAGGCGGCTTTCACGGCCAGGACATCCATCCCGTCGACAATCTCTCCGGTAATGCCGAACGCCGCGCCGCGGGTGTAGAGGTCTGGCGTGGACGTGGAGCGGTTCTGGGCTGTGCCCATGGCATATTGGTTGTTTTCGATCACAAATATGACCGGCAGCTGCCAAAGCGCGGCCATGTTGAAGGTCTCATAAATCTGGCCCTGATTGGCCGCCCCATCGCCGAAATAAGCAAAGGTCACATTGTCATTGCCCTTGTATTTATCGGCAAATGCCAAACCCGCACCAAGCGGGACTTGCGCCCCGACAATGCCGTGACCGCCATAAAAATGCTTCTCCTTGGAGAACATGTGCATCGAGCCGCCCTTGCCCTTTGAATAGCCGCCAATCCGGCCCGTGAGCTCGGCCATAACCCCGTTCGGGTCCATTCCGCAGGCCAGCATGTGCCCATGATCGCGATAGGAGGTGATGCGCTTGTCGCCGTCTTTGGCGGCGGCCTCAAGCCCGACAACCACGGCCTCCTGCCCGATGTAGAGGTGGCAGAAGCCGCCGATCAGACCCATGCCATAGAGCTGGCCTGCTTTCTCCTCGAATCGCCGGATGAGCAGCATATCCTTATAAAAAGCTTTCAGCTCCTCTGGGGAAGTGTTTGATTTTGCTTTTGTTTTGCGGGTAGCCATTGGCGCGCGCCCCTTTCGTAAACAGGTAGTTTAGCGTTAAACCATTTCTTACACGAAATTTTCTTGCGTGGCGAGGTTTATTTTCTGCCCAAGCCCCGAACGGTTGAGCTGCTCTCAAGGCCGCCTGTCGTGCGGGGCCTTTGTCTTTCTTATTGCTGAAAATATCCCCGCCGGAGGCTCCTGAGGGGGCAGGCGCATCCGCGGTCTGTGGGGCGCTCTAGCGGATGACGATTTCGTCGGCGCGCACATAGCCAAGGATGTCGCGGGCGCGTTCGGAGAGCAGGTCTAGATCGAGGAAATCATCCGAGAGCCGTGTGGTGAGGTTTTCCATCCGTGCCACGCGGGCGTTGAGCGCGGCCAGCTCTCGCGCGAGCTGTTTTTGCTCGGCCTCGATTTCGGCGCGGCGGAAGAGGCCGTAATCGCCCTGAATGGCGGCAAAGGTAAAATAGAGCGTGAGGCTGAAGGCCACGGCGAAAAACACCAATGTGCCAATGGCGGGCGGATTGCGGGTGCTGCCTGTGCTCATGCTCTGTCTTTGTGCCTCGTGCCCGCTTTGCTGCGGGCTTTGTTTTTGTGGCCTCTTGCGGGCCGTCCTCACCCTGCAAAAAGGGGGCGGCTTTGGCAAGCTGTGACGCAGGGTTGTTGTTGGCTTTGGCTAAAACGCGAGTCCAAAATGCCACAGATCATCTGGGAGGGGTGCCGTGCAAACCTATGGAGACTTTGAGGCGCGGGTGCGCGAGAGCTTTGGGCGCCAGAATATGATGGCCGAGCTGGGCGTGACGATTGCCTCGGTGGGCGCGGGTGAGGTGGTGTTTGAGATGCCCTTTCAGCCGCGCTTCACGCAACAGCACGGCTTTTTGCACGCTGGTGCGATCAGCTCGGTGCTGGACTCAGCGGCCGGATTTGCGGCGCTTTCGGTGATGCCTGAGGAGGCGGGGGTGTTGACCATCGAGATGAAGATTTCGTTGATGCGGGTGGCAAAAGCGCCGGCTTTTCGCTTTGTTGGCCGGGTGGTGAAGCCGGGGCGCACGGTGGTTTTTGCCGAGGCGGTGGCTTATGGCCTTGAAGACGGGGCTGAAACAGAGGTTGCGCGGCTCACCGCGAGCATGATGGTTGTGAGCGGGCGCGCGGGCGTTGTGGGGTGAGCGTGGTTCGGGTTTTCCTTCGGAAAAACCCGATCCGCTGGGGGCGCTGCCCCCAGACCCCCTGCCGATGAGGGGGCCAGCCCCCTCAAACACCCCCGGGATATTTTGGGCAATAAGAAAGAGCTATTGGGATGGATGCCGGTTTGGGGGGATCAGCCGCCGAGGGCGGCGACACCGGGCAGGGTTTTGCCTTCCATCCATTCGAGGAACGCGCCGCCGGCTGTGGAGATATAGCTGAAGTCCTCTGCCGCTTCGGCGGCATTGAGCGCGGCCACGGTGTCGCCGCCGCCGGCCACTGTGATAAGCTGGCCTGCGCGGGTCAGTTCGGCGGCTTTGCGCGCGGCGGAGCCTGTGGCGGTGTCAAAGGGGGCGATTTCAAACGCACCCAGCGGGCCGTTCCAGATCAGGGTTTTGAGGCCTTCCAGCGCAGTGAGGATGGCGGCGGTGCTGTCCGGGCCGGCATCCAGCACCATTTGGTCGCTTTCAAGCACGGTGTCGGCGGTGAGTGGCAGGGTTTCAAAGGGCGCACCTTCCTGAAAGGCGCGCGCCACGGCACCATCGCTGGGCAGGATGAGGTTGCAGCCCTTGGCCTTGGCCTTGGCAATGATGTCTCGGGCGGTGTCGAGCATGTCGGCCTCTACGAGCGAAGCGCCGAGGTCTGCGCCCTGGGCCATGAGGAAGGTGTTGGCCATGCCGCCGCCGATGATGAGGACATCGAGCTTTTCGACGAGGTTTGACAGCAGGTCAAGCTTGGTGCTGACCTTGGCGCCGCCCACGACCGCGCCGACCGGGCGGGTGGGGCGCGCCAGCGCGCTTTCGAGCGCGGTGAGCTCGGCCTGCATCAGGCGGCCGGCGCAGGAGGGCAGGTGGCGGGCCACCCCCTCGGTAGAGGCATGGGCGCGGTGGGCGGCGGAGAAGGCATCGTTGCAATAGACATCGCCCAATGCGGCGAGGCGGGCGGCGAAAGCCGGGTCATTGGCTTCTTCGCCTGGATGAAAGCGGATGTTTTCCACCAGGATGACCTCGGCGCTGCGGGCTTCTTCGGGCAGGGTTTCGGCGGCATCGAGCGTTTCCACAAAGGCGACCTTGCGCCCGAGCGCGGCTTCCAGGGCCGGCAAGACAACGCGCAGGCTCATATCGAGGACGACTTTGCCCTTGGGGCGGCCGAAATGGGCCAGCAGCAAAGGCTGGCCGCCTTTGGCGAGGATGCTGTCAACTGTGGGTTTGATGCGCGTGATCCGGCTGGCATCAGAGACGCGGCCGTTTTGCAGCGGCACGTTGATATCGACACGGGTGAGCACGCGTTTGCCTGAAAGGTCCAGATCGTCCAGTGTCAGCCATGCCATCGGGTGGTCTCCTTTGAAATGCAATTTGGCTGCGGTTTGGCGCGATTGTGCGCAATCGTCAAGCTCTGGTGGCGCGCGGGCTTGTCGTGCGCGCCAATGCGGCTTAGGTAACGGGCAAACATTTTGACAGGAGTGCCCCATGGCCGATTACAAAGACCCGGAAAACACGATTTTGATGGAACTCAAGGATGGCACGGTTGTGATCGAGCTGATGCCGGATATTGCGCCTGAGCATTGCGCACGCATGAAAGAGCTGGCCCGCGCGGGCAAATATGACAATGTGGCGTTTCACCGTGTGATCGAAGGGTTCATGGCCCAGACAGGTGATGTGCAGCACGCCAATATGGAAGTGGATTACAACCCCGGGCGCGCGGGCACCGGCGGCTCTGATTTGCCCGATCTTCCGGCCGAGTTTGGCCGTATTCCGCACGCCCGTGGCAGCCTTGGTGCGGCGCGTTCGGCCAACCCGAACTCGGCCAACAGCCAGTTCTTTATCAACTTCAAGGACAACGACTTTCTCAACGGGCAATACACCGTTTATGGTCAGGTCACGAGCGGGATGGAGCATGTCGACAAGATCGCCCGTGGCGAGCCGCCAGCCAGCCCTGACCGGATGATCAGCGTGAAGGTGGCCGCGGATGCGTAAGCTTTTTCTGGCAGCTGCGCTGATGGCGGCCAGCCCGGCGCTGGCCACGGGCCTCAAGATCGAGGTGGCGGGGGAAGCCAATGGTGTGATCACGATCGACCTTCTGGAAGACGTGGCGCCCAAGCATGTGGAGCAGATCGCCGCTCTGGCGGCGGAAGGCCAATATGACGGCGTGGCCTTTCACCGGGTGATTGACGGCTTCATGGCCCAAACCGGCGATGTTGTGAACGGCAAGATCGCGGGCGGTAATATGGCCATGGCGGGCACGGGCGGCTCTGAGCGGGCGGATTTGCGGGCGGAGTTCTCCGATATTCCCTATGAGCGCGGGGTTGTGGGCATGGCCCGCAGCCAGAACCCGCACTCGGCCAACAGCCAGTTTTTCATCATGTTTCGCGAATACCCCTCGCTCAACGGGCAATACACCGTTGTGGGCCGGGTGAGCGCGGGGCTGGAGGTTCTGGATGCGATCAAGCGTGGCAAGGGGCGCAATGGCGCTGTGATTGGTGCGCCGGATTATATGAAAAGCGTGACGGTCACCGACTGATCACACCTGCGTGGGGCGGCTGTGCAAAGCCCGCCCCATCGTGCAAGCTCTCTGACACCGGGGAGGCGCTTGCCGTGAAACACATTTTAAAACACATCCTGACAGTCGGTCTTGCGCTTTGCGGGGCTGTGGCCTCTGCGGAGCCGAGTTTCTGGAAGCACGAGTGGCCAGAGACCGACTTCTCCAAGACAAGCGTGGAAAGCTGGGTCGAGATCCTGTCGGGCGGGCCGGGGAAAGACGGGATTCCTGCGCTGAGCGACCCTGAGTTTGTGCCTGTGGGCGAGAAGCAGGGGCTGGGCGCGCGCGAAGGCGTGATTGCGCTGGAAATGGGCGGCGCGGCGCGGGCCTATCCGCTGCGCTACCTCATGTGGCACGAGATTGTGAATGACGAGGTGGGCGGCGTGCCTGTGGCGGTGACCTTTTGCCCCTTGTGCAACTCGGCGCTGACGTTTGAGCGGCGTGTGGACGGGCGGGTGCTGACGCTGGGGGTGACCGGCAAGCTCAGGGCCTCTGATATGGTGATGTATGACCGCGAGACCCAGAGCTGGTGGCAGCAGGCCACGGGCGTGGGCATTGTGGGCGAGATGACAGGCATTGAGCTGGTGAGCCTGCCAAGCTGGATGGAAAGCTGGGAGAGTTTTGTGGCGCGCAACCCTGAGGGCCTTGTGATGGCAGAGCCTGCGCACCGCCGCGCCTATGGGGCGAACCCCTATGTGGGCTATGACAGCAGCGCGCGGCCGTTTTTATACAGTGGCGAGAGGCCGCCGCACGGGATTGCGCCGCTGGCGCGCATTGTGCGCGTGGGCAACCGCGCCTGGCCTTTGACGCGGCTGGCGGAGGCGGGCGAAATTGCCGAGAGCGGCGTGGTGCTGAGCTGGGCGGCGGGGAAGGCCTCGGCTCTGGACAGCGACACGGTTGCGGCGGGGCGCGATG
Organism: uncultured Lentibacter sp.; assembly: GCF_937123735.1. Classification (GTDB taxonomy): domain Bacteria; phylum Pseudomonadota; class Alphaproteobacteria; order Rhodobacterales; family Rhodobacteraceae; genus Lentibacter. Next base: position 339,181 of record NZ_CAKZKL010000028.1, read on the forward strand.
TGGGGCAGGTCCGGGTGCGCGACATGGGTGGGGCAGATATGGTGCATGATGTGATGTTTGCCTTTGCCTTTCATGCCTTCTGGCCTGAGGGCGACTGGATGTTGGGCAAGTAAAAGGCGCGCTCACGCGCACAGGTTTTGCGCCGCGGCTTTGCCGCGGTGCTGGGGGCTTTGCCCCCGGTTTCAAAAGCCTGAGGCTTTTGAAACCTCCCCCAAGGTATTTTGGACCAGAAGAAGCAGGGCGCGTTTCACATGTGCAGCGCCCTGCGGCTGGGCCGTTTTAGGCCGGCAGGTGGATGGTGAACCTGTCGCGAAGGGCTGCATCTGTGGCGGCGTCAAAGCGTGCGGGGGCGCGGCGGGCGAGGATCTCCTGTTTGCGCGCGGTTGCCTTTTCAATCAGGTCGGGCTTGTCTTTTTCGACCCATTCCTTGGGCGAGGTGCGATCGCCCAGCGTGGGGTAGACGTGATCGGACTGCATCCGGCTCAGGGTGGCTTCGGTGCCAAGGTAGTGGCCCGGGCCGCCGAGGCAGACCTCGCGCATTTGATCCAGCGCCAGGGTCATGTCATCGACTTCGATGCCGCGCACACAGCGTTGGGCCTGGCCGATCAGATCATCGGCGAGAATGAGGCTTTCATGGCAGAAGCCGAGCAGGGAGGCGTGCATTCCGGCGGCCTCATAGACCATGTTGAGGCCGGAGAGCCCTGTCATCACGGCTGAGCACATTTGCTCCCAGCCCGCTTGCATGTCGGGGAGTTTGCTGTCGCTTGCCCCGGCAGCGGCCCCGCCGGGGAGGCCGTAGAATTTGTGCATCTGCGCGCAGCCCGCCGAGAGCAGGGCTTGTTCGCCTGAGCCGACGGTCATCGCCCCTGTGCGCAGATCAAGGCCGAAGGGCCATGTGCCGAAGATGGCCGGGTGACCCGGGGCCATGGCGTTGACATAGACGATGCCGGCGAGGCATTCGGCAGTGGCCTGGACAATCGCCCCGGCTATGGTGCTGGGGGCGGTGGCACCGGCCATGCCAGCGGAGAGCAAGAGCACGGGCATTCCACCGCGGATACAGGCTTCCATGACCTCGCAGGCTTCTGTGGCAAATTTCATTGGTGGCACGACGAAGCAATTGGAATTGCTCACAAAGGGGCGGGCGCGCCAATGGCTTTCGCCGCCGGCGATGAGGTGGAGCATGTCCAGCGCATCGGGCACGAAGCTTGGCTCTGTGAAGGAGGTGCCGATGTGTTTTGTGGTGCCCGCGCAGCAGGCGTAGATGGTGTTGAGGTCCATTTCGCGGTTGTCGGGGATATCGCGGCAGACCATGGGGCGTTGGACGAAGTGGATGTTGTCCAGCTCGTGGGCGATTCGGGCGGCGTCGTGCAGGTCTTGCAGGGTGCTGTCGCGGTAGCTGCGCCCGTCGGGCTCGACCATGTTCACTGCGGCCCCGGCTGTGCCGTAATGCACGCGCGCGCCCTCAAGCAGCATGTCGTGTTGCGGATCGCGGCCAAAGAGGGTGATCGACTTGGCGGCTTTGGCGAGCATGTCTTCCACCAGCGCGCGGGGGAAGCGGATGCGGCCATCCTCGCCCAGGATGGCGCCTGCCTCGGTGAGAATTTTGACGCCCGAGGGGGGCGCATCGCAGAGGCCGATGGTTTCGAGCGCCTCAAGCGCGGCTTCGTGGATTTTGAGCACATCGGTGTCGCTGAGCGGTTTGTAGCGCCCCCCTTCCATACCGGGGCGTATGGGGCGGGAAGCGGCGCTCAGCGGCGCGGCGCGGGCCGCGCGACGGGCGGAGCGCCCCCCTGAGCGAGCGGATGTTTTGATGGGTGTTTGGTCGGTCATGGGGCGGTCCTTGCAAGCAAAATCAGGGGCGTGAGAGGGGCGGGAGGAGCCGCTCTCACGGCCGCCCGCGGGCCGCACGGCCACGCTCGGCACCGATGGTGCGAATCACGAGGGATATTTTGCAAAACGGGGCCTGCATGGCGCGCCTTTGGGTCGGAGGGCTGTCTTATGTCCGATTAGGGCGCGCGGCGCGGCGCGATTCTGTTCTGGCTGCGACATTCTGTCGTTTTCGGCCAGTGGCGCCCGGGCGGCGCGCTTGGCCGCAGGCTTTGGGGGCCTGGGATTGGTTAGGCCAGGGTGGCACCGAAGGCGACCATCTCCTTGAGGGCGGCCTCAAAGGGTGCATCGGGGATCGTCATGGCGACGCGCACATGGCCTGCGGCGGCGGTTCCGAAGCTTTCGCCGGGCATCACGGCAATGGCGCGCTCTGTGAGCAGCCTGTCTGCGAAGGCATCGCCCGTGAGGCCGCTCGCGCGGATGTCGAGCATGAGATACATCGCTCCGGAGGGGGGCGAGAGGCGCAGGGCGTTCTGGCCCTTGAGCGCGGCTTGGGCAAGCGCGCGGCGGCGCTTGAAGGGGGCGGCGATCTCTTCCTCGAAGGTTTCGCCAAGGCCAAGCGCGAAGAGGGCGGCCTGCTGGGTAAAGCCGGCAACCCCGTAGTTGGTGTTGGTGAGCAGGTTGGTGACATGGCCCATGGCATGTGCCGGCCCGACGAGCCAGCCGACGCGGCTGCCTGTCATGGCGTGGCTCTTGGACATGGAGCCGACCACGAATGTGCGCTCGGCCATCCCCTCCAGCGCGCGAATTGAGAGATGCGCGCCCTCCCAGACCTGGGTGTCATAGACCTCGTCTGAAATCACGATGAGGTCGTGTTTGTGGGCGATTTGGGCGAGTCGCTCCAGCGTGTCGCGGGTGTAGACGGCACCTGTGGGGTTGTTGGGCGAGTTGATCAGCAAGGCTTTGGCACCGGATGTGGCGGCTGCCTTGTCAAGCGCGTCAATATCGGGCTGGAAGCCGTTTTCGGCCGGGGCCGTGACAGCCACGGGCACCCCGCCGACAGAGCGGATCGTGCCCGGGTATGTGGCATAGTAAGGGTCGATGTAGAGTGCGCTGTCGCCTGCGTCGAGGGCCGCGCGAAACGCGGCAAAGAGCGCGGCCTGTCCGCCGGCTGTGATGAGCACATTGTCCAGCGCGGTGCGCACCCCGGTGCGGTGGGTGAGGCGTTCGGCCACGGCTGTGCGCAGCGGGTCTATTCCCGGCACCATGGCGTAGCCCGTGGCCCCGCCAAGCGCGGCGCCGTGCATGGCTTCAAGGATGCGGGTGTCGGTTTTGATGTCATGTTCGCCAATCGTCAGCTCTGTGACATCGCGGCCCTCGGCGATCATCTTGCGCGCTTTGATAAACAGCTCCCAGCCGTCGGACCCGCCGCCTGTGATCTGGGTGAGGGTGTTGGACAATCGCATGGGCGCCTCGCAGTGAGAAGGGTTTGGGGCCTATGGGCCTTGCTTGGTGGGCAAATGTCAACGCCTGTGGGCGGTTTTTCTTGGCAGGGGGCTGGGGATGGGCTAGGCAGGGGTATGAACCGGAGAAATTGCATCATCTGCATTGTATGCTGCATTCCAACCTGCTGAGAGATCAGGCGGGCGGTTCTTCTTATTCCATCTTTTTGTGTAAGTTGCTATGCCCGCCACAAGAGCGCATTTGCGCAAATAGGGCCGAGCTATGACCGAGATCAAACTCTACAACACCAAGACCCGCGCCAAAGAGGTTTTCACGCCGATCGAGGCTGAAAATGTGCGCCTGTATGTCTGCGGGCCGACGGTGTATGACCGTGCGCATATCGGCAATGCGCGGCCTGTAATTGTGTTTGATACGCTGTTTCGCCTGCTGCGCCATGTCTACGGCGAAGGGCATGTGACCTATGTGCGCAATTTCACCGATGTGGACGACAAGATCAACGCCAAGGCCGCCGAGACGGGCCGCAGCATTGGCGAGATCACCGATGAAACCATTGGCTGGTATCTTGAGGATATGGCGGCAGTTGGGGCGCTTGTGCCAAGCGCCATGCCGCGCGCCACAGGCTATATTGGCGAGATGATCGCGATGATCGAGGCGCTGATTGAAAAGGGCCATGCTTATGCGGCCGAGGGCCATGCGCTGTTTCGGGTGCGCTCTTATGCGCGTTATGGCGCGCTTTCGGGGCGCGATGTGGACGATATGATCGCCGGGGCGCGGGTTGAGGTTGCGCCTTACAAGGAAGACCCGATGGATTTTGTCCTCTGGAAGCCCTCAAGTGCTGAGCAGCCCGGATGGGACAGCCCCTGGGGGCGCGGGCGGCCCGGCTGGCATATTGAATGCTCGGCCATGGCCAAGGCGCTTTTGGGCGATGTGTTTGATATTCATGGCGGCGGGCTGGATTTGCAGTTTCCGCACCACGAAGACGAGATCGCCCAGAGCTGCTGCGCCAACGGGACAGAGGAGATGGCGCGGGTCTGGATGCACAACGAGATGTTACAGGTCGAGGGCAAGAAGATGTCCAAGAGCCTTGGCAACTTCTTCACCGTGCGCGACTTGCTCGCGCAGGGCGTGCCGGGGGAGGTGATCCGCTTTGTGATGCTGTCGACCCATTACCGCAAGCCGATGGACTGGACCGAGAAGAAGCGGGAAGAGGCGGAGAGGACGTTGAGAAAGTGGCGTGAGCTGAGCAGTGGTGAGAAGGCCGGTGAGGTGAGCCCCGCGATTGTTGCGGCACTGGCCGATGACCTCAACACGGCGGGCGCTTTGGCCGAGCTTCACAGGCTGGCCGGCGCTGGCGATGCCGCGGGGCTGAAGGCGTCTGCGGCTTTGCTTGGGCTCTTGGGCGCAGAGATGGGCGCTTGGGCCGAAACGACGGGTCTCTCAGCCTATGAGACAAAGATGTCTGAAGCGCGCGCGGCGGCCATGCAGACCAAGGATTTCTCCGAGGTCGACCGCCTCAAGGCTGCGTTCATCGCAGCGGGGCTGGAAGTGCGCATTAGCAAGGAGGGTGTCGAGCTGGTGCCAAGCGCCGGGTTTGATGTGGGGAAGCTGGAGGGGTTGCTGTGAGCTATGACAGGCAAATCGGCGGTGCGCATGAATGCGCACCCTACGGCGCGCGGCCCTTCGGTAGGGTGTGCATTCATGCGCACCATCCTGGCCGGGAGGGCGCAGCATGACCCGCGAACGCCTTTACCTTTACGACACAACCCTGCGCGATGGGCAGCAGACGCAAGGCGTGCAGTTTTCCACGCCTGAAAAGCAGCGCATTGCGGCGATGCTGGACGCGCTGGGCATTGATTACATCGAAGGCGGCTGGCCGGGGGCGAACCCGACGGACAGCGCGTTTTTCAGGGAAGCGCCCAAGACGCGGGCGCGTTTCACCGCCTTTGGCATGACCAAACGCGCGGGGCGCTCGGCGCAAAACGACGATGTGCTCGCCGAGGTGATGAACGCGGGCACAGACACGGTCTGCCTTGTGGGCAAGACCCATGATTTTCATGTCACCACCGCGCTGGGGATCAGCCTTGAAGAGAATATCGAGAACATCCGCGCGAGCATGGCCTACCTCGTCTCCCAGGGGCGCGAGGCGCTGTTTGATGCGGAGCATTTCTTTGACGGCTACAAGGCCAACCCTGCCTATGCTCTGGCCTGCCTGAAGGCGGCAGAGGAGGCGGGCGCGCGCTGGCTTGTGCTCTGTGACACCAACGGTGGCACGCTGCCCCATGAGGTCTATGAAACCACAAAGGCGGTGACCCAAGCCGGGATTGCGGGCGAAAAGCTCGGCATCCACACCCATAACGACACGGAAAACGCTGTCGCCTGTAGTCTTGCCGCCATCGACGCGGGCGCGCGGCAGGTGCAGGGCACGCTCAACGGCCTTGGCGAGCGCTGTGGCAACGCCAACCTCACCACGCTCATTCCGACGCTCTTGCTCAAGGAACCCTACGCCAGCGCTTACGAGACAGGTGTGAGCCGCGCCGCGCTGGAGGGGCTGACGAAAGTGAGCCGCACGCTGGATGATATTCTCAACCGCGTGCCGATGCGCCAAGCAGCCTATGTGGGGGCCTCGGCCTTCGCCCATAAGGCCGGGCTGCACGCCAGCGCCATTCTCAAAGACCCGAGCACTTACGAGCATATTGTGCCGGAAAGTGTGGGCAATGCGCGCATCATCCCCATGTCCAACCAAGCCGGGCAAAGCAACCTTAAGAAACGGCTGGAAGATGCTGGCCTTAAAGTGAAAAAGGATGATCCGGCGCTGGGGTTGATCCTTGACCAGATCAAGGCGCGCGAGGCGGAGGGCTACACCTATGACAGCGCGCAAGCAAGTTTTGAGCTGCTTGCGCGGCGCGCGCTTGGGCAGATGCCGGAATTTTTTGAGGTCAAGCGCTACCGCGTGAGCGTGGAGCGGCGCAAGAACAAATACAACAAGATTGTCTCGCTCTCCGAGGCGGTTGTCGTGGTGAAGGTCGATGGTGAAAAGCGCCTCTCGGTGAGCGAAAGCCTGGATGAAACCGGCTCTGACCGCGGGCCTGTCAACGCGCTCGCCAAAGCCTTGGCCAAGGATTTGGGCCGCTATGGCGAGGCGATTGCCGATATGCGGCTGGTGGACTTCAAGGTGCGCATCACCCAAGGCGGCACTGAGGCCGTCACCCGCGTGATCATTGACAGTGAAGACGGGCAGGGGCGCCGCTGGAGCACCGTGGGCGTTTCGGCCAATATCGTCGATGCGAGCTTTGATGCGCTTCTGGATGCGATCAACTGGAAGCTTTTGCATTCGGGGTGATGTCACCTTGGCGCTTCGCTGAGGGCAGGATATGTCAGCTGTAGGTTACACAGCGGGCCAATAGGGATAGAGGCAATGGCATGGCGCGGGCTTTTTGTATTGACATGTTTTGAGGCGGTTTGGGCCTTTGCGCTCAAACTCTCGGAGGGTGTCACCAGACCGGTTGCGTCACTTGTTCTCAGGGTGTTCGCTTGTGTCGGTGGCTGTGGGCCAATGGTGCCGGCCTATTTGCGTTTGGCATGGCCGATCCGGCTTGGGGCGCGGCAAGGGCGATCGTCAGGGGCGATCGGCGCATTTCTTTTGGGTGCTATGCAGTTGGGCAAAGCTTTGACGGCACTGCGCTTGCGCTGTGTCGGGCTTGTCCCGTTGGGCCGTTCTGGCCTCAAGCTCGTCAGCGCAGGCGGCCTGATACCAGCCGAGCTGGCCAAGGCGGCTGGCGCAAGCGTGCATGATACCTTTCAATTGGAGCATTCCACATGATCACCAAGCTGCTGAGCTTTGCGGCCCTGTCTGTCGCGATCTATTTCCTGATCGCCATCGGGCTCATCCTGTCGCAATGGCCCAAGGCCTTGCCCGAACGCGCAGGGCTCGACTTTAGCACGATCATGCAGGTTGGCGGAAGGCCGCCTGACAGCGACAGCTTTCGCTTGAAGACATTTGAGGCGCGCGATGGCACCACGCTCAGCTACCGACATGTCAAGGCTGAGGGCGCTGAGGGCGCTGAGGGCGTGCCCCTGATCCTTATGCTGCATGGTTCGGGCTGGTATCATGGCCAGTTTGACAGGCTGGCCTATGCGCTGCGCGATGTGGCCGAAGTCAAGGCGCTGACGCTGCGGGGCCATGGCAGAGGCCCCGACAAGACGGGGGATCTGCGCTACATCGGCCAGTTGGAAGACGATATTGCCGATCTGATTGGCGAGACGGAGCGTGAGGTCGTTTTGCTGGGGCATTCCTCTGGCGGCGGGCTTGCGGTGCGCTTTGCGGGCGGGGCGCATAGCGGCAAGGTTGATAGCATGATCCTGCTTGCGCCGTTCTTGAACCACAACGCCCCCACAACGCGGCAGAACTCGGGTGGCTGGGCCAATGCGCTCACGCGGCGCATCATCGGGCTGTCAATGCTCAATGCGGCGGGCATTCACGCGCTGGACGGGCTGGCTGTGATCCAGTTCGCCATGCCGCGCGCCGTGCTTGCAGGGCCGCAGGGCAAACACGCAACAACACGCTATTCCTGGCGGCTCAACACATCCTACGCGCCGCGTGCGCCCTATCTGTCAGACGTGGCCGCGCTGCCGCGCTTCACGCTGATTGCAGGGCGAAAAGACGAGGCTTTCGTTGCAGACGGCTATGAGCCGCTTATGTCTTCTGTCACCAGAAAGGGCGTTTACGCGCTTGTTGATGGCGTGGGGCACCTGGATATAGTAGACGCCCCCCAAACAGAAGCGCTGATCAGGGAGCATTTGCGTGAGCGAAGCCGCGAGAGATAACATAGCCGCCTGTGCCGCGATTGTTCACAAGGGCGATCCGGCCCGGTTTCGCGCCGCCATGGCCGCGCCATTGGGCCTGCGTGAGAAGCTCTTGGTGCTCTTTGCCTTCAATGTCGAAGTGGCGCGCGCGCCATGGGTGACGCGTGAGGCGATGATTGCCGAGATGCGCCTGCAATGGTGGCATGACGCCTTGGGCGAAATCGCCGCAGGCGGGGCGGTGCGGCGCCATGAAGTTGTCACGCCCTTGGCCGCCTGTCTTGCGCCAGACCAGGCGCTTGGGTTGCAACAGCTGGTCGCAGCGCGGCGCTGGGATATTTACCCCGAGCCTTTTGCCGATGAGGCAGCCCTTTGGGCACATATGGACGCAACCTCCGGCACACTTTTGCGCGCAGCCCTCGCTCTGGGCGGTGGCACCGCCACGCCGGCGCTGTCAGAGGGGTTTGCCGCAGTGGGGCTTGCAGGCTGGCTGACAGCCGTGCCGGCCCTCCGTGCACAGAACCGCCACCCGCTGCCCGACGCCTCCGAAGCCGCTATTGTGCGCCTCGCGGGGGAGGCCCTTGGCAAGCTTGCGCCCGCCCGCAAAGCGCCGCTGCCCAGGCTTGCGCGCCGGGCTTTGCTGGCGGGATGGCAAAGCGCGCCCCTTTTGCGGCTGGCGGCAAAAGAGCCCGCGCGCGTGGCCAACGGCACGCTGGAACTGGCCCCGTTTCGCGCGCAGACTCGTTTGGCACGGCTTGCCCTCACGAACCGCTGGTAGGTCTTCTTCTGGTCAAAAATACCTTGGGGGTGCGGGGGCAAAGCCCCCGCCGGGTCGGATTTTCGCGCAGCGAAAATTCGAGCTTCACTCTTTCGGGCGCAACACCAGCCAGATCAGCGCACCACCTGCGAGCATCAGGAAGGGGGCCATGGCAAGGTTCACCGAAACCCACCCCGCTTGCGCGGAGGTGCCTGAGCAGTTCATAAGCCCGCCCGAGGCCAGTGAGGCCACAAACACTCCGCCAAATACGATCAGATCGTTCATGCCTTGCAAGCGTCCGCGCTCCTGGGGGCTGTGGCTGCTTGCCAGCAGGGTGGTCGCACCGATGAACCCGAAGTTCCAGCCGACGCCCAGAAGGATGAGCGCCACAAAGAAATGTTCCAGATCTACCCCCATCAGCGCCACTGCGCCGGCCCCGGCCAGGATCAACAGGCCCAATGCAACAATCTGTTCCGCGCCAAAGCGTGCAATCAGATGGCCGGTGAAGAAGCTGGGCACATACATGGCCAGAACATGGGCCGTGACAACATAGCCGGCAATAAACTGAAACTGCTCGCGCAGGCTGCCGGCGGGCACCACCGCTGCGATCCAGTCGGGAATTTCCGTCTCCCCACCCACGCCACAGCCCACAACAGCCAGCGGCGTCGAGGTCATCACCAGGTTCATCAGCGCATAAGACACCATGGCAGAGATGATCGCCACCGCCACCACGGGGGTTTTGAGCAACTCGATGCGCGAGCGCCCGCTGGCGGCGTTGTCAGCAGGCGGCGTGGGTTTGGGGATGTCCAGAAAGACAAACAGCAGCGAGCCGATAATATTCAGCGCCATCACAGCCAGATAGGTGCCCATGAACGGCACAGCCCCGAAAGCCAGCGACGAATAATTGCCAAGCTGCGGCCCGATGACCGCGGCCAGCAGCCCCCCCGCCATCACATAAGAGATCGCCTTGGGGCGGTAGGCATCGGACGCCGTGTCGGCGGCGGCAAATCGGTAGAAGCCCTGCGCAGACATATAGATGCCGGTGATCAGACTGCCGAAGAGATAGAGCGTAAACGAGGCTTCATAGAGCCCGTAAGCACAGATCGCGGCGCCAATCGCTCCGGCGCTGGCCCCCAGAATGAAGCCCGCACGCCGCCCGAAGTTTTGCATGAACCAGCTCAGCGGGGTGGCCGCCGCCATGGAGCCCAGCACGATCATGGAAATCGGCAAGGTTGCAAAGCAGAGATTGGTGGTGAGCATCTGCCCCGCCAGCCCGCCAATTGTAAAAATCATGGGCATCTGCGCGCCCAACAGGGCCTGGGCCATCACAAGGATCCAGACGTTGCGCTTGGCGCGGGCGTGGTCGCGGGGGTCGTTAACGGGTGAAATGCTATCGGTCATGGCAGAATGGCTAGAGGCTTTTGAGCCCCCTCGCAAGGGCGATCCGCGCCCCTGTCAGCGCTAACGCAGGCAATTTTCAGCCCGCGCACCGTGATTGCGTCTTTTCACTCCGCCTTGAACCGCTTAGATAAGACAAGCAAAGTTTTTGGCCCGCCCGCCCGCGTGCCGACAAAGGGAGACAAACCATGCTCAACAATATCGGCCTTCCCGGCCTTCTTCTCATCGCCGTTGTCGTGCTCGTTCTGTTTGGACGTGGCAAGATTTCCTCGCTCATGGGCGAAGTGGGCAAGGGCATCACCGCTTTCAAGAAAGGTGTCAAAGACGGCACCGAAGAGCTCGAAGATCAAATGGCGCAGGACATCAAAGATGTGACGCCGGCCGAAGACAAAGACAAGGCGTAACCCTTTATGTTTGATCTTGGCTGGACCGAGCTTCTGGTCATTGGCATCGTCGCGCTGATTGTCGTTGGCCCCAAGGATCTGCCTGTGCTTTTTCGCAAGGCGGGCGAGTTTGTGGGCAAGATGAAGGGCATGGCGCGCGAGTTTTCCAAAGCGATGAACGACGCGGCGGATGAAACCGGAATGCGCGAAACCGCCTCCAGCCTGCGCAAGGTCGCCGATCCGAAGTCCATGGGGCTTGATTCGATCAAGGATGCGGTGAAAGACGCCGCCAAGTGGGACCCTGAGAGCGAGACCGGCAAGCTGGCCGCCAAGCGCGAGGCCGAGCGCGCGCGCATGGTTGAGGAGGCCAATGCCTCTGCGGCCGAAACGGCCCGTCAGGTGCGCGAGGCCCACGCGGCCCGTCTGGCCAAAGAGGCAGAGCCCGCTGAGACAGCCAAGAAGCCTGCCCCCAGGAAGCCGGCTGCCAAGAAGCCGGCAGCGAAGCCGGCTGCCAAGAAACCGGCAGCGAAGCCGGCTGCCAAGACGCCGGCGGCGCAAAAAGGGCCAGCCAATACAGGCTCAAAACCCTCTGCCACACAGACAACCGCGCCCAAACCTGCCCCCAAAAAGGCGACCCCCAAAAAGACCGCAGCCAAAAAGCCTGCGCCAGATAAGGCATGAGTAACCCATGAGCCAGACCGATACGCCAGACGAAATGGACGGCTCCAGCGCCCCGCTGATCGAGCATCTGGCTGAGCTGCGCACCCGGCTCATCCGCTCGGTGATGGCCTTTCTGGTCGGTATCATACTGGCCTTTACGGTGGCCGAGCCGATCCTTCAGTTCTTGCTCGAGCCCATCGAGGAAACCCTGCGCACGCTGGGTGACCCGGACCCGACGCTGCAATATACCTCGCCACAGGAATATCTCTTTACGCTTTTCCGCATTTCCATGGTCTTTGGCTTTGCGCTGGCTTTTCCGGTCATTGCGTTTCAGATGTGGCGGTTCGTGGCGCCGGGGCTTTACAAAAACGAGAAGGGGGCTTTTCTGCCCTTCATTATTGCGTCGCCGGTGATGTTCCTGCTCGGCGCGTCTTTTGCGCAATTTGTGGTGACACCGCTGGCCATGCAGTTCTTCCTCGGCTTTGCCGATGTCAGTTCGATTTTTGCCAACCTGCTGGCCCAAAGTGTTGAGAGCCTGCCCGAGGCGGCCCCTGCTGTGGTGCCCGAAACCGCCGAGGGCCTCAAGATCACCTTCTTTGGGAAGGTAAATGAAAGCCTTGATATCACACTGAAATTTATAATTGCCTTTGGCATGTGCTTTCAGCTTCCTGTGTTGCTCACCTTGATGGGCAAGGCCGGGCTTGTCAGCTCCGAGGGGCTTGGGGCGGTGCGCAAATATGCGATGGTTGGCATCCTTTTGCTGGCGGCACTGGTGACACCGCCGGATGTGATCACCCAGCTTATTCTCTTCACGGTTGTCTATGGCCTGTATGAAATCTCGATCCTTCTGGTGGGGCGCGTTGAGAAAAAGCGCGACGACAAGCTGCGCGAAGAGGGCTATTTTGACGACGAGCAAGAAGAGTTTGACGACCCGCTGATGCGCGAATTTGACGAAGACCTCGCAGCCGAAGAAGACGATGACGGCATGGTGGACAAGAGCACATGAGCGAAGAGCTGGCGCGCATAGCGGCAGCCCTTGAGCGCATGAGCCCGCCCCCGCAGCCTGCGCCCGACTTTGCCCAGGGAGAGGCCTTCGTGTGGCAAGTCGAGCCAGACCGCCTCAGCCCTGTTGAGAAGGTCAGCCGGGTTGATCTGTCTTTGCTGATCGGCGTGGCGCGTTCGCGTGACACGCTCTTGGAGAACACCCGCCAGTTTGCGCGCGGATTGCCTGCCAACAATGCGCTTCTCTGGGGCGCGCGCGGCATGGGCAAGAGCTCTTTGGTGAAGGCCGTCCATGCGCAGGTCTTGAGTGAGGGGCACCCGCTCAAGGTCGTCGAGCTGCAACGCGAGGATCTGCCCAGCGTCACCCGGCTGTTGGCATTGTTGCGCCAGTCGGAGGCGCGGTTTATCCTGTTCTGCGATGATCTGTCGTTCAGCCACGACGATGAGCATTATAAATCGCTCAAAGCGGTGTTGGATGGCGGCATCGAAGGACGGCCTCAGAATGTGCTCTTTTATGCAACATCAAACCGCCGTCACCTGATGCCCCGCGACATGATCGAAAACGAGCGCTCAAGTGCAATCAACCCGAGCGAGGCGGCGGAAGAAAAAATCTCCCTCAGTGATCGCTTCGGCCTCTGGCTCGGCTTTCACCCCTGCACGCAGGATGAATACCTCGCAATGATCCGCGGCTACTGCGCCCATTTCGGCATCACCCAGCCCGAAGATGTTCTGCGCGCCGAGGCGATTGAATGGCAAGCCACACGCGGCGCGCGCTCTGGTCGCGTGGCTTGGCAATATGTCACCGATCTGGCGGGCCGTATGGGCATCCCGCTGGCCTGACCAGCTCTTTCTTATTGCTTTAAATATCCCGGGGGGTCTGGGGGGCTGGCCCCCCAGCTGTCCTGTGGTGCGGGGGACTAGTCCCCCGCCAGGATCTGATTGCGCGCAGCGCAATTCGAAAAACCTTTGCGCGCTATTGCAAATAGGGCAGCGGATCGACGCTTTCAAAGCCCTTGCGCACTTCGAAATGTAAAAATGCCGGCTCCCCGTCGCGCAGGCTGGCCAGTTTTTGGCCGCGTGTGACGCTCTGGCCCTTTTTCACCACAATATCTCCGACATTGGCATAGACCGTCAGCAGATTGTCCGGGTGCTTTACCACAATGATCGGCACCTGATCGGCATCCGAGGTGATGGCGGCCACGGTGCCGGCTTCGGCGGCGCTGATGGTGCTGCCGGCGGCGGCGGCGATGTCAATGCCGTCGTTCTTGCCCTTGGCATATTCGCGGATGATCTTGCCGCGCAGCGGATAGGCAAGTTGGCCGGTGCTGGCGGCCTGTGATTGGGCCTGTGATTGGGGTTGTGTCTGGGCCTGTGGTTGGGGCTGTGACTGGGCTGGTGATTTGGCCGGGTCTGTGGCCGGGCGTGCGGCGGGCAGATCCTGTGGCAGGGGTTGGGTGGCACTGGGGGGCAGTGGCGTGGCTGTTCCGGCTCCCGGTTTGGACGGCTGCGCCGCGCTTGCGGCTTGTGCGGGCTGTTGCGCCAGAGGTGTGGGTATCAACAAGAATTGCCCCTCGCGAATGCCAAAGTCGCTGTCCAGCCCGTTCCACTCTGCCAGGGCGCGCACCGAGACATTGTAAAGCCGGGCCACGGTATAAGCGGTTTCACCGCGTGTCACCTTATGGCGGATCGGCTCGATCTGGGCTGCGCTGGCGGTGTTTTGTGCGGTGGGCGCGCGGCTCTGTTCGGGCGTCACGCGGGTGAGGGCGGTTTCGGCCAGCTCGGTGATGTCGACATCGGCGGCCCCTGCTCCTGTTGTCGGCAGGGCCGTGGCGGGCGCATCAACCCGCTCGGGCAGGGCAATGATCTCGCCCTGGCGCAGGCTGTCGCCGCTCTGGATGCCGTTGTAACGGGCCAGCGCCTCAGGGTCGCTGCCGATCCGCCGTGCGAGGCTGCCCAGCGTGTCGCCCGATCGGGCCACGGCCACTTGGTAGCTCGGGTAGGAGATGATGCCGCGCGCGTCGGTTTGCGGGCGCTCCGTGCTGGCGGCGCGGGCGGCAGACGAGGTGTCCATCCGCGAGCCAAGCTTGCCGCGCAGGTCCAGGTCCAGGGGGGTGTCACAACCGGCCACAAGCGCAAGCGCGGTGCTTGCGGCCATCATCTTACGGGCAAAACCTCGGGTCATCTCGTTTTCCTCATTTGAACCCTTGTTGATCAGGGCTTATTGGTGTCCGTTGCTTTTGTCTTTGGCCCGCTGTTTTGGGTCAGCTGTCTTTGCTCAACCCTTCCAGCAGCGGCACAAAGCGCACGGGGCGCAGCTCTTCATAGTCAAACCCCTCGTCCAGCCGGGTGACTTTGATCAGGCTCTGGACCGCATCAGACTGGCCGACGGGCACGATCATGATACCGCCGATTTTGAGCTGCGCCAAGAGCGGGCCGGGCGGGTCTTCTGCGGCTGCGGTCACGATGATGCGATCAAAGGGGGCCTGCTCGGGCAGCCCGAAGCTGCCATCTCCGGCAAAAGCGGTGACATTGCTCAGGTCAAGCTGTTCAAACAGCGCCTGGGTTTCGCGCACCAGCCGCCTGTGGCGCTCGATCGTGTAGACCCGCCGGGCCAGCTGGCTGAGAATGGCCGCCTGATAGCCCGAGCCGGTGCCCACTTCGAGCACCTTGTCACGCGGGCCCACTTTGAGCGCCTGGGTCATCAGCCCGACCACTGAGGGCTGGGAGATGGTCTGGCCACAGGCGATTGGCAAAGGTGTGTCTTCATAGGCGCGGTTTTCAAAGGTGCCGCGCACGAAATGGCCACGATCAATCTTTTCCATGGCCCCGAGCACCCGGGCATCTGTGACGCCTTTGGAGCGCAGCGTGTAGAGAAATTGCATTTTCTGCTCGTGTGGCGCGAGCGGGGCGTCACTCATCTTGGAGGCTCCGAAACTGCGCGAGCATGTCATGGGCGGTCAGATCGGCCCGCATGGGGGTGACAGAAATATAGCCCTCCAGATTGACATCCGCGTCCGAGCCCGGCGTTGCGGGCACGCGCTGATCATGGCCCTTGATCCAGAGAAACCGCCGCCCGGAGGGCGACAGATGCGGCTCAACACCGAAGGTGACGCCCTGGCGAAAGCCCTGCGCCACGGCGCGGCTGCCCTTGACGTCTGCGGCGGGAACGGGCGGGAAGTTGACGTTGTAAAACAGCCGGTAGTCTTGTTGCTCGTCCGGCTGCGCGGCGAGGATCTTGCGCAGCAGCGCGCCACCGTGCACTTCGGCGGCCTCAAACGGGTTGTCGATCTCGATATTGTGCGGGCCCAGATATTGCGAAAGCGCCACCGCGGTCAGACCTTGCAAAGCGGCCTCCATCGCGCCGCCCAATGTGCCAGAATAGAGCGCGTTTTCGGCAGAGTTGTTGCCACGGTTGACCCCTGAGAGCACCAGATCGGGGCGCTCTGGCAGGATGTCATGCAGCGCGGCGAGCACGCAATCGGCAGGCGAGCCCTCGGCCGCAAACCGTTGCTTGCCCATTTTTTGCACCATCATCGGGTGTGTGTAGCTGATGCAATGGCCAACGCCGGATTGTTCGAAAGCGGGCGCGACCACCCAGACCTCCCCTTTGGGGCCAGCCAGATCCCAGGCGATCCGCTCCAGAGATTTGAGCCCCGGAGCGTTGATGCCGTCGTCATTGGTGAGAAGTATCCGCATGGGCCCGCCTGCCTGTTGTTTTGTTTTGAATAAACGAGGGGGCATGACAGGGCAAGGCAGGCTGACGGATGCCGGCAAGAATAGAGTCGTTTATGCGACAGTTTCTTCAGGTTTCGCAGTGCGCTGCGCGCAATCCGACCCGCGCGGGGGGCTGGTCCCCCGCATCACAGGATAGCTGGGGGGCCAGACCCCCAGACCACAGGACAGATGGGGGGCCAGCCCCCCAAACCCCCCGGGATATTTGGAGCAATAAGAAAGACTAGAGGTTCAGGCTTTGAAGGAGGCGGGCGGCCTCGGCGGCAGGTGGGGCCAATGCGGCGCGGTCTTCGCCCGGAAAGAAGCGTGCGCGCAGGGCTGTGGCCAAAGGCGCAGGCGTGAGGATATGCACCTTGGGGCCGGTTTTGAGCGTTTCGGCCGCCCAGCTGCGGGCGAGGGCAATCTGGGCTGTTTTGGTCGCGCCATAAGCGCCGAAGAATTTCTGGCCGCCCTGGCTGTCTTCAAAGAACAGCGCGTGGCTGTCTTTTTTCAGAAGGGGCGAGACAAAGCCAATCAGCCGCCCTGTGGCGGTGAGGTTAATTGCGACGGATTTTTCCCAGCCGCCCATATCCATGTGGTCTGCGGGCGACAGCGGCGCGGCGTGGGCCGCTGTATGGGCCCAGAGGTCGATCTGGCCCCAGCGGTCATAGATCGAGCGGCAGAGCTGGGCCATTGCATCCGGGTTGGTGATGTCCATGGGGGCGAGGGTGGCCTCGCCGCCTTTGGCTTTGATGCGGTCGTCGAGGTCTTCCAATGCGCCGGTGGTGCGGCCCACGGCGACGATGTGGTGGCTGCTGCACAGCGCTTCGGCCAAAGCCGCGCCAAGGCCGCGGGACGCGCCGGTGATGAGGGCGATTTTGTCTGTCATGTCAAAGTCTTTCGCTGCACTCTTTTGAGGGTTACTCGGCGGCTTTCATCTCAAAGCCTTTTTCGATCATATCGGCGGGGATGACAGGGTATTCGCCGGAGAAGCAGGCGTCGCAATATTGCGGGCAGGCGTTGCGGCGCCCGTCTGCTTCGCCCACAGCGCGGTAAAGGCCATCCAGCGAGATGAACTTGAGGCTGTCCACTGCAAGATGCTGGCGCATTTCCTCTTCAGACATGGTTGCGGCCAGAAGCTTTTCGCGCTGCGGTGTGTCGACCCCGTAAAAGCAGGGCCAGGCCGTGGGCGGGCTTGCGATGCGGAAGTGCACTTCGGCGGCGCCGGCGTCCAGGATCATTTCCTTGATCTTGCGCGACGTTGTTCCGCGCACCACGCTGTCATCCACCAGAATGACCCGTTTGCCCTTTATGAGCGCGCGGTTGACGTTGAGTTTGAGGCGCACACCCATGTTGCGGATCTGCTCGGTTGGCTCGATGAAGGTGCGGCCCATGTATTGGTTGCGGATGATGCCCATGGCGTAGGGGATGCCGCTTTCCTGGCTGAAGCCGATGGCGGCGGGTGTTCCGGAATCGGGCACCGGGCAGACCAGATCGGCCTCAACGGGCGCTTCGCGCGCCAGCTCCACGCCGATCTGGCGGCGGGTTTCATAGACCGAGCGGCCGCCGATGATGCTGTCAGGGCGGGAGAAATAGACATGTTCAAAGATGCAGAACCGCGAGGGTTGGCGGCGGAAGGGGAAGCTGCTCTCGACTGTGCCGCCACTGATGACCACCATTTCGCCGGGTTCGATCTCGCGCACAAAGCTTGCGCCGATGATGTCCAGCCCGCAGGTTTCCGAGCTGAGCACCCAGCCCTCGCCGATCTGGCCAAGCACCAGCGGGCGCACGCCCAGAGGATCGCGCACACCGATGAGCTTGGTGCGGGTCATGGCGACGATGGAAAACGCGCCCTCGACGCGGCGCAGCGCGTCTTCCATCCGCTCAGGGATAGTGCGCTGCAAGGAGCGCGCCATGAGGTGGATGATACATTCGGAATCCGAGCTGGACTGGAAAATGCTGCCACGCTCGATCAGCTCGCGGCGCAGGGCGTCGGCATTGGTGATATTGCCGTTGTGCGCGATGGCGGCACCGCCCATGGAAAACTCGCCAAAAAAGGGCTGCACATCGCGGATGGCTGCGCCTTTTGCGCCGGCGGTGGAGTAGCGCACATGGCCTATGGCCAGCGGCCCCGGCAGGGTTTCCATGAGGCTCTGCTTGGTGAAATTGTCGCGCACATAGCCAAAGCGGCGCACCGAGTTGAAGCCTGCCTCCGGATCATGGCTGACGATCCCGCCGGCCTCCTGGCCACGGTGCTGAAGCGCATGCAGCCCCAGGGCCACGAAATTGGCCGCATCGCTCACACCGGTCACGCCGAAAACGCCGCATTCCTCCTTGAGTTTATCATCATCAAAGGGGTGGGCATAATGCGTGGTCACGGGGCAACTCCGAATCCGAGGGTGGCGTGGCCCCTTCATAGTCAGACCGGCGGCCCGTGTCACCCGGCGAAGCGCTCTCTTTTGATCTTTGCTGCGGAATTATTCGCCGCAGCTGGCCACGAGCTGCTCGTATTGCAGGGTGATCCAGCCGAGGGCCTGCTCGGGGTCGCGCTCTTCGATTGTGCCGGTCATCTTGCCAAAGACCCGCGCGGAGCGGCTGTCATCAATGGCGGTGATGTCTTGGGAGGTTATGACGGTTTCATAGACAAAAAAGGCAATCGCCACCAGCAAGATCCCCCGTGCGACCCCGAAGAGAAAGCCAAAGGCCTGATCGAGCCCGCCCAGCACAGAGCGTTGCACAAGGGCGGAGAACATGGGCGTGAACAGCGCGGCCACCACCAAGACAAGCGCAAAGATCGCGGCGGCACCGGCGATCATGGAGAGTTCGCAACTGTCGGATATGAAGCCGCCCAGGACGGGTATTTCCTTGACAAGGGGCTGCGCCTGGGGCGCAAAGACAAAGGCCAGCATTGCGGCGATGACCCAGCCCGCAATGGCCAGCCCCTCGCGCACGAGGCCGCGGGAGTAGGCCAAAAGAGCCGACACAACAATGATCAGGGCAACGATGCCATCAACGATTGTAAAACCTTCCATGATCACTCTCTTTTCGTTACTTTGCGCTTAGCCTGCGCCAAAAATATCACCGACAAAGGTGGTTAGGTCTTCATAGCGCTTCGCGCTCAGCCCGGCTGTGGCCGGAGCCTTATCTCCCTTTGGCATAATTGCGCTGGAAAAACCAAGTTTTTGCGCTTCTTTCAACCGGTTTTCTGTTTGGGAGACCGAGCGCAGCGCGCCGGAGAGGCTGATTTCACCAAACACCACCGTGTCCTTGGGCAGGGCCGCGTCCTCGCGGGCCGACAAAAGCGCCGCCGCAACAGCCAGATCTGCGGCCGGTTCAGAGACCTTGAGCCCGCCCGCCACATTGAGATAAACATCAAGCCCCGCAAAGGGAATGCCGCAGCGCGCTTCCAGCACCGCAAGGATCATGGCAAGGCGTGAACTGTCCCAGCCGACCACGGTGCGGCGCGGCTGGCTGTGTGGGCTGGGGGCGACAAGCGCTTGAAATTCCACCAAAACTGGGCGTGTGCCTTCGATTCCGGAGAAGACAACCGAGCCGGGCGAGGGCTCTCCACGCTCAGAAAGAAACAGCGCTGAAGGGTTTTTTACCTCTTGCAGGCCAGCGCCCGTCATTTCAAACACACCGATCTCATCGGCGGGGCCAAAGCGGTTTTTTACAGCGCGCAGAATGCGGAATTGATGCCCGCGCTCGCCCTCAAAATAAAGCACGGTATCGACCATATGTTCGACCACGCGCGGCCCGGCAATCTGGCCGTCTTTTGTGACATGGCCCACAAGGATCACCGAGACGCCCTTGCGCTTGGCAAAGCTTGTCAGCTCATGCGCGGCCGCGCGGACCTGAGACACCGAGCCGGGCGCGCTGTCGACGGTATCGACCCACATGGTCTGGATGGAATCGATGATGGCGAGCTGGGGCTGTTCGGCCTCCAAAGTGGTGAGAATATTGCGCAGGTTGGTTTCGGCTCCAAGCCGGACGGGCGCGTCTTTCAACCCCAGCCGCTGGGCGCGCATACGCACCTGCGCAGAGGCCTCCTCACCTGAAATATAAACTGTTTTCAAACCACTAGACGCAAATTTGGCGGCGGCTTGCAACAAGACAGTGGATTTGCCAATCCCCGGATCACCGCCCACCAGGATCGCCGACGCAGCCACCAGCCCGCCGCCCAGCACCCGGTCCAGCTCGTCCATCCCGCTCAGCGTGCGCGGGGGCGGGGCCTCGTGTGTGGAGAGATCACTCAGCGGGATCTGGCCACCGCGTTGTGCGCCGATCGACTTTGAACTTGAGCCGTCGGAGAGGGGGGTGGCTTCGGTGATTGTGTTCCAGGCGCCGCACGAATCGCATTGGCCCGCCCATTTGGTGGTGGTTGCGGCGCAGCCGGAGCAGACATATTGAATTTTTTTTGCCATAATTTTGTATGTCTGAGCGCTGCGGGCAGGTCAACCGACTGTGGCCCGCCAAAGGCAAAGAGGTTGATCCAGGAAATTCGGCCCAAAGCGCCCGGCCCAAAGCGCCCGTGCCAGAGTGTCTGTGCCAGAGCGTCCGGCGCACAGCGCCCGGAGCACCGCGTGCGGGGCGCTGATCACTCCGCCGCGCGGGGCAGGCGGGTGAGACTGTCGCTTTCGGCCTCAAATTCCAGCCGGGCGATCTTGCCCAACTCCGGCATCACCCGATGCAACTCATCGCGCAGCCGCTCAAGCTGGCTGGCGGCCACGCTCTCTTCCAGCTCGACCTCATGCAGCCAGTGTTTGAGCTCATTGGCAACCTGTTTGGCCTGCCCCAGGCGGGCATTGAAGCGTGCGACCTCATCCTGGCGCTGGCGCAGGAAGCTGCGCGCCCGCGCAAGCGCCTCATCGGAGTATGTCTCGGCCAACTCCTTGGAAATATGGCTCATTTGCGCAGCCGCTTCGAGCACCTCGGGCTCCAGATGGCCCAGATCGGGGTGACTGCGCAAGAACACCAGCCGCTCGCGCACAGAATCAAACTCAGAAGCAAGCTGGAAGCTGCCGGCGCGATCGGCGGCATGGGCCATATGGTAGGCCTGCGCCACATCCTGCATCCCGATCTGAAAACTGCGGTGCGAATTTTCCAGCCGCAACACCCGCCCGGTAGAGGGCACAAAGAACATCAGCATCAGCAGGAGAGCTGTGACCCCGGTTTGCAGCCAAACCCCTGCCTCAGCATAGCTTGTGGGCCCAAACGACAGCGGCATCACCAGCCAGGGCAGCACCCCGAGCGCGCAGAGCAGCGTATAGCCGAGCATCGCGAGCGCCGCGCAGACAAGGCTAAAAAACGTCAGACGATGCAACAGAAAGACGAGGCTGCGCAGGGCAGAAAAAAAGCTGTCCATGATCCCCCACGGAACTTGTTAACCAACTATGAGCAAAATTATGCCGATCCGTTCGGGAAAAAATAGGGGGAAAAGCGCTCTTTTGGGGCGGCTTTGCGGAAATGCACTGTTTTTGCCTGTGAAATTTGCCGCCTCCGGAAACAATCCTGGCCTTGGGGGCGCAATGTTTCCGGCCCAGAGCGCAGGCCGGGGGCGCGCGTTAAGATTTGGCCAGATGCGCCAAACAGGGGGGGTGAAAAGCGTGCACAGGGCGTGCACAATGCGTGCACCCCCTGATCGGCCATTTGGGCGGCTTTGCCAGTGTGACCAATGCGCTCGCGCGCTTTAGGGAATTTTAAGGTTTTGGGGAGTGGCGCTTGGCCTGCCCGCCTAGCGCACAGCAGCAATTGGCCCCTCTGCGCGGCCATGGATGAACTGGTCAAGATAGGGGTCGCCCGAGCTGTCGAGCTGCGCAACCGGCCCTGTCCATTGGATCACCCCATCATGGAGCATGGCCACGTCATCGGCAATGGCGCGCACGCTGGACATATCGTGGGTGATGGTCATGGCGGTGGCGCCCATTTCCACCACGATCTCGCGGATGAGTGCGTTGATGACGCCGGACATGATCGGATCAAGGCCGGTTGTCGGCTCGTCAAAGAAGATGATCTCGGGTTCGGCGGCAATGGCGCGGGCGAGGCCGACGCGCTTTTGCATCCCGCCCGAAAGCTCGGAGGGGAAGAGATCGGCGGTTTCTGGGGCGAGGCCGACGCGGCGCAGCTTTTCGATGGCCAGCTCACGCGCCTCGGCTTTGGGGCGCTTGAGGGTGCCGCGCAACAGGCGGAAGGCCACGTTTTGCCAGACGGGAAGGCTGTCAAACAGCGCGCCGCCCTGAAAGAGCATGCCGAAGCGGGCGAGAAAGGCGTCACGCTCGCCCGTGGTGACATCCTGCCCCTCCAGTGTGATTGTCCCGCTGTCGGGGGTGACGAGGCCGAGCACGGATTTGAGCAGCACGGATTTGCCCGTGCCCGAGCCGCCAATGATGACCATCGAGGTGCCCTTCTGGACCGTCAGATTGACGCCTTGCAGGACTTTCTTGGGGCCGAAGGATTTGTGAACGGAGCTGAGCGTGATCATGGGGCGCAGCCCTGCGGAGCAGAGGCCGGGGCGCTGCCCCGGACCCCGGAGTATTGTGGGCAAGATGAAGGGGGGGCGAGCGGCTGGGTCATGCGGAGAAGAAGGCCTCTGTGAGCAGGTAGTTGGCCGCCAGGATAAGCACCGAGGCGGCCACCACGGCGGCTTTTGTGGCGCGGCCCACGCCTTGGGCGCCGCGGCCGGAGGTCATGCCATAATAGCAGCCCATGGTGGCGATGATGAAGCCGAAGGCCGCGCCTTTGATAAGGCCTGAGGTAATGTCCCAGACTTCGAGGAAATCGACCGTGTTTTTGAGGTAGGCGGCTTCGTTGAAGCCCAGGCGCGTCACGCCGACGATATAGCCGCCCATGATGCCGATGGCATCGCCCACGGCCACCAGAACAGGCAGGGCCAAGGTGGCGGCCAGAACGCGCGGCAGGGTGAGGTATTTCATCGGGTGGGTGGAGAGGGTTGTCAGCGCGTCGATTTGTTCGGTGACTTTCATGGTGCCGATTTCGGCGGCGATCGAGCTGGCGACGCGGGCGGCGACCATGAGCCCGCCCAGAACGGGGCCGAGCTCGCGCACCATGCCGATGGCGACGATGGAGGGGACGACCTCTTCGGCATTGAAGCGCGCGCCGCCCGAGTAGATCTGAAGCGCCAGCGCGCCGCCGGTGAAGAGCGCGGTGAGCCCGACGACGGGCAGCGAGAGCCAGCCGATTTGCACCAGCGCGACCCAGAGCTCGCGGGCGTAAAACGGCGGGCGCAAGAGATGGGTGAGGGTGTCCAGCGCAAAGAGCGTGACGCGGCCCATGGCTGCGAGGGCGGCCAGCACCGCTGCGCCGAGGGCGGCGAGGGGGCGGCTCATGCGCCGGCCCCTGCGCCGGCCCCTGTATAGCGGCGGCTGTAGCGTGCGCCCAGGGATGTGAGCACCTCATAGCCGATGGTGCCGGCGGCTTGGGCGAGCGTGTCGACGCCTTGTTGCGGGCCGAGCAGGGTGAGGCTGTCGGGGGTGTCGGGGAGATCGGTGATGTCGACGGTGATCAGATCCATCGAGACCCGCCCGATGAGCGGGCAGCTGTTGGGGCCGCTGTAGAGCGTGGCCTTGCCGGACATGGCGCGGATGAGGCCGTCGGCATAGCCGGCGGCGAGGGTGGCCACGCGGCGCGGCTGGCGGGCGACATAGCCGCGATTGTAGCCCACGCTCTCGCCGGGCGCGACGGTGCGTGTTTGAACCACGGGCAGCTCGAGGCGGACCACGGGGCGGGCCTGTGTGAAGGGGGCGCCGCCATAGAGGCCGATGCCCGGGCGGGTCATGTCAAAGTGGTAGTCGCGGCCCAGGAGCGTGCCGCCTGTCGCTGCGAGCGAGCGCGGCGCGGTGAGCCCCTCTGTCAGCGCGCGAAAGACCTTGAGCTGGGCGGCGTTCATCGGTGCGTGAGGCTCATCGGCGGCGGCGAGATGGGACATGACGAGCGCGGGCGATTTGGACAGCAGCCTGTCGCGCAGGGCGGCCCATTCGGCGGGCTCCATGCCGAGGCGGTTCATGCCGGTGTCAAGCTGGAGGCCGAAGGGCGCATCCGGCAGCGCCGAGAGCTGACGCTCGAGCTGGTCGGGCGAATTGAGCAGCGGTGTGAGGGTGCGGCTGTTGATGAGGGGCGTGTCGCCAGCCATATGGCCCGAGAAGATGTAGATCACCGGGCCTTGGCCCAGGGTGTCGCGCAGGGCGGCGCCTTCCTCGGCGGTGGCGACAAAGAAGCTGCGCGCGCCGGCTTTGGCCAGCGCATGGGCCACGGGGGCGAGGCCGAGGCCATAGGCGTCGGCCTTGACGACCGCGCCGGTTTCGGGCGCTTTGGCCAGAGCGCGCCAGTTGTGCACCAGCGCGTCGAGATCGATTGTGAGTGTTCCGCTTGCCATGGGGTCTTGTTGCCAGAGGGGCGTGCAAGGTCAAGGGGAAATGGCATTTGGCGGGCTTGGCAGAGGCGTGGTCTCTTTGGGCCGCGCGGCCAGCTCTGTGAGTTTGAGGCACATCTCTGTGGCCACGGCCATATCTTGCACCGAAATCCACTCCAGCGGGCCGTGCAGCTCCTGCATCCCTGTGAAGATATTGGGGCAAGGCACGCCCAGCTCGGTGAGGCGGGAGCCGTCGGTGCCGCCGCGGATGGGCGCGCTTGTGGGTGAAAGGCCAATGGCGCGGGCGGCCGCATGGGCGAGGGTGACCGGGGTCATATCATTTTCCAGCCAGTAGCGCATGTTGCGATACTGGGGCGTGATCTCGCAGCTGAGGCGCGCGCGCGGCTCGGTGAGGGCGATGGTGTTGACAGCACTTTGCAGCAGAGCGCCCTTGGTGGCGAGGCCAGCAAGCTCAAAATCGCGCAAGATGAAGGTGAGCGTGGCGTTTGCGGCGTTGCCGGTGAGATCGGTTGCCATGAGAAAGCCCTCGCGGCCCTGGCTTGTATCGGGTGTGCTGTGGCTGCTGGGCAGGAGCGTGAGCAGCTTGGCGGCGAGGTGCAGCGCATTGACCAGCGTGCCATGGGCTGTGCCCGGATGAATGGAGACGCCCTCTATGTGGACCTTGGCCCCATCGGCGGAAAAGCTTTCGTATTCGATATTGCCAAGTGCGCCGCCATCGAAGGTATAGGCAAAATCAGCGGCCAGATCACGCGGCAGATCGGGGTGCACGCCACGGCCTATCTCCTCATCGGGCGTGAAGGCGAGGCGGATTTTGCCGTGTTTTATCTGAGGGTTGGCGAGCAGGTGGCGCGCGGCTGTCATGATAATGGCGACGCCGGCCTTGTCATCGGCGCCCAGAAGGGTGGTGCCGGAGGCTGTGAGGATGTCATGGCCCTGCTTGCTGGCGAGATAGGGTGAATTTTCGGGGCTGAGTGTAAGTTCGGGCGCATCGGGGAAGGAGATGTCGCCGCCGTTGTAGCTTTTGTGCAAAAGCGGTTTGACGCCTGCGGCGGCAAACTGCGGCGCGGTGTCGACATGGGCCAGAAGGCCCAGCGTGGGCGCGTCATCGCCTGCGGTGCTGGGCAGCGTCGCGAGGAGGGTTCCGTAGTCTGTCAGCGTGATCTCTGTTGCGCCGATGTCTTCCAGCTCGGCCATGAGCAGGCGCTGCATATCAAGCTGGATCGCGGTGCTGGGGCTTGCGGGGCTGTCGGGATCGGACTGGCTGTCGATTTTGCAATAGCGGATGAGGCGGCTGGCGAGCTCTTCGGTGAAATCGGTGGTCATGGGGGCGCTTTCTGCTGGGCTTTGACGCATGATCTTGTGCGCACGCGGCTTGTGCAAGAGAATTTTAGACGGTGCTGTGCAAAGCCAGCCCCCAGACGCAGGTTTGACTGGGGGCCAGCCCCCAGGCCCCCGGGATATTTAGGGCAATAAGAAAGGAGGGCCGGTTAGAACGGATCGCCGCCTGCGGGGTTTTGCCAGGGCTTTACGAGGTTGCCAAAGCGGGTGAACTGGGCCTCAAAGCTCAGCTCGACCGTGCCGATCGGGCCGTGACGCTGTTTGCCGATGATGACCTCGGCCTTGCCGTGTAGGCGGGACATGTGCTCTTGCCATTCGGCCATTTTGTCCAGCTCGTGGTCGGAGGGCTTTTCGCGCTCGACATAGTATTCTTCGCGAAAGACGAACATGACCACGTCGGCGTCTTGCTCGATGGAGCCGGATTCGCGCAGATCGGACAGCTGCGGGCGTTTGTCTTCGCGGCTCTCGACCTGACGGGAGAGCTGGGAGAGGGCGATCACCGGGATTTGCAGTTCTTTGGCGATGGCTTTGAGGCCCATGGAGATTTCGCCGATTTCCTGCACACGGTTGTCGGAGGTGCCGCGCACCAGCTGGAGGTAGTCGATGATCAAGAGATCAAGCCCGTGGGTGCGCTTGAGGCGGCGCGCGCGCGCCGCGAGCTGGGCGATGGGGATGGCGGCGGTGTCATCGATAAAGAGCGGGCAGGCCTCAAGCTCTTTGGCGGCATCCACAAAGCGGCGGAATTCGCTTTCATCCATATCGCCCTGGCGGATCTTGTGGCTGGAAATTTCGGAGGCTTCCGCGAGGATACGGCCGGCGAGCTGTTCGGCGCTCATCTCAAGGCTAAAAAAGCCCACGACGCCGCCATCGACCGCGCCTTCGGAGCCATCGGCGAGCTTGCCGCGCTTATAGGCTTTGGCGACATTGAAGGCGATGTTGGTGGCGAGCGAGGTTTTGCCCATGGAGGGGCGGCCGGCGAGGATGAGCAGGTCGGATTTGTGCAAGCCGCCCAGCATCTTGTCCATGTCGATGAGATCGGTGGCGATGCCGGCGAGCCCGCCTTCGCGCTGATAGGCGGCGTTGGCGACATTAACAGCGTCTGTTACGGCCTTGAGAAAGCTTTGAAAACCGCTTTCGGACTGGCCCGCTTCGGCAAGCTGGTAGAGCTTCTGCTCGGCCTCGACGATTTGTTCTTTGGGCTCGCTCTCGACATCGACCCGCGCGGCCTTGGCGCTGATTTCCTGCCCCAGGGCGATGAGATCACGGCGGATGGCGAGATCGTAGATCAGCTGGGCATAGTCGCGCACGGCGAAGGCGGAAATGGCCGCACCGGCCAGGCGGGCGAGATAGGCGGGGCCACCGAGCTCTTTGAGGCCCTCGTCATCCTCAAAGAAGGCCTTGAGGGTGACAGGCGAGGCGAGGTTGTTTTTGGCGATGCGCGCGGCGGCGGTCTCAAAGATGCGTGCGTGCACCGGATCGTAGAAATGCTTGGGATTGATGATGCTGGCGATCTTGTCGTAGACATCATTGTTGGTGAGCAGCGCGCCGAGGAGCTGTTGCTCGGCCTCGATGGAATGGGGCATCGTATCGGCGGCGGCGACTTCGGCGGGGAGTGTTTGGCCTGTGGCGTTGAATGCTGCGATGTCGTTCATGCCGGTTCACTCCTCTGTTTGCCTGCTGTGACTGTCTTCTAGGGGAGATGCGGGGGAAACGCACTCGGGAAATATCTGTGGAGAAAGGCCGGGATAACCCTGTGGATACCCCGCCGCCTTTAGAGGCTCTCCCTGATCGTGTAGCACGGGCGGGGCAAACGACAATATATGGTATAAGTGGCTGATTCTGGCGGCGCCGGGGGGCTGGGGGCTGTGAGTAAGTTTATGGCAGGCGCGCAGATTATCTTTTGATCTGGCTGGGTTAGAAGCCCCAGGGCTGGTTTCATGAGGATGGGTTTAAAGGTGCGCAGTGAATGCGCACCCTACGGGGGATGGGTATGAAGGTGCGCGGTGACTGCGCAGCCTACGGGAATGGGTATAAAGGTGCGCGGTGACTGCGCAGCCTAGGCTTTGTGGGCGTCTTGCCAGGCGCGCGGGTCTTTGAGGAAGCGCTCGACTTCGGCGAGGGTTTCGGCGGAAAAGGCCGCTTGGGCGCGGGCCTCGGCCAGCACATCCCACCAGGTGCAGAGGTGGTGCAGGGTGACGCCGTGATCGCCCAGGGTTTGGGCCGTTTCCGGGAAGATGTCGTAATAAAAGATCACGGCCGTGTGCGCGCAGCTGGCGCCGGTGTCGCGGATGGCATCGACAAAGGAGAGCTTGGAGCCGCCATCTGTTGTGAGGTCTTCCACCAAGAGGACGCGCTCGCCCTCGCTCATCGCGCCTTCGATGCGGGCGTTTTTGCCGTAGCCTTTGGGCTTTTTGCGCACGTAGGTCATGGGCAGGGCCATGCGCTCGGCCACAAGTGCCGCAAAGGGGATGCCTGCGGTTTCGCCGCCGGCGATGTTGTCAAAGGCTTCAAAGCCTGCGTTGCGCATGACGGTGACGGTGAGAAAATCCATCAGCGTGCTGCGGATGCGCGGGTAGGAAATGAGCTTGCGGCAGTCGATGTAGCTGGGCGAGGGCAGGCCGGAGGCGAGCGTGTAGGGCGTCTCAGTGTTGAAGTTGACCGCGCCGATTTCGAGCAGCATGCGGGCTGTGAGACGGGCCATTTCCTGGGATGTGGGGAAGCTTGTCGGGATCATGATCGGGCCTTTGGATTTGTGGAGGGGGCAGGAGCCTCCGGCGGGGATATTTAGGGCAAAAAGAAAGCGCTCAGGAGACGTGCCAGTGCAAGGGCGTGCCCGGGTCAAACAGGGTGACGCTGTGCGCGCCTGCGGCGAGCGACTTGGGATAGCTCAGCGCCGCGCCTTTGGTGAGGGTGAGTGTTTCGCTGTTGACCGGCAGGCCGTAGAAGGCGGGGCCGTGAAGCGAGGTGAAGCCTTCGAGCTTGTTCAGGGCGTTTTCTTCCTCAAACACATGCGCGAGGCAGGAGAGCGCGATGGGCGCAGTGAAGCAGCCCGCCGCACAGCACTCGGCCTCTTTGGCATGGGTCGGGTGGGGGGCGCTGTCGGTTCCCAGAAAGAAGCGCGCATCGCCCGAGGTGGCGGCGGCGCGCAGCGCGTCGCGGTGTTCGCGGCGCTTGAGGATGGGCAGGCAGTAGTAATGCGGGCGCATCCCGCCCACGAGCATATCGTTGCGCTCCAGCATGAGGTGCTGCACGGTGATCGTGGCGGCGAGGCGCGCGGGGTTGGCTTTGACATACTCCACGCCATCGCGGGTGGTGATATGCTCCATGATGACTTTGAGCTCGGGCACTTGCCGGCGGATCGGATCGAGGATGCGGTCGATGAAGACGGCTTCGCGGTCAAAGATGTCGATTGCGCGGTCTGTCACTTCGCCGTGCACGCAGAGCGGGCAACCGATTTCGGCCATGCGCTCCAGCACCGGGCGGACCTTGTCAAAATTCTGCACGCCGGAGGCGGAGTTGGTGGTTGCGCCGGCCGGGTAGAGCTTGACGGCGGTGATGAGCCCGGCCGCATGGGCGGCGGCGAGATCATCGGGGTCTGTCTCTTCGGTGAGATAGAGGGTCATCAGCGGGGTGAACTCTGCGCCCTCGGGCAGCGCGGCCAGGATGCGGCTGCGGTAGGCCGCTGCATCGGCGCTGGTGATCACCGGGGGCACGAGATTGGGCATCACGATGGCGCGGGCGAAGTGGCGCGTGGTTTCGGGCAGAACGGCGGCCAGCATGGCGCCGTCGCGCAGGTGCAGGTGCCAGTCATCGGGGCGGGCGAGGGTGAGCGTAAGGGTCATGGCCGAGCGCTTACACAAAATGCCGGGCGAGGGCCAGTTGTTTTAGCGCCCTCGGGGCGCGCAGGCAGGGCTTTTGCGCGCTCAGGCGTCGGCTTGGGGCTCTTTGTCCAGTTGGGCTTGCAGACCCTTGAGGCGGCGCTCAAAGGCTGGCACCCCATCAAGGCGGCGGGTGACATTGCGGCAGAGCCGGTAGGCCAGCCGGCTGCGGCCCTTGTCATCCACATGGCGCAAGAGGTTGCGCAGATAGGCCCGGTCATCGCGGCGCGCGCGGGCCAGTTTGGCAAAGACCGCCGCCGTGAGGCGGCCGGTGCCCGCCAGCGCGATCAGCCGGGAGAGAATTTTCATGTTGCGCAGCGAAAAATGCAGCATGGCACCGCCATGGCGCAGGCGCAGTTTTGTGACATTGGGCCGGGTGAAGAGCGCGGCGTGCATGGCGTCTTCGACCTCTTCTGGGTCATAGAGCACAAAGGCCTCGGCGGCGGCGTCGATCATATCGGGCGCATAGCCGTAGCGGCTGGTGAAATCCTGCCGGCGCTGGTGTAAAAAGCGGCTGTCCCATTCGGTGATGCGCGCATCCAGCGTGGCTTGTGGCTGGATCGCAAGCACCCGCGCGCCCGGCGCGGCAATGGAGTAGGCGGCCGCAGCATAGCCACAGGGGCCGGCCCCGTAAAAGACCACCCGCTCAAAGCCCTCAAAAAAGCCGTCATCAATGAGATTGTCAAAATAGGCAAAGATTTCGCGGTTGCGAAACCAGCTCTGCCCGTCAGAGAGGATACACAGGGTCGACCAGCCCAAAATCTGGCTGATTTCCCAGCCCAGGGGCTGGGACGTGGCCGAGAGGCGCTGGATGTCGTCATAGCTTTCAAAGCTTACCAACAGCGTGTCGCCCCCGGCGATATAGGAGGCAAGATGGGCTTTGCCCAGCGGCTGGACATGGCCGTTGTCCTCGGAGCGGGCCGCGAGCGCGAGCAGCCAGTCACGTTTGGACAGCCCAGTGAGCGAGCCTTCAAGGGGGTTTGCCTGATCCTGCATATCTCAATACCTAACGCACATGTTTTTCGCTCGTGTTTTGCGTGCTTTGAGAGAAACCTAGCGGGGGATTGGGGCGAAATTACGGAAGTTAGGTGCAATTTTAGGGCGTTTGTTGCGGCGCGGCGCGGCTGGCGCGCGCGGCGCTGATGAGCTCTTGGGCCAGTGCCGGGGGCAGGCAGCGCGAGGGGGGCGTTTGCAACAGCCGCCCCAGCAGGGCGCGCGGGGCTTCCTCGGCGAGCAGGGCCTCGATCCGCGCGCGCCGCCAGATCACGCCGGCGGCGTGCTGCCGGGCCAGCTCGGGATCGCGGTGCAGGGCGGCCAGCTCGGCCTCAAAGGGCGCTTTGAGGGCGTGGATGCTGGTGTCGATGGCGCTGCAATGGTTGCGCTCGACCCAGTAGTCCAGCCCGAGGCGCTCTGTGCTGTGGACGGCGCGGCCGCGGTCGGCTTTGACGAGAAAGCCCTCCATGCTGCCCAGCGCATAGTGGTTGAGCTGCACCAGCGCATAGTTGTTGCGGCCATAATCCGAGAAGATGCGCCCGCGCGTGAAGGCCGCGCCCAGCGCGCGGCCCGACCCGTCATACCAGCGCGCCATGGGCAGTTTGCCCGGGTCAGGCTGGCGGGGGCGGTGGACGCCGATTTTGCCGTAGGTTCCATCGTTTTTGTAGAGGGTCTTGAACATTGCGGCGCGCCAGGGCCAGAGCATTTCGGCGGGGGCGGCGCGGGTGAACTGGCGGGTGACGGGCGCATCGCGGTAGCGCAACACATCTGCGTTGCCAAACAGGCGCCATGTGAGGGTGATGGCGGTGGCCTCGGGCAGCGCCGCAAAGAGCGCGGTGAGCGTGTGATCGCCAACATGGATGTTGACGAATTCGTCGATATCCAGCGCGAGAATCCAGTCGGCCTTTTGCGCAAGCGGATGTTTGGAGGCCCGCTTGAGCGCGGTGAACTGGATGCCCGCCTTGTCATAGGGGCCCTCGTTTTTCACATGTGTCAGCAGGCCAAGCGCCTCAAGGCGGGTGAGCATTGCCTCGGTTCCGTCTTCGCAATCGTTTGTGAGAACGAGGAAATCCGTGAAGCCCACCGCACGGTGATGGGCGAGCCACTCCAACAGAAAGGAGGCCTCGTTGCGCAGGGTGAGCACCGCCAGCACTCTCATTTGAGGGCCCAGTCTTTGCGAAAGCACACCACTTTCTGATCGGACCAGCGCGGGAAATAGCTCAGGCCGGCAGCGTGCATGGCGTCAAACACCGCGCGCACGCCGGAAGCGCCGATCCATTGCGGGTGCAGCTCGATGATGGCGGCGCGCAGGCCGGTGTACTTCAGATGCGGCAAAAGCGCGGCCTCGGCCCTCTCGATGTCGCAGATGAAGACATCGGGTTTGAGCGCGTTGAAGGTGGCGTTGAGGCCGCGCACCTCGATTGTCTCCACGCTGCGCACGGGCTTGCCGGGCACCTCCTCAAGCAGCGAGGAGGCCAGAAAATCCTCGCGCACAAAAAAGCGTTGTGGCTTGCCTTTGCGCGGTGCGAGCAGGGCGTTGTGCGCGGTGATGGTGTCAATGCCGTTGAGCGCGTGGAGCTGGCGTTGGAAGGCAATGAGATGTGGGTTGGCCTCAAAGCTGTGAATGGCTTTGGGCGCCCGTTTGAGCGCCAGAACGCTGGCGACATAGCCCAGCCCGCCGCCCAGCTCCAAGACCGTATCCCCCGCTGTGACACAGCGCAGCGCGGCGTTGATTTCTTTGGCTTCATAGCGGTTGCGGCGCAGGGCGCGTTTGAGCTTTTGCGCGATGATGGCGCGATCAAAGGGAATTTTGACGCCGCGGGCCTGAAAGCTGGCCGCGGCTGCGGGACTGTCCATGTCAGCTCTCCATATCAAGGGCGAGGGAATAGGCGACGCGCTCTGTCTCGGTGAGCTTTACCTTGAGCGCCTGGGCATAGAGCGCCTGAAACTCCGGGGTTTCATGCAGCTCTTTCACCTTGTTCTTGTGCCAGGCAAGCCCGGCCTCATGCAGCGCGCGCAGCGTCTTGTCGCGCATCAGGCGGTCATATTCGGCGCGGGTGCGCGCCAGGTTGCGCTGGATGGTGATGTCGCGGTGATCAGACCAATCCATGCGGATCCAGTAGTTGAGGCCAATGGAGCGATCCACATGCAGCGCGCGGCCGCGCTGGCGCTTTACAAGAAAGCTCTCGGCAGAGCGCAGCGCATAATGGTTGAGCTGCACAAGGTCGTAGCCCACGGTTTTCTTGGAGCTGCGCCAGCCCCCCTTGATGTAATCATGGGTGACATCCGCGCCTGAGCCATTGACCCATTTGAGCAGGTTGCGCTTCTCGTCGATCACCTGGTTGGGGCGGTGACAGGAGATTTTGCGGTAGGCCTCAAGGTTCTGGAACATGGTTTTGAAGCCCCAGACCGTGTGCGGCTTGGGGCAGTATTTGGGCGCGCAGCTCTCAAACTGCGCAATGACGAAATCATCGTTGAGCGCGTGCACGCCGTTGTGCCCGAAAAGCCGCCATGTCATGGCGATATTGGTGGCGCCTTTGGTGGCTTTGAACAAATCTTCCAGCGTGCCGTTGCCGGTGCGCACATTGATAAACTCGTCCACGTCGATGTGGATGATCCATTCGGCGTTTTTGATCACCGGTTCTTTCTGGGCCGCATTGAGGGCAAACTGTTGGGGCGATTTGCCCTTCCATTTGTTGTTGTCGCGGTGCTCAAGCACGCCCATCTCTTGCAGATGATCAAGCAGCTCGGTTGTGCCGTCTTCGCAGCCGTTGGTGTAGATCAGGAAGTTATCAACCCCGATGGCGCGGTGATAGGCGATCCACTCCAAAATATAAGGGGCTTCGTTTTTCATGCAGCCGACGATGACATTGCCTGAATTGCCCTTGGGCAGGGTGCGCATGGGCACTTCGCTATATTGTGGCGCTTGAGCCTCTTCGCGCACTTTGCCCATGTCGTTGTGCGGGCGGATGTGCGTGGACATGACGATCTGGTGGTTGACCTTGAACATCTCCAGAAACTCGCCGCGTTTGTCTGAGGTGCCGCTCTGGTGCTTGTCTTCCAGCGCGGCATCAACCGGCACAAACTCCGACAGGCGCGCGGCGCTGTCGTCCTGCGCGGCGGTGAGCGCCTTGATATCGGCAAAGGTGGGCGCTTGTTTGAGGATGAAATGCTGCGAGGCGGTCATATATTGGCTGGCGCGCCAGCCGCCGCTCAAGGGGGCTTCGCGCCAAAGCTCGGCAGGGGTGGGCGGGGTGAACCAGCCGTCGTTTAACGTGTCAAAGCGCGCGGTGAGCGCGGCGTTGTCGGCGGCGAAGCGCTCGGAAACGGGCAAGAGGCTGCCAGGCTCGATGAGCGGGCCGCGCACGCGGTGCGGATAGATCAGCCGCTTGCGCATCTCAAAGGGCATGGAGATTTCCTTGGCCTGCATGTAGCGCACGAAAATATCGTTGAGCTGGCGGGCGCGCGCGAGGGTTTCGGCACTGGGGCGTTTGTCTTCTTCCTGGGCCTCGATCTGGCCCATGGGGATGTCTGTGCCCAGAAGCGCATTGAGTTCATTGGCGCCGTCCTCGGAGCCGAGGCGCGCCATATCGAGCGCGCGCAGATGCACGTTGCCCGCCCCAAAGACCCCCTCCCAGTGGCTCAAAAGGGACGTATAATCAATCCAGTGCGGCGGAAAGTGAATGTCGTTGAACTCGGCTGTGAGCGGGTTGGGCGCGGTGCGCATGGCCAGGGCTGCGTCCCACCAATTGTCTGATTTGGCCAGCTCCAGCTCCAGATCAAGCGGGAAGCGGCGACCGTCCATCACGGTTTTCTCGTAGTTCTGCACCAGCACGCGGCAGGGCTCATCCACATAGGCGTGGATCTGGATGTCCTCCGAGAAAGGCGCAAAGAAGGCGCGCAGGCGCTCAAGCTCGCTTTTCTTGTGCATGAGCGCACCGAGCTGGCCTGAGCTGATCACCAGATGCTTTGGCTGCTCGGCCTCAAGGGCGGTGGCGATTTGCGCCTGAAGGTGCGAGAAGAGCGCCTCTTGCGCGGCCAGCATTTCAAAGCCGCGCAGATAGCGCACGAGGCCCACCTCGGCGTTGGACGAACAGGCCATATAGATGCGGATGTGGTTCCAATCGGGGCTGAACACCCCGTGTTTGGCCAGTAAGGCAGATTTCTTTTTCAGAACCGTGCGAAAGCGGGCTGTGCCGTAGTCTGTCGGGCCGATTATCAGGCTGATTTTCATCGTTTCACTCGTTCAAGAACAGGGCTGGTGGCCGCAGGCGCACCAGCCGGGGCGGGCTAGGCAGGCGGGGCGGGGTTCTGGTTGGCAATGCCCCACCAGGGCAGATCAAGGTCTAAAAAGCGGGCGAGGGACTCGCGGGCATCGGGGGCATCTATGTCAAAGGCCAGGAAATTGCTGGACCCCGCAAAGACCCGCTCGCAGAACATGTAGTGCCCCAATATCCAGCGCGCCAGCTCGGCTTCGCTGTGGCCGTAGCCTTTGGGCAGGCCGGGGATATTGGTGTTGGGCAGGCGCAAGGCCCCCATATTGCCCCAGCGCATGATCGAGGCGGCGGTGGCGGCGGGGTCTCGCATGTTGAGCAGAAAGCGGGTGTCGGGGTGGTGGCGCTGGATGGCGTCGAGCAGCCCCCAATCGGTTTGGGGCCAGAGGGAGGTGTGCAACCCGGCCTGGGAGAGTTCGTTAAAGCCCCGAAACCCGGACAGGCGGCGCAGCGGGTCGCCGTGATCGAAATAATCGCGGTAAAGGACGGTGCCAAGATGCTTGCCGACAAGCTGTGGATCGCTGCTCTGGCGGCGGTGGATGCGCCAATCGACCGTGCGCACCTTGGCGCGGCGCAGCGCGCGGGTGAGGGTTGTTGTGCCTGTTTTGGGCAGGCCAAGATTGACGATTTTGAACGTCTGGCTCATAGGGGCAAGCCGACAAGCTCTCGCAGGGCGGCCTCTTGCGGGGCGTAGGGGGGGCTGGCTTGGAGCTGTTTGCGCATGGCTTGATAGCTTTCTTGCGCCATGAGCTCTGTGAGTTTGGCGCGGTGCAGCGCCACGCATTTTTCATGCAGCGCGGCAATGCCGGGCAGCGCCTTGAGGCGGGCCATTTCGGCGGCGAGCTTGTCTGCGTAGCGCAGGATACTGTCGTCAAAATAGCTCGCATCATTGCGCTCGCGCCAATAGGTGTCATCAAAGTCGCGGAACTCGCGGTTCACATCGCCGCGGTCGTTCTTGACCAGATAGCTGTCAAGCGAGCGCAGGGCGTAATGGTTGAGCGTGGCGAAGTTGCGCACACCCTTGGCGGGAAACTTGCGGATGCGGCGTTTGTTCACCCGTTTGATGAATTGGATCATCGCGGGCTGGCCGGAGCCGTCGGTCCAGCTGGGCTGCTTGCGCCGGGGCAGTTTGACCCCGTCGTGAAAGGGGCGGTGCGCGCCAAAATAGGTCATTGGGAAGTCCGCGCGCACGAGGGATTTCACTTCGATCGCGGTTTCATGGGTCCAGATGTCGGGGTTGTGCGAATAGAGGAACTGCTCGATCACCGGCTTGTCCTCATAGCGCTCCACGCCGCAATTGGCGAAGAACTGGAAGGTCACCGAGATACACTGCGGGTTGCCGCAGGCCTCTATGAGCGCGGGGATTGTATGATCGCCCACATGGATGTTGAGAAACTCGTCCACATCGGCCACCCAGACCCAATCGGCCTTTTTGATCGAGGCGCGGCGGCGCGACTTTTTGAGCGCCTCCATCTGGAAGTTGCGCCCCTGGGCGGGGTTCACCATCGTCTCGACGATGCCATGGGCTTGCAGGGCTTGCAGAAGGGTGTCGGTGCCGTCGGTGCAATCGTTGTGATAGATCATGAAGTCGCTCACGCCGATGACGCGGTTGAAGGCGATCCATTCCAACAGGAAGGGGCCTTCGTTTTTCACGCAGGTGAGGGCGGTGATATTCATGGGCTGCGCTCCGCGCGGCGCTTGGAAAACTGCATGGATTGCCTACTCGTTACGGGCCGGCCTTATGGCTTGTGGCTTCACATTGCGAAAACTATGACACTCTGGCTGCACAGCGTCAACAACCCTGCACAGCTCAGCCCGGCCCGCGCGTGGCCCGCGCGCGCCTTGCACGCCGGCGGCGGCTGTTTGATATGGGTCAAGGTGGCGCTGAGGGCTCTCTGATATTCATGCAATGGAATATATCAGGAGGAAACATCATGACACTGGATTGGAAGCTTGGCGGCGTGCTGCTCGGGCTGGTCTTTTTTCTCGCCGTTCTGCTTGTGAAGCCCATCGGCGTGAGCACGCAGTTTGTGATTTTGGACGGCATCATCGGCGACGCTGTGAACAGCGAACTCGTGACCAAAACCGATGAGGGCTATACCTCGAGCAACGCCTATCTGGCCAAATCGGGCGGCAAATATGCCAAGGCCGTGGCCAACCCGCTGAACTATTCGTTCATCTTCGTGCTGGCGATGATGGCGGGGGCCTATGCTTCGGTGCGCGCGCGGGGCGGCTTGAGCGCTCAAGAGCGCAGCCTGCCCGAAATCTGGCGCAACACCTATGGCGACACGGCGGCCAAGCGCTATGCGCTGGCCTTTCTCGGCGGGTTTGTTGTGCTTTACGGCGCGCGGCTCGCAGGCGGCTGCACCTCCGGCCATATGATGAGCGGCATGATGCAAACCGCCGTTTCGGGCTATATCTTTGCCGCTGGCGCCTTTGCGGCGGCCGTGCCGGTTGCCCTGATGATGTATAGAAAGGAGAGCTGAGATGGAAATTCTCCTCGCAATCGTGATTGGCGCCGCCTTTGGCGCGGTGCTGGACAGAATTGGCGCCACCAACCCCACCTGGATTGGCCGGATGCTGGCGCTGACCAACCTGAACCTCATGAAAACCATCCTGCTGGCGATCGGCACAGGTTCGATCCTGATGTTTGCCGGCCAGATGCTGGGCCTTGTGGACGTGGGCCATATGAGCGTGAAAGCGGCCTATGCGGGCGTGTTCATCGGCGGGCTGATGCTGGGCGCAGGCTGGGCGGCCTCGGGGTTCTGCCCCGGAACGGGCGTCTGTGCGGCGGCCTCGGGGCGCAAGGACGCGCTCTTCTTCATCGCAGGCGGCCTCTTGGGCGCGGCGGCCTATATGGTCACTTACCCCGCGTGGAAGGCCAGCGGACTTTTGAACGACATTGCCGGTGGCAAGACCACATTGGGCAGCGTGCCCGGCGCAAAATATGACGGGCTGATGGCGCTGTCTGGAGACCTTGTGGGCATTGTCATGGGGCTGGCCTTTGTGGTTATCGCCTTTGTGCTGCCCGAGCGGATCGGCGGGGGCGGTGTGACGGTCCCGGCGGAGTAAAGCCAAATTGATCCATGGGTGAGCGGCGCGGGCTGAGAAGTGCGCGCCGTTTGCTTTTGGGGCAAGGGATCTGGAGGGGTGCCTGCGGCACACAGGTTTGTTTTATTGGGGCTCTGCCCCAAACGCAGGGTTTACTTGGGGCTCTGCCCCAAACCCCGAGGTATTTTCAACCAGAAGAAGCCAAGGCGGGTTTGCGTGCGATGAAATCGATGAGGGCGGAGCGGCCTGCGTGGCCTTTGCCTTCCGCGATGTCGGCCTCATAGCTTTTGCAGGTGAGGATCTCCCAGCCTGCGAAGGCCGCGCGCAGCAGTGTTTCTGTATACATGTTCTCGGCTTGGGGCGGGCCACCGGTTTTGAAGGCGATTTGCGCGGGGGTGTAGCCGTGCAGCAGCACAAGCCCCCCGGGGGTGGTGGCGGCTTTCATCTTGCCAAAGAGGCGCGCGCGCGCAGGCGGGCTGGCAAACTGGATGAAGATGCCCAGAACGTGGTCATAGCTTTCAGCGGGGAAGGGCGCGGAGAGCACATCGCTTTCAAGAAAGCGCGCGCTGACGCCGCGGGCGCGCGCGAGCCGCTCGGCCTTGGCGAGGGCGGAGGGGGCGAATTCGAGCGCTGTGACGGTGAGGCCCTGCTGGGCCAGAAAGACCGCGTTGCGGCCCTCGCCCTCGGCCACGCTGAGTGCGGATTGGCCGGGCGCAAAAAGCGCGGCATGGGTTTTGAGGAAGGCGGCGGGCTCTGTGCCAAAGAGGTAGTCTGCGCCTTGGTAGCGGGTTTCCCACATATGCGCCTCTTGAAAAAAACGCCCCGCAAAAATGCGAGGCGCGGTGTCGGGTTATTTGCTGGCGGTGGGGCCGATCAACATGATCATCTGGCGGCCTTCCATTTTGGGGAAGTTTTCCACCTTGCCGATTTCCTGGTCGGTCACGTCTTTGGCGACGCGTTCCAGAAGCTCGCGGCCGAGGTTCTGGTGGGCCATTTCGCGGCCCCGGAAGCGCAGGGTGATCTTGACCTTGTCGCCTTTTTCCAGAAACTTCACCACATTGCGCATTTTGACTTCATAGTCATGCGTATCGGTGTTGGGCCGAAACTTGACCTCTTTGATCTCGATGATCTTCTGTTTCTTGCGGGCCTCGGCTTCGCGCTTTTGCTGTTCGTATTTGAACTTGCCGAAATCCATGATCTTGCAGACCGGCGGGTTGGCGTTGGGCGAGATCTCGACGAGGTCGAGTTCGGCCTCCTCGGCCATCACCATGGCCTGGGCCGGGCTGACAACGCCGACGTTTTCGCCATCGGCGCCAATCAGGCGGATTTCTGGGCTTGTGATACGGTCATTGACGCGGGGGCCAGTGTCGCGCTGTGGAGGCGCGTTATGAGGTCTACGGGCTATGGTTTTGATCCTTTTGTTGTTGACCTTGAGAGTCAGCGGGCAAGGTAGAGCGCTGATGGGGTGGATTCAAGCGACAATCGGCGTATCTGAGCTTATTGTGGCGGCTTTCCCCCTTGTGGCGTCCGAAAGCCTGCGCCATTTGACAGATTGAGCGCGCGCCAGACGGGTCTGGGCGCCCGAACCCAAGGGGAATGAGTTATGAAGAATTTACTGTGGATGGTGCTGGCGGCGATTGTTTTGGGCGTTGGCTACTATGTGTATTCGGGCCAGAGCATCGGAGAAGCTGTTGAAACTGTGACGGAAACAGTCACAGAAGCCGCGCCGCTTGAGGTTGTGACCGAGGCGGCGGAGGGCGTGTCCGAGGCTGTCGAAAGCGCGGTTGACGCGGCCACGCAGACGGCCACAGAGGCCACAGAGGCCACAGGGGCGGTGAGCGAGGCTGCGACAGACCAAGCGGCAGAGGCCGCAACAGCCGTAACGGAAGCCGCCGCTGCGGCGGTTGAGGCCACGACAGAGGCCACAGAGGCCACTGAGGCCACAGAGGCCGCGAGCGAGGCCGCAAGGGCTGTCGCCGAGACAGCCGCCGAGGCTGTTGAGGCCACAGGCGAAGCGGCGAGCGCCATATCCGAGGCAGCCACAGAGGCCGCAGTGGCCACAGAGGCAACGCCGGACGCCACAGCTGATGCGGCATCAGACGCCCAGACAAGCCTAAGTGCAGTGCTCACCCCGGAGGGATTTGACTTTGAGAAAGTCGCAGCGATGATCGAGGCTTCAGACAAGATCAGCGCCCTGCAAAAGGGTCTTCTTCAGAAGGCCGTCAAAGCCGCTCAGGACAACCCTGACGCGTTGAAGGCGGTTCTGGATCAGGTGAAAGCCGCGATGGGGCTTTAGGCTTAGGGCCTGGCCGAAAAAGAAAGTCCCGCGCCCTGTGAGCGGGGCTTTTATTTGCGCGAAGCGCTGGTCTCAGTCGAGGAAGGCTTTTTCGACCACATAGGTTTGGGGATCGGAGTTGGCCCCTTCCACGAGGCCATAGCTTTCCAGCATCTCTTTCAGTTCGAGGTTGAAGGCGAGGTTGCCACAGATCATGGCGCGGTCGTTTTGCGGGCAGATCGGCGTGACACCCAGGTCGCGGAAGGCCTCGCCTGTGCGCATCAGATCGGTGATGCGGCCCATCTTGGGGCTCTCTTCGCGGGTTGTCGTGGGGTAGTATTTGATTTTCTTCCAGAAGCCTTCGCCGATCACCTCATTGAGCAGCTCGTCTGTCTTGAGGCTCTCGATGATCTGGGCGCCATAGGCCAGCTCGCCCACTTCGCGGCAGGTGTGGGTGATGATGACTTCCTCGTAGTCCTGATAGGTTTGCGGCTCGCGCAACAGCGAGGCAAAGGGTGCAAAGCCTGTGCCGGTGGCGAAAAACCAGATCCGCTTGCCGGGTAGGAGCGCGTCATGCACCAGCGTGCCGACGGGCTTGGGGCGCAGGATGATCTCATCTCCGGGCTGGATATGTTGCAGCCGCGAGGTGAGCGGGCCGTCGGGCACCTTGATGGAGTAGAACTCCAGCTCTTCATCCCAGCTGGGCGAGGCGATGGAATAGGCCCGCAGCAGCGGTTTTTGCTTGCCTGTCTTGGGGTCGGGGGCGCCCATCAGGCCGATCATCACGAATTCCCCGGAGCGAAAGCGCAAGGAGGCGGGGCGGGTGCAGCGGAAGCTGAAGAGCCGGTCGGTGTGGTGGGTCACTGCGGTGACGGTCTGGGCGTCGGGCAGGGTTGGGGGTTTGATGGCTTTGGCCTCGGTCATGGGGGGTCTTTCGGTGCTGTCTCGTTCGGGCCCTGTCTAAACCCGTATCTTTCAGATAGCTTTGATCTGGATCAGGTGCGGGAGCAAGCTGCGGCGGGGCTGTTTTGCTTGAATGTGGGAAATTGTTTCAATATGAGGCCGATAAACTTGCGCGCGCGGAACATATGTTTTCCGCTGTGGCGCTGGGCCTTGGAAAAACCTGTGAAAGAGGAGAAACGCCATGACGCAGGGGCTGGATGTTCTGGACCGAAAAATTCTGGTGGAATTGCAACGCGACGGGGCGCAATCGCTGGATGAGATTGCTTCGCAGGTGGGCAGCTCGAAAACCCCGGTCTGGAACCGCATTCGCAAGATGAAAGACAGCGGGGTGATCCGCCAGCAAACGGTGCTGCTGGACGCCGAGGCGCTGGGGCTGGAGGCTTGCTTTTTTGTTCTGATCCGCACAAGCGAGCACGAGAAGGACTGGCAGAATGCGTTCTTGCGTGCGCTGCGCGAGCGCCCTGAGGTGATGGAAGCGCACCGACTGGCGGGGGATATCGACTATATCCTCAAGGTGCGCGTGGCCAATGCGCGCGCCTATGACGTGTTTTATCAGGCGCTGATTTCGGAAGTGAAGATTCACAATGTGACGGCGCTTTTGTCGATGGAAGAGATCAAGCACACCACGATGTTGCCGCTGTGAGCCTGTTTCGCCCCACGCCCTGCGGGGGCGTGGGGCGACCCGCGCGGGGCAAGCCCCGCGCGGGTGACGGAGGGGGCCAGCCCCCAGGTTTCAAAAGCGCGGGCTTTTGAAACCTTCCCCCGAGGTATTTGAAACCAGAAGAAGCCGCCAAGCCGGTTGCGGCGCCTAAGGCTTTGCAAGCCTCTGTAGCGGGAGTATCAAGGGGCATGATGGAGCGGCTTTTCTTCAGGATCGGGATATGGGCAGCGTTTTTGGCGCTGGTTCTGGCTGTGAGCCTCGGGGTGTATCGCTTCGGGCTCAACCAGGCGATGGCGCAGTTGACCGCACGCGGGCAGGCTGACCTTGTGTTGGCGGGCGACCGGTTTGAGGCGCGCTTGCAGCGCTATCAGGAGTTGGCGGTGATGTTGGCGGACCATCCCAGGCTGGTGGGCCTGGATGCGGGCCCGCAGATGCGCGACGATGCGCAGGATTTCTTGCGCGGTGCGGCCGATAAGACGGGCGCCTTGGCGCTGGTTTACATGGATGCGGCGGGGCAGGTTCTGGCGGCGGCGGGGGCCCCTTTGGGGCGCGCGGCGCTGGGCGGCGCTTGGGTGCGGCGCGCGGCGCAGGGCGCGCTTGGCACGGGGCATTTGAGCCTCTCTGCCGCGGCGGGCCCGCGGCGGGCCTATTTTTTTGCGGCCCCTGATTTTGACACCACGGGGCGGGTGCGGGCGATGCTTTTGGTGGCTGTGGATATTGATGAGCTCGAATTTGGCTGGCGCTCAAGCCGCCCGACGGTTTTTTTCACCGATCAGGCGGGGCAGGTGTTTATGGCCAACCGCTCGGAGCTGTTGTTTGCGCGCTTGCAGAGCGGGGCCGCCGGCCTGGTGTTGGAAGATGGCACGGCGCGGCGGATCGAGCAGAGCTGGCGCGGCGAGGAAGAGCTCTGGGTGCTGGATCTGGGGCCTTACATTCCGCGCCGGGCCTTGCATCTGACCAAAGAGATGCCGGTGATTGCGATGCGCGCGGAGGCGCTTGTGGATGTGGCTCCGGCCGAGCGGCTGGCCTTGTGGCAGGCCATGGTGATTGCTTCGGTGCTTGTGGCCTTCGGGGCGATCCTGTTTCTGG
This sequence comes from uncultured Lentibacter sp., assembly GCF_937123735.1. Taxonomy (GTDB): domain Bacteria; phylum Pseudomonadota; class Alphaproteobacteria; order Rhodobacterales; family Rhodobacteraceae; genus Lentibacter. The sequence continues at coordinate 382,094 of NZ_CAKZKL010000028.1, forward strand.
TGGCCGAGCGGCGGCGCGCATTGGAGCAGGCCAACCGGCAGCTTGAGGCCCGTGTGGAGCTGCGCACCGAGGCTTTGCGGCGCGCGCAGGCCGAGCTTGTGCAGGCGGGCAAACTGGGCGCTTTGGGGCAGATGAGCGCGGGCATCAGCCACGAGCTCAACCAGCCCTTGATGGCGATCGGGCAATTTGCCGAAAATGCGCGCCGCTTTCTGGCGCAGGGCCAGGAGGCTGTGGCCCGCGAGAACCTGGCCCGGATTTCGGCGTTGAGTGCGCGTGCGGCCCGGATTATCAAGAATTTACGGGCTTTTGCGCGCAATGAAAGCGAGCCGATGAGCCGGGTTGAATTGGGCGCTGTGGTGGCCACGGCTGCGGAGCTGGTGGAGGCGCGGCTGAGCGAAGAGGCCGTGCAGCTGCGCTGGAGGCGCCCGTCTGAGCCGGTTTTTGTGCGCGCAGGCGAGGTGCGCTTGGGGCAGGTGTTTGTCAATTTGATCACCAATGCAGCTGAAGCCATGCAGGGGCAGGACGCGCCAAAGGAGATCAGCATTGCCGTTGCGCACGCCGCGCCGGGGCGCGTGCGCGTGGAGGTGGCGGATTCCGGGCCGGGGATTGCGGATCCGGAAAAGATTTTTGAGCCGTTCTATTCGACAAAGGCTGTTGGGAGCGCTGAGGGGCTCGGGCTTGGCCTGTCGATTTCTTACGGGTTGATCGAGAGTTTTGGCGGGCGCATAACCGGGCAAAACGGCGCTTTGGGAGGCGCTGTTTTTGCGGTGGAGCTGGATTTGTGGGAGGCCGGGGAGAGCTGATGGAGCGGGCTGTTGTCTTGGTGGTGGATGATGACCGCGCGGTGCGCGAGGCGCTGGCGCAGACCCTTGAGCTGGAGGGCATGACACCGCTTTTGGCGGGCTCTTTTGTGGAAGCCAAGGACCATATCACCGCCGGGTTTGAAGGGGTGATCCTGTCGGATATGCGGATGCCCGGGCGCGACGGGTTCCATCTGTTGCAATATGCCCAGGGCGTGGACCCCGATCTGCCGGTGATCTTGCTGACCGGGCAGGGCGACATTGCCATGGCCGTGCGCGCCATGGGGCTGGGGGCCTTTGATTTCTTGGAAAAACCCTGCGCGGCGCAGGCCCTGCTGGCGGTGCTGGGGCGGGCGCTCAAGACCCGGGCGCTGGTTTGGGAAAACCGCGGGTTGCGCGCCGCTGCGCGCGCCGCAGATCCGGCGGCCCGGATGATTTTTGGCACCTCGCCACAGGCCGAGGCGCTGCGCAGCCGTGCGCGCAGCCTTGCGGCGCTGGATCTGGCGGCTTTGGTGACAGGGCCGCGCGGCGCGGGCATTGCCAAGGTTGCGGAGGTTATTCATCTCAGTTCGACGCGCCGCACGCGTGCCTTTGTGCGCCGCCAGAGCGCGGCGCTGGATGAGGCGGGGTTTGAGGCCGCGCTTTTGGAGGCGGCCGGGGGCACGCTGTTTCTAGACGAGATCGAGACGTTGGGAGCCGCGCTGCAATATCGTTTGGCCGAAGCGCTTGAGGCGGGGCTGGCGGCGCGGGTGATTGCCGGCGGGCCGGACGGTTTGGCCGCTCTGGCGGAGACAGGCGGCTTTAACGCTGAGCTTTATTATCATCTGGAGGGCATGAGCCTGCGCATTCCGGCGCTGCGCGAGCGGCCCGAGGATATTGCGGTGATTTTTGGCCACTATGTGCGCCAGGCGGCGGAGCAGACAGGGCTCGCGGCCCCCGAAATCGGGCCGGATGTTGTGGCCGGGTTGATGGCGCAGGATTGGCCGGGCAACGCGCGCGCTTTGATGAGTGCGGCGATGCGCTTTGTCCTTGGGGTTCCGGATGCGCCGGGCGCATCAGCGGGGGCGCTCGGGCTGGCTGAGCAGATGGCGCAGGTTGAACGCTCGCTGCTGGTGGCGTCTTTGGGACGCCATCAGGGCAAGGCTGCCGCCGCTGCCGAGGCGCTCAAGCTGCCGCGCAAGACCTTTTATGACAAACTGGCGCGCTACGGGCTGAAGCCTGAGGACTACCGGTAAGGCGCGCAGCCGGGCAGGCGGGTTGGACTGTGCGAAGATTCGCACAACGCCCTGTCATAGCTGTGCGGTATTTCGCACAAGGCGGCGCATCGGTTTTTGCAATGCCTTGATTTTAGGCAAAAAAACGAAACCTTGCACGCGGATGACCAAATTGTGACCCTTTTTTGCATCGGCCCCGCCTGTTTGCGGTGGGGCGAGTGATTCTGAACTCTGGGAGGAGACCCACATGAAATTTCTGACAGCAACTTTGGCAGCCCTGACGCTGAGCGTATCGGCCTCGGCCGTTGCGGCGGGCTGTGATGATGGCGAGATCGTTGTCAAATTCAGCCATGTCACCAACACCGACAAACACCCCAAGGGGATTGCGGCCTCGCTGCTGGAGCAGCGCGTCAACGACGAGATGAACGGCACGATGTGTCTGGAAGTCTTCCCCAACTCGACGCTTTACAACGACAACAAGGTTCTGGAAGCCATGTTGCAAGGCGATGTGCAGCTGGCCGCGCCGAGCCTGTCGAAGTTTGAAAAATTCACCAAACAGTTCCGCCTGTTTGATCTGCCGTTCATGTTCAAAGACATCAACGCCGTGGACACGTTCCAGAACAGCGAAAAAGGCCAGGCGATGCTGGACAGTATGCAGCGCCGTGGACTTCAGGGGCTGGCCTTCTGGCACAATGGCATGAAACAGATGAGCGCCAACAAGCCGCTGGTGTCGCCCAGTGATGCCAATGGCCTGAAATTCCGCGTCCAGAGCTCTGATGTGCTTGTGGCGCAGATGGAAGCGATTGGCGGATCTCCCCAGAAAATGGCGTTTTCCGAAGTCTACGGTGCCTTGCAGCAGGGCGTTGTTGACGGGCAGGAGAACACCTGGTCCAACATCTATGGCAAGAAATTCTTTGAAGTGCAGGACGGGATCACCGAAACCAACCACGGCATCATCGACTATCTTGTTGTGACCAATGTGGACTGGCTCAACAGCCTTGAGCCCGCCGTGCGCGAACAGTTCACCACCATCCTCAAAGAGGTGACCGAAACGCGCAACGCAGAATCCACCTCCGTGAACGCCTCGGCCAAAGCCTCCATCATCGCCGCGGGCGGTGTGGTGCGTGAGCTGAACGCAGAGCAGCGCCAGGCCTGGGTTGATGTGATGAAACCCGTCTGGGAGCAGTTTGCCGGTGACGTGGGCCAGGAAAACATCGACTATGTTCAGACCATCAACGCAGGCATGTAAGCGCCTGATTTGACACAAAAACGGGGCGGGCTTTTTCGGGCCCGCCTTTTTTGAAAGCGGAGGAACAGGCCATGGCCACGCGCAAACCATCGTTTACAGACCAGATTGAAGAGCTGCTGATTGCCACGATTTTGGGGGCCATGACGCTGATCACCTTTGCGGGGGTCGTGATCCGATATGTCTTTGACACGCCTGGCGCCAAGCCGGTTGTGGAGGCGCTGGGCCTGCCCACCAACCTGCTTTGGGGGCTTGAGGCGACGGTTTTTTTGTTTGCCTGGCTGGTGCTCTTGGGCGCGTCCTATGCGGTCAAGACACACTCCCACCTTGGGGTCGATGCCATCGTCAACATGCTCAGTGCTCCGGCGCGGCGGGTGTTGGCTCTGATTTCGGTGACGCTGTGCCTGTTTTTCTCCATGTTGATGGTGAAAGCGGCCTATGATTACTGGGCCGTGTTCGCCGATCTGCCGCCCACCTCGGGGCGCTGGGTCCCCACGGGGTTTGACAGCAGTGTGCGCAGCCAGAGTTTTTATGAGGTGCAGGATGTGCCCATGCTGGGGATGTTCAGGTTTCTGGAAGATCTGATCAATTACGGCGATGCCTATGAGAAGATGCCAAAGGTTGTCCCCTATATTGTTTTGCCGATTTCCATGGTGCTGCTGCTGGTGCGGTTTGCCCAGGTTGCGGTGTTGATCTGGCGTGGCGAGGCCGACCGTCTGGTGGCCAGCCATGAGGTGGAAGAAGAGCTTGAAGAGGTGCGCGCCCAACAAAACGCGCAGGATGTGCGGGGAGATATCTGATGGAAGTTGTGCTGCTCTTTACCATGGTGATCGGCTTTTTGCTGATCGGTGTGCCGATTGCTGTTTCGTTGGGGCTGAGCTCTGTTTTGTTCCTGCTGTTGTTCTCGGATGCGACGTTGGGCTCTGTGGCGGGCACCTTGTTTGAGGCCTTTGAGGGGCATTTCACCCTGCTGGCCATTCCGTTTTTCATTCTGGCGTCCAGCTTTATGACAACCGGTGGCGTGGCGCGGCGGATCATCCGCTTTTCCATAGCGCTTGTGGGCCATTTGCCGGGGGGGCTGGCGATTGCCGGTGTCGCCGCTTGCATGATGTTTGCGGCCTTGTCGGGCTCTTCGCCGGCCACGGTTGTGGCCATCGGCACCATTGTCATCGCCGGGATGCGGCAGGTGGGCTACAGCCGCGAGTTCGCGGCGGGGGTGATTTGCAACGCGGGCACGCTGGGCATTCTCATTCCGCCGTCGATTGTGATGGTGGTCTATGCGGCGGCGGTGGAAGTTTCTGTGGGGCGCATGTTCCTTGCGGGGGTGATCCCGGGGCTTCTGGCCGGCTTTATGCTGATGATCACGATCTATGTGATTGCCAAGGTCAAGAACCTGCCCAAGGGCGAATGGGCCGGGCTGGACGAGATTGCCGCCTCGATGCTGGATGCCTCTTTCGGGCTGTTCTTGATTTTCATCATTCTGGGCGGCATTTACGGTGGGGTCTTCACGCCCACGGAAGCGGCGGCTGTTGCGGCGGTCTATGCGTTTTTCGCGGCTGTGACCATCTATCGCGACATGGGCCCGCTCAAGGACACGCCCTGGCTTGAAGAAGACGAGCGCGACGCTTTTGGCCTTGGTCTGCGGATCGTTGTCTTTGCCTTTATCGGCTTTTTGATGCACCTCTTTGCCTCAAGCCCGGAGGCGGATGCGAGCTACCCACGCGCGCTTGGGCTTATGGTGGGGTCAGGTTGGGTTTTGGTCTGCTTGCTGACCGGCTGGGTCTTGATGGCCTTTCCGGCGCGACGTGGGGTAATTGCTACGCTGATTGCCGTGGTGCTGGCATCCGGGCCCGTGACGCTGGCCTTGTTGGCGGTTGTGCCGCCTTTGTCGGGCGGGCTGACGGGTATGCTGGGCGAGGTGTTGCCCGGCGGGCTTGTGAGCCCGGCCAGCTTTTTGCTGACCCTGTTGATGGCGCTGTTGATTGCGGTGTTCGTGGCGCTGCCGCCGATCATTTTCACCTATTCGCTGGGCGGCGCGGCGCGTGATGCGGTGGCGGTGCAGGCCGGTTTCGGCGGCTCGCTGGGCGGGGGGCTGTTGCGCTTCTTGCGCGGGCTGCTTTACTCGCTGGGGGGCTTCTTTTTGGCCTTCTTTCACCGCGACACCAAAAAGACCCTTTTTGAAGCGGGCAAGCTCACTGTGACCCTGTTGTTCGTGATCGCTTTTGCGCTCATTCTCAAGCATGTGCTCACCGAGCAGCAGGTGCCCCAGCACATTGCTGGCGCCATGCTCAATGCGGGCTTTGGGCCGGTGATGTTCTTGGTGGTGGTCAATATCATCCTGCTCATTGGCGGGCAGTTCATGGAGCCTTCAGGCCTTCTGGTGATCGTGGCGCCGCTGGTGTTTCCGATTGCCATCGAACTGGGGATCGACCCCATTCATCTGGGCATCATCATGGTGGTGAACATGGAGATCGGGATGATCACCCCGCCGGTGGGGCTCAACCTCTTTGTCACCTCAGGCGTGGCCGGGATGCCGATGATGAGCGTGGTGCGCGCGGCGCTGCCTTTCCTGATGGTGCTCTTTGTGTTCCTGATTATGGTGACCTATATTCCCTGGCTCTCCACCTTCTTGCCCAATACCTTTATGGGGCCGGAGATCATCACGAAGTAGCCAGGGGGCAAGGCACAAAGCCGGCCCTGAAAGCGACAGGCCGCTCCGTTTGGGGCGGCCTTTTGCGTTCGCGGCCTTTGGCGTTGAGGGGCTGTGCGGTGCTCAGGCCTGCGCGAGTGCGGTGATAATGGGAGAGAAATCTGCCGCCGTGAGCGACGCGCCGCCCACCAGCGCGCCATCCACATCGGCCACGCTGAAGAGCGCGGCGGCATTGTCGGGCTTCACCGATCCGCCATAAAGCAGCCGTATGGCCCCGCCGGTCTCGGCGCCCAGGCGCGCCTTGAGGCGGGCCCGCAAAAACCCGTGCACCTCGGCGATTTGCTCAAGTTGGGGGACATGCCCGGTGCCGATGGCCCAGATTGGCTCATAGGCCAGCACCAGCGCGCTGTCTTGGGCGGGCGGGCTGTCGGGCAGGGAGCCGTCGAGCTGCTCGGCAATCACCTTGAGCGTGGTTTGGGCCGCGCGCTCGGCGGCGCTCTCGCCCAGACAGATCACCTGCATCAAGCCTGCCGCGGCCGCAGCCTCGGCCTTGGCCCGCACCATGGCGTTGGTTTCACCGTGATCCTGCCGGCGCTCGGAATGGCCGAGGATGACGGCGCTGGCACCGGCATCGCGGATCTGGGGGGCGGAAATATCGCCGGTATGGGCTCCGGCGGGCTGCATGTGGCAATCTTGCGCCCCGATCTGCACCGCAGACTGGCCTGCGGCCGCGCTCAACAGCGTGGCAGGCGGGCAGATGAGAATATCCACAGGGCTGTTTTCATGGGCGCGACCAAGCGCCGCAATCTCTGCAAGGCTGGCGCGTGTGCCGTTCATTTTCCAGTTGCCTGCTGCCAGTTTGCGCCGCATGTCTTGCTCCTCACTCGTGTTTCGGCAGATCTAGCAGCTTGCGCGCGCGGGGCCAATAGGCTCTGGGCGGTTGCGCTGGCAGACCAGTTGACTAGAAGGAGCGGCGAGACTTTGCCCCTGTGGATAGGCTGAAGGACTGTATGACATGATTGACACGATTGACTTTGCCGCTCTGGAAGCGGGCGCGCCCGACGCCCGCGAAAAGCTGCGCCGCGGGGTCTTGGAAACGGGGTTTTTGCGCCTGAGCCAGACGCCCATCAGCGCTCAGGATCTGGAGGCGGTTCTGGCGGCCTATCGGGCGTTTTTTGCACGTCCTCTGGCGGAGAAGCAAAAAGTCGACATGGCCCGCACCGGCTCCAACCGGGGCTGGGGCGCGAGCGGCTCTGAGCAGGTCGATGCGGGGGCCAACCCCGATTACAAGGAGGTCTTTGATTGCGGCTTTGAGCTGCCGCCCGGCGACCCTTTGCAGGCCCGGGGCTTGCTGGTTTATGGGCCCAACCAATGGCCCGAGGCACCAGAAGGCTTTGCCAGAACCGTGCAGGCCTATTACACGCAGGCGCTGGCGCTCTGCCGGGCGCTTTTGCGCCACATCGCCGAGGCCGCAGGGCGGGATGCGGGCTCTTTTGATGGGTGTTTTACCCGCCCCATGGCACTGTTGCGCAGCAATTATTACCCCGCTCGGCCGGAGTGGGCGGGGGAGAAGGATTTTGGCATCGCCGCGCACACCGACTATGGCTGTTTGACATTGCTGGGCAGCGACGGCACCGCGGGCCTGGAAGTCTGGGGGGCGGATGCGTGCTGGCATCCGGTGGATATGGCTCCGGGGGAGTTTGTGATCAATTTCGGAGAAATGCTGGAGATGTGGACCGGCGGGCGCGTGAAGGCCACGCTGCACCGCGTGGTGGGAACGCAGGCCGAGCGCATTTCTGTGCCGATGTTTTTCAACCCGAATTACGACACCGATGTGAGCGCAGACGGGGCGCAGCCGATCTCGGCCGGGGAGTATCTCACGCGGCGCTACGACGAGACCTATGTGCATTTGCAGGGCAAGGGTGCGTAAGACAGCTTCGAATTTTCGCTGTGCGAAAATCCGACACCTTGGGGGCTCTGCCCCCAAACCCCCGGGATATATGAGGCAATAAAAAAGAGCAGGGTGGTTTAGAGGCTGCGGGCGAGGAGCCAGTGGTAAAAGGCCTGGCCGCTCAAGAGGCAGGCGCAGGCAATGATCAGGCCAAGGGCATCGGGCGCGAGGAGCAGAAACGGCAGCAGGATGATTGCAGCGAGCGCTGGCATGAACGCCAGCGCAAGGGCGCGCGGCGCATAAAGGCCAGCGTTGCCAAAGAGGTCAAACTGCATCGGCAGGCGGCTTTGAGCGCGGTAGTGCCTGTTTGTGCGCCAGGCGAGGGCGCACATGATGCCGAGGGTGAGCAGGCACAGGAGCGCGAGCACCTGTCTAGCTTTTGCCGAGATCGGCGGCCAGCGCCTCTACATCTTTGAATTTGATCGATTCACCGCAGCCGCAGGCGTCTTCGACATTGGGGTTTTTGAACTTGAAGCCCGCTTCCAGCAGCGAGACCTCGTAGTCGATCTCTGTGCCAAAGAGGAACATCTGCGCCATGGGCGCAATGAGCACGCGCGCGCCCCTGTCTTCGACCACCTCGTCATGCGCGTTGAGCTCGTCCACATAGTCCATGGTGTATTCCATGCCCGCGCAGCCGCCCTTTTTCACGCCGATACGCAGCCCGCTGTGGCCTTTGTCTTGCATCAGTTTGCGGATCTGGCTGGCGGCGGACTCTGTGAGGGTGACCGCTTGTTTGCCTGGAATTCCGAACATGAGATATGTCTCCTAAGCGTTTGGCTCTTTTACATAAAGCCGAGTTCAAGGCGGGCTTCGTCGGACATCATGTCCATCCCCCAGGGAGGAGACCATGTCAGCTCGACATCGACCTGTTTGACACCGGGCAGCGGTTCGATGGCCTCTGCGACCCAGCCGGGCATCTCCCCTGCGACGGGGCAGCCCGGGGCGGTGAGAGTCATGGTCACATGCACGTCGCTTTGCGGGGTGATCTTGATGGTGTAGATCAGCCCCAGATCATAGATATTCACAGGAATTTCAGGGTCATAAACCGAGCGACAGGCCTCTACGATGCTGTCATAGAGGGCGTGGTCCGTATCGGAGGGGGCGATCAGCGGGGTGCCTTCGATCGGGTCGATCATGTCAGTCATGGGGGCGTCCTTCGTTTCCTGACTGATTATATAGGGAAAGCCCCGCGCCGCGTAAACCCGCGCGGGGCGAAATTTATCGCATCTGGTGCCGCTCAGGCGATGCGCAGCTCGGGTTTGGCCGAGGTGGCTTCATTGCCCTGGGCGCGCTGGAGGGTGGGGGCATTTGCGCCCAGAAGCCCAAGGGCATCGGCCGTTGAGATGGCGGTGCAGAACTCGCCATGCATGGCCGCCACGGCGATGTCGTGGACCAGCTCGGGATCATGGTCAACGCCGTTGCGGTCCACGCGGTTGCAGGTCGCGCGGGCGTCTTGCACGAGGTAGACATCATACCCCATGTTGCCCGCCATGCGCACGGTTGTTTCGACACAGAAATTGGTGAAATAGCCCGCCACGACAAGGCGGCGGATACCGGCGCGGCGCAGCTTGATTTCGAGGTTTGTGCCGATGAAGCCGGAGTTCACATCTTTGTGCACCACGATATCGCCGGATTGAATATCGAGCCCGTCAAGCTGGGCGCCGGTGGGCAGGGACAATTTTAGCGGGCTGTCGGGCTCCTGGCTGTCATGGCGGGTGAAGCCAACCTGACGGCCGGCAGCGCGAAAGCCTGTGAGCAGGGCGCGCAGATTGTCTTCGCAGGCGGGGTTGTTCATCCGCCCGCCCGGGCCGCCCCAATGGTCATAAACATGCACGCCTTTTTGCACATCAATCAGCAAAAGCGCGGTCTGCTCGCAAAACTGTGAAATCATGGTTTCTCTCCCTTTTGAGGCCCAGCTTAGGGCGGGTTTTGGGCTGTCTCAACGGTGTTTGCGCCAAAACTATCGCAAAACCGGCCTATTTCCACCTTGCTGATCGGGGCACTGAAAGGCATCTTGCGCGCAGCCATGTGTTGAAAACGCGGCGCAGAACGCCCAAGTTAACACTTCGAAAACGCGGAAGGTCTTGCTGCTGCCTCAGGTGAGGGGGGCGGGGCCTTGCCACTGAACAGGACAAGAGCATGACTGATGATATGAACACCTCCTTTCCCGTATTGCCGCTGCGCGATATTGTGGTCTTTCCGCACATGATCGTGCCTCTGTTTGTGGGGCGGGAAAAATCGGTGCGCGCGCTGGAAGAGGTGATGAGCGATGGCACGCAGATCTTGCTGGCTGCGCAGGTTGATCCGGGCGAGGACGATCCGGACACCAGTGGAATTTACCAGGTCGGCGTGCTGGCCAATGTGCTCCAGCTTCTCAAGTTGCCCGATGGCACCGTGAAGGTGCTGGTCGAAGGGGTGGAGCGGGTGCACATCACCGGGTATCTGGACAACCCCGAGTTTTTTGAGGCGACAGCAGAGCCGCTTGAAGAGCTGCTGGGCGATGAGGAAACGGTTGCCGCGCTGTTGCGCACGGTTGGCAACGAGTTTGAGCGCTATGCAAAAGTGCGCAAGAACATCCCCGAAGAGGCGCTGGCGGCTGTGGGCGAGGCCCAGGAGCCAGAGAAGCTGGCCGATCTTGTTGCCGGGCATCTGGGGATTGAGGTGGACCAGAAGCAGGAGCTTCTGGAGACGCTGGATGTGAGTGCGCGGCTGGAGAAGGTCTATGGCCTGATGCAGGGCGAGATGAGCGTGTTGCAGGTTGAAAAGAAGATCAAAACCCGCGTGAAAAGCCAGATGGAGCGCACGCAACGCGAGTATTATCTCAACGAGCAGATGAAGGCGATCCAGAAAGAGCTGGGCGATGGCGAGGATGGCGAGGGCGAGCTGGCCGAGCTGGAAGAGCGCATTGCCGGCACAAAGCTCTCCAAAGAGGCGCTTGAAAAGGCGCGCGCCGAGCTCAAGAAGCTCAAGAACATGTCGCCCATGTCGGCTGAAGCCACGGTGGTGCGCAACTATCTTGACTGGATCTTGAGCATCCCCTGGGGGGTCAAATCGCGCGTGAAGAAAGACCTGTCCCGCGCTGAAAAGCTGCTGGATGACGACCACTACGGATTGGAAAAGGTCAAGGAACGCATTGTCGAATATCTCGCGGTGCAGCAGCGCTCACAGAAGCTCAAAGGCCCGATCATGTGCCTTGTCGGCCCGCCCGGTGTGGGCAAGACCTCGCTTGGCAAGAGCGTGGCCAAGGCCACGGGGCGCGAGTTTATCCGCATCAGCCTTGGCGGCGTGCGCGACGAGAGCGAAATTCGCGGTCACCGCCGCACCTATATCGGCTCCATGCCCGGCAAGATCATCCAGGCGTTGAAAAAGGCCAAGACAACAAATCCGCTTATCCTGCTCGACGAGATCGACAAGATGGGGCAGGATTTCCGTGGCGATCCGGCGTCTGCCATGCTTGAGGTGCTTGACCCCGAGCAAAACAGCACCTTTGTCGACCACTATCTTGAGGTGGAATATGACCTCTCCAATGTCATGTTCCTGACCACCTCAAACAGCTACAACATGCCTGGCCCGCTTTTGGACCGCATGGAGATCATTCCGCTCAGTGGCTATACCGAGGATGAAAAGCGCGAGATTGCCAAGCAGCACCTCATCAGCAAGCAGATCAAGAACCACGGCCTGAAGGCCAAGGAATTTGAGCTGACAGATGCGGCGCTGACCGATGTGATCCGCTACTACACCCGCGAGGCGGGCGTGCGCAATCTTGAGCGCGAGATTGCCAAGGTGGCGCGCAAAGCGGTGACGCAGATTGTCAAGAAAGAGGCCGAGACCGTTGAGGTCACCCCGGACACGCTGGGCGATTTTCTTGGTGTGCGCAAATACCGCCATGGGCTGGCCGAAGAAGACAATGCCATTGGGGTTGTCACCGGCCTCGCCTATACGTCGGTGGGGGGCGATCTGCTGCATATCGAGGCGCTCAAGCTGCCCGGCAAGGGCCGCATGAAGACGACAGGCAAACTGGGCGATGTCATGAAAGAGAGCATCGACGCCGCCTCAAGCTATGTGCGCTCGATCAGCCCGAGCATCGGGGTCAAGCCCACGAAGTTCGACAAGATCGATATTCACGTCCATGTGCCGGATGGTGCCACGCCCAAAGACGGGCCAAGCGCCGGGCTTGCCATGGTTACGTCGATTGTCTCCGTTCTGACCGGCATTCCCGTGCGCAAAGACATCGCCATGACCGGCGAAGTCAGCCTGCGGGGCAATGCCATGCCAATTGGCGGGCTGAAGGAAAAGCTGCTCGCCGCTCTGCGCGGGGGGATCAAGACCGTGCTCATCCCGCAGGAGAATGAGAAAGACCTCGCCGAGATCCCCGACAATGTGAAAGAGGGCTTGGAGCTGGTTCCGGTGAAGCATGTGAGCGAAGTGTTGAAATATGCGCTGGTGAGCGCACCTGAACCGATTGACTGGGATGAAGCGGCTGAAGAGGCCGCCGCCCAGCTGGCCGCCGCCTCTGGCCCAAGCGCTACGGCCCACTAAACACAGGCGGCGCAGGTCTGCGCCGCTCATTCGCGCCGCCTCCGCTGGGGGCGGCGCTTTTTTGTGCCTAATGGCCAGTGCGCGTGGCGCCTGTTAGTGCGGCGCAAAAGGAAAAGCTGGCCAGAGACGCGCGGCTTTGGTATCGTCGCAATATCCCGCGATGACACTTAGTGCGCATCGGCGGATACCGAGCAAAGATCTCGCCCAAAAGAGGCGGGCTTGGCCAGAAGCGTCTGCGTTTTTTGGCAGGGCCGAAGATTGAAAACACGAAAAAAACCATGAGGCAAACCAAAATGACAGATATGCAAGAGGCCAAGACCGTGTCTGAAAGTCCGGATATGGGCCTAGAGTCGCCAGCGCAAGCCACAAGCGAGGCCACCCCCAAGCTCATAGGGAAGACCACAGGGAAGACCACAGGCAAGACAGCGGTGAAGACGGGCCCAAAGACGGGCCCAAAGACGCGGGCCAAAGCCACCGCAAAAAGCGCACATGAGAGCAGAGCGAAGCCGCCCGCCACGGGCGCAGCCAAACCGGCAGCCGGATCAGAGCCCAAGCCCGGCCTGGCAAGCCCCTCTGCCAAGCGTCCACTGGCCGGCAAGACGCTCTCGCCCCGGCTGGCCGCGATTGCGCCCACCCCCCCGTCACCCGCGCCTTGCGAGCCAGCCCCCTCAGAGCCAGCCCCCTCCGAGCCAGCCCTGGACCCGGCCCAAAGCGAAATGCGCAAGGAGCAGCTTCTGGACGCTGTTGCCGCGCGCTCGGGCGTGAAGCGCAAAGATGTCAAACCGGTGGTTGAGGCGATGCTTGAGGTGCTTGGCGAGGCGCTGGGCGATGCGCGTGAACTCAATCTCAAGCCCCTTGGCAAACTCAAGGTGGCCCGCATCAAACGGGTGGCCAACGGGCGGGTGATCCAGCTGCGGCTGCGCCAGTCTGATATGGTGATCAAAGAGCTTCAAACAGCGGCCCAACCGGCCGACTGAACCCGCCTTCTGCGCCGCGCTGGCCTTGGCAACACAGGCGTGGCGCAGGGGGGCAAAAGATTTTTTCACGTCTTTCTGGATTTTTCGCACAAAACCCGCTTGCAAGCCCGCGCAGCTGTCGCTAAACACCGCCGCACGGGTCGTTAGCTCAGTTGGTAGAGCGCTTCGTTTACACCGAAGATGTCGGGAGTTCGAGCCTCTCACGACCCACCA
>NZ_CAKZKL010000029.1 GCF_937123735.1 uncultured Lentibacter sp.
CATGACCGCTGATAAACAATAAAGGGTGGGTCAAATCTCGGTGAAAATACCGGGTCAGTTCTCAATGAAAACCAACAACCTCGGTGAGATGCAGCGCATAATCGCCGCTCAAACGGCTGGGCTGGCTGGCCGCGATGGCACCCAGCATCTCCTCGGGCCCGAGCGCAAAATTCATGGCGGCCGCACCCTTGCGCGACAGCTTGGGGTGGGTTGTTTTGCTTGGCAAACCGATGCGCTGGCCCCAGGGGTTCTCCAACAAGCGCCGCCGCAGGCGCAGGCGCTTGTGAAAGCGCACCGCTGCGCTGTTGTCCCAGGCCTGTTTCACCGCAAGAACACCCTTGTCGGTCATCAGCCTGAAACGGTGGTCATGCGGAGCCACAATCGAGCAGGTCAGCCGCACGAGCGGACCCTGCTCAAACTCCAGCAGCGCCACCGAGAAATCTGGCGCCCCCCCCGTGACTCCGCGCTTTTCGGCCAATATCTCGCTGCAAAAGGCCGTCACCCGAGCCACCGGTCCGAAGATGGCAATCAACCAACTGAGATAATATCCCGCGTGCTCCAGCGTGCAGCCCACCTGGAATTCATCCTCATAGGGCCAAGGTGCGCCGCTGGCGCTCACCCAATGCTCCAACGGCGCTTGGGCCACAAAGCCGTCGTCCAGCTCCGCATAGACCAGCCGGGGCGTGCCATACCGCTGAGAGCGCACCGCGCGGGCCAGGGTCTGAGCCGCTTCGCCCAAGACAGAGGAGGGGGCCGTGCCAAGCTGAAGCCCGCGGCGCGTGGCCAGCGCCTGAAGCGCGGCGGCCTCCTCATAGCTCATGGCCAGGGGTTTTTCGCAAAACACATGACAGCCGGCCTCTAGCGCGGCGGTGTTCACCTCAAAATGTGCGCGCGGATTGGTCAGATTGAGCAAGAGCCCCCGGCCGGCCACGTCCTGTGCCAGCCTGTCAAAATCGGCCGCCTCGCGCAGGCCCCAATGGCTGGCAAAGGCCTTCTGGCGCGCCTTGTCCTGATCAAAACACCCCACAATCTCGATCTGCGGGTGCGCGGCAAAGGCGTGCATGTATAAATCGGCCACAAAGCCACAGCCGACAATTGCAACTTGTCCCAAAGCCACCTCCGATAGCACCCGGCATCCCGCAACAGCCCCTTGGCGGGCGGGAGACCTTCAAACTTTTCTGCAATCTGACGGAAAAAAATGGCAAGACTGCGGCATCTGTCAAATTTTGAGCAATTTTTATCGCTAGACGTAGACCGAGCGCGCCAGCCTGGCGCAAAACGCTGAAGATCGGGTGAGTGGTTTGATTTTTAAGGCCAATGGATGCGAAATTACGGTCAATATGGCCGATAAGGCGGCGCTTTTCGCGGCGCTGCGCGAGAGATTCGCACGCGGTCAGGGCTTTGCGCTGGCAACGCTCAATCTGGATCACCTGGTGAAGATGTCGCGCTTGCAGAGCTTTGCACAGGCCTATGCGGCGCAGGATTTCGTGGTCGCTGATGGCAACCCCGTGGTGTGGCTCTCGCGGTTGGCGCGCCGTCCGGTCTCGCTTCTGCCGGGGTCTGAACTGGTCTTGCCTCTGGCACAGCTCGCCGCCGCGCAGCAGGTGCCCGTGGCTCTGTTTGGAGCCAGTGAGCGCAGCCTTGCGCGCGCAGCAGAGGTGTTGTGCGCCAAGGTGCCGGGGCTGCAAATCGTTTGCCAGATCGCGCCGCCGATGGGGTTTGACCCCGCCAGCCCCGCCGCTGTCACCCAGCTGGATGCGCTGGCAGACAGTGGTGCCGGGCTCGTGTTTCTGGCCCTCGGCGCGCCAAAACAGGAGGTTTTTGCGGCCATCGGGCGCAGCCGCACCCCCAAGCTTGGCTTTGTGTCGGTGGGCGCGGGGTTGGATTTTCTTTCGGGCGCGCAACAGCGTGCGCCAGGCTGGGTGCGCTGGCTCGCTCTGGAATGGGCCTGGCGTGCGGCCGCGGCCCCGCTGCGGCTGGGGCCGCGGTATGCGCGCTGTCTTGTTATCTTGCCACGGCTGCTGCGCGAGGCGCTGGCGCTGCGCTAGAGCCGGCGCAAGGGCTTTGGGCGGCGCAAGAGCAGCCTGTCCTTGAGGCGCGCCTTCAGGCTGCGCGCGGGCGGCAACTCGCGGTCACGCTCAAAAATCACCCCGTTCAAGCTGTGCGCGTGCCAGAGCGCCAGGGTCGCGCCCCATTCGGCCGCCACCTGCGGCGGCAACCCCTCGGGCAGGCCCATCTCGGTGGCCAGCTCTCCGGGCAGCCAGTCGGTGATGACAATATCGGGAAAGCGGTCGGCCAGATCGGCCACAAGCGCACGGGTCAGAATGCGCCCTGCGCCCTTGGAAACAGAATAGGCCGCCGAGGCCGGCAGCGGCGCCATATCGGCAAAGCTCGCCACATTGAGGATCCGCCCGAAGCCCGCCTCGGCCATATCCTCCAGCGCCAGCCGGGTTGCGCCGAAATACCCCCCGAGGTTGACCGCCACCGTCTCCATGAACCGCGCTTGGGTTTCCTCAAAGAGGTCGCGGCGCGGATAGACGGCGGCATTGTTCACCAGCAGGCTCACAGGGCCAAGCTCTTGGCGCAGCCGGGCAAAAGCCGCCCCCAGCGCGGTGGCATCGGCCACATCACAGGCCAGCGGCAAGATGTGCTCATGCCCCGCTGCGGTCTCTTCAAGCGCGGCCTGCCTGCGCCCAAGCGCCGCCACGCGCAGGCCCTTATCGGCCAATGCGCGCGCCAGTGCGCGCCCAAGCCCCGAGCCGGCCCCTGTCACAACAGCCACACCGCTCAATAACCGCTTGTCAGCCTCAGCCATCTGTTGTCCTTTCCGCTATCGCCTCCGCCACGCGCAACGCCTGCGCCGCAATGGTGAGCGAGGGGTTCACACCCATCGCGCTTGGCATAAAACTCGCATCCGCCACATAAAGGTTCGCCAGCGTATGAACGCGCCCCGTGCCATTCAGCACCGCGCGCTTGGGGTCTTTGCCAAAGCGCATCGTCCCGCAGGGGTGGCCATAATTCAGCTCTGGGGCACGGCTCAAAAACATCTGCCGCTGGCCTTTGAAGGCGCGCTTGATGGCCCGGCGAAACAGACGGCGGCGCGCCAGAAGCTCCTCGGATAGCCTGTATTCAAAGGCAATCTGCGTGCCATCAGGCGGCAAAACCCGGTTTTCGTCATAGGCAAGGTCTTCCATCAGGCCGACAAAGATATTGGCATTGCCCAAGAGCTGCGCCACCAGCGCCGCAGGCAGCCGCGCGGCGGCCTGCATCAGCCGGTTTTGCCCCAGCCCGCTGCGCGCAAGCCGCAGGCGCAAAAAATGCAATATCTCGCCGTAAGAGGCATCAATTCCCATCGCCTGCACCATGCCAAGCCGCGCGCCCTTGTGGTGCAAAAGGTCGCGAAAGCCGACCGCCTCTGAAGGCCCGCCGCCGGTTATGCCGGACCAGACAGCAAACATCTCGTTGAGGTGGAACATCAGCCCGCGCCCCACAAGCCCGCTTTGGTTGCCCACACCTTCGGGGAAGGCCTCGCTCGCGGAGCCAAGGCAAAGCCGCGGGCTGCCAAAGGCTCCGCCCGCGAGCACAAACACTGGCGCGCTGAGAACATGCGTCACCCCGTCTAGCCGGAGCTTTATCGCGCTGATCCGCTGCCCGTCGCCCAGAAGCTGTGTCACCTCTGCGCTGTGCAAGAGCGCCGCGTTGCCTGTGGCCAAAGCAGGCTCCACCCCTGCGGAGCGGGCATCCATTTTGCAAGTCATCGGGCATTTGAAGCCAAGGCAGCTCTTGCAGCCCGCGATATGTTTCACCGCCGTGTGCAAATGGTAAGGGTGCATCCCCGCCGCGCGCAAGCGCTCTGCTATCACGCGGTCCACCGCGCTCATTTCGGGCGGCGCTGGCAGCGCGCGGCTCGGTGCGGGGCTGAGCGCATCCACCTCGCCGCGCACCTCATACATCGCCTCCGCTTGCGCAAGATAGGGTTCAAAGGCCGCGAAACTGACAGGCCAGCCGCCCGTCGGGTGCGGCATGGCCTTGGTTGTGTCCAGATCCTGTGGGGCAGGGCGCTCCAGCTTGGCGGCATAAAACACCGAGCTGCCGCCAACCCCAGCGCCAAGCGGGCCGTAAAAGCGCTCTTCGCGCCCGTCCACCACAGCGCGTAGGGGCGTGGGCCAAAGCCCCCGTGCCAGCCGCGCCTCGGGCACGAATATCTCGTGGCTGAGCGGCGTTTCCTCGCGCCTGTGTCCCGCTGGCCCCTTTTCGATGAAGAGCACTTTCCTGCCCGCCTCAGCCAGTGCGCGGCCCAGCGTGCCGCCGCCCATGCCGGTGCCGATGACGACCACATCCCAAGAGGCGCGCAACAGCTCACTCATCGCCCAAACGCCCCTCAAACAGCGGCTTGAAAGCGCCTGCAAGCGCGCGCGCGGCGGTGTTGGTGATGTGGTTGTTGTCAAAATACCAGCTCGCCGCGCCCTGCAAGGCCGAGCAGCGCGCGCCCTCACAGACCGCATCACCGATCCGGATCATCGGCGCCGTGCTAAGCGCCTCCCGCGCCCCTGCCTGCCGCGCGTCCACATCTGCGCGCGCAACCGTGGCCAGCGCGCCCAGCTCTGCGGCGCTCAAGCGCCCGTGCGCCATCTGCCGCGCCACATCGCGGCTGTCATAAAGCGGAATTTCCGGCATCTGCTCGAGCACATGCACGCGGCCAAACTGTGCTGTCAACCGTGGCAGCGTCTCCGCCAGCCCTGCGCGCAGCACGCCCGGGTTGTCTGCCGCGCCAAAGCCGCTGAGCGCAATGGTGTTGTGCAGATCACGGCCCACACCCGTGCCGCTCGCGTAATAGCTCCAGCGCCCCACAAGCAGCACATCGCGCACCGCTGCAAGCGTGGCCATATCCCGCGCGATCACCGCTTTGTCTGTCGCGCAGGCCGCATCCTGCGCCGCTGTGGCGTAGCTCTCGGTCTTCTCAACGCCAAAGAGCGGCGGGCAGCCCGCGCGCCAGATGATGAGGGCAGGGGTCTGAGCCTCCCAGGCGGCCTGCTCCAGCCCTTCTTTCATTGCCCGCAAATGGCTGTCGCCCCAGATCAGCACCTCAGGCGCGCCCTCAGGCCCGATGGGGCAAAGCTCCACGCCCTCAAACGCCCCCTCACGCGGCACATAACAGCGCGAGAAGTCCTGCAAAAAATCAGCACTCGCAGCAATATGCGCCTGCGTGGCGCTGTCAAAACGGCTGGGCAGCCCGTCTTTCACATAGGCCAGCGCCCCGAGGCCCAGAGCGAGCACCGACGGCATAGCCAGCGCGCCCAGAACAGCCCAGCCGCCCGGTTCCATCCGGCGAAAAGGGGTCTCGACATAGCGCCAGCTCAGCGTGGCCAGCACCACACTCAGCGCCATCCAGAGCGCGGCCTCATGCCAGCCCGCATACGCACCGCGCCAATAAAGCGAGAGCACAAAAACAGGCCAGTGCCAGAGATAAAGCGAATAGGAAATCTTGCCTACAAACACCGGCAAGCGCAGGCTCAGGGCTGCGTTCACAGCATTGCCGGCCTGCCCGTTGGCGAGCAAAAGCACGGTTCCCAGCACGGGGAAAAGTACCTGCCAGCCCGGAAAGCCGCGTGCGGCGTCAATCATCACAAGGCTGCCCACCACAAGCGCCAGCCCCAGCCAGCTCACCCATGCGCCCGCCTTCAAAGGCGCGCGCCCGTGGCTGTGAATGGCCAGCAAAACGCCCGCCAAAAGCTCCCAAGCGCGAAAGGGGAAGAGATAGAAGGTGGCGGTCTGATGTGTCGGCGTCAGCCAGACAGAGCTGGCCAGCGAGGCGGCAAAACACAGCCAGAGCGCGCCCAGAAACACCCGCTTCCAGCGCAAGAGCAGCAGGCAAACGAGCGGCAGGAAAATATAGAACTGCTCCTCCACAGAGAGCGACCATGTGTGCAACAGCACCTTGGTCTCTGCGCCCGTGTCAAAATACCCGGCGTCGCGGTAGAAAAGCACATTGCTCAGAAAAACCGTCGCCGCGATGAGCGATTTGCCATAGGCGCGCAACTCAAACGGCAACAACACCAGCCAGGCCACAAGGCTCACCGCCAAAACCATGGCAAAGAAAGCCGGCGCGAGCCGCTTCACACGGCGGATGTAAAAGCGCGCAAGCGAAATGCGCCCTGTCGCCTCGGCCTCGCGCCACAAGATCCCGCCGATGAGATAGCCCGAGATGACAAAGAACACATCGACACCGGCAAACCCGCCGCCAAGGCCGGGCAGGCCGAAGTGATACAGCACCACAGCCACCACCGCGATCATGCGCAGCCCGTCAATCTCGGGGCGGTAAGTGCCTGCATTTCGCGTCATGGGTCAACTTTGCGTCAAATCGTGCCTTCCAGGGGAGGTATCGCAAGAATGCGGCAATATTTTGATCATCGACGCGCCCTCAACGCGTTACTAAATTTTTCGCAAAGGCCGCAAATTCGTAACATATTGCTTGCGCCGAATCTGTGTGCAGTGCAAACTCACCTCGCAACAGGACCCCCGATCAGGAGACGCCGCCTTGGCTCACGCCTTCATTTGTGATGCAACCCGCACCCCCATTGGCCGCTACGGCGGCGCGCTCTCGTCTGTGCGCACCGATGATCTGGCCGCGCTGCCCATTGCCGCTTTGAAGGCGCGCAACCCCTCGCTAGATTGGGCCGCGATTGACGATGTGATCTACGGCTCCGCCAATCAGGCAGGCGAAGACAACCGCAATGTGGCCCGCATGGCAGCCCTTCTCGCGGGCCTGCCCATCGAGGTTCCCGGAACCACGCTCAACCGCCTCTGCGCAAGCGGCATGGACGCTGTCGGCATGGCCGCCCGCGCCATCAAGGCAGGCGATTATGACATGGCCATCGCCGGCGGGGTCGAGAGCATGAGCCGCGCGCCTTTCGTGATGCCAAAGGCCGAAACCGCCTTTTCGCGCAGCAATGCGGTGTATGATACAACCATCGGCTGGCGTTTTGTGAACCCGAAAATGAAGGCGCAATACGGCACCGATTCCATGCCCGAAACCGCCGACAATGTGGCCGAAGATTTCGGCATCTCCCGCGAAGATCAGGACGCTTTCGCCGCGCGCTCCCAAGCCCGCTTTGAAGCCGCTCAGGCGGCTGGCAAGTTTGCCGACGAAATCACCCCCGTGGAAATTGCACAGCGCAAGGGCGATCCGCGTGTCTTTGACACCGATGAGCACCCCCGCGCTGGCACAACGCCAGAAAGCCTCGCCAAGCTGCGCGCCCTCAACGGTGAGGGCAAGAGCGTCACCGCTGGCAATGCCTCAGGCGTCAATGATGGCGCCGCGGCGATGCTCATGGCCTCCGAGGCCGCCACACAGGCGCAGGGCCTTACCCCCATCGCCCGCGTCGTGGGCATGTCGGTCGCCGGTGTGGCCCCGCGTATCATGGGCATCGGCCCCGTGCCAGCCAGCCAGAAGGTGCTCGCCCGTGCAGGCCTTGGCATTGAAGATATGGAGGTGATCGAGCTCAACGAAGCTTTCGCCTCGCAAGGTCTCGCAACCCTGCGCGCGCTCGGTGTGGCCGATGATGCCGAACACGTCAATCCCAACGGCGGCGCCATCGCGCTTGGCCATCCGCTCGGCATGTCAGGCGCGCGCCTTGTCATGACAGCGGCTTACGAACTCAAGCGCCGTGGCGGGCGCTATGCACTTTGCACCATGTGCGTTGGCGTAGGCCAGGGCGCAGCCATAATCATCGAACGGGTCTGAGGAGGACACAGTCATGTATGCACAGATGGTCAAATCAACCGGCGCCGGCGTCAAATCCCGCGAAGAGATGAGCGCCGAGGAAGCGGCCTTTCAGGACCGTATCGACGCCGATATCAAGATCGAACCAAAAGACTGGATGCCGGAGGGCTACCGCAAAACCCTCATCCGTCAGATCGGCCAGCACGCGCATAGCGAGATCGTCGGCCAGCTTCCCGAAGGCAACTGGATCACCCGCGCGCCCACGCTGGAGCGCAAAGCGATCCTTCTGGCCAAGGTGCAGGACGAGGCGGGCCACGGCCTCTACCTCTACGCCGCCGCCGAAACGCTGGGTGTGAGTCGCGACGAGCTCACCGAACAGCTCCTTGACGGGCGGATGAAATACTCCTCGATCTTCAACTACCCCACGCTCAACTGGGCCGATATCGGCGCAGTCGGCTGGCTTGTCGATGGCGCGGCGATCATGAACCAGGTGCCGCTCCAGCGCACTTCCTATGGCCCATACTCCCGCGCGATGATCCGCATCTGCAAGGAAGAGAGCTTCCATCAGCGTCAGGGCTACGACATCATGATGAAAATGGCCCAAGGCACTGAGGCGCAAAAGAAAATGGCGCAGGATGCCTTGAACCGCCTCTGGTATCCGAGCCTGATGATGTTTGGCCCCTCCGACAAGGACTCGGTGCACTCTGCACAGTCGATGGCGTGGAAGATCAAAATGGACAGCAACGACGAGCTGCGCCAGAAATTTGTCGATCAGACCGTGCCGCAGGCCGAATATCTTGGCCTCACCGTGCCCGATGAAAACCTCAAATGGAACGAAGAGAAAGGCGGCTACGACTTCTCCGAGCCCGATTGGGACGAGTTCTTTGACGTGCTCCAAGGCAACGGCCCCTGCAATGTGGACCGCATGGAAAAGCGCAACGCCGCCTGGGACAATGGCGCATGGGTGCGCGAAGGCCTTATGGCCCACGCTGAAAAGCGCGCCGTCCTCAAAACCGCTGCGGAATAAGGAGCAGAGACATGTCTAAAGAATGGCCCCTCTGGGAAATCTTCATCCGCGGCCAACATGGCTTGAGCCACCGTCACGTCGGCAGCCTGCACGCGCCAGACGCCGAAATGGCAATCAAGAACGCCCGCGATGTTTACACGCGCCGCAACGAAGGCCAGTCAATCTGGGTGGTCGAGGCCGCGCATATCACCGCCTCCAGCCCCTCGGACAAAGGCCCGATGTATGAACCAAGCGAAAGCAAGGTCTACCGCCACCCCACCTTCTTTGACATCCCCGAAGACGTGGGGGCCATGTAGCATGAGCACGCTCTACGACTTTGCTCTGCGCATGGGCGACAACACCCTCATTCTGGGCCACCGTGTCTCCGAGTGGTGCGGCCATGCGCCTGTCTTGGAAGAAGACATCGCGCTCGCCAACACCGCGCTCGATCTCATCGGCCAGACCCAGCTCTGGCTCGGCCTCGCCGCCGAGGAAGAGGGCAGCGGCAAAACCGCCGATGATCTCGCCTTTCTGCGCGATGCCTGGGAGTTCCGCAACGCGCTCCTCTGCGAGCTGCCAAATGGCGATTTTGGCCGCACGCTCATGCGCCAGTATCTTTTTGATGAATGGCACTTGCTGATGCTGAAAGCGCTGCAAGGCTCCAGCGAAAAGCGCGTCAGCGACATTGCCGACAAGGCCGTGAAAGAGGTGAGTTACCATGTCGAGCGCTCGCGCGACACGGTGATCGGGCTGGGCGATGGCACAGCCGAAAGCCACAAGCGTATGCAAGAGGCACTGGACTATCTCTACCCCTATGTGGGCGAGCTGTTCACACCCGATGCAGTGGACACCGCCGCCGCCGAAGCGGGCCTCGCGCCCGATCTGGCCAGCCTGCGCGCGCCCTATGACGAAGCCCTCGCGGCCACTATGGCCGAAGCCACGCTCAGCTTGCCCGACAGTCGCTTTGCCCACAAAGGCGGGCGCACAGGCAAGATGCACACCGAGCACCTCGGCCATATCCTCACGCAAATGCAATGGCTGCAACGCGCCTACCCGGGGGCCGCGTGGTGACACAGGCAAGTGTAGAGCAGGTCTACGCGTGGCTCGATGAGGTGCCCGATCCCGAGATCCCCGTGATCTCGCTGACCGATCTGGGCATCATCCGCCATGTGGAATGGGCGGGCGAGACGCTTGAAGTGACCGTGACGCCAACCTATTCGGGCTGCCCGGCCACCAGCGTCATCAACCTTGATATCGAAACCGCCCTGCGCGCGCGCGGCATCGAAAAGCTCACGCTCAAACGCCAGCTCTCGCCACCCTGGACAACAGACTGGCTTACAGAGTCAGGCCGCGCCAAGCTGGAAGCCTATGGCATCGCGCCACCCCAGCCCGCGGGTGGCCCCCAGCAATGCCCGCGCTGCCAAAGCCAGCACTTGGAGCGCCTGAGCCAGTTCGGCTCCACCCCCTGCAAGGCCCAGTGGCGCTGCAAAAGCTGCCTTGAGCCTTTTGATTATTTCAAATGTATCTGAGGAGCACAGCCCATGGCCCGCTTTCATGAACTCGAAGTCACAGATGTGCGCAAAACCATCCGCGACGCCGTTGTCGTTACGCTCAAGCCGGTGAACAGCGCGGCGCGCGAATTTGACTTTACCCAAGGCCAGTATCTCACCTTCCGGCGTGATTTTGACGGCGCGGAAATCCGCCGCAGCTACTCGATCTGTGCTGGCAAGGACGACGGCATCTTGCAAGTCGGCATCAAACGGGTCGATGGCGGGGCCTTCTCTACATGGGCCAATGAAGAGCTGAAAGTGGGCGAACGGCTGGAGGCCATGCCGCCCATGGGCCGCTTCTTCACCCCGCTGGATGCGGCATCCTCCAAAAGCTACCTCGGCTTTGCAGGCGGCTCTGGCATCACGCCGGTGCTTTCGCTCATCAAAACCACGCTCGCAGCCGAGCCGAATGCCGATTTCACGCTGGTCTATGCCAACAAGGGCGTGTCCACGATCATGTTCCGCGAAGAGCTGGAGGATTTAAAAAACCTCTATATGGGCCGCTTCACTGTGATCCATATCCTGGAGCAGGACGCGCAGGACATCGAGCTGTTCTCGGGGCTTGTGAGCGAAGAAAAATGCGCCGAACTGTTCAAAAGCTGGATTGATATCAAGGCGATAGACACGGCCTTCATCTGCGGGCCAGAGCCCATGATGCTCGGCATCGCCAAGGCGCTGAAAGACCACGGGCTGGACGAGAGCCAGATCAAATACGAGCTCTTTGCCTCGGCCCAGCAGGGCCGGCTGGCCAAACCCGCCGCCGCGCGCGCGGCAGCGGCTGCGGCCCAAGTCAAACTTTCGGTCACGCTCGACGGGGCCACCCAAACGCTGGAGGCCGATGGCACCACCAGCATCCTCGACATCGCCCGCGCCAACGCGCTCGATGCGCCCTTTGCCTGCAAAGCGGGCGTTTGCTCGACCTGCCGCTGCCGCGTGGTGGAAGGCGAAGTCGACATGCGCGCCAACCACGCGCTGGAGGATTATGAAGTCGAGAAGGGCTATATCCTGTCCTGCCAGAGCTACCCTGTAAGCGCGGTTGTGAAGGTTGATTACGACAAGTGAGGTTGCGCTTGAGGCTTTGCGCTTTGGCTGCGCCAAACCGCGGTGGGCGAGGGGGCTTTGCCCCCTCGCGCTCCCCCAGGATATTTAGAGCAATAAAAAAGGGTTAGAGCGCCTTTAGCCCCCCGAGTGTGAGGGCGGCGACTTCTGCGCCGTAGGCGCGGCGCGCGGCCTCATCGGCCCCTGCGTTCCACATGTAGTGCCAGTTCAGCATCCCGAAGAGCGACATGGTGATGCGGCGCAGTTTGGCCGGGTTATTGGCGAGATGTTCGGGGGCGTTTTGCGCGATGACGTCAGAGAGCTGGCGCACCATATCGCGTTGGTAGCCGACAAGGGTTTTGCGCTCGGCTTCGGGCAGGTGGTCCATGCCGGCGCTTTGGACGCGGTGGGCGTTGTCCGCGCCCTGATAGGCCAGCAGCACTTCAGTGCAGAGCGCTTGCAGCTTTTGCGGCGGGGTGAGGCCCGCAAGCGGCACGGCGGCGAGCCTGTCGCGCAGCGCTTTCAGATGGCCGTTGAGCAAGTCAAAGAGCAGCGCGTCCTTGCTGTCATAATAGTGGTAGATATTGGCCTTGGAGATGCCGGCTTCCTGCGCCAGCGCCGCCATGCTCGCACGGTCAAACCCCTCACTGGCAAAGACGCGCGCCGCCGCGGCAAGGATTGCCTCGCGTTTTGCGCCATGGTCTTTTGCCTGTGTTCTGGCCACGGCCTCAGCCCTCTTTGCTGCGGTTGTCGATGACCCGCACGGCCTTGCCCTGGCTGCGCGCCACAGAGCCCGGATCGCCCACGACCACTTCGGTGGAGACGCCGACCATATCCTTGATGTGCTTGGTCAGCATCCGCTGGGCGGCCGCGCGCGAGAGGTTGTCGGCGGCGTTGGGGGCGGCCTCCACCAGCACGCGCATCGCATCCATCCGGCCCGATTTGTAAAGCTCGATCTGGAAGTAGGGCGCAAGCCCGCCTGTGGCCATGACCTGCTCTTCGATCTGGGTGGGGAAGACATTCACACCGCGCAGGATGATCATGTCATCCGAGCGCCCGGTGATTTTTTGCATCCGCCGCATGGCGCGCGCCGTGCCGGGCAGAAGGCGCGTGAGATCGCGCGTGCGGTAGCGGATCATCGGCATGCCTGTTTTGGTGAGCGTGGTGAAGACCAGCTCGCCTTCCGCGCCATCGGGCAAAACCGCGCCTGTCACAGGGTCTATGACCTCGGGGTAGAAGTGATCTTCCCAGATGTGCAAGCCGTCCTTGCTCTCCACACATTCATTGGCCACGCCGGGGCCGATGATTTCGGAAAGCCCATAAATATCAACGGCGTGCATATCAAAGGCCTCTTCCACCTCAAGCCGCATGGCGTTGGTCCAGGGCTCGGCCCCAAAGACGCCCACATCAAGGCTCGTGCTGCGCGGGTCAATCCCCGCCTTGTGAAAACCCTCAAGGATGTTGAGCATGTAAGAGGGCGTCACCAGGATGCCCTGTGGCTGGAAGTCAGTTATCAGGCCAACCTGCTTTTCGGTTTGCCCGCCGCCCATGGGAACCACGGTCGCGCCGAGCCGCTCGATCCCGTAATGCGCGCCCAGTCCGCCGGTGAAGAGGCCATAGCCGTAAGCGTTGTGCACCGTGTCGCCGCGCTTAAGGCCCGAGGCGCGCAAGGAGCGGGCGACAACTTCGGCCCAGACGTCAATGTCGTTCTGGGTGTAGACCACGACCGTGGGTTTGCCCGTTGTGCCCGAAGAGGCATGGATGCGCACCAGCTCCTCGCGCGGCACAGCTGCAAGGCCAAAAGGGTAGTTCGCGCGCAAGTCATCCTTGTATGTGAAGGGGAATTTCGCCAAGTCACCCAACGTCTTGAGGTCATCCGGATGCACCCCCGCCGCATCAAAGCGCTCTTTATACATCGCCACATTGTCGTAAGCGTGGCGCAGCGTGGTCTTCATCCGCTCAAGTTGAAGCGCCATGATCTCGTCGCGCGAGGCCACTTCAATGGGGTCCAGATCGCTCTTCTTGGGTGTCAGATCTTTCATCTCTCAGGCCTCCCCGCCTTCGTCAAAATGTGTGCCAGCAATTGCGCGGGAAATGCCGCGAAACTCGGCCAGAACCTTGCCCGCCTGATTGCGCACCACCACGTCATAAATCCCGCTGCGCCCCGTCAGGCTCACTTCCCGCGCCGTGGCGCGCAAACGGTCACCCTCAAAGCCGGGCGCAAGATAGCTCATGAATGTGTGCTGCCCCACGGTGTTCTGGTTGCGCGCGTTGCAGGCAAAGGCAAAGGCGCTGTCCGCGAGCATGAAGCTCACACCGCCGTGGCAGGTCCCGTGGCCGTTGGTGTGATGTGCCTGCACGGTCAGCTCCAGCACAGCATAACCCTCATCCACTTCAATCAGCTCCATGCCGATCCACTCCGAGGCGCGGTCTCCGGCCCACATGGCGGCGGCGGCGCGCTCTGCGCGTTCCTTCGGGGTCATGCTCAGTCTCCCTTGAACACAGGCGCGCGCTTGTTCAGAAAAGCGCTCACCCCCTCGGCATAATCCGCACTCTCGCCGCAGGTTTTCATATAGCCCGCCTCAAGCGCGAGCTGCTCTTCCAGCGTGTTCACAGCGGCTGCCTGAATAGCCGCCTTGGTCAGGCTCAGGCCAAGTGTGGGCCCGTTGGCCAGCCGCTCGGTCAGCCCGCGCGCTTCAAACATCAGCTGCCCGTCTTCCACAGAGCGCCAGATGAGGCCCCAGTCTTCGGCCTGCGCAGCGCTCATCGGCTCGGCCGTAAAGGCCAGCCCCTTGGCGCGCGCCTCGCCCAGCAAGCGGGGCAAATGATAGCTGCCGCCCGTGTCGGGAATGAGCCCCACCTTGCTGAACGACTGGATGAACTTCGCCTTATCCGAGGCCAGAACCATATCGCAGGCCAGCGCCAGATTGGCCCCGGCCCCCGCCGCCACGCCGTTGACCGCGCAAACAACAGGGAAGGGCAGGGCGCGAATGAGGGTCACCAGCGGCGCGTAAAACCTGCGCACTGTGTCGCCAAGGTCGGGCGGGCCGTCCATCTTGCTGGGGTCACGGTCGCCCAGATCCTGCCCCGCACAAAAGCCGCGCCCGGCCCCCGTGAGCAAAACCGCGCGCGCGCCACTGTCCCGCGCCGCCTCAAGGGCTGCACGCAACGCAAGGTGCATCTCTTCGGTAAACGCATTGAGCTTGTCGGGCCTATTCAGCGTGATCTCGCGCCAAAGCCCATGATCTGTGATCAAAATACTGTCCGACATGGCATCCTCCCAAAAGCGTCTCAGACAAAGCTTGCATAAACCGAACGGTTGGTCAATAAATTATCCAAAGCGAAATAGGAGAGCGCCATGAGAGAGATTGCAAGCTACGCAGTGGGGCAGTGGGTCGCCCCTGATGAGACAGCGCGCAAGGTTGACTGCGCGATCACGGGCGAGGCCTTCGCGCGCATCGGCAACGCGACACTCAACACTCAGGCCATGCTCGCACACGCCCGCGCCGTTGGCGGGCCTGCCTTGCGCAAGCTCAACTTCCATGAGCGCGCCAAGATGGTCAAAGCGCTGGCCATGGCCCTTTCCGAGCACAAGCAGGCGCTCTATGACCTCTCCTTTCATACGGGCGGCACGCAGAAAGACCACCTGATCGACATCGACGGCGGCATCGGCACGATGTTTGTCTTCGCCTCCAAGGGCCGGCGCGAGCTGCCCGAAGCGCACGTCTATGTCGACGGCGATGTGGAGCAGCTTTCGCGCAACGGCACATTCCTTGGCCAGCATATCTGCACACCGCTCCACGGTGTCGGTGTGCATATCAACGCATTCAACTTCCCAATTTGGGGGATGCTTGAAAAAATTGCAGTGAACCTTTTGGCTGGAGTTCCGGCTGTGGTGAAGCCATCTGAATATACCTGTTACTTGACTGAAGTAATGGTAAGAGATATCATTGATTCTAAAATTTTACCTGAAGGTGCCTTACAGCTTGTTGTTGGACTAGGAAGAGGTGTTGTTGATTTTGCTGGAGCAGAAGATACCGTGACTTTTACAGGCTCGGCTGCAACAGGAGCAATAATCGGAAACCTAGATAATATTCAAAATGACAACGTTTCTTTTAACCTAGAGTGTGATTCTTTGAATGCGGCAGTATTAGGTAAAGATGCTGTTCCTGGAACTAAGGATTTTGATATTTTCATCAAAGAAGTTCAAAAAGAAATTACCATAAAAGCAGGTCAAAAATGTACTTCAGTGCGAAGAGTTATTGTTCCTGAAGAATTGATGGATGATGTGCAATCTGCTTTAGCGGCAAGATTGGCAAAAAATACAGTTGGAGACCCAGCTGACAAGTCAGTGAGAATGGGTTCATTGGCAACGCGTTTACAAGTTGAACGTGTGCGAGCAAATATTGAATTATTACAGAAAGAGCAAAACATTGTTATTGGTGATTTGGATGATTTTGAAGTGATTGGAGCAGATAAAAATAAAGGAGCTTTCATGGCACCAATTGTTTTTAGAAATGATGATCCGCACAACAAAACGGGCGCCCATAACATTGCATGTTTC
>NZ_CAKZKL010000030.1 GCF_937123735.1 uncultured Lentibacter sp.
AGGGCTGCCCGAAGGGGCAGCCCTTTTGCGCACGGTGGTAGGGTGCGCATTGACTGCGCACCTTCCGGCACAGTGACCACGGGTTGGGTGGTTGCTGCGTGATGTCAGGCTTGCTAGGGTTGGCTTGCGTTTTTTCACAAGTGGCCCCGGTTCATGACCCATCCCTATCAGGCTCTGCCCGCCCATGCCTTTTGGCATTCTGCTGTTGCCGAGACAGGCGTTTTGGGCCTGGAGCAGCTTTGGCAGCCCAAGTTTCCCATTGACGCGGACACCCCGATTGCGACGGCGGGAAGTTGTTTTGCGCAACACATTGGTCCTGCTTTGGATGCGCGGGGCTATCACTGGCTGCAAACAGAGCCAACCCCGCCCTGGCTGCGCGAAGCGGGGGCGCAGCGTTTTAATTACGGGGTTTTCAGCTGTCGCACCGGCAATATCTATACGCCGCATATGTTGTTGCAGTGGCTGCGGCTCGCCTTTGAAGGCGGAGACACTGAGCTTTGGCAGGCCAATGGGCGTTGGTATGACCCTTTGCGCCCGTGTATCGAACCTGAGGGGTTTGCCAGCAAGAGCGAGCTTCTGGACGCGCGTGCCGCGACCCTGGCGGGCCTGCGCAGAGCCGTTCGTGACGCCCATGTTTTTGTCTTCACACTCGGGCGGACGGAGTCCTGGCGCAACCGTCAGAGCGGGCTGGAATATGCGCTTTGTCCCGGCACGGTGGCCGGGGCGGCGTTTGACCCTCAGGCACATGAGTTTCACAACGCAGGGTATGACGCGCTGCATGCGGATATCGCCGCAGCCTTGGCCCTGATGCGGGCGCAGACTCCAGAGTTGCGGGTTGTGCTCACGGTCTCGCCTGTGCCGCCGGTTGCGAGCGCTTCGGGCCAACATGTGCTGACGGCCACGAGCCACGCCAAGGCGCTGCTGCGCGCGGTTGCTGGCGCGGTGGCGGCGCAGGATCCGGCAGTGGATTATTTTCCCGCCTACGAGATCCTCACCCAGCCGGTGGCACGGGGCATGTTTTTTGCGCCGGATATGCGCCGGGTGGTGCCTGAGGGCGTGGCTTTGGTGATGCGCCATTTCTTTGCAGAGCAGGCCCGTGTTTTTGGACCGCCCGCGCCAAAGAAGGCAGAAAAGTCTGGGCGGGGCCGGCGAAAAGCGGCCGGGCGGCAGATGGAGCTGATATGCGAGGAGGCGCTTCTGGATGCCTTTGCCAAATAGCATGGTGATTTTTGGCGATAGCAACATCGCCACGGTGCGGCGGGCGCAGGATGCCGGTTTGCTCGGATTTCTCAGCGCACCGCCGGAATTCTGGGGCGCGGCGGGGCCGGCTTACCGGCAATTGGACTACCGCGACGGCGCCTTGCGCGCGCTTGGCCCGGCGGGGCAGGCGGCGGTTTTGGCCATCAACGAAGCGGGGCGGCTGGCGTTGCGGCCCGATGATTTTGAGACATTTGTGTTTTATGGTGGTCGGCTCAGGCTTGCAGAGTTTTTTGCGGCCTATCTTGCTGTGCTGACCGATCCGGAGCGCGCGGTGAGCGCGGCGGCGCTGGCCTATGCGGCGGCGCAATTTCTGAGCGAGCGCCGGGCCGTGCGGTGGGCGCGGCAGCTCAAGGCGGATGGTGCGGACACAGTTGTGTTTGTGGCGGCGGGCTTTCCTTGTTGGGGAGTTGTGGACCAAGAGGCCGAGGGCGGCTTGCTACACGCGGCGCCAAAGCTGCGCGAGGCCCCCGTTGAGGCGCGCGCCCGGCTTTGGCAGGCTCTGGAGGGCGCTTTTGCAGATTTGGGGCTTGAGTTGGTGGCGCAGCCCGAGAAGACGGTGATGGAGGGGATGTTCACCCGGCCGGAGTTTGCAATAGAGGGGGCCGTGCAAAAACAGGACGCCATTCACAAAGCGCCCAGCTATGCGGCCTTGGTGTTGGAAAAGCGCTTTGGCGGGCAAAAAGCGCCTTGATTTTCGCGCCGTGCCGATTTATCTCACAGGTCGGCCTTAGGGGTATAGCTCAGTTGGTAGAGCGACGGTCTCCAAAACCGTAGGCCCACAGTTCGAGTCTGTGTGCCCCTGCCACTTCCTTTCCAGCGTTGGATTGCTGCGCGCCCTTTTGGGCTTGGGCGTAGGCTTAGGCTTGGCTTCTTGTGCGTTTTGCGCAAGACAGCGGTGAGAGAGGGGAGACAGGATGAGGCTTTTTCAACGTATATTGGCCGGGCGCTTTGCCGAGCTGGCGCCGGAGGTGCAGGCGCTGCACGCGGGTGTGGGCATTCGCGAGGGGGAAATTACGCTGCACAGCGCGCCTGTGATGCGGCTTCTGGGGTATCCGCCGCCCTGCAAGGATGCGCCCCTGTGGTTTGGCACCCGCGAGGAGGAAAATACCGCGATCTGGCGGCGCCAGATCAAGGATCGCGAGCTTGTGAGCCTGTTGTGGCAGAGTGGTGAAGAGGTGAGCGAGCGCATGGGCGCGGCCACCATCACCTCCCGTCTGGAGCTCGTCGCGGGGCGCTTGATACAGGTGACGACGGCGGTGCGCCTGTTTGACATGCCTGTGCCGCGCGTGCTTTGGCCGCAGATCACGGCGCAGGAGTGGGGGGAGCGCGGGAGATACCACTTCAAGGTTGAAGTGCGCGCCCCGATTGCCGGCTTTGTCTTGCTGGCCTATGAGGGCTGGCTCAACCCTGCGGCGGGCTGAAGCGCAGGCTGAGGCAGGACATGCCGCCATCAAGCTTGGCAGCCTCTGAATTGCCAACCTCGCGGATGGTGTAGCCGGCCTTGTCGAGCGCCTCGGCGGTGCGCGGAAAGCCTGAGGGCATGATCACCAGATCGTTGAAGCGGATGGTGTTGGCCGCGGCGTCTTCGCCCTCGGCGGTGTGCAGCACGCGGTAGCCCTCAAAGCAGCCCGAGGCGGCGAGGCGCTTGGTGGAGAGGATGGTCTCTTCATCGAGCAGCGAACAATCGGTTTTGAAGTGCAGCACCCCGGCGGGGGTGGCGACTTCGCGCACGGTGTAGCCCCAATCGGCGGTGGCGCGGCGCAGCGCCTCTATGCCGCCTGATGTGGTGCGGGCCGATGTGCCGACGAGGATTTCTGTTTCGGTGGTGAGGATGTCGCCCCCTTCGATGAAATCAGGCGCTTGGATGGTGCGGATGTCTTGGTAGAACTTGGCCAGTGTCGGGGCCATGAGCGCGGCCTCGCCCAAGCGGGTGGGCGCGCCGGGGCGCATGACAACCGCGCCTTCGGGCAGGCACAGCGCGGCATCTTCGACAAAGACGCTGTCGGGGTAGTCTTCGAGCGCATCCAGCAGCTCGATATGCGCGCCTGTGGAGCGCAGGGCGGCGACATAATCGGCGTGATGCTGCGCGAAAAGCGCAAGATCGGGCGTGCCCGTGTCAACGGCGCGCAGGCCGTTTGTGATGCTTTGGGACGGCACGCGCGAGATGGCGTGGGTGAAGGTGTAGGACCGGGACATGATGCGCCTTTAGCTGCGGGACTGTTTGGGAATGCGGTTTTCCAGATAGCGGAACCCGAGCACAAGAATACCTGTGAGGCAGAGATAGATCGCCGCCACAAACAGGAGGGGCTCGTAGATTTTGTAGGTTTCCTGCCGCACGATGGAGCCGATGCCGTAGACCTCAAAGACCGTGATCGTGGCGGCCAGTGGCGTGGCCTTGAGGGTGAGGATGAACTCGCCTGTGAGGGTGGGAAAGGTGTTTTGCAAAGCACGCGGCAGCCAGACCCGGCGCAGCACC
Organism: uncultured Lentibacter sp.; assembly: GCF_937123735.1. GTDB lineage: Bacteria > Pseudomonadota > Alphaproteobacteria > Rhodobacterales > Rhodobacteraceae > Lentibacter. The sequence goes on from NZ_CAKZKL010000030.1 coordinate 3,737, forward strand.
TGAAAGGGGCTCATGCCGACAGCGCGGGCGGCCTCCAGCTCGCCCTTGGGCACGCCCCGGAACGCGCCGCGCATGATCTCGCCTTCATAGCCCGCCACGGAGAGCGAGAAGGCCAGAACCGCATAGGGGAAAGCATCGCGCAGCACGGGCCAGAGGAAGCTTTCGCGTATCCCCGGAATGGAGGGAAAGAGCGAGCCGACGCCGTAGTAGATCAGCCAGAGCTGAATGAGCAGCGGTGTGCCACGGATCACCGTTGTGAAGCCGCGCGCGAGCCATGCCAAGGGGCGCGGGCCAGTGACCTGCACAAGGCCAATGGGAATGGCCAGCGACATGCCGATGAGGATCGACCAGAAGAGAAGCTGGAGTGTGAGCCAGAGACCTTCGACGAAGCGGGGCAGATATTCGGGGAGCCAGGACCAATCCATGGGCTCAACTCTGGCTCGGCTGGCCGCGGCGGAAGCGCCGCTCGACCAGTGCAAAGACGCCTGTGGAGGCGAGCGAGAGCATGAGATAGAGCGCGCCTGCGGCGAGGTAGAACATGAAATAGGCCTTGGTTGCGCCGGCGGCCTGCTTGGTTTCCAGCGCCAGCTCGGAGAAGCCGACAACCGCCAGAAGCGCGGTTTCCTTCGTGGCGATGAGCCAGAGATTGGCAAGGCCGGGCAGTGCGAAAGGGATCATCGCGGGGAGGATGATGCGCCAGTGCGCGGTGAAGGCCGACATGCCAATGGCGCGGGCGGCCTCGATCTGCCCGAAGGGGACCGCGTGAAACGCGCCGCGCAGCACTTCGGTGGAGTAGGCGCCCTGCACAAAGCCGATGACATAGATGCCCGCCCAGAGGCCGGAGATGTCCATGCGCTCAAAGCCCATGGAGGTGAGCGCCATGTTGAGAAGATCGGTGCCAAGGTAATAGAGCAAGAGGATCAGCACGAGCTCAGGAACGGCGCGGATGACGGTGGTGTAAACCGTGAGCACACCGCGCAGCACCGGGCCACCGTAGATTTTGCCAAAGGCGCCAAAGAGGCCGAGGGCAAGGCCGAGGATATAGGCGCCCAGCGCGATCTGGAACGTGCTCCACAGCCCGCGCAAGAGGTTGCCGCCCCAGCCGGGCGGCGACAATGCGAGGAGTTCGAGCGCGTTTTCCATGGGGTCCGATCAAAAAAGGCGCGCGCCAGAGTTTTGGCGCGCGCAGGAGGCGTTTAGCCGCCGTAGATGTCAAAGTCGAAATAGGCTTTGCCGATGGCATCATAGGTGCCGTCTGCGCGGATCTGTTTGATTGCCGCGTTGAACTTTTCGGCCAGCTCCGTGTCTTCCTTGCGCATTCCCACGCCAACACCGGGGCCAAAGACCTCTTCGTCTGAAAGCTCGGCTTTCACTTCCATGTCAGGGGCGGAGGCGAGGTAATCGGAGAAGGCAATGGAATCACCCACAACCGCATCGACACGGCCGGCTGTGAGATCCTGGTTGTGCTCGTCAAATGTCGAGTAGGTTTTGATCTGAGCTCCGCCAAAATGCTTCTCGGCATAGTTTTGGTGGATTGTGGAGACTTGCACGCCGATGATTTTACCATCGGTGCTGTCGGCGCTCATGTCTGACGACTTGGGGGCCACAAGCACGGCGGGCGTGTTGTAGTATTTGTCCGAGAAGTTGATGGTTTTGAGGCGCTCTTCGGTGATCGACATGGAGGCGACGATTGCGTCGATCTTGCCCGCGAGCAGGGCCGGGATGATGCCGTCCCAGGCCACATCAACGACGGTGCATTCTTCTTTCATGGCTGCGCAGAGCGCATTCTTGAGGTCTACTTCGAAGCCTTCCCATTCACCGGCGGCATTTTTGGCGGTGAAGGGGGGGTAAGCTTCGGCCGCGAACCCGATTTTGATGTCGGCGGAGGCGGCTGTGGCGGTAAGCGCCAGAGCGGCGACTGTGCCAAGAATGGATTTGATGGTCATGGTTTGGTCTCCTGTTGGTTTACGGTTTAGTGAGTGTTTTGAATGAATGCGGCGAAGCGTTCGCTTTTGGGATGTGTGAAAATCTCATCCGGCGCGCCCCGCTCTTCGACGCGGCCTTCGTGCAGATAGACCACTTCAGACGAGACATCGCGCGCAAATCTCATTTCATGGGTCACAAGGATCATGGTGCGCCCCTCTTCGGCGAGGCCGCGGATAACTTTGAGCACTTCGCCGACCAGTTCCGGATCGAGCGCGGACGTCGGCTCATCAAAGAGCATGACTTTGGGCTCCATGGCCACGGCGCGGGCGATGGCGGCGCGTTGCTGCTGCCCGCCGGACAGAAAGGCCGGGTATTGCGCGCGTTTGTCATAGAGGCCGACGCGCTCCAGGATGGCCTCGGCGCGCGCGCGCGCTTCGGCTTTGGGCACGCCCAGCACCTGCACCTGGCCTTCCATGACGTTTTGCAAGACGGTCATATGCTGCCAGAGATTGAAGCTTTGAAACACCATCCCCAGCTGGGAGCGCAAGCGCGCCACCTGCTTTTTGTCGGCGGGCACACGGTTTGGCCCGCTGCCCTTGAATTTCACCTCTTCGCCCGACAAGCGGATAACCCCGGCTGTGGGCAGCTCCAGCAGGTTGATACACCGCAGGAAAGTGCTCTTTCCGGAGCCGGAAGAGCCAATGAGCGAGACAACATCGCCCTCGCGCGCGGACATGGACACACCCTTGAGAACCTCCAGGTCACCGAAGGATTTGTGCAGGTCTTCCACTTGCAGCGTGGCAGCGGTGCCACTGGCGGATGCTGGGTCGGTCATGTGGTGTATATCTTTTCTCCCGTCTGCCCGGAGAATCCCGGCGTGCAGCCCTTTGAGATTAGTTTTTTAGGGTTGATTGGCAATCTTTTTCTCAAGGCCCGGGCCGGTGACCCTTGGGAAGGGAGCGCCAAAGGTGGGCGGAGCGAGCCCGGCATGGAACCAGCAGAGAAAGCTGTGGATCGAATAGACTGGCAGCCCTGTGGCCCGGGCCACGGCGGCGGCATAGGGGGGCATGTTGGTGCATTCCAGCACGAGCGCGCCCAGCTCGGGGTGGTCGGCGCAGAGCGTGAGGGCCGCGCGCCGGATTTCTTGGGCGGCGGCCTGTGTGTCAAGCTCGGGCAGGTTGTTCAGGATGGAGGCGCTGAAGCTGCCCGTGTCGGTGCCGATCAGGGGGGTGTCGGCCGGAGCGCCTGCGGCCAGAAGATGGGCCGCGGTGAGGCTCTGGGCTGATATGGTCACCACGCCGGTGCGCTGGCCGGGGGGCAAGAGTGCGTTGATTGAGGCAATTTGCATCAGTGCCGAGGTGGCCACGGGCACGCCCAGCGCCGATTTGAGATCATCTTGCAACAGCGACAGAAACCCGCAGGTTGTTGTGATGCCCGTGCAGCCTTGGGCGACAAGCTTTTTGCCGGCGCTGACAAACTGGGCCAGCAGCTTGCGCGGATCATTGGCAACGATCGCCTCGGGCGTTGCGCCGCTGACCACCTCATAGGCAACCGGAAACGGCCAGCTGGCGGCATTGCCGATGTCTCCGGGCACCCTCGGAAAGGCGGTGTCGAGCAAAAGGATGCCGAGGCGGGGGATGGTTTTATCTGTCATGGGCGGGATGGCGCGCCTTGTGCGCTCTGATAGGGCTCAAGCTCGGACAGGAGCAGCGCGAGAAACTCTTTCGCCGTCTGCGACAGCGGGCGGGTGGCGGAGGTGATCACGGCCATGTCCATATGGATTTTGGGCGCGAAGGGCCGGCTCACAAAGCGCGGGTCGCAATCATGTTCCAACACGAAGGGATCCAGCAGGGACACGCCCATGCCCTCTTTCACAAAGCTGAGCAGATTTTTGAACAGGTGGGAATGGACGCGCGTGCGCATTTTCAGCCCGGCTTCTGTGAAGGCGTCGCGCAGGCGGCGGTGGGTCATGTGATCGGGGCCCATGGAGATCACCGGTGCGCCGGCGAGCAGCTCGGGCGTGAGCTGGGCGTGCTGTGCCAAAGGGTCATCGCGGTGCAGCGCGAGGCGGGTTTCGACCTGCAAGGGGTAGGCGGTGAGGGTGTCATACAGCAGCGGGTGCTCGCATATGCCGATTTCAAACAGCCCCGAGGTGACCCATTCCTGAATTTTGGTCGAATATTGCGACTGAAAGGAGATGTTCATATCCGGGCGGCTCTTGGCGAATTTGGCAATCACGGCGGGAATGAAACCGAAGGACATGGAATGTTGCGAGGCCACCTGAAGCTGGCCGGCCTGCTTGTTTTGCAGATCGACAACGGTTTGGGTGACGTGATCCAGCCCGCGCACCACCGTGTCGATTTCACGGTGCAACATGGCGGCTTCCGGGGTGGGCAAGAGACGCCCGTGGATGCGTTCAAACAGCGGCAGTCCCGTTTGGCGTTCCAGCTGGGCGAGCAGATTTGAGATGCCCGGTTGGGAAATGCCAAGCGCCTCTGCTGCGCCGGTGACGGTGCCGCTTTCGACGATGGCATGAAAGGCCTGAAGCTGTCTGAACCTGAGACGCATGGGGGCTTCTTATCACAAAAAATGATATGTGCGAGAGATAATTGTATTTGAAATGATGTGACCGCTTCGCCAGAGTGAAGGCCTGCAACGGGGGCCAAGATGACGTCAGAGCATATCGTGATTGTTGGCGCAGGGATCGTGGGCGCGGCCACGGCGATCTGGCTGCGGCGCGCTGGCATGGCGGTTACGCTGGTTGACAAGGGCGCACCCGGCATGGGCGCGTCTTATGGCAACGGCTGCATTCTGGCGAGCTCCTCTGTGGTCCCGGTCACGGGGCCGGGGCTTTTGGCCAAGGGGCCGGCCTATCTGGCAGACCCCAATTTCCCGCTGTTTTTGCGCTGGAGCTATTTGCCAAAGCTTGTGCCCTGGCTTGTGCGCTATTTGTCTCACGCCAACAGCGGCGACACCCGCCGGATCAGCCAGGGGCTCACCACGATTGTGGGTGACAGCCTGGAGCAGCACCAGGCGCTGACCCGGGGCACCGATGTGGCGAAATGGGTTTGTGAGTCAGAGTATTCGTTTGTTTACAAGGACCGTGCCGCTTTTGAGGCGGATGCCTTTAGCTGGCAGCTGCGCGCGGACGCGGGCTTTGTGCCAGAGCTTGTCGAGGGCGGCGCTGTGCAGGAGAGAGAGCCGATTCTGGGCCCAAACGCCGGGCTCTTGGCGGTGCTCAAGAACCACGGGTTTATCCTCAACCCGGGGGCCTATGTGCAAGCGCTTGTGGGGCTTCTGGAACAGCTTGGCGGACGGTTTGTGCGCGCTGAGGTCAAGGATTTTGATGTGAGCGGCGGCCAGATTTCTGCCGTGGAGACCACCGTGGGCCGCATTGCCTGCGACAAGGCTGTGATCTCTTCGGGGGTGTGGTCAAAAGCGCTGATGGGCAAGTTGGGCCTCAGCGTGCCGCTTGAGGCTGAACGGGGCTATCACATTGTGTATCGGGAACCGAGCCAGAGGCCGAACAACCCGATGATGTTGGCGGCGGGCAAATTTGTGGCCACCGCCATGGACCAGGGGCTGCGCTGTGCCGGGATCGTGGAGTTTGGCGGTTTGAGCGAAACCCGCTCCAAGGCACCGCTGGCGCTGTTGCGCAAGAAGGTCAAAGAGTTTTTCCCCGCGCTCACCGCAACGGGAGAGGAAGAGTGGCTGGGCTTTCGCCCCGCGCCCACCGACAGTTTGCCACTGATTGGCGAGCTGGGGCAGAGCGGGGTCTTTGCGGCCTTTGGCCACCATCATATCGGCCTCACGGGCGGGCCCAAGACGGGCCGGCTTGTTGCCGATATGATCACCGGGCAACATTCCAACCATGATATGCGGCCCTTCCAGCCCAAGCGCTTTGCCAAGGGCTGACAAGAAAAGAAACTGAAACCAACGGGAGAAAGACCATGAAAAAACTGACGAAAAAACTGGGCACAGCCGCTGCAACGGTGGCGTTGAGCATGGCCGCCAATGCGGCGATGGCGGAGAAATGGGATATGCCCATGGCCTATGCGGCCACGAATTTCCACTCCGAGATGGGTGTGGTTTTTGCGGATAAGGTGCGCGATTACACCGGCGGGGAGATTGATATTACGGTGCATCCCGGGGGCTCGCTCTTTAAGGGGGGCGAGATCAAGCGCGCCGTGCAAACCGGGCAGGCCCCGATCGGAGAGCGTTTCATGAGCGCCCATGCCAATGAAGCGCCGCTGCTGGGCTGGGACAATGTGCCGTTCATTGCCACCACCTATGAAGACAACGAGAAGCTCTGGGCTGCCGCGAAAGACAAGGTCAACGCCCAGCTGGCCGATCAGAACCTGGTCACGCTGTATACCTGTGCCTGGCCGGGTCAGGGGTTTTATTTCAAAAAGCCTGTGGCCTCTTCGGCGGACACACAGGGGGTCAAGTTCCGCTCCTATAACACCGCCACCGCAACCTTTGCGGAAGAGCTGGGCATGATCCCTGTGCAGGTGGAAGCTGCCGAGCTGAGCCAGGCGCTGGCGACGGGTGTGGCGGAGGCCTTTATCTCCTCTGGCTCAACGGGCTATGACCGCAAGGTCTGGGAAACGCTGACGCATTACTACAAGGTCAACGCCTGGCATCCGCGCAACTATGTGATGGTGAACAAGGGGATCTGGGACGGCTTGAGCAGCGATATGCAGGCGGCCGTTCAAAAGGCAGCCGACGAAACCGGCGCGGCCTGTAACGCAAAGTCTGCGGAGCTGGCCAACTGGTATTTCGAACAGCTTGAAGCCAATGGTATGACCGTTCAGGATGCGGGGCCCGAGTTCTTGGCCGAGCTGCAAAAAATCGGTGCCAAGATGCAGGCGGATTGGATTGCCACAGCCGGGTCTGACGCGCAGGATATTCTGGATGCTTACAATTCCAAGTAAGATCTTGCCCTGATTGACAGCATGTCGCCCCGCCACCAAACAGCTGGCGGGGCGCACACCACATAAAAGAAGAGAGGGAGGGCCATGCGAGACTGGCAAGCATTTCTGGGGCTGCCCCTTTGGGTCTGGCTGTTTGTATTTCCGAGCATTCTGGCGCTGTATTGCCTATGGAAAGGCCCTGCGGCGGCGGTGCAGTTGCGCCCGGTCTGGCGGATATTGGACCGGATCTACGCGGCGGCAGGCGCTTTGGCGGCGGTGTTCATGGTCTTGATTTTGCTCTTGATCATCGGGCAAATGATTGCGCGGTGGTCAAATGTCACCTTCCCCGGCTCGACCGAATATGCGGGCTATGCCATGGCGGCGACCTCGTTTTTTGCGCTGGCCTACACATTGACACAGGGCGCGCACATCCGGGTGTCGATTTTTCTCAATCTCAATACCTTCACGAAATTCTGGCTCGATGCGCTCGCGATGTGGATTGCGGCTGTGACGGCGACCTATTTTGCCCGCTACGCCATCAAGACCAATATCATGTCCGAGATGCTCAATGACCGCACGCAGGGGCAGGATTTTACGCCCGAGTGGCTGATCACCTTTTTCCAGATGTTTGCCACCTCGCCTCTTGAGTGGGGCAAGCTGTGGGCCAATGCGGGCGCGGGCTGGGTGTATACGCCTGTCTGGTTGCCACAATTGCCCATGTCGGTGGGCACGGTGCTGCTGGCGGTGGCCATCTGGGACTATCTGCTGCGGCTGTTGTGCTTGCGGGAGACACAAATTCACGGGGAGGTTTTGGAATGAGCGAAGTCTACGCCACGGTTATTTTTCTCTTCGTGTTGTTTGCGCTTTTGGGCGGGTCTGTCTGGATCGGGCTTGCGCTGATGGGGGTGGCCTGGGTGGGCATGGAGCTGTTCACCATGCGCCCGGCGGGCGATGCGATGATCACCACCATCTGGTCGGGGGCCTCAAGCTGGACGCTCACGGCGCTGCCGTTGTTTATCTGGATGGGGGAAATTCTCTACCGCACCCGCTTGTCAGAAGATATGTTTCGCGGCCTTGCGCCCTGGATGCGCTATCTGCCGGGGGGGTTGTTGCACACCAATATCGCGGGCTGCACCATTTTTGCGGCGGTCTCAGGCTCCTCGGCGGCGACGCTGAATATGGTTGGCAAGATGTCGATCCCCGAGCTGCGTGAGCGGGGCTATCCTGAGTTCATGATCATCGGAACCCTTGCCGGTGCGGCCACGCTGGGGTTGATGATTCCGCCGTCTCTGACGTTGATTGTCTATGGGGTGACGATCAATGAGAGCATCACCAAGCTCTTTATGGCCGGGGTCTTTCCTGGCTTAGTTCTGGCGGGGCTGTTCATGCTTTACATCATTGGCTGGCATTATGCCTACCCAAGCCAGCGGCCCGAACCGGAGCCCAGAATGCCGCTGTCAAAGCGGATCGCGGAGAGCCGCTTTCTGCTGCCGATATTCGGATTGGTGTTCGTGGTCATCGGCTCGATGTATCTGGGCTATGCGACGGCGACAGAGGCCGCAGCTGTGGGAGTTGTCGGGGCTTTGGCGCTTTCGGCGGTGCAGGGCTCGCTGGATTGGGCGACCTTCAAGCAGGCCTTGATGGGTGCAACCAAGACCTCCGCCATGATTGCCTTCATCCTGATGGGGGCGGCTTTCCTTTCGTTGTCGATGGGCTTTACGGGCTTGCCGCGGGCCTTGGCCGAGTTGATTGACAGCTACAATCTTTCGCCTGTTGCGCTGATTGCGGTGCTGACGGTCTTTTACCTGATCTTGGGGATGTTCATGGACGGTCTGTCTTCGGTGGTGCTGACCATGGCGATTGTGGAACCAATGATCCGCACCGCAGGGATTGATGTGATCTGGTTTGGGATCTTCCTGGTGGTGGTGATCGAGACTGCGCAGGTGACACCACCGATCGGGTTTAATCTGTTTGTGCTGCAAGGGATGACCCGGCATGAGATCAGTTATATCGCCAAGACGGCCATACCCATGGTGGGGCTGATGCTTCTGATGGTGGTGATCCTGGTGATCTTCCCTGAGCTTGCAACCTGGCTGCCTGACAACATCCGGCAGGGCGGCGCCGGGTAGCCATGCTGGGCGCGCTGGGATTTGTGGCGCGCCACGGGCGTTGGGCCCTTGTGTTGGGGCTCTTGTGCGGGCTTTTGGTGCCGTCGCTCGCGGCGGCGCTCAAACCCTGGCTCGCCGAGCTTGTGCTGGTGTTGTTGTTTCTCACCGGCTTGCGGGTTGGACCGCAGCAGGCGCTGAGCGGGCTGAAGGGGATCGGGCGCACGCTGGCTGTGGTGCTGGGCTACCAGCTTGCCCTGCCGCTTCTGGCGCTGGCGGCCTTTGCGGCCCTTGGCCTTGCCGGCACGCCCTATGCGGTCGCGTTCACGCTGATGCTGGCCGCCCCGTCGGTGACGGGCAGCCCCAATATCGCCATCCTGCTGGGCCATGCGCCCGAACCGGCGTTTCGTCTGCTCATTTTGGGCACAGCCCTTTTGCCGCTGACGGTTGTGCCTGTGTTCTGGCTCAGCCCGGCGCTGGGAGACCTCGCGGCGGCGCTTTGGGCTGCGGCAAAGCTTTTGCTCTCGATCTGGCTGGCCATCGGGCTGGCCTTTGGAGTCCGACATCTGGTGCAGCCGGAGCTGAAGGCCGCCCAAAGCCACGCGTTGGACGGGGTGATGTCAATTGCGCTGGCGGTGATCGTGGTCGGGCTGATGAGCGCTGTCGGGCCGGCCTTGCAGAGCCAGCCTTGGGAGGTCTTGCGCTGGTTGCTGCTCGTGCTCGTGGCCAATCTGGGCTTGCAGGGGCTGGCCTTTGGCTGGCTGCGCCGCCATGTTTCAGCGCCAGAGGCTGTGCCCTTTGCGATTGTTGCGGGCAACCGCAATGTGGCTCTGTTTTTCGTGGCGCTTCCGGTGGTTCATTCGCCGGAATTCCTCATTTTTCTGGGCTGCTACCAGATCCCCATGTATCTTACAGCCATTGTCATGCGCCCACTGTTTTTGCGCCGGCCCTGAGCGGGCAGCGGAGGTATCAACAGAGTGTTTACCGTGATGGGGGCTGACACAGGCAGGCGGCTGTGGTTTGACGGGGTCAGTACAGGGGGGCGCATATGCCAGAAGAGACTGCTCAACTTCGGGCTGCGGCCAAGGGCGCTTTGGCGGCCGAGTGGCTTGCGCCTTCAAAGGCGCGGGTGGCTGGGCTTCTGGGCGATGCGCCGGAGGCTTGCGCGCAGCTGCGTGCGGCGGCACATGTTCGCCCGTTTGAGCGGGTGGTGGTTTTTGCGCGCGACACGCAGGCTGCCGCACGCTGTGCAGCCCAGATCGGGGCGGAGCTGGGCTTGGACGGCGAGATTATGACCAATGCGATGGCGCTTGTGGGAAGCTGCGATTTTGTGGTGGGCGCACCCGCAGAGCTGCGCGCAGACTGGCTTCACAGGGGGTTGCATGTGACGCTTGTGGGCGATGCGGGCGAGATTGATCCGCAGGTGCTTGAGCGCGTTGACTTGCTGGTTGGGGAAGCTGGTGTTGCCTTGGACGATGTCATCGGTGGCGCAGCCGGAGGGCGGCGCGGCGAGGCCGATATCACCCTTTGCGATCTTTCCGGTGCGGGTGAGCAGGCCCTGATCCCGAGTGCCAAGGTTGCACGGATGATGGGCGAGATGGCTGCAAAAATTGGCCAGTGAGGAAATTTCCTCTGGAAATGGCTGCGCTGTTTTGGCAGGTATGGGGCGCGCATTAACCCAACCATCTGCACGCTGAGCTCCGGCATAAAGGTGAGATGCCAACCATTGGAGCTTTTTTCATGCTTAAAAACGATCATCTTGAACAGTGGGATCGTGACAATTTTTTCCATTCCTCGACCCATCTGGCTGATTTTGCGCGCGGAGACCTGCCACAGCGCGTGGTGACGGGCGCGCATGGCTGCCATATTGAAGACCGCGAGGGCAACCGCCTGCTCGATGCTTTTGCGGGGCTTTACTGTGTCAACGTCGGCTACGGGCGCCAGGAGATTGCCGAGGCGATTGCCGCGCAGGCCAGGGAGCTGGCCTATTATCACTCCTACGTTGGCCACGGGACCGAGGCGAGCATCACGCTAGCCAAGATGATCATGGACCGTGCGCCCAAGCACATGAGCAAGGTCTACTTCGGCCTCGGCGGCTCGGACGCCAATGAGACCAATGTGAAGCTGATCTGGTATTACAACAATATTCTGGGCCGCCCCGAGAAGAAGAAGATTATCTCGCGCTGGCGCGGCTATCATGGCTCCGGGCTGATGACCGGCTCTCTGACCGGGCTGGAGCTGTTTCACAAGAAATTTGATTTGCCGCTGGCGCAGGTGGTGCATACCGAAGCGCCCTATTACTTCCGCCGTGAGAATCTTGAACAAAGCGAGGCGCAGTTTGTGGCGCATTGCGTGGCCGAACTCGAAGCGCTGATTGAGCGCGAGGGGGCTGACACCATTGCAGCCTTTATCGGCGAGCCTGTGCTGGGCACCGGGGGCATTGTGCCGCCGCCTGCGGGCTATTGGGCCGCCATTCAGGAGGTGCTGGAGCGCCACGACATCTTGCTTGTGGCCGATGAGGTTGTGACAGGCTTTGGCCGCCTCGGCACGATGTTTGGCTCCGAGCACTACGGGATGAAGCCTGATCTCATCACCATCGCCAAGGGGCTGACCTCGGCCTATGCGCCGCTGTCGGGCAGCATTGTGAGCGAGAAGATGTGGAAGGTGCTGGAGCAGGGCACGGACGAGAACGGCCCCATCGGCCATGGCTGGACCTATTCGGCCCACCCCATCGGGGCGGCGGCTGGCGTTGCCAACCTCAAGCTGATTGACGCGCTGAAACTCATTCAGAACGCAGGCGAAACAGGCGCTTATCTCAATGCTGCGATGAAGGATGCCCTCGGCGATCATGTCCATGTGGGCGACATTCGCGGCGAGGGGATGCTCTGTGCTGTGGAGTTCGTCAAGGCGCGCGAGGGGCGAATTTTCTTTGAGGCTTCAGAGAAGATCGGGCCGCAGGTTGCCGCTGCCTTGCTGGCGGAGGGGGTGATTGCCCGCGCGATGCCGCAGGGTGATATCCTTGGTTTTGCGCCGCCCTTCTGCCTCACCCATGCGGAGGCTGACGAGGTGGTCGGCAAGACGGTCAAGGCGGTGAAATCGGTTCTGGGCTAAGGCGCCCAGCTCTGACATATTGGCCCCGATGTTTGCAAAAGCATCGGGGCTTTTTCATGGGGTGAGGTAACCTTGGCTCGGCTTGGCAGTTTGATTTTGGCGGCGTGCTGCGTGGGGCTTCTGGCCAGTGCGGCGGCGGCGGAGCGTGTGAGCGTTTTTGCCGCCGCGAGCCTGAAGACTGCGCTGGATGCGCTTGAGCCTGCCGTTGAAGCGGCCACGGGCCATGAACTGCGGCTGGTATATGCGGGCTCCTCCACGCTGGCGCGCCAGATAGAACAGGGCGCGCCTGCGGATCTGTTTATTTCGGCCCATGCTGATTGGATGGATACTCTGGAGGCGCGCGACAAGCTTGTGGCGGGGAGCCGTGTTGATTTGCTCTCAGGCAGGCTCGTTTTGATCAGCCGTGAGGCTGCGCCCGCACTGCGGCTCAATGCGCCCGAGAGCTTTGAAGGCGCGCGGATTGCCATGGGGCTGACGCGGGCTGTGCCGGCGGGGATTTATGGCCGCGAGGCGCTGGAGGCGCTGGGGCTATGGGCGCCGCTCAAGGCGCAGGTGGTTGAGACAGACAATGTGCGCGCGGCCTTGGCACTTGTGGCGCGCGGCGAGGCGCGCTTCGGGATTGTTTATGCCAGTGACGCGCTGGCAGAGCCAAGGGTGCAGGTTGTGAAAGCCTTTGAGGCCAGTTTGCACAGCCCGATCATTTACCCCGCAGCGCTGGTTTCTGACAGGGCCGCTGCGGGTGAGGTGCTGGCCTATTTGCAGAGTGCTGCGGCTTGGCGCGTGTTTGAGGCGCAGGGGTTTTTGAAAGTGGAGCCGCGTCCATGAGTTGGCTTGGCGTTGAGGAATGGCAGGCGGTGCTGCTCTCGCTCAAGGTGGCGTTCTGGGCCACGCTTTTGAGCCTGCCGCTGGCGATTGCGGTGGCCTATGCGCTGGCGCGGGGGCGCTTCTGGGGGCATGGGCTGCTCAACGGGTTTGTGCATTTGCCGCTTGTTTTGCCCCCTGTTGTGACAGGGTATTTGCTGCTTGTTTTCTTTGGCTCGCAAGGGCTTGGCGGGCGGGTGCTGGAGGCCGTTGGCCTGCCGCTGGCCTTTCGCTGGACGGGGGCAGTTCTGGCGGCGGCCATTATGGCGTTTCCGCTGGTTGTGCGGGCGATCCGCCTGTCTATCGAGGCCGTGGATGCGCGGCTGGAGGACGCGGCCGCCACGCTGGGAGCTTCGCCTTTGAGAGTGTTTGCTACGGTGACGCTGCCGATGGCGCTGCCCGGTGTTCTGGCGGGGGCGGTGCTCGGCTTTGCCAAGGCGATGGGCGAGTTTGGCGCGACGATTACCTTTGTGTCCAACATCCCCGGCGAGACGCAGACGTTGCCCTCGGCTGTCTACAGCTTCTTGCAGGTGCCGGGTGGGGAAAGCGCTGCGGCGCGGCTGGTGATCATTGCGGTGGTCATTGCGATGGGGGCGCTGCTGCTCTCGGAATGGCTGGCGCGGCGCATGGCGCGGAAGGTGGCGGGCGCATGAGCCTCAAGGTGGATGTCACAAAATCTCTTGGTAGGCTTGAGCTTGCTGCCAGGTTTGAAGCGCCTTTGGGCATAACGGTTCTGTTTGGCCCTTCGGGGTCTGGAAAAACCACGCTGATCAATATGATTGCCGGTTTGACCCCACCGGATGCGGGGCATATCGGGCTGGGGGGGCGTGTGCTTTATGACAGCAAATCGGGCGTGAGCCTGCCCACGCACAAGCGCGGGGCGGGCTATGTGTTTCAGGATGCGCGGCTGTTTCCACATCTGACTGTGGAAGCCAACCTCAACTACGGGCGCAAGCTGGCGCCAACACCTGTGCCGGAGCCGGAATTTGACCGTATCGTGAAACTGCTGGGCATCGGCGGGCTGATGGCGCGCCGCCCGGCCAGGCTTTCGGGCGGGGAGGCGCAGCGCGTGGCGCTGGGCCGCGCGCTTTTGAGCGGGCCGAAGATGCTTCTGGCCGATGAGCCGCTGGCGGCGCTGGACGGCGCGCGCAAGGCGGAGCTTTTGCCCTATTTCGAGCGGCTGCGCGACGCACAGGATATCCCCATTCTCTATGTTACCCATTCGGTGAGCGAGCTGGGGCGGCTGGCGGACCATGTGCTGAGCTTTGAGGCGGGGCAGGCGCGGGGGCTGCGCCGCCCTCAAGATGTGCTGGCAGATCCGGGGCTTGTGCCCGGTGGCGTGCGCGGGGTGGGCGCTGTGATCAGCGCGCAGCTGGTGGCGCACCACGAAGATGGGCTGAGCGAGCTCAGCGCGGGCGGTGTGCCGCTCTTTTTGCCCAAGGTGGCGCAGCCGGTGGGTGCGCGCTTGCGGGTGCGGATTGCGGCGAGCGATGTGATCTTGTCGCGCCGCAAGCCGGAGGGGCTCAGCGCGCTCAATATTCTCAAGGCCCGCGTGACGGGCTTGCGCGAGGGCGCGGGGCCTGGGGCGCTTGTTGCGCTTGAGACGCCTGCGGGCAAGTTGCAGGCGCGGATCACGCGGCGCTCTGCCCGCGCCCTGGGCCTCGCGGCGGGGCTTGAGGCCTATGCGATTGTGAAAACCGTGTCGATTGCCCAGGAAGATGTGGGCGGCTGAGCGCTACTTGATGGGTTTGTTGTAGCGGATGAACGGGGTCAGCTCGGCCACGCGATCATAGAGCTGGCGGGCGGTCGTGTTGAACGCCTGCGTCATCCAGTAAACCCCGCTGGCGCCGGCTTCGCGGGCCTCGTGATGCACCGCCTCGATGAGTGCGCGCCCCGCGCCCGTGCCGCGCGCGGCGGGGTCAACGAAGAGGTCTTGCAGGTAGCAGGTGTTTTCAACCGACCACATGTGGCGGTGAAAAAGATAGTGGGTGAAGCCGATGGCCTGCCCATCCTTCAGCGCAATCAGACCTTTGAATTCGTTGTCCGCGCCCGACAAGAGCCGCGCAAAGGAGCTGTCAAAGACCTCTTTGGGGCGCGATGTTTCATAAAACCTCAGATAGGCTGTGAACAGGCGGTCCCATTCCGGGCGGTCTTGGGCTGTTGGGGGGCGCAGAATGAGCTGGGACATCGGGTTTCCTTATGTGAAGCCCAAGGCGGCACGCATTGCGAGAAGGCCTGACTTGGCCTCTTTGGAGAGAGACCGCGCCGCGAGGCTGGCGCTGGCGAGGGCATCTGTTGCGGCCATGAGCTTGTGCGGGGTGCGCGCCTCAAAAGCGGATGCGATTTCGGCAAGGGCGTCGGGCGCGTCGCTTGCCCCGGTTTCGGGCAGCGCCAGGGCGGCGAGCTGCCTCTCTTCAGCCGCTTTGAGCGCGCGGCGTGTGGCCGGGTCACAGGCCAGCGCCAAGGGCTTGCCCGGCGCATGAGACAGGAAGAGGCGGCGCAACAGCGGCGCGCCGTAAAAGGCCAGCAAAGCCTCAAGTTTGGGCAATGCGGCCAAAGGAGCGGCAACGCGCGGCGACGGGTCGGCCTCGCTGGGCGGGCGGACCGGATCTATCAGGCAGACCGAGAGCTTTGTCTGGCTGGCGCTGATAAGGTCGACCCCTGCCACGAGCCCCGGAGCATAGGCGGCATGATCTTTGCGAAACACATCAATCATCAGATCAAAGCTGCGTGCCATTTTATCGGCATGATAAGCCAGATCAGCGGCGTAATATGTGTAGCGCCCGTCGGAGTCTGTGAGCGCGCGCGGGCGCAGATCGCCCCGGGCGGTTGTATCCAGCATCAGCCGTGCAAGCGGCGGCTCCGGGGCTGTTTGCAAGAGGTTGCCCGCGGCATCCATGAGCGCGGCTTTGCTTGCAAAATCATCCAAGAGTTTGCGCAACGCCCCTTTTGTTTCAAGGCTGCTCTCGGCGGTAAAGACATCAAAGGCAACACCAAGCGCCTCCAGATCGGCTGTGATGCGCTCCATGGCCGCAGCCACTGTGGCGCTGCGCAGGGGGGAAAGCCAGCTGGCCTCAGGGCTATCAAAGAGCGCCTCGGGCAAGCGCTTGCGCACGGTGGTGGCGAGCGCGGTGATTTCATCATCCTCAAAAGCGCTGGGGGTGAGCACGCGGGCATAGACCCCGCGCGCCAGAGCATCGGCCTGCGGGCCGGCATCGTTGACATAGTATTCGCGGCTGACCTGATGGCCGAGCTGGCCCGCCATGCGCGCCAGCACATCGCCGATGATGGCGGCATAGGCATCCTCGCCACGCAGGGGACGGGAGGGGTAGGCCGAGACGAATTCGATGTTGATACGCAGGGGCGCTTGGCTTGTCATGCAGATCTGATAGCAGCAATTCCGGCGCGAGGGGAAGCCTTGCTGTGGTGAATTGGCTCTTTTCCTTCCGGCCCAAGCCCGATATGCAAAGCGTCACTTTGAAACCCCCTCCAAGAAGGCGCGCGCCCATGCAAAAGACGCTGATTGAAACGCTGCAACAGATGGTCAATGCCGCTTTCGAGCGCGCCGGATATGACCGCAAATTTGCCTCCGTGCGCGTGTCAGATAGGCCGGATCTGGCCGATTTTCAGTGCAACGGGCTGATGGGCGTGGCCAAGAGCCAGAAGATGAACCCGATGGAGGCTGGTGCGGTTGTGATGGAAGCGCTTGATCTTGAAGGGCTTTTTGAGGCGGACTTTGTCAAGCCCGGCTTTCTGAATTTCAAGGCCACGGATGCGGCGCTGCGGGCCTTTGTTGCGGCCTCAGCGGCTGATCCGCGGGCGCTGGCAGGGCGCATTGAGCGCCAAAAGATCATGGTGGACTACGGCGGGCCGAACCTTGCCAAGGAAATGCATGTGGGCCATCTGCGCTCGGCCATTGTGGGGCATGGGCTGATCAAGCTGTTGGAATTTGCCGGGCATGACGTGGTCAGTGATGTGCATCTGGGTGACTGGGGCTTGCAGCTCGGCCAGCTCATCACCCAGATCGAGCAGGTGCGCCCCGATCTGTTTGACGAGGTGGTCAAGGCCCCGATTACAATGGATAATTTGCAAGAATGGTATCCGGCGGCCTCGGCCAAATCAAAGGCGGATGAAGCCTTTCGCGAGCGCGCCCGTGTGGCCACTTCGGCGCTTCAGGCGGGGGATGCGCGCTACCTGCGGCTTTGGCAGCGGATCGTGGATGTGAGCATTGCCAGCCTGCGGCGCGACTACAACCGGCTCGGGTGTGAGTTCACCTATTTTTACGGCGAGAGCCGCTATCAGGAGATGCTGGGCCCGCTGGTGCAAAGCCTTGAAGACAAAGGCGTTGCAGAGCCATCGGATGGCGCGATTGTTGTTCATTTACAAGAGGATAAGAAGCTTCCCCCGCTGATGCTGCGCAACTCCAACGGCGGCTATGGATACGGCGCGACCGACCTTGCGACCATCGTGGACCGCCTTGAGCACGACAGCCCCGATTACATCCTCTACGTTGTGGACGCGCGCCAGAAAATGCACTTCCAGCAGGTATTCCTCGGCATGGAAAAGACCGGCCTTCTGGGCGACACGCGGCTGGAACACACCGCTTTTGGCACAGTGAACGGAACCGATGGCAAGCCCTTCAAGACCCGCGAGGGCGGGGTGATGCGGCTCCATGACCTGATGGAGGAGATGCACGCCGCCGCCCGTGCGCGGCTGGAAGAGATGGGCAAGCTCGCGGGCGAGGAGCTGGCGAAAACCGCCGAGCAGATTGCCATTGCCGCAATCAAGTTCGGCGAGCTGAGCCACGACCGCGAGAGCAACTACATATTTGATATGGAACAGTTTTTGCAGTTTGAAGGCAAGACGGGCCCCTATATTCAATACACCTGTGTGCGGATTGCCTCGCTGATGGAAAATGCGCGCGCGGCAGGACTTGAGACAGCCGCATTCAGCGAGCTGAGCGATGGCGCGCGCGCGCTTGTTCTGACGCTCGATGAGTTCCCCGCCAAGCTGGCCCGCGCGGTGGAGACCCGCAAGCCGAGCAATATGGCGCTGCATGTCTACAAGCTCGCCAATGCGACCAACTCTTTTTATCAGTCCAACCGCGTTCTGGCCGAAGGGGTGGACCCGAAAGTGGCCGCCTCGCATCTTGGTTTGCTGGCGGCGGCCAAGGGGCAGCTTGAGCTGGGTCTCAGCCTTCTCGGGATCGACGTTCCGGCCAAAATGTAAGCTGCGCGATTTTTTTCGCGCCTTAGCGGCTGCGTTAAGACTTGCGGCTTTGCGCCCTCAAGGGGGGGTGAAAAGCGTGCACAGGGCGTGCACCACGCGTGCACCGGCGAAAACAGCTTTTTTAGGGCTCGGCAAATCTGAAGGGCGCGCGCGCCACGGCAAGGCTTTGGCAAGGATTTGTCGCACAACCCCAGTGGGGGGGCTTTGCCCCCATCTGCACCGCAGACTCCCTCCAGAGACTCTCCCCAGGATATTTTGACGAGAAGATGCCGGCGTCAGCTTTTGTCTTCGGCGAGGAAGCGCTCGGCCTCAAGCGCCGCCATGCAGCCCATGCCTGCCGAGGTGACGGCCTGACGGTATTTGTGATCGGTCAGATCGCCGGCTGCGAAGACACCGGGGATCGAGGTTTCAGTGCTGTCGGGTTTGGTGACGACATAGCCGCCCATATGGGTTTCGAGCACGTCCTTGACCAGCTCGTTGGCCGGCGCGTGGCCAATGGCGATGAAGACACCTTTGCAGGGGATGTCCGTGATCTCGCCGGTTTTGGTGTGTTTGACTTTGACGCCTTCCACCCCCAGCGGGCTGTCGGTTCCGTAGACCTCGTCGATTTCGTGGAACCAGAGGGGTTCGATCTTTGGGTTTTTGAGCAGGCGGTTTTCGAGGATTTTCTCGCTGCGCAGGGTGTCGCGGCGGTGGATGAGGGTGACCTTGCTGGCGAAGTTGGTGAGAAAGAGCGCTTCCTCGACGGCGGTGTTGCCGCCCCCGACCACGACGATCTCCTGACCGCGGTAGAAAAAGCCGTCGCAGGTGGCGCAGGCGGAAACACCGAAGCCCTTGAACTTCTCCTCAGAGGGCAGGCCGAGCCATTTGGCGCGCGCGCCCGTGGCGAGGATAACGGCGTCGCAGGTGTAGAGCGTGCCGCTGTCGCCCTGGGCTTTGAAAGGGCGCTCGGAGAGGTCGAGGTTGGTGATGATATCGCCGATGATTTCGGTGCCCATCGCCTTGGCGTGGGCCTCCATGCGCACCATCAGGTCGGGGCCCTGCACCTCGCTGTCGCCGGGCCAGTTCTCGACTTCGGTTGTGGTGGTGAGCTGGCCGCCCGGCTCGATGCCCTGCACGAGGATCGGCTCCAGCATGGCGCGCGAGGCGTAGACGCCTGCGGTATAGCCGGCGGGGCCTGAGCCGATGATCAGAACTTTGGTGTGACGTGTAGCGGCCATTTCGGGCTCCCGGATATCTGAGGTGTGACGGTCTTGAACGGGATATATCGGGCCGCAGGGAGGAAGAAAAGAGCCTGCGGTGGCGGGCTTTTGCCATGGGGGAGAGCGCTTTAACTTTCTTGCGTGTGGTTGAAATATTGTTGCGCTTGGCGGGGGCAGGCTATAAGAATTGGAAAAAATTCAGAGGTGACCCATGCCACATACGCGTTTGGACGAGATTGACCGGAAAATCCTGGCCGAGTTGCAGGCGGATGGGCGCATGACCAATGTGGAGCTGGCCAAACGGGTTGGGATTTCGGCGCCGCCGTGCCTGCGCCGGGTGCGCACGCTGGAAGAGGCGGGCTTTATTCGCGGGTATCATGCGCAGGTCAACCCGCGTGAGCTGGGCTTTGAAGTGCAGGTCTTCGCCATGGTGGGGTTGATGAGCCAGGCGGAGGCTGACCTCTCGGCTTTTGAGGCCCGTTGCCGGGCTTGGCCGCTGGTGCGCGAATGCCACATGCTCAACGGCGAGGTCGATTTTATCCTCAAGTGCGTGGCGCCCGATTTATCAAGTTTTCAAAGCTTTCTGACAGAAGACCTGACGGCGGCGGACAATGTTGCGAGCGTGAAAACATCTCTGGTGATCCGAGGCGCGAAAGATGAGCCGGGTGTGCCTTTTGACGTGCTGGAAGCGCGGCTCGCGCGGCAGGCCTAGGGTCCGGTTTCCAAAAGGCGTGCCTGCGGCACACAGGTTTCTTCAGGTAGGGGGCGCTCGCGCCCCCTCTGCCTTCGGCATTCACCCCCTGAGGATATTTAGGGCAAGAAAAAAGACTTTTTTAACCTTGTTTTGGCAAAGTGTCTTTGCGGAACAGGCGGGGACGCCGATGGCCGCGCAAGGAAAAAGGCGCATAGTCTTTTAAAGGGGTTGCCTGATCGGCGCCCCTTTTTTTCTTGCCAGAAATATCCCGGGGGTGCGGGGGCTGGCCCCCGCATGGGTCGGATTTTCGCGCAGCGAAAATTCGAAATCAGATCAGGCGAAAGGATCGTTTTCGTAGAGCACGCTTTGCAAATACAGCCCTTGGGGCGGGCAGACGGGGCCGCAGGCGGCGCGGTTGCGTGCGGCGAGGGCTTTTGTGACATCTTCGGGTGTCCAGGCGCCTGCGCCGACCCGTTCGAGCGTGCCGACGATGGAGCGCACTTGGTTGTGCAGAAACGAGCGCGCACGCAGGAAGAAGTGGAATTCCATTCCTGCGGGCACGGGGTGTTGGCTGATGCTAAGTTCGTCCAGTGTTTTCACCGGGCTTTCGGCCTGACAGATTGTCGAGCGGAAGGTTGTGAAATCATGTTTGCCGACGAGCGCGTTTGCCCCCTTTTGCATGGCAGAAAGATCCAGTCGGTTTTTCACTTGCCAGACGGCGCCTTTTTCATGCACGGCAGGGGGGCGGCGCACCAGAAGGCGGAAGAGGTAGCGCCGTTCAAGGGCTGAAAAGCGTGCGTGCCAGTCCGGCGCGACTTCGGCGCAGGCGGTGATGGCAACCGGTGCCGGGCGCAGGTGATAGTTGAGCGCTTCACTGAGGCGGAACGGATCCCAGGCCTTTTCCATATCTGCGTGGGCGATTTGGCCGCGTGCGTGCACGCCTGCATCCGTGCGCCCGGCAGCGGCGATTTGGTGGCTGCGCGGCTCCAGATTGGCCAATGCGGCCTCGATCGTGCCTTGGACGGTGGTTTGGTCGGTTTGGCGCTGCCAGCCTGCAAAGGGGGCGCCATTATATTCGATTTTTAGAGCATATCTGGGCATGGGCAGGCTTTAGCGCGCCATGCGAGCTGCGGCAAGGGGGGGAAGTGCGTCGCAAAGCTCCCCTCTGGCACGCGGGCCCTCAAGGGCCTATCTTGGAGGCAGAACAGTGCCAGAGGGGCCTATCAGGTGATCAGTGAGTTTGCAGACAGCGTTGCACGGCGGGCGGAGGGGCTGAGCCGGTCGGCCACGCAGGCTTTGACGGAGCCGGTGATCCGCATCGGGGTCACCGGGCTGGCGCGGGCGGGGAAGACCGTGTTCATCACCTCTTTGGTGGCCAATCTGTTGGATCGTGGGCGCATGGGCGGGCTGGCCGCTCAGGGGCGGATAGAAGCGGCTTATTTGCAGCCCCAGCCCAACGACACAGTGGCGCGCTTTGAATATGAGCGCCATTTGGGGGCGTTGCTGTCGCAGGAGCCTGTCTGGCCCAATTCGACGCGGGCTGTGAGCCAATTGCGCCTGTCGCTGAGGCTGGCCCCGCGCGGGCTCAGGGGCGCGTTGGGCGGATCGCGCGTTGTGCATGTGGATATTGTGGATTATCCGGGCGAGTGGTTGCTGGATCTGGGCCTGATGGGCAAGAGTTATGCGGCCTGGTCGGGGGAGGTGCTGGCGCGGTTTGCGGGGCGGCCTGAAGCCGCGGCCTATCTTGCCCAGGCTGCACGATGTGATGGTGCCAGCCCATTTGAGGAGCTTGAGGCGCAGGCTTTGGCCGCTGGGTTTGGCGCTGCGCTCTCGGCGGCGCGTGCGGCGGGCTATTATGATTGCACGCCGGGGCGGTTTTTGTTGCCCGGTGCTTTGGAGGGGTCGCCTGTCTTGACATTTGCCCCTTTGGCCGCGCCGCCAGAGGCCACGCGTGCCAGCCTCTGGCGCGAGATGGACCGGCGCTTTGAAGCCTATAAGGCCAAGGTTGTTGCGCCTTTTTTTCGGGCCCATTTTGCACAGATCGACCGGCAGGTCGTTTTGATGGATGTGCTTGGGGCGATTCACAGTGGGCCGCAAGCCTTGGCGGATATGCAGCGGGCCATGGCAGAGGTTCTGGCCGCTTTCAAGCCCGGGCAAAACCCCTTTCTGGCCCGTCTCTTGCGCGGACGGCGGGTTGAGAAAATCCTCTTTGCGGCCACCAAGGCGGATCATTTGCACCATGTCCAGCATGGCGCGCTGACGGCGATCACCGAGGCGATGGTGCGCAAGGCCGCAGATCAGGCGCGGTTTGCCGGGGCAGAGGTGCAGGCGATGTCGCTGGCGTCCTGGCGCGCAACCGTGGAAGAAGAGCGCAGCCACGCGGGCCGCCGCCTCAAGCTGGTGCGCGGTCAATTGCTCGAAGACGGGCGGCAGGCCGCTTTTTTTGCAGGCGATTTGCCGCAGAACCCCAACCAGATTTTGCAACCTGCCCAGGCGGGGGCGACACGCTGGCTGGATCAGGATTACGAGATCATGCGCTTTGCCCCGGCCCGGCTGGAGCTTGCGCCGGGCGATGGGCCGCCGCATATCCGGCTGGATCAGGCGGCGCAGTTTCTGATTGGAGACCGCTTGTGAGCGTGGAGCCGGCCCGGATATGGCATCTGCCGAGGCTGCTTGGCATCTTGTGGCAGGCGACGCGGGGCATGGGCCCGGTGGCGCGGGCGCGCCATGAGGATGTCTGCGCGCTGGGCGGGCTCATTTGGCGGCGCAAGGTTCTCGTTTGGCGCGCTGGCGGGCGGCTGCGGGGCTTCTTGGCGCGCGACGGGGTGCGCCTTCATGCTTTATATGTGTGTCCGGGCTGGCGCGGGCAGGGCGCGGGGGCGGCCCTTCTGGCCTCGGCGCAGAGCGAGAGCGCACGGCTTGAGCTCTTCACCGCCACAGACAACTGCGGCGCGCAGCGCTTTTATGGCCGGCACGGATTTCAGGTTCTGCGTTCCGGCGTGGGACAGGGCAATGACGAAGGGATAGCTGATCTCTTCATGGCATGGGAAAGGCCACAGCTATGAGCACAGAGCGCACCGCCGCGAAGGGGCCTGTCCTGATTGATCTGGAGCAGGCCCCGGCCGTTAACCCGGCCCAAGCCCCCATGGTGCCAGAGGCGCCAGAGCGCCCAAGGCACGGTGGTGCCCACCGCGCAGAGCCGCAGGCGGGCCGCATGGCGCAGCTGCTTAGGCTGACGCGCCGCAAGCCTGCGCGCTTGTTTGGCTGGGGCGCGGCGCTCCTGCTTGGCCTTGCATTGGCGGCGCTTTCGGTGGCGGCCTATGATTTCGCTGCGGGGCTGATCACACGGCTGCCGGTGTTGGGCTATGCGGTGGCCCTCGCGCTTACGGGGCTTTTGGCCCTGTCCGGGGTGATGGCGCTGCGCGAGCTTTTGGCTTACGGGCGGTTGCGCCGTTTGGAGCGTATTCGCGCGCGGTGTGCACCGATGCGCGCCGGCACGGACCTGGCGGCAGCGCGCCGGGCTCTGGCGCAGCTTCCGGCGCTTTATGCGGGGCGCGCCGAGCTGTCCTGGGCCTGTGCGCGCTATGAAAGCCATGCGGCCGAGGCCGTGGATGTGGCGGCGCTTTACGGGGTGGCAGAGCGCGAGCTGTTGCAGCCTTTGGACAAGCTGGCCCTGGCGGAGGTGGACGCGGCGGCGCGCCAGGTGGCGCTGGTGAGCGCGCTTGTGCCGCTGGCACTGGCCGATGTGGCCGTGGCTTTGGTGGCCAACCTGCGCATGATCCGCCGCATTGCCGAGATCTATGGCGGGCGCGCAGGGGTTTTGGGCAACTGGCGCTTGCTGCGCGCGGTGTTGGGGCATGTGCTGGCCACCGGGGCTGTGGCTTTGGGCGATGAGCTGATCGGCTCCCTTGCGGGCGGCGGAGTCTTGTCAAAGGTGTCGCGCCGGTTTGGTGAAGGCGTGATCAATGGCGCCTTGAGCGCCCGCGTGGGTTTGGCGGCGATGGAGCTTTGCCGCCCGCTGGCCTTTGAGGCGCTGGCGCGGCCTTCGGCTTCGGCCACTGTGGCGCGCGCGCTCAAGGGGCTGTTTGGGAGCGCCAAGGCCGCGGATTAGGCGCGCCAGCGGGGCGGATTGTCGCTCTGGACGGCGCGCGCAGAGCGGCCTATAACGCAGGGCATGACAGGTATGCCGTGCATCATCATACGAATTATTTGCCCGACGCTCTGAGCCAGAGCTGTCGGGAAAAGGCGCTTGGGGAGCCCACGCCGCACCACCATCCATATTGAGAAACTGATCTGAGGGACGCCCACCATGTGCGCCGATACGCCTGACTATAAAGAAACGCTCAACCTTCCTGAAACCGATTTCCCCATGCGCGCAGGGCTGCCCAAGCGCGAGCCTGACTGGCTGGCGCGCTGGGAACAGATTGGCGTTTATGACCGCCTGCGCGAGAAGGGGGAGGGGCGCAAGCCGTTTATCCTGCATGATGGCCCTCCTTACGCGAACGGACATTTGCACATCGGGCACGCGCTCAACAAGACCATCAAGGATATGATCGTGCGCTCTCATCAGATGATGGGGCATGATGCGCGTTATGTGCCCGGCTGGGACTGTCACGGGCTGCCGATCGAGTGGAAGATCGAGGAGCAATACCGCAAGAAGGGCAAGAACAAGGACGATGTGAACATTGTCGATTTCCGCCAGGAGTGTCGCAAGTTTGCCGAGGGCTGGGTGGATGTGCAGCGCGAGGAGTTCAAGCGGCTGGGAATCACCGGCAATTGGGCCGACCCTTACTTGACGATGGATTACCACGCCGAGCGGGTGATTGCGGAAGAGTTCATGAAGTTCCTCATGAACGGCACGCTCTATCAGGGCAGCAAGCCTGTGATGTGGAGCCCCGTGGAGCAGACCGCACTGGCGGAGGCCGAAGTCGAGTATCACGACAAGGAGAGCTTTACCGTTTGGGTGAAGTTTGAGGTTGTGAACGGGGGCGCGCTTGAGGGCGCCAAAGTGGTTATCTGGACGACGACACCCTGGACACTGCCCTCCAACAAGGCCGTGGTCTATGGCGCTGCGATTTCTTACGGGCTTTATGAGGTCACCTCCACGCCGGAAGAATGCTGGGCCACTGAGGGTGACACATATTTGCTGGCCGACAACCTTGCCGCCGATGTCTTTGCCAAGGCGCGGCTTGAGGAGGGCATGTGGCGCCGTGTGCGCGATGTGCGCGCGGATGAGCTTGCGGGGATCAGCCTCAAGCACCCGCTCGCGGGCGCAGAAGGCGCGGGCGGCGAGTGGGACGATCTGCGCGATTTCCGCGCGGCGGAGTTTGTCACCGACACCGAGGGCACGGGCTTTGTGCATTGTGCGCCGAGCCACGGGATGGAAGAATTCGAGCTTTACCGCGACCTTGGAATGCTGGAACAGGTCATCACCTATAATGTGATGGATGACGGCTCTTTCCGCGCCGATCTGCCGTTTTTTGGCGGCAAATACATCCTCAGCCGCAAGGGTGGCGAGGGGGATGCCAACACCGCTGTGATCAATAAGCTTGTCGAGGTGGGCGGTTTGCTCGCGCGCGGCAAGATCAAACACAGCTACCCGCACAGCTGGCGCTCCAAAGCGCCGATTATCTACCGCAACACGCCGCAGTGGTTTGCCAGCGTGGACCGCGCGGTGGGCGATGGGCAGGACGAGATGGGCAAGAGCATCCGCGAGCGGGCGCTCAACTCGATTGACCAGCTGGTAAAGTGGACGCCACAAACTGGGCGCAACCGGCTTTACAGCATGATCGAGGCGCGGCCTGACTGGGTGTTGAGCCGCCAGCGCGCCTGGGGTGTGCCGCTGACCTGCTTTACCCGCGTGGGCAAGCTGCCGACGGAGGAGGGCTTCCTCTTGCGCGACCCCAAGGTAAATGCGCGCATTGCCGAGGCCTTTGAAGCCGAGGGCGCGGATTGCTGGTATGCCGAGGGCGCAAAAGAGCGCTTCCTGGGGAGCGATTATAGCGCGGATGAGTGGGAGCAGGTCTTTGACGTGCTGGATGTGTGGTTTGACTCTGGCTCCACGCACGCTTTTGTTTTGCGAGACCGTGCAGACGGCGCGCCCGATGGCATTGCGGATGTTTACATGGAAGGGACCGACCAGCACCGGGGCTGGTTCCATTCCTCGCTGTTGCAGGCTTGCGGCACGCTGGGGCGCGCGCCGTATCGCAACGTTGTGACGCATGGGTTTACGCTGGATGAGAAGGGCATGAAGATGTCCAAATCGCTTGGCAATACCATCGTGCCGGAAGAAATCATCAAGCAATATGGCGCCGATATCCTGCGGCTCTGGGTGGCGCAGACCGATTACACCGCCGATCAGCGCATCGGGCCGGAGATTCTGAAAGGGGTGGCCGACAGCTACCGCCGCCTGCGCAACACCATGCGCTACATGCTGGGGGCGCTTGCGCACTTTAAGGAAGAAGAGCGCGTGGCCGTGGCCGAGATGCCCGAGCTTGAGCGCTATGTTTTGCACCGGCTCGCAGAGCTCGACCATCAGGTGAAGAAGGGCTACCGCGCCTTTGATTTCCAGGGGGTTTTCTCGGCTGTGTTCAACTTCTGCACGGTGGAGCTTTCGGCGTTTTATTTCGATATCCGCAAGGATGCGCTTTATTGCGACGGCGACACGCTGCGCGCACGGGCGGCGCGCACGGTGATGGATCTGCTCTTTGAGCGGCTGACCACATGGCTTGCGCCGGTGCTTGTCTTCACGATGGAAGATGTCTGGCTGTCGCGCTACCCGCAGAGCGAAGGCTCGGTGCATTTGCAGGACATGCCCGACACCCCCGCCGACTGGCACGACGCGCCTTTGGCGGCCAAGTGGGCCCATGTGCGGCGCGCGCGGCGCGTGGTCAATGCCGCGCTGGAAGTGCAGCGCGCGGAGAAGGTGATTGGCGCGTCTCTTGAGGCGGCGCCTGTGGTTTATGTGCAGGAGGCAGAAATGCTGGCGGCGCTCGGATCGGTGCCGTTTGAGGATATCTGCATCACCTCGGGGGTGACGCTGAGCGCGGACCCGGCACCGGATGGGGCCTTTGCGATGGCGGATGTGGCCGGCGTTGGGGTGTCTTTTGCCAAGGCTGCGGGCGACAAATGCGAGCGTTGCTGGAAGATCCTGCCCGATGTGGGCACGCATAAGCACGCCGGCACGTGCGGGCGGTGCAGCGAGGCGCTCGGGTGAGCGCGCGCTGAGCGGGCAGGGCAAGGGCAGACATGAGCACTTATGGGCTGCTTTTTGCCGTGGCCTTTGTGGCGGCGACGCTGTTTCCCATGCAATCAGAGGCGCTTTTGGTAGCGCTTCTGGTGCAGGGTGCGCAGCCTGTGGCCGCGCTTTTGCTGGTGGCGAGCCTTGGCAATGTGCTTGGCGCGCTTGTGAACTGGGGCTTGGGGCGCTTCTTGCTGCGCTATCGCGCGCGGCGCTGGTTTCCGGCTTCAGAGGCCCAGCTTGCGCGCGCAGAGGGCTGGTATAGGCGCTATGGGCGCCTTTCGCTTCTGGGCAGCTGGTTGCCGATCGTGGGCGATGCGCTCACTGTTGCGGCCGGAATGATGCGGATGCCGGTTGTGCCGTTTCTGCTTCTGGTGGCGGTGGCCAAGGGCGGGCGGTATTTGGTGCTGGCAGCGCTCACGCTGGCCTGGCTCTAGCCCTTTAGCCGTTGGGCCCGTGCAGCAGTTGTTGTAGGGCCCCGGCCAGCAACAGATAGACCGAGCTGAGCACAAGCCCCCAGAACACCACTGGGATTGGCTCAAACCCTTCCCAGGCGGCGAGGCCGGCGAAGACTGTCCAGACCAAAGCCATGGGCAGGGTGAGCGCGCGCCAGCGGTCGGTGCGCACGGGGTGCACGAATTTGACGGGGACGAACATGGCGATTGTGAGCACAGTGACCAGCGCCAGACAGAGCTGCCAGGGCGGCGAGAGGGCAAACAGCACGAGCACCACCATATTCCAGCAGCCGGGAAAGCCGGCGAAAGAATTGTCGGCGGTTTTCATGCGGGTGTCGGCAAAATACATGGCCGAGCCGAAGGTGATCACGATGATGGCGACCCAGCCGGACCAGCCATCCATCAGGCCCGAAGCATAGAGCGCATAGGCCGGGATGAAGACATAGGTGAGATAATCAATGATCAGATCGAGCAGGACCCCATCAAATTGGGGCGCGTTGGTCTTGACATTGAAGTGCCGCGCCAGCGGGCCATCGACACCATCCACCGCGAAGGCCACGATCAGCCAGACAAACATCATGGCCCAATCTGTCTGGATCGCTTCGAGCATGGCCAGCATGGCAAAGACGGCCCCTGTTGCCGTAAGAAGGTGAACGGCAAGGGCTTTGGCTTGGGCTGTCATGACCGGTTACTCGCAGACTTGGGGTGGGCGGTTTCGTATACATCAAGCAGATGGCGGGCATCAACCGCCGTATAGGCCTGCGTGGTGGAAAGCGAGGCATGGCCCAAAAGCTCTTGGATGGCCCGCAGATCGCCACCTGCGGCCAGAAGATGTGTCGCAAAGCTGTGGCGCATGGCGTGGGGCGTGGCCGAGGCGGGCAGGCCAAGCTGCATCCGCGCGGCTTGCATGGCTTTCTGGACCAGACGCGGATTGAGCGCGCCGCCCCGCACGCCGCGAAAGAGCGGGCCTCTGTCCTGTGCGGCAAACGGGCAGAGATTGAGGTATTGTTGCACCGCTTTGCGCGCCGCGTCGATGACAGGCACCACACGCTCCTTGCCGCCTTTGCCGGTGATCCGGATCACCTGCGCCAGGGGGGCATCCCCCATGGTCAGGCTGAGGGCTTCCGAAATCCGCAAGCCGCAGCCATAGAGCAGTGTCACAACGGCGACATCGCGCGCGCTGACCCAGGGCTCGCGCGATTGCAGTTCCAGCGCGCCGATGAGGTTGCGGGTGTCGGCCTCCGGCAGCGGACGGGGCAATTTGGCCTGAAACTTGGGCGCGCGCGCGTTGAGCACGGCAGTGGCCTCAAAGCCCTCGCGCGCGCCAAGCCAGCGGGCAAAGCTCTTGAGAGCGGAAAGCTTGCGCGCGATTGAGCGCGAGCCGAGCTCTGCACGGCGCAAATCGGCCATCCAGGCGCGCAGATCGGTGATGGTGAGAGCCTTGAAGGCCGCCAGCCCCGTTTCGCCGCCGCTGTGATGGGCCAGAAACCCCAGAAAGCCCAAGACATCATTGGCATAGGCGGTGTGGGTGTTTTGGGCACTGCCCTGTAGCGCGCTGCGGCTGGCCAGCCAGCTCTCAACCGCCTCTGTCAGGGCGGGGGACACTGGTGTCATGACAGCCAGCGGCGCATGGCCCGTTCAAAGACGCCGGCAAAAAAGGCCAGCAGATCGGTGCCTTGTTGTGGCGTGAACTGGTGCGGATCCTCGCCGCCCATCAGCAACATGCCCGGCAGGCGGCCTGCGCCGAAATCCAGCTTGAGGCAGGCCTCAGAGCGGATCCAGGCGGCGGCCTCGCCATAGATGGGGGGGCCTTCTTCAAGCTGGCGCAGGGTGACTTGGCGCGATGCGCCACCGTTGCGCCCCGTGCGCAGATAGGCGTCTACAAAGCCCGGAGCCACCACGCTCAGCACATCGCCCAGCCGGGCCACGGCGGGATCACTGTCATGGGTGACAGATTCCAGCACGAGGCGGATACTTTGCACCCGCAGGATTTCGGCAACGGGGCCGGCCAGATCAGAGAGGAAGCTCTCGAACGCCACCGGGTCCAGCATCCGCAGAATGGCCCGGTGCACCTGATTGGTGCCGGCCAGATTTTCATAGGCGGCGGCAATCACGCTGCGGTGGGTGTCTTCGAGGCGGTCAAGGCGGGCCTCAAGGCGCTCCATGGCGATGCCACGCAGATCAACGATATTGCCACCCATGGTGCGCTCGTTGGCGGCGATGAGCGCGCGCATGACATCCTGATCATCCAAGATAACATCAGGTTCTGTAATGATTTTTTCGCGCAGGACATCGTCCATGCGGGCCTTGCTGCTCATATGTGCCTCGTTTGTTTCGTGCTTTATAACACGTCTCAGAGAATTTTTTGACCGGTTTTTTCCCAATCGGTCATAAAGTCGCTCAGGCCTTTGTCGGTGAGCGGGTGGTTGGCCATTGCCTTGATCACCTTGGGCGGCGCTGTCATCACATCGGCGCCGATGCGGGCGCATTCAAAGGCGTGGTTCACGGTGCGGATCGAGGCGGCGAGGATCTCGGTTCCGTAGCCGTAATTGTCATAGATGGTGCGGATGTCGGAGATGAGCTCGAGCCCGTCAAGGTTGATGTCATCAAGCCGGCCAATGAAAGGGCTGATGAAGGTGGCCCCGGCCTTGGCCGCGAGCAGCGCCTGGTTGGCGGAGAAGCAAAGCGTGACATTCACCATGAAACCCTCGCTTGAGAGCGTGTTGCAGGCGGTGAGCCCGGCCCATGTGAGCGGCACTTTCACGGCAATGTTTTCGGCCAGCGCGGCGAGCTTGCGCCCCTCTGCGATCATGGCGTCAGCCTCAAGCGCGACCACCTCGGCGCTGACGGGGCCATCGACGAGATCGGCGATTTCTTTTGTGACGTCAAGAATATCGCGGCCCGACTTCAGGATCAGCGAGGGGTTGGTTGTGACGCCGTCAACCATGCCGAGGGCATTGAGCTCGGCAATTTCGGCGATTTCGGCGGTGTCTACAAAGAACTTCATGGTGCATTTACCCAATTTGAATTGTCGCCCATGAGCTTAGCCCATAGAAAGGGGCTCTGAAACCCAAAAGCGGAGGGCGCGTGGGCCAGCCTGATTATTTTGACGAAGGTGCGCTCGTGGCGGTGCTGACAACGCAACCGCTGGATCAGACACTTGACTACAAAGCGCCTGAGGGCGGTGTCATGCGCGGCGCATTTGTCGAGGTGCCGCTGGGGCCGCGCAAGGTTTTGGGGGTGGTTTGGGGCGCGGGGGTTGGCGGGTTTAACCTGAGCCGTGCCCGCAGCATTGTGCGGGTGCTGGATGTGGCCCCGATGCGCGAGGAGATGCGCGCTTTCTTGGAGAAATGCGGGGCTTACACGCTCACACCGATGCCGCAGATGCTGCGGCTGGCCACACGCGCGCCGGGCCTGAGCAACCCGCCGTCGATGCAGAAGATCTATCGGATGGGCAGCGCAGCACCGGACCGTGTGACCGAGGCGCGCCAGAGGGTGTTGGCTGTGCTTGAGGAATTTGGCGCGCTGGGTTTTACGCAGCGCGAGCTGGCCGAGCAGGCGGGGGTGACACCCTCGGTGATCAAGGGGTTGGTCAAGCAGGGCGCGGTGCGCGAGGAAGATACGCCACGCGATTTGCCCTTTGCGCGGCTGGATGCCGCGCGCGCGGGCAAGGTTCTGACAGAAGATCAGGCCGCAGCGGCTGAGCAGCTCGTGGCGCAGCAAAGGGCCGGGGCATACGGGGCCACGCTGTTGTGGGGCATCACCGGCTCGGGCAAGACCGAGGTTTACCTTGAGGCCATCGCCGAGGCGCTGCGGCAGGGGCGGCAGGCTTTGGTGCTTTTGCCCGAGATTGCGCTGTCGGCCGATTTCATGCGCCGTGTGGAGGCCCGCTTTGGGGCGAAGGCGGCCGAGTGGCACTCTGGCGTGACCATGACTGAGCGGCGGCGGGTGTGGAAAATGGTCGGCGAGGGCGGCGCGCAGCTGGTGATCGGCGCGCGCTCGGCGCTGTTTTTGCCGTTTCAGAACCTCGGGTTGATTGTTGTCGATGAGGAGCATGACAGCTCTTACAAGCAGGAAGACGGCGCGCTTTACAATGCGCGCGATATGGCCGTGCTGCGTGCAGCTTTGGCCGGGGCGCAGGTTGTTCTGGCTTCGGCCACGCCAAGCCTTGAGAGCTGGGTCAATGCGCAGAGCGGCAAATACGCGCTGATCGAGCTCACGTCGCGCTATGGTGCAGCCGTTTTGCCCGAGCTGCGCACGGTGGACATGCGGCAGGTGACGCTGCCGTCCAACCGCTGGATCTCACCGCAGCTTGAGAGTGCGGTGAAAGCGCGGATGCTCAAGGGCGAGCAGTCGCTTTTGTTTCTCAACCGTCGCGGTTATGCGCCGGTGACACTGTGCCGCAAATGTGGCGAGCAGATCGCTTGCAGCGATTGCGATGCGCGCATGGTTGAGCACCGCTTTCTCAAGCAGCTCATGTGCCATCAATGTGGCGCGACACGGCCGATCCCCGAGGTGTGCCCCGCTTGCGAGGCCGAGGGCACCCTGGCTGTTGTGGGCCCCGGGGTGGAGCGGCTGGCCGAAGAGGCGGCGGAGCGCTTTCCTGCGGCGCGGGTGGCGGTGCTCAGCTCCGATCTCTTCGGCTCGGCGCGCGCGCTCAAGGCACAGATTGTGGAGATTGCCGAGGGCGGGGCGGATGTCATCATCGGCACGCAGCTTGTGGCCAAGGGCCATAACTTTCCGCTGCTCACGCTTGTGGGGGTGATTGATGCCGACCTGAGCTTGCAAGGCAGTGACATGCGCGCCGCCGAGCGCACCTTCCAACAGATGCGGCAGGTTTCGGGCCGGGCGGGGCGGGCGGACAAGGCCGGGGTTGCCATGTTGCAGACCTATCAGCCCGAACATCCCGTGTTGCGCGCCATCATGTCGGGGGAGGAGCGCGCCTTCTGGCGGGCGGAATCCGACGAGCGCCGTCTCTCTGGTATGCCACCCTTTGGCCGGCTTGCGGGTGTGGTGATCAGCGCTCCCGAGGAGCGCGATGCCTTTGATCTGGGCGAGCATCTGGCGCGCAACGCCGCACCGCTGGCCCAGATCGGGGCGCAGGTTTTCGGGCCTGCGCCTGCGCCCGTGGCCCGTGTGCGCGGGCGTCACCGCGTGCGCCTGCTTGTGAAAGCACCCAAGGATGCGCCGCTGCAAACCGCCCTGCGCGCCTGGACACAGGGGCTCAAGCTGCCCAACCAGCTCCGCCTGTCCATTGATATAGATCCACAGAGTTTCTACTGAGCCGACAGGCTCTTTCTTATTGCTCAAAATATCCCAGGGGGTCTGGGGGACTGGTCCCCCAGTAAAATCTGTGGTCTGGGGGACTGGTCCCCCAGCTTAGCTGGGGTCTGGGGGCAAAGCCCCCAGCGGGTCGGATTGCACGCAGTGCAATTCGAACCCTGATCACTGCGCTGCGCGTGCGCCTCTCAGGCCGCGTTGATCCACGACCATATCCGTCACCATAGCCCCGACCCACATGCAAAAGAGCGCGAGCCAGGCTGTGCCTGCAAAGATCGAGCCGCCCGTGACGCCCGCGCCGATGGCGCAGCCGCCGGCCAGCATGGCGCCAAAGCCCATCAGCACAGCGCCCGTCATGGAGCGGCGCATGTTGCTTTCGTCGGTGAACCCCTGAAACTTGAATTCGCGGCTCACGAGCGCAGCGAGCAGGGAGCCGAGCACAACGCCCGGCACGAGGCCGACGTCAAACTCCAAGACAGAGGTGCGGTCGAGAAAAAACATCAGCGTATGGGCCGAGGGGCCGGAGAAGGTCGCGCTTTCGATCTGCACCGGGTCAAAGGCGACTTGCGAGAGCCTATAGGTGAGCACCCAGCCCAGTGCGACGGCAAAGCCCACACCCGAGGCAAAGACAAGCCGGGCGATGCCGATGCGTTCTTTGATGGACAAGAACAGCGCCAGCGCCGCAAAACCGAGCCCAAGGACAAAGCCGGAAACCTGTGGCAGGCCGAGGCTGGCCAGAAGGTCCATGTTGCGGCCCCCGTCGGTGATCCAGAGGGCGGCGAGCGTGTCGCGCGCGGGCGAGAGCACACCGGAGAGCGACATCTGCGCCACCACGGCAAAGACAAGCCCCGAGACCACCGAGCGCAGATTGCCCGTGGCGGCCAAAACGAGCAGCCGGCCCGAGCAGCCGCGCGCCAGCACCATGCCGACCCCGAACATCAGCCCGCCGAGGATCGCGCCGGACCAGCTGCCCGGCACGGCCATCATCCGCGCTTCCTGTGTTTCCATCAGCCCCAGAAGCTGTGCGCCCTGCACCCAGACGAGGGCGGTGGAAAAGGTGAGGAACCAGACGGCGACCTTGTCTTTCATCATGCCACGGGCAAATTCGACCGAGGCGGCGCGCAGACAAAAGCGCGAGCGCTGCGCGGCAATGCCAAAGACCATGCCGGTGATGAGTCCGAAAAGCGCCGCCGTGGGCGCTTCGCCGATGCGTTCGATAAGGGGGATAATGTCCATCTGTCCTCGCTTTCTGACCTGCTCCTAGCGCCAGTGGGCGTGTGTTGCATTGATTTGGATCAGGTTTGCGCGCTGCATTGGGCGGGCTTTTTGGCCTGTGCAAGCCCCTTGAAAAGGTCTAAGCGAAGCCATGGCCCGGATTATACACCTCAAAGATACATCCGATCTTGCGCTTTGGCGACGCCCGCAAGCGCTGCTGTTTGTGATGGCTTTTGCCATGCCCATTGCCTTTGCCACCTGGAGCGCCTTGCTCAACAACTTCGTGATCGAGGTCGGCGGGTTTGACGGCTCTGACAACGGCTGGCTGCATACGGTGCGCGAGATTCCGGGGTTTCTGGCGGTCGGGGTGATTGCCATCATCATATTCATGCGCGAGCAGGTTTTGGGGCTTGTCTCGCTCATCATGCTGGGCGCAGCCACGGCTGTCACCGCATGGTTCCCCTCCATGGCGGGGATTTTGACGGTCACGATGATCTCTTCAATTGGCTTTCACTATTACGAGACGGTCAACCAGTCGCTCCAGCTGCAATGGCTGAGCAAGGAGCGCGCGCCCAAGGTATTGGGCTATTTGCTGGCCACAGGCTCGGCGGCCACCTTGATGTGTTATTTGGTGATTGTCGCCCTGTGGGAGCCCTTGGGGCTGACCTATAATATTGTTTACATGATCTCCGGTGGGATCACGGCGGCGCTGGCGGTGTTCTGCCTGTTTGCCTATCCGCAGTTTGAAGCGCCGCATCCGCAGGTGAAAAAGATGATCCTGCGGCGGCGTTACTGGCTGTATTACTGCCTACAGTTCATGGCGGGGGCGCGGCGGCAGATATTCATGGTGTTTGCCGGCTTCATGATGGTGGAGAAATTCGGCTTTGCCGTGCATGAGGTGGCCTCGCTTTATCTCATCAACCTTGTGGTCAATATGTTCGTTGCGCCGGTGCTCGGGCATGTGGTGCACCGGTTTGGCGAGCGCAACGCGCTTTTGTTTGAGTATCTTGGGCTGATGATCGTCTTTCTGGCCTATGGCGGGATCTACATGTTTGGCTGGGGCGTTGTGCTGGCGGCCACGCTTTATGTGATTGACCACATTTTCTTCGGGCTGGCGCTGGCCCTGAAGACCTATTTCCAGAAGATCGCCGATCCGCGCGATATTGCGCCCACGGCGGCGGTGGCCTTTACCATCAACCACATCGCGGCGGTGGGTTTGCCTGCTTCTCTGGGCTATCTCTGGCTGGTTTCCCCCACCTCTGTCTTTATCCTTGCGGCCTGTATGGCCGGGGTGTCCTTCCTTTTGGCGCTGCTCATTCCGCGCCACCCGGAGCCGGGCAACGAGACGATTTTCTCCAAATTTACCGCGGCTGCGCCCGCGAAATAACCGACACGAACAGGATAAGACCATGACGAGCTATTCGGCATTTGCCACCATTGACAACAAGGCCGACGCAGAGGCGCTGGGCGCGGCACTGGAGCGGATGCTGCCGGAGCCAACGGGTGTGGGCGTGTTTGAGATGGAAGACGGCTCGGGCCTGTGGGAAGTGGCGGGATATTTCACCGAAGCGCCCGACAAGGCGGGGCTGGCGCTATTGGAGGCGCTGCACGGCGCGCGGTTTGTTGTTTCTGAAATTCCGGAGACCGACTGGGTGGCGAAGGTGAAGCGCGATCTTGCGCCTGTGGTGGCGGGGCGTTTCTTTGTTCATGGCAGCCATGATGCCGACAAGCTCCCCGACGGGGCAGAGCCACTCCTGATCGAGGCGGCCATGGCCTTTGGCACGGGGCATCACGGGACCACGCTGGGCTGCCTTCTGGCGCTCGACAAGCTTGTGAGCGCGGGCTTTTCGCCCAAGGCTGTGG
Organism: uncultured Lentibacter sp.; assembly: GCF_937123735.1. Taxonomy (GTDB): domain Bacteria; phylum Pseudomonadota; class Alphaproteobacteria; order Rhodobacterales; family Rhodobacteraceae; genus Lentibacter. The sequence continues at coordinate 39,831 of NZ_CAKZKL010000030.1, forward strand.
CCGACATCGGCTGTGGCACGGCTGTTTTGGCGATGGGGGCTGCGCGGATCTGGGATGTGCGCATTCTGGCCAGCGACATTGACGAAGTGGCTGTCGAGGTGGCGCTGGCCAATGCCCGCGCCAACGGGCTGGAAGGGCGGATCGAATGCCTTGAAGCGGCGGGCTTTGGCCACCCTGTTTTGGCCGAGGCCGCGCCTTTTGATCTGATCTTTGCCAATATCCTCAAGGGCCCCCTTGTGGCGCTTGCCCCGGAGATTGCGGCCAATCTCACCCCCGGGGGCTATGCGATTCTGTCGGGGATTCTCAATGAGCAGGCAGAAGAGGTGATCGCGGTTTATGCACAGAATGGAACCAATCTGGTTGAGAAGCAGGTGATTGGTGACTGGAGCACGCTTTTGCTGCGCCGTTCGTGACAAATCGGTGTTGTTTTTCAGTTCATTTGAGAGAGTTGCCCAAGTTTGGCCACAATTTTAGATCAATTTGTAACGGACTTCGGTGGGGGCACTGGAGTTTGCCATGTCTGCCAACGTGCAAAAATTTGATCGACGTCTGACGCGCATTGTGCGCAAGCACCGTTCGCTGCGCAACGGCTATGGGTTTCGGGTGGATCGCAGTGGGCTGATCACCGTCAAACCCAAGCGCGCCAAGAGCTCTGGCCCGTTGACGGCCTTTTTGGGCGTGGCGCTGATTGCGGTGCTGTTCAAGGCGGTTGTCTTTGCCAATTACGGGCCTCAAAAGTATATGTCCAAGCTCGAGCCGCTGCGCGGGGGCACGCTTGTGGAACAGGCGGGTGCTTGGCTGATGGAGCCCGGCACGCTGACCTTTGTGCTTGCAGATATCTTTTCCGGGATCTTGAGCTGAGAGCGGCCGGAAAGCCACTGGAAAGCCACTGGTGCCAATAAAAAAGCCGCGCTCTCACTGGCGCGGCTTTTGGTTTTGTGACCCGTGCTGATCTGGGCTGCGCTCTTTGGGACGTGCGCTCAGCGCGCCGCTTCGGCGATGGCGTCGATATCGCCCCGGCACAGGCCGATGTCTTCAAGCTCGCGGTCGCTGAGCTGGGAGAGGGCCTTGCGCGTTGAGCGGGCGTCGTTCCAGGCCACGAAAGCGGCTGTCAGGTGAACAAAGAACTGGCCGATACGGCCGTTAGAGGCAGCAACTTGCTGTGCGCGTGTATACTCGATGGCGGCCATATCCGTATTCCTTTTCTAGAGTTATGGTCTGTCGTCGGATTGGCGGCATTTGGGGGCCGTATGCACCCTGCGCAAGGGGTTTTTTCTGCATAAGTCCCATGCGTTTTCTGCATAGGTCAAACACTGCCAAGACGCCTTAATTTTATGGCGAATTGCGGTGGTTTTGGTGTCGGTTTTGGCGGGCAGAATGACGATTTTGAGCCGTTTTTTGCTGCAATGCGGCATTTTTGAGGTTTTAGGCCGGTCGCGCGTAGGGCCTTGGCAGATGTTCCCCTTTCGTGCTAGTGCTTCAAAAAAGCAACAGATTTGGGCAGCGGAGCGGGTATTGATGCGTATTTTGGGAATCGATCCGGGCCTGCGCAACATGGGCTGGGGCGTGATCGAGGCGCATGGCCCGCGCCTGCGCTATGTCGCGGCAGGGGTTGTCCATTCTGAGGGGGATGATCTTGCGGCGCGGTTGTGCTCGTTGCACGTGGCGCTCAGCGCCGTTGTGCAGGCGCATCAGCCAGAGGCTGCCGCCGTTGAGCACACCTTTGTCAACAAAGATGGTGCAGGCACGCTCAAGCTGGGGCAGGCGCGTGGCATTGCGCTGTTGGTGCCGGCCCAATTTGGCTTGCGCGTGGCGGAATATGCGCCCAACAAGATCAAGAAAACTGTGGTGGGTGTGGGCCATGCCAGCAAGGAACAGATCCAGCATATGGTCAAGATGCAGCTGCCCGGGGCCGATGTTTCCAAAGCGGATGCGGCGGATGCTTTGGCCATTGCCATTTGCCATGCGCATCACCACAAATATGCCGAGCTCACGCTGGCCAGAACAGGAAGTTGACGCGCTATGATCGGGAAGATTGCCGGACGGGTGGATTACATCGCGGAAGATCATGTGCTGATTGATGTGCGCGGTGTGGGCTATCTGGTGTATTGCTCGGAGCGCTGTTTGCGGGCCTTGCCGCAGGCCGGGGAGGCTGTGGCCCTCTATACGGACCTGCTTGTGCGCGAGGACAATTTGCAGCTGTTCGGTTTTGTCTCACTGGTGGAAAAAGAATGGCACCGGCTCTTGATGACTGTGCAGGGCGTGGGCGCAAAAGCTTCGCTGGCCATGCTGGGCGCTTTGGGGCCTGACGGGGTGAGCCGCGCGATTGCGCTGGGCGATTGGGGTGCGGTGAAGGCTGCCAAGGGCATTGGTCCCAAAACGGCGCAGCGCGTCGTCAACGAGCTCAAAGACAAGGCCCCTTCGCTGATGGCGCTGGGCGCGGGCCCGGTGGCGCAGGCGGGGGAGCTGGACGATGTGCTGGAGGAGATCCCCCCTGTGCGCGCGGCTGCTTCCGGCGGCGCGGCGCAATCGGATGCGCTTTCGGCCCTCACCAACCTTGGGTATGCCCCCAGCGAGGCTGCGAGCGCGATTGCGCAGGCGCAGGAAAACGGCGGTGGCGCCGAAACGGCTGCTCTGATCCGCGAAGCGCTGCGCCTGTTGGCACCGAAGGGCTAGGGTATGAGCAAGAGAGATCCTATTGTGAGCCCCAGCGAGCTGCCCGAAGATGTGGAGCGCGCCCTGCGGCCCCAGACCCTGAGCGAGTTTGTCGGTCAGGCCGAGGCGCGCGCCAACCTCAAGGTCTTCATCGAGAGCGCCAAGATGCGCAAGGATGCCATGGACCATACGCTGTTTTATGGCCCCCCCGGGCTGGGCAAGACCACTTTGGCCCAGATTATCAGCCGAGAGTTGGGGGTGGGGTTTCGCATGACCAGCGGACCAGTGCTGGCCAAGGCGGGTGATCTGGCTGCGATCCTGACAAATCTTGAGCGCAATGATGTGCTGTTCATTGACGAGATCCACCGGCTGAACCCTGTTGTGGAGGAAGTGCTTTACCCCGCGCTGGAGGACTTCGAGCTTGATCTGGTGATTGGCGAGGGGCCGGCGGCGCGCACCGTGCGCATAGAGTTGCAGCCTTTCACGCTGGTGGGAGCGACCACCCGTTTGGGCCTTTTGACCACGCCTCTGCGCGACAGGTTCGGGATTCCGACCCGGCTTGAGTTTTATGCGGTGGAAGAGCTGGAGCGGATTGTGAGTGTCAATGCGCAGAAACTGGGTGTGAAGGCCGATGCCGAAGGGGCCCATGAAATTGCCCGCCGCTCGCGGGGCACGCCGCGCATTGCCGGGCGGCTGTTGCGGCGGGTTGTTGATTTTGCGCTGGTGGAGGCAGACGGGGTTGTGAGCCGCGCGCTGGCCGACCGTGCGCTGTTGCGGCTTGGTGTGGACGCCCTTGGGCTGGACGGGGCCGACCGGCGCTATCTCAAGCTGATTGCCGAGAATTATGCGGGCGGACCTGTTGGCATAGAGACCCTCGCCGCAGCCCTCTCGGAAAGCCGCGATGCGCTGGAAGAAGTGATTGAACCTTTCTTGTTGCAAAAAAGTTTGATCCAGCGCACACCGCGCGGCCGTATGTTGGCCCAGAAGGGGTGGACCCATCTGGGGATGACCCCGCCCAAAAGCCAGAGCGACCTGTTTGAATGACCTTAACACCTGACGAGATCGAGACGCTGTTTTGCGACAGTGCGGAGCGCTTTGATTTTGCGCGCTGGGCGCGGCCGATTGCGCCGATTGTCTTTGGGGTGGAAGAAGAAACCATTGCGGTTTTCAAGGGGGCGCTGGAGGCTCTTTCGGCTCTGACCCGCCATCCGCTTGCCGAAACCGACCCGGAGCTGGGCGCGAATGTGATGATTTTTGTGATGCGCGATTGGGCCGAGTTGATTGATGTGCCCGATTTGCACCATCTGGTGCCCGAGCTGCACGACCTGGTGCCACGCCTTGAAGCGCGGGGGGCCAACCGCTACCGGCTGTTTCGCTTTGAGCCCGATGGTGGGCTGAAGGCGGGGTTTGCCTTTTTGCGGCTGGACACGGCTCTGGCCGAGATGCCCGCCGACAGCCTTGCGCTCACAGAAGCGGTGCAGCTGTTTTTGAAGTGGGGTGCCGGGGCTTTTGCAGAGCACTCGCCGCTGGCGCGCTTGCCCGGAGGGGCAGATGTTGTGCGTCCGGAGATTGGCGATCTGTTGCGCGCCGCTTATGCCCCCGAATTGCCCAATGCCTCTCGCGACAGCGCATTGGCCCTGCGCCTCTTTGCGCGGATGACGCCGAAGGCCTAGGCCTTGGGGCCTGCTTTCTGGTGCAAGACTGCGTGCTGGCTTTGTGTCAGCGGGTAAGAATCGCTTGACCCGAATCTTTTTGTTTCTAAGTATCCCGGCCAGATTTGGGGGTATTTTTTGATGAGTAACACTATATTTGGTGCTGTTTTGGCGTTTTCTGCGGTGTTTGGCACTGCGGCTCTGGCGCAAACCTGTGGCGGCACCTACACCGTGCAGCGCGGTGACAGCCTCTCGGTGATTGCCGATACGCAGTATAAAAATGCAAGCATGTGGACCGCCATTCACGCAGCCAACCTCGCGGTGATTGGCGAGAGCCCGGATGCGCTGCGGGTGGGTATGAAGCTGACACTGGGCTGCATTGATGGTCTGCCTGCCGGGTTGCCCGACGGGATGGCGCTGCAAGCGGCGGTGGCCAGCCCGGCTGTGCGCATTGCGCCCGGCACGGCCCAGAGCCGCGACAAGATCAACCTGCTCACAGCGGGTGATTATGCCCCTTTCACCGACCCAGAGCTGCCCGGCGGCGGGTTGCTGACCGAGGTGGTGGATGCGGCCATGACGCAGGCGGCGCCGGCGCAGGGCTATGCTATTCATTGGGTCAATGATTGGGGCGCACATCTGGAGCCGCTCCTGTCAAATGCGCTGCTGGATCTGGGGTTCCCGTGGTTTCAACCTGATTGTGCGGTGATGGCCGACACTTACCGTTGCCAGAATTTTCATTTCTCCGACCCGATGTTTGAGATGTTGATCTTGTTGTTCACCAACAAGGCCGATCCGATGCCCTTTGCTTCGGATGCAGATGTGATCGGCAAGCGGCTGTGCCGCCCCAACGGGTATTTCACCCATGATCTGGACCGCGCTGACCGCCGCTGGCTGGCGGATGGCAAGATCACACTGGCCCAGCCACAGGCGGTGGCCGAGTGTTTTGAGATGCTCGTGGCAGGTGAGGTGGACGCGGTGGCGCTCAACGAATTTGTGGGGCGCACAGCCATCAACACTCTGAATTTGAAAGACAAGGTGGAGATCGTGCAGGCGCGCCCCTTGTCGATTGAAGGGCTGCATGTGCTGGTGCACAAATCTCACCCCGAGGCAGAGGCCATGTTGGCAACGATCAACGGCGGGCTGCGCGACATCAAGGAGAACGGCACCTATCAGAAGATCATTGACCGCCATATGAGCCGCATCTGGGCGGATTTCTGAGATGCGCAGGCTTGTTCAGGCGGCAGGGCTGGCCCTTCTTGGGGTTGTCATGTCAGGACAAATGGCGCAGGCCGTTTGCAACGTGAGCTATCGGGTGCAGCCTGAAGATACGCTGTTCTCGATTGCCCAGACCCATTATGGCGACAGCGCTGGCTGGACCCTGATTTATTATGCCAATCAGGGTGTTCTGGAGGCGGCAACGGGACGTGTTGTTGTCGGCTCGGAGGTGTATATCCCTTGTCCCGCCCGGAGCGCGGCCGCCGATGCCACGCCCCTGCGCGGTGGAAAGGCCGAGATTTCGCTGCTGACAGGGGGCGATTATGCGCCCTTCACCGATCGGGACTGGCCGGGGCAGGGCATGGCAACAGAGCTTGTCAACGCCGCGCTGGAGCTGGCGCCGCAGCCTGTGCCTTACGAGATTGTCTGGGAAGACGACTGGGCGCAGCATCTGTTTCCGCTTCTGGACAGCAAGGCCCATGACATGGGCTTTCCCTGGCTCAAGCCGGATTGTGCCGCCACGCCCGACAATGCGCGCTGTGCCAATTTCCATTTTTCAGAGCCGCTGATGGACTTGCCGATCATGCTGTTTGCCAAGGTGGACAGCGGGCTGGTTTATGAGAGCGATGCAGATGTTGTTGGCAAGCGGTTGTGCCGCCCTAAAGGCTATTTCACCCATGATCTGGACCGCGCGGGCCGCCACTGGCTGACGCAAGAAAAGGTCACCCTCGTGCAGGCCGATAGCCCTGACGCCTGTTTTGCAGCGCTGATGGCGGGCGAGGTGGATGCGGTGACGGTGAATATCTTTCTGGGGGCACGCAAGGTTGTCGAGCTTGGCCTGAAAGGCCAGGTCTTGCCGCTGGAAACGCCGCTGAGCCGAGAGGCGCTTTATGTGATCATTTCCAAAAAGCACTGGCGCGGAACGACCTTGATGTATCGGCTCAATGCCGGGCTAGCGGCCTTGAAAGCCTCGGGGCGATATGGTGAGATTGTGGCCAGACATCTGAAAATCTTTCAAGACGAGCTTGCCCAATGATCTACTCCCTGCCGGTCCGCGTTTATTATGAAGACACGGACATGGCGGGGATTGTGTATTACGCCAATTACCTGCGGTATATCGAGCGGGGGCGCTCGGAGTGGGTGCGTGAAGTCGGGCTTGACCAGAATGTGATGAAGGAACGCGACGGTATTGTCTTTGCGGTGCGCCGCGTTGAAGCGGATTACCTGGGCGCAGCCAAGCTGGATGATACGCTGGTTGTCGAGACCCAGGTGACATCTGTGACAGGTGTGAGAATGGTTATGGAGCAATGGGTTAAGCGGGGCGAACAGGTCTTGTTTCATGCCTTTGTCACGGTTGTCTGCATGACGCTGGAAGGTGCGCCAACGCGGTTGCCAGCAAATATCCGCCAAATGCTGCACTAAGCTGGAGGGCGCTGCGGCTTGGGATAGCTTTTTGAAAGCAAATCGGTTATTTTGCACGCAATAAGGCGAAAAGCCACCCAAAGAGAGCAGGCATAATGGAAACTGAAGTATTGGCCGTTGCGCATGAGATTGATTTCTCGATGTGGGCGCTTTTCATGCGCGCAACTTTTACCGTTAAACTCGTGATGATTGTTTTGGTCCTGGCCTCGTTTTGGTCTTGGTCGATCATTCTCCAGAAATTCATCGTCTATCGCCGCGCCCGCGCGGAGGCGGAATGGTTTGACCGGGCTTTCTGGTCGGGTGAGCCGCTGGATGCGCTTTATGAGCAGATCGGAGCGGAGCCGGAGGGCCAGAGCCAGAAGATTTTTGCCGCTGGCATGACAGAGTGGCGCCGCTCGCATAAATCGGACGGTGCGCTGATTGCCGGGGCGCACTCGCGGATTGACCGCAGCATGGATGTGGCGATTGCCAAGGAGGCTGATAAGCTGAACGGCGGTTTGCAAGTGCTTGCCACGGTTGGCTCGACCACGCCGTTCATTGGCCTGTTTGGCACGGTGATCGGGATCATGAACGCCTTTATCGAGATTGCCGAGCAGCAAAACACCAATCTTGCGGTGGTGGCGCCGGGGATTGCCGAGGCGCTTCTGGCCACTGGGCTGGGCTTGCTTGCGGCCATTCCGGCTGTGATTTTTTACAATAAGCTCAGCGCGGACAGCGAGGGGCTTGTGGCGGGCTATGAAGCCTTTGCGGACGAGTTTTCAACCCTGCTCAGCCGCCAGTTGGACAGCTGATATGGGCGCGGGTGTTGTGCAAAAAGACACGGGCGGGGGCAGCCGCCGCCGCCGTGCGCGGGGCCGCTCGCGGCCCATGTCTGACATCAATGTGACGCCTTTTGTCGACATCATGCTGGTGTTGCTGATCATCTTCATGGTGGCCGCTCCGATGCTGACGGTCGGGGTGCCTGTGGAGCTGCCCAAGACGGCGGCCAACAGCTTGCCTGTAGAGGCTGAAGAACCCCTGACGGTGACGCTGACGGCGGAGGGCGTGGTGATGATCCAGCAGACCGAAGTGCTGCGCGAAGAGTTGATCGGGCGGATGCGCGCGATTGCGGCAGAGCGCGAGGGCGACCGCGTGTTTTTGCGCGCGGACGGTGCTGTGGCCTATGCCGAGGTGGTGCAGGTCATGGGGGCGCTCAACCGTGCGGGGTTTTCCAACATCGGGCTGGTCACAGAGACCGGCGGCCCGGCTCTGGATGGCAGCACGCCCAGCGGCACAAGCGACCAGTAGGGCGTTTTGAACACGGGTCAGCGCATATCCCTTATCGGCCATCTGGGGCTGATCGGACTGCTTCTCTTTGGCGGGAGGTGGAACAGTGAGCCTTTGCCTTTTGAAGTTTCCGATGTCTCGGTGATCAGTGAAGCCGACTACGAGGCGGCGCTGGCAGCGGCCCGTGCGCCGCAGGTTGTCTCTGAGGTGGCGGCGCCCGTGCCACCGCAGCCCGAGAACACCCCGCCGCTCGCGGCACCCCAGGATGCGGCTGTTGGGCAGGTCGACGGCGTGGAAAGCCCGCCGCCTCTGGTGCAGCCCGAGCAGGATTTGGCGGTTTTGCGCCCGGGTGCAAGCCCTCGGCCGCAATTGCGCCCGCTTGAGCGCGTGGCCCCCGAGCCTGTGGACGCTGACCGCCCGCTGGATGCCGAGGTTGCGCCCGAGGCAAGCCCTGAGGCGGCCCCCGACCTTGCCGCCGCGCAGCCCGCCCCGCAAACAGAGGCCGCCGCGCCCGAAGCTGCCACCACCGAGATCAACCCTGAGGCTGCGGATGAGGTGACGCTTGCACCGGCCCAATCGCTGCGCCCCAAGGGCCGTCCACCGCGCCCGGACACACCCCCCGCGGCCGAGGCCCCTGCACGGTCCGCGCAAGCGGATGTTGACGCCGCACTGGAGCAAGCTCTGGGCGCAGCAGAGGCGGGCGATGCCCCCAGCGGGCCACCGCTCACCAGCGGTGAGCGCGAGGGGCTGAAACTGGCAATTTCCCGCTGCTATAATGTCGGGGCTCTTTCTTCTGAGGCTTTGGCGGTTAACATCTACCTGCGGGTCGAGATGACGCGCGCGGGCAAGCCGGTGATCAATTCGATCACTCTGCTGCGCAGTGAAAACGGCTCTGAAGCGGCCGCGCGGCAGGCCTATGAAGCAGCGCGCCGGGCGATTATCATTTGCGGCAATGCAGGATTTGATCTGCCGGCCGAAAAATACGACCAGTGGAAGACGGTTGAAATTAAGTTTAACCCAGAAAGCATGAGGTAAGCAGATGATCTTGAGAATATACGGCCTTGTCTGCCTTGTCCTGTGGAGCGTGGCCTCTCAAGCCCAGGCCGAACCCCTGCGGATCGAGATCACCGATGCGGTGATCGAGCCACTGCCGATTGCTGTGCCTGATTTCATTGCGGAAAATGCCGCCGCGGGCCCTTTGGCGCGCGATATCGCGCGGGTTGTTGCGGAAGACCTGACAGGGACGGGGCTGTTTCGCGAGCTTGACCGTGGGGCCTTTATTTCCCAGCTCAGCACGTTTGCCGCGCCGGTTCAGTTTGCAGATTGGAAAGCGATCAACGCACAGGCGCTGATTGTCGGGGCGATCACATTGCAAGGAGAGCAGATCACGGTGAAATTTCGTCTCTATGATGTGTTTGCCGGGCAGGAGATGGGCAAGGGCTTGCAACTGGTGGGCACCCGCACCGGCTGGCGGCGCATGGCGCATAAGGTGGCAGACCAGGTTTACACCCGTCTCACCGGTGAGGCGCCTTATTTTGACAGCCGTGTGGTTTATGTGAGCGAGACCGGGCCAAAAGACGACCGCAAGAAGCGCCTGGCGATCATGGATTATGATGGGGCCAACACCCAGTTTCTCACCGACAGCCGGTCCATAGTGCTGGCCCCGCGCTTTTCACCCACGGGTGATCGGGTTCTTTATACGAGCTATGAAACGGGGTTCCCCAAGATTTATGTGCTGGATGTGGCCAGTGTGAACCGCCGGGTCTTGCAGAGCCGTGCGGGGACCATGAGCTTTGCGCCGCGCTTTGCACCGGATGGCCAGACGGTGGTATTTTCGCTTGAAAGCGGGGGCAACACCGATATTTACGTCACCGATGTCAACACCGGGGCCGAGCGGCGGCTGACCTTTGCCCCCTCGATCGAGACAGCACCGAGCTTCTCGCCTGATGGCCGTCAGATTGTTTTTGAGAGCGACCGCTCCGGAAGCCAGCAGCTTTATGTTATGTCTGCAACGGGGGGGGAGGCCCGCCGGATCAGCACCGGGCCGGGCCGCTATGGCACGCCTGTCTGGTCGCCACGCGGCGATCTTGTGGCCTTTACCAAGCAATCCAAGGGGCGGTTTCATATCGGCATCATGCGCACCGATGGCAGTGGCGAGAAACTGTTGACGGCCTCGTTTTTGGAGGAGGGGCCCACCTGGTCGCCCAACGGGCGGGTGATTATGTTCACGCGGGAAACCCAAGGGGCGGCAGGACAATCAAGCCTGTATTCCGTGGATATTTCGGGGCGCAATTTGAAACGTGTGCGCACCGAGGGCGGTGCTTCGGACCCGTCCTGGAGCCCCTTGCAGCGCTAAACCAAAGAGCTGAGCGGGCCACTGCCTGCTCAATCTAGAGAATTCACACAAGGCCGTGTCTGTGTTACACAGGCTTGAAAAAAAGAGGCAAAGAGCATGAAATTGAAACTGATTACACTTGTTATCCCTGCGGTGCTTGCGCTTTCGGCCTGCACCAATGCCAACCGTTTTGACAATGACCCGAGCCTGATGGGGGGAGGGATCACCTCTTATGAGCCCGGATCAGCGCAAGACCCCCAATCGCCGCTGTATTTCCAGCAAACCATCGGGGATCGGGTTGTGTTTGCCGTGGACCAATCCAGCCTGACGGATGAGGCGATGCGTGTTTTGGATGGTCAGGTCTCATGGCTGACCACAAATGCCGATTACAACGTGGTGATTGAGGGCCATGCCGACGAGCAGGGCACGCGCGAATACAACCTGGCCCTTGGCGCGCGCCGCGCCAATGCGGTGCGTGAATACCTGATGGCCAAGGGGTTGCCCGCAGGGCGGTTGCAAACTGTGAGCTATGGCAAGGAGCGCCCGCTTGAGATTTGCTCACAAGAGGCGTGCTATGCCAAGAACCGCCGCGCTGTCACATTGCTGGCCAACGGGTTCAACAGTTAAGGGAGCCGGGGTATGCGCATCTTTCTTGCGGCTTTGGCGCTGTGTCTGGGGGCGGGCCTTGCCACGGCCCAGACCAACGAGACGCTGGCTGACATCCGCCAACAGCTGACGGTGCTGAATGTCGAGATGCAAAAGCTCAAGCGCGAGCTGTCAACCACCGGCGCGCTGGAGGGTGTGACTCTTGGGGCGTCTGTGCTGGAGCGGGTTGATGGCCTTGAGGCCGAATTGCGCCGGCTGACGGCAAAGACCGAAGAGCTTGGGTTACGGATCGAGGCGATTGCCGCCGACGGCACCCGGCGGGTGGCTGATCTTGAGTTTCGGCTCGTGGAGCTTGAGGGCGGTGATCTGAGCCAGCTCGCCGAGACAAGCACGCTGGGCGGCGAGATCCCTGCTGGCGTTGCGGCCGGGGTGGTTCTGCCCGAGGCGGGTGCTGCGCCGGCTCCGGAGCTTGCGGTGGGGGAGGCTGCTGATTTTGAGGCCGCGCGCCGCGCGCTTGAGGCCGGCGAGTTTGCCGATGCGGCGGCCCGGCTTGAAAGCTTTAACGAAACCTACCCCGGCTCGCCCGTGGCCAGCAAGGTGGCGTTGGCCTATGGTGCGGCACTGGAGGGACAGGGCGATCTGACCGGCGCGGCGCGGGCCTATCTGGATGCCTTCCGGCGTGCGCCCACGGGTGAGGATGCGCCAGAGGCGTTGTTTCGCCTGGGGCAGGGATTGGGCCGTTTGGGCCAGACGCTTGAGGCCTGCAAGACACTTGCCGAAGTCGAGCTGCGGTTTGTGGGCGGCGAAGCGGCGGCCAAAGCTGCGGCGGAGCGCAGCCGGCTTGGCTGTTCGTGAAGCCTGTTCAGGACCGGCTTCGCGCGGCCCTCGCGGGTGCGGCGCGCCCGTTTGGGCTGGCTGTCTCGGGTGGCAGTGACTCGCTGGCGCTGTTGCATCTGGTGGCGCAGCTCGGGGAAGGCAAGCTGGCCTGTGCAACGGTCAATCACGGGTTGCGCGCCGAGGCCAAGGCCGAATGCGCCCTTGTGGCCGAGGTATGCGCCCGGCTCGGGCTGTCTCATACGGAATTGAGCTGGCACTGGTCGGGCGAAGGCAATTTGCAGGCGGCGGCCCGCGCAGGGCGCTATGAGGCGCTCGCGCATTGGGCCCGTGCGCAGGGGCTTGGGTCTGTCTTGCTGGGACATACGCAAGATGATGTGGCGGAGACTTTCCTGATGCGCGTGGCGCGTGGCTCCGGGGTGAAGGGGCTGGCGCGGATGCGCCCCAGCTGGCGCGCGCATGGTATGGGCTTTGAACGCCCGCTGCTGGAGGTTTCGCGCGCGGAACTGCGCCAGTTTCTCAGCCAGTCCGGGCAGGTCTGGGCTGAAGATGCCTCCAATGAAGACCCGCGGTTTGAGCGGGTTCGGATGCGTCAGGCGATGGGGGCCATGGGCTTGTCGGGCGCGCAGCTGGCAGAGACGGCGGTGCGTCTGGCGGATGCGGATGAGGCGCTGGAAGAGATGGCCACCGGCGCAGCACAGCGTGTGGCGCAGCTTGTGGGGCGCAACATCGTGATCGAGGCGCAAGCGCTGGCGGCCCTGCCCCGGGAGATTTCTCACCGTCTGATGAGCGCCTGGACCATGTGGCAGGGCCGCAGCCCCTATCCCGCACGCCGCGAGGCCCTCGCCGGGGCGCTCGCGCGGGCGCTGGCCGGCAAGAACAGCACCGTCAACGGCTGCGCCCTTCTGGCCCATAAGGGGCAAGTGGTGGTGGCGCGCGAGGCCAGAGCGGGCGCGCAAATCCCGACAGATGGCACCACTTGGGACGGGCTGAGCCTGCTGGGGCCCTGGCCTGCCGGGGCGCAGATGGGCGCTTTGGGCGTGCGGGGCTTGGCGCTTGCGCCGGAGTGGCGCAGCTTTGGGTTGCCGCGTGCGGCCCTTCTTGGGGCGCCGGCGCTCTGGCAAGGCACGCGGCTTTTCGCCGCCCCTTGTGTTGGGCTGAGGCCCGAATTTTCGGTGAAATTCTCTTCTGAACCGCCTTATCTGCCGGCTTGAGGCAAAATTGACAGCAGAATTGCGCCATCGAGGTGGCTTATGGCGTTGAAGATATCGCTTTGATCTCTATTTTAGTCAGGAACATGGCGCGCCACCTGCGCCACCTCATTCAGGAGAGCTTCCTTGGGCAATACTAAAAACGTCGCTTTTTGGGTCATTTTGTTTGTTATGATCCTGATGCTGTTCAACCTGTTCAGCGGTGCTGGCTCTGAGCAGCCAAGCGCTGCGCGCTCTTACAGCGATTTTGTGGAAGCGGTGCAGGACGGGGCTGTGCAGCAGGTCACCATTGATGGTGAGAATGTGCGCTTTATCGCCTCTGACAACAAAAGCTATGTCACGATCAAGCCGGAAGATGCAGCTGTGACCGACCTGCTCATCGAGAACAATGTGCCCTTGACGGCCAAGCCACAGGAGACCTCTGGTTTTCAATCCTTCCTGCTGAGCCTGTTGCCCTTCCTGCTGCTGATTGGTGTCTGGATTTATTTCATGAACCGGATGCAGGGCGGCGGCAAAGGCGGCGCGATGGGCTTTGGCAAATCCAAAGCCAAGATGCTGACCGAGAAGTCGGGGCGGGTGACCTTTGATGATGTTGCCGGTATCGACGAGGCCAAGGAAGAGCTGGAAGAGATTGTCGAATTCCTGCGCAACCCTCAGAAGTTTTCGCGCCTGGGCGGCAAGATCCCCAAGGGGGCCTTGCTTGTTGGCCCTCCCGGCACGGGCAAAACCCTGTTGGCCCGCGCGATTGCGGGTGAAGCGGGTGTGCCGTTTTTCACTATTTCGGGCTCCGATTTTGTCGAGATGTTTGTTGGTGTCGGCGCGAGCCGGGTGCGCGATATGTTTGATCAGGCCAAAAAGAATGCGCCCTGTATTGTCTTTATTGACGAGATTGACGCTGTGGGCCGTCACCGGGGGGCCGGATATGGCGGGGGCAATGATGAGCGTGAGCAAACGCTCAACCAGCTGCTCGTGGAGATGGACGGCTTTGAGGCCAACGAGGGCGTGATCATTCTGGCCGCGACGAACCGCAAGGATGTGCTGGACCCGGCGTTGCTGCGTCCGGGCCGCTTTGACCGCAATGTGACGGTGCCCAACCCTGACATCAAGGGCCGCGAGAAGATCCTCGGGGTGCACGCCCGCAAGAGCCCGCTTGGGCCAGATGTGGACCTGCGCATTATTGCGCGGGGCACGCCGGGCTTTTCGGGCGCTGATCTGGCCAACCTTGTAAACGAGGCTGCGCTGATGGCGGCGCGGGTTGGGCGGCGCTTTGTGTCGATGGTCGATTTCGAGCAGGCCAAGGATAAAATCATGATGGGGGCGGAGCGCCGCTCGATGGTGATGACGCCTGCACAAAAGGAAATGACCGCCTATCACGAGGCCGGCCATGCGATTGTCGGGATGACGCTGCCCAAATGTGACCCGGTTTACAAGGCAACCATTATTCCGCGCGGCCAAGCGCTTGGTATGGTGATGAGCCTGCCGGAGATGGACCAGCTCAACTACTTCAAGGACGAGCTGACCCAGAAAATCGCCATGACCATGGCGGGCAAGGCGGCGGAGGTCATCAAATATGGTGAGGATGCGGTGTCCAACGGGCCGTCGGGCGACATTATGCAGGCCAGCGCTTTGGCACGGGCCATGGTGATGCGGTGGGGCATGTCTGACAAGGTGGGCAACATTGATTACCAGGAAGCGGCTGAAGCCTTCCGTGGTGGCGGTGGCGCCGGAGGTTTCTCGATTTCGGCACATACCAAAGAGCTGATCGAGGACGAGGTGAAGCGCATTATCGACCAAGGTTATGAAGATGCGCATAAGCTGATCATGGAAAACCGCGAAGGTTGGGAGGCTCTGGCCGAAGGTCTGCTGGAATATGAGACCCTGACCGGGGCCGAGATTGAACGGGTGATGCGCGGCGAGCCGCCTCACAAGGACGATGACGCGGATGACACGCGCGGCGATGCTTCGTCCCTGACGGCGGTGCCCAAGACCAAGCCACGCGCCAAGCCAAAAGGCGGCGAGGGTGATATGGAACCTGAGCCCTCCGCATGACGGCAAGCGCCCAAACCCGCGCTCAGACAGGCGACTGGAATCCCGAGGCCTATGCAAGGTTTCGGGATTTGCGCTTGCGCCCTGCGCTGGACCTGCTCTTGGCGGTCCGTTCTGTCGGGGGTGGGGATGTGATTGATCTGGGCTGTGGCAACGGTGTGATGGGCGCGCGGCTCAAGGAGCGCTTTGCGGGACATCAACTGGTGGGTGTGGACCGCTCGCCAGCTATGTTGTCCAAGGCGCGCGAGGTTGACAGCTATGATGCCTTGCAAGAGGCCGAGATCGGCCAGTGGCAAGTGCAGGGCGCGGGGCTGATCTATTCCAATGCCGCGCTGCACTGGCTGGGCGACCATGCCACCTTGATGCCGAGGCTTGTGAGCATGTTGGGCAAAGGGGGCACTTTGGCCGTGCAATTGCCACATCAAAACAATGCCCCCTCCCACCGGATGTGGCGCAGCCTTGCGGAAGAGCTTTTTCCGCAGCGGATTGATTTTGAGACGGGCCCGAGCGCTCTGATGCCGGCGCAGTATTTTTCGGCCCTGTCAGATTTGGGCGCATTGGCCATTTGGGAAACCGAATATTATCAGGTTCTGGCCTCTGATGAGGGGGGGCACCCTGTGCGCCGGTTTACAGAGAGCACCTATGCGCGCCCGATTCTGGAGGCGCTTGCGCCGGACGAGCAGGCGGCGCTGATCGAGCGTTACGAACAGATCATGGAAAAGACCTACCCGCGCGGGGCGCAGGGCACGGTTTTGTTCCCGTTCAAACGGTTGTTCTTCACGCTCACGGTTTAGAGGGGCTGGCAGCGGGCGCTGCAAGGGTGATTGCGCGGCTCTGGCGGGCCAGGGGCTGCTGTCCGCGCAGCAGGGTCACCTGCCCGATATAGCGCCCCTCTGGCCAAGCCTTGGTGCTGCGCCGCTTGCCGGCGGCCCGAAAGCCAAGGGCTTGGGGCCGTTCAATCCGGGCATTTTGCACAAAGCGAAAGCCCTCGGGCCCGGTGATTTCCAGGCGCAGGATGTCGTTTGCCCGCGTGCCATAGGTATAGCCCCAGAGCACCAGCGCCGGGGCTTCTGTTGAAAGCGTGCTGTGGGCTGTGCCTTGCTTGATGTCTGAATACTCCGGCACGGCACTCGCAAAACCAAGCCCGAGAAGCCCGCCTGGCTGATAGCTCCAAGGATCGGCCCAGAGCGTTTGGGCCGCCGCGCCGCAGGTGGCTGTGTTGTCAGGATCGAATGGGTCGATCACTTGGTCGTTGTGGCGCAGGGCAAAGTGCAGATGCGGAAACTCGCTGCGCCCGGAGAGGCCAATGAGGCCAAGGGGGGTGCCGGCGACAAGCCTTTGGCCCGTGGTGACGCGCACAGAGCCGCGTTTCAAGTGGCAATATTGGCTGATCCAGCCGGCGCCATGGTCGATCACGACCCCGTTGCCGCATTCGCGCCCGGCGAGGCTGGCGCGCGTATTTGCGGTCAGGCCGGTGTCGGGCATCCCGTCGCGCAGGCCGCGCACAACCCCGTCGGCGGCGGCCAGAACGGCCACGCCCGCCTCCATTTCTGCCCGGGTGGCGAGGGCGAAATCCGTGCCCTTGTGGCCATCATAACTGAGCGCGCCGCAGGCATAATCGGCCACGCGGCCCTCTGCGGGGAGCGTATCGACATAGTTCTGGATGTAGCAATTTTCACCAAGCGTGCAGGCGACAGGCAGCGCCAGGCGTGGGGCCTCGGCCGCTGCGGCAGAGGCGAGCAGGGCGGCGAGGCCGAAAAGAAAGCCGCGCCGCCACATGGATCACTCGGCTGTCAGCAGCGGCGGCTTGGCACCGGACAAGCGCGGTTTGTCAGGCCCGTCCAGCCGCAGATCAAGTTTGCCATCCTTGACGCCCACCTTGACAACGCCGCCTTTGGACAGCGTGCCAAAGAGCAGTTCCTCGGCGAGCGGTTTCTTGATGTGCTCCTGGATGACGCGGCCAAGAGGGCGGGCGCCCATCTTGTCATCATAGCCCTTGTCTGCGAGCCATTGGGCGGCGGCGCGGGTGAGCTCGAAGGTCACATTGCGGTCCATGAGCTGGGCCTCAAGCTGGAGCACAAATTTCTCGACAACCTGCAAGATCACCTCTTTGGCCAGCGGTGCAAAGCTGATCACCGCGTCCAGGCGGTTGCGGAATTCGGGTGTGAAGGTGCGCTCGATCGCGGCTGTATCCTCCCCCTCGCGGCGGTCGCGACCAAAGCCAATGGCGGATTTTGCCATCTCCGAGGCCCCGGCGTTTGAGGTCATGATGATGACAACATTGCGGAAGCTGACGCTGCGGCCGTTGTGATCGGTGAGCTCGCCGTTGTCCATGACCTGAAGCAGGATGTTGTAGACATCGGGGTGGGCTTTTTCCATTTCATCAAGCAGCAAGACGCAATGGGGGTGTTGATCTACCCCATCGGTGAGCAGCCCGCCCTGATCAAAGCCGACATAGCCGGGAGGCGCGCCGATCAGCCGTGAAACCGCGTGTTTCTCCATATATTCGGACATATCAAAGCGCAGAAGCTCAACACCGAGCACATCTGCCAACTGTTTGGCGACCTCGGTTTTGCCCACGCCCGTCGGACCGGCGAAGAGATAATTGCCAATGGGCTTTTCAGGTTCGCGCAGGCCTGCGCGAGACAGTTTGATGGCCGAGGACAGGGCCTCGATGGCTTCATCCTGGCCAAAGACCACACGTTTGAGCGATTTCTCCAGATCCTTGAGCACGGCACCATCGTCTTTGGACACATTTTTGGGCGGAATACGGGCAATTTTGGCAACCACTGCTTCAACCTCTTTGGTGCCGATCGTCTTGCGGCGTTTTGCGGATTTGAGCAGGTGCTGTGCGGCACCGGCCTCGTCGATCACGTCAATGGCGCTGTCGGGCAATTTGCGGTCGTTGATGTAGCGGGCGGCCAGCTCGACCGAGGTTTTGATCGCGTCATTGGTGTATTTGACCCCGTGATGCTCTTCAAAATAGGGCTTGATGCCCCGCAAGATTTTCACGGCATCTTCAACCGAGGGTTCGTTGACATCAATCTTCTGGAAGCGGCGCGAGAGTGCGCGGTCTTTCTCAAAATGTTGGCGAAATTCCTTGTAAGTGGTGGAGCCCATGGTGCGCAGCTTACCTCCGGCCAGCGCGGGTTTGAGCAGGTTGGAGGCATCCATGGCCCCGCCCGAGGTGGCACCGGCGCCGATCACGGTGTGGATTTCGTCAATGAACAGCACAGCGTCGGCATGATCTTCGAGTTCCTTGACGACAGCTTTCAAGCGCTCCTCAAAATCGCCCCGATAGCGGGTGCCGGCGAGCAGTGCGCCCATGTCGAGCGAATAGATCGTGGTGTTGGCAAGGATTTCGGGTGTTTCGCCCTTGATGATCTGGTTGGCCAGCCCCTCGGCGATGGCGGTTTTGCCTACCCCGGGGTCGCCCACCAGCAGGGGGTTGTTTTTGCGGCGGCGGCAGAGCACCTGGATGCAGCGCTCCACTTCGGAGTCGCGGCCAATCAGCGGGTCGATTTCGCCTTTGCGCGCTTTGGCGTTGAGATCAACGCAATACTTGGCCAGGGCGGTTTCCTCGCCCGAGTCGGCGGTGGTGCCGCTTTCGGAGTCGATCTCCTCATCCGCGCCAGAGACGGAGCGGGCCTCGCCAAAGGCGGGGTCTTTGGCAACCCCATGGGCGATGAAATTCACCGCATCATAGCGGGTCATGTCCTGTTCCTGAAGGAAATAGGCGGCGTTGCTTTCGCGCTCGGCAAAAATGGCGACAAGCACATTGGCTCCGGTGACTTCATTGCGCCCGGAGCTTTGAACGTGGATGGCGGCGCGTTGGATCACCCTTTGGAACGCCGCTGTTGGCACGGCCTCAGAGCCCTCGATGTCGGTGACGAGGTTGCTGAGGTCTTCCTCGATAAACTCCATGAGGGTCTGGCGCAGCTCTTCAGGTTCCACCGAGCAGGCGCGCAGCACGCGCACCGCATCAGGCTCATCGAGCAGCGCGAGCAGCAGGTGTTCGAGCGTGGCGAATTCATGGCGCTTGGAATTGGCAGTGGCCAAGGCCGCATGAATGGCTTGCTCGAGTGTTGTTGAAAATGATGGCACTGCTCTCGTGCTCCTTTTGACTTAAGTTATCTTACGTCTCTGGGACCTATACGGCACCTTCGCGCACTTAGGTTAAAGTTTGGTCGATATCACGCCAGCTTCAAGGCTTTTCTGAAAAAAGATCTTCATAATTTGCCTCACGAAGCGGTGAGCCGGTTAAAATACGTCTTTTTCGGCGCGCAGCTTTGCAAAGCTTGCGACATCGGCTGCGCGCAGGAAAGGGTTGGTGGCGTTTTCCAGCGCGAGCGAAGAGGGCACGCTGGGCTGGCCGGCGGCACGCAGGCGGGCTGTTTCTGCGCAGCGGGCCATGATTGCGCTGTCGTTCGGGAAGGCGGCGGCTGCAAACTCTCCGTTGGCGGTGGTATATTCATGGCCCGAGCACACCAGTGTGTCTGCGGGCAGAGCGGCAAGCTTGCGCAGGCTTTGGAACATCTCTTCGGGGCTGCCCTCAAAAAGCCGCCCGCAGCCGAAGGCCATGAGGCTATCGCCGGTAAACACATAGCCTGATGCGGGAAAGTGAAAGGCAATATGGCCGCGCGTGTGCCCTGAGACATCATAGATCACAACCTCTTCGCCCAAGACTGTGAGCCTGTCGCCGTCTTGCACCGTTTCGCTCAGAGGGGGCAGGCGGTGGGCATCGGCTTTGGCCCCGATGGTGCGGGGCGCGGGGCTGAGGCCGTCAAGCCCCTCGACGTGGTCCCAGTGGTGGTGGGTGAGCAGGATGGCCGTGAGGGTGAGGCCACGGGCGGCCAGCACGGCATTGATGGGCGCGGCCTCAGGGGCATCTATGAGCGCGGCCTCGCCTTTGGCATTGACGAGCAGAAAGGCATAATTATCTGACAGGCAGGGGATGGTGATCAGCTCAAGAGGCATGGCGTTTTCCCGGATGGTTGGTATGGTATGATCAGAGTGACGGATTGGTTTGGCGCACGCAATGCATCTTGATGTGAAAGATCTGCGAAACTTTTATTACCGCAGCACTTTGGGCCGCGCGGCGCAAAAGGTGATCCGCGACCAGATGCTGGCGCTTTGGCCCGAGGCCAAAGGCCAAACCGTGGTTGGCTTTGGCTTTGCGGCACCTCTGTTGCGCCCCTACCTCGGGCAGGCCCGCCGCGTGAGCTGTCTGATGCCCGGCCCGCAAGGGGTTATGCCCTGGCCCGCGGGCCAGCCCAATGTCAGCGTGCTCTGCGAGGAAACCCATTGGCCGATCGAGACGGGGCATGTGGACAGGCTTGTTGTGATGCACGGGCTGGAAACCAGCGAGTGGCCTGCGGCCGTTTTGGAGGAATGTTACAGGGTGTTGGGCCCGGGGGGGCGGGCGCTGTTTATCGTGCCAAACCGCGCCGGACTTTGGAGCCGCAACGACCGCACGCCTTTCGGGTTTGGCCGCCCGTTCACGATGGGCCAACTTGACCAGCAGCTCAAGCTTTGGGGCTTCAAGCCCGAGCGCAGCCAGACGGCGCTCTACCAGCCTCCGAGCGAGCGGCGGTTTTGGCGCAAGACGGCGGGGTTTTGCGAAAAACTGGGGCACAGTTTGCCGCTGATTGCGGCGGGGGGGGTCTTGATGGTGGAGGTGAGCAAACAGATCCCTGCACCCAAACGGCCCGGCCTTGGCCAAAGGGTGCGAAAACCCTCTTTTGTGCTTCAGCCGATGCCGGAGGGCTTGCCGGTGTGAGCGGGGTTTGAGGGATTCTGCCATGATAGCGTTAACTTTTGCACGGTGAATCGCCCAAAAGCTGATTCAAATGGTGATATTTGCAGGCGCAAACGGTCGCAGTTTGGGTAAGTAGTTGTTAACAGTCGATTTTAGGCAGTGTCGAAAAATGCTCAAGCAGGTTGCCGCAACCTGATTGCTCTGCTACACCCGCCTCGATTTAGCTGCTTTGAGAAAACTCAGGGTGAAAACGCCCCCGAGCGAGCTATGTGCAGATTTTGCACATGACACCGCGAAGGGCCAGAAAATCGAAAGGGTGGACGTGTCCGAACCAGCTTCGATCTCTTCCGGCATTGCTGCGCGCTATGCCACGGCCGTATTCTCACTGGCCAGTGAAACGAAGAAACTCAAAGCCGTCGAGGGGGACCTTGACAGCTTGGAAGCCGCGCTGGCTGACAGCGCAGATTTTAACAATCTCATCTCAAGCCCTGTGTATAGCAGGGAAGAGCAGGGCGCGGCTGTGGCCGGGCTTGCCAAGAAGATGAAACTTTCCCCGATGATGACCAGCACGCTCGGCCTTATGGCTGCGAAGCGGCGTCTGTTTGTCCTGCCTCAGCTCGTGCGCGCCCTGCGCGCCGCGATTGCGCAAGACAAAGGGGAAGTGGCGGCCGAGGTCGTAAGTGCGAAGGCGCTGACCAAGACGCAATCAGACAAGCTTGCCAAGACTTTGAAAGAGCGCTTTGGCAAGACTGTGACTATCAATGCGACCGTGGATGAAACCCTCATCGGCGGTCTTGTCGTCAAGGTGGGCTCGAAAATGATCGACACGTCGATCCGTTCGCAGCTCAGCTCCCTCCAGAATGCAATGAAAGAGGTCGGATAAATGGGTATCCAAGCAGCAGAAATTTCTGCGATCCTGAAAGACCAGATCAAAAATTTCGGCAAAGAAGCCGAAGTTGCTGAAGTCGGTCAAGTTCTTAGCGTTGGTGACGGTATCGCCCGCGTATATGGTCTGGACAATATCCAGGCTGGTGAGATGGTTGAATTCCCTGGCGGGATCATGGGCATGGCCCTCAACCTTGAAACAGACAACGTGGGTGTGGTTATCTTCGGGTCTGACCGTGACATCAAAGAAGGTGACACTGTCAAGCGCACGAAGGCGATTGTGGACGTTCCCTCAGGCCCCGAGCTTCTCGGACGCGTGGTTGACGGCCTCGGCAACCCGATTGACGGCAAAGGCCCGATCAAAACAAAGAACCGCGCGATTGCAGACAGCAAGGCGCCAGGCATCATCCCGCGTAAATCGGTTCACGAGCCGATGGCGACGGGCCTGAAGTCGGTTGACGCGATGATCCCGATTGGCCGTGGCCAGCGCGAGCTGATCATCGGGGACCGTCAGACAGGTAAAACGGCTGTGGCGCTTGATGCGATCCTCAACCAGAAGTCCTACAACGAAGCAGCAGGCGACGACGAGAGCAAGAAGCTTTACTGCGTCTATGTTGCGATCGGCCAGAAGCGCTCGACTGTTGCGCAGCTGGTTAAGCGCCTCGAAGAAAGCGGCGCGATCGAGTATTCGATCGTTGTGGCGGCGACGGCGTCTGACCCAGCCCCCATGCAGTTCCTCGCGCCTTACGCGGCGACAGCCATGGCCGAATACTTCCGTGACAACGGTAAGCACGCGCTCATCGTTTATGATGACCTCTCCAAGCAGGCTGTGTCATATCGCCAGATGTCGCTTCTTCTGCGTCGTCCACCCGGCCGCGAAGCTTATCCTGGGGATGTTTTCTATCTTCACTCACGCCTGCTTGAGCGCTCTTCAAAGCTCAACGAAGACCACGGCTCAGGCTCTTTGACGGCCCTGCCGATCATTGAAACCCAGGGCGGCGACGTTTCAGCCTTTATTCCGACCAACGTGATTTCGATCACCGACGGTCAGATCTTCCTGGAAACAGAATTGTTCTACCAAGGCATCCGTCCGGCTGTGAACACAGGTCTTTCGGTTTCGCGGGTTGGTTCTTCGGCCCAAACATCTGCGATGTCTTCGGTTGCGGGCCCTGTGAAGCTCTCACTCGCTCAGTATCGCGAGATGGCGGCCTTCGCCCAGTTCGGCTCAGACCTGGATGCGGCAACGCAGCAGCTTCTGAACCGGGGCGCACGCCTGACAGAGCTTATGAAGCAGCCGCAGTATTCGCCGCTGACCAATGCCGAGATCGTCTGTGTTATCTTTGCGGGCACAAACGGTTACCTCGACAAAATCGCTGTGAAAGATGTTGCACGCTATGAAGCTGGTCTTCTCAAGCACCTGCACTCCAAGCACGCCGATCTCATCGAGTGGATCACAAAAGAAGATCCGAAGATCAAAGGCGAAGCCGCGGACCGTGTAAAAGCAGCGCTGGACGAATTCGCCGCTGACTTCGCATAAGGGGGAGATAGGGCAATGCCAAATCTCAAGGACCTTAAAAACCGGATCGCGTCGGTCAAATCGACCCGCAAGATCACGAAGGCTATGCAAATGGTGGCCGCCGCAAAATTGCGGCGGGCCCAAGAGGCTGCCGAAGCCTCACGGCCCTATACAGAGCGCTTCAATGCGGTTCTGGGCGGGTTGGCCGCTTCTGTGGGAACCTCTGATGGCGCGCCGCTCTTGCTGCGCGGCACAGGGGACGACAAGGTGCATCTGCTCGTTGTCATGACCTCAGAGCGCGGCTTGTGCGGTGGTTTCAACACCAACATCGTAAAACTGGCAAAACAACATGCCCAGAAGCTTCTGGCCGAGGGCAAATCCGTCAAGATCCTGACCGTTGGCAAAAAAGGCCGCGAGCAGATGAAACGGGACTTCCAGAGCAATCTGGTGGCACATGTTGATTTGAGCGAAGTGAAGACCCTTGGATATGATAACGCCAAGGACATTGCGACAGACCTTCTCGCGCGCTTTGAGGCGGGTGAGTATGATGTTGCGACGATCTTTTACAGCGCGTTCCAGTCGGTCATCAGCCAGATCCCAACGGCGTTGCAGGTTATCCCTGCGAGTTATGACGCGCCGGAAGGGGACGCAGGCGGTGCCAGTGCCGATTACGACTATGAGCCTGACCAGGACCAGATCCTGGCAGACCTCTTGCCGCGCGGTGTGGCGACGCAGATCTTTGCGGCGCTTCTGGAAAACGGCGCAAGCGAACAGGGCGCGCGGATGTCTGCTATGGACAACGCGACCCGCAACGCTGGCGACATGATCGACGATCTGACAGTCGAGTTTAACCGCTCACGTCAGGCTGTGATTACGAACGAGCTTATCGAGATTATCTCGGGCGCTGAGGCGCTCTAAGGAACCGGAGACGAAATAATGGCTAATGCAAAAGGCAAAATCACGCAGGTGATCGGCGCCGTTGTGGACGTTCAGTTTGGCGACCACCTGCCCGAAATTCTGAACGCACTTGAAACAGACAACAATGGCAAGCGCCTCATTCTTGAGGTTGCACAGCACCTCGGAGAAAACACGGTGCGCACCATTGCTATGGACGCAACAGAGGGCCTCGTGCGCGGTCAAGATGTTACGGACCTTGGTGAGCCGATCTCGGTTCCCGTTGGGCCAGGCACCTTGGGCCGTATCCTCAACGTCACAGGCGACCCTGTAGACGAAAAAGGCCCCGTGGATGCTTCGGGCACACGCTCGATCCACGGCGATGCGCCTGCCTTTGAAGACCAGTCCACAGCGACCGAAATTCTGACAACCGGCATCAAGGTGATCGACCTGCTCGCGCCTTACACGAAGGGCGGAAAAATCGGCCTCTTCGGGGGTGCGGGTGTTGGTAAAACCGTTCTGATCATGGAGCTGATCAACAACATCGCGAAGGTGCACTCGGGTGTGTCTGTGTTCGCGGGTGTGGGTGAGCGCACGCGGGAAGGCAACGACCTTTACCACGAGATGATCGAATCCGGGGTTATCGTGCCTGACAACCTCACGGAGTCAAAAATTGCTCTGGTCTACGGCCAGATGAACGAGCCTCCCGGAGCGCGTATGCGGGTTGCCTTGACGGGCCTTTCGCTTGCCGAGCAGTTCCGTGATGACTCAGGGTCAGATGTTCTGTTCTTTGTCGACAACATTTTCCGCTTTACACAGGCCGGTTCTGAAGTTTCGGCTCTCTTGGGTCGTATTCCGTCAGCGGTGGGCTATCAGCCAACTCTGGCAACCGACATGGGCCAGATGCAAGAGCGTATCTCCTCAACCAAGAACGGTTCGATCACGTCTGTTCAGGCCGTATACGTTCCTGCGGATGACTTGACCGACCCGGCGCCTGCGACCTCATTTGCCCACCTTGACGCGACAACGGTTCTTGACCGTGCGATCTCGGAAAAAGGCATCTACCCGGCGGTTGACCCCCTTGGTTCAACATCGCGCCTGCTGGACCCGCAGATCATTGGTGAAGAGCACTATACGGTTGCGACCGATGTTCAGAAAATCTTGCAGCGCTACAAGTCTTTGCAAGACATCATCGCGATCCTCGGCATGGACGAATTGTCAGAAGAAGACAAAATGACCGTGGCGCGCGCGCGTAAGATCGAGCGTTTCCTCAGCCAGCCGTTTGACGTTGCCAAAGTCTTCACAGGCTCCGACGGCGTTCAGGTTCAGCTCGAAGAAACCATTGCGTCGTTCAAAGCGGTTGTTGCTGGTGAATATGATCACCTTCCAGAAGGCGCCTTCTACATGGTTGGCGGCATCGACGAAGTGATTGCAAAAGCCGAGAAAATGGCAGCTGACGCTGCTTAAAGGAGGCACCAATGGCCGATACAATGCAATTTGATCTGGTCAGCCCGGAGCGCAACCTTGCTTCCATGCAGGTTGCCTCTGTGCAGATCCCCGGGGCTGACGGGCAAATGACGGCAATGCCGAACCATGCGCCTGTGATCACCACGCTGCGGCCAGGTGTTTTGGCTGTGAGCGGGCCTGAGGGCGATGTCTCCTATGCGGTGACCGGCGGTTTTGCCGAGATCAACCCTGAGGGGCTGTCTGTTCTGGCGGAGAAGGCCATTCCCTTGGCCGATGCCAAAGCGGCCGATCTTGAGCCTGTTGTGGCCGCTGCCAAAGAGGCGGCTGCCACGGCTTCAGCGGAAAACCGCGATATGGCCGAGCTCTTGCTCGCAGACCTTGAAGAGCTTCTTCAAAAAATGGTCTGATATTGCGCAGAGATGCACTGAAATGATATGCCTCAACCCTAGCGGGTTGAGGCATTTTTAGGTTTTGGGATCTAAGGTTGCGAAAACGATCTGCCCCGCCTTTCAGGAGCGGGGCAAAGCGAGCGTTTAAGTGGTAAAGGGGTGCAAGACAGGATGAAAACACTCAGCGGTGCGATTGCCGTGGCTCAGGGCCACGATGTGCTTTTTGAACATTTTCAAGATGGCGGTGATATGTGGACCGGCACGGGAAGCCGCGAGCTGCGCAAGCCGGTTGTCTTTCGCGAGGCGTTTCGCGAGAACCCTGTCGTGCACTGCTCGCTCACGCTTTGGGATGTGGACAGCGCCACGAACCTGCGCGCCGATATTGAGGCGGACAACATCACCCCCACGGGCTTTGACCTGGTGTTTCGCACATGGGGCGACACCAGAATTGCCCGCTTGCGGGTGAGCTGGATGGCGATTGGCGGCATGTGCAGCGAAGACAGTTGGGAGCTGTAGCGCCCAACTGCGCGCGCGGGCTTGGCAGAGCGCCTTAGAACATGCCTTCGTAAATAGGTTCCAGCATCTCCGTATCAAACAGCGAGCTCACCGACGTGCCGTTCCAGATGTTGAGTATCGCCTGGGCAAACATGGGCGCGGTTGGCACGACGCGGATGTTATGGGTCTTTTTGACCTCTGCGCTGGCTGCGATGGTGTCGGTGATGACAAGAGACTTCATCACTGAATTGGTGATGCGCTCGCAAGCCGGCCCGGAGAGCACTCCGTGGGTGATATAGGCATGCACTTCGCTGGCGCCGTTCTCTATGAGAACTTCCGCAGCTTTGCAAAGTGTGCCGGCGGTGTCGACCATGTCATCCACGATGATACATTTCTTGCCCGAGACATCGCCGATCACGGTCATTTCGGCCACTTCGCCTGCCTTTTCGCGGCGTTTGTCCACGATAGAGAGGGGGGCGTTGATCCGCTTGGCCAGCTCGCGCGCGCGCGCCACGCCGCCAACATCCGGAGAAACGACCATGATGTCTTCAAGCTCGTTTTTGAACTGGTGTTTGATGTCGAGCGCAAAGATCGGAGAGGCATAGAGGTTGTCGACCGGAATATCAAAAAACCCCTGAATTTGCGCGGCGTGCAGATCCATGGTCAGGACCCGCTCGATGCCTGTTCCGACCAGCATATTTGCGACCAGCTTGGCCGAAATCGGCGTGCGCGCCTTTGAGCGGCGGTCCTGGCGGGCATAGCCAAAATAAGGGATCACGGCCGTGATCCGCTTGGCGGAGGAGCGGCGCAGGGCATCGGCCATGATCAACAGTTCCATAAGGTTGTCATTGGCGGGGTTGGATGTGCTCTGGATGATGAACATGTCTTCGCCGCGCACATTGTCAAAGACCTCGACAAAAATCTCGCCGTCATTGAAGCGTTCCACGCGTGCCTCAACCAGCCCCTGGCTGACCCCACGGTGCAAGGACATGCGCCGCGCGATGGCCTTGGAGAGGGGCATATTGGAATTGCCTGCAATCAGTTTGGGTTCTTTGGTGGTAGACATGTCGCGCGGCCCCCCGGCTTTGGATTTTATGACAGAATCGTGAAGTTGACACCGCTTAACATCTAACGCATGGCTGGCAAAGGTTGCACTTGGCCGCAAGCGCCAACTGTAGAAAAAAAGGAAGGCAAAGCCCATGGCATCACTTGATTATTATTTCACGACTCTCAGCCCTTGGGCCTATCTGGCAGGGCTGCGCGCCGAGGAAATAGCGGCGCGGCACGGGCTGACGATTGCCTATAAGCCATTGGATATCATGGCACTATTTGCGCGCACCGGGGGCACCGCCCCCGCCGACAGGCACCCCTCGCGCATGGAGTATCGCAGTCAGGAGCTGCGCCGACAGGTTCGGAAAACGGGGCTGGCCATGACGTTGCCAAAACCGGCGTTCTGGCCCACCAACCCCGCGCCCTCGTCTTATGCGATTATTGCTGCGCAGGAAGCGGGCGGCTCGGGCGATCTGGGGCTGCTGACCCATAGCCTGATGCGGGCCTGCTGGGCCGAGGAAAAGGACATTGGTGCGGAAGCCGTGGTGCAAGAGTGCCTGGCGGCTGCGGGCTTTGACACCGGGCTGACCATGAGCGGGCTGCTGACGGGTGCGGAAATATATGCGCGCAATCTGGAAGAGGCCGTGGCCCGAGGTGTCTTTGGCGCGCCGTTTTATGTGCTTGAAAATGGTGAGAAATTCTGGGGCCAAGACCGGCTTGACGATTTGGACGCCTATCTCGCAGGCAAGTTGTGAGTGCAGAGCTTAGAGCTGGCCACACTGTTCATGCGCGCACCTTGGGAACGGGTGCGCGTCGGGGCTTGATGCTGCATTGCTCCCTTGCCCACGGGGGGGCGTGGCGTGGTTTGGCGGGGCAGTTTGAAGATCAGTTCAGCTTTGTTGCGCCAGATTTGCTTGGGCATGGGCGCAGCGCGGCCTGGAACGGGCAGGGCTGTTTTCATCAGGCTTGCAGCGCCGTGGCCCAGAGCTTTTTGGGCGAAGAACCTGTTGATATTGTTGGGCATTCCTTTGGTGCAACACTTGCTTTGCGGCTGGCGCTTGAAGCGCCGGGGGCGGTGCGCAGCTTGGTGTTGTTTGAGCCGGTGTTCTTTGCTGTGGCCTTGGCTGACGACCCTCATTTTGTGAATGATATGAATGGCTTGGACCTTATGATTGCGGCGGGTAAGCGGCGAGAGGCGACCAAGGCTTTTCTAAGCGCCTGGGGCGGCGGGCTGCCTTGGGAGGCCATGCCCAAAGAGGTGCAGGACGATATGGCGGCCCGCATTCATGTGATCAATGATGCCGCGCCGGCGCTTTATCAGGATACTGCGGGGCTCTTGCGCGAGGGGCGGTTGCAAGCGCTTGAAATACCTGTTTTTTTGGTGCGTGGAAGCCAATCTGACCCGGTGATCGAGACGATCAACGAGGGCCTTGCGCGGCGCATTCCGGGCGCAAAAACAGCCGTTCTGGAGGGGGCGGGCCATATGCTGCCCATCAGCCACCCCAAAGACTGCGCCGCACTCCTGCGCGGCTTCTGGCAGCTGTGATCAGGGCGTAGGGCTGGCTGTAGGGCGCGCAGTATGGCTGCCTGTATGGACAGCCTGTGTGGCCAAAGGTGCGCGGCTCACCGCTCTGTCAGCTGCGCGAGCAAGGCCGCACTGGGCACCCCTGTCACCCGAGCGCCGCTGGCACGCTCATAAGCGCGGATCGCGGCTCTGCCCTTTTCTCCGATCACCCCATCCGCTGGGCCGGCGTCAAAGCCCTTGGCCGTGAGGCGCTGTTGCAGGCGCTTGCGCGCGGTGTCGCTCATGTCCCAGGGCTGGCTTGGGAAGCCTGCGTGCAGCGGCCCGCCGCCGGCAAGGCGGTCGGCCAGATGCCCGATGGCCAGAGCGTAGCTGTCGGCATAGTTGTATGTTTTGAGCACATGAAAGTTCTGATAGATCATCCAGACCGGCCCCTTTGGCCCGACCGGCAAGATCAGAGCGCCCGACTGGCCTGCGGGCAGCGGCCCACCGCCTGCGCGCGAGACCCCCAATGCGGCCCAGGCACCGGGGCTGCGCGGGAAAATCCGACCGCTCAGGGCCAGATCAAACCCGGCGGGCAAGACCACCTCCAGCGCCGAGGGCTGACCTTTGACCCAGCCTTCGGCGCGCAGCAGACGGGCGGTCGAGGCCAGAGCGTCGGCCGGGTCATCCCCCCAGATATCGGCCCGGCCGTTGCCGTCAAAATCGGTGCCATAGCGCTGGTAGGTGCTGGGGAGGAACTGGGTATGGCCCATGGCTCCGGCCCCGCTGCCGCGCATCTGTGCGAGGCGCGCCTGTTTGGCCTCCAGAATTTCAAGCGCCGCAATCAGCTCGGCTTCAAAGAGCGCTCGGCGGCGGCCCTCATAGGCCAGGGTTGCCAATGTGGACAGAACGGGCCGGTTGCCACGCAGCTGCCCATAGGCGCTTTCCAGCCCCCAGATGGCTGTGAGCACCTCTTTTTGCACGCCAAAGCGGCGTTCAATTATGCGCAGGGTTTTGCGCTGATGCTTTAGGGCTTGCCGGCCCGCACGCAGGCGCGCACTGCCCGCCGCAGCGGCGAGATAGGTTTGCAGCGGTTTGGCAACTTCGGCCTGGCGCGCATCCTGTGGCAGGATCTCTGGGGCAAAGGTGAGCGCGGGGCGGGCGGCTTTCAACGTGGCTGAGGAGAGGCCGGCGCGGGCGGCCTTTCGCAGGAACTCCGCGCGCCAGCTGTCAAAGCCAGTTTGCGCGCCGCCGGCTGTCGCGGTGAAGGCGAGGGCGCTTGCAGTAAAATTGCGACGGGTCAAAAACATATGGGGCCTCTTGATTGGGGCAAGCCGGTTTGCCTGTGTGGCGCTGAGGGGTATGCGCATCCGGCGAAAGCCGAAAAGGGGTGCGCATCAGCGAAAGCCCGTGGTGCCTTTTTGGTCGGGGTGGCGGGCGAGGTATTTCTGTTTGATGGCGTCAGATGTGTCGCGGCTGCCATCGTGGCTGTAGCCCGGGGGCGCGAGGCAATAGAGCAGGCGCTCACGCCATGTGAGCCCGGGTTGGAGCGCATCTTTGAACAGGCTGACCCACTCGTGAAAGGCCACGCGCAATGGATTGAAGGTGGCAATGTTATGCACCAGCCCGTAGTCGGGTTTGTCGCTGTCCATTTCGGGGACAAAGGTGCCAAAGAGCTTGTCCCAGACAATGAAGACCCCGGCATAATTGGCATCCAGATAGCGCGGATTGCGGCCATGGTGGACGCGGTGGTGGCTGGGGGTGTTCATCACCGCTTCAAACCAGCGCGGCAGGCGTTGGATGGTTTCGGTGTGAATCCAGAATTGGTAAATCAGGTTGAGGCCGCCGCAGAAGAGCACCAGCGCCGGGTGAAAGCCCAGCAGGATCAGCGGCGCGCGCAGGAGCATCATCAGGGTGAACGTGCCTGTCCATGTTTGGCGCAGAGCAGTTGTGAGGTTGTAGTGCTGGCTTGAATGGTGGTTGATGTGGCTGGCCCAGACCCAGCGAACGCGGTGGCCGAGGCGGTGGACCCAGTAGTAGCGCAGATCATCAAGCACGAAACAGAGCACAACTGCGGCCAGAGAGCTGCCCAGATCAAGCGGGGTGAGCTGCCAGAGCCACATGAGGAAGCCGTAGGTGACAAAGCCCAGCAGCAGCCCTGTTGCCACATTGCCTGCGCCCATCATCAGCGAGGTGAGCGCATCGCGGGTTTCATAGCGCCCGCCGCGCTTTTTGAAGAGGATCCAGCCCAGTTCGAGCAGGATGGCAGCGATAAAAACGGGCACGGCGAGGCTGGTGACATCCGGGTAGGTGAGGGGGGTGTTCATAGGTGATCCTTCAGAGCCAGCCAGTCTTGGCGTTCGGCCTCGGTGAGGCGGATGTTGAGGGGCTGTGTGGCAAAATCCGGCAGGGTGAGCTTGATGCCGTTGGCCGTGATCTGCCATGTGGCGCGGCCCAGATATTGGGCCACGGTATCGGCGCCCAAGGCGCGCAGAAGGCCCAAGTGCCCTGAAGCCAGCCGCAAAAGGGCGGCGCGCCCGTCTTGGGTGAGCAGGATTGTCTGGGGCGCATCTTCGGGGTGTTCGCGCAGCCAGGCCGCGCGCACATGGGCCTCACAGGTGAGCCGCAGGGGGGTGCTAAAGCCCAGAAGGTGCAGGGCCAGGCCCAAGCCTGCAATGCCAAGCACCACGAGGGGCAAGAGTATCTCCAGTGGCATCCGCACCGCCTCCCTTCGCCTTGAGCTAAGCGCAAAAGAAGCGCCGCTGTCAAAGGCTGCTTTTGCTTGGGCGGGGCGGCGGCGCTTTTTTGCGCGCGCCTGTGCTCAGTGGGCCTGTGCTGAGAGGGCCTGTGCTGAGAGGGCCTGTGCTCAGCGGGGCCTGATCAGGGTTTGCAGGATGGCCTTGGCGCTGTCAGAGGCCCAATCGGCATCGCCCAGCAGGCGGGCGACTTCGACACCATCGCGGCTGATGAGCACGGTGGCGGGCAGGCCGAGCACGCCCATCTCGCGCGCCACGGCCGAGTTGGCATCGGTGTGGAGCGGCAGGTTGCTGACGCCGATTTCGGCAAAGAAGCGTTGCATTGCGGCGGGGTCGTTTTTGCCGGTGGCGAGTGTGATAACTTCAAAGTCAGGCCCGCCCAGCTCGCGCTGGAGCTCGGCCAGCATGGGCATTTCCTTGCGGCAAGGCGCACACCACGTGGCCCAGAAATTGAGCAGGATAACCTTGCCTTTGTGCTCTGCGAGCTGCGCTGTGCCGCCGCTGTCTAGCGTGTAGGCCGCGCTGGCCAGCGCCTGCGGGGCAGGGTGCACCACCAGCTTTTTCATATCGCCCGTTTGCAGCGCGGCAATTTCGGCGCGGCTGTCCTCTGAGAGGCCCCCCGTAAGCCCGCGCGAGGGCGCATATGCGAAAAGCCCTGCGATGATTGCGAATGCGGCGAGGGCGGTATAAACCAGCGTGGAGCGAGACATATTCATCCTTTCCAAAGGCAGTAAGAGCAATGAGCAACGAGACCTCGAACCAGATGTGGGGCGGCCGCTTTTCGGCTGGCGTCGACGCGATCATGGAGGCAATCAACGCCTCGATCGGGTTTGACCAACGTATGGCGGCCGAGGATATTGCCGGCTCTCGGGCCCATGCCGCCATGTTGGCTGCGACAGGCATTGTCACAGATAGCGATGCGGAGGCGATGAGGGAAGGGCTGCTCACTGTCTTGTCAGAGATCGAGGCGGGAAGCTTTGAATTTTCGACCGCGTTGGAAGACATCCACATGAATGTGGAGAGCCGCCTGAAAGCGCTCATTGGTGAGCCTGCGGGGCGGTTGCACACCGCGCGCAGCCGCAACGACCAGGTGGCGACCGATTTCAAGCTTTGGACACGCGGGCAGATGGATGCGGCCATAGGTGGCATCCGTGCGCTGCAAAAGGCGCTTTTGGCACAGGCCGAGGCGGGGGCGGATTGGGTGATGCCCGGTTTCACCCATTTGCAGACTGCGCAGCCGGTGACTTGGGGGCATCATATGATGGCCTATGTCGAGATGCTGGGGCGCGATGCGTCCCGCTTTGAAGATGCGCGCGCGCGCATGAACGAGTGCCCATTGGGGGCGGCGGCGCTGGCGGGCACATCCTTTCCGATTGACCGGCACATGACAGCCGAGGCGCTTGGCTTTGATCGCCCTGCGGCGAACTCGCTGGATGCGGTGAGTGACCGCGACTTTGCGCTGGAGTTTTTGAGTGCGGCGAGCATTTGCGCCATGCACCTGAGCCGTTTTGCCGAGGAGCTGGTGATCTGGTCGTCTGCGCAGTTCCGCTTTGTGAGCCTCTCAGACAGTTTCTCCACCGGCTCCAGCATTATGCCGCAGAAGAAGAACCCGGACGCGGCAGAGCTGATCCGCGCCAAGGTGGGGCGCATCTTCGGGGCCAATGTGGCGCTGATGATGGTGATGAAGGGGCTGCCGCTGGCTTACTCAAAGGACATGCAGGAAGACAAGGAGCAGGTCTTTGATGCGGCGGACAACCTGATGCTGGCGCTTGCGGCGATGGAGGGTATGGTGCGCGATATGCAGGGCAACCGCGAGAGCCTTGCCGGCGCGGCGGGCAGCGGGTTTTCCACCGCGACCGAC
Organism: uncultured Lentibacter sp.; assembly: GCF_937123735.1. Taxonomy (GTDB): domain Bacteria; phylum Pseudomonadota; class Alphaproteobacteria; order Rhodobacterales; family Rhodobacteraceae; genus Lentibacter. The sequence goes on from NZ_CAKZKL010000030.1 coordinate 73,648, forward strand.
CTTGCCGATTGGTGTGTGCGGGTGCTCAACATGCCGTTTCGGGATGCGCACCATGTAACGGGGAGCCTTGTGGCCATGGCCGAGGCAAAGGGTTGTGACCTACCCGACCTGAGCCTTGAAGAGATGCAGAGCGTGAACGGCGCGATCACGGCGGATGTGTTTAACGTTCTCACGGTGGAGGCCTCTGTGGCCTCGCGCACGAGCTATGGCGGCACGGCGCCCAGCGAGGTGCGCAAGCAGATCGCACGCTGGAAAGAGGCGTTGGCATGAAGCCCGTCTGGCTGGCACTTGCGCTTTGGGGGGCGATCCACCCGATGGTTTACTTTGTGAGCTACATGCGCGAAGAGGGTGTGGGCCTGACGGGGCTGTCACAGGCGTGGTATGTGAATGCCTCCACCACCGGCTTGACGTGGGATCTGATCATCGCGGCGCTGAGTCTCACGGTTTGGGTGATCTATGAGACGCTGCAAAAGCGCGACTGGCTGCGCCTTGTTGCGATACCGGCGACTTTTTGCATCGGGGTGAGCTGTGGGCTGCCGCTCTACTTGTATTTGCGCAGCCGCAAGGGCTAGGCTTCGGGCCAAAGGAGTGTTGTGATGATGCGGTGTCTTTTTGTTGCATTGGCCTGCGGCTGTTTGGCAGGGTGTGGCGCGAACGGAGCCCCGGAGCGCCCGCAAGGCGCAAGCGGTGTGAGCGTGACGGGCTATGCCACTGTCGGGGTTGTGAAGAACTGAAGCGCCTTGGCGCGCGCGCTGCTTTGCGCTAGAGCAGGCGCAAGACAGCGAAGGGGCGCGCGATGGACCATTTTCTTTACAACAACGGCGAGCTGTATGCCGAGGATGTGCCTCTGCGCACCATTGCGGCAGAGGTGGGCACGCCGTTTTATTGCTATTCCACGGCCACGCTTGAGCGGCATTTCCGCCTGTTTGACGAGGCCCTTGAGGGCATGGAACACCTTGTTTGCTATGCCATGAAAGCCGCCTCAAACCTGGCGATTCTCAAAGTGTTGGCTGATTTGGGCGCAGGGATGGATGTTGTCTCGGGCGGGGAATACGCCCGCGCGAAGGCCGCAGGCGTGCCGGGGGACAGGATTGTTTTCTCCGGCGTGGGCAAGACGCAGGCAGAAATGCGCATGGCCCTGGAGGGGGGTATCCGCCAATTCAATGTCGAGAGCGAACCCGAGATGGCGCGGCTCAACCGTGTGGCGCTTGAGCTTGGGGTGCGTGCCCCGATCACCCTCCGCGTGAACCCCGATGTCGACGCCAAGACCCATGCCAAGATTGCCACGGGCAAGAGCGAGAACAAATTCGGTATCCCGATTGCCAAGGCGCGCGCGGTCTATGCCCAAGCCGCCGAGATGGCGGGGATCGAGGTTGTCGGGATTGATGTGCATATCGGCAGCCAGCTCACCGAGCTTGAGCCGTTCCGCCTTGCTTATGAAAAGGTGAGGGAGCTCACGCTGGCGCTGCGGGAAGATGGCCATGACATTCGCCGGCTTGATCTGGGCGGCGGCCTTGGCATCCCTTACGAGCGCAGCAACACAGCGCCGCCCTTGCCAACCGATTACGGCAAGATGGTGAAAGAGGTGCTGGGCGATTTGGGCTGCGAGATCGAGATCGAGCCGGGGCGGCTTATTGCGGGCAATGCCGGTGTGCTGGTGAGCGATGTTGTCTATGTCAAACAGGGCGAGGGGCGGCAGTTTCTCATTCTGGATGCGGCGATGAACGACCTTATTCGCCCCGCGATGTATGAGGCCTATCACGATATCATCCCTGTGGTGGAGCCTGAGGCGGGCGCTGAACCCGAGGTCTACGATATTGTCGGGCCGGTCTGTGAAAGCGGTGACACTTTTGCCAAGGCGCGCAGCATGACGGCGATGAAAGAGGGCGCGCTTGTGGCCTTTCGCAGCGCGGGGGCTTACGGCGCAGTGATGGCGAGCGAGTATAACTCGCGCCCGCTTATCCCAGAGGTGTTGGTGAAAGGGGATCAATTTGCTGTCATCCGCGCACGTCCGAGCTTGGAAGAGATGCTCGCGCGCGATAGCATACCCGCATGGCTAACGCGCTGAGGGGCATTGGCCATGCGAACAAGCGGAGGCGTGCCGTGGCAGTTGGCCTGTCAAAGCCGGAGCAAAACGACCTGAACCAAAAGGTCAGGCTCACCCATCTGGGGTTGTGGGCCGAACGGCTTTGTGCCGCGCTCTGGCCGCTTTATGGGCTCGGGCTTTCGGTTTTTGCCTTTTTTCTCATGGGGTTGCACAGCCTGCTGGCGCTTGAGCTTGTGTGGGCTGTGCTGGCTTTGGCCGGGCTGGCGGCAGTTTTCGGGCTTTGGTATGCCCAGCGTCATTTCCAGCGGCCTCGCGCCGAGGACGCGCTGGCCCGGGTGGATGCCCGCCTTGAGGGGCAGCCCTTGCGTGCGCTGCGCGATGAGCAGGTGATCGGCAAGGGAGACAGCGCCTCAGAAGCGGTTTGGGCCGAATACCAGCGCCGGATGCTGGCCCGCGTCCGGCAGGCACGCGCGGTTGGGCCTGTGGTGCGGCTGGCGGCGGCCGATCCCATCGGGCTGCGCCATCTGGCCATGCTGGCTGCCGTTGTGGCGCTGCTGTTTGGTGCGCCCGGCCGGCTGTTGACCCTGGGCGAGACCTTCGGAGCCGCACCGGCGGGCAGCACAGCCCTGGCAGGGCCGAGCTGGGAGGGCTGGATCGAGCCGCCCGCCTATACCGGGCGCCCGGCGCTTTATCTCAACGAAATTCCGGCGGGCGCGCTGACTGTGCCGCAAGACAGCGTGGTCACTCTGCGGCTCTATGGCGCCGCAGGGGCGCTTACGGTGTCTGAAACGCTGTCTGCCCAGTTGGGCACGGCTGCTTCGCAGGCAGCAGCGGCCCAGAGTTTCGCTGTGACCCGGAGCGGGGCGCTGGATATTTCGGGGCCGGGGGGGCGGGCCTGGCAGATCACCATGCAGGCAGACCACCCTCCGCTGGTTGAGCCCATGGGCCCAGCGGAAACCGCCGCGGGGGGGCTGTTTACCATGCCCTTTGAGGCTCTGGACGATTACGGGGTGCGCGGCGGAGATGTTCTGATTGAACTGGATCTGGCAGCCCTTGAGCGCCGGTATGGCCTGGCGCTCGCGCCGGAGCCGCGCGCACCGTTGACCTTGCCTTTGCCGCTGCCGGTTGCGGGGGCGCGGGATGATTTTGAAGAGACCTTGCTGGAGGATTTTTCCCGCGATGTCTGGGCCAATTTGCCGGTCTTGATCACTTTGACGGCCCAGGATGCCAAGGGCCAGAGCGGCAGCAGCGGCCCCTTTGAGGCCCGGCTGGTTGCACGCAAGTTTTTCAACCCTCTTGCGGCGGCCGTGGTCGAGCTGCGCCGCGATCTGCTCTGGAACCGGGAGAATGGGCCGCGCGTGGCCCAGCTTTTGCGCGCTATTTCTCACGCGCCCGACGGGCTGTTCAAACGCGAAACCGATTATCTGCGCCTGCGGGTTGTTCTGCGCCGTCTGGAAACCCGCCTCGCCCTTGACGGGATGGACGATGCCACAGTGGCAGAGCTTGCCGAGGCGCTCTGGCAGCTGGCGCTCAACCTGGAAGACGGGAGCCTCTCGGACGCGCTGGAGCGGATGCGCGACGCACAGGACAAGCTCTCGCAAGCGCTGCGCAATGGGGCTTCTGACGCAGAGATTGCCGAGCTGATGCAAGAGCTGCGCGAGGCCACGCAAGATTATATGCGCCAACTGGCCCAACAACAGCCGCAAGATCCGCAGGATGGGGAGCCGGGCGAGCGCGGAGAGAGCCTGCAACTCTCCCAACAGGATTTGCAGGATATGATGGACCGCATTCAGGAGCTCATGGAGCAGGGCCGGATGGCCGAAGCCGAGCAGGCTTTGCGTGAGTTTCAGGAGATGATGGAAAACATGCGCGTCACCCAGAACCAGAGTGGCCAGGGCGAAGGACAGCAAGCCATGGAGGGGCTGGCCGAGACCCTGCGCGAGCAGCAAGGCCTGTCGGATCAGGCCTTCCGCGACCTTCAGGAGCAGTTCAACCCCAATGCCCGCGCTGGCGAAAGCGGCGAAAACGAAGGCCGCAACGGCGGCGAAGGGCGTGGGGAGCAGCATGAAGGCCAGGGCGAGGGGCGCGCGGACGCAGGCCAGAACGGCGCGGGCGAGGACGAAGGCCAAGGGCAAGGCGGCGCGCAGGAGCGGTCTTTGGCGGAGCGCCAGCAAGCCTTGCGCGATGAGCTTTCACGCCAGGCAGAGGGGCTGCCGCAAATGGGCGGCGCAGCGGGTGAGGCCGCCCGCGAGGCACTGGACAACGCGGGCCGCGCCATGGCGCAGGCCGAAGAGGCCCTGCGCCAGAACGAACTGGCCGAGGCGCTTGATAGGCAGGCCGAGGCAATGGAGAATTTGCGCGAGGGCATGGACAACCTTGGCGAAGCTCTGGCGCAGGCGCGTGAGGGCCAGGAGGGGCAAAGCGGGCAGAATGCCGAAACTGCGGGCCGCGAAAGCAGTGATCCGCTGGGGCGCAACCGGCGCGGCTTTTCCGCCGATGGCGAAGAGATGCTGGGGGAAGATGACGTTTATCGCCGCGCGCGCGAGCTCTTGGACGAGATCCGCCGACGCACGGGCGAGGCCAGCCGCTCACCCACCGAACGCAGCTATCTGGAGCGCTTGCTGGACCGCTTCTGAGCGGATGGGACCCCTGCTTGTTTTATCCGCCGTCAGAGGCCGCGCCGAGCAGTTCGAGAAGCTCCTGACGTTGGCCCTCCAGCCAGATCCGCGCGTCAAGCACAGCGGCACTGTAGCTTTCCAGCAGAGGGGCAAGCGGCGGCACAGCCTCTGCCATGGGCTTGGCGAAGACATAGATCACCAGCAGCAGAGCCGCGAGAAGGAGCATCAGCAGCACACCGCGCAAAAAGCCGCTTTGGCGGGGGGCGGCATCCCGGGAAGCCGCCACTTCGGAGGCTGTTTTGCGCCGTTCGCTGTCTTTGCGCAGGGTCGAGTTGATTTCATCGACATCCGGAAGCACATCCCGCCGCGATCCGCTGGCCGCCATGGCAATGGCCGTGGGCGCTGCTGCGGCTTCGCCCCGGATCTTTTGCATCCGCTCGCTGGATTCGCGCTGGCGGCGGGTGGCTTCATCCTCCGGAGCGTCTATTCCCAGATCTGGCTGCGCTTCCAATGGCGGCGTTTCCTGCTTGCGGGCGGCAGATTCGCGCGCCGCCTCCTCGCGCAGCACTTGGGCCACGGCCGGGTCAAGTTCGCGCCGGGGCGCTTCTGACGGGTCTGGCGCGGGGCCTGAAGACGGGCCTGAAGACGGGCCTGGCGGCGTTTGCGCCGTTGGCTCGGGTGCCGCGGCCTGATCTGGCGCAGCGGCTTGATCTGGCGGGGTGTCCGCGCTTTCGGGAGGGAAGTCCGGGTGGTGCTGATACCATGTATCGCCACAGTTGGAGCATTGGACATCGCGCCCATCTTGCGGGATCACATCATCCGGCACCTCATATTGTGCGCCACAATTCGGGCATACCAACCGCATTTCGCCCCCTACATCCCCAATCTGAATACCGATACCTTGGTGCAGCATAGGCGTTAAGCTTTTGCACGGAAAGAGCAAATTTCAGGGCCTTCCCAATCGCCTTCACAGCGCTTGCGGATTGCAACTTTGCGGCGTCTGGGGCATGGTCTGGCGCAAATCGGGCCCTCAAGGGGCGCAGCGGGGTGTGTGGGTGATTGAGCTGAACGACGTGGCCTATAGTTATGGCGATGGTGAGCTTTTGGGCGAGCTGTCCTTGACCTTGCCGGCGGGGTCTTTTCATTTTCTCACCGGCCCGTCGGGTGCGGGCAAGACCACGCTTTTGAAGCTCTGTTATGGTGAGCTTCTGCCAACGGCGGGGCATTTGCGCCTGTTTGATCAGGATGTGCGCAGCCTGGATCGGGACGGGCTTGCCGAGCTGCGTCGCCGGATTGGTGTGGTGCATCAGAATTGCCAGTTTCTTGACCATCTGCCGATAGCCGACAACATTGCCCTGCCGCTTACGGTGGCGGGGCATTCGGTTGCAGATGAGCAGCAAAACCTGGCCGAACTTATGAGCTGGGTGGGCTTGCGCGCCCGTGCTGCGGCCTTGCCGCCGGAGCTGTCCGGTGGCGAGCGCCAGCGCGCGGCCTTGGCGCGGGCGGTCATCATGTCGCCGGATGTGATTCTGGCGGATGAGCCGACGGGCAATATTGATTGGGAGATGTCCCAGAGGCTTTTGCAGCTTTTGGTTGAGCTGAACAAGATGGGCAAGACCGTGGTGATTGCGACCCATGATCTGGGATTGATCCGCGCGGCCAAGACGCAGGTTCAGGCGCGGGTGTTGCGCATTGCCAACCGCCGGGTGCAGCTTGCGGGGGCAGATCTGTGATGCGGTTGCGGGGAAATATCCATAAAATCAGCGGGTTCATCATTGGCGATGCCCAGGCCGAGCGCGCGGTGCCACCCACCGGGTTTACGGCCCGGCTGGTTGTGTTTGCGGCGGCGGTTATGGCGTTCCTGGCGGTGTTTGTCTTGGCGCTGTCGGTTTCGGCGGGCAAGCTTGCAGAGCGCTGGGAAGCGGAGCTTGCGCAATCGGCGACGATCCGGATTTCGGCACCCAGAGGGCAGATGCAGGCTCAAACCGAGGCGGCGCTGGCCGTTTTGAACACAACGCCGGGTGTGGCCGCTGCGCGGGTCTTGAGTGACGCCGAGCAGCGCGCGCTTTTGGAGCCATGGCTGGGCACAGAGATGCCGCTGGCCGATCTGCCCATTCCGCAGCTCATTGAAGTTGTGCAAACGCCTGCGGGGCTTGATACCGAGGCGCTACGCCTGCGGCTGCTGGGCGAGGTGCCCGGCGCTGTGCTGGATGATCATGCGCGGTGGCGCAAGCCCCTGGCCCATGCGGCGGCGCGGCTCTCGGCGCTGGGCTGGCTGCTGATCGGGCTTATTTTCGGGGTGATGGCGGCGATGATCACGCTGGCGGCCAATGCGGCGCTGGCGGCCAATGCCACGGTGATCACAGTGATGCGGCTTGTGGGCGCGAAAGACAGCTATATTGCCAGCGCCTTTGTGCGCCGCTTTACGCTGCGCGCGCTGTCAGGCGCGGCGCTGGGGATGTGTTTGGGCGTGATCGGCCTGCTCTTTTTGCCCAGTGGCAGCGCAGAAAGCGGTTTGTTGAGCGGGTTGGGCTTTTCGGGGGCAAGCTGGCTCTGGCCTTTGGGGCTGCCGCCCCTGGCCGGAGCCGTGGCTTTTGGCGCGACACAGGCAGCGGCCCGCCGCACATTGAAGGAGTTGCGCTGATGGGTGCATTGCGTTGGGGCATGTCCCTTGTTTTTGTCAGTCTGAATGCGGTGATGATGTTGCTGATTGGGCTGGTCTTTCTGCCTTGGGCACTGATCAGCACGCGCGGGGCGCGGCTGGCCTGCAAGAGCTATTGTGCCTGGGTGCTGTGGTCGGCGCGTTGGATGATCGGGCTGCGCCATGAGGTGCGGGGCACGCCACCTGAGGGGGCGGTTCTGATTGCGGCCAAGCACCAGTCGTTTCTGGATATCCTGATAATCTTTTACGCCAGCCCGGCTGCCAAGTTTATCATGAAACGCGAAATCCTTTGGATGCCGGTGATCGGGCTTTATGCCCATCGGATCGGCTGTGTGCCGGTGAACCGTGGCAAGCGCGGGTTGGCCATCAAGAAAATGCTGGACGATGTGAAGGCCGGGGTCGTGCGCGCGGGGCAATTGGTGATTTACAGCCAGGGCACGCGTGTCAAACCGGGTGAAAAAAGACCCTACAAAATAGGCACTTACGCACTTTACGAACAGATGAACCAGCCCTGTGTGCCAGTGGCCACCAATGCGGGGCTGTTTTGGCCAAAGGGCACGATCGGGCGCAAGCCCGGCCTGGCTGTGGTGCAGTTCATGGAGCCGATTGCGCCGGGCCTGGGGCAAGCGGCCTTTATGGAGCGCCTTGAGCGTGAGGTGGAAGGGTGCTCGGATGATCTGATGCGCGAGGCCGGGTTTGATGGCTGACTATGTCAGCGATATCGCCACGCTCCAAGAGCTGTATGGCCCGCCGGGGGAGGCCTCGCTGCGCAAGGTGGCCCGGCGGCTGACACCGCTCTATCACCAATGGATCATGGCTTCCCGCTTTTGTGTTGTCTCGACAGTGGGCGCGCAGGGCACAGACGGCAGCCCGCGTGGCGACGACGGCCCCGTGGTGCAAGCGCCCGACGCCGAGACCCTGCTTTTGCCCGATTGGCGGGGCAACAACCGCATGGATACGCTGCGCAACATTGTCGAAGACGGGCGCATTTCGCTGATGTTTATGGTGACGGGATCGGACACTGTGGTGCGGGTGAACGGGCGGGCCCGTGTGAGCCTGTCCCAAGCGCTTATTGCGCGGTTCAGCGACAGAGGGCGGTTGCCGCGCTCTGTTGTGGTGATCAAGATTGCGGAAATTTACGCCCAATGCGCGCGCGCGCCGATGCGGGCGGGGCTTTGGCGCGGTGGCGATGAAAGCCCAGACCTGCCCACGGTGGGCGAGATACTGGCCGAGCAGACCGCTGGCGCGCAAGGCGGCGCAGACTATGATGCGAATTGGCTGGCCCGGGCGGAAAAAACACTTTGGTAGCCGCGGTTTAGGCGCGGTTAGCCAAGGTGTTCTTTGACCATTTCATCTATCAGCCCCGAGAAAAATGCGGTGGTCGTCGCCGCCGGTTGGCGGGCGGTCACGACCTGGGCCATCGGGTCGGGCGCGGTGAGGGCGCTGCCTGACATTTCCTCAAGCACCGCATGGCCGCAAAACGGGACATAGACCTCGGAATAGCCGCCCTCATGGGACATCATCAACCGCCCCTCGCAAAGACGCTCAGCCGTGTCGCGCACAAGGCGGGTCATCTCGCGGAAAGTCTCGGCGGTGCACAATTGGTGGGCCAGCGGATCAAAGATAGCCGCATCAAACCCGCAGGCGACAATGATCACATCTGGTTGGAAGGCCTCGCAGGCGGGAAGAACCAAACGGGTCATCGCCTCCAGATAGGTGATATGGCCCGCGCCGGCCGGCAGGGGAATATTTATGTTATATCCCAGCCCCTTACCCTTGCCTTTATCGGCAAGGGCGCCGGTGTTTGTGGGGTAGTTGCGGTCTTGATGGATCGAGATCGTGAGCACGTCATCGCGCTCATAGAAGATATGTTCGGTGCCATTGCCATGATGCACATCCCAATCGATCACCACAAAGCGCTGCGCGAGCTGTGCAGCGCGGGCTGCTTCAATGGCTATGGCCAGATTGTTGAGCAGACAAAAGCCGTTGGGCCAATCGGGCAGGCAGTGGTGCCCCGGCGGGCGCGAGAGCGCATAGGCGTTTTTGAGTTTGCCGGTGAGCACATCCTCCAAGGCGGCTCGCGAGAGCCCCGCAGAGAGCGCAGCGATTTCGTATCCGCCTTTCAAGAACGGTGTGCGCAGGCCCAGCTCGCCGCCGTTGCTGTCTGACATCTCTTTGAATTTATTCAAAAAATCAAGGGGGTGCACCCGTGCCAGCTCGTCTTGGGTGCATGGGCGCGCTGATTGCATTGCCAGCTCTTTGCTGAGCCCTGTGACCTCCAGCAGGTTCTTGAAGCGGCGCTTGGTCTCGGGGGCTTCGGGCAGGCCGCCGCTGACAAGCGGCTGCACCAACCCGGCCACAGGGAATGTCAGCGCATAATGGCCCCCGCCGTGCCAGAAGGTTTGTTCATCATAAAAAAAACCTGTTTGCAGGGCTGATTTTGTGCTGCTCATGTGCCGCGCCTTTCCTGTTTGTGCCTATAAGGACAAAAACACAGCATAATGGCAAGCCGCCCAGAGCTTTGCACAGATGCCTGAACACATCCTAAACGGGGCGTCAGGCGGGGTCGCTTGCCACCCGCGCGTAAACCCCTTCGGGCAGATCGAGCGCAGCGGCGAGGTCTTTCAGCTGTGCCAGCGAGAGGGTGATTTTGGCGGTGCTGTCGGTGCGCGCGTCGTATTGGTCCAGCGTCACACAGTCGCCAAAAGCGCTGATCACAACGTCTTCACGCAGGTGCGCCCCGCCCTCATCAACCAGGGTGATCACCGTGCAGTCAAACTCGTGTTCGATTGAAAACATAGGCTCAGGATAGGCTGATCTTTGCCACTTGCAAAGCCCTCATTGCCACAGAGAGGGCGTGGCCGTGGTGCGGGCCGGATGGGGGCTGGCGCGCGGGTTTGACTGGGGCTATGCTTTGGAGGTAACGAAAAAACCCAAAGGAAACAGGGCAATGAAGATATTGCACAGAGCGCTGGGCCTTGTCTCTCTGGGGCTTTTGGCGGGCTGTATGTCGGCGGGCGCACCGCCGCAGCCTGCGCCGGTTTCAGAGGCTGCGCCTGTGTCAGCCCCCCTATCGGCGCCGCTGGACTCTGTGGCGGCGGCGCGGCAATTCCTGCGGGTTGTGGACACGGTGGAGCCGGTGGCAGAGCGCCTGTGCCGCGCACAGGCCCCCTGGCTGAATTGTGATTTCCAGATTGTGATTGATGACAGGCCGAACCAACCGGTGAATGCCTATCAGACCCTGGATGCGCAGGGGCAGCCTGTTTTGGCCTTCACGCTGGCGATGATTGCGGAGGTGCGCAACGCCGATGAGCTGGCTTTTGTGATGGGCCATGAGGCGGCCCACCATATCGCGGGTCATCTGACGCGCCAGAGGCGCAACGCGCAGGCCGGGGCGCTGGTGTTTGCGGGGCTCGCCGCGCTCACCGGTGCTGAGGGGCAAGCGCTTCAAAACGCTGGCGAAATTGGCGCACAGCTTGGCGCGCGAACCTATTCGAAGGACTATGAACTGGAGGCGGATGTGCTGGGCACGCAGATCACCGCACAGGCGGGGTATGATCCGCTGCGCGGCGCGGCGTTCTTCAGCCGCATCCCCGATCCGGGGGATCGCTTTTTGGGCACGCACCCGCCCAATGCGGCCCGGATCGAGGCGGTGCGTCAGGCCGCGTCCCGGCTCTGACGGGTGCTCAACCAGCTTGAAAATATCATCCGGGATCGCGGCTCGCGCTATGCGGTATCCGGTGCGCCGGCCCAGAGCCGCGCCGAGATGGACGCGCTTCTCAAGGCGCTGAAAAAGAACAAGAAATACGCCAAGGCGACGCATAATACCTGGGCTGTTCTCCTGCCTGATGGCACTCCTTTGAAGAGTGATGACGGCGAGAGCGGCGCTGGCATGGTCATCCTGCGGATGCTGGAGCGGGAAGGGCTCTTGGGCCACGGGTTGGTGGTGACGCGCTGGTATGGCGGCAAGCACTTGGGGGGCGACCGGTTTCGCCATGTGCAAGACGCGGTGAGCGCCTATTTTGAAGCCTTTTTGCGGGGGCGTTAAGGTTTACCTGCACCGTGAGTCGGGGGGGGTGACATGCGTGCACATCCCGTGCACAAAGCGTGCACCGGGCGCTGCCGGTTGCCCGAGCGGGCCAAAAAGGCGAGACGGTGAGCGCAGCGTGCGCTCGCCTCAGACTCTGGTAAGGTCATGTGCGCCCAGCCCGCGGGCGGGCCTAGACGCGCTTGCCCCAGAGGTCATAGTCGCCGGCTTCATCGACCTCGACAGAGACGATATCTCCGACATGCAGGCCTTCGGTATTTTCATCAATGAAGAGGTTGCCGTCGATTTCGGGGGCGTCTGATTTGGTGCGGCAGGTGGCGATGCCCTCTGCGTCGATGTCATCAATGATCACATCAATGCGCTGGCCGACTTTGGCTTCGAGCTTGGCTTCGGAAATGGCTTGCGCCTTTTGCATGAAGCGCTCCCACCGCTCTTGCTTCACCTCTTCGGCGACGTGATCGGGCAGGGCGTTGCTGCGCGCGCCGGCAACGTTTTCGTATTTGAAGCAGCCAACACGATCGAGCTGGGCCTCGTCCATCCAGTCCAGAAGGGTCTGGAACTCTGCCTCGGTTTCGCCTGGGTAGCCGACGATGAAGGTGCTGCGCAGGGTGATGTCGGGGCAGAGGCTGCGCCACTCGGTGATGCGATCAAGGGTGCGCTCGGCGTGGGCCGGGCGGGCCATGCGTTTGAGCGTATCGGGGTGGGCGTGCTGGAAGGGAATGTCGAGGTAGGGCAGCACGAGGCCCTCGGCCATGAGCGGAATGAGTTCGCGCACCGCCGGGTAGGGGTAAACGTAATGCAGACGCACCCAAAGCTCTTTTGGGCCGCCGAGCTGGCCAAGCGCACGCGCCAGCGTGGTGATGGGCTGCTCGCCGCCCCCTTGCAGGCGCGTCTCGCGGCTCCAGTCTGTGCCATAGGCGGAGGTATCCTGGCTGATGACCAGCAGTTCCTTGACGCCGTTTTCCACCAGTTTTTCGGCCTCGCGCAGCACGGCTTTGTGCGGGCGCGAGGCGAGACGCCCGCGCATATCGGGGATAATGCAGAACTTGCACTTGTGGTTGCAACCTTCTGATATCTTTAGATAACTATAGTGTCGCGGTGTGAGGCTGATGCCGGAGGCGGGCAGAAGGTCAATGAAAGGGTCGGGGCTGGGCGGCACAACCGCGTGCACAGCGTCAAGCACCTGTTCGTATTGGTGAGGGCCCGTCACGGCGAGGATGCGCGGGTGATGGGCGCGGATATACTCAGGCTCCGCCCCCAGACAGCCTGTGACGATGACCTTGCCGTTTTCTGTCAGCGCCTCGCCGATGGCATCGAGGCTTTCGGCCTTGGCGGAATCCAGAAAGCCGCAGGTGTTGACGATTACGGCATCGGCCCCTGCATAATCGGGCGAGATGCCATAGCCTTCCGCGCGCAGCCGGGTGAGAATGCGCTCGCTGTCAACCAGCGCCTTGGGGCAGCCAAGGCTGACCATGCCGATGGTCGGCTGGCCTTCACGGCGTGTTTCAGAGAGCGTGGCGCGGGCAAGATCTGGGCGCAGATCGGGAGGATTTTGTGACATGGCCCGCGTATAGCGGCAGAAATGCGCTTGGGGAAGGGGGCGCGCGCGGGAAGTTGTTTGCGCTTGGGCCTGCCGGGGCCTACCTCGGACAGAGAGAAGAGGAGTGTGGTTTCATGCGGATTTTGCGCGGTATCTTGTTTGGTGTGGCTGTCTTTGTGGGGTTTGCCGCCATCGGGCTCATGCTTTTGCCCAAGGAGCGGATTGCCAAGCTGGCGAGTGCACAGATTTCCAAGGCACTGGGGCGGGAGGTGACGCTATCCGGCGAGATCGGGCTGAGCATCTGGCCTGTGTTGGGCGTAAAAACCGGGCCTGTGCGCGTGGCCGGGCCGGCGTGGGACGACACGCCCCTGCTGGTGGCGGAGGGGCTCAACATCGGCGTGGCGGCGGCGGCGCTGAGGCGCGAGATTGAGATCCGCCATATTGATGTGCTGCGCCCAGAGATCACGCTCATCACCGCCAAGGACGGGCGGGTGAGCTGGGACTTTGGCAGCGGGAGGGATGCTGCGGCTGAGGGGGAGAGCGCGGGCGCTGTGACGCCGTTCAGCCTGGCGCGCGCCACTGTGACGGGCGGAACCGTGACGCTGGAGGACCGCCGCGCCGGCACGCGCGAGACGCTCACGGCGCTGGACCTTGACCTGCGCCTGCCCGATCTGGCGGGGCCTGCGACGCTGGGCGCAAGCTTTGCGCGCGGCGGGGCGACCTTGGAGATTGAGGCGCGCGCGGAGACTGCGCGCGATTTGATCACCGGACGGCTGACGCCTGTTGTCGCGAGCCTTGTCACCGGCGGGGGCAGCCTGAGCTTTGACGGGCGGATGACGCGCGCGCTGGAGGCCGAGGGGCAGCTGGCGCTCAAGACATCGCGCACCGCGCAATTCCTTCAGAACCTCGGGCTGGGCGCGGCCGAGTTGCCGCGCGGGCTGGGGCGAGAGATTGACCTTGCGAGCAAGGTGATTTTCTCCGGCGGGGAGGTTTTGAACCTGCGGGGGATGACGCTCAACCTTGATCAGAACAGTTTTACGGGCGATGCGGACATCCGCCTTGGCGGGGCCAAGCCGCGCCTCACCGCAAGGCTTGCGGCGGGGGCGCTCGACTTTTCGGCGCTGGCGGCTTCGGGCGGCGGCGGGGAAGAGACGGGCAGCGCAGGCTGGAGCACCGCGCCGATTGATGCGCGCGGGCTGGCGGCTGTGAACGCCGAGGTGAGCCTTGCGGTGCAATCGCTCGATGCAGGGATGATCAAGCTCGGCGCGAGCCAGATCGGCATCAGCTTGGACAACTCGCGGCTGGTGATGAAGCTGCCCAAGGCTACGGGCTATGGCGGGCAGATTGCCGGAGAGTTCGTGGTGAACAACCGCAGCGGGCTGTCTGTGGGCGGCACCCTCAATGTGTTGCAGGCCGATGTAAAGCCGCTGCTCACCGACCTCATGGGCATTGAGCGGCTTTCGGGCAAGGCGGATGGGTCTATAAAGTTTCTCGGCTCTGGCAGCAGTTTGGACGCGATCATGAACACGCTTTCGGGCCACGGCTCGATTGCCATGGCGGGGGGCACGATTGCGGGGTTTGACCTCAACGGGCTGATGGGCACGGGCAATGGCGAAAAGGGCACAACCGTGTTTGACAGGCTGGGCGCGCGCTTTGACATGGCGGGCGGTGTCTTGCGCAACGAGAACCTCAACATGGTGCTGCCCGGCTTTACCGCCAGCGGCAAGGGCCTAGTCGGGCTGGGCGCGCAGACGGTTGACTATGTCTTCACGCCCGTGGCCTTGGGCGCGAACAGGGGCAAGGACCTGGCCTTTCCGGTGCGCGTATCCGGACCGTGGAGCGCGCCCAAGATACGCCCCGATCTGAGCGCTGCGATTGACCTGAACTTCAAGGAGAAGAAGGCAGAGGTGAAGCAACGCGCGGAGGATGCGCTTAAGAAGAAGGTTGGGGAAGAGCTGGGTGTCAGCGGGGGCGAAACCGTTCAAGACGCGGTGAAGCAGGGCGTTGAGGAGAAGTTGAAGAAAGAGTTGCTGAAAATATTTGAGTGAGGGGCTTTTGGTTTCGGATTTTCGCTGTGCGAAAATCCGACCCGTGCGAGGGGGCCAGCCCCCTCGCGCTCCCCACGATATGCGAGAGGGCGCTGCCCCCTCGCGCTCCCCCGGGATATTTAGGGCAATAAGAAAGGGAAAAGGGGGTTCTTGCGGGAGCTCTGCGCTTTAGGGGCGGGGCAGGGCCAGTTGGGTGACGGTCATTTGCAGCGCATCGCCGCTGTCGGGCTTGTTGCGTGTGAGGATGACGCCCCATTTTTGCGGCTGCTCTGCCGTGGGCGTGCTCACGAAGGCGCGGTGCAGATCCCAGGGGAGGGGATCGTCTGTTTCGCTGAGGTCGGGAAGCTTTGCTGCAAGGAGTGCGACGATGTTGGCCACGGCGGCGTCGCGTTGCGCTTTTGTCATCAGGCGGGTGGCGTCTTTGACCTGGCAGCTGTCGCGCTTCTGGATGGCCTGAAGGCCGGCGGCATCGAGCCGGGTGATGTGCTGGGCGTTTTTGGGCAGATCGGCGTGAGGGTCGGCCCCGCCGCTTTGCACTGTGGCAAGGCGGCTGAGGCAGTGGGCCTCAAACAGCGCCGAATAGGCGGCGGCGGGCGCGGGTGGATGGGCCGTCTGCCAGAGGGCGCGGCCTGTGAAGGCCACGCCCATGGTGAGTGCCGCTGCGAGAGCGAGATGTGTCGGCTTCACCGCTGCGCAGCCTTAGGCGTGAATCGCGCCGTCGCCACAGGCGAGGGCGGCTTCGCGCACGGCTTCGGAGTAGGTCGGGTGGGCGTGGCAGGTCAGGGCGATGTCTTCGGCGGAGGCGCCGAACTCCATTGCCACGCAGAGCTCGTGGATCATATCCCCCGCGGCCGGGCCGATGATGGCCGCGCCGAGGATACGGTCGGTTGCGGCATCGGTGATGATTTTGACAAAGCCCTCGCCCTGGTGCACGGCCTTGGCGCGGGCGTTGCCCATGAAGTTAAACTTGCCGACCTTGACCTTGACGCCCTCTTCCTTGAGCTGGGCCTCGGTTTTGCCGACGGTGGCCACCTCGGGGGCGGTGTAGACCACGCCTGGAATGACGCCGTAGTTGACGTGGCCGTGCTTGCCAGCCAGCACCTCGGCGACGGCCATACCCTCGTCTTCGGCCTTGTGGGCCAGCATCGGGCCGTCGATCACATCGCCGATGGCGTAGAGGCCTTTGACGTTTGTGGCCCAGTGGGCATCGGTTTTGATCTGGCCGCGCGGGGACATTTTCACGCCGAGCGCGTCAAGGCCGAGGCCCTCGGTGAAGGGTTTGCGGCCCGTGGCGACGAGGACGATATCGGCCTCGATGGTTTCCTCGGTCTCGCCCTTCTTGGTTTTGTAGGTGACGCTGGCCTTTCCCTTGGCCGCTTTGGCGGACTGCACGGCGGCGCCCATCACGAAGGTGAGGCCCTGCTTTTCAAGGATGCGCTTGAAGCTGCGCTGCACATCGGCGTCCATCCCCGGTGTGATGGCGTCTTGATATTCCACCACGGTGACTTGGGAGCCGAGGCGCGCGTAGACGGAGCCGAGCTCAAGGCCGATGACACCTGCGCCGATGACCACGAGCTTTTTGGGGATTTTGCCGAGCTCCAGCGCGCCTGTGCTGCTGACGATGGTTTTTTCGTCGATCTCCACGCCGGGGAGCGTGGCGGGTGCTGAGCCTGAGGCGATGACGATGTTTTTGGCCTCGTGCAGCTCCTCACCGACTTTCACTTTGCCCGCTTCGGGGATGCTGGCCCAGCCTTTGAGCCAGTCGATCTTGTTTTTCTTGAAGAGAAACTCGATGCCGCCGGTGTTTTGGCCGATGGTATCGTCTTTATAGGCGAGCATCTGCTTCCAGTCGACGGACGGGGCTTTGCCCTTGAGGCCCATGGTGGCGAAGTTGTGTTCGGCTTCGTGCAGCATGTGCGAGGCGTGCAAGAGCGCCTTGGAGGGGATGCAGCCCACGTTGAGGCAGGTTCCGCCCAGGGTTGCGCGGCCCTCGACAACGGCTGTCTTGAGGCCGAGTTGGGCGCAGCGGATGGCGGAGACATAGCCGCCGGGGCCGGCGCCGATGATGATTGCGTCATATGATGCCATGGGAGTGGCTCCTTTTTGTGGGGCGGCTCAGAGGAGGGCCGCGAGGATCATGAAGAGGGTTGCAAAAAAGCCCAGCGCCCAGACGAGGCTGCGCCCGGGGCGCATGTCAAAGGCGTAGGCGGGGATATAGGCGGCGCGCGCGGCAAGATAGACCCAGGCGCAGGTGGCTGTGAAGCCGGTGGACTGGCCCCCCAGCGTCACGACCAGCACGGCGATTGTGAAGAGGATGAGGCCCTCGAAGTGGTTGTCCATCGCGCGGCCCAAGCGGCCTGTGAGGGGCGACATTTCGCGGCTCGGGGGGCGGTCGCGGGCCGACATGGTGTAGCCGGGGCCAAGATCGCGGTTGGCGGGCACGGCGTAGAGCACGAATTGCAGCGCCTGCAACAGGGCGGCGAGGGCGAGAACGGTGAGTTCGGGGGTCATGGGGCGCACTCCTTGTCTGTTGGCCCTGTTGTGCCAGCCCACTGTGGCCGGGTCCAGCCTGCGCGGGCCTCTGGGGTGAGTGCTGCGGTGCGTGCGGCCGTGTCGGCGGCCAGGCAGGCGTTTTCGAGCGCCAGGATATCCGGATCGCTGCGCCATGTGGCCATAAGCGCCTCGGTGGCGGGCCAATGGCGCAGGATCGAGTGGTCTTGCGCCGCGTTTTGATTGGCGATCTGGAACCATTTGGAGCCGAGGTGGTATTTGGTTTTCAGCGGGCCTTGCCCGTCGCCTCGGAGGTTTTTCATCAGGAAATCCTCTTCTGCGCGGGTGGCGTAGTGGTTGAGCACAGCCACCTCGGGGGCGACGGCTTTGTCAAAGGGCTGATATTTGGCGCGCTTCACGGAGCCGTGCAGATTGCTCACGAGCCGCTCTCCTGCGGCACTTTTGACGCAGATTTCGTTGCTGCGCGGCCCGGTGGGGCGGTGGTCATGGGCATGGGTGAATTTGGCGAAGCGAAAGAGCGATTTGAACTTGGTTTGCGCCGCTGGCAGGCTGGCGGCGCAGGCGGTAAACTGTGGCAATATCGGCAGGGTGCGTGCCCTATGGCCGCTGGTTCCGAAGAAAAACCAGGGCAGGGCGATGACATCGGCCGGCCCGGCTGCGGCGAAGAGATCGTCAAGGCGGCCCTGGCCGGCGCGGATATTGAGAAACTCGTCGCTGTCGATGTGGCAGAGCCATTCGGCGCCTTCTGTGGCGGCGAGATGGGCAAAGACAAGCCGCATGGCGCCCTCTTGCGGCGCGGCCCCTTCGGGCACGGTTTGGGACAGATGCGTGACGAGCCCGCGGGCGGCGAGGGCATCGAGCAGCCTGTCGGAGCCGTCGGTGCAGTCATTGGTGACAATGATCACATGCTCAAAGCCGATGACGCGGTGATAGGCGAGCCACTCCAGAAGGTAGGGGCCTTCATTGCGCATGGCAGCGGCGAGAGCCGTGCCGGGGTGGGGGGCAGGCGCTGTCATGTATGACGGATCATGCGGCACATGCCTGCGTGGGGTGGTGCGCAGTGAATGCGCACCCTACGGGAGAGGGTGCGCAGCTTGGCATCGTAGGGTGTGCCTTTACGGCGCACCGCTTAGAGGTCCATCAACAGGCGCTGGGGGTCTTCCAGCGCTTCCTTGACGCGCACGAGGAAGGTGACCGCGCCTTTGCCGTCAACGATGCGGTGATCGTAGCTCAGCGCCAGATACATCATCGGGCGGATGACCACCTGACCGTTGATCGCCACGGGGCGATCCTGGATTTTGTGCATCCCGAGGATGCCCGACTGTGGCGGGTTGAGGATGGGCGAGGACATGAGCGAGCCATAGACACCGCCATTGGAGATGGTGAAAGTGCCGCCCTGCATTTCGGCCATGGAGAGCTTGCCGTCGCGGGCGCGGCGGCCTTTCTCGCCGATGGCCTTCTCGATGGCAGCGAAGCTCATCTGGTCGACATCGCGGATGACAGGCACCACAAGGCCTGTGGGCGTGCCGGCGGCGATGCCCATGTGGACGAAGTTTTTATAGACCACATCGGTCCCGTCGATCTCGGCGTTCACCTCGGGCACTTCTTTCAGCGCGTGCACGCAAGCCTTTGTGAAGAAAGACATAAAGCCGAGGCGCACGCCGTGCTTTTTCTCGAATTCGCCTTTGTACTGGTTGCGCAGGGCCATCACGGCGGACATGTCGACTTCGTTGTAGGTTGTCAGCATGGCGGCGGTGTTTTGCGCCTCTTTCAGGCGGCGCGCGATGGTCTGGCGCAGGCGGGTCATCTTGACACGCTCTTCGCGGGCCGCATCATCGGCGGCGACAGGCGCGCGCGGGGCCTGTGCGGCAGGTGCGGGGGCAGAGGCGGCGGCCCCGCCGGACGCGGCTGCTTTCATAACGTCTTCTTTCATGATCCGTCCGTCTTTGCCTGTGCCTGTCACAGCGCTGGCGTCGATGCCTTTTTCGGCCATCATCTTTTCGGCGGCGGGGGCATTTTTTGCCCCTGCGGCGGCGGGTTTGGCGGGGGCCTCTTCGGCTTTGGGCGCGGGGGCAGCGGCTGCGCCTTCGCCCGAGCTGATCACGCCAAGCTTGGCGCTCGCCTCAACTGTGCTGCCCTCGGCGGCGAGAATTTCGGTGAGCACCCCGGCGGCGGGGCTGGGCACTTCGACGCTGACCTTGTCAGTCTCCAGCTCGCAGAGCATTTCGTCTTGGGCAACCGTGTCACCGACTTGCTTGAACCATGTGGAAACTGTTGCCTCGGTGACGCTTTCACCAAGGGTGGGGACCATCACATCAACGCTGGCCGCTGCGGGGGCGCTGGCTTGGGACGCTTCCGGAGCGGCCGCTGCGGTTCCGGCGGTGAGGGTTGCCAAAAGCGCATCAACGCCAACCGTCTCGCCCTCTGCGGCGATGATCTCGCCCAAGGTGCCGGATGTGGGCGCAGGGACTTCGACTGTCACCTTGTCGGTTTCAAGCTCACAGAGCATTTCATCGGCCTGCACGGCATCACCCGGCTTTTTGAACCATGTGGCCACTGTGGCTTCGGTGACAGATTCGCCCAGAGTGGGAACGCGAACTTCGGTCATGGGTTATTTCCCTTTTTTCAGTGTGAGCGCTTCGTCAATGAGAGCGGCTTGTTGTGCTTTGTGAGCGGAGGCGAGGCCCGTGGCGGGCGAGGCACTGGCCGGGCGGCCAGCGTATTGCGGGCGGCCATGCTTGGCTTTGATACGGCCCAGGACCCATTCGATATTGGGCTCGATGAAGGTCCAGGCGCCCTGGTTCTTCGGCTCTTCCTGACACCAGACCACCTCAGCGTTTTTGAAGCGCGACAGCTCCTTGACGACGGATTGGGCCGGGAAGGGATAGAACTGCTCCACGCGCATGAGGTAGATGTCCTCAAGGCCGCGCGCGTCCCGCTCTTCGAGCAGATCATAATAGACCTTGCCGGAGCACATGACGACCCGTTTGATTTTGTCGTCGCTGGCGAGCGTTGTGTCTGAGTTGCCGTATTGGGCATCATCCCAGAGGATGCGGTGGAAGCTGGAACCGGTTGTGAACTCTTCTGTTTTGCTCACCGCGAGCTTGTGGCGCAGAAGCGATTTCGGCGTCATCAGGATGAGCGGTTTGCGGAAGGTGCGGTGCAGCTGGCGGCGCAGGATGTGGAAATAGTTGGCCGGTGTGGTGCAATTGGCCACGATCCAGTTGTCTTGGCCGCACATCTGCAAGAAGCGCTCAAGGCGGGCCGAGCTGTGCTCGGGGCCTTGGCCTTCATAGCCATGCGGCAACAGCACCGTGAGGCCCGACATGCGCAGCCATTTGCTTTCGCCCGAGGAGATGAACTGGTCAAACATGATCTGCGCGCCGTTGGCGAAATCACCGAACTGGCCCTCCCAGAGGGTGAGCGCGTTGGGCTCGGCAAGGCTGTAGCCATATTCAAAGCCCAGCACCGCATATTCGGAGAGCATGGAGTCGATCACTTCATACTGGGCCTGACCGGCGCGGATGTGGTTGAGCGGATAGTGGCGCTCTTCCGTGTCCTGGTTGATGAGGCCGGAGTGGCGCTGCGAGAAGGTGCCCCGGGTGGCATCCTGCCCGGAGAGGCGCACGGGGTAGCCCTCGGTGAGCAGCGAGCCAAAGGCCAAAGCCTCGCCCGTGGCCCAATCAATGCCTTCACCGCTTTCAAACATTTTGGCCTTTGTTTCCAGCAGGCGGGACACTGTCTTGTGGACGGGGAAGCCTGTTGGCGCGGCGCTCAGCGCGCGGCCGATCTCGGCAAAGGTTTCGGGTTTGATGGCGGTTTCACCGCGCTGGTAATCTTCCTTGTCGCGGTTGAGATGGGACCACTTGCCATCCAGCCAATCGGCCTTGTTGGGCTTGTAGTCCTTGCCGGCCTCGAACTCTTCGGAGAGATGAGCCTGAAAGGCGGCTTTCATATCCTCGATCTCGCCCTCGGGGATGAGACCGTCTTTGACCAGCTCGGCGGTATAGAGGCTGAGGGTGGTCTTTTGTTTCTTGATTTTCTTATACATCAACGGGTTGGTGAACATGGGCTCGTCGCCCTCGTTGTGGCCAAACCGGCGGTAGCAGAAAATATCCAGCACCACGTCCTTGCCAAACTTCTGGCGGAACTCCGTGGCCACTTTGGCCGCGTGAACCACGGCCTCCGGGTCATCGCCGTTGACGTGGAAAATTGGCGCTTCGACCATGAGGGCGATGTCTGTCGGATAGGGCGAGGAGCGCGAGAAATGCGGCGCGGTGGTAAAGCCGATCTGGTTGTTCACCACGATGTGCATGGTGCCGCCGGTGCGGTGGCCCTTGAGGCCGGAGAGGCCAAAGCCCTCGGCCACCACGCCCTGGCCTGCAAAGGCTGCGTCCCCGTGCAAGAGCACGCCCATAACCTGCTTGCGCTCTTTGTCGCCCAGCTG
>NZ_CAKZKL010000031.1 GCF_937123735.1 uncultured Lentibacter sp.
TCAAACTTCCAGCCCGCTTCCCAAGTGAGCAGATTGGCAGCTTTGATTTCGAGCGCCATGTCGGCGAGCTTGAAGGAGATGCCCTGAAACTTCGAGATTTGCTGGCCGAATTGCTTTCGCTCGGCGGAGTATTCCAGCGCGTGCTCAAAGGCGCGTTCGGCGCGGCCCAGTGATGTGGCGGCCACTTGCAGGCGCGTTGCGCCGAGCCAGTCGTTGGCAACCTGAAAGCCCTTGTGCACCTCGCCGAGCACAGCCGCGCGCGGCAGGCGGCAGTTGTCAAACTCCAGCACCGCGTTGGTATAGCCGCGATGGCTCACATTGCGGTAACCGTCGCGCACGGTGAAGCCGGGCGTGCCCTTGTCGACAAAGAACGCGGTGATCAGTTTTTTCGGCCCGCGCGGCGTATCTTCCTCGCCTGTCGCCATGAAGACGATGGCAAAATCGGCAATATCGGCGTGGCTGATGAAGTGTTTCGTGCCGTTGAGGATGAAGTCGTCGCCGTCTTCTTTCGCGCTGGCTGTCATACCGCGCAAGTCAGAGCCGGCACCTGGCTCGGTCATGGCGAGGCAGTCCCATTTCTCGCCTTTTATACAGGGGAAGAGATACTGCTCGCGTTGCTCTTCTGTTCCGGCCAGCAGGATGTTGGAGGGGCGGGCCACACAGGTCCAGTGGAGCGCATAATTGGCGCGGCCCAGTTCTTTTTCATACATCAGCCAAGTGAGCGTATCGAGCCCGGCCCCGCCGACCTCTTCGGGCATATTGGCCGCATAGAGCCCCGCCGCCATGGCCTTGGCTTGAAGCTCCTGGATCAGCTCCATCGGCAGATGCCCCGTGCGCTCGACGAGGGCTTCATGGGGGTAAAGCTCTTTCTCGACAAACGCGCGGGTGGTGTCGATGATCATCTGTTGTTCTTCGCTGGGCGCAAATTGCATGGATCTGTCCTTGGGTTGGTTTGCCCAGAGGTTAAGCGGCTTGCAGGCAACCTCTGTGCAGATTTAGAAATAATCATGCAGATTTGGAAGAATCACGACGCCGCAGTGCAGCAGGTCGATGTGCTGTTGTTTGAAGCCTTCTCGGGGCTTTGCCTTGCCAATACGATCGAGCCGCTGCGCGCGGCCAACACGCTTTCAGGGCGCGTGCTCTATCGCTGGCGTTTGCTGACGCTGGACGGCGCGCCGGTGTTGTCCTCAAGCGGTATGAGCGTGGCTGCTCATGGGGCGCTCAGCGGACTTGGCGGGGATATGCTCATTGTCATGCCGAGCTATGGTTTTGCCAGCCACGCCCGCGAAGCCACGGCGCGTGGCTTACGGGCTGCGGCAGGGCGTTACGAGGTGCTGGCGGGGTTTGACACTGGCAGCTGGCTTCTGGCCCATGCGGGGCTGTTGAACGGGCGGCGCGCGACCATCCATTGGGAGGAGCTTGAGCGCTTTGGGGAAGCCTTTCCGGACGTGCAGGCCGAGCGCGCCCGCTTTGTGGAAGACGGGGACCGCGTGACCTGTTCCGGCGCCCAAGCTGCCTTTGATGTGATGACCCACCGCATTGGCGCGCGCCACGGGCAGGCGCTCAGGCTCGAGCTGGCGACACTTTTCATGAGCCCGGACGAGGCCACGCCACAGGATGTGCCCATGGCACGGGCGCGCAGCGTGGTGCGGGCGATCCGTTTGATGCAGGCCCATGTCGAGCAGCCCTTGCCAATGGGCGAGATTGCCCGCAGGGCCGGGCGCGCGCAGAAGGACCTGGAAGTGCGGATGAAGCGCGAGCTGGGCGCGACGCCGCGCGCGGTTTACCGCCGCATCCGGCTTTTGGCTGCGCGCAAGCTTTTGAAGGAGACGGCTCTGCCCATCACGGAGGTGGCCTTGCGGGCGGGCTATCAGGACGCAAGCGCGATGACGCGCGCTTACAGGGCCGAGTTTGGCCTCAGGCCGCGCGACGAGCGCAAAGCCTAGGGACTTCGGGCGCTTCGCGCCCGACCCGCCGGGGGGCGAGCCCCCCGGACCCCCTCAAGCAGTTTGCGAAGCAAACGCGATGACCGACAGAGCGCACTTGTTGCGCGGTTGTGGTTGGATATTTAGAGCAATAAGAAGGGCTCAGGTTGCGTAGTTGGAGCCTTCTTCGTCGAGGATGGCTTTGAGTTCGGCGAGGTGTCGCTCGTCCTGATCCGGATAGGTTTCCAGTTCTTGTGCGGTTTTCTCGGCGATGTCATCCGGCAGCACGCGCAGTTTCTGGCCAGTTTGGAGTGCGCGGATATAGGTTTCGGCAGCGCGTTCAAAGTAGTAGAGGCGGTTGAATGTCTCGGCGACGGTCTGGCCAATGACCAGCACGCCGTGATTGCCCATGATCATCACCTTTTGCTTGGGATCGCTGAACAGCGCAGCGCAGCGTGCGCCCTCGTCTTCAAAGGCGAGGCCGCCGTAATGATCATCGATCACATAGCGGTTGAAGAAGGTGGCGCAGTTCTGGTCGATCGGGGGGAGCCGGCTGTCGGCCAAAGAGGCCAGCACGGTGGCATGGATCGAGTGGACATGCATGGCACAGCGGGCATGGGGGCAGGCTCGGTGGAGACCGCCATGCAGGCCCCAAGCGGTTGGGTCGGGGGCGTTTGGCCCGGCGAGCGTTTCCGGGTCTTCTGCGTCCAGCTCCAGCATATCGGAGGCCTTGATGCGCGCAAAATGCTTCTGGTTGGGGTTGATCAGGAAGCGCGTGCCGCTTTCGTTGATGGCCAGCGAGAGGTGATTGGCCACGCCCTCGTGCATGTTCAGCCGTGCAATCCAGCGAAACGCGGCTGCGAGATCGACCCTTTCCTGCCAGTTTTTCAGGTTGGGGCGTGTGGGGGATGTTGGCATGAGGGCGCTCCTTTGGGACAGCTTACGGGGCCGGCCAGCGGCGATAAAGCCCAATTGCGACAGGGATCAGACAGGGTGCGTCAAACCGGGTGCGTCAAACCGGGTGCATCAGACTGCGTGCGTCAGACCGGGCGCGACGGCACCCATGCGTAGCCGTCCGGGCAGAGAATATAGGCTTCGCGCAGGCCGTGGGGCCTGTCTGACGGGGCTTGCAAAAGAGCGCCTCCGGCGGCTTTTGCGCGCGCGGCGGCTGTGTCAGGGTCACACTCATACAGGCGGATTTCGACGCCTGCGCCGCGTGGCGGGTTGTCTGGCAGCAGGCCGAGCAGCGGGTGTTGGCCGTAGGTGCTGTCAGCGTGCAGCTGCAAGACAGCCTGGCCTTGGCGGATAATCGCGAAATCGGCGCTGACGCGGTGGGCGGCAAGATCAAACACCTCGCTCAGAAAGCGGGCGCTGCGCGGCACATCCTGCACGAGAATGTTGAAGCCGAACCCGCGCAGGGACGCGCCGAACTGGTCGGGGGCAACTGTTTCGTAGTCCATAAGCCTCTCCTTGAACAAACCGTGGGGAAGTGTCACCCTCGGAGCAAACTGGCGCTGCCGTGATGGCGCCGGCTTCTCTTTAGCAGGCGGGGAGCGATCATGCCTTCACAATTTGTGACACCAGAACCGGGCCGTTTTCAACGGTTTGACGATCCGCACGCCGCTGTTGCACATCTTGAAAGGCTGTATGCGGCGTCTTGTTCCTTCTTGTGTGAGGCTTTTGCCAAGGCCATGATCTCGCCGCCTTCGGGGCGGCGTATCCGGGCTTTTTATCCGATGGTGCGGATCGAGACTGCGAGCTATGCCCAGATCGACAGCCGCTTGAGCTTTGGCCATGTCTCCCAACCCGGGCGGCATGAGGCGACAATCACCCGTCCTGACCTTTTTCGCGGGTATCTGACCCAGCAGCTGGAACTGTTGATGGAAAATCACGGAGTGCCTGTGGAGGTGGGCTATTCGCAAACGCCGCTGCCCATTCATTTTGCGGTGGCCAATGATCCGCAGATCACCGTGCCGCAGGAAGGCGCGGCCGAGTTTACCCTGCGCGATGTGTTTGATGTGCCCGACCTGAGCACCACAAATGATGATATTGTCAACGGAACCCATCAGTCTGGTGACGGGGCTGCGGGGCCTTTGGCGCCCTTCACGGCGCAGCGGGTGGATTACTCTCTGGCGCGGCTGGCCCACTACACAGCAACAGAGCCAGAGCACTTTCAAAACCATGTGCTCTTCACCAACTACCAGTTTTATGTGAACGAGTTTGAGGCCTATGCGCGCGCGCAGCTTGCTGACAAGGCAAGCGGCTACACCAGCTTTGTGGGCACCGGTAATGCCGAGATCACCGAGGCGGACCAGCGGCTAGAGCTTTCGCAAAAGCAGCCGCAGATGCCGACCTTTCACCTCAAGCGCGCGGATGGCTCGGGGATCACGCTGGTGAACATCGGTGTGGGGCCGTCAAACGCCAAGACAGCGACAGACCATATCGCCGTGTTGCGCCCGCATGCCTGGATTATGGTGGGACACTGCGCGGGGCTGCGCAACAGCCAGCTTTTGGGCGACTTTGTTCTGGCTCATGCTTACCTGCGCGAAGACAAGGTGTTGGACGATGATCTGCCCGTTTGGGTTCCTGTTCCGGCGCTGGCCGAAATTCAGGTGGCGCTGGAGGAGGCTGTGGCCGAGGTGACCGAGCTGAAGGGGTATGAGCTGAAACGGCTGATGCGCACCGGCACCGTGGCCAGCCTCGACAACCGCAACTGGGAGTTGCGCGAAACCGAGGGGCCGGTGCAGCGGCTCAGCCAGAGCCGGGCGATTGCACTGGATATGGAAAGCGCGACGATTGCGGCCAACGGCTTCCGCTTCCGGGTGCCTTATGGCACGCTTTTATGCGTTTCGGACAAACCTTTGCACGGAGAGCTGAAGCTGCCTGGCATGGCCAGCGACTTCTATAAGACGCAGGTGGAGCGGCATTTGAGGATCGGGATCAAGGCAATGGAATCTCTGCGGAATATGCCTTTGGAGCGTTTGCATAGCCGAAAGTTGCGAAGTTTTAACGAAACGGCATTTCTGTAGAGGTCAAAACCCCTCAAAATCCAGTTTTTCTTGGGGTTTGCGCATACAATTCGTTGTGTTGACTCGCATCATACAGTTATATGGCGTCGATCGGGCCCAAGATCGGGCAAATACAGGAGACTACAAAATGACAAAACCAATGACAAAAACACAGCTTGTTGCAGCGATCGCCGAAGAAATGGGCGCGGACAAGAAAACAGCGACTGGCGCACTTGATTCAATCATTGCGATCATCACCAAAGAAGTTTCCGGCGGCGGTGCGGTGACCCTGCCTGGCGTTGGCAAGATCTACTGCCGCGAGCGCCC
>NZ_CAKZKL010000032.1 GCF_937123735.1 uncultured Lentibacter sp.
CGAGCGTATCGGTCACCGTATAGGTGCCATCGCCGTTGTCGGTGGGCATCTGGAAATCGGTGATCGTGTCGCTGCCCGCGCCATCGGCGAACACGAAGGTATCATCCCCCACGCCGCCTGTCAGCGTGTCGCTGCCGGTGCCGCCATCCAGCGTATCGGCCCCTGCGTCCCCGCGCATCAGGTCATCGCCGCCGCCTCCGTCGATGGAATCATCGCCGTCATAGCCGTAAAACAGGTTGTCTTCGGCATCGCCGATCAGCGTGTCATCGCTGTCACTGCCATAGGTCCGCTCGATATTGCTGAGCACATCGCCCTGGGCGTCACCGCCACTGCCCGTCCCGGTGCTGAGGTTGACATTCACCGCATCGGTGCTGTCCCGATAGTCGGCGGTGTCGATGCCCGCGCCGCCATCCAGCGTATCGGCCCCGGCACCACCGCGGATAAAGTCATTACCGTCACCTCCGTCGATGGAATCATCGCCGTCATAGCCGTAAAACAGGTTGTCTCCGGCATCGCCGATCAGCGTGTCATCGCCGTCACCGCCATAGGCCCGCTCAATATTGCTCAACACGTCGCCCTGGGCGTCGCCGCCACTGACCGTCCCGGTGCTGAGGTTGACATTCACCGCATCGGTGCTGTCCCGATAATCGGCGGTGTCGGTGCCGTCGCCGCCCTCGAGCGTATCAGCCCCTGCGCCACCGCGCATCACGTCATCTCCGTCACCTCCGTCGATGGAATCATCGCCATCATAGCCGAAGAGCAGATTGTCTTCGGTATCGCCGATCAGCGTGTCATCGCCGTCACCGCCATGAACCCGCTCGATACCGCTCAGCACATCGCCTTGGGCGTCGCCGCCACTGCCCGTCCCGGTGCTGAGGTTGACATTCACCGCATCGGTGCTGTCCCGGTAATCGGCGGTGTCGATGCCGTCGCCGCCCGCAAGATGGTCGTTGCCTTCGCCGCCGGTGAGCAGGTCATTCCCCGTGCCGCCGGTGAGCAGGTCATCCCCCGCGCCGCCGGTGAGCAGGTCATCGCCCGCGCCACCGTCAAGCGTATCGGCGCCGTCACCACCGTCGAGCGAGTCATCGCCCTCACCGCCGTCGATGATGTCATTACCAGCATCGCCAGATAGGGTATTCGCGCCTGCATCGCCGGTGATCGTATCATCGCCGTCGCTGCCTGTGACGTTTTCGATATTGGTATAGGTGTCGCCTTCGGCGTGGCCGCCAAACCCGGTGCCGCGCGTCAGATCAACGTCCACACCCGTGGTGTTTGGGCCCAGGAAGCCGAGGTTCTGATAGCTGACCGTGTCGCTGCCATCGCCACCGTCAAGCGCGTCAGCGCCCGCTGCGCCGCGCAGTTCGTCATCGCCCGCGCCGCCAGCGATTGTGTCGTCGCCCGCGCCGGACACGATCAGGTTGTCGCCCGCATCGCCTGTCAGGCTGTCATCGCCCGAGCCTGTGGACATATTCTCGAAGTTGCTGATCACATCGCCGTCGGCATGGCCGCCCGAGGCGGTGTTGGTCGCAAGATCAACCGTGACGCCAGCCGTGTCGTCATAGTAGTTCAGCCAGTCCGTGTCGTCGCCGCCGTCCAGCGTATCGGCGCCCACGCCGCCCTGAATCCAGTCTTCGCCACTGCCGCCTTGAACGGAATCATCGCCCAGGCCCGCATTGATCCGGTCGTTGCCCGCGCCGCCGTCGATCACATCGTCGTTTGAGCCGTCAAGCGCGTCATTGCCGTCGATCACATCGCCGTCAGCATCGGTATAAGCGCCGGTCATGGTATCGTTGCCGGCTGTGCCGCTGACGATATAATCGTTGCTGCCCGCCGGGATGCCCATGGCTTGCAGGATCGGGCCGGTGTTGATCTGGTCGGGCGTGATGCCGGCCAAGGTGAAGCTCTCGCCGCCGGGGAAGCTCAGGATCGCATCGCCCGTGCCGTCGCCGTTTGTGTCGGTGATCGTCACATCATCGGTGGTGACAGGGGTTGTGCCGCCGTCTGATGTCAATTCTCCGAGGCCCAGGGTGTCGACCGCCGTATAGGTGCCGTCGCCGTTGTCCACGGGCAGTTCAAAATCGGTGATAACATCGTTGCCGCCGCCATCGCCAAGGTCAAAGCGGTCATTTCCCGCGCCGCCTGTCAGCGTGTCGTTGCCGGCCTGGCCGTGCAAAACGTCATTGCCCGCGCCGCCGTCGATCACATCGTCACCCGCATCGCCATATAGCGTGTTGGCCTCGGCTGAGCCGATGATCGTGTCGTCGCCGCCATCGGCCCAGACATTTTCGATATTTGCATAGGTGTCGCCCTCGGCGTCACCGCCCGCGCCTATGCCGGTGGAGAGATCAATCGTCATGTCCTGGTCGGCGCCGCCATTGTAGCGGACCCAGTCAACGCCCGCGCCGCCATCAACAGCATCCGCGCCCGCACGGGCATAGATCTGGTCATGGCCGTCGCCGCCGAACAGGGTGTCATCCCCCGCGCCGCCAAAGAGTGTATCCATGCCGTCGCCGCCATCCAGCGTGTCGTCGCCGCCCTGACCATCCAGAGAATTGTTGCCCGCATCGCCTGTCAGGCTGTCGTCGCCCTGGCTGCCGCGGATGTTTTCAATATTGGAATACACATCGCCTTCGGCTTCGCCGCCGCTGCCCGTGCCTGTGCCTGTGCCTGTGACCAGATTGGCCGTCACGCCTGTGAGCGCGCTATAGTAATCGGCAGTGTCCAACCCATCACCGCCCTCCAGCGTATCGGCACCGGCTCCACCCATGAGGCGGTCATCCCCTGCGCCGCCCACGAGGGAGTCATCGCCATCATCGCCGCGCAGATCGTTGTTGGCTGCGTCGCCAATGATCGTGTCGTCGCCGCCATCGCCCCAGACGTTTTCAATATTTGCGTAGGTGTCGCCCTCGGCGTCGCCGCCTGCGCCTGTGCCGGTGGAGAGATCAATCGTCATGTCCTGATCAGCACCGCCATTGTAGCGGACCCAGTCCGTGCCCGTGCCGCCATCAACAGCATCCGCACCCGTACGGGCATAGATCAGGTCATGCCCTGCGCCACCCTCAAGGGTGTCATCCCCCGCGCCGCCAAAGAGTGTATCGTTGCCAGCGCCGCCCTCCACGATGTCATCGCCCTCATAGCCAATCAGCCAATTTGCGCCCGCGTCCCCTGTCAGGGTGTCATCGCCAAGGCCACCGTGCAAATTTTCGATATTGGTGAGCACATCGCCTTCCGCTTCGCCACCAGAGGCCGTGCCTGCGGCCAGATCTATGGCAACGCCTGCTGTGTCATGATAATAGTTTGCCCGATCTTCGCCCGCGCCGCCGTCGAGCGTGTCCGCGCCCGCGCCGCCCGAAAGATGGTCGTTGCCTGCACCGCCGGTGATGGTGTCATTGCCGGCATCCCCGCGCAGATCATCGTTGCCATCGCCGCCGGACAGGGTGTCATCGCCCAAGCCGCCATGAAGCACATCGTGGCCGTCCAGCCCTTCGAGCACTTCGCCAACTTCGGTGCCGTATAGGGTGTCGTTTCCGCTTGTCCCGGTGATGGGCAGTGTCGGGCCAGCCGGGTCAACCACTTCATCAAAGATAGAGACATAAGCGACAGAGCCTTCAAAGAAGCTGTCAAGATTGTCGGCCACATTGTCGCCTGAGGCTGTTTGCCCGGCCCCAATGGTGATTGGCTCGTTGAAGGACGCCCCCATATCCCAGGTGATTGCGCCATCTGTCGGGGTTGAGTAGCTGGTGGCTTGGGTGAGGTTTTCGACCTTATACTCACCGCCTGAGCCGTCATCATTCCACGAGAATGTGACGCGGATGTCATCGCCCGCGGCATAAAAGCCTGCCGCTGTTGTGTAGTTGTAATCTGTTGTGTCGGTTTGGGCACGCACGGCAATAGAGCCATCGGCAAGGATGCGCAGGTCAAAATGGCCGCCGTCATCATTGCCCGCGCTGTCACGGGCAAAAAGGGTGCCTTCGTGCAAGCTGTCGGGTGTGAACTCTGTGACAAGCGTGCCTGTGGCCAGTTGGAACGCGCTGCTGGCGGCGATCTCGGCATAGTCGCCCACGCCATCAAACTGGCCAGCACCCCCCACCGCCGTTGCATCACCGGCGTAAACACCGTTTTGCGCACCGTCTGCGTTTGCGGAATCCACCAGAGGATCTCCCGCAGTGGGCGCTGTTTCGTTGAAGGTCCAGAGTGAAACTTGAGTCATAATTAGCCCATCCGCAAAAATCTGTTCTCTGCTTTAGACAGGGAAAACATGAATTATTTGCAGTCAGACTTTGTTCATTTTGTGACCAATCTTAACGGCTTGGAGGGTTTGGCGCCGCACCAGAAACGCTTTAAGCCGTTGATTTTGCTATACTTCATGCAAATGACCCAAAAAGGAAACTTTCAAAATATGAACAATTTTCGTCTTTGAACGGTATGATTTGGGCGGAGCAAAATGCCGGGTCAGCCCTGTCTGACGCGGTGACAGGGCGCGCTTCAAAGCGGCGGGGCAGCCTGGCTCACATCCAGCCCGTATTCCTTGCAACAGGCCGCGTGGGCGGCTTGCATTTGGGCATATGCCGGGTGCTCCTGCCCCAAATCGCGGGTTTGCCACCAATCTGTTGCCAGATCGAAAAACTGGGTCGACCCGTCGGCATAGCGGATAAAGCGATACCGGCCTTTGCGCACGCTTGCGCTATCTTTATAAAAGGTCGGCACAGCACGGTCAGGCGCACGCGCCCAGTGCATCTGCGGCCTGAGCGAGCGGCCAATCCGGCCCTCAAGCGGCGGCAAGCCCAGAAAATCCATCACCGTCGGCCCGACATCTAGCAAGGCAACAGGGTCGGAGACCACCTGCGGCACGGGCGTTCGCGGATCATGCAGGATCAGCGGAACATTGGCGACCTGCTCCCAGAGGGTATGTTTGCGAAAGCGGTTGCGCTCCCCCAGATGCAACCCGTGATCTGACAGGATAACCACAAGGGTCTCCTCTGCCTGGGGGGACGCCTTGATTGCATCCCAGACCCGTCCCAAGTGGTGATCGGTGTGGGTGAGCGCGGAAAAATAGTTGCGCACGCTTTTGCGCCATTGCTTGCGTTTGCTGCTGTCAAGGTTCTGTGTGTTCTGTTCTTCCATGAAGGGGCTTTCGTCAAACCCCGCCTGCCACGCTTTGGGCTGGCGAAAATTCTGCTCCGCATACATCTCTTTGAAGCGCCGCGGCGTGATCCAGGGGCCATGCGGGCCATAAAACCCCACTTCGCGATAAAACGGCTCTGCCTTCGGCGAGAGGTTTTTGAAAAACCGGATCAGCGAATTGGCTGACTGATGGTCATAAAAGCGCGGATCATCCTTTTCGTCGCGCGCCGCCTTGCCGCCGCGCAAGCCGCCAAACTCCATGCTGATGTGATCGGGAATTTGCCAATCCCCCCGAAATTTCTTTGGCGCGTCAGAAAATAGCTGTGCATGAACATCCTCTTCCAAGGCGCCATATCCTTGCATGACTTTACCACCCGAAGAGCAATAAAATCCGCGTTTGCGCAGCTCATGGGGCCACATCTGTTGGGGAGAAAGCTTTTCAAAGTAGTTTTTATACGGCCCCGTGATCCCGGATTGATGCGGCGTGAGCCCTGACATGAAACTGGCCCGCGACGGGCTGCACACAGGCGCCTGACAATACGCCGCCTGAAAAGCCGTCGACTGGGCGCAGATCCGGTCAAGGTTGGGTGTTTGCAAGGCCTCTCCGAAGGCGGTTTTGTATTTCCAGAAGGCCACGGCGTCGTCAAATGTGATCAGGACAACATTCTTCAGGGGGGCGTCCGAGGGCATAACAGGCCTTTCAACAATACATATCACCAGCGCCGGGCCAGCCACACCGGCGCGCGCTGATGTGATAGGCCGCTTTGGGGAACAGGTCCAGCAAAGATCCTCACGGATTGTCAATCTGCGCCAGTTGCGCCACAAAGAGCAGGCCCAAGCCCGGAGCATGTAATGGTTGCCCTCCCTTTTAGCATAATGACAAAGCCCATCGGGCCACGCTGCAATATCGACTGCAAATATTGTTATTACCTCGAAAAAGAAAAACTCTATCCCGACGAGAAGAAATTCCGGATGAGCGACGAGGTGCTGGAGCGCTACATTCGCGAGACCATTGAGGCCGCACAGATGGCGGCAATGCCCGAAGTCAGCTTCGCTTGGCAGGGCGGTGAGCCTACGCTTCTGGGCCTCGACTATTTTTGCAAAATCGTGAGCTTGCAGCAAAAATACGCCCCACAAGGCCTGCCTATCTACAATGCGCTTCAAACCAATGGCATGTTGCTGGATGACTCTTGGGGCCTCTTTCTGGCGGAACATGGGTTTTTGACCGGACTGAGCATCGACGGCCCCAAAGCTGTCCACGACCGATACCGCGTGGACCGGGCCGGGCGCCCGACCTTTGACGCAGTCATGCGTGGTCTGGATGTATTGCAACGCCATGGCGTTGCACATAACGCGCTCACAACCGTCCACCGCGCCAACGGAACGAAAGGCAAAGCCATTTACCGCTTTTTGAAGGGCCTTGGGCTGGAGCACATACAATTCATCCCGATTGTCGAACGCAAGGGCCAGAACGGGCTTGCAGCCGCGCCTCAGATCGAAACCAGTTCGCCCCATGGCGTCACAGATTGGAGCGTTGCACCACGCGCTTATGGCAAATTTCTCAACGATGTTTTCGATCTCTGGTACAAGACCGATGTGGGGCAAATTTTCGTGCAGTTCTTTGACGTCCAGCTCGGCTTATGGGCCGGGCGGCCAGCCGGGCTCTGTGTCTTTGCCGAGACCTGCGGCAACGCTTTGGCGCTTGAGCATGACGGAAGCCTTTATGCCTGTGACCACTATGTCTACCCTGAATACAAGCTTGGCTCGATCGCAGAAACGCCTCTGCGCGAAATGCTCTGGAGCCCCGGTCAGCAAGCCTTCGGCCAAGCCAAAAAGACAACCCTCACCGCACAGTGCAACGCCTGCGCCTTTCGCTTTGCTTGCAATGGTGGATGCCCAAAGCAGCGCTTTGCCACAGCGAAAGATGGCGAGGCCGGCCATAACTATTTTTGCGAGAGCTATATGATGTTTTTCAAACATGCCGGCGCGCGGCTTCAGAAGATGGCTTGGCAGATTAACAACGGCATTCCGGCCACCGGCGCGGTGCCCAAAGCCGCCAGACCCTAGCAAACCGGCGGATACAACAGCGTCAGGAGTTCGCAGAACCGCGCATCAGGCGCGCGCAACCGTTTTTGCATATCCCACAAGGCCGCACGCCGTCGGGGCGCAAGCGGGGCCGCCATTCTGTGAAACTTGGCTTCTATTTCGGCAAGCGGCATTGGCGCCTCCGGACCGCCACGCGCGTGGGTATCACCGGACTGTAGCACACGGCCGTCTTGCAGGTGCACGGTCACATCGGCCCAGCGCCCCGCCGGGAAGCGTTCTGAATGACGCTGCGCCTGCGTGACTGTGATCTTGCTCAGAGCGGCGGCGACATCCGGGTCTGCAAGGCCCTCAGCGGTGATATGCTCTGGGCCTATCTCGCCGTGCACAAGCAGCACCGCAAGTGCAAATGGCAAAGAGTATTGCGCCTGCGAGGTGGTGCTGGGCAAGCCCGCAAAAAGCGCCGCCGCCTGCGCAAAGCTCTGCACATCGACACGGGCAACATCGGCAGCCTGAAATTGATGGCGCGCGCGCAGCTCAGCCAGTGCATCAAGGGCGGCATGGGCCCAGCGGCAAACCGGATAAGGCTTTATGTAATTGCGCTCAATCGTCCAGTCCTGTCCCAGATCTTCCCAATGAGGGGCCGCCGCCTCAACAGTTATGGCCGGCGCGCCGGTGAAGCCCTCCTGCGCCAGCAATACCGCCATTGAGCCAACCATAGCGCCCATCCCCGAGCCATCGTGCAGCATCGTCGGATTGGCAATTTCGCGCATCATCTGACTGCGCGGACCGTGATATTCGGCAATCCCAAGCGCATGGCGCAACACCTCTGGCCCCTGCCTGCGCAGACGACAGCCCAAAGCGGCCACGCCCAGCGCGTTCCATGCCCCAGATGTGTGATAAT
This sequence comes from uncultured Lentibacter sp., assembly GCF_937123735.1. Taxonomy (GTDB): domain Bacteria; phylum Pseudomonadota; class Alphaproteobacteria; order Rhodobacterales; family Rhodobacteraceae; genus Lentibacter. Next base: position 8,072 of record NZ_CAKZKL010000032.1, read on the forward strand.
CGCTCACGCTTGTGTGCAACGCCACGGCGGCCCGCGCTGCCACCTCATAGGAAATGACCAGCGCCACCAAGGCATCTCGCGCCGACAGGTCTGGCTCGGCTTGCGCAAAAGCACAAAGCGCCGGCACAACGGCACAGCCGATATGGCCTTTGGTGGGGTTGTAGCCGTCATGGGCATCAAGATTGTCGATTTGGGTGGCCAGTGCAAAGCAGGCCCCGGTCAGTGACGCCTGACGCCCGTCAAAAAGAAGTGTGGCCACATCTGCGGGCTCAGCCGCACTCTGAAAGCGCACCGCATGGCTCCGCGCGATTTCACCGGCAGACAGGCGGGCCGCCCCGGCCGCCACGCCCAAAGTGTCCATGAGCAAGAGCGCGGCCATATCCAAGGCGCTGTCGGGTATGGCCGTTTCGCCAAGGGTGAACTCTGCGATGGTCTCAAACGTCATGCCTGCGCTCTCATCTGCTGGTCTTGGTATCTCAATTACAAACCCAATAAACAGCCGTCGGCCTGCCAAGGGCGACACCATAGGTCGCTTTCGCAATTTGTTGACCTGCATCAAAACAGCCGCGCGAGACACATTCTATAAGGAGCATGTGAACGGGAGGATTTTTCATGCACGATTCGAACTACACGCCCACGCGACGGGGCTTTTTGGGGCTTGCTCTGGGAGCCGGAGCGCTTGGCGTGGCTGGCACAGCAACGCCAGCCCGCGCGCGGGTCAGGACCAGCGCCAAGATCTTGATCCTCGGCGCAGGCGCGGCCGGCGCTGCTTTGGCCAACAGGCTGACAGAGCGGCTTGACGGCGCGGCGATCACCCTTGTGGATGGCCGAAAGGAACACTGGTATCAGCCCGGATTTTCCCTGATTGCTGCGGGTTTGAAACCGGCAAGTTATTCGGTCAGCCAAACCACAGACTGGTTGCCCAAAGGCGTCACGCTCAAGCAGGATTGGGCCGCGAATATCGACCCGGAAAGCCGCAAGGTGGCGCTGCAAGGTGGCGAAGTGCTCAGCTATGACTACCTGATCGTGGCCACGGGCCTCACCCTTGACCATGACGCGATCGAAGGCTTCAGCCTTGATATGGTGGGCAAAAACGGCATCGGCGCGCTCTATGCGGGGCCTGAGTATGCCGCGCGCACCTGGGCAGCGGCGTCCCAGTTTATCGATGGGGGCGGCGTGGGGCTTTTTACCCGCCCTGCCACCGAGATGAAATGCGCAGGCGCGCCGCTCAAGCATACTTTCCTGATTGACGATCTGGCCCGCAAGGCAGGCACCCGCGGCAAGATGGATGTGCGCTATATGGCCAACAACAAGAGCCTTTTCGGCGTTCCGATTGTGGCTGAAAAAGTGCGGATGCTCTTTGGCGACAGGGGCATTGGCGCCGATTATGCGCATGTGCTGACAAGCCTTGATGCGGGCGCCAAACGCGCGACCTTCAACACGCCCGAGGGGGCGGTGGAGCGCGCCTATGACTATATTCACGTCATTCCCCCCCAACGCGCGCCAGATGTTGTGCGCCAGTCCGGCTTGAGCTGGGCCGACAAATGGGAAGATCAAGGCTGGGTCGAGGTGGACAAGGCCACGCTGCGCCACAACCGCTACCCCGAAGTTTTTGCCCTTGGCGATGTGGCGGGTGTGCCCAAGGGCAAAACGGCGGCAAGTGTGAAGTGGCAGGTGCCTGTGGTGGAGGAACATCTGGTGGCCCAGATTGCCGGAGATACCACCGATGCGGCCTATAACGGCTATACCTCCTGCCCGCTGATCACGCAGGTGGGCCGTGCCATGCTCATTGAGTTTGACTACAACAACAATCTGACCCCGAGCTTCCCCGGCATCATCGCACCGCTGGAGGAGCTCTGGATCAGCTGGCTGATGAAAGAGGTTGCTCTGAAAGCCACCTATAACGCCATGTTGCGCGGCAAAGCGTGAGGAGAAAACCATGCAAGAACTGACACTTACAACGCTTTTCGCGGTCTTTGAGGAAATTTTCGGGCGCGGGCTTTTCTGGGCCATGGTTCTGGCCGCAGCCCTTGTCACGGTGGCGTATATCTATGTTCTCATCCGCGATAGAGCCGTGAGCTGGCGCAAGTTTCTCTGGGCGCAGCTCTCCATGCCCATCGGCGCGATTGCGGCGGTTTTGTTCGTCCAGGGCATGACCCGCTCGGGCTTTGCCGATATCGGCGGGCCGATTGATATGATCGTTTTGCTCGGTGTGGCAGCCGGTGGGGCTGTGGGTATGGCAATCTGTATATACACTGTCCAGTCACTCTTCTGGCCGCCCGAGAGCAAGACCTGAGCCGATTAACTGGACACCGCCTTCATGAAGCGGTCGCGAATGATGACGGGGTCCATGGTGATCACCGGCATCTTCGCGTTGCCGCTGTCGCACTTCACGACCATCACGGTCATCTCGCCACTGTCGAGCGCCTCTTGCAGCACGCGGCCCGTGTCGACATCGCGGCACTCGATCACCCGCTCGCAGCCGCAGGCCTCGGCAACTTTGGCCAGAGAGGTTTTCTTGCCCGTGTAAGTGGGCTGGTCGCCCGTCGAGCCGTAGGAGCCGTTGTCAATGATCATCAGGATGTAATTGTTGGCGACATTGTTGGCGATGGTGGGCAGCGTGCCCATATTTGTGAGGATCGAGCCGTCGCCGTCGATCACGATCACCGGTTTGGGCTGCGCCAGCGCAAGGCCAAGGCCGATGCTGGAGGCCAGCCCCATGGTGCCGAGCATGTAAAAGTTGGTCGGCTGGTCATCAATCGCATGCAGCTCCTGGCTGGGGATGCCGATGTTACACACGACGAGCTGGTCACGCAGGATCGGGGCGATGTCTTGCAGGATTTCGGAACGGATCATTGGTCGCCATAGCCTCCCCAGAAGTTGGCATCCGTCAGGATCGCCACGGGTTTGTTGCACATGAAAGTGTATTTCAGGATCATATCGAGCTCTGCGACATCGGATTGCTTGTGAAAATGGTAGGTCGGGATGTTCATCTGTGCGAGCAGCGCTTTGGTGTGAACCGCCATTTCGACTTGGCAGGCCACAGGCTCGCGCAGCTCGCCACGGTAGCTGATCAGCATGGGCAGCGGCATACGGTAATACTGGATCAGCGTGGCCAAAGTGTTGATCGTCACGCCAATCGCGGTGTTTTGCATGATGATGGCCGGGCGCTTGCCGCCCATCCAAGCGCCGGCGCAAAGCCCCATGCCCTCGTCTTCCTTGTTTGAGGGGATGTGGAAAATCTCGTCGCGCCCATCAATCTCCTCGATCACCCCTGCGAGCTGTTTGCAGGGCACGGTTGTGACAAAGGATATGTCGTTGGCCACCAGATCATCGGTGATTTTCTTGTCGATATTCATGCACAGCCTCCCGAGCTCTTGGTGCACTATTGGCTGGCTTTGGGTCTGGCTCAAGGGGGCTTCGCGCCCGGTGGGCCTGTTTTCAGTTTGCCTGAAGGCGGGCTTACAGCTTTTCGAACATGATGGTCACCGTGCCGAGGCGCAGACCGAAGCGCTCGACATAGGCGATGTTGAGCAGGCGGTCCTCTGACAGCAGCCACATCCAATCGTCAAACGCCACACGCAGTGTGCCGCCCTTATCGGGCTGGGGCAGATCAATGGTGTAGCGCCAGTTGAACCTGTCGCCCTCCTCGCGCCCCGTGGCTTCGCCTATCACGCCGTCAGCCGTGCCGCGCCATGTATCATCGCCTGTTTTGGTGAGCCGCCAGATGCGCTGCCCGGTTGCGCCGCTGGCATAGGTGAAATCTTCTGTCAGGGTGAGCGTCTCACCGTCCCAGTCTCCTGTCATGTCGACAACGAAGCGTTGACGCAGCTTGCCAAACCTGTCCTGAAACTGGCCGTGGGCCACAAAACGACCGTCAAAAAAGCGCTCCAGATCAAGCTTGCGCTCCGACAGGGCAGCATCGTTGAACGAGGGCTTGCCCGAGCAGGCAGCCAGAAAGACGAGCGCAAAGGCGAGAAGAAGTTGTTTCATACCCGGCATACGGCCCCTGCACCAAAAGAGATGAAAAACGCAAGCCGGCCGTCGCGGTGAGAAAAGCCATGTCGCGGTGAGAAAAGTTTTATGTGTCAAAACCGGGTTCACTGCCCCGAAGTTTGCAGGAGAGCGGAAAATGACGACGAATATTTCAGGTGTGATGCGCCCCGTGGCCACGGCCAATGGCTTGCCCAATGAGCATTATGTGGATGAGCGGGTCTTCCTGGAGGAGCGTGATGCCGTTTTGTATAACAATTGGTCGGGCGTGGGTGTTGAGGCCGATGTGCCCGAAAACGGCGATGCAAAGCCCATCGAATTTCTTGGGATGCCCTTGCTCTTGATCCGCGACAAAGATGGGCAGGTGCGCGTGTTTCAGAACACCTGCCGCCACCGCGGTATGATTCTCGTCTCCGAGCCCAAGAAAATCGAGGGCGCGATCCGCTGCCCCTATCATTCGTGGTGCTACTCCACCAAGGGTGACCTTGTTGCCACGCCACATGTGGGCGGGCCGGGCATGAACACCCACAAGGACATGCCAAAGAGCGAGCTGGGGCTGTATGAAGTGCCCAGCTACATCTGGATGGGGGTTGTTTATGTGAATGCCTCGGGCACGGCAGAGCCTTTCGAGGTGGTGCATGCGGAGCTTCTGGAGCGCTGGAAAGAGTTCAACGTGCCCCTGTATCACGGCGGGGAAGACAGCAAATTCGAGCTGCCCGTAAAGACCAACTGGAAGCTGGCGGTTGAGAACTATTGCGAAAGCTACCACCTGCCCTGGGTGCACCCGGGGTTGAACAGCTATTCGCGGCTGGAAGACCACTACAACATTGAAGAATATGGCCGCTATTCGGGCCAGGGCACGCTGGTTTACCGCCAGCTGACGGGGCAAGACGGCCAGACCTTCCCCGACTTTCCCAACCTGTCTGACAAATGGGACACCGGCGGAGAATATATCACTGTCTACCCCAATGTGCTTTTGGGCGTGCAACGCGACCATGCTTTCGCGATTATCCTTGAGCCGAAGGCTGTGAACGAAACGCTGGAGCATGTGCACCTGTTTTATGCCCAACCCAAGGTAGACGAAGCCCTGCGCGCCAAGAATGCAACCCAATGGAAGACTGTCTTTGTCGAAGATATCTTCGTGGTTGAGGGGATGCAGAAGGGCCGCTACGGGCGCGGCTTTGACGGCGGGCGCTTCTCGCCAGCGATGGACGGGCCGACGCATTGCTTTCATGATTGGGTGGCCCAGCAGATCACCAAACACCGCCAGCAGCTCGCCGCTGAATGAGCGGGCTGCACGAGCGGCTTCTGGCTGCACATGAGCGCGACGACCGTGAGGCCCTGATTACGCTTTACACGCTGGCGGCGGATCACTCGAACGACCTTGTGGAGAGATCATTCTTTCTCACCCATGCCTTTGTCTTTGCGCTGGAGGCGGGGGATGCGCGGGCCGATCATTTGCGCGCCCGCCTGCACGAGATGGGACGGATTTAGTTGCTCCGGCCCGCGCAAGCGGCTATTGGCACAGCCATGTTAGACAAGCCAGACGACATCCACCCGCTCTTTCACGGCGCTCCCAAAAGCACCGAGTTCAAGAAGCTGCGCAAACGCATCGTGCAACAGACGCGCGAGGCGATCGAGCAGTATGGCATGATCGAACCGGGCGGCAAATGGCTTGTCTGCCTGTCGGGCGGCAAGGACAGCTACACACTTCTGGCGGTGCTTTACGAGCTGAAATGGCGCGGGCTTTTGCCCGTGGAGCTGCTGGCCTGCAACCTTGATCAGGGGCAACCGGGCTTTCCCGCAACGGTCTTGCCAAAATTCCTGGAAGAGCGCGGCGTGCCGCACCGGATCGAGTATCAGGATACCTATTCGATCGTGATGGACAAAGTGCCCGAAGGGCGCACCTTTTGTGCGCTCTGCTCGCGGCTGAGGCGCGGCAACCTCTACCGCATTGCGCGCGAAGAGGGCTGCACCGCCGTTGTGCTGGGCCACCACCGCGACGACATTTTAGAGACATTTTTCATGAATCTCTTTCATGGCGGCCGCCTGGCGACCATGCCACCCAAGCTGCTCAACGAGGAGGGCGATCTGTTTTTGTATCGCCCGCTCGCACATGTGGCCGAGGCTGACTGTGAGAAATTTGCCCGTGACCTCAACTACCCGATCATCCCGTGCGACCTTTGTGGCTCTCAAGACGGCTTGCAGCGCCAGCAGGTCAAACAGATTTTGGACGGCTGGGAAAAGAACAGCCCGGGCCGCAGACAGGTGATGTTTCGTGCCCTGATGAACGCGCGGCCCAGCCACCTTCTTGACCCTGAACTCTTTGATTTCAAAAATCTTTCTCGCAACCCACAGGAAAAATATCCGCAAAACGACCTGCCTGCCCTGTTCCGTTAAGGGGCTGTTGAGACTCTTGCGCTAGCCTCAGATCAAGGTGATTTGAGGACCGAGTGTAATGGTTTGGACGACGGCAAAGTCAAAGGGTGACAAGTTAAGGTTGCTGCGCAACTGGCTGCTTGGGCCGCATATGCTCGCCTTTGTGCCTGCGCTCGCGCTCAGCGCCTTCTGGGCTGCGGGCGAGCTCGCCTTGGTGATGGTCGCGCTGGGCTTGCCTTTGCTTTACCTGCTGGCAGGCACCCTGCGCGAGGCCCGGGCGCTGCGCACCCGCGAGGTTGACGCGGTGACCGGCCTGCCCACTCTGGAGCGCTTGGAGCAAGACTTGAGCGAAACCCTCACAGTCTGCTCGGAAAGCAGCCGAAAATCGGCCCTGCTCTATATTCAGCTCGAAGAATTTGAAGCGCTTGTGCAGCGATATGGCCAAAAAGCCGGTGACACACTGCTGGAGCGGCTGGGCGAGCGGTTCCGTGCCATCTTGCGTGAAGACGATAAGGTTTTCTGGCTGGGCGGGGCGCGTTATGCGGTATTGATTGCTCCGGTTCCACATTTTGAGCTTGAAAGCGCCCTTCAGCTCGCCGCCCGGCTGCAATCTGCGGCGGAAGAGCCGGTATCTGTCGATATGCAGGCGCTTTTTGTGAGCTGTGGGGTGGGTTTCTGTCTCAGCTTGCGCAGCCCCGAGCCGACGGCTTGCTCCATTTTGAAGGCCACCGAAACGGCCTTGAACGAAGCCTGCCGCAATGCGCCCTCCTCGATCCGCGCCTATAGCCGCGAAATGGGAGAGACCACCGTGAAACGTGAAGCCATGGCCAGAGACGCGTTTCATGCGTTGGACAATGGCGAGATCACCCCTTGGTTTCAGCCTCAGATCTCCACAGATACGGGGCGCGTGACAGGCTTTGAGGCACTCGCCCGCTGGCATCACCCCAAGCGCGGCACGGTCACACCAGCCGAGTTTCTGCCCGTGTTACAAGATACCGGTCAGCTTGAACGGTTGGGGGAGGTGGTTTTGTATGGCGCGCTCTCAGCTCTCAAAGCCTGGGATCAGACCGGATTTTTTGTGCCCTGTGTCTCGGTTAATTTTTCAGCGGAAGAACTGCGCAATCCCAAGCTGGCTGAAAAGCTGCGCTGGGATCTTGACCGGTTTGATTTGCCACCGGAAAGGCTGACGATTGAAGTTCTTGAAACGATTGTGGCCGGGTCGCCCGAAGATGCCGCCGCGCGCAACCTTGCAGCGCTTGCCAAAATGGGCTGTCGCATTGATCTGGATGACTTTGGAACAGGCCATGCCTCAATCACCTCGATCAGGCGTTTTGCCATCGAACGGATCAAGATTGACCGTTCTTTCATCACCCGAGTTGACAAGGACCAAGAGCAACAGCGCATGGTCTCGGCCATCCAGACCATGGCAGAGCGGCTCGGGCTGGAAACCCTGGCAGAAGGCGTAGAAACCGCCGGCGAGCACGCCATGCTGGGCCAACTGGGGTGTTCACATGTGCAGGGCTATGCCATTGCCCGCCCGATGCCCTTTGAGGAAACGCTCAAATGGCTGCAAACCCATACGGCCTCTCTGGGCGCTTTGCCTCAAATCAAAGGGGGCTTGAGTTGAGTGGCCCCCAAGGCGCGCCGTCGTGTTGCGGGGCTCAACACGCCCGTGCCCGGCGCGCGCTCTGCTGAGACACGCCAACCCGCCCCAGACGATTTGACCCAGACAATCCGACCGAGCGCGCAAGAAACCTAGCGCGCGGCAACAAGGCGCAGAGGTGCGCCGATCCCGGTGCCTTTTGCCCCATTGACGCAATAACTGCTTGACCTTCGTGCCCGCACTCTGTTGAACCTGCCTCACTCTCAAAGGTAAAGGGCCCGGGTCTCCATGGACGATCAGAACAAGAACCTCATTCTCGCGGTTGCGCTTAGTATGCTTGTTATCTTGGGATGGAGCTATTTCTTCCCGCCCCCCGAACCCACAGCCGAGCAGCTTGCCGCGAATGCGCCAAGCAGTCAGACCACATCCGAAACCATTGCCAGCACCCCTCTTGCCGCACAAGACACCCAAGCGCCCGCCGCGGCGGCGGCCAAACCCGGCGTTGATGCCCCCCGTATCAAAGTGCAGAGCGAGCGCCTTGAGGGCACGATTTCCCTTTTGGGGGGGCGCTTTGACGAGCTTAAGCTCAAGAATTATCGCGAGAACCTGGCTCAAGACAGTGACATCGTGCCTTTGCTCAAGCCCACAAGCTCGGACAATGCCTATTATGCGCTCTATGGCTGGGCGCCCGGCGCGGGCCTCACCGCAGAGCTTGTGCCCGGGCCCAATACGGTCTGGTCCTTGGTGCGCGGCGATAGGTTAACCCCGTCAACGCCAATCACCCTCGGTTGGGACAATGGGGCTGGGCTCCAGTTTCAGCGCGAAATCGCTCTGGATGAAGATTATCTGTTCACGATCACCCAATCGGTCAGCAACACCGGAGCCGGAGCTGTCAGCCTCGCGCCCTACGGCACCATTGCGCGCCATGGCGAGCCCGCTGATCTCAAGAATTTCTTCATCTTGCACGAAGGCGCAATCCGCCATGTGGCCGGAGAGCTGACCGAGACGGACTACTCCGATTTCGAATCGGCACGCAGCCACGAAGAACACTTGGTCGGCGACAAAGGCTGGACGGGTTTCACAGACCATTACTGGATGACAACTCTGATTGTTGACCAACCGGGCGCAAAAATAAGCGCCTTCAAAGACACGCAACGCGATATTTATCAGACCACAGCCAAACACAAAACGGAGACGCTCGCCACAGGGCAGAGCCTGCGCGTGTCTTCCCGCCTGTTTGCGGGGGCAAAAGAATGGGAAACCATTCGCACCTACCAGGATGATGGCGGCATTCCAAAGTTTCTCGACAGCATCGATTGGGGATGGTTCTTCTTCATTACCAAGCCGATGTTCTGGCTGCTGCACTACCTTCATGCCATGATTGGCAATATGGGCTGGGCGATCATTGGCCTGACTTTCATCATCAAGCTCGTGCTTTTCCCGCTTGCCTACAAGTCTTATGCCTCCATGGCAAAGATGAAAGAGCTGCAACCGCAAATGGAGAAGATCAAGGAACAAGCTGGCGATGACCGTCAGAAAGTTCAGCAGGAGATGATGGCGCTTTACAAGAAAGAGAAGGTCAACCCTGCTGCGGGCTGCCTTCCAATTCTGATGCAGATCCCGATTTTCTTCTCTCTTTACAAGGTAATCTTTGTCACGCTGGAATTGCGCCACGCCCCCTGGATCGGTTGGATCAAGGATCTCTCGGCGCCGGATACATCTTCGATTTTCAACCTCTTCGGCATTTTCCCATGGGCTGCCCCCGAGCCTGGCTCGATCATGGCGCTGGTCTTTATCGGCATTCTTCCCTTGCTCCTCGGGATCACCATGTGGCTTCAGCAAAAGCTCAATCCGGCGCCCAGCGATCCGATCCAGCAACAGATATTTGCCTGGATGCCATGGGTGTTCATGTTCATGCTGGGCAGCTTTGCCTCTGGGTTGGTGATTTACTGGATTGCAAACAACACAATCACGTTCACCCAACAATACCTGATCATGCGCAGCCACGGCTACAAGCCTGATGTGTTTGGCAACATCCGGTCAAGCTTCAAGCGGGCGAGCAAAGACGCCGAATGAGCCCGCAGGTCACCCAGCTTTGGCGCTACCCCGTGAAAAGTCACGGGCGCGAGATGCTGGGTGCCGTGGCGCTTACTGCGCATCAGACCCTGCCTTGGGACCGCCACTGGGCGGTGGCCCACGAGCTGTCAGACGCAGATGGCACAGCCTGGGCCCCGTGCCAAAACTTCTCGATCGGGACGAAAGCGCCGCGCCTTGCGGCCATCACGGCGCAGCTAAACGAAGCCACAGGCCGCCTGAGCCTCACGCATCCCGCGCTGGACGATCTGGATTTTGATCCGGACCGCGAGGGTGAGAAGCTTATCGCCTGGGCCGGCCCGCTGATCCCGGACAACCGAGCGCGCTCTGCACGGGTGGTTCGCGGGGCGACACGGGGTTTTACCGACACAGCTTTTCCGTCGGTTTCCGTGATGAATATGGCATCGCACAAATCTGTTGAGGGGCGTCTGGGCCGCAAGCTGGAAACCGAGCGCTGGCGCGGCAACATCTGGCTTGAGGGCTTTGCGCCTTGGGAAGAGTTCGACTGGATTGGCAAGCACCTTCAAATTGGCACCGCCATACTGGAAGTCAAAGAGCGGATCCTGCGTTGCAAACACACCATGGCCTCCCCCAAGTCTGGGCAACGCGACACCGATACGCTGGCTTTGCTCAATGAAGGCTGGGGTCATCAGGATTTTGGTGTATATGCTGAGGTTGTGCAGTCGGGCCGCGTTGGCCTAAACGATCAAGCAAAGGTGCTGTAATGCAACTTCCCTTCCCTCTCGCCGAAACGCCGGACGATCTCACCCGCGAAAAGGGCCGCAAGCTGTTTGCTGGTGGCACGGCCGAATTTGTCAAAGGCGTTGTCGCCATGTCCGGCTTGCCCGAAGCCGACCGGTTGGAAGTCTGTTTTGCGGGGCGTTCCAATGTCGGGAAATCGAGCCTGATCAATGCCTTAACCAACAGAAAAGGGCTGGCTCGCGCTTCAAACACCCCGGGGCGCACACAGGAAATAAACTTTTTCAACATCGCAGAAAGCCACTATCTGGTTGACTTGCCCGGCTACGGCTTTGCCAATGCGCCGCTGGCTGTGGTTGAAAAGTGGCAACGGCTCCTAAAGCAATATCTCTCCGGGCGGCAAAGCCTGCGCCGCGCCTTTGTCTTGGTGGACGCCCGCCATGGCGTAAAGCCCGTGGATGAGGAAATCATGAGCCTGCTGGACAGTGCCGCCGTCACATTCCAATGCGTTCTGACCAAATCAGACAAGGTCAAGGATGCCGACCGCGCACGCGCCATCGAAGCCACCCGCAAGGCATTGGCCAAACACCCAGCCGCCTTCCCAGAGATTATTCTGACATCCAGTGAAAAGGGCGACGGGATAGAAACCCTGCGTGCCGTGATCGCCACGCTGGTCTAGCCAGACAGCCGTTCGCCAAACCACGGCTTGCACGGCAGTGTCTAATCAGTTCAAATCGCGCAACTTCAACAAGGCGCCTGTCATGACAACACAAACCAAAAACAGCGATTGGACCGCCACGGCCCGCACCCTCAACCAGGCCCTGCCCAATTTGCAGCGCTACACCGGAGCCATTGTGGTGGTCAAATTCGGGGGTCATGCCATGGGGGATGATGCCGCGATGGACGAATTTGCCCGCGATATTGTGCTCATGCAGATGGTGGGCGTAAACCCTGTGATCGTTCATGGTGGCGGGCCAATGATAAACGAAAAGCTCGCCGCACTCGGCATTGAGAGCCAGTTTGTCAATGGCAAGCGCGTCACCGATGAAGCCACCGTCGAGGTGGTCGAGATGGTCTTGTCAGGACTCGTCGGCAAGCGGATTGTGCAAGCCATCAACCGCCAGGGGGGCAAGGCGGTGGGCCTATCCGGCAAAGACGCAAATCTCATGCTCTGCGAACAAACCAACCCTGACTTGGGTTTTGTTGGCACCCCTTCGCAAATGGATCCGAGCATCCTGCATGATCTGTTTGAAAAAGGTGTGATCCCGGTGATTGCTCCGATCGGCGCGGGCCAAAACGGAGAGACCTTCAATGTCAATGGCGACACCGCCGCCGGGGCCGTAGCCGCCGCGCTGAAGGCTGACCGCCTGTTGCTGCTCACCGATGTGGAGGGTGTGAAGGACGCCTCTGGCGAAGTCTTGAGCGAGCTCACCTCGCAATCTATTCGCGATATGGTGGCCAATGGCACCATCGCTGGCGGCATGATCCCGAAGACCGAAACAGCGCTCACGGCCATTTCCGGGGGGGTGCGCGGTGTGGTTATTCTGGACGGGCGCGCGCCCAATGCCTGCCTGCTGGAGCTTTATACCTCACAAGGGGCGGGGACGCTGATCCGCGGCTGACGCAGCCTTGACTTGCGCTGGCGCTCCGGTGACATCATATTCCGAGAATGGAGCATGAAGCCCTCATACGTCTTGCGATCTTTTTGGGGTTGTTCAGTGCACTTGCGCTGGGTGAGGCGCTGCTGCCACGGCGGGTAAGAGCCTTGCCACGGCGCAAGCGCTGGCTCACGAATTGGGCCATCTCCTTGCTCAACACAGTGGCTTTACGCCTGCTTGCTTTCGCCCTGCCGCTGTTGGCCGTTGGCGCGGCCTTGGACGCGGGCCAAAACGGCTGGGGGCTCTTCAATGTCCTGACCTGGCCAAGCTGGATTGAAATCCTTCTGGCGGTGCTTTTCTTTGATTTTGCAATCTGGCTGCAACATTTGATCACTCACAAGGTGCCTTTGCTCTGGCGGCTGCACCGCGTTCACCATGCGGATACCGAATTAGATGTTACGACCGCGATTCGCTTTCATCCCGTTGAAATAGCCTTGTCCATGGGGCTGAAGATTGGGCTTGTCTATCTGCTCGGCCCCGCTGCACTGGCAATTGTGGTGTTTGAAATCCTGCTCAACGGCACAGCGCTGTTCAACCATTCCAACCTGGCCCTCCCGCTCTGGCTTGACCGGCGTTTGCGGCTGTTTTTGGTCACGCCCGATATGCACCGTGTGCACCATTCGGTGCTGCGGGCCGAGCATGACAGCAATTACGGGTTTTCCCTCGCAATCTGGGACAGGCTGTTTGGCACATATATCGCCCAGCCCGCAGCGGGCCATGAACAGATGAAAATCGGCCTGGAATGGCAAGATGAGCGGCCAACAAAACTCGGATGGAGCCTATGGCTGCCCTTCGCGAAACGCTAGATCCGACGCCAGAATCCAAAGCGCTCACCGTTGTTGGCACGCTCCATGACGGCAGCGATACGGTTGTTCTGCTCGGGCCACATGAGCCCGAATTCTGGCCCCGGTTCACAACCTCCCCAGAATATCGGGATGGTGCCCCTGATCCGCTGGACCGCTGGTCCAAACGGATCATTCAAACCTTGGCCACCGCCTGGGGGGGCCGGGCCGTGTTTCCCTCCGATGGGCCGCCCTACCCTGCGTTTCAACGCTGGGCGCAAGAAAGTGGCGAGGCCTGGCAAGCCCCGGTCGGGATGCTCGTTCATGTCCACGCGGGGCTCATGATCTCTTTTCGTGGTGCCGTGCGCTTTGCGGGGTGCCACCCACTTGCGAAGCGACCCGCAGAAAACCCCTGCAATAGCTGCACAAGCCAACCCTGCCTCACAGCCTGCCCCGTGAAAGCGCTCACTGCCAGCCTGCCTTATGATGTTGCCGCCTGCCAGGCCCATCTGGCCACACCACAAGGGCAGGACTGCCTTGAACAAGGCTGTCGGGTGCGGCGCGCCTGTCCGGTGTCAGAAGGCTTTGGCCGTTTGCCAGAGCAATCCGCATTTCACATGAAAGCCTTTTTGTAACGTTTGGGTCAGCGCGCCACGCGCGCGCGGGCAGAAATCTTGGGAGAGCTTGGCGCAACCCCGGCCGCAAGGGCCCGGGCCTCCACACTTTCATGCAGGCTTTCACAAGCGCCATATCCCACCCTACGGCGCGCGCGCACCCAAAAGAGCTTGCCCCAGCCCGCCCAGGTTCCAACAGATTTCGCGAGCGGATCTTGCGCATAACGCAGCCGCCAGTTCTCTGGCAAAGGCAGGCCACAGCGCTCTGCTTTCTCCAGCATCCACACCAAAGGAATATTGGACAAGAGGCGCGCCGGCGTGTCCCCCGCAACCTGACCTCCAACATCCCCATGAGTTCCCGGAAACCAGACCTGCTCAACCCGTCCTTGCCAATCCTTGGGGCACTCCCACAAAACAGGCTCAAACACCACGCGGGTTTCATGCAGCGCCAAAGCTTGATAGCCGTGGCGCACAGCGGCCCCGAGCTGGTGGTTGTGAAACCCGTGGGTGTCTTTGAAAATACGAGGCAAAAACGGCGCTCCAAGCGCCTTCACCGTGTCCCAGACACCCACCATTTCCACATCAACCTGCGCATGGCAGTAGGCTTTGCGAAAGGCGGCAAGCGTCTCAGAGCCCGCACCTTGCTGATACAGGCGGTAGGCTTGCTCAACATTTCGCTCCGTCGCCATTTGCGCGCGCAACAGGCCCACAGCATCCAATATGCCCGCCAGCGAGCGCACCGCATAAGCACCGCGCGAATATCCAAAGAAGAAAATTCTGTCTCCCGGACGATACCGCGAAGCCAAATATCCGAAAGCACGTTTGATCTGACGGTTAACCCCGCGCCCCAATAAAACATGGTGGGTGCTCCGCCAATCCTGCCACTGCACCCCGGCTTCATAATAAACCGAAACGGGCGCCCCAACTTCGCTTAACAACCGATAGGTCAACCCCGCGTTGGTCTCATGCCCAGGCTTGAGAGAGGACATGGTCCCATCCAGCACAATCACATGGTCCACAGGGCCTCGCAGGCGCCCATGCGCCACGCGGCGCTGCCGTTCCGCTGGCCAGATCAGGCCAAAAAGGCGTTTTCCAATCCCATGTAGTGACATATCCAGCCCTGCCTCTGATGCTCAGCTCTTGCACACACCTCTCACATGTCAAGTAACACTGCCCACTCTAGCTCATAATTTGGGCACTGATAGGGCAAACCCGCAGAACAATCCTAAGCAAGGATCCGTTAGCAAAGCATGAGCACAGCGCGACGGCTTGCTCGCAATTTTCTCAAAATTGTCAGCCTTTATTAGCGCCACTGGGCACAGCCGCGAGCGCCTCAAACGCGCTGAACCCTGACAACCGAGCCAATTCCATAGCCATTGAACCCGGTGGCTATCGCCATTGAATACGCGCCCATACCCGCAAAAAGCACATAGTCACCTTCTTTTAGATCAGCAGGCAAGCACACAGGGTCGGGCAGACAGTCAAGGCTGTCACAGGTTGGCCCGAACACTTTGAACGCCTTGCTGGGTGCGCCTCGTGGCGCCCCCTTATGCCCCAAGACCCGCACCCGCGTGGATGCGGACATATCGCGCCACTCAGCCAAGCCACCATACAGCCCATCATTCAAAAAAACCTCGCCCTCCGCGCGAAGTGCCTTCACCCGTGTGGCCAACGTATAACTCTCCGCAACCAAGGCCCGCCCGGGTTCGCACACAAGCTTGGGCGGGCTGGCAAACACGGCCTGCGTGCAGCGGAAAATCCGGTCAAACACCTCCTCCAGATCAGGCGCTTGTGCGCTGCGCTGGGCCGCAAATCCGCCCCCTACATTCAAGCGCTCAACGCAAACACCCGCCGCGCGCGCAATGTCGGCCGCAGCGGCAATGTAGCTCTCCCAAGCTTCCGGCGCATGGCATTGCGTTCCGGGATGAAACGTCAGAGCAGGCCGATATCCGGCCGCCTGCACCGCTTGCAAAAGCGCGACAGCCGCCTGCGGTGTGGCCCCAAACTTGGCCCCAAAATCATAATGTGCCCCCTTCACAGGCAGCTTGAAACGCACCGAAACTTCCTCCGCGTCGCGCACAGCAGGTCCAAGCTTCGCAAGCTCAGACAGCGCATCCACCGACCAGGAACCCACGCCCATCTCCTTCCCAACGGCGATTTCTCGGACAGAGCGCACCGGATTGTTGTAATGTAACGCCGCCTCCCGAGACACCCGGCGGACCTTGTGCATCTCGTCCGGACTGGCCACATCAAACGCACGGATCCCTGCGCCCAATACCCCCTCAAGCACCTCTCTCGCTGGGTTGGCCTTCACCGCATAGCTCACCTCGCCCGCAAAGCCGTCAACAAACCGGCGCGCCTGCGCGGCCAAGGCATCGGTTGCAAAATACATGACGGCCTCATCCGGCTCAACACTGGCAATATGCGCCTCCGGGCACGCAAAAGAAGTCACATCCAACATCACCAAACCTCGCTTTTCTTTTCAGTCTGGCGCAAATTCTGGTCGATTTCTTCCGGCAGTTCGCGCAATATGCCCAAAATAGAACTGCGATTTGACTTTGAAACATGCAAAATGACGAAATTGACATAAAGCTGCTCAGGTTGCTCACGGAAAATGCACGCCGTTCGGTGACAAGCATGGCGCAAACCCTTGGCGTGGCACGCACAACCGTGCAGGCCCGTATCGAGCGGCTTGAAAACAACGGGGCCATCACAGGCTACACGCTGCGCCGCAGCCAAAGCGCCCGACCGGCCTTGCAGGCAACTGTGCTCATCTCGATTGAACCGCGCTCCGGCCCGGCCGTTCTCGCACGTTTGCGCACACTCTCAAATGTCGAACAGGTCAATACAACATCCGGCCGCTGGGATCTCATCGCCCGTCTCAGCGCGCCAACAACAGAAACACTTGATCAAACGCTGGACGACATCGGCGCCGCAAAAGGGGTGCGCAGCTCAGAAAGCCTGATCCACCTGAGCACAAAGATAGACCGAAGCTAGCGCTTTCCGCTTTCTTATTGCCAAAAATATCCCAGGGGGTCTGGGGGACAGCGTCCCCCAGCTTGGCGTGCGGTCTGGGGGACAGCGTCCCCCAGCGGATCGGATTTTGCGCAGCAAAATTCGAAGCCTATATCTCCTCAAGCCGCTTCAGAGCGGCCTTCATGAGCCCCTCCTCTTCCTCCCGCTCAGCAAGGTTCGCGCGGGTTTCTTCAACCACTTCATCAGGCGCGCTCGCGACAAACTTGGGGTTGCTCAAACGCCCCCGCATCCCGCCAATCTCCTTGGCGAGTTTGCCGAGGGTCTTTTCAAGCCGCGCCTTCTCTTCGCCCACATCAATCACATCCGCCAAGGGCAAGCCAAAGGCGGCCCCCGTCACGCTGAGTGCCGCTGTGCCTTTGGGGAAGGTGGTCACACCATGCAGCGCATCCATCCGCGCGAGCTTCTTGATCAAGGCTTCATTGCCCTCAAAAGCGGCCTTGGCCTCCGCGCTCATGTCACGCACAACAACCGGCACTTTCAGCCCCGCCGGCACATGCATTTGCGCGCGCACAGAGCGGATTTCTTCAATCAAACCAATGACCCAGTTCATCTCGGCATCTGCCGCCGCATCGACAAGCTCGCCGCCGTATGTCGGCCAGTCGGTGTGTGCGAGGATCTTCTCACGGCTCCCCAAAGTGCCCCAGAGCTCTTCGGTGATAAACGGCATGATCGGGTGCAGAAGGATCACGCATTGGTCGATGACCCAGGCCATCACAGCCTGTGTTTCGGCTTTTGTCGCCGCGTCTGCATCCATCAGGAGGGGCTTGGAGAACTCCACATACCAGTCACACACCTTGCCCCAGACAAAGGCATAGAGCGCGTTGGCCGCGTCGTTGAAGCGGTAGGCTTCCAGCGCCGCATCGACGGTTTCGCGCACTTTGGCGGTCTCGCCGATAATCCATTTGTTCACGGTCGCCTCGGCCTGCGGCACGGCCCCGTCAGAGCCGGTGGCCTCGTGCATTTCGGCAAAGCGCGCGGCGTTCCAGAGCTTGGTTGTAAAGTTGCGATAGCCCGTGATCTTCTGCTTGGAGAGCTTCAGCACCCCGCCCAGCGCCGCCATCTGCGCGTTGGTAAAGCGCAGCGCGTCTGCGCCAAATTCATCAACGATTTCAAGCGGGTCAATCACGTTGCCCGTGGTTTTGGACATTTTCTTGCCCTTCTCGTCGCGCACGAGCTGGTGCAGGTAGACCGTGTGGAAGGGGATTTCCTTCACAACGGCTTTTTGCATCATGATCATCCGCGCGACCCAGAAGAAGAGAATGTCAAAGCCCGTGACCAGAACATCTGTGGGGAAGTAGCGGCGCATCTCGTCGGTGTCTTCGGGCCAGCCCAGTGTGCCGATGGGCCAGAGGCCAGAGGAAAACCATGTGTCAAGCACGTCAGGGTCACGCTCAAGGGGCTTTCCGCCCGCTTTTTCAATGGCTTCCGCCTCCGTTGCGGCGCAATAATAATGGCCCTCAGCATCATACCAAACCGGGATCTGATGCCCCCACCAGAGTTGACGGGAGATGCACCAGGGCTCGATGTTTTCCAGCCAATGATAGTAGGTTTTCTCGCCGCTCTCCGGCATGATCTTGATCTCGCCAGAGCGCACGGCCTCGAGCGCGGGGTCGACGACTTTTTCGGCGTCGACAAACCATTGGTCGGTCAGCATCGGCTCGATCACCACTTTGGAGCGGTCGCCAAAGGGCTGCATGATCGGCTTGTTTTCAACATAGGGCACAAGGCGGGTTTGGGTCTCGCCGTCCTCGTCGTTGAACTCTTCGCTCACCATCACGGCGAGGCCTTCGGATGTGATCTGTTCAACCACGGCTTTGCGCGCTTCAAAGCGGTCCAGCCCGCGCAGCTCCTCGGGCACGAGGTTGAGCGCGTCTGCTTCGGAAACTGTCAGCGTTTTCAGTCCCTTGGAGACTTCCAGCGCCACAGTCGCTGCCGCGTCATAAGGTGCGCCATCGGCACGCATGGCGCCTTTGGTGTCCATCAGGCGATAGAGCGGAATGCCCGCCCGTTTGGCGACTTCGTAGTCGTTGAAATCATGCGCGCCGGTGATCTTTACCGCGCCCGAGCCAAAGCTCATGTCAGGATATTCGTCGGTGATGATCGGGATCAGGCGGCGGTGCTCTTTCGGCCCCACGGGGATCTCGCAGAGCGCGCCCACGATGGGCGCGTAGCGGGCATCATCGGGGTGCACAGCCACGGCCCCGTCGCCCAGCATGGTCTCGGGCCGCGTGGTGGCGATGGAGATGTAATCGCGCTCTTCTGAGAGGGTCACATTGCCGTCTTCGTCTTTCTCGACATAGGTGTAGGTCGCCCCGCCTGCGAGCGGGTATTTGAAGTGCCACATGTGGCCCGCAACCTCGATATTCTCGACCTCAAGATCGGAAATCGCGGTCTCAAAATGCGGGTCCCAGTTGACCAGACGCTTGCCGCGATAGATCAGCCCCTGCTCATACATCTCGACAAAAACCTTGATGACCGCATCATGGAAATTGGGCGAGTTCTCATGGCCCACGCGCGGATCACCCTCAGCCCCGGCCATGGTAAAAGCGTTGCGATTCCAATCACATGAGCAGCCAAGCCGCTTGAGCTGCTCCACGATTGTGCCGCCGTATTGCCCCTTCCATTCCCAGACTTTTTCGAGGAACTTCTGCCGCCCCAGCTCGGCCCGCGAGGGCTGCTGTGTGGCGGCGAGCATCTTCTCGACCTGCATCTGCGTGGCGATGCCCGCATGGTCCTGGCCCGGCTGCCAGAGCGTGTCAAAGCCGCGCATTCTGTGCCAGCGGATCAGGATGTCTTGCAGAGTGTTGTTGAAGGCGTGGCCCACATGCAGAGCGCCCGTCACATTAGGGGGCGGGATCATGATGGTGAAGCTCTCGTCGCGGCTGCGGTTGGCCCCGGCGGCAAAGGCGTTTTGTGCCTCCCACATCGCGGTGAGGCGCGGCTCGGCTTCGCTTGCGTTAAATGTCTTTTCCATCGCCATGATCGTTTGCCTTTCTTGCGGCTTTCGCTTGCGCTGTGGTCTAGCGAATGCGGCGCAAAAGTCCAAGGCCCAAAGCGGAGCGCGCGCCATGGTTAACGCCTCTCAGGGCCCGCCAAAACAGGGGGGTGACAAGCGTGCACACCCCGTGCACCCTGCGTGCACCGCCCAAAGGTTAATTTCTGTTCACATAATCCGGTTAACGCAGCGTGCGCTGGAGCGACGGTGCGCAGTGAATGCGCACCCTACGTCAGCCAAATTTCGGCGCGCGTTTTTGCATATTGGCGGCGATGACTTCCATCTGATGCGGCTTGCCGATGAGATCGGTCTGCTCGCGGCTTTCAGCCAGAAGCACCGCATCTTCCCCAGCGCCGCTTTCGGCCAGCTCAATCAGCCGTTTCGCCGTGCGGATGGCGGAGGGGCTTTTGCCCGCAATCACCCCAGCCAGCGCCTGAGCCGCCTCAAGCGGGGTGTCGGACAGCTCGCTCACGAGGCCCCAATCAAGCGCCTGCTGCGCCGCTACGGGCTCGGCCGTATAAGTCATCCGGCGGATCACATCGGAGCGGGTGAGCCGGGGCATGAGAACCATCCCGCCCATATCGGGCACAAGGCCCCATTTCATTTCCATCACCGCCAGCTGGGTTTCGGGGTGGCAAATGCGGATATCGGCCCCAAGCGCCAGCTGGAAGCCCGCGCCATAGACCACCCCATGCAGCGCAGCGATCACCGGCACAGGCACGCGCCGCCAAACCATGACCAACTCTTGAAAGAGGTTGGTGTTGCCATACTCGCGCGGCATGACCCGTGCCTCAGGGTCGCCCGCCGCCAAAACGGCAAAGCTCTGCACATCCAGCCCAGCGCAAAAGGCCCGCCCCTCGCCAGACATCACAACGGCGCGGATGCTCTCATCAGCCACAAGCGCCTGCCCTGCGGCCACAAGGGCTTCGGCCATTTCGATATCGATGCCGTTCATCTTCTCGGCGCGGGTGAGCGCGACATGGGCGATGTGATCCTTGATTTCGGTGCGAACGCGGGCCATGGGCTTTTCCTCCTGTTTGGCCCGAGCCTAACCGCAGCCGGCGCGCGCGCAAAGCTTAACGCAGCGGCAAAGGCCCCGCCCCAACAGAGGCGGACAGACAAGCGCTCTTGCCGTGCGGCCCCGGTTTGGATTAACCATGCACCATGACACAGCCTCGCTTCACACAGCTCGCCCAGAGCTTGCCCGCAACCGTTCCTTTTGTTGGCCCCGAGGCCCACAGCCGCGCCACGGGTGTGGCCTTCACCGCCCGCATCGGCGCGAATGAAAACGCCTTTGGCCCCTCGCCCCGTGCGGTGGCGGCGATGGCGGCGAGCCTTGGTGACATCTGGATGTATGGCGAGTCGGAGAATCACGACCTGCGCCAGGCTTTGGCGGCGCATCACGGCTGCGCGCCCGAGACTGTCATGGTCGGCGAGGGGATCGACGGGCTTCTGGGCTATCTTGTGCGCCTGCTGGTTGCGCCGGGTGATGCGGTTGTCACCTCTGATGGCGCTTACCCCACGTTCAACTACCATGTCGCCGGCTTTGGCGGGGTGCTGCACAAATTGCCCTACCGCGACGATCACGAAGACCTGGCAGCGCTCATCGCCAAGGCGCGTGAAGTTGATGCCAAGCTTGTCTATTTTGCCAACCCTGACAACCCGATGGCCACATGGCACAAGGGGGCAGAGGTGCTCAAAGCGCTGGAGGCGCTGCCGGAGGGCTGTCTTTTGGTGCTCGATGAGGCCTATATCGAATTTGCCCCCGAGGGCACGGCGGCGCCTGTCGATATCAACGACCCGCGAGTGATCAGAATGCGCACTTTCTCAAAGGCCTACGGGTTGGCGGGCGCGCGGGTGGGCTATGCGCTCGGCGCGCCTGAGCTGATCAACGCGTTCAACAAGATCCGCAATCATTTTGGCATGAACCGCACCAGCCAGATCGGTGCGCTGGCAGCCTTGCAAGATCAGGCCTATCTCGCCGAAACGGTTGCCAAGGTGCAGGCGGCGCGCGCCACCATCGCCGCCATCGCCGCTGAAAACGGCCTCACCACCCTGCCCTCGGCGGCCAATTTTGTCGCCCTTGATTGCGGCAAGGACGGCGTTTTTGCCAAAGCCGTGCTCGACGGGCTGGTGGCGCGCGGCATTTTTGTGCGGATGCCCTTTGTCGCCCCGCAAAACCGCTGTATCCGCGTCAGCTGTGGCACAGAGGCCAATCTGTCCGCCCTGCGCGCGGCCCTTCCTGGAGCCTTGTCGGACGCGCGCGCACTCTGACGATTGCCGCTCAAATGCTCCAAAGCTGCGCCCACACAGCGCCGCACACACGGTTTGCAGGCTTTAACCCGATCTTGACACAGCCGCGCTAGGCTGCGCTCAAGACAGGAGTGTTCATGCAAGATCACACAGCTTTTCACAGCCAAGGCACCAGAACGCTTTTATGGGTTCTGTGCTTTCTCAACCTGTTGGGGCTGCTTGGCTTCGTGCTGGCAGCACTTGGCTTTGAGGCGCTTTTGTTGACGGGGTTTGCGCTTCATGTGCTGATCGAGCGCTGGGCGGCGGGCAGGCCTTCTTCAGACCAGTGACAGCGCCACAAGCGCAATCAGCGTGCCCGCCCCCAGCTCGAGCAGGGCGGCAAGGCGGCGGGTCTGCCCAGCGCTGGCAAGGGCGCCAAAAGCGGTTTCGCGCATCATCACCGAGAGCAGCGCCACCAACACTGTCACGCTGGCCGTGCCCAGCCCCATGACAAAGGCTCCGGCGATTCCCGTCAGGTCGATCTCAAGCCGCCAGCTCAAGATCAACAGAAACAGCGCACCGGTGCAGGGCCGGATGGCCACCGCGCCGATCACCAGCAGCGCGTCGCGCAGGTTTTGCACCCTTGCGGCCTCCGCAGCGCTTGGGCCGTGGGCGTGGCCACAGCCACAGGGTTCGTCCGGGCCGTGGCTCCGGTGCTGCCAGGCCTGCCAGAGCCGACGCGCGCCACGGCTGGCCAGCCAGACACCCACCAGCGCAATCGCGATATAGGAGGCCGGCGCGAGCCAGTCGTCGGCCAGACCTGTCATGCTCTGGCGGGACAGGTCGAACAAAAAGACTCCCCCATAGACCAGCCCCACCGCAGAGAGCGCTTGGGCAAGGCTGGCCAGCACGGCCAACACCGCAAGCCGCAGCGCCGCAACCCGACGGGCGGCCCCATAGCCGCCGAGGACAAGCTTGCCGTGCCCCGGCCCCGCCGCGTGAAAGAAGCCATAGGCAAAGCACAGCCCCATGAGGCCCCAGAAAGCCCCCGGCGCGCCGGTTTTGAGGTCGCGCAGCAGCCCCGCCATGGCGTTTTGCACCGCGCGCTGGCCCTCTGCGGCCCATGCCGAGAGTTGCACCGCACCGCCCAGCCCCCAAAGCCAGACCGCGCCACCTGCAAGCGCAAGCAGGGCCAAAATCAGGAGCCAGAGGCGCATGTCACCACGATCTCATCTGCAAAAGCCTCGCCCACCTCGGGAAAATCGGCCTCGGGGTCATCACCGGCATCGCCCATCAACTCCATCACCATCTGGCTGGCAGCAGAGACATCGGCCTTGGCCACCTGCGCCACACAGCCTACCGGAAGATCAATGCCCAGATCGAGCTCATAGGCAGTGTAATAGGTCGGGTCAAAGGCCTTGAGGGTAAGTGCGGAAACCGCCCCCGCGAGGGCGCGGTAGTGGCGCGAGACGATCTGGCCCTCCACCAGCGCAGCCCCCCGGTTCTGCGGCGCGCTCAGAGACAGTGGCCCCGCCGCCGTATGCAGATACAGATCGCCTTCAAACCCGTCGATCCAGTTCAAGTCAAATCCGCTCAGGGCCTGCTGCTCACGCGGGCTCAAAACCCCATCGAGATCAGCGTCCAGCCCCATGTCTTCCAGCACAAGCAAGGAATAGAGCGCGTCATAGCGCCATGTGACCTCGACACCCGCAATCTGGCCGGGGGCATGCTCCACAAGGCGCAGGCCGGTTTGGACAAATATATGCGGATGCGCCGCAAGCGGCGCTGCCAGACACAGAAGAAGAGCCACAAGAGCACGCATGACCCTGCCATAAATGGCTGGGCGCCCTGCCGCAATGCTCTGATGCGCTGGCTGGCAATAAACCGCCCGCGCGGGTGAGGCTGGCAAGTGGCTTGACCTGCGGGTGACTTTGCTGGTTTTTGGCACAAAAAAGGAGAACACCATGCGCGCGCTGTTGCAAAGAGTGAGCGAGGCCCGTGTCACCGTAGAGGGCGCAGAGATCGGGCGCTGCGGCGCCGGGCTGCTGATCTTGGTCTGCGCCATGCAGGGCGACAGTGAGGCCACGGCGCAAAAGCTGGCGCTCAAGGTTTCCAAGCTGCGCATTTTCAAGGATGCGGCGGGCAAGATGAACCGCTCTGTCCTTGAGAGTGCGGGCGAGGCCTTGGTGGTGAGCCAGTTCACCCTGGCGGCTGACACAAGCCGCGGCAACCGCCCCGGCTTCTCCGCTGCCGCCGCGCCCGAGCTGGGCCAGCAGCTCTATGAGCAGTTCGCCCAGGCGCTGGCCGCGCTTGGCGTGCCTGTGCAAACCGGGCGCTTTGGGGCTGATATGCAGGTCGCGCTGGTGAATGACGGGCCTGTCACGCTCTGGGTGGAGAGCTAGGGGGCGGCAATGCCGCGCGTGGCGGCTTAGAGACCAAAGTGCCCCCGAACGGGATCAAGGCCGCAGACCGCTGAGCTGACGGGCACATCTCCCGCAGATATGACGCCGCTGTTTCTAAGCCAGCCTCTGCGCCGCCGCATCCAGAGCGCCTGCGCCGCGCGGCACGTTCAGCGCGGCAAAGCCGGCCTCCATGCTGCCGAGCGTCCCCATGACCATCTGGGCGTTGACATGCCCCATATGGCCGATGCGAAAGAAACCATCGCCCAAAGGGTCGTCTTCGGTGCTCATGCCAAGGCCGATGCCGAGGGTCACACCCGCCTCGCCCTCTGTCCACATGCGCAGGCGTTTGCCCACATTTTTGCCGATGTGCAGCGCGGTAACGGCTGTCGAGCGGTGCGCCACCTCTGGCACATTGAGCGTAAGCGGGCCGCCCTGCCCCCATGTCTCACACGCCGCCCAGATGGCGCGGGCGAGCTTCTCGTGGCGCGCCCAGACGGCCTCCATGCCTTCGCTGTGGAGCATCCCAAGGGCGGCTTGCAGCCCGTAGAGGTGATGGGTGGGGGCGGTGCCGGCGAAATACTGCCAGAAGGCCTCGGGGGTGGCGCGCGGTGTCCAATCCCAATAGAGGCTGACGCGCGCCATGCGCGCCCGCGCGCGCGCGGCTTTTTCGCTAAAAAACACAAAGCCCAGCCCGGGCGGAACCATGAGGCCCTTTTGGGAGGCGGCGACCATGACATCTACGCCCCAGCCGTCCATTTCAAAGACATCGCACCCGAGCGAGGCGATGCAATCGACCGCCAAAAGCGCGTCATGGCCTGCGGCGTCAATCGCTTGGCGCACAAGGGCGATATCGTTTTTCACCGAGGTCGAGGTATCAACATGGGTGCAGAGCACCGCCTTGATCTTGCCTGCGCGGTCGGCCCTGAGCGCGGCTTCCAGCGCCTCGCCCGTCACGGGCGCTTTCAGGCCGCAGTCAAGCGGCAACACATCAACGCCGAGGCCCGAGGCCACATGCGCCCAGCCGCGCCCGAAGTGGCCGTTCATCACGCCGAGCACTGTATCGCCCGGGCTGACAATATTGCTCAACGCGGCCTCCCATGCGGCGTGGCCGTTGCCGATATAGATTGTGGCGAACTGATGGGTGCGCGCCACGCCTTTGAGCCCGGCAATCAGCGCGGGCATCATATCGGGCAACTCGCCTGCATAGATGTTGGGAGCGCTGCGGTGCATGGCGCGCAGAACCGCTTCGGGCATGACCGAGGGGCCGGGTATGGCCAGATATTCTCGTCCACCTGCGCCTGACATGGCCTCACTCCTTTGGCTGTTTGCCGCAGACTTTAGCCGCGCGCGGCGCGGCGTCAATGCTGCCAAACCTTGCCAGCTTGGCCAGGCTTCTCTAAACGCAGGGGAACGGCAACAAAGATCGGCCCAAAATGCGCGATACTCCCGACCATAGCGACAGGCTGTTTGGCTGGCTCTGGCGCCATTATCTCAAGCGCTTCACGCCTTATCTGCTCTTGGCGCTGCTGTTCATGATCATTGAAGGCTCCATGTTGGGGGCGCTGAGCTACATCATGCGGCCGATGTTTGACACAGTGTTCATTGCGGGCAACGAGAGCGCGATCACATGGGTGGCGCTGGCGATTTTCAGCATTTTTGCGGGGCGTGCCGTGGCCTCGGTGGGCCAGAAAATCACGCTGGCCTATATCATGCAGAAGATGGCCGCCGCGCTGCGCACCGATTTGCTGGCCCATATCATGCGCCAGGATGGCAGCTTTCATCAGACCCACCCGCCGGGCTTTCTGATCCAGCGGGTGCAGGCCGATGTGATTGCCATCAATGATGGCTGGCGGGCGCTGATCATGGGCGCCGGGCGCGATTTTATCACCCTTGCGGTTTTGATGAGCGTGGCCATTTCGGTGGATTGGAAATGGACGCTCGTGGCCCTTGTCGGCGCGCCGCTGGTGCTGGCCCCCACGCGGCTGGTGCAGCGGTTTGTGCGCGCGCGCGCGCGTGAGGCGCGCGACCTTGGCGCAAGGCTGGCCACGCGGCTTGACGAGGTGTTTCATGGCATTGTCCCGGTGAAGCTCAACCGGCTGGAAGGCTACCAGAGCGCGCGTTATGGCGCGCTCACCGACACGTTGGTCAAATCCGAAGTGCGCGCCCATGCGGGCAGCGCGGTTGTGCCGGGGCTGATTGACCTCATGTCGGGCCTCGGCTTTGTCGGGGTGCTGGTTTACGGCGGCTCCGAAATCATCGCTGGCGAAAAGACGGTGGGGCAATTCATGTCTTTCTTCACCGCGATCGGCTTTGCCTTTGAGCCGTTGCGCCGTTTGGGAGCTGTGAGCGGGCAGTGGCAGATTGCGGCGAGCGGGATCGAACGGCTGCGCGCGCTTCTGGAAACGCACCCCAGCCTCACCTCCCCCGCCAAGCCCAAGCCGGCCCCCAAGGGCACGCCGGAAATTGTGCTGAAAGATGTGCGGCTCGCCTATGGCGACACGACTGTGCTTGATGGCGCGAGCTTTACCGCGCGCGCGGGCAAGACAACCGCGCTTGTGGGGGCTTCGGGGGCGGGAAAGTCGACCGTGTTCAACCTGCTCACGCGGCTGGTGGACCCTGACAGCGGCGCGGTCACCATCGGCGGCGTGGAAACGCGGGACATGCGCCTTGAAGACCTGCGCGGGCTGTTTTCTGTCGTGTCCCAGGATGCGGCGCTGTTTGACGAGACCCTGCGCGAGAACATCCTGCTGGGCCGAACCGATGTGAGCGCGGCGCGGCTGAAAGAGGTGGTCGAGGCCGCGCATGTGGCTGATTTCCTCCCGCAGCTTTCAGACGGGCTTGACACACCTGTCGGCCCGCGCGGCTCCAACCTTTCCGGCGGGCAGCGTCAGCGCGTGGCGATTGCGCGCGCACTTCTGCGCGACACGCCGATTTTGCTGCTCGATGAGGCGACAAGCGCGCTGGATGCCAAATCCGAAGCGGTGGTGCAGGCCGCGCTTGAACGGCTCTCCAAGGGGCGCACCACGCTGGTGATTGCGCATAGGCTTTCAACCGTGCGCGACGCCGACAAGATCGTGGTGATGGACGCGGGCCGCGTTGTGGATGAAGGCACGCATGAGGCTTTGCTGGCGGGCGACGGTGTCTATGCGCGGCTGCATGCGTTGCAGTTTAAGACGAGCGGTCAGACCGCCGATAAAGCTGCGCTAGAGCGGCTGGGTCTGCGCCAAAAAGGTAGCGCAGCAGCAGGAGCAAATTCTGCGCACCGCGGCGCATCCAGCCTGATCTCTCGTATTTTTGCGCGTCTGTCAGGGCGCTAAAACCAAGCGGCACAAGGCAGCCCTTGAGCGCGCGGGCCAGCGCCACATCTTCCATCAGCGGCAAGGGCGGGTAGCCGCCTTTGGCCGCGAGCAGCTCTGAGGAAACCAGCAACGACTGATCGCCATAAGGCAGCCCGAAAAGACGGCTGCGCAGGTTGGCCCAGCCCGCCACAAAGCGTGGCGCAAAGCCTTGGGCCGCAAAGGCGAGCTGGCCGTATCCGGCTTTATCAGGCGCGCCTTGGATATGGGCCAGCACGGCATGGCTCCAGCCTGTTTCAAGCACCGTGTCGGCGTGCAGCACAAGCACCCACGCCCCCCGCGCCTGCGCAACGCCGCGCGCGATCTGGCTGCCGCGCCCCGCCGTGCCGGTGAGCCAGATGGCCCCCGCCGCCTCAGCGATCTGGGCGGTGGCATCTTCAGAGCCGCCGTCTGTGAGAATGAGCTCGCGTATCAGCCCCGCCTCAAGCCCTTCGCCCAATGCGCCAAGGCAAGCAGGCAGGCCAGCGGCCGCGTTGAGCGTTGGAATGATCACCGAGATCGGCGCGCGCATGAATGACCCCTTTTGTTCGCCTGCCCTGTCCCTATATTACGACGAAGCACGAATGGGGAGAGCGGGCATGCGCCGCGAGATACTGAAGATCACGGGAGACGACCGCGAGCACTTTTTGCAAGGGCTGGTGACCAATGATGTCACGCGGCTGAAAGACGGGCTTGTCTATACTGCGATGCTGACGCCGCAGGGCAAATACATTGCCGATTTCTTCCTTGTCCCCGCCGAGGGCGCTATTTTGCTCGATGTGGACGCGCAGCTTGCCGCCATGCTGAGCCAGAGGCTCACCATGTATAAGCTGCGCTCCAAGGTGGCGATTGAGGCAGCGGGGCTACACATGCACCGCGGGCTTGGCGCGCACCCTGATGACGGCTTTGCCGACCCGCGCCATGCGGGGCTGGGCTGGCGCGCCTACCGCACAGAGCCGCAGGGCGAGGACGAGACCGACTGGACCGCGCTGCGCGTGTCTCTGGGCGTGCCTGAGACGGGCGCGGAGCTGGGGCCGGATACGTTTATTCTTGAGGTCGGCTTTGAGCGGCTTCATGGCGTGGACTTCAAGAAAGGCTGTTATGTGGGGCAGGAAGTGACCGCGCGGATGAAGCACAAGACAGAGCTGCGCAAGGGGTTGGCGCGGGTGCAGGCCGATGGCCCGCTCAGCCCGGGCGATGAGATCCTGTCAGACGGCAAGCCTGCGGGCACGGTGCTGAGCGTGGCGGGCAACACCGCGCTGGCCTATCTGCGCTATGAGCGCGCCGAAAAGGGGATTGAAGCCGGCGGGCAGGCTTTGCGCTTTGAGAGGCTTTGAAACGAAAAAAAGCCCCCGCGCTTGGCAGGGGCTTTACGGGGGCTTTCTGTGGCGTTCTGTAGCTGTCAGGGCGGCTTAGGCGCGCTCTGAGTATTCCATGGTTTCGGTGTTGACGATGATCGCCTCGTCCTGGCCCACGAAAGGCGGCACCATAACTTTCACACCGTTTTGCAAAATCGCCGGTTTGAAGCTGTTGGCCGCAGTCTGGCCCTTCACCACCGGCTCTGTCTCGGCAATCACACAGGTCACTTTCTGTGGCAGGGTCGCATTGAGCGCCTCGCTCTCGTGAAACTCAACGAGGATGGTCATCCCGTCTTGCAAGAAGGGCCGGCGCTCGCCAAGGATTTCGGCATCCAGCTGCACCTGATCATAGGTCTCCGTATCCATGAAGATCAGCTGGCCTGCATCTTCGTAAAGAAATTGCATGTCTTTCTGCTCAAGGCGGACACGCTCAACTTTATCGGCGCTTCTAAACCGTTCGTTAAGCTTTGATCCGTTACGAAGGTTCTTCATCTCGACCTGCGCAAAAGCGCCGCCCTTTCCGGGCTTCACATGGTCGACCTTCACAGCGGCCCAAAGGCCGCCATTGTGCTCCAGAACATTCCCGGGGCGAATTTCATTTCCGTTGATTTTAGGCATTATGGCAAAACCGTGGCAAAAGGTTGATCGGACTGAGGCTGCACCTATATCTTGGGGCAGAGCCCTTGGCAAGAAACCCAAATGTCGTGCTGCATTTGCAGAAAGATATGCAAAAATTGCAATGGAGCTATGCAATATTGCCCTATCCGAATCGGATGAAACCCGTCATAACCAGCTTCACGCCGAAAAAGACAAGAGCAAAAATAAAGGACGAATCATGAGAGATTTCGTTGACGGCACGGCCTTCAATAATGAGCAAGGCAACCGTGCACGCAAACTTTTCGCAGCTGTCGTACTGGCTGCCCTCGACGATGCGATCGCCGATGACAAGAAATATGGCAACGGCCCCGAGCAGATCGCCCGCTGGGCGCGCTCGCGCGATGGCCGCGAAGTGTTGTCCTGCGCCGGAATTGACCCCAACGAGCGTGTCGTTTCGGGCTTGATGGATTTTGTCTCCAAAGGCGTGCGCACCTCGGTTGCGCTCTCGCGCGAGGAAAGCGAACGCCGCAACGCCGCCTCACAGGCCGAAGCCGCCTGAAGCACCCTTTACGTTTTACAAAACCGGCCCTCCGCACATGGGGGGCCGTTTTGTATTACAAAACTGTTTTACCGCTGTCGCTCAGAACAAGGGCGCACTTCCAGCCTATCGCCTCTGAAAGCGCCTCATAGGAGCTGCCCAAGCGCGCAGCACTGGCTTGGGCGGACAATAGATCAGCCAGCAAACGCGCTCTTTGTGCGGATGGAAAGCCTTCTGCAAGCTCGCCTATCTGAATTGCTGTCTCAAAGCGGGCTGTGAGCGCCGAAACCGTTTGGTCATCAATCTTGCGCAGCAGCTCCGCGCTCTCGGGCACTGACCCCACGGAGGCAACAGCACAGTTGCCCAAAAGGCATCCTTTGGCAGTGGCGCAACCGCTGGTCTGGAGGATCAGGGCCTGCTGCAAAAAGGCCTCAACCGCCTGCCCAATAGTATCTGCGGCGAGAAATGCTCGCATTCCCGCGCTGCCTTTTGTCTCGGCATAATGTGTGAGCGCCCTCAGATAGAGAGCGTTCTTGTCTCCGAAAGCTGCATAAAGGGACGGCTTGTTGAGTCCGGTCATCGCTGTAAAGTCGCTCATGCTGGCCCCTTCAAAGCCTTTTTCCCAAAACACTTGAACAACAGCCTCGAGCACATGATGTTCTTCGAATTTTCTTGGGCGGCCGAGCTTTTTTGTACTCATCGGTAATAATCCCTTGACGATGCTTGGCGATATTGTATACCGATTGGTATATAAAAGCAAGGACATCCAATGACCCGTATTCTCTATGTCAGCGCAAGCGCGCGCAGCACGTCATCCTATTCACGCAAACTCGGCTCCGAATTGCTGGAGCACTTGAGCAAAAAACACCCGAATGCCAGTATTGAAAACTGCGATATTGCGGAAGGACTTCCCTTTGTGACTGAAGCCTGGACGGAGGCCAACTTCACAGCAGCCGCAGACCGCAGCGCGGCCCAGAACGCAACGTTGCAAGCCTCTGACAGCTTTGTTCAAAGCCTTCAAGCTGCGGATATTCTCGTGATCGCAACCCCGATGTATAACTTTTCAGTTCCTGCGACGCTCAAAGCGTGGATAGATCAGATCGCAAGAGCCAATGTGACCTTCCGCTACACAGAAGACGGGCCTGTCGGACTTCTCGAAAACAAAAAGGCCTATATTGTTGTCACTTCTGGCGGAACAGAAGTGGGTGGCACGAAAGATTTTGGCACTGGTTTTCTCGTGCATGTGCTCGACTTTGTCGGGATCACCGATGTGCAAGTGATCAATGCAGGCTTGTTGATGGCGGATGAAACTGCGGCACTCAACAATGCGCGCAGCGCGATAAAAGCGGCCTGACGCCCTTTTGCCAGCTCCGGTTGACGGGGCTGGCAGCGGCCGAAACCCATTGCCGTGGGGTCTAAAGCCTGTAAACACCCCTTAACGGCCAAAAGGCCATCTGGGGAGGTGCATAGCTATGGCCAATGCGGTGATGATACAGGGGACAGGCTCGGATGTGGGCAAGTCTCTGCTTGTGGCGGGGCTGTGCCGGGCGGCGGCCAATCGTGGTATCCGCGTGGCCCCTTTCAAGCCGCAGAACATGTCCAACAATGCCGCCGTCACCGCCGATGGCGGCGAGATCGGCCGCGCACAGGCGCTTCAGGCGTTGGCTTGCCGCCTGCCGGCGCACACCGATATGAACCCCGTTCTGCTCAAGCCGGAAAGCGAGACCGGCGCACAGGTGATCGTGCAGGGCAAACGCGTGGGCACGCAGATGGCGCGCGACTTTGGCAAGCGCAAACAAAGCCTGATCGGCCCTGTTCTGGAGAGCTTTGAACGGCTCAAGGCGCAGTATGATCTGGTCGTTGTCGAGGGGGCCGGCAGCCCCGCCGAGATCAATCTGCGCGCCGGCGACATTGCCAATATGGGCTTTGCCGAGGCAGCCCATGTGCCGGTGATCCTGACGGGGGACATCAACAAGGGCGGTGTGATTGCGCAGATTGTGGGGACACAAGCCGTGCTCCCCGCCGAAGATGCGGCGCATATCCGTGGATTTATTGTCAATAAGTTCCGGGGCGATGTGTCTCTTTTTGACGATGGGTTGCGCGCCATTGAGCGCTTTACGGGCTGGCCCTCGCTGGGCGTTGTGCCGTGGTTCTTCAACGCCTGCCGCCTGCCCGCCGAAGACGCGCCGGAGCTGGGCCGCAGCCTGGGTGGCAAGCTCAAGATCGCCGTGCCGCTGCTCTCGCGGATTGCCAATTTTGACGATTTTGACCCGCTGGCCAGCGAGCCGGATGTGAGCCTTGAGATGGTCCCGCCCGGCCAGCCTCTCCCGGCTGATGCCACTTTGGTGATCTTGCCGGGGAGCAAATCGACCATCGCGGACCTCGCTTTTTTGCGCGCGCAGGGCTGGGATATCGACCTTGCGGCCCATATCCGCCGGGGTGGCCATGTCTTGGGGATCTGCGGCGGTTTTCAAATGTTGGGCACCGCCATAAGCGACCCCGAAGAGCTGGAAGGCTGCGCCACATCCGCCCCGGGCCTTGGGCATTTACAGGTGCAGACCACCATGAAGCCCGAAAAGCGGGTTCAGCTGACGCAGGCCACAGATTTGGCCAGCGGCGCACCGGTGCAGGGCTATGAAATCCACCTCGGTGAGACAACAGGCCCGGATTGCGCGCGCGGCTGGCTGCGTGTTGCCGGGACAGCCCATGGGGCCAGCAGCCCCAACGGGCGCATTCGCGGCTGCTATCTGCACGGGCTTTTCAGCAACGACAGCTACCGCGCCGCCTTTCTCAAATCTTATGACGCCACAGCCTGCCTCAGCTATGATGCCGATGTCGACGCAACGCTTGACGCCCTCGCCGCCCATCTGGAAACGCATCTGGACATAGACCAGCTGCTCGCCCTCTCAGCCACACGCTGATCTGGCGCTTTACGCGTTCTGAAACATCGCGGCTGGCCAGCGGCCCTGCGCCTCACTCAAGGTCTTGAGCGATCAGCGCACGGTGAATTTCGCGGCGCACAAGCTTGCGCACATTGCGGGTGATCCGCTCGCCCAAAGCGCCTTGCAGCTCCTGGCGGACAATTTCGGCCACCATTTCGCGCAGCATGTCTTCATCCAGCAGGGTTTCATCGCCCTCCAGAAAATCAAATCCTGTGCCGCCGTTCTGGCCAGGTGCAGCGTCCCTGTCGGGCGCGTGAGGACCGGTTTGTGCAGGATCTGCCAGGGCAGGGTCTTTCGGGGCAGGGTCTTCCGGGGCAGGGTCTTCCGGGGCAGGTTCATCCTGGGCAGGTTCATCCTGGGCTGGGTCATCCTGGGCAGGATCTTCTTGGGCGCTCTGCTCTGCTGTGTCCGGTGCAGGGTTGGCTTGGGGGGGCGTGTCGTCTTCAAGATAGCCCGCAAGGCCAAAGACCGCGCTGTCAGGGGTCTCAAGGTCTTCCCAGGGCAGTGCGTTTTCGCTGACGTCTTCCCAGTTTTCAACCTGATTGGAAACCGCGCTTTCCAGCGTTTCCAAACGCGCTTTCAAGCTCTGCTCAGTCGCCGCATCAGAGACCGGCTCTGCGCCCGTGTCTGAGGCGCTCTCGGCGGCGTCTGGCGCATCCTCTTGCCGCGCCTCTTCTTGCTGCTCGGCTGCGTCTGACCCAGCCATTTCGGGCGCGGCAGCTTCGGGCGCAGTATCTTCTGGCGCCGTATCCTCTGGCGCCGTATCTTCTGGCGCCGCATCCTCTGGGGGCATGTTTTCTGGAACCGTGTTTTCTGGCATGGCAGGCTCAGCTGCGCTTGGCTGCTCTGGTGCTGTGTCCTGCTCTGGTGCGCTGTCAGGGTTTGGCGCGCTCACCCGTTGCGCCGGTGTGAGCACCAGTTTGTCGCTCACGGGAATGTCTGCGCCAGAGTCCTGATCCGCTTGTGGCTCTGCGTCTTGCGAAAATCCTGTTTGCGGCACCTCAGCCCTTGCGCCCGCATCTGCGCTGTCGGCCGAATGAGCCAGCTCACCGGGCGTGGGGCTTGGTGGATGTGCGGCTGCGCGCTGGTGGGCAGCCCCGCCACTCTCAGACACAAGCCGGCGGATCGACGACAAAACGTCTTCAATTTCCACGTTTGTTACCGGGTCTGACATTCAAATATACCACTCTTGCCTCACCCCAGTTTAACCCCCAGCCGGGATTCTCACAACCGATATGAAGGATTTTACTGTTTTCCAAGTGTCTTGAGCACACGGTCCAGCTGACGGCCCTGTTTGGAGGATTTCAGCGGCGCGGTTTTCACGAGCTCGTAATAAGCAGCCGGATCATAGCGCGGCACATCCAGATCAAGGCGCTCGGCTGTCAGAAGCCCCATTGTGGCGCGCAGGAAATAGCCAGCCCGAACCTCGTCAATACGAGCCGAAACTAGGCTGGCGCGCGCGTCCAGAAGCTCCTGTTCCGCATCCAGCACATCAAGGGTGGTGCGTGCGCCCAGCGTGGCTTCCTCGCGCACCCCGCGAAAGGCGATTTCGGCAGCGCGGACCTGCTCGGCACCCGCCCGCGAGCTGGCGCGGGCCACGGCAAGCTGGGCCCAGGCGTTGCCCACATTCTGCGCAATCTGAAGCCCAGCGCTGTGCAGCTCGGCGCGCTGTGCATCGCGTTGGGCGCGGGCCTGGCGCTCAAGCGCGCTCAGGCGGCCGCCCTGATAAAGGGTCTGGCTGGCTTCCAACCCGAGGCTGGCACTGTGCCCGCTGGTTGAGCTGCCAAACGTCTCGTTTACACTCAGACCACTGGTGATTTTGAGCCGCATGGATTTGGCCGATTGGGCAATCTGCACCCCCAGCTCGCTGGCACTGACCTGATGCTGGACACGTTTCATATCCGGATGGGTGACCATCGCCAGCGCTTTGGCGGCATCAAGGGTCTTGGCCGGAGTCTTGAGCGCTTTGGGCGCTGTCAGGCCCGTTGGCTTGCGGCCCGTGACAGCCAGATAGCTCTCAAGGGCGCGGGCCTTATCCCCTTCGGCGGCGGCCAGCTGGGCGCGCGCAGCGGCGAGCCGCGCCTCGGCAATGGACACATCGGTGCGGGTGACTTCGCCCACTTCAAAGCGGTCACGCGCGGCGCGCAGCGCCTCGCCGATCACCCGCATGTTGTTTTGGCGCAGCCGCATAAATTCATTTGCCCGGCGCACCTCAAAGAAGGCATCGACCGCCGACAACAGCACCTGCTGCTCAACAGAAACGAGCCCCTCACGAGTCGCCAGCACCGTTTCTCTGGCCACATCCAGCTGAAGCCCGCGCGCGCCGCCATCATAGAGCGTAAGCTCGGCCGCCAGCCCCAAAGCCCCTGTCACGTTTTCAGAGAGGGTCACCCCCGCAGAGTCGCTGTAGGCATAGCCAACCGAGCTCGACCAGCCAACAATCGGGCGCAACGCCGAAAGCGCCACGGCAACATCCTCATCAGCGGCCCGCAGCAGGGCGCGGTTCTTATCCAGCAAGCCACTGTGCACATAGGCCTGCGCCATCGTCTCTGACAGCGACCCGGCCCGCGCCTCGGCCACCGGCAAGGCCAAGAGCGCCAGCGCCGCCCCCACCAGAGCGCGCCGGCCCAGTCGCTTCAGGGCGGACTGCCAAGCGGTTTTGCCCACTGAGCTGCACATTGTTTGAAACCGCATCGAGGCCTACTCCTGTTGATTTTTCACGGGTCAGCTGCCCGCGCTCAGAGGCTAAATTCTGTCGCCCGCTCAAAGCCTGCCAGCACGGGCGCACCCGCATTAAACGCAAAACGCCAGTTCATCTGTCCTTTTATTTTGTGGCCCAGGCAAACCGTTCCAAGCTGGCCCTCCGCAAAGATCGCCACCATCCGGCCCCCCTCCTTGAGCTGGTCCAGAATGGCCGCAGGCACAGTCTCGATCGCGCCCTGCACGGTGATCACATCATAAGGGCCATGCTGGGGCGCGCCGGCGGCCACCGGGCCTTGCTCAACCACCGCATTCACGGCCCCGGCCTCTGCCAGAAGGCTCTCGGCCTCCGCAGCCAGCGCCGGATCTTCCTCAACCGCAATCACAGCCTGCGCCATCTGGGCAATCACGGCGGCAGAATAGCCCATGCCGCAGCCCAGATCGAGCACCAGCTCGTCGCCCGTGATGTCAACCGCATCCAACATCTTGGCCAGGGTGCGCGGCTCCAGCAAAACACGATCCCCCGTCAAGGCAAGGTTTTCGCCCAGATAGGCCGCCTCGCGCAGCCCTTGTGGCACGAAGTTTTCCCGCTCTACGCTCAGCAAAGCCTCGATAATCGGATATTTGGTCACGTCCGAGGGACGCACCTGATTGTCTACCATCATGCGGCGGCGGCCAGTGAAATCTGTCATAAGTGAACCCGTCCGTTCAGAATCTCTGCGCCGGTTCTGACACAGAACCGCGCCCCTATCAATCCAAAGCCGCAAGAGGCCCCTTGCACGGCCCTCCCGAACGGTCTAAACCGCAGCACCACACCACGGACGGCGAGTTGGCGGAGTGGTGACGCAGCGGATTGCAAATCCGTGTACACCGGTTCGATTCCGGTACTCGCCTCCAATTATTTTGCTTCACTGGTTTCTCAACGCCCTCGGCGTTATCAACTTTCTCGGCGCTAAAAATGCGCCGCTGGAGGGAAAGCGCTGCACGCGCCAGCGCGAACCGTCAGGGTCCGGTTGTTTGGTAATTGTGGTGCCTGTTGGGGGCCCTGTTGGGGGCCCTGGCTGCCAAAGGCAAGCCGACCCGATATATGCGCCATAACAGCAATCAATTT
Source organism: uncultured Lentibacter sp. (assembly GCF_937123735.1). Lineage (GTDB taxonomy): Bacteria > Pseudomonadota > Alphaproteobacteria > Rhodobacterales > Rhodobacteraceae > Lentibacter. The sequence goes on from NZ_CAKZKL010000032.1 coordinate 45,140, forward strand.
GGAGCGGATTAAAATAGCACCTTTATTCAGTTTTGATTTGCAGGGCTTAAACAGAACCCGTTGAGTAAAACTGCAATACGCTGAATGCTATTTCCCTCAAATTGCAAAACCCTTCAGCCGCACCAACAAGTCAACTTCTGAGAATATATAATAGATGTCACTTCCGGAGTTTGGGGCGGGGGAGAGTGTGGCGGAGGGGCCGAGCCCGCCCGCCGTGTTACACCCGTAAACTTGCCGGAAAATTGCATCTTTCGTGAGGGAGAGAAAATCGCGCAATTTGGAGGGCAGCAATGATAGAAATTGCTGTGAAACTGGGCGTAAAAGACACGAAAGAAGGCAATGGAACCATTGCCTTCGCACTCGTTAAACAACCAAAAAAACAACTGGTTAAGCTACACAGGCGCGCTTCAGTGCGCCTGACTGCTAAGTATCACATCCGGACCTAGTGTCAATCACGAACCTGTGAAATCCTTCGCGCTCAGCCCTGCCGCCAAAGCGCTCTGTGCGCAGGAAGCGGCGCAACTACCATCTTTAGTTGCTTTTTTCGCCTATTTCTTGTCTGAAAAGGGCAGGTCGCGTATGCTTATTTGACATTAAGATTGCTCAGGTTTTCTGCGCAAAAAAATAATAAATAATACATATAGAACATGTGAGGTCACCCTTGAACGAATCGCTTAAAAGATTCGCCGCGCTGAGACAAGTCCTTTTGGGGATGGAGCAAGACCTGGGTTTGTGCGACCTCGGCGAGACAGAGCGGCGCGTCCTATGCGCCGTTGCGCAGGCTTCGGAATGTGAAACAGAAATATCCCTGGGCACCATTCAAGACCACGCGCTCACCAAAGGCATTTCGCGCAGCACATTTTTCCGTGCCATGAACATGTTGGTAGAGCTGGGGTATATTGCCAAAGCCGGCCCTGAAAAGCGCGCAGGATATATCCTGCAAAAACAGGATTAAAACTTATTTGAATAGTCATACCAGTCAACTGCGTTTATCAGATCATGTTATCGGGTTAAGTTTAACGAGCCTGTTTTATTTTTTAAGTTATTCAGCGGTGCATCTTAGCATTTCTCCCTTGCAAAACAGCTTCAACCTTCAGGGGTTGTCTTTTGCGTCTTTGGTCTACCTGCCCCATGGCGTGCGGGTGCTGACAATCTGGCTCTACGGGTGGTGGGGCGCGCTTTACCTGCTGCCCGCCAGCCTGATCAGCGCCGTATTCTACTCCAAAGACTTTGAAATGGCCGCGCAGGCCACGGCCCTCAGCACCCTTGCTGTGATGGCGGCCTTCCTCGTGGCACAGCGAATGCGCCTTGGGGCCTTCTACAAGCCGGGCCAATCTGTTTTGTGGCACGATCTGTTGCTCGTCGGGGCGCTGGCGGCCGGTTTTAACGCGGTGTTTCTCAGCTTGTTGAGAACAGGCGAGGCCTTCCGGTTTGAAAGCGCGATCTTCGTGGGCGATATTCTGGGCTTCGTGGTGGTGAAGCTTTGCCTCTTGGCGTTTTTCAGGTGTCTGCGCAAGCGCGCAAACAAACCTGATTCTGACGCGCGCTAAAGGGCCCGGCGCCGCGAGCGCGCCCCGCCCCGCCGCCGCTTGACAGGCAACGCAAGGCTCAGGGGCCGCGGCGGCATCAGAAGCGCCTCTTCTATCAGCAGGCAAAATTGCGCCACGGCCGGGTCGGTTCCACGAAACCGCTCTGCCGCCGCCAAGGCGCACCGGGCCTGCGGTGCAAACCCCGCCTGCCCGTCAAGCCCGCCGAGCCATTGCATAAAGCCCATCCGCGCCAGCTCCTTTCGCCGTGCTTCACTGTCTGTTTGTGTCTGCAACATATGCAGCGTTCTTTCCAATAGCATAGCGCCCTCCGCGCAAGTGTATCGGGCAAAGCATCCGAAGACAGAGAGACAGCGCCGGCCACAGGCCCAGAGCAATCACCCGCTCCGAGGCACCCCGCCCGGTGGTTGACATAGGATGGCAGGTCTCCTGACTTGCGGGTTGTCACGCGTCTCCGACCTTCCCGAGCCGGCAGGCTCAGTGGTGTGTTCGGAGGGCGCTCGCCGCTTACAGTTGCGGGGGCAGTCGCGGATTTGGCCCTGTGCCGTGCTCAGCATATGCTTTGCGCAGGCGGCCGCACCGTGTTCCCATTTTCATCTGGCGTTGCGGCCAGAACCATCTTTGCCAGTTACGCAGCCCTGCGCGGCGCTGTCAATCACCGCAGGGGCGCTTGTGTTGTGTGTGACAGGAATTGCTGGTACCCGCGGCCGGACTCGAACCGGCACGGCCTATACGGCCTAGAGATTTTAAGTCTCCTGTGTCTACCATTCCACCACGCAGGCCAGCGCTGCTTGCCTAAACTGCGCCGCGCCTAAAAACAATCCGCTTCTTTGCCCAGAAAGTCAGAACATGACCGTGCTCAACCTTACTCCGGTGCTCAATGCGCCCTCTCTTCAAACCTTGCAGCAGTTTTATGCGGCGCTGTTCGGGCTCAGCCTCGCAGAGGACATGGGCTGGCACAGAAGATTGCAAGCCGGCCCACAGACCAGCAGAGCGGCGCAGCTGATGCTTGCAACGACCGGTGGCGAGGGCACGCCTGTTCCCGAATTGCGCATCGCGGTCGATGATGTGGACGCCTACGCCGAAAAAGCGCGCGCGCTTGGCCATGACATTCTGTATGGCCCCGAGACAGAGAGTTGGGGCGCGCGCCGTTTTATGCTGCTGGATCCGGCAGGAAATCTCTTGGAAGTGGTGGCGGGCGCGCCCTAAAGGTCGTCGCCCTTCGGCGTGGCTGTGCCTTTCATATTGGGGTCGGCCAGCATATGGCGCTCGGGCAGCCAGGGGTTGAGCCCCAGCGCCACCTCCAGATCGGCCCGCGCCTCGGCCAGACGGCCCAGCGCATAATAGCTCAGCGCGCGCCCCGTCAGCGCGCCGGTATGTGTGGGCGACAGCGCCAGCGCGCGGGTCAAATCGGCAATGGCCGGTTCATAATCCTGCCGGATGAAATTGACAAAGGCGCGCTGGTTATAGCCTTCGGCATAGTCGGGGCAATAGGCCACCAGCCGGTCAAACTCGGCCCGCGCCCCCAAAAGGTCAAAAGAGCCGCGCTTGCGCATCCCGCTGTCCAGAATAGCCTGCGCCGCCGCGTCGGGCGCATCGGTCCACAGCTCCCACATCTGGGTGTTGAGCGGAGCTGCGTGCATCTCGTTGGGCGCGGCGCGCACAGCCTCCACAAGCTCGGCCAGCGCGACCGAATGGTCCGGAGCCTCAGGGCAGCTTTCCGCGCGCAGCGGCGTGGCCAGCAGAAGATATAACAGCAAAGCTCGCATGGACCAATAATGGCACAAAATCCTTAAGGCTCAAATAACATCCGCGAGAGTTGTCTCTTTCACCGCCTGCATCGCCACATAGGTCGAGGTGGAGGAGACATGAGGCAATGTCGAGATTTGTTCTGCCATGACAATACGGTAGTCGTTCATATTCTGGGTGCGCACCTTGAGAAGGTAATCAAAATTCGCCGCCATAAGATGCACCTGCTCGATCTGCGGGATCTTGGCAACCGCCGCATTAAACGCCGCCAGCGCCTTCTCGCGCGTGTCCGAGAGGCGCACCTCGACAAAAGAGACATGGTCCAGCCCAAGGCGGATCGGATCAAACAGCGCCTTGTAGCCGGTGATGACGCCGCTCTGCTCTAGCCGCTTGAGCCGCGCCTGTGTGGGCGATTTGGACAGGCCAATGCGCTGCGCCAGCTCTGTCACGGGGATGCGCCCATCGCTGGCGAGCACGGAGAGAATCCTCCTGTCAAACCCGTCCAGCTCTATCTGACCGTGATTGAAGGTTTTATCAGTCATTTTTGCCCTCATATTTGCCCTGATCGGGATTATCGCCCGCAATTTGCCTGCTATATAGAACAAAATGGAGGAGCCTGCCATGCCCAAGACCCCACGTCGGACCAAAATCAGCGCCAATATGTATGCCGATGAAGCCGCCACGCTTGAGCGGTTGATCGCTGAGGCGGGCCTCTGCGCCGAAACCCGCAAGCGCATCAGCGCAGACGCCGCCACCCTCGTGCGCGGCATTCGCGAGAGCTCCGATCCGGGGATGATGGAGGTTTTCCTCGCTGAATATGGCCTCTCCACCGATGAGGGCATTGCGCTCATGTGCCTCGCCGAGGCGCTCTTGCGCGTGCCCGATGCCGAAACGATTGATGCGCTGATTGAAGACAAGATCGCCCCGTCAAACTGGGCCAGCCACCTCGGGGAAAGCACCTCGCCGCTGGTCAATGCTTCCACATGGGCGCTCATGCTCACCGGCAAGGTGCTGAACGAGCCAGCCCCCGGCATCATCGGCTCTTTGCGCGGCGCGGTGAAACGGCTGGGCGAGCCTGTCATCCGCACCGCCGTGGGCCGCGCCATGAAGGAAATGGGCCGCCAGTTTGTCTTGGGCGAGACGATTGTGGGCGCGATGGAACGCGCGGCCAAGATGGAAGCCAAAGGCTATACCTACAGCTACGACATGCTCGGTGAAGCCGCGCGCACCGAGGGCGACGCCAAGCGCTATCACCTCGCCTATTCCCGCGCCATCACGGCGATAGCGCAGGCCTGCACGCACAGCGATATCCGCGAAAATCCGGGTATCTCGGTGAAGCTCTCGGCGCTGCATCCGCGCTATGAAGAAGCCCAGCGCGCCCGCGTGATGGACGAGCTGGCCCCGCGCCTGCGCTCGCTCGCGCTTCTGGCCAAATCGGCGGGCATGGGCCTCAATGTCGATGCCGAAGAGGCCGACCGCCTCGCGATTTCCATGGATGTGATCGCAGAGGTGCTCTCCGAGCCAGCGTTGGCAGGCTGGGACGGCTTCGGCGTGGTCGTGCAGGCCTACGGGCAGCGCGCGGGCGATGCCATCGACTATCTCAACGCACTTGCCGAGAGGCTTGACCGCCGCATCATGGTGCGCCTCGTCAAAGGCGCTTACTGGGACACAGAAGTGAAGCGCGCACAGGTCGAAGGCGTCGAAGGCTTCCCCGTCTTCACAGCCAAGCCTGCCACCGATGTAAGCTACATCGCCAACGCGAAGAAGCTTCTGGGCATGACGGCGCGCATCTACCCGCAGTTTGCCACCCACAATGCCCACACGGTCGCCGCCGTGCTCGACATGGCCGCCGAGATGGGCGTGAGCAAGGATGCCTACGAGTTCCAGCGCCTGCATGGCATGGGCGAGGCGCTGCATGACATCGTGTTGAAGGAGCGCGCAACCCATTGCCGCATCTATGCTCCCGTGGGCGCGCACCGCGACCTGCTCGCCTATCTCGTGCGCCGCCTGCTGGAGAACGGCGCGAACAGCTCGTTTGTGAACCAGATCGTCGATGAAGAGGTGCCCGCCGAAGAGGTCGCTGCCTGCCCGTTTGAGGCGCTGGCCAAGGCACAGCCCAATATCACCCGCGCCCCCGATTTGTTTGCCCCTGAGCGGGCCAACTCCAAGGGCTTTGACATCACCCACGCGCCAACGCTCGCGCGCATTAAAAAGGCGCGCGAGCCCTTCGCGGCCCACGTCTGGGAGGCCGCGCCGCTCCTTGCGGGCAAAGCCAAGCCGACCAAACCCCACACGGTGCGCAACCCTGCCAACCCTGCTGATACGGTCGGAAAGGTGGCCTTTGCCTCGGCGGCAGATGTGGAGACAGCGCTCAAAGCCGCAGCGCCTTGGGCAGCCACGCCGCAAGAGCGCGCCAAGGTGCTCAACAAGGCCGCAGACCTCTATGAGAAGCACTTCGGCGAGCTTTTCGCGCTGCTGGCCCGCGAGGCTGGCAAGATCATGCTTGATCAGGTGGGCGAGCTGCGCGAGGCCGTGGATTTCCTGCGCTACTACGCCGCCAACGCGCCGCAAGACGCCCCTGTCGGAACCTTCACCTGCATCAGCCCGTGGAACTTCCCGCTGGCGATCTTCACAGGGCAAGTCAGCGCCGCCCTCGCCGCAGGCAACGCCGTGCTGGCCAAACCCGCCGAGCAGACCTCGCTCATCGCCTATCGCGCGGTGCAGCTTCTGCACGCGGCGGGCGTGCCTGCGCGCGCGCTCCAGCTTCTGCCCGGCGCAGGTGATGTGGGCGCAGCGCTCACATCTGATGCGCGCATCGGCGGCGTCGCCTTCACAGGCAGCACCGAAACCGCGCTGCTCATTCGCAAATCCATGGCCGCACACCTCGCCCCCGGCGCGCCGCTGATTGCCGAGACAGGCGGTCTGAACGCCATGATCGTGGATTCAACCGCGCTGCCCGAACAGGCCGTGCAGGCAATTGTCGAAAGCGCTTTTCAGTCCGCTGGCCAGCGCTGCTCTGCGCTGCGGTGCCTTTATGTGCAGGACGACATCGCCGAAAGCCTCACCCATATGCTCATGGGTGCCATGGACGAACTTTCCATGGGTGCGCCTTGGCTTCTGAGCACCGATGTCGGCCCCGTCATCGACGAAGAGGCGCGCGCAGGGATTGCCGCGCATATCGAAACGGCGCGTGCCGAAGGCCGCCTGATGCACGAGCTGCGCACCCCGAACTCGGGCACATTCATCGCGCCAACGCTGATCCGGGTGAACAGCATTGCTGATATGGGCCGCGAAATCTTCGGACCCGTGCTGCACCTTGCCACCTTCAAATCCACCGAGATCGACAAGGTTGTCGATACGATCAATGCCACAGGCTACGGCCTCACTTTCGGGCTGCAAACCCGTATTGACGACCGCGTGCAGCACATCTGCGAGCGCATCCATGCGGGCAACATCTATGTGAACCGCAACCAGATCGGCGCCATCGTGGGCAGCCAGCCGTTTGGCGGCGAGGGGCTTTCGGGCACGGGGCCAAAGGCGGGCGGGCCAAACTATCTGCCGCGCTTTACGCAGCCTGCCGCACAAAGCGCCGCCGGCGCGTGGCAAAGCGAGATGCGCGCGGAGGCGATGCAATCTGCACTCAACGCCGCGCCTGCTGCAAAAGCCGCGCAGACCCTTGTGATGCCCGGCCCGACGGGGGAGTCCAACAAGCTCACTCTGGAGCCGCGCGCGCCCATGCTCTGCCTCGGGCCAGGTGACCCAACGGCTGACGCGCAAGCGGCGATGGTCACCGCCCTGGGCGGGCGGGCGGTGAAAGCCACCGGCAATCTGCCTGCCTCAGCGCTGGAAAGCCTCACGGGCTTTGCGGGCGTGTTGTTCTGGGGGGACGCCACTGAAGCGCGCACTTATGAGCAGGCGCTGGCCAAGCGCAGAGGGGCGATCCTGCCGCTGATCACCGGCGCACCCGATGTGGCGCGGGTGATGGGCGAGCGGCATGTCTGTGTGGACACAACCGCTTCCGGCGGCAACGCAGCGCTGCTGGCGGGGCAAGGCTAACAGGTTTCGAATTTTCGCTGCGCGAAAATCCGACCCGCCGGGGGCGCTTCGCTCCCCCGGATCTAAGCCGTTCGCGACGCGAACGCGAACCTCACAGAGCGCACTTGTTGCGCGGGGCAGACCCAAGGTATTTTTGACCAGAAGAAGGCGTAAAGGCAGTTTCCGCTTTTCGGCGGCGCGCTTTGCTTTTAGCCTTTGGGCATGTTTCCATTTCGTGACCACAACCCGAGCGGGCGCACGCCCTATGTGACTTATGCGCTGATCGCGGTGAATATCGCCGTGTTTCTGAGCTATTGGCATTTGTTTGCAGACCCGCGTGCCCTGGCTGTGTTTTACTCTGAGCACGCGCTCATTCCCGCCGCTGTGAGCGCGGGGCAAGGCTTTGAAGGACTCTTCAGCGCGATGTTTCTGCACGGCGGGCTGATGCATCTTGGCGGCAATATGCTGTTCTTGTGGATCTTTGGCGACAATATGGAAGACGAGATGGGGCACATCGGCTTTCTGGGCTTTTATCTCATGGCGGGGGTGCTGGCGGGGCTTGTGCATGTGGCCTTCGCGCCCGGCTCGGCTGTGCCCACGGTGGGTGCCTCGGGGGCGATTGCCGGGGTCATGGGGGGCTATTTGCTTTTGTTTCCCAAGGCGCGGGTGGATGTTCTGATCATCATTGTGGTGTTTTTCAGGGTCTTTACCATGCCTGCCTGGATCCTGTTGCTGGTTTGGTTTGCCTTGCAGTTCTTTGGCGGGCTCTCGGCCGATCCGAACACTGGCGGGGTGGCCTATTGGGCCCATGCGGGCGGGTTTGTTGCCGGGCTGGTGATGACTTGGCCGGTGTTTTTACGCTTGGGCGGGTCTGCGTTCTGGCGCAGGACCGGGTTTCATCCGCCCCACCCGGAAACGCGCTATGCCCCGTCCCGCATTCCAACCATCCGGAGACGCAAATGAGCCAGACGCACACACTCACCTGCCATTGTGGCGCTGTTGCGCTGGAGGTGCGCCTCAGCGATGGGCTTGCCACCGCGCGGCGCTGTGATTGTTCTTTCTGCCGCCGCCGCGGGGCTGTGGCCGTCAGCGCGCCGCTGGACGGCATCACGATTGTCAAAGGCGCGGACAACCTCGCGCTCTACCAATGGGGCACGATGACAGCGAAACATTATTTTTGCAAAACCTGTGGCATCTACACCCACCACCAGCGCCGCTCAAACCCGAATGAATACGGGGTGAACATGGGCGGGCTTGAGGGGGTAAACCCTGCCGAGCACGAGCCGATCCGCTGGGCTGACGGGGTCAACCACCCTGCGGACCGCTGACGCTCAGCTGTTGCGGATGAGCTTGCAGAGCGGCTCGAACATGGCTTCGTTGGCGCAGATGATCTCGCCGCTCTCAAGAATGCTGGCCTCAGGGTCAATCGCCTCGGCAAAGCCCCCGGCCTCGCGCACGATGAGCATACCGGCGGCCAAGTCCCACTCGCTCAACCCGCGCTCCCAAAAACCGTCAAACCGGCCGGCGGCGACATAGGCCAAATCAAGCGCTGCCGCGCCCCAGCGGCGCACGCCAGCACAGCCGGGCAAGACGCGTGCGAGGTCTTTGAGCGTGGCTGGCAGATCCCCATGGCCCGAAAACGGCAGGCCGGTGGCAAAGACGCATTCGTTCATGCTGCGCCGGCCGGACACACGCAGGCGGCGGGCGTGATCCTGCCATGCACCGGAGCCTTTTTCGGAATAAAACATCTCGTCTTTCACCGGATCATAGATCACCGCCGAGATCACCTCGCCCTTATGCTCCAGCGCGATGGACACGGCCCAATGGGGCATCCCGTGCAAGAAGTTGGTGGTGCCGTCCAGCGGATCCACGATCCAGCGGCGGGTCGGGTCCTGCCCGGCTTCTGCACCGCCCTCCTCGGCCACCCAGCCATAGCTGGGGCGCGCGCCCATCAACTCTTCCTTGAGGATGGCCTCGGCGCGCAAGTCGGCCTTGGTGACAAAATCGCCTGCGCCCTTCTTGGACACTTGCAGCGCCTCAACCTCGCGGAAATCCTTGATTAGGCTGCGGCCCGCTTTCCGGGCGGCTTTGATCATCACGTTCAGATTCGCGCTGCCTTGCATGGCTCAGGCTCCTTGAGGGGGTATCAAAGCGCGGCTATACGCCTTGCGTGCGCGGCGCGCAACCCATTCAGCCTCTTTGCAGGCGGATCGGGATCTCGCGGGCGAGCTTAAGAAAATGGGCCATGAAGGGCATCTGCGCATCTTCGCTGCGCACCGCCGCATAGAGCCGTTTTGTCACCCCCTGGGCGGTGAGCGGGCGCGTGATATAATCGCCCGAGCCGCGCACCTCGCGCAGAACCCAATCCGGCAGCACCGAAACGCCCCGCCCCGCCGCGACCAGCATGAGGATCACCGCCGTGAGCTCGACCTGGCGCACCGCCCGTGGCTCGACCTTGGCCGGCCCGAGCAGTTCGGAGAAAATATCAAGCCGCGCGCGCTCGACGGGATAGGTGATCAGGGTTTCGTTGCGAAAATCTTCGGCCTCCACATAGGGCTTTGCGGCCAGGCTGTGTTTGGCCGGGGCCACAAAGACAGGGGCGTAATCAAACAACGGGACAAAGCGAATGCCCTTCAGCTTTTCAGGATCAGAAGAGATCACCACATCCACCTCCTCGCGCATCAGCGCCGGCAGAGCCTCAAAGGCCAGGCCGGGGCGGATGTCCACATCGACCTCGGGCCAGGGGGCGCGAAACTGCTCCAGCACCGGAAAGAGCCACTCAAAACACGCATGACACTCGATGGCGATGTGCAACCGCCCTGCGCTGCCCTGCCTCAGCCCCATGAACTCGGCTTCCAGCGCGGCCATTTCCGGCAGGATCCTCTCGGCCACCCGCAACAGGCGCAAGCCCGCCGCTGACAGCTTCATCGGTTTGGTGCGGCGCACGAACAGCTCGACACCCGCCTGCTCCTCAATGCCCTTGATCTGGTGGGACAGCGCCGACTGGGTAATGTTGAGCCGCTCGGCGGCGCGGCCAATCCCGCCTTCCTCATGGATGGCCTTGATGCTGCGCAGATGGCGAAACTCAATGTGCATATGTGAACGCGCCTCATAATGAGAATGAAAGTTATGAATTTGTCTCACATTCATTTTGAAGGCACAAGAGAGCAACCGCCATGAAAGGCCTGTGCCATGACACCTGACGTCTCGTTTGAATTTTTTCCGCCCAAAACCCTTGAGGCCGCCTTCCGGCTGCATGAGGCCGTGCAATCGCTTGCGCCACTGGGGCCGCGCTTTGTCTCGGTGACATATGGCGCAGGCGGCACCACCCGTGCGCTCACCCGCGAGGCGGCCGAAACGCTGCACAAAACCGCCGGGCTGCGCGTGGCCGCCCACCTCACCTGTGTGGACGCAACCCGCGCGGAAACGCGCGACATCGTGCGCGGCTATGCCAAGGCCGGCATCCGCGACATTGTCGCGCTGCGCGGCGACCCCCCCAAGGGCGCGGCACGTTTTGCGCCACATCCCGAGGGCTTTGCCTCTTCGGTCGAGCTGATCGCCGCGCTCAAGGCCGAGGGCGATTTCAACATCCGCGTGGGCGCCTATCCGGAGCCACACCCCGAAGCGGCCTATGCGGGGGCCGATATCGACCACCTCAAGCGCAAGTTTGACGCGGGCGCCGATGAAGCCATCACCCAGTTTTTCTTCACGCCGGAGCCGTTCCTGCGCTTCCGCGATGCCTGCGCCAAGGCGGGGATCGACGGGAGGATCACCCCCGGCATCCTGCCGATCGAGAACTGGGCGAGTGCCAAGCGCTTTGCCAAGAGCTGCGGCGCGAGCGTGCCAGCCGAGCTGGACGACGCCTTCGCCAAAGCCGCGCGCGACGGGCGCGAAGACCTGCTCGCCACGGCGCAAGCCACGGAGCTCTGTGATATTCTGATGGACGAAGGGGTGACGCGCTTTCACTTTTACACGCTCAACCGCCCCGCCCTGACCCGGGATATCTGCATGGCGCTTGGCCTTGAGCCACGCGCTGGCTTGCGCAACGTGGCGTAAATATTGCCTCGCCCACGCAGGCGCTTTAGCTAAGAGACAAAGCGCACGCGGAGCCCCTCATGAGCCAGAAAAGATATATTGCCCAAACCCCGGATGAGCTTCCCGACCTTGCGGCCACCCTCTCCCGCTCGGGGCTTGAGTTCATGCAGGACGTGCGCGACGGCAAACTCGCCGGCCCGCCCATCGGCGCGTTGATGGGCTTCTGGCCGACACATGTGGAAGAGGGCAAAGTTGTTTTCACCGGCGCGCCGGAATTCAACACCACCAACCCCATGGGCACGGTCCACGGCGGCTGGTATGGCACGGTTCTGGACAGCTGCATGGCATGCGCGGTGATGACCTGCGTGCCCCGGGGCTCGGTTTATACGACGCTGGAATACAAGGTGAATATCTTGCGCGCGATTCCTCTGGGCACCGAGGTAGAGGCCATCGGCATCTGCCAACATGCCGGACGCTCCACCGGCATTGCCAATGGCGAGATCAGGGGTGTTGAGGATGGCAAGCTTTATGCCACCGGGTCCACCACCTGCATCATCATGAAGATGGGCTAGAGGGATTGCGCCGCGCTTCGCGCGTCGCCCCATGCGCGCGCAAGCGCGCGCCGGTCAGGGGGCTTTGCCCCCTGGTTTCAAAAGCCTGAGGGCTTTTGAAACCCACCCCCAGTATATTTGACGAAAGAAAAAAGGCTACATTCAGTCTGTCAGCGCGCCCTGCACCAGTGCCTTGAGCTCGGCGCGGTTGGGATAGCTTGAGGACGGGATAAGCTGGGTAAAATAGACCACGCTCAGTTGCGCGACCGGATCGGTCCAGAAGTAGGTGCTCGCCATGCCGCCCCAGCCGAAATCTCCGACAGAGCCGGGCACGCGCACGCGGGCCGGATCGAGCACCACCGCGCCGCCAAGGCCAAAGCCCATGCCCGTCATCGGCATCTCGGCAAAGCTCTCCGCCCCCATCGAGGCGATATCGCCCTTAAGGTGGTTGCGCGCCATAAAGCCAACCGTGCGCGGGCCAAGCAGGCGCACACCGCCCAGCGCCCCGCCTGAGCGGATCATCTCGCCAAAGCGCATGTAATCGTCCAATGTGGAGACAAGCCCGCCGCCGCCAGAATGCAGCGTAACCTTGCCCGCGGCAAAGCGGCTGTCTTGCCCGCTTTCAAACAGCGCCAGCGCGTCTTCTTCGCGTTTCTCATAACAATCGGCAAAGCGCGCCAGCTTGTCTGGCGGCACATCAAAGCCTGTGTCGACCATCCCCAGCGGCTCAAAGATTTCGCGCGCCAGCGCTTCGGCCAGCGTTTGCCCCGTGATCACCTCGATCACCCGCCCGATCACATCAATCCCCACCGAATACTCCCAGCGCGCGCCGGGCTGAAAACAGAGCGGCAGCCGGGCAAGTTCCTTGCACCAGTCTGCCAGCGCAACGCCTTGCAGGCCAAGCTCGGAGAATTTGGCCGCATAGGCCTGCGGCACCACACCCTCGTTGAAAGAATAGGTCATGCCGCTGGTATGGGTGAGCAGCTCGTGCAGCGTGGGCGTGCGGGCGGGGTCTGTGTCGTCCACGCTCATAGCCCCGGGGCGCAGGGCGCGCATCGCAGCAAACTCGGGGAGATATTGCGAGACGGGCGCGTCCAGCACAACCTGTCCGCGCTCCAGCAGCATCATGAAAAGCGTGCTCGTCACAAGCTTGGTCATCGAATAGATCCGCACAAGGGTGTCGCGCTCATAGGCCTGCCCGCGCGCCACGGAGGCGAGGCCATCGGCGGCAAAAAACGCCTCCTCACCGTGGCGATAGATCAAGAGGGACGCGCCCGTGTAGCGCCCCGCCGCACGGCAGCCCTGCATCCATGTTTCAATCCGCTCCAGCCGCGCTTTGTCCATCTGCTCACTCCTCTTTGCGCGCCAGCATAGGACGCAGGCACAGCGCTGCACAAGCGGCGCGCGAAAGGCGGCGCGCAAACCAGCCCTTGCGCCCCGCAACAGGGCACACCACCCCGCGCTGCGCCGATTTAGCGGGTTATACACGGCTCTCCACAACTTATTGTGGTTATCCACAACAATTAGCTTTACAGGCCTTTCGCCACCCGCTTACCATATTTGGTAGGACAAGGGGCTCAAACCCCATCCTATCGTGAAAACCAGGGCAGCGCGCAGGCAATCCGCTGGCCCCTGATGCAAAAAGAGGTGGCGACATGGCCCTGTCAGAACACTATCTTGACGACGAAATTCACCCTATCGACATTGTTGAAACCCTCGCCTCCCACAACGACTGGGACTTTGACCGCACCGCGGACAACCAGATTTCCATGGCCGTTGAAGGCCAGTGGCGGACCTATTCTGTCACACTGGCCTGGTCGGATTATGATCAAACCCTGCGCATGGTTTGCTCTTTTGAAATGGAGCCCCCCCAGGAGCGGCTGGATGCGCTCTATGGCGCGCTCAACGAAGTGAATGACCAATGCTGGAGCGGTGCCTTTTCCTACTGGGCCGAGCAAAAGCTCATGGTCTATAAATACGGGCTCCTGCTCGCCGGGGGCGCGCTGGCCTCACCGGAGCAGATCAACAGGCTGATCTCAAGCGCGGTTGTCAATGCCGAGCGCTACTATCCGGCGTTCCAGCTGGTCGTCTGGGGCGGGCGCACGCCCAAGGAGGCCATGCAAGTGGCCATTGCAGAGGCCTACGGCCACGCGTAACCTGACCCTCTGAAACAGATTTCGGGGGCAGATATGACCAATGACACTCTCGCAACACGCGGCCTTGTGCTGCTTGGCTGCGGCAAAATGGGCTCCGCCATGCTGGCGGGCTGGCTCGCCGACGGGCTGGCGCCCACATCGGTCTTTGTGCTCGATCCGCACCCCTCGGACTGGCTCAAAAGCACCGGGGTTAACATCAATGCCCCCCTGCCCAAAGCCCCGGCCATCGTGCTTGTCGCGGTCAAGCCGCAAATGATGGGGGCCGCGCTGCCCGAGCTTGCAGCCATGGGCGGCGGGCAAACGCTGTTCGTCTCGGTGGCCGCCGGCACGCCCCTGGCGCATTTTGAAGCCGTCTTGGGCGCAGACACGCCAATCATCCGCGCCATGCCAAACACCCCGGCTGCCATCGGGCAGGGCATCAGCGCCATCATCGGCAATGCCCGCGCCACAGAGCAGGACCTCGACATAGCCCAAAGCCTGCTGGAAGCCATCGGCGCCGTGGTGCGGCTGGACACTGAAAGCCAGATAGACGCGGTCACCGGCGTGTCAGGCTCCGGGCCAGCCTATGTGTTCCACCTGATCGAATGCCTCAGCGCCGCCGGCGAAGCCCAGGGCCTGCCCGCCGATATGGCCCTGCACCTGGCCAAAGCCACCGTTGCTGGCGCCGGTGCGCTGGCTCAACAGGCCCCGGAGAGCCCCGGCCAGCTGCGCAGCAATGTCACAAGCCCCAATGGCACCACCCAGGCCGGGCTGGATGTGCTCATGGACAGCACCCAGGGCCTTGCACCGCTCATCCGCCGCACCGTGGCCGCAGCCACCGCCCGCTCAAAGGAGCTCGCCCGTGACGCCTGAAACCGGTTTTGACAGCTTTCTCAAACTCGACATCCGCGTCGGCACGGTCCTGGAGGCCGCCCCCTACCCCGAGGCCCGCACCCCGGCGATAAAGCTGTTGATCGATTTCGGCGACGAGATCGGTGTCAAGAAATCTTCAGCCCAGATCACGGCCCATTACAGCCCCGAAGCGCTGCCGGGCACACAGGTGATTGCGGTGGTCAATTTCGCGCCGCGGCAAATCGGAAAATTCATGTCTGAAGTGCTGGTGCTGGGGCTGCATGATACAGAGGGCGGCGTGGTGTTGCTGCGCCCGGAAAAGCCGGTTCCCAATGGCGAAAGAATGAGCTGACATATGAAAAAGATCCTGATCTCGCGCCAGTTGACACAGGCTGTCATGGAGCGCGCCCGCGCCCAGTATGATGTAACCCTGCGTGAAAGCGACAGCCCGATGAGCGAGGCCGAAATGCGCTCCTCGCTGGTGCTCTATGACGGGATGATCCCCACGCTGGGCGACCTCTTCAGCGCCAAGATATTTGCCGAATTTGGCCGCCCCAAATGCCGGATTCTGGCCAACTTCGGGGTTGGTATCAACCATATTGATGTGCGCGCCGCACGCGATCACGGCATCACCGTCACCAATACGCCCGGCGCTGTCACCGATGCCACCGCCGATATTGCCCTCACGTTGCTGCTGATGTCCGCCCGCCGCGCAGGCGAGGGCGAACGGCTGGCGCGCTCGGGCGCATGGCCCGGCTGGGCCCCCACCCAGATGTTGGGCACCCATGTCACCGGCAAGACCATCGGCATCGTCGGTATGGGCCGAATCGGTCAGGCCATTGCGCGGCGCTGCCACTTCGGCTTTGGCATGGAGGTGTTGTTCTTCAACCGCTCCCCCAAAGAGCTGGACTTCCCCGCCCGCCAGTTGGGCAGCCTGCAAGAGCTGGCCGGAGCGGTTGATTTTCTAATCGCCGCCACACCAGGCGGGCCGGAAACAACCGGCCTGATCAACGCCACAACCTTTGCCGCCATGAAGCCAAGCGCGCATTTCATAAATATCTCCCGTGGGGATGTGGTCGATGAACCCGCCCTCATAGAGGCCCTCTCCAGCGGTGCCCTCGCGGGCGCGGGGCTGGATGTCTACGCAGAAGAGCCGCATATCCCCCAGGCCCTGCGCGCGCTCACGTCAGTCACCCTGCTGCCCCATCTGGGCACCGCAACAGAAGAGGTGCGCAGCGCCATGGGCATGATGACTCTGGACAACCTCGACGCATTCTTTGCCGGCCAAACACCCCCCAATGCGCTCTAGGCTGCGCCCCTGGGCGACGCCACCCGCCGTCGCGGCTTGCCGCCAAAGCCCGCCCGGGCAGTTAACCCTAAGTCAGCCGCAGGCCCCCCCTATGCCTGAGCCGCGCAAACCGCTAGACTGGGGCACCAGCTCCAGCGCAAAGGCATCTCATGTTTCAGCCCGTCATCACCGCCACCGGGGTCTTCACCCCCAGCGAAACAATCACCAACGCCGAGCTGGTCACCGCCTACAATGCTTACGCCGCGCGCTACAATGAAGACAACGCCGAAGCGATCCGCGCCGGCGCGCTGGAGGCCAAACCCCCCTCGTCAGAAGAGTTCATCTTCAAGGCCTCCGGCATCGAGCAACGCCATGTCATGGACAAATCGGGCCTGCTCGACCCCGCCATCATGCACCCGCTGCTGCGCGCGCGCAGCGATGAGGAGCCGGGTATCATGGCCGAAATGGCGCTGGATGCCTGCCAGAAAGCGCTCAAGGCCGCAGGCGTCAAAGCCAGTGAGATTGATCTGGTGATCTGCGCCGCCTCAAACCACGAACGCGCCTACCCGGCGATCGCCGTGGAAATCCAGAAGCTGCTGGGCGCGGGCGGTTTTGGGTTTGACATGAACGTCGCCTGCTCATCCGCCACCTTCGGCATCCAGGCCGCCGCCGATATGATCCGCGCCGGCTCCGCGCGCAAGGCGCTGGTGGTCAACCCGGAAATCTGCTCGGGCCACCTCGAATGGCGCGACCGCGATTGCCACTTTATCTTCGGCGATGTCTGTACAGCCACTTTGATCGAGCGGGCGCAAGAGACGCAAAATCCGCTCTTTTCAATCCGCTCCACCCGCTGCGCCACCGAGTTCTCCAACAACATCCGCAACAACAACGGCTTTCTGCGCCGCACCCGCACATCAGGTCAGGATCTCAAAGACCGCCGCGACATGCAGTTCATGCAAGAAGGCCGCAAGGTCTTCAAAGAGGTGGTGCCCATGGTCGCCACCCATATCCTCGCCCATCTTGAGGCCGAAGGCATCGCCCCACAGGCCCTCAAACGCATGTGGCTGCACCAGGCAAATAAAGCCATGAATGATTTCGTCGGCCGCAAGGTGCTTGGCCGCACCCCCGCGCCCGAAGAACAACCCAACATCCTGCAAGACTATGCCAATACCTCGTCGGCAGGCTCCATCATCGCGTTCTCGCAACACCAGTCCGGCCTCGCTGCGGGCGATATCGGCGTGATCTGCTCCTTTGGCGCAGGCTACTCCGTCGGCTCCGTCATCGTGGAGCGGCTCTAGGCCCAAGCCTTGAGGGCCATAAACCGCCCCGCGCTTCTTTTGGTCAAAAATACCTTGAGGGGGAGGAGACAAAAGCCCCGCTTTTGACTCCGGGGGAGCAAAGCTCCCCCTGCGCGGATTGCGCGCAAGCACAATGGCAAGGCCGGGTGCAGAGCGCTGTGCTTTTTTCCCAATCCTCGGAGTCTGTCAGGGGCGCGCTCCTCTCAGCCCCATCTCACAGGCCGGTCTGTCAGGCCAGTCTCACAGGCCGGTCTCACAGCCCTGTCTCAGAGGCCGGTTTCCGCCCGCCAGTGGCGGCGGCACAGGCTCACATAGGTCTCATTGCCCCCCACCAGGATCTGTGCGCCCTCGGTCAGCGGCTTGCCATCCGCGCCCTTGCGCACCACCATGGTCGCCTTGCGCCCACAGTGGCAAATCGTGCGCACCTCGCGCAATTCATCCGCCCAGGCCAGAAGGGCCGCCGAGCCCGCAAAAAGCTCGGCCCGAAAATCCACCCGCAGCCCGTAACACATCACAGGCACGTCAAGTTCATCCACCGCCCGCGCCAGCTGCCAGACCTGCGCCTTTTCCATGAAATGCGCCTCATCCACAAAAACACAGGCCACAGGCCCCTGCTCAAGGCGCGCGGCGATCTTCTCAAACAGGTTGTCTGCGCCCGAAAAGACATCCGCCTGCGCAGCAATCCCGATCCGGCTGGCAATCCGCCCCTGCCCGGCCCGGTCATCCAGCGCCGCCACCATGAGATAGGGCTCCATTCCGCGCTCGCGATAATTGTAAGCCGCCTGCAACAGCACAGCCGATTTTCCGGCGTTCATCGTGGAGTAATTGAAATAAAGCTTGGCCATGGCCCGTTTTACCCCCTGCCACCGGCGTTTCAACGCCAAAATGCGCATCGACACCGCCGAAAGGGACGCCGCACAACCCGCCATCCAAGACAGCCTCTGGGGAGGGCCACTTTGCGGGCTGTGCGGCCCCGAGCGGTCTTTGACACCAGAACCGCCCGTCAGCCCCGCAGCGCCCGCAGACAAAGGCTCAGTTCACAGCCCAGCCCGCAGGCCAGCGGCGCAATTGTGCCATGACATTTGCGCCTAAAGCAGGTAATGGGAAAAGCATCACCCGTTTCCCCACCCCGCAAAGCGGCGGCAATTTCAAGAGTATAGCAAGACATGGCAGGCATTGGCAGTTATCTGAAGAAACATACCGAATCTCTGGTAAAGGATGTCGGCATCGAGCCCGCCTGCAAGCTCACCGGAAAGTCAAAGGCCACGCTGGGGCGCTATTATTCAGACAACGACGAGCACAGCGACCGCTTCATGCCCATTGATGCCGTGGCCGCGCTTGAGGAAGCCGCAAGCTTCCCCCATGTCACCGCCGCCCTGGCCGATCTCAAAAGCATCACCCTCTCCTATGACGACCGGCGCAAGAACCAGCCCGAAAAGGGCGGCATCAACGCCGATGTCATTGCCCTCAGCCAGCGCTTTGCCATGCTGATGGCCGAATACCAGCAAAGCATCGAAGACGGGGTGATCACCGTCAACGAAGCCAAGCGCCTGCTCAAGGAAACCGTTCTGCTGCAACAGGTGTTGATCGACATGAAACTGCACCTCGAAGACGAATCCGGCTGACACCGGCAGCTTACCTCGGCAGTTTAACCCGCCTGCGCCCCAAGCAGCCCCGCCAACGCAGGGTGGCCAAAGCGGCGCGGCGCGCTCACCGCATAGAAGACCTCGACAATCCCCAGATCGTAAGGCGCGGTCTGCACCGTCCCTGCTGCAATCTCGTCAGCCAGCACAACACTCGGCGCGATCGACACCCCAGCGCCTTCGCGCGTCAAGAGCCGCACCATCGCCATATCATCCACCCGCGCCGCAATCCTCGGCTGCACCCCGAGGCGCGCACAGAGGCTCTGAAAACCGGCGCTGATATTCTGTTCCGTGGGCAAGATAACCGCCTCGGCCTGCAAAAGCTTCGCAAGGCTGCCGTGAGCAAGCCGCTCGGGCCGGCCATGCAGCGCCACCGGCTGTTCGGCAATCCGCTGCGCCGCAATCGGCATTTGCCCCGCACGGTCCGGCACTTCGGTGGTCAGAATCACATCCAGCTCCAGCGCGTCCAGCGCCGCCAGAAGGCCACGCATATTGCCTGACCTCAGATCAATCTCGTAACGCCCTTCCGCCAGCAAGGGGCGCAAGAACTGCAACTGGAAGTTGCGCGACAAGGTCGAGAGCGCGCCCACCCGCAAGGGCGGGCTGGCACTTGAGCTTTGCGCCAGCGCCGCCTGCAGCTCCTCCCCCGCGCCAAATATCCGCTCCGCATGGTCCAGAGCGATCCGCCCCGCCTCGCTCAAGACAAGCCCGCGCCCGACCCGCTCAAACAGCGCATGGCCCAGGCGCGCCTCCAACTGCCTGATTTGTATGGACAATGCCGACTGCGAAACATTCAACCGCGCCGCTGCGCGGCCCAGATTGCCCTCTTGGGCAACCTCCTTGAAGTAGCGCAAATGATGATAATTCAACCGGTCCATTGTTAATATTTATATATGAGTTTCTGCTCAAAGATATATTTTTCTTTACTTGTGTGCAGGGCTATCCAAAGCAAAACAAAGGATCACGCCATGGAAACAGCCCTCGCCCTGCTGGCAACATTCGCCGAACAGCTGCAAAAGCCCACCCTGTCCTTTCTCATCGGTGGCATGTTGCTCGCAGCACTTGGCAGCCGCTTTGAAATTCCCGAGCCGGTCTACAAGTTCATCGTGATTCTGCTGCTGCTCAAGGTCGGGCTTGGCGCGGGCATGTCCCTGCGCGAGGCTGATCTTGTGGAGCTGCTTGTTCCCGCCCTCGGCGCCGCCGCCATCGGCATCGGCATCGTGCTTCTCGGCACGCTCACCTTGGCCAAATGGCGCGGCGTCTGCGAGGTCGATGCCCTCGCCACAGCGGGTCTCTTCGGGGCGGTCTCGGCCTCTACGCTGGCCGCCAGCATGGCCATGCTCGATGACAGCGGCATCTCCTACGAGGGCTTTATCGGCGCGCTCTACCCCTTCATGGACATTGCCGCGCTCATCACAGCGATTGTGCTGGCCAAGCTCTCTCTCGCGCGCCGCGCCGCAGCAGCCTCTGCCAGCGGCGGCACGGTCACACTGGGCAGCGGCCCCAACAGCGGCTCAGCCTCCCAAAGCCCCGCTGAGGGCCTCGTCAAATCCATCATGGTCGATACCTTCCGCAGCCCCGCCATCTCGGCGCTGCTCGTCGGCCTCGCCATCGGCCTCTTCGCAACGCCCGACACGGTCTATCACAGCTTCTATGAGCCGCTCTTCCGGGGCCTTCTGTCGATCCTGATGCTGATCATGGGCATGGAAGCCTGGTCACGCCTCTGCGAGCTGCGCAAAGTCGCCCACGCCTATATCCTCTATGGCCTCACAGCGCCCATCATTCACGGGCTCATCGGCTTCGCCGTCGGCCTCGCGGCGCATGAGCTCACAGGCTTCTCCGCAGGTGGTGTTGTGCTCTTGTCGGTCATGGCGGCCTCAAGCTCCGATATCTCCGGCCCGCCCACGATGCGCGCAGCGCTGCCAGAGGCCAACACCTCCGCCTATGTCGGAACCTCCACCGGCCTCGGCACCCCCGTCGACATCCTGAGCATCCCGCTCTTCATAGCACTGGCCGAGGCCCTGATCGGGGGCTGAGCTTTAGGCCACAGTCCCATAGCCGCGGCGGGTGTGCAGCAAAGCTGTCTCATCCGCCGCGCCCAGAACAACCTCTTGCACCGCTCCGAACAAAACATGATGCGTGCCCACAAGACTCTGCTCGCTCAAACGGCACTCATAGCTCGCCAGCGCATCATCAAGCCGCATCAGCCCGCTCGCCGCGCGCACCCAGCTTCCCTCTGCAAAGCGGTCTTCCCCCTGCCCGCGCCGCCCCGCAAAGCGCTCTGAAAGCGCTTCATGGTCAGGCCCAAGCAGGTTCACACAAAACACGCCGTTGGCGCGGATAAGCTGGGCCGTGCTGCTCTCGTGGTTGAGACAAATCAGAAGACGCGGCTCACTCACATCCGCCGAGACGCTCGAAAAGGCGGTCACCGTCACACCGCCCCGCCCCGCAGGACCATCGGTGGTGACAATATAAATAGAATTCGCCGCCCGGCTCATGGCTTCTAAAAACCGGCCGCGCACTGTGTCTGTCGCCGCTGCGCTCATCGTTTTGTTCCTGCCTGCCTAATCCCTGCTGCACCCGCTCTGCCATGCGCCACCAAAGGTTGCAACCCAGAGTCCCCGATCTTGTGACAAAGCTCCGCCACCCCCTCAAAACCCGCCAAAACCCCTGCTTCTTCTGGTCAAAAATACCTTGAGGGGGAGGAGACAAAAGCCCCGCTTTTGACTCCGGGGGAGCAAAGCTCCCCCAATGGGTCGGATTGCGCTGCGCGCAATCCGACCCCTAAAAATCCCTAGCCCGCAAATTCTACAAACTTCGAAAACGGCATCTCCCTCAGCCGCACGCCCGTCGCCGCATGGATGGCCGCGGCCAAAGCCGGCGCCGCAGGCGGCACCGGCGGCTCGCCCACCCCGCGCACAGATGTGCCGTTCTCAAGCCCGCGCACCACAATCTCAGGGCACTGGCTCAGGCGCATCCCTTCAAAGCTGTCAAAGTTCTGCTGCTCGGCCACACCGTTTTCATAGGTGATCTCGCAGTTCATCGCGTGCCCCAGCCCAAAGACAACCCCGCCCTGCACCTGGTTCTCAAAGCTCACAGGGTCCAGCACACGGCCCACTTCAGCCGCCACATAAACCTTGTCAATCACAAGCCCCGCGTCGGTGTCGCGCACCTCAACCACCTCGGCGCAATGCACGCCAAAGGAGCGCGTCATGGCAACGCCGCGCCCGCGCCGCGCGCCCATGCGCGGCCCGTCCCAGCCCGACATCTCGCCCACCGCTTCCAGCACCTGTTTGGCCAACGGATCGCTCACCAGCCTGAGCCGCTCTTCCAGCGGGTCGGCGCCTGCGGCTTCAATCAGCTCCTCAAGCCCGAGGTTGTAGAAAAACCCGTTGGTGGAGGCCCCCACAGAGCGCCAGGAGCTCAGCGGTGCCAGCGGATCGGCGCGGTATCCCGTCACCCGGTGATGCGGAATTGCGAAAGGCTGCTCAAACGCCCCCGCCACAATCTGGCTGTCCGGCCCCGGCACGCTCAGCCCCTGCCGTCCCATCTGGCTCACCACAACCGAAGGCATGGCAATGCTCAAATCATAGGCCTCCACACGCCCGTCCTTCACCGTCCCGCGCATCTTCGCCATGGCAATCTGGCGGGTATAATCATGCGCCATATCCGTCTCGCGGCTATACGTGAGCTTCACCGGCACGCCGCGCATCTGCACCGCCACTTCCGCCGCTTGGCGCACCACATCATCTTCCAGACGGTGGCCAAAACTGCCCCCCATCATCAGCACATGCACCCGCACCTGCGCTGCCTCCACACCGGCAATCTTGGCCACATTGGCCTGCACAAACCGAGGGATCTGCGTGCCCGTCCAGACGTCCACACCGTCCTCGCCCACGCGCACACAGGCGCTCACAGGTTCCAGCGGCGCGTGCGCCAGATAGGGCGCGCGGTAATCTGCGGTGACAAGCGCGCCATCGACCATCGCCGCGTCCACATCGCCATAATCGCGCACGCGGCTGTCCTGATGGCTCGGCACAAAGGCCGCCTCGAGCGCCGCCCAGTGATCCTCCATGCTGGCGGGCATCGCGCTTGCGCGCCACTCCGCCTCTACAGCCTCCGCCGCCTGAAAGGCCCGCCATGTGTTGTCCGCCACCACAGCCACACCGCCGCTCACCGCATAAGCCCCGCGCACCCCGCGCATGGCCAAGGCCGCGCTGGCGTCATAGCTTAACAGCCCACCGCCCTGCGCGGGCGCAAGCTTCACCGCCGCATGAGCCATGCCTTCGATCTCAAAGTCGATCCCATAGGCCTGCGTCCCGGTAGACTTCGCCAATATATCCAGCCGCTGCATCGGCTTGCCCAAATAGCGCCAGCCCTCAGGCGCGCGCAGCGCCACGTCCTGCACAGGCTTCATCTTCGCCACATCCGCCGCAAGCTCTTCATAGGTGAGCGCCGTGCCATCCGGCGCAATCACCCGGCCCGCCTCGGTCCTGAGCGCACTGGCCTCAACGCCCAGCCGCGCCGCTGCGGCCAGCTTCAGCGTCTCCCGCGCACTCGCCCCGGCGGCGCGCAGCTTTACAAAACCGTCCGGCACAGTGGTCGAGCCACCGGTGATCTGCAATCCCGCAAACTTCATCACCGAGCTGAGAACACCGGTCAGCGCATCGCGCACAAACCCCTCTTGCGGCGCGCTGAACTCTGCCACCTCAGGGGCCAAGGCGGTGTTCCAATAGGCCCGGTCCGGCGGGCCAGGGTCGATCTTGACCGCCTCCAGATCGACATCCAGTTCCTCGGCAATCAGCGCCGCCTGCACATGGTAAGCGCCCTGCCCCTTGTCCGCCCGCGGCGTGATCAGCGTCACACCCGTTGCATCAATCTTCACATAAGGCGTCAGCGCCGCTTCGCCGGCGCGCAAACCGCCCTCAAGCGGGTTGGCATAGGGCGTCTTGTAGCGCCAAACGCCAAAAGCCACACCGCCGGCAATCGCCGCCGAGCCGATGAGAAAAGAGCGCCGCGCAATCGTCTTGACCTTGCCCATACCTCAGCCCTCCGCCAGCGTCTTGGCCGCTGTCTTCACAGCCGCCCGTATCCGCGGATAGGTCCCGCAGCGGCAAAGGTTGCCGCGCATCGCTTCGTCAATCTCGCTGTCACTCGGCGCCGCCACCTCGGCCAAAAGCGCCGCCGCCTGCATCATCTGCCCGCTCTGGCAATAACCGCATTGCGCCACCTGATGCGTCACCCAAGCCGCCTGCACCGCGTGCAGAGCCTCAGGGCTGCCCAAACCGTTGATTGTCGTCACAGCCCCCCAGACATCTTCCGCCGCCACCTGGCAAGAGCGCACGGCTTCGCCGTCAATATGCACAGTGCACGCGCCACAGGCCGCAACCCCGCAGCCATATTTCACACCCTTGATCCCGATCTCGTCGCGCAACACCCAGAGCAAAGGCATCTCGCCTTCCACATCCAGATCATAAGTCTTGCCATCCACCGTCAGCTGCATACCCAGTCTCCCGCCCTTCGGCTCACTCTTTGCCCTACTACGCCAGATAAGCGCCCAAAGGTCAAAACACAGCCTCCCTGCCGTAGCGTCACAGCGGCCCGCCCTTTCTTATTGCCCTAAATATCCCACCTCAACCGTGCAACAGGTGCGCTCTATCGGTCATCGCCCTAGCTTCGCAAACAGCTTGGGGGCAGCGCCCCTCGCAACGGTCGGATTGGCGCAGCCAATTCGAAACCTAACCGGCAATCTCTTTCATCACCGCCAGAAATTCGCTCACATCCTGAACCGAATTATAATGACACATCGACACCCGCACACAGCCGGCAAGGCCGAGTGGTTCCAGAATATTGCCCGAATAGTGGTCCGCCTTGCGCAAATGCGTGCGCACCCCCGCCGCATTGAGCCGCGCAACCACCTCAGCCGAGTCCACGCCCTCTACCACCAGCGAAACAAGCCCCTCGCGCGCCGGGTTGTCTGGCCCGCCCAAAATGGTCACCCGCGCCATCTCGCGCAGGCCCGCGAGGTTGCCGACCCCGTCGATCATCGCATCACACAGTGCTTCCTCCTGCGCATGGATCGCCGCACCCGCCGCCACAATCCTCTCGCGCCGCTCGGCGGCACCCGAGACTTCGCCGCCCAGCCACTCCAGATAGGTGCACACATCCGAAAGCGTCGCATAAGCCCCCGTGTCCCGCGTGCCCATCTCCCAGTTGAGCGCAGGACCGCCATCAAGCGCATTATGCGCCACTACTTCCAGCTCGGGCGACATCCACGCCAGCCCAAAGCCATGGCGCGAGAACATCTTGTAAGGGCTGATCACATAGCCATCGACATTGTAAGCTGCCAGATCAATCGCACCATGCGCCGCATGTTGAATGCCATCCACGATGATCAGACAATCCGGGGCCACAGCGCGGATCGCGGCCGAAACCGCCGCCACATCGACCCCCATGCCGGTGACAGGCGAGGTATGCACCAGCGTCGCCACAACCGTGTCCTTGGTCACCGCGCCCGCATAGGCGCTGGCGTCAATCGTGCCGGTCGCGTCATCATGGGGCACAAGCACATGCGTCAGACCCGCCTCCCCGCTCCAGCGCGCCGCCGCCGAGCGGCTCGCCGGGTGCTCAAGCGTAGAGCTGAGAACCTGCCCGCCGCTCTTGCGCGCAAGACAGGCGTTCATGATCAAACGAAACAGAAGCTCCGTGCCGCTCTCGCCGACAAAAAACTGACCATTCTCAGCGTTCATCATCAAGGCCATATCCGCCTTGGCACGCTCGATAATCTCCACAAGCGCGCGGCTCGCCCCATTGGCGCGGCCCTGATTGTCCGGAATGGCGGCAAACTTCGCGCTCGTCTCCACCACAGAGTTCAGCGTCAACGCACCGCCAGCGTTTTCAAAAAACACCCGCCGCCCCTCAAACGGGCAGGCCTCCACATGCGCAAACCTTGCGCGCACCGCAGCCATAACCGTGTCTGAAAATCCGTTCTGCATGTCTCGCTCCTGTTGCTGCCCCCATCAAAAGCGCAAAGCTGCAAAAAAGAAAACCCCCCGCCATACCAGCGAGGGGCAATCCGTAGGGTGCGCATTCATTGCGCACCGTTCTAAAACAGCGTGCGCATTCATTGCGCACCTTTCTCAAACTGCGTGCGCAGTCATTGCGCACCGTTGTCAAACTGCCTGCGCAGTCTCTGCGCACCGCAAAATCATCAGAGGTTGGGGTAAAGCGGGAAGCGCTTGAGCATCTCGGCCACTTCGCCGCGCACCTTGGCCTCCACGGCCTCGTTGCCGTCCGGCCCGTTGGCCGCCAGCCCGTCAACCACTTCAACAATCCAGTCGGCAATCTGGCGGAACTCGGCCTCGCCAAAGCCGCGGGTTGTGCCCGCAGGGGTGCCAAGGCGGATGCCCGAGGTCACCGTGGGCTTTTCCGGATCAAACGGGATGCCATTCTTGTTTGTGGTGATATGCGCCCGGCCCAAGGCGGCGTCGGTGATGTTGCCTGTCACCTTCTTGGGGCGCAAATCCACCAGCATCACATGGGTGTCCGTGCCACCGGTGACAATGTCCAACCCGCCCTTCATCAGCTGGTCGGCCAGCGCCACGGCATTGGCCTTCACCTGCTTGATATAGTCCTTGAACTCCGGGCGCAGCGCCTCGCCAAAGGCCACAGCCTTCGCCGCAATCACATGCATCAAGGGGCCGCCCTGGATGCCAGGGAAAATGGCCGAGTTGAACTTCTTGGCCAGCGCCGCATCATCCGTGAGGATCATGCCGCCGCGCGGACCACGCAGGGTTTTATGCGTCGTTGTAGTGGCCACATGCGCATGTGGGAAGGGCGAGGGGTATTCGCCGGTGGCAATGAGCCCCGCAAAATGCGCCACATCAGCCAGCACATAAGCGCCCACCATATCGGCAATCTCGCGAATGCGCTTGAAATCCAGCTCGCGCGGAATGGCCGAACCACCGGCGATGATCATCTTGGGCTGATGCTCTTTGGCGAGCGCTTCCATCTGGTCATAATCCACATCCAGCGTGTCGCGGCGCACCCCATATTGCACGGCGTTAAACCACTTGCCCGATTGGTTGGGCGCCGCGCCATGCGTCAGGTGCCCCCCCGCATCAAGGCTCATGCCCAAAATCGTGTCGCCGGGCTGCAAAAGCGCCTGAAACACGCCCTGGTTGGCCTGGCTGCCCGAGTTTGGCTGCACGTTGGCAAAGCCACAGCCAAACAGCGCGCAGGCGCGCGAAATCGCAAGGTTTTCAGCCACATCCACATATTGGCAGCCGCCATAATAGCGCCGTCCGGCATAGCCTTCGGCGTATTTGTTGGTCAGCACAGTCCCCTGCGCCTCCATGACAGCCGCCGAAACGATGTTTTCGCTCGCAATCAGCTCGATCTCGTCGCGCTGACGGCCAAGCTCGCCTTCAACCGTGGCCCAAAGCTCAGGGTCGCGCGCGGCCAGTGATTCTGTAAAAAAACCTGTGTCAGACATGATGATCCCTTGTCCAAATGTATTTCCAATCCCGAGTTTCCTATTGGAAACATCCGCAAAAAGGAACACCAATTGCGACCAATACACCCCTGCACGCGCCAAAACCTAGGTGCGCCGGTGGACAAGCCGATTTTATAGGTTAACCTTGCCGCCTATAGGAAACGAGAAAGCCCCGAGATGGCCCTGAAAATCGCCTTCACAGCCTCCGAAACCCCCGTCGCCCAAACCGCCCGCGCCGCCCTCGTCAGCCGCTATGGCGAGAGCAGCGAGACCCGTGCAGATGTGATCGTGGCGCTTGGTGGCGACGGCTTCATGCTGCAAACCCTGCACCGCACCCAGAGCCTGCCCGCCCCGGTCTACGGAATGAACCGCGGCACCGTCGGCTTTCTAATGAACGAATACAACGAAGCCGACCTGCTCGCCCGCCTCACCGCCGCAGAAATCACCAAAATCAACCCGCTGGCCATGCGCGCCACCTGCACAGACGGGCGCATCCACGAAGCGCTGGCCATCAACGAGGTCTCCGTGCTGCGCATGGGGCCACAGGCCGCCAAACTCAAGATCACCGTCGATGGCCGCCTGCGCATGGAAGAGCTGGTCTGTGACGGCGCGCTGGTGGCCACGCCCGCCGGGTCCACGGCCTACAACTACTCCGCCCACGGCCCGATCCTGCCAATCGGCTCGGATGTGCTCGCGCTCACCGCCATCGCCCCGTTTCGCCCCCGGCGCTGGCGCGGCGCGCTGCTGCCCAAGTCGGCCAATGTCACAATCGAGGTCTGCGATCCCGAAAAGCGCCCCGTCATGGCCGATGCCGACAGCCGCTCCTACCCCGATGTCGCCAGCGTGCAAATCCGCTCGGATGCCAGCATCACCCACCGCATCCTGTTTGACCCCGAACACGGCCTCGAAGAACGCCTCATTCGCGAACAATTCGTCTGAAACCCAAGCCCCCCGGGCCGCCAGATCCCACGCCGGCTTGCAAACAGCCCGCCAGACAGTCCTTTCTTATTGCTAAAAATATCCGCCCCGCAGGGCCGCTTGGCCCCAGGTGCTGCGCGCGCGATGCGCAGGCTGAGGCAGGCGGGGCGGGCGGGTGGGGCCTGCCTCAGCCTGCGCTGCCCTGCGCCAAAATCGCCCGCGCCACATCTTCGCGAATTTCCCGCCTTGCAATCATCGCCTTGGCCACCCGCTCTATCTCGGGGCCCGTCGCGCCGGCCACAATCGCCACATTGCGCGCGTGCAGCCCCATATGGCCGCGCTGGATGCCCTCGCCCGCCAGCGCGCGCAATGCCGAAAAGTTCTGAATGAGGCCCACGGCGGCCACCACCCGTGCCAGCCGGTCTGCGCTGCGCACCCGCATGATTTTGAGCGCCTTCTGCGCCGTCGGATGCGCCCGGGTCGCGCCGCCAACGATCCCCACAGCCATGGGCAGCTCAATCTCGCCCCAAAGATCGCCCTCAGCCGTCTGCCCATAGCGGCTCAAAGGCCCATAGCCTGCGCCCTGCCCCCGGGTGGCGGCAAAGGCATGTGCCCCCGCCTCCAGCGCGCGGGTGTCATTGCCCGTGGCCAGCGCCACGGCGGAAATCCCGTTCATGATCCCCTTGTTGTGGGTCGCCGCGCGGTAAGGGTCATGGGCGGCAAATTCCGAGGCCGAGACGATCCCCTGCACCATCTGCGCGCCAATCTCCTCCGCCCGCCAGACAGCGCGCGCCCGCACAAGGCGGCGGTCGGCCAGGTTGCTCAAAATCCGCAGCCCCACCGTGCCGCCACTCCAGCGCTCCAGCTTGGGGGCCAGCGCCTCGGCCATGGTGTTGACCGCATTCGCGCCCATCGCATCGCGCACATCAATGATCAGATGGACCACAAGAAACGGCCCGCAAATCCGCACCTCAAGCGCGCGAAAGCCCCCACCCAGCTTGACAAGCATCGGGTCACAGGCGTTGCAAACCTCGGCAATCTCCCCCTCCCGGGCCTCCACAGCCGCCTTGGCGGCGGTAAGCTCGGAAAGCCCCGTGATCTGCACCTGCGCAATCATGCAGGGGGCGTCGGCCTCGGTGCTGACCCCGCCCGAGGCGCGGCACGCCCGTGCGCCATTGCTCATCGCGGCAATGACCGAGCTTTCCTCCGTCGCCATCGGCACCAGCACATCCACGCCATCCACCGTCAGATTTGTCGCCACCCCCAGCGGCACCGCCATGACCGAAATCACGTTTTCGCTCAGGTTGTCGGCCAGCGCGCCCGCGGTTGCGGCCTCAAGGCCCAGCTCCGCCGCCTCCGCCGCGCTCAACAGCCCGCGCGTGACAAGCGCGTTCAGCCGCGCTTCGCGGCTCAAATTGTGAAATCCCGCAATCCTTGAAGAGGTCATCACCAGCTCCCTTTCGCTCTCAAAGCGAGCTTACCGCCACCGCGCCAAAAGAAAAGGCCCGCCAAAAAGGCGAGCCTTCCGCTGTCCTCAGCCGCAGCCTTTATTGCGCGTAGCCGATGCCTTGCAGCGCGCCCCTGATCTCGTCCAGAATCGCTGGGTCATCAATCGTCGCGGGCATCTTGAACTCTTTGCCATCGGCAATCGACACCATCGTGCCGCGCAAGATCTTGCCCGAGCGCGTCTTGGGCAGCCGCTCCACCACACAGGCCAGCTTGAACGCCGCCACAGGGCCGATCTTCTCGCGCACAAGCGTCACACATTCCTTGACGATCTCCTCATGCGGCCGGTTCACCCCGTTGGACAGGCACATGAAGCCCACGGGCAATTGCCCCTTCAGCGCATCGCTCACCCCGATCACGGCGCATTCGGCCACATCCGGATGGGAGGCCAGAACCTCCTCCATCCCGCCGGTGCTCAAGCGGTGGCCCGCCACATTGATCACATCATCGGTGCGCGCCATGATGTAAAGATAGCCGTCTTCGTCGATCATCCCCGCATCGCCGGTCTCGTAATAGCCCGGGAAGGTGTTGAGATAACTCTTCTGAAAGCGCGCCTCGGCGTTCCACAGGTTGGGCAGCGTGCCGGGCGGTAAGGGCAGCTTCACGGCAATCGCGCCAAGCTCCCCCGCAGGCAGCTCATGGCCTGCCTCATCCAGAATGCGCACATCATACCCCGGCATCGGAACCGAGGGCGAGCCGAGTTTCACCGGCAAAAGCTCCACCCCAACAGGGTTGGCCGCAATCGCCCAGCCGGTCTCTGTCTGCCACCAATGATCAATCACCGGCACCTTCAGCTGGTCCTGCGCCCAGACAATCGTGTCCGGGTCAGCCCGCTCGCCCGCAAGATAAACCGTCTTCAGGCAGCTCAGGTCGTATTTCTCGACAAATTCGCCCTTCGGATCGACCCGCTTCACCGCGCGGAACGCCGTGGGGGCGGTGAAAAAGCTCTTGACCTTATGCTCGGAAATCACCCGCCAGAATGTCCCCGCATCGGGCGTGCCCACGGGCTTGCCCTCAAAGACAATCGTGGTGTTGCCCGCAATCAGCGGTGCATAGCAGATGTAGCTGTGCCCAACGACCCAGCCCACATCCGAAGCCGCCCAGAAGACATCGCCAGGGTCGACATTGTAAATGTTCTTCATGCTCCAGTGCAGCGCCACCATATGCCCCGCGGTGTGGCGGATCACACCCTTGGGCGCGCCGGTCGTGCCGCTGGTGTAAAGAATGTAAGCCGGATGGTTGCCCTCCACAGGCACACATTCGGCAGGCTCAACCCCATATTGAAAGCCGTGCCAGTTCACATCGCGCCCCGGCGTCAGCTCGGCCACCTCCTGCTCGCGCTGGAAGATCACGCAAAATTCGGGCTTGTGCTCGGCCAGCTCGATAGCCCCGTCCAACAGCGGCTTGTAATGCACCACACGCCCGGGCTCCAGCCCGCAGGAGGCCGCAATAATCGCCTTGGGCTTGGCATCATCAATCCGCACCGCCAGCTCGTTGGCCGCAAAGCCGCCAAAAACAACCGAATGCACCGCACCCAGCCGCGCACAGGCCAGCATCGCCTCAAGCGCCTCGGGCACCATCGGCATATAGATGATGACACGGTCGCCCTTCTCGATCCCCTTGGCGCGCAGCGCGCCTGCCAGCGTGGCCACACGGTTGCGCAGCTCCATGTAAGAGATTTCACGCTTGGTTTGGGTGATCGGGCTGTCATAGATAATCGCCGTCTGCTCGCCGCGCCCCGCCTCTACATGGCGGTCAACAGCGTTCCAGCAGGTGTTGCACGTCGCGTCGGCAAACCACTCATAGAGGTTGTCACCTTTGTCAAACAGCGCCCGGCTCGGGGCCGTGTCCCAGTCAATTGCCTCTGCCGCTTGCATCCAGAATGCTTCGGGGTCGGCTTTCCAGCCGTCATAGAGCGCTTTGTAACCCATTCTCATCTCCTCCGCTTTGCGCAAACTGTTACGGCTGCGCCGCCCCTTTAGGCAAGCGGGGAGTCAGAAAACGCGGCAGTTTGGCGCAAAATTTTGCAATTTGGGCTGCAAATTTTTGCAAACCCTGAAAAATGCAGCCTGTTTGCCGGAAAGTCATGCCGGATTGCAAAACTGCAAATTTGCCTCCGCGCCGCAGACTCAGCCGTAGCTCTGCACCGGCGTGCCGGCAATCGCCGCCATATTGAGCAAGCCGCGCGCCGTGATCCCGGGGGAAACAACATGGGCGCGATTGCCCATGCCCATCAGGATCGGGCCCACCTCAAGCCCGCCGGCCTTCATCTTGAGAATATTGCGCGCCGCCGAGGCCGCATCTGCATGACCAAAGATCAGCACATTGGCCGCCCCTGTCAGCCGCCCCGACGGCAAGAGCCGCTCGCGCAACTCCGGGTCCAGCGCCGCATCCACATTCATTTCGCCCTCATACTCAAAATCGCGCGGGCTGGCGTCCAAAATCTCGATGGCCGCGCGAATGCGCTCGCCGCTGCCGTGCGGCTGGTTGCCAAACTGGCTCTGGCTGCACAGCGCCACTTTCGGCGCAACCCCAAAGCGCTTGGCATGGCGCGCCGCCCCAATCGCCGCCTCGGCAATCTGCTCGGGCGTGGGCAGCGTGTGCACATGCGTGTCGGCAATAAACAGCGGCCCATCCTCCAGAATCATCATCGAAAGCGCCCCGTGCGGGCGCAGCCCCTTGCCGCCCAAAACCTGCGTCACATAGTTCAAATGCCAGCGGAACTCGCCGAACGTGCCGCAAATCAGGCTGTCCGCCTCGCCGCGATGCACCGCAATCGCGCCAATCGCCGTGGTGTTGGTGCGCATGATCGCGCGCGCCAAATCAGGCGTCACGCCCTTGCGCGCCATGATCTCGTGATAACTCCCCCAGAAGTCGCGATAGCGCGGGTCATTCTCGGGGTTGATCAGCTCAAAATCCTTGCCCGGCCGCGCCGTGATCCCGAACCGCGCACAGCGCGCCTCGATCACCTCTGGCCGCCCGATCAGAATGGGCTTTTCCGTGGTTTCTTCCAAAATGGCTTGCGCGGCGCGCAGCACCCGCTCGTCCTCGCCCTCCGCAAAGATAATCCGCCGCGCCGCCTGGCTGGCCGCCTCAAAGACAGGCCGCATCAGGAGGGCTGACTTGAACACAGAGGCGTTCAAATGCTCCTTATAGGCCTCGATATCCGCCAGAGGCTTGGTCGCCACGCCGGTTTGCATCGCCGCCTTGGCCACAGCCGAGCTGACAACCGCCGAAAGGCGCGGGTCAAACGGCTTGGGGATGAGATACTCCGCGCCAAATGTCAGCGCCTCGCCTTTGTAGGCCGCCGCCGCCTCCGCACTGGTGGTCGCGCGCGCCAGCGCCGCGATCCCATCGACGCAAGCCACCTGCATCGCATCGTTGATCTCGCGCGCGCCCACATCCAGCGCGCCACGGAAAATAAACGGAAAGCACAGCACGTTGTTGACCTGATTGGGATAATCAGACCGCCCTGTCGCAATCACCGCATCCGGCGCAATCGCGCGCACCTCGTCGGGCATAATCTCCGGCGTCGGGTTCGCCAGCGCAAAGATGACAGGCCGCTGGCCCATCTTGGCCACATGCGCAGGCTTCAAGACACCGGGGCCAGAGAGGCCAAGGAACATATCCGCCCCGTCCATCACCTCATCCAGCGTGCGCTTGTCGCTCTTTTGGGCAAACGCCGCCTTCTGCGGGTTCATATCCTCTTCACGGCCCTCATAAACCAGCCCGTGAATATCACAGAGCCAGATGTTTTCCCGCTTCAGCCCCAGCTTCAAAAGCAGGTTGAGGCAGGCAATCCCCGCCGCGCCGCCGCCTGTGCTGACAAGCTTGATGTCTTCGAATTTCTTGCCCACCACATGCAGCGCATTGGTCGCCGCCGCGCCCACAACAATCGCCGTGCCGTGCTGGTCATCGTGAAACACCGGAATGCCCATGCGCTCGCGGCAGATTTTCTCCACAATAAAGCAATCCGGCGCCTTGATGTCTTCAAGGTTGATCGCACCAAAGGTCGGCTCCAGCGCACAGACAATCTCGGCGAGCTTCACAGGGTCGCTCTCGTTCACCTCGATGTCAAAGCAGTCAATGCCGGCGAATTTCTTGAACAGAACCGCCTTGCCCTCCATTACGGGCTTTGAGGCCAGCGCGCCGATGTTGCCCAGCCCAAGCACGGCCGTGCCGTTGGTCACAACCGCCACAAGATTGCCCCTTGCGGTATAGCGGCTTGCATTTGCAGGGTTTTTTGTAATTTCAACACAGGCCTCCGCCACCCCGGGCGAATAGGCGCGCGCCAGGTCGCGCCCGTTGGCCATAGGCTTGGTCGGACGGATCTCCAGCTTGCCGGGGCGCGGAAATTCATGGTAGCTCAGCGCCGCTTCGCGCATGGTTTCGGTCTTGTCGATTGACATTCTATATCCCCTCTGGCCAAGGCTCACTGCATTTAGTTTAACATTAAACCAATTAATGTGAAGCCAATTTTAACACCCCGCCGAATCTTCGCTTGCGCTGCGGGGGCAGTCTCTTCCAAAATACCTCAACAGTTTATGAAAGGCCCCTCCATGTCCCTTGCTCTAGCCGCCCGCGCAGTGCGTGACAACGCCTATGCCCCATATTCCAACTTCAAAGTGGGCGCGGCCCTGCGTGGCGCTGCGGGCGCGGTGTTTTCTGGCTGCAATGTCGAGAATGTCGCCTACCCCGAAGGCACCTGCGCCGAAGCAGGGGCCATCGCCGCCATGGTCGCCGCAGGCGAAACGCGGCTCACAGAGGTCTATGTCATCGCCGACAGCCCCGCCCCCGTGCCGCCCTGTGGTGGCTGCCGCCAGAAGCTCCTGGAGTTCGGCGCGCCCGACACCCCCGTGACCCTCGCCACAACAAGCGGAACCGAGATCACCACAACATTGGCCGAGCTCCTGCCCGGTGCCTTCGCCAACGCGCACATGGACAAAGCCAAAGGCAGCGCCAAGGGCAAAGCATGAGCGACACCCGCGCGCTCCTCGCCGCCCTGCGCCGTGGCCAGCCCATCGGGGCCGAGGCGCTCACCCGCTTTGTCGAGGGCCTTGCCGACGGCTCGGTGAGTGACGCGCAGGCCGGCGCTTTTGCCATGGGCGTGGTGCTCAGTAAGCTCTCGGCAGAGGATTCCGTCGCCCTCACCCGCGCCATGCGCGACAGCGGCGATGTGCTCAGCTGGGATCTGCCCGCGCCGGTCATCGACAAACATTCCACAGGCGGCGTGGGCGATTGTGTCTCGCTGCTGCTTGCCCCCGCGCTCGCGGCCTGCGGCGCATTTGTGCCCATGGTCTCGGGCCGCGGCCTCGGCCACACCGGCGGCACGCTCGACAAGCTCGAAAGCATCCCCGGTTTCAACACCGCGCTCACAGCGCCCGAGTTCCAGCGCACAGTGCGCGAAACAGGCCTCGCCATCGTCTCCGCCTCGCCCACGCTCGCCCCCGCCGACAAACGCCTCTACGCCATCCGCGATGTCACCAGCACAGTCGAGAGCCTCGATCTGATCACCGCGTCCATTCTGTCCAAAAAGCTCGCCTCGGGCCTCGATGCACTGGTGCTCGATGTCAAATGCGGCTCCGGCGCCTTTATGAAAACCCCGCAAGAAGCCCGCGCGCTCGCGCAGTCTCTCGTTTCCACAGCCAACGCTGCAGGCTGCAAAACCAGCGCCCTCATCACCGATATGAGCGCGCCGCTCGTGCCCTCCTTGGGCAACGCGCTTGAGGTGGCCGAAGTCATGCGCGCGCTCACCTCGCCCGCGCCCTCGCGGCTTAAAGAGATCACCGCCGCCCTCGGCGGCCAGCTTCTGGCCGATGCGGGCATGGCCGCCTCCCTGGCCGAAGGTGAGGCCCGCCTCACCGCCGCGCTCACATCCGGAGAAGCTGCCGAAAGCTTCGCGCGCCTGTGCCGCGCCCAGGGCGGCCCGCTGCATTTCGTGGACAACTGGGCGCGCTTTCTGCCCGAGGCCAATATCATCCGTGAAGTCAAAGCGCCCCACACAGGCCATATCGCCGCCTATGACGGCGAGGCGCTCGGCCTTGCCGTGGTCGCGCTCGGCGGCGGGCGGCAAGTCGAAACCGACCAGATCGACCCCGCCGTGGGCCTCTCCGATCTGCTCCCGCTGGGCACCTATGTCACCCAAGGCACCCCCATCGCGCGCATCCACGCCAGCCGCGAAAGCGCGGCCCGCGCCGCCGAATCCGCGGTGCGCGCCGCCCTGCGCATCGGGGCCGCCCCCGCGTCGCAGCCGCTCATCCTTGAGAGGCTCACCTGATGGCGCGCGCCTTCCTCGTGGTGCTCGACAGCGCAGGCATTGGCGGCGCGCCCGATGCGGCGCAGTTCTTCAACGGCATGCTGCCCGACACGGGCGCAAACACGCTCGGCCATATCTATGAGGCCGCAGCACCCAAGCTGCCACATCTGGAAAGCCTCGGCCTCAAACAAGCCATCGCGCTGGCCTCTGGCCTCACCCTTCCGGTGACAGAGCCGCTCAAAGGCCGCTTTGGGGCCGCCACCGAGCAGAGCCTCGGCAAAGACACCCCCTCGGGCCATTGGGAGCTTGCCGGTGTGCCCGTCCCTTGGGCATGGCACTATTTCCCCGATACGCAGCCCGCTTTTCCGCCTCAGATCACCGCGCTGGTGCAAAAACTCGCCGACACAGAGGGCCTCCTTGGCAACTGCCACGCCTCCGGCACCGAGATCATCGCCCGCCTTGGGGCCGAGCACATGCGCACAGGCTTCCCCATCTGCTACACCTCGGCAGACTCGGTGTTCCAGATCGCCGCCCATGAAGAGCGCTTCGGCCTGCCCCGCCTGCTCGCGCTCTGCGAAGCCCTTGCGCCGCATTTACACGCGCTCAAGGTTGGCCGCGTCATCGCGCGGCCCTTTGTCGGCGCAAAAGGCGGCTTTGCCCGCACCGCCAATAGGCGCGACTATGCCATGGCCACCCCCGCGCCGACCCTGCTGGACTGGGCGCAAGAGGCGGGCGTGCACACCCACGCCATCGGCAAGATCGCAGATATTTTCTCAGGCCAGGGCATCGACAGCCGCGCCAAGGGCCGCGACGCGGCGCTGATGGACGATCTCAAGGCGCGTGTGGCCACAGCCCCCGAAACCTCCCTCACCTTCGCCAATTTTGTCGAGTTTGATACAGAGTTCGGCCACCGCCGCGACGCTCAGGGCTACGCCCGCCAGCTCGAATGGTTTGATACACACCTCGGGCAGATCCTGCCCCGCCTCAAAGCCGATGATCTCCTCATCCTCACGGCGGATCACGGCAATGACCCCACATGGCCGGGTTCCGACCACACCCGCGAGCGCGCGCCCGTTCTGGTTGCAGGCGCGGGCACGGGTGCTATAGGTCATATGCAGTTCGCCGATGTGGCGGCCTCCGTGGCCGCGCACCTCGGCCTTTCCAAACGCGGCGCAGGGCAAAGCTTCCTCTGATCCGCATGACAGAGCGAGACACGAAATGAGCCAAAACCTGACAGTCGTTGATCACCCGCTGGTGCAGCACAAACTGAGCTTCATGCGCGACAAATCCACGCCCTCGGCCCATTTCCGCCAGCTATTGGGCGAAATCGCCCAGCTCCTCGCCTATGAGGCCACCCGCGATCTGCCGCTGGAAATGCGCGAGGTGGAAACCCCGCTCCAGCCCATGCAATCCCCCTATCTTTCGGGCAAAAAGCTTGCGCTGGTCTCTATCCTGCGCGCCGGCAACGGGATGCTCGACAGCCTCTTGCACCTCATCCCCTCCGCGCGCGTCGGCTTTGTCGGGCTGTATCGCGATGAAGAAACGCTCAAGCCCGTGCAATACTACTTCAAAGTGCCCGAAGACATCTCAAACCGCGATGTGCTCGTGGTCGATCCGATGCTTGCCACCGGCAACAGCTCTGTTGCGGCCATTGACCTTCTCAAAGCCGCAGGCGCAACACGCATCCGCTTTCTCTGCCTGCTCGCCGCACCAGAAGGGGTGGCGCGCATGGCCGAGGCCCACCCCGATGTGCCCGTCATCACCGCCGCGCTGGATGCGCAGCTGAACGCGCAGGGCTACATCGTGCCCGGACTAGGGGATGCGGGCGACCGGATGTTCGGCACAAAATAGCCGATAATTCACCCCTTTCCAAGCTGGACAGACGCGCGGCCATGAGGCATGTTTTCCCCGTATCTGCGGGGACATGTTATGAGTTCAAGACGAGTCGCGGCGCTTGGCGCCATTTTTATTTGCCTGAGCCTGTCTTTCATCACAGCCGCCAGCGCCCAAGCGCTGCGCGAGGCTGACGGGCCGGTAAACTTCCCGCCCAAGGGCTTCAAGGGCAAACAATTTGTCGACAACGATGGCTGCGCCTTCGTGCGCGCCGGAATTGACGGGCGCGTCACATGGGTGCCGCGAGTCACCCGCTCACGCCAGCTTTTGTGCGGCCTGAAACCGAGCTTCGCAGGGGCCGAGGCCACAATCACCCAAGCGCCCCGCGCCGCGCAGATCGTGCAAATCCAACCCAAGGCGCTGCCACCCGCACAGGCAGGTGCACAGCCCACAGATCGGGCCACAGATCGGGCCACTGCACAGCCCATAGCACAGGCCCCCGCCGCGCCTCTAAAGGCCGCCCCGAAAAAAGCCGCCCCTGTGCCGCGCAAAACCAGCAGCCCAGCCGCCAAACCGGCCCCCAAACGGGCCCCAAAACCAGCGCTTGCGGCCAAGCCACAGGTTGCCAAACAACAGGCCAAAAAGCCCGCCCCCCAGCGCGCGGCCCAGCCAAGCCCAGCCCAGTCCAAGCTGGCGCGCACAAAGAACTGCCCCAATTTCACCGGCATCAGCGCGCGCTATGCCGGGCAAGGCGCCGGCGTGCGCTGCGGCCCGCAGGCCCAATCGCCCAGCCGTGCCCGCCCACAAGTCACCCAGACAGATCCGGCCACAGGCCAGCGCCGGGTTATTCCCAAACATGTCTATGACGCTCAGCAGCGCCAAAAAAGCGCCGTCAAGATCCCCGAAGGCTACCGCAAGGCCTGGGAGGATGACCGCCTCAACACACAGCGCGCCCATATGACCGAAAAGGGCATCCAGCAGGCCGATCTGCTCTGGACCCGCACCCTGCCACGCCGGCTCTACATAAAAGAAACAGGCCGCGTGGTGAACAACCTGTTCCCCGATCTGCGCTACCCCTACACCAGTATGCAAGAGCAAAACGCCGCAATGGGCTTTGCAGCCAGCGCCACGCCCCCCACGCTTGAAACATTGCCAGGCAAACCCCGCCAGCCCAAAACCCAGCCCCAAACCCAGCCCGGCGGGCGCTTTGTGCAGGTGGGGCTGTTTGGCAAGCCTGGCAACGCGCAGCGCGCCGCGCGCCAGATCAGCGCCGCTGGCCTGCCAGCCCGGCTTGGCACGCTCACCAAAGGCAGCAAGCGTTACACCGTGGTCATGGCCGGGCCCTTTGCGCCCAACCAGATCAAACGCGCGGTGGCCGCGGCCCGCCGGGCCGGCTTTCACGACGCCTACGCCCGCTAAATCGGCCCCATGCTTGGGCTTTCCTTTGAGGCGTGACATGGCGTATCAAAGGCCATGCTCCATATGATCTCCCATGGCCTCGCCAGCGCCCGCCCCCCTCTGCTCATAGCCCACGGCCTCTTCGGCTCGGGGCGCAACTGGGGCGTGATCGCCAAGCGCCTCTCTGACAGCCAGCAGGTGGTGGCCGTGGATATGCGCAACCATGGCAGCTCGCTCTGGTCGCCCGATCACAGCTATGAAGCCCTTGCCGATGATCTGGCCGAGGTGATCACGAGCCTCGGAGGGCGGGCCAATGTCCTCGGGCATTCCATGGGTGGCAAGGCCGCCATGATGCTGGCCCTGCGCCACCCCGATCTGGTCGCACGGCTCACGGTGGCCGATATCGCCCCCGTCGCTTACAGCCACTCGCAGCAAAGAAACATCGACGCCATGCGCGCCCTCGATCTGACCACTCTGGATGGGCGCGCCGCCGCGCAAGCCGCGCTGCTGCCCGCGTTGAAAGACCCGGCCCTGGCCGCGTTTTTCACCCAATCTCTGGATGTCAAAGCCCGCGCCTGGCGGCTCAACCTGGATGCGCTTGAGGCCAATATGCCCAAAATACTCGGCTTTCCCGACGTGGCCGGCGCAGCCTTTGACAGGCCGGCGCTGTTTCTGTCGGGGGCCACTTCCGATTATGTCACCCCCGCCTATCGCCCGCAGATCAAGGCACTGTTTCGCGCCGCACAGTTTGCCAAAATTCCAAAAGCGGGCCATTGGCTTCATGCAGAGCGCCCCCGCGCCTTTGAAGCCGCGCTGCGCGCCTGGCTAGACGCCGCCTAAGCCGCGCCCGCCTTGGCCTTACCTGTCCGGGCGCGCCAGCAAACGCTGCACAACCGGCGCAAGGGCTTCCGCCGCTTCCTGATGCACCGCAGGCCCCAGAAGTTGCAGGGCCGCCTGGCGCTCCTCTTCGGGAAAGATCATCCCCTCAGAGCCGCGCGCCAAAGCCGCCGGGCTGGCGCTACAACAGACCTGCCCGGCAAGATCTGCCGACAGCATCGCCAGCATCTCCGCCGTCACCGCAAAAGGCGCGCTGGCCACATGGTCAAAGCCGCGTTTCTCCTCGGGGGCATGATCCGCCATCCAAAGCAGCACAACCGGCCGGCCAATCCGGTCAATCAACAGCCGCATCCGCGCCACCCAGGCCTGTTGCAGCTCTTGCGCCAGCAACATGAAACCGTCGGGCTGGCGCTCGGCAAGCGCGCGCAGCATATGGTTGGTAAAGTGAAACTCGGTAAAATCCACCCCGCGAAACAGGCTCTTCATCCGGTTTGACGCTCTTAAAAACCGGTCGTTTCGGCGCGGATGGACCGTGTAAAACCGGTTGGACATCGTATGCGCGCTGAGCGCCTGCACCACCACAGCCTGCGCCCGCCCGGCAAGGCTCAACACCCCGAGATCATGGGCAAAGGCGTCCAGCCCGGCGCCCTGCACCCCAAGGTTCACGCAAGGCACCCCAATAAGGTCTTCCAGCCGGTCACTGAAGGGGCGCGGCACAAACTTCCCAAAGGTCTCCGTGCCCCCCAGAACAGCCACAAACGGCTCTGAAATCTGGCGCTTTGGGCCGCGAAAGGTCAAGCGCGAGCCATCATACTCGCACAAACGATAGTCAAGGGCTGCGCCCCCCATTCTGATATATGACATGGTTCCCACCACTAATTTACTCACCCGTCTCCAGAATGCGTCACAGCTCTTTCCAATTTGCTAACAGATAAAATGCCCTCTAAATTTGGCTCCAGAGCCAGATGATCTTTCGCCTTGCGGCCCTGCGGGGGGGCGGCCTATTGTCGTCTCATCACCCAAGGAGAGCAGCATGGAAATCAAAACAGTCGGCGTCATCGGTGCAGGCCAGATGGGCAATGGCATTGCCCATGTCATGGCGCTTGCAGGCTATCAGGTTGTTCTCAATGACGTGAACGCAGAGGCGCTCAAGGCCGCTCAATCCAAGATCGAAAAGAACATGGCCCGCCAGCTCAGCCGCGCGCTCATCACAGAGGAGGCCATGCAGGCCGGCCTCGCGCGCATCACACCCGCGCTGGATGTGGCCGCCCTTGGCACCGCCGATCTGGTGATCGAATCCGCCACCGAGAATGAAGAGATCAAGATCAAGATCCTCGAAGGCCTCGTGCCGCATCTGCCCGAGCACAGCATTGTCACCTCCAACACCTCGTCCATCTCCATCACCCGCCTGGCCGCGCGCACCGACCGCCCCGAAAAATTCATGGGCTTTCACTTCATGAACCCGGTGCCGCTCATGCAGCTGGTCGAGCTGATCCGTGGCATCGCCACCGATGATGAAACCTACCAGAGCTGCCTTGGTGTGGTCGACCGCCTGGGCAAAACCGCCGCCTCCGCCGAGGATTTCCCCGCCTTCATCGTCAACCGGATCCTGATCCCGATGATCAACGAAGCTTGCTACACGCTCTATGAGGGCGTCGGCAAT
The DNA here is from genome assembly GCF_937123735.1 of uncultured Lentibacter sp. GTDB lineage: Bacteria > Pseudomonadota > Alphaproteobacteria > Rhodobacterales > Rhodobacteraceae > Lentibacter. Next base: position 87,178 of record NZ_CAKZKL010000032.1, read on the forward strand.
GTCGCCTCGATTGATGCCGCCATGAAGCTCGGGGCCAACCATCCTATGGGCCCGCTGGAGCTGGCCGATTTTATCGGCCTGGATACCTGCCTCGCCATCATGAACGTGCTGCACGACGGTCTGGCCGACACCAAATATCGCCCCTGCCCGCTGCTCACCAAATACGTCGCCGCCGGCTGGCTGGGCCGCAAAACAGGCCGTGGCTTTTATGATTACCGCGGCGAAGGCGCACCGGTTCCCACACGCTAACCCACCCCGTAGGGTGCGCATTCACTGCGCACCTCTCTCAACCTGCGTGCGCATCCCTTGCGCACCGCCCAAAAAAATGGGCCGCCAAGGTCTCCCCCGGCGGCCCGCATTGCTCGGATCACTGCTTACGCATCAATCCAGACAGCCTCCAGATGCATCTCGCGGAACTGGTGGCGCTCAATGCCTTGCAGCTCAGGCACATGGTGCAAGCTCAGGTTATACCAATAAGGCTGGATCATCGCGCCGCTGTCTTGCAGCATCCGCTCCAGATCTTCCATCAACACACGGCGCTTGTCCGGGTCAAACACCCCCGAGGCCTCCGCCAGCTTGGCGTCAAACGCGGGGTTTGTGTGGCCGCTCTCGTTCCAGGCCGCACCCGAGGTATAGGCCAGCCCCAACACCTGAACCCCCAAAGGCCGCGGCCCCCAGTTGGTCGTCGAAAAGGGGTATTCCGTCCAGCCGTTCCAGAAAGTGCTGCCCGGAATAACCGTGCGCTTTACGTTAAAGCCCGCATCGCGCAGCTGCGCCGCAATCGCGTCGGTGGTCACCGTGCGCCAGTCCCCGTCAATCGAAATGAGTTCCATCTCGGTGTCGCCATGGCCCGCCGCCTCCAGCATCGCCTTGGCTTTCACGGGGTCAGGCGCAATCTTGGGCAGCGCGAAATACTCAGGGTGCATCGGCGCCACATGGTGGTTCTCCGCCGCAATCCCCTCGCCGTTATAGCCCAGCTCCAGCACCGTGTTGTTGTCCACAGCCAGCTGCACCGCATTGCGCACCATCTTGTTGTCAAACGGCGGTGAATCCGCCCGCATCCGCGCCACAATCGTGTTCGCGGTCGGCTTGGACTTGCGCACAAGCCCCAGCCCGTCGAGCGCGTCCAGAAAGTCCGATGCAGTTTCGTCATTGAGGTGAATTTCCCCCGCCTCAAACGCGGCAATATAGTTGGATTGATCCGTGCCGTAATCAATAAATTCAATGCCATCAAGCAGCGCCTGGCCACCCCACCAGCCGCTCTCGCGCCGCTTGAAACGCGCGCCGACACCAATCTCGAAACTGGTCAGCTCAAAGGCCCCCGTGCCAATGGCATTGCTGGCAAAATCCGCCGTAGGGTCATAACTCGGATGCACAATCATCGCCGGATAATCCGCCATGCCCGCAATCAGGCTGATGTCGGGCGCCAGAAGGTTAAGCTGCACCGTCATATCGTCGATTTTCTCAATCGCGCCCGCGCGCGCCAGCCCCGTCGCCTCGTCGATCAGCGGCGCAAAGCGGGCCGCCATGGAATTGCCCTCGGCGTTCTTCTCACACCAGCGGGTGAGGTTGAAAATCACATCATCCGCAGTGAATTTGTCGCCATTGTTCCACATCGCCCCCTGGCGCACATTGAGCGTATAGGTCTTGGAATCATCAGACACCGTCCAGTCTTCCAACAAAAGCCCGGAGAAAGTGAAATCACTGTTCCAGCGCACCAGCGTCTCCTGATACTGGCGCGCCACATTGCCATGCTCGCTCCAGTCAAAGGCGCGCGGGTCTTTCATCGCCAAAATCCGCATCCCCACTTTCAGAACACCACCCTGCTTGGGCGTGGCCTGGGCCATCGCGGGGGCCGCTTGCCCCAAAAGGCCATAGGCCACAGCCGCGCTTGCCCCAAAGGTGCTGGCCAGCGCCAAAAACTCGCGGCGCGCCATCTTGCCCTGCTGCACACTCTCGGCCCAGCGCCGCACAATAGGGCGCGCTTGGCAGGCCAGGGCCTCCTTGGTTTGATTTGTCATGGTCTCTTCTCCCGTTGGCGTTGCAGATCAGTTGTCGCAACTCGCCCCATCTTAGCCATGCCCCGCGATTCGGGGAAAGGAAGTTTGGACAGATCTGTCCACAAGCAAAAAAAGGCCCCCGAGCATCTCGGAGGCCAGTCGCGAAAACCCGCGGGGAAATTTCACCAGTCGCCCGGCCCCTTGTCGCCAAAGGCATGAACCAGAAAATCAATAAAGGCGCGCACCTTGGGCTGCGTAAACCGCCCGGGCGGATAGACCGCATAAATCCCCTGCGTCTCCATCGGCAAATCGGGAATGGCGTCTTCCACCAACCCCTGCTCCAGCGCCTGCGCATAGAGAAAACTGGGCAAATAAGCGATCCCGAGGCCCGACACCGCCGCGTTAAGCAGCGATTGCCCGTCATTCACCGTCAGCCAACCCGCTGTGCGCACCTGCCGCTTCTCGCCCGACGGCGCGGTCAGCTTCCAGACATTGCCGGCAGAATGGTTGGAATAATGCAGCAGCTTGTGCCCGTTGAGATCATCAATCCGTTGCGGCCGCCCATACCGCTGAAAATAGCTCGGGCTCGCAATCATCCGCATGTTCGTTTCGGTCAGTTTGCGGGCGCGCAGGCTGCTGTCCTCCAGCTCGCCAATGCGGATGGCCATATCAAACCCCTCCGAAATCAACTCCACATAGCGGTTGTTGAGCACCATATTCACGGTGATCTCGGGGAAATCCGCCAAAAACTCGCCCAAAACAGGGCTCAAATGGTTGACCCCAAAATCCGTGGCCACAGAAATCCGCAACAGCCCCGACGGGTCCGATTGCATGGAGCTCACCAAGGCATCCGCCTCGCCCGCATCATTGAGCACCCGCCGCGCGCGGTCGTAATAGGCCAGGCCGATCTCCGTGGGGCTTACCCGGCGGGTCGTGCGGTTCAAAAGCCGCGCCCCGAGACGGGCTTCAAGGCTGGACACATGCTTGGACACCGCCGATTTGGAAATCCCCATCTTCTTGGCCGCATCCGTAAACCCGCCCTGGTCCACAACCATGGCGAAAGCCTCCATTTCAGTCAGGCGATCCATTGGCGCTCATCCCTCAAAAATTCATATCTGCAAACCAGCTATCGCCAAACATAAAGGCACAATCTGGGCGCTCGTAAGATAATATCAGGGTCATCCCAAGGATCGTTCATAATCCCGAAACAACGAAACAGATGTTTCCGCCCCGCGACCTGGCCCAATCCCGCCCCCCGTCACACTCTAAACTGGCCACTCTAGACAGGCCGCTCTTTCTTATTGCTCCAAATATCCAAATCCGACAGCCTCCCCAAAAACCAACGCTTGGGCTTTTTCGTAGGGTGCGCATTCACTGCGCACCTTCACACGCCTGCGCATTCACTGCGCACCAAACCAGCCGAACGAACGCCCCGTTAACCGGATTCTCTTAACAAAAATGAACGTTTGGGCGGTGCACGCATGGTGCACGCTTTGTGCACGCATATCACCCCCCCATTTTCGTGGTCTCTTAGCCCGTTAACCCCACCGTACGCTGCGGCTCAGGCCACCATGGCTTCCGCCTTCTTGAGGTCCACAGACACAAGCTGGCTCACGCCCCGCTCCTGCATGGTGACCCCAAACAAACGGTCCATCCGGCTCATCGTCACAGCATGGTGCGTGATGATCAAAAAGCGTGTGTCGGTCTGGCGGCACATCTCGTCAAGAAGGTCGCAAAAACGGGTGACATTGGCGTCATCCAGCGGCGCGTCCACCTCGTCCAGCACACAGATCGGCGCGGGGTTGGCAAGGAACACCGCAAAGATCAAAGCCATCGCCGTCAGCGTCTGCTCGCCGCCCGAAAGCAGCGAGAGCGTGGCCAGTTTCTTGCCCGGCGGCTGGCACATAATCTCAAGCCCCGCATCCAGCGGATCGTCGCTTTCCACCAGCACAAGGTTGGCGTCCCCGCCGCCAAACAAATGCTTGAAAAGCATGGAGAAATTCTCGTTTACCTGCTCAAAGGCGGTGAGCAGCCGCTCGCGGCCCTCGCGGTTGAGGCTGGCAATTCCGCTGCGCAGCGCGCGGATCGCTTCCTCCAGATCGGTCTTCTCTTTCAAGAGCGTGTCATGCTCTTCAGAGACGTCTTTCGCATCCTCTTCGGCCCGCAGGTTGACCGCGCCAAGCGCATCGCGCTGGCGTTTGAGGCGGTTCACATCCTGCTCGATCGCTTCTGAGGCTGGCATCTTGTCAGGGTCCGCGCCAAGGCTCTCCAAAAGCGCGTCCGGCGTGGTCTCCTGCTCCTCCGCGATGCGCTCTGCGGCATAGGCCACCGTCTCGCCCGCCGCATCGGTGCGCGCCTCGCTGCGCGCCCTTGCTTCGCGCGCTTCGGAGGCCGCGCGCTCCGCCTCGCGTTCCGCAATCGCGGCCTCCCGCTCGGCACTCTCAGCAGCCGACAGCGCATCCGCAGCCGCCCCCTTCCGCGCCTCCGCCTGCGCAATCGAATGCCCCAGCTCCTCGCGTTTCGCGGCGATCTCTTCCGGCGCGGTGGTGGCCTCTTTAAGCTCTTGTTCTGTGGCGGTTTTTCGCTCTGCCAGCTCGGCAATCCGCTTGCCCGCCGTCTCCAAACGGTGGCGCCAGCCGGAGAGCTCCTTGGTCACCTCCTGTCCCCGCCGCGTGCGCGCTTCGCCCTCCCGGCGCAGCTCGTCATGGGCCGAGCGCTTGGCCATCATGGTCATCCGCGCCGCCTCAACGGTCATCTTCACATCTTCAACTTCGGCCCTTGCCGTGTGAAGATCCCCCAGCTCTTTCAGCCCCCGCTCGGCCTCTTGCAACGAGCGCCGCGCCGCCATGGCTTCATCCTCATGGCGCTTCACAGCAAGGCCCAAACTGTCCAGCCGGCTCTCCGCAAGCGTGCGGTCTGCCTCTGCCCGGCTCAAGGCCCGCGCCGCCTCGGCCACAGCGGTATCCGCCGCGCGCCGCGCCTCCCGCGCGGCCTTGTCGGCCTCGCCATCGCGCTTGAGCTGTTCAGTCAACGCCTGGTGCGCCATCCGCGCGCCCTGCGCCTTGGAGTTGGCCGCTTCCATCTGCTGCTTGAGCGCTTCAAGCCGGTTGAGCTGCTCAAGGCGCAGTGCCGCCGCGCTCGGCGCATCTTCGGCCCAGGCGCGCAACCCGTCCCAGCGCCACAAATCGCCCTCAAGGCTCACAAGCCGCTGGCCCGGCTTCAAAGCGCCTTGCAAAGCCGCCGCCTCGTCTGCGTCTACCAGCCCGATCTGCGCCATCCGCCGCGCCAGCACGCCGGGCACATTCACATGCTGCGACAGAGGCGTAACACCCGCTGGCAAGGCCTGCGCCTCGCGGTAAGCGGGCAGGCTCGCCCAGCCCGAGGGGCCGTCTTCATCCACTTCAGGCGCGCGCAAATCATCCGCCAGAGCCGCGCCCAGCGCCTTCTCAAAGCCGGGCTCCACCTGCACCTTATCGATGATCTGCCCGCCCTCGGCGGTGTCGCGTTCCACGAGCCTTGCAAGCGCCGTCGCCTCGGCCGAGAGCGCGTTGACCTCGCCATCCGCCTCGCTCAATTCGGCCCGCGCATCCGCCTCACGCGCCTGTGTTGCCGCGCGCGCCGCCTCGGCGGCAATCAGCGCCTCTTCGGCCTCGGCCGAGCGCTTGGTCGCCGCCGCTTCCGCCGCCTGCGCCGCCTCGAAATCGACCGCCGCTTTCTCAAGCAAGGCCTTGGCCTCACCCGCCGCAAGCTTGGCTTTTTCCGCTTCACCGCTTGAGCGCGCTTCTGTCTTGCGGCTGTCCTCGAGCAAGCGCTGCGCCGATTGATGCCGCGCCGCCAGACGCGCCACATCCTCGGTCAACTCCGAAAGCGCGGTCTCGCGCGCCTGAAGCACCTGCGCCGCCTCATGTGAGGCCTCTGAAGCCGCGCTCAGCTTGGCCTCATGGCCCTCGCCCGCTTTCTTCAGCTCGCCCGCTTCCCACTCCAGCCGCGCAATCGTCTCGCCTGCATCGCGGTTGAGCGCGTCCTCGCGCTCCATATCAGCCGCAAGCTGGCGGATGCGCGCCTCCAGCGTTTCAATCGTGGCCAGCGCGCGCTTTTCCTGATCGGTTAATGTGTCGCGCTGCACTGTGAGGCGCTGCAAGACGGCGGCGGCAATCGCCTCTTCCTCGCGCAACGCGGGCAAGGCATCTTCCCGCTTCTGGCGCAATTTTCCGGCCTCGCGCGCTGCCGTTTCGGCCTGTGCCGCCGCCACCGTGCGCTGCTTTAAGACGTCCTGCTCTTGTAGGAGCGATACTTGCGCTTCCTTCCACCGTCGATAGAGGAGCAACCCTTCGGAGCGCCGCAGCTCCTCCCCGATCTCGCGATAGCGCGCCGCCTGACGTGCCTGCCGCGCCAGTTGCGCAAGCTGTGCCGCCAGCTGTTCAAGCACATCATCCACACGGGTGAGGTTGCTTTCCGCCCCCTTGAGCTTCAGCTCGGCCTCGTGGCGGCGCTGATAAAGTCCGGAAATCCCGGCCGCTTCCTCAAGGATACGGCGGCGGTTCTTCGGCTTGGCGTTGATCAGTTCGCTAATTTGCCCTTGGCGCACAAGTGCTGGGCTGTGCGCGCCTGTGGAGGCATCGGCAAACAGCATTTGCACGTCGCGCGCGCGGGTGTCCTTGCCATTGGCCTTATAAGCACTGCCCACATCGCGGGTGATGCGGCGGACAATCTCGAGATTGTCCATATCGTTGAAACCTGCTGGCGCGAGGCGGTCTTGGTTGTCGATGTGCAAGCTCACTTCGGCGAAGTTGCGCGCAGGGCGGCTCTGAGCGCCCGCAAAGATCACATCTTCCATCCCGCCGCCGCGCATGGCGGTGGGGCGGTTCTCGCCCATCACCCAGCGCAGGGCTTCCAGAAGGTTCGACTTGCCGCAGCCATTGGGCCCCACAACGCCGGTGAGACCGTCCTGAATGATCAGATCGGTCGGATCGACGAAGCTCTTGAAGCCCGTCAGTTTGAGTTTGTGAAACCTCACGGCGCGTGTTTTGCCCTTGATTCTTGTGCAAGATCAGTCTGGCGGGCGCCGGGGCCGCTTGTCAACGCGCCAGCCCCTTTATCTGGGGGGCTGGCGCCATTTATCCACAAGATATTGGATCGCTACCCCCGCCCGTGCGGCTCCAGAAAGTCGATCACGGGGTTTATCGGGAGGATACGGCTGGGGTTAATCGTGTCGTGGCTGTAGTGATAATGGCGCACGATATGTGCCATATTCACCGTCTCCGCCACGCCCTTCACCTGATAAAGGTCGCGCGTGTAGCCCCAGAGATTGGGGTAATCAATCACCCGTTTGCGGTTACATTTGAAGTGCAGATGATAGACCATGTCAAAGCGCACAAGCGTGGTAAACAGCCGCCAGTCTGCCTCGGTGATCTGCTCTCCCATCAGGTAACGCTGGCTGCCAAGCCGCGCTTCAAGCCAGTCCATCGTCTCAAACAGCGGCCCGATCGCGGCATCATAAGCCTCTTGCGAGGTGGCAAAGCCCGCCTTGTACACGCCGTTGTTAAAGCTGTGATAGATCCGCTCATTCACCTCTTCGATCTGGCCGCGCAGCGCCTCGGGCCAGTAATCATCGCTGTTGCCCGTGAGGCCATCAAACGCCGCGTTGAACATGCGGATAATCTCGGAGCTTTCATTGCTCACAATCGTCTCGCGCTGCTTGTCCCAAAGAATGGGCACTGTGACGCGGCCCGAAATGCTTGGGTCGGCCTTCAGATAAATATCGCGCGCAAAAGGCAGGCCATAAAGCGTGTCGCCCGTGGCCCCGTGGGCGTCTGTCTCAAAGGTCCAACCGTCCGAGAGCATGTCCGGATGCACGACCGAAACGCCGATATGCTCTGTCAGCCCTTTCAGAGCGCGAAAGATCAGCGTGCGATGCGCCCAGGGGCAGGCATAGGACACATAGAGATGATAGCGCCCGCTTTCGGCCGGAAAGCCGCCTTCGCCTGTTGGCCCTGCGGCCCCATCCGGCGTGATCCAGTTGCGAAATTTCGCGGTGGTGCGCTTGAATGCACCGCCCGTTGATTGCGTATCATACCACACGTCCTGCCAGACGCCGTCCACCAGCTGCCCCATGAAACTCTCCTCTTTTGGCTGCTCCCGAGATAGTCCGGCCGGCCCGCATGATAAACCCGTCTGCCCGCGCAGCCGCCCTGCGCAAATGCACAGCCAGAGTCACAAGACTGCAACATCACAACTTTAGAAAGATGTCGTTACTTGTTTATCAACCAAGCTGTGCAAATCTACGCCGAGACGGAAAGGGCGCAACATGACAGATTATCTCTCGCCTGACATCGCCGCGGCGCTGAAGGCCGCGCACAAAGCCGGCAAACGCCAGTCCAAGCGGCTGCGCGTTCAGATCGGTGAGCGCCAGTATCCGGTGCTCAAACTCTGGGACAAAGGCTTTGAGCTTGAAAGCGCCCCCGACAGCAAGCTGCGCGGATTTGTCGATATTTTTGATGGCACAAAACACCTGATGCACGGGCTTGTGGTGGCCCATCAAGACCAGGGGGAAGCGGTGCAATACGAGTTCAAACGCGTCAGCCCGGCCCAGGACAAGCCACCACTTGACTATGCCCGCGAGGCCGAGGCTCCGGTTGCGTTGATCGGAAAATCCGCGCCACCGCTGCACTGAGCTTTGCACTGAGCTTTGCACTGAGTGCTGAATTGGGTTCTGGACTGGGTTCTGAACTGAGACACCGCCCCAACCGCCCGAGCGGCTTTTGCAGCGCAAGGCTTACTGAAGGTCGCCAAAAGCCTCTTGCAAGCGCGCCACGGCCTCTTGCACCCGCGCGCGCGGTGTCGCGAGGTTGAAGCGCATAAAGCTCTCGCCGCCGGTGCCGAATGTGGGCCCGTGATTGGCGGCAATTCGCGCCCCCTCTTCAACGCGGCGGGTCACCTCTTCGCGGCTCATGCCCGTATCGGCAAAATCCACCCAAGCCAGATATGTGGCTTCAAGCGGCATGGATTTCAGGCCGGGAATGCTGTTGATCCCGGCATCAAAGATCTTTCGGTTGCCATCCAGATAGGCCACCAGCGCATCCACCCAAGCAGCGCCCTCTGGCGAATAGGCCGCCTCGGCCATCACCAGCCCGAAAGAATTGGCCGAAATGCCCAGAGCCGTCATCTTGGCCGCAAACTGCGCGCGCAAATCCGGGTCAGGAATGATCACATTGCCCGAGTGCCCCCCGGCGATATTGAAGGTCTTTGTCGTGGCCGTCATCATCACAAGGCGCTCCGCGACCCCCTCGATATGGGCCATAACCGTATGTTTCTGGCCCGGCATCACAAGATCATGGTGAATTTCGTCTGACACCAAAATCAGGTCATGCTTCTTGGCAAACTCCGCCACTTGGCGCAGCTCCGCTTCGCTCCAAACCCGCCCACCCGGGTTGTGCGGCGAGCAAAGAACAACCATCTTCTCAGAGCCGTCCAGCAACGCATCATAGGCGTCAAAATCCATTTCGTAGCGCCCGTTCTCAAGCACCATGGGGCACTCCACAACACGCCGCCCGTTGCCCCTGATCACCTTGGCAAAAGCATGGTAAACCGGCGTGAAGAGCACAACCCCGTCACCCTTCTCTGTCCAGGTATCCACACACAGCGCCGTGCCGTTCACCAACCCGTGGGTGGTGAAGATCGCTGCCGGGTCAACCTCCCAGCCGTGGCGGGTTTTCATCCACCAGCCGATGGCCGCACGATACTCAGCCTCGCCCCCGTAATAGCCATACACACCATGCGCCAGCATCCCTTGCAGGGCGTCTTGCACACAGGCGGGCGGGCGAAAGTCCATATCGGCCACCCACATGGCAATGCCATCGTCGGCCGGCACATTGTAAAGCTTGTCCATCATGTCCCATTTTGCCGAGTGGGTGCCTGTGCGGTCGATGATCTCGTCAAAATCCATGGGGTCTCTCCTGCTGGTATCTGCCCAAAAGCTAGCCAAATAACCAGCAAGCGCAAGGCCATGTTGCACCGCCGCGCCGCATCGCCTAAATGAGCGGTATGATACGGCCCATAATTATCCACCCCGACCCGCGCCTCAAGAAGGTCTGCGCCCCCGTGCCTGACCTTTCAGACGCGTTGCGCAGCCTTGCCGATGACATGCTGCAAACCATGTATGACGCCCCGGGGATCGGGCTGGCCGCGCCCCAGATCGGCGTGCTCTCGCGGGTGATCGTCATGGATTGCGTCAAGGAAGAGGGCGAAGCCCCCAAGCCTCTGGTGATGTTCAACCCCGAAATCATCGCCGCATCCGACGAGCAAAACACCTATGACGAGGGCTGCCTGTCCATCCCCGACCAATATGGCGAAGTCACGCGGCCCAAGGTTGTCGATGTCCGCTGGATCGACCGCGACGGACACGAGCAATCAGACACATTCGATGGCCTCTGGGCCACCTGCGTGCAACATGAGATCGACCATCTGAATGGCAAGCTGTTCATCGACCATCTGGGCGCCATGCGCCGCCAGATGATCACCCGCAAGATGCAAAAGCTCAAACGCGAGATGGCCCGCACATGAGCGTGCGCCCCTGCCTCCCCTGGCCAGACAAGCGCCTGCGCACGGCCGCCGAGCCTGTGGCCGAAATCACCGAAGAGGTCCGCAGCATCTGGCAGGACATGGTGGACACCATGGAGGCCATGCCCGGTGTCGGGCTGGCCGCGCCCCAGATCGGCGTCATGCTGCGCCTCGCGGTGGTTGATGCCAGCGAGACCCGCGGTCAGGCCGTTCTGATGGCAAACCCCGAAATCATCGAGGCCAGCGGCGTGTTTCGCGAACACGAAGAAGCCAGCCCGAACCTGCCCGGCGTCTCCGCCAAGCTCAAGCGCCCACGCGGTGTTGCGGTGCGCTTTCTCAATGCTCAAGGCATGGTTGACAGGCGTGATTTTGTCGGCCTCTGGGCCACCTCCATGCAGCACCAGATCGACCACCTCAACGGGCGCATGTATTTTGACCGTCTCTCCAAGGTGAAGCGCGACATGCTTCTGCGCCGCGCAAGGAAGCTCGCATGAGGCTGGTGTTCATGGGCTCCCCCGAGTTCAGCGTGCCGGTGCTCAACGCGCTGGTAGAGGCGGGCCATGAGGTGGCCGCCGTTTACTGCCAGCCGCCCCGCCCCGCCGGGCGCGGCAAGAAAGAGCGGCCCACAGCCGTGCACGCCCGCGCTTTAGAGCTGGGCCTTGAGGTGCGCCACCCCGTCAGCCTCAAAACAGAGGAAGCGCAGCAGGAGTTCGCCAGTTTCACACCTGACGTGGCCGTTGTCGTTGCCTACGGCCTCATCCTGCCACAGGCCATTTTAGATACGCCATCGTATGGTTGCCTGAATATTCACGCCTCACTGCTGCCGCGCTGGCGCGGTGCAGCGCCCATCCACCGAGCCATCATGGCGGGGGATGCCGAAACAGGCGTCTGCATCATGCAGATGGACGCGGGGCTGGACACAGGTGCGGTGCTTTTGCGCGAAGCCACGCCCATCGGCGCGGAAGAAACCACCGCAGAGCTGCACGACCGCCTCTCAGCCCTTGGCGCAGAAACCATTGTAAACGCTTTGGAAAACCTGCACAGTCTTGAAGCCACCCCGCAGCCTGACACCGGCATCACCTACGCCGAAAAGATCAGCAAGGACGAAGCTCGCATTGACTGGTCACAGCACGCCGAGACAATTGACCGCCAGATCAGAAGCCTCTCGCCCTTCCCCGGAGCGTGGTGCGAGCTGGGCGGTGTGCGCCTAAAGCTTCTTGCGTCGCGCCTCTCAAACGGCAGCGGCGCGGCGGGCGAGATTATCCATACGCCTGCGCATGTTGCTTGCGGCACAGGCGCAATAGAACTGCTGCGCTTGCAAAAAGCCGGCAGTCAGGCACAAGATGTTAACGAGTTTCTGCGCGGCACGCCTCTACCAACAGGCACGCGCCTTACCTAAGGAGCCAGCCCATGTTTCCCTCCATGATCGGCACAGTCGTCCTTGCCGGTATCATCGGCTATCTCAGCGAGCGCTCCGGTTTCACCCGCAACGGCATCCTGCCATCCATCATCATCTGCGTGGGCGGAGCCTTTGTATTCTATTTCATCGCGCTTATGTTCAATATAGGCTTCAAAAGCCACGGGATGAACGCCATCGCCGCCTCCATCGGCGCGCTGGTCATCATTCCGACCCATTGGAGGACGTAGCATGGCGCTCTATCTGATCATCATCGGCGCGGCCGCAGGCTTCCTCGCCACCCGCATGATGAAGCTTCAAACCGACATCATCACCACCATGGCCATCGGCATCGCAGGCGCGCTTATAGGCGGCTTTTTGCTGCGCTTCCTGCTCGCGGTGATGGGGATGCTCGGCGGCCTCATCGGCGCGGTTCTGGGCGCGCTCCTGGTCATCTGGGTCTGGCAAAAATATTTCAAGCGCTAGGGTTTAGGCGGCCTTGCGCGGTAAACAGGCAAGCGCCAGCCAAAGGCGATAGAGCCGGCGCGCAAGACGAATGTGCTCACCACACAGGAGCCAAACACAATCAGCGGCGCGCCTGAAACCGTGGCCGCCAGCAACGCGACACAAGCGCCGCCAAACGCCGCCGAAACATAAAGCTCGCCCTGCCGCAGAACCATGGGCACCTCGTTGGCCACCACGTCGCGCATGAGCCCGCCGAACGTGCCTGTCATTACCCCCATGAGCAGCACCACGGGCGCTTGATGAGCAAGCGCCATAGCCACGCCAACACCCGCTGCAACAGCAACACCCAGCGCCAAAGCATCGAGCCACAAAAGCAGCCGTGCACGGCTTTCAAACAAATGCGCTGTGAAAAAAATCAGCACCGCCGCGAAACAGGCAATCGCAATATGCTCGGGCTGCGCAATCCAGAACACGGGGTTTCTGTCCAGCAAAAGGTCGCGCACTGTGCCGCCGCCCACCGCCGTCAGCGCGGCCAGAAAGGCAAATCCGATGATATCAAGCTGCGCCCGGCTCGCCGCCAAGGCCCCCGTCAGCGCGAAGATAAAAACCGAGGCATAATCCAGCAGGGCCAGCGCGCTCATGGCGCGCTCTTCTTGGGCTTGAACGGCTCCATCCCCGCCCGCGCGAGCGCGTCGGCGCGCTCGTTTTCCGCGTGCCCCGCATGCCCCTTGATCCACTTCCACGTCACGCTGTGGCGCTCCTGTGCCGCATCGAGCCGCTGCCAGAGATCGACGTTTTTCACGGGCTTCTTGGCCGAGGTTTTCCAGCCGTTGCGCTTCCAGCCAAAGATCCAGCCGGTGACACCGTTCTTCACATAGGCGCTGTCGGTGACAACCGTGAGCTTTGAGGGTTTCTCCAGCGTTTCCAGCGCGTTGATTGCCGCCAGAAGCTCCATACGGTTGTTCGTCGTATCCGCTTCGCCGCCCTTGAGTTCGCGCTCTTTGAGCACCGCTGCGCCCTCAACCGCGCGCAGCAAAACGCCCCAGCCGCCCGGCCCCGGGTTGCCCGAACAGGCCCCGTCCGTATAGGCAAAAAGCTCAGGCACGCGCACGCACCAGAATGAATTTATCGACAGTTCCAGCCAAGCCGGCCCCCTCTCCTCTGAAGGTATCATAAGGCACAAAGCCCGCATCCCTGAGCAGCCCGTCAAGCTCGGGCGCGCTCACAAAGGTATAGGCCCGCCCCAAAGCATCGCGCGCCGCGGCCTCGCCCAGCTTCATGCCGATGTGAAAGACACCGCCCGCCTTCAGCGCGCGCTTGATCTGCGCCAGATGCTGCGGCAGCTTTTCCCTCGGCGCATGGAGCAGGGAGAAGCTGGCCCATACGCCATCGTATGTATCAACCGCCTCCAGATCGTCAAACAGCGCCTGCCATGCGGTCAGCCCGTCAATTTGCTGCGCCAGTGCGATCATCGCGGCAGAGCCGTCAACGGCATCGACACGGCAGCCCAACCGCAACATCTCGGCCGCATAATGCCCTGGCCCGCAGCCCAGATCGAGCACATGTGCGCCAGTGGGCAGATCGGCCACAAAGGCCGTAAGGCTCTTGTGCTCGGCCTTGCTCACCACAAGCTGCGCATACTCGGCCGCCTTGGCGTCATAGATTTCCAGGGTCTGTTTGTCCGCACTCATGCCAGCATCCCCGCCAGAAGACAGGCCAGCACACCGCCCGTGAGCAACAGCCGCAAACGCATCCACCAGACGGGCGCAGCGCCCAGACCGGCAAACCAGAAATCCAACGCCAGCAAGGCCACAAAGCCCGCCATCAGCGCCAGAAGCGAGCCAGCGCCGCCAACGGCAAAAAACGCCCAGAGCGCCGGCAGCACAGAAGCCCCATAGCCCCGCATCGCCAAAGGCGCTTCAAGCTGCGTGGCAAAGCCCCAGAGCACGCCAGACATGAAGCCTAAAATCACCGTGCCATAAGCAGCCAGCGCCGCCTCTCCGACAAGCCGCGCCCCGAGAAATGCCTCTGTGCCAAAGCTGCCCAAATGCGCTGTGAGTGCGCCCCAAAGAAAGGGCAAGAGCCCCGCCAGCCCAAGCGCCAGCGGTGCCGCCGGAATGCGTGACGGGTTGGCGTTCATGCCGGCCCCCTAAGCACACGCGGCACCTTGAATTCCACGTTTTCTTGCGCCGTTTCAAGCACTTGCACATCCAGTTCATAGCGCTCTGCCAACGCATCAATCACCTCCTGCACCAAGAGCTCGGGCGCCGAGGCCCCCGCCGTGATCCCGATGGAGCGAATGCCCTCAAGTGCCCGCCAGTCGATATTGGCGGCGCGTTGCACAAGCTGCGAATAGCCACAGCCCGCCTTGGACCCAACTTCCACAAGACGGCGCGAATTGGACGAGTTGGGCGCGCCCACAACCAACATGGCCTCCACCTTTTGGGCCATGGCCTTTACCGCTTCCTGGCGGTTGGTGGTGGCATAGCAAATGTCTTCCTTATGCGGCCCCTTGATCATCGGGAACCGGGCTTGCAGAGCCAACACAATCGCAGCCGTGTCGTCCACCGAGAGGGTCGTCTGGGTCACAAAGGCAAGGCGCTGCGCGTCGCGCACAGCGACAGAGGCCACATCTTCTTCGGTCTCCACCAGCAGCACCTCGCCCTCGGGCAACTGCCCCATGGTGCCGACGGTCTCGGGGTGGCCCGCATGGCCAATCATGATGATCTGAAGCCCCGCCTCAAAGTGGCGCTCAGCCTCGATATGCACCTTGCTCACCAAGGGGCAGGTGGCATCCACAAACACCATCTCGCGCCGCGCCGCCTCGGCGGGCACCGCCTTGGGCACCCCATGCGCCGAAAAGATCACAGGGCGCTCATCGGGGCAATCCTCCAGCTCTTCGACAAAGATCGCCCCTTTGGCGCGCAGATCATCAACCACATATTTGTTGTGCACAATTTCGTGGCGCACATAGACAGGCGCGCCCCATTTTTCGATTGCCATTTCCACAATTTTGATCGCGCGGTCCACACCGGCGCAAAAGCCCCTTGGGGCAGCGAGAAAAACCTTGAGAGGTGGTTTTGTCATGGGCGCGCTCCTCTTGTCTCTGAGCTAAGCGATGCGCCGCCGCAGGTCCAGACCCCATTGGGCAAAAAACCATTGGGCAAAAAACCACCAGGTAAAAAACCACCGGGTAAAAACCACGCCCCTCCAAAAGCGGCGCTCACCGCTCTTCTGGCTCGGGGCCCTCAAGCTCGGGCGAAAGCTCGCGCTGTGGCCGTCCAATCACATCCTTCAAATCGTTCAACTCGATGAAATTATCGGCCTGACGGCGCAGCTCGTCCGCAATCATCGGCGAAGCGCTGCGGATGGTTGACACCACCGACACCCGCACCCCCTGACGCTGGAGACTCTCCACAAGCGGGCGAAAATCACCGTCGCCCGAGAACAGCACGATATGGTCCACATGTGGCGCCAGCTCCATGGCGTTGACCGCCAGCTCAATATCCATATTGCCCTTGATCTTGCGCCGCCCCTGGCTGTCGGTATACTCTTTGGCCGGTTTGGTGACCATATGAAACCCGTTGTAATTCAACCAGTCCACCAACGGGCGGATCGGCGAATACTCGTCGTTTTCCAACAGCGCTGTGTAATAGAAGGCCCGCAAGAGCTTGCCACGGCGCATGAATTCCTGGCGCAACCGCTTGTAATCAATGTCAAAACCCAAGGATTTTGCCGCAGAAAACAAATTCGCGCCGTCAATGAAAAGAGCAAGCCGCTCGTCTTTGTAAAACATAAAATTTTCCTCTCATATCCCTTAACACGGGCCGCAAAGGCCGTGAACAGTTGAGAAATTTCAAATGTCAGTCTAAAGCGCTGAAATGGGTATGGCACATGCACCATTCAAGCCGCCGTCCTGCCAAAAGTGAAAGCTCGCAATGCCGCAAAACATCGCTGACCCGCCACAGACCTACCTCATCGCGCTGGGCGGCAACATCCCCTCCCAAAGCGGCCCCCCGGAGCTGACCCTCAAGGCGGCGCTGGCGCGGCTCAAGGCCGTTGGCTTGCCGCCGCGCGCTGTGAGCCGGTTCTACAAAACCCCCTGTTTTCCGGCCGGGGCGGGGCCAGACTACGTCAATGCCGCCGCCAAGCTCACAAGCGGGCTTGCGCCCAAGGCCCTGCTCGCCAAGCTTCACGCGCTAGAAGCCGAATTTGGCCGCGAGCGCCACGAACGCTGGGGCCAGCGCAGCCTCGATCTCGATCTGCTCGCCGGCGGCGCGCAAATTCTGCCCGATGCGGCCACCTTTGCGCAGTGGCAGGCCCTTGACAGCGCCGCGCAACGCCGCAGCGCACCGCAGGACCTGATCTTGCCGCACCCGCGCCTGGCTGAACGCGCCTTCGTGCTGGTGCCGCTGGCCGATATTGCGCCAGACTGGGTTCATCCTGTGTTCCGCAAAAGCGTCACCGAAATGCTGAGCGCCCTGCCCAAAGCGGAAAAAGACGCCGTGACCCCCCTTTAGAAGGGCTTTTTGGCTTGTATTTATTGGCAACTGCTCCTAGAAGCAGGCCTTCCTTAGACTCAGCTGGAGTATCCCATGGCCCGTGTGACCGTTGAAGACTGCGTAGACAAAGTGCCAAACCGCTTTGAACTTGTTATGCTTGCCTCACACCGCGCGCGTGAAATCTCGGCTGGTGGCGCCCTCACGATCGACCGTGACAACGACAAAAACCCCGTTGTGGCGCTGCGCGAAATCGCCGAAGAGACCCAGACAGCCGACGCGCTGCGCGAGCGTCTGATCGAAAGCAACCAGAACCAGATCGAAGTTGATGAGCCCGCCGATGACGATATGGCAGTGCTCATGGGTGCCGAATCAGACAAGCCGGCAGATGACGACATGTCTGAAGAGCAGCTTCTGCGCCAGCTGATGGAAGCCCAAGGCCAGGGCTGATTTGCAAGTGAGGCACTCCCGCGGATGATCCCTCCTGTTGACGAGCTCCTCGACCTCGTTCGCGCCTACAACCCCAAAACAAATGCAGGCCTCATCACAGAGGCCTACAAATTTGGCATCGCCGCACATGAGGGCCAAAACCGCCACTCCGGCGAGCCCTATTTCACCCACCCCTTCGCTGTTGCCAAAATTCTGGCCGAGCAGCGGCTGGACGACAGCACCCTCATCACAGCCCTGCTGCACGACACGATCGAAGACACCGGCGCCTCTTATGAAATCGTCACCGAGAAATTCGGACGCGAAATCGCCGATCTGGTCGACGGGGTGACCAAGCTGACCAACCTTCAGCTGTCCTCTGCCGAAACCAAACAATCCGAGAATTTCCGCAAACTCTTCATTGCCATGTCGCGTGATCTGCGGGTGATCCTCGTCAAGCTGGCCGACCGGCTGCACAACATGCGCACGATCAAGGCCATGCGCCCAGACAAGCAAGCCCAGAAATCACGCGAAACCATGGACATCTATGCGCCCCTGGCCGGGCGCATGGGGATGCAATGGATGCGCGAAGAGCTGGAGGACCTGGCCTTCAAAGTCCTCAATGCAGAGGGGCGCGCCAGCATCATGCGCCGCTTCATCACGCTGCAAAACGAAACCGATGACGTGATCGAACGCATCACCGCCGACATGGCATTGGAGCTCGAAAAAACCGGCATTCAGGCCAAGATCATCGGACGCGCCAAAAAACCCTATTCGATCTGGCGCAAGATGCAGGAAAAAGAGCTCGCCTTCTCGCGCCTTTCCGACATTTACGGCTTTCGCATCATCACCCGCTCCGAGGCTGAGTGCTACCGCACCCTCGGGGTGATCCACCAGCGCTGGCGCGCCATTCCGGGCCGCTTCAAAGATTATATCAGCCAGCCCAAATCCAACGGCTACCGCTCGATTCACACCACAGTGTCCGGCCGCGACGGCAAGCGCGTCGAAGTGCAGATCCGCACCTGGCAAATGCACGATGTGGCCGAAAGCGGCGTGGCGGCGCATTGGTCCTATCGCGACGGTGTGCGCACCGAGAACCCCTTTGCCGTGGACCCCGTGAAATGGGTTTCCGGCCTCACCGAGCAATTTGATGCCGAGGAAGACCACGACGCCTTCCTTGAGGCCGTGAAGCTCGAAATGTATGCCGATCAGGTCTTCTGTTTCTCGCCCAAGGGCGATGTGATCAAGCTGCCGCGCGGCGCCACGCCGCTTGATTTTGCCTATGCCATCCACACCCGCATCGGCGATGCCTGCGTGGGTGCCAAGATCGACCACATGCGCGTGCCCCTCTGGACGCGGATCCGCAACGGCCAATCGGTCGAGATCATCACCGCCGAGGGCCAAACCCCGCAGGCCACATGGCTCGACATGGCCGTAACAGGCAAAGCCAAGAGCGCCGTGCGCCGGGCGCTGCGCGAAGTCGACCGCGAAAGATTTATCAAACTGGGCCGCGAAATTGCCCGCGCCTCCTTTGAAAACCTGGGCAAGAAAGCCACAGACAAAGTTTTGGAAACCGCTGCCAAAAAGCTGCGCCTCACCGATGCAGACGAGCTTCTGGCGCGGCTTGGCAGCGCCGAGATTGTCTCGCAAAGCGTTGTTCAGGCGGTTTATCCCGACCTGATCGAAGACCACAGCGAATCGGTCCTGCCCGAACGGGCGGTCATCGGGCTTTCCGCCGACCAGCATTTCCAGCGGGGCCGCTGCTGCCAGCCCTTGCCCGGCGAACGGATTGTCGGAATCACCTATCGCGGCAAGGGGGTTGTGGCCCACCGCATAGATTGTGACAGGCTGCGCGACTTTGAGGATCAACCCAACCGCTGGCTTGATTTGCACTGGCAATCAGGCACCCATCCCGCTGTCTACCCGGTGACATTGGAGCTCACAATCGGCAATGATGCCGGTGTCTTGGGGCGCGTCTGCACGTTAATCGGCGAGGCGCGGGCAAATATTTCCAATCTCGAGTTTCTCGACCGAAAACCCGACTTTTACAAATTGCGTGTAGATGTCGATCTGCGAGATGCAGAGCACTTGCATTCCTTGCAATCCCTGCTGGAAGCGGAAAACGATGTCGCAGCCCTGCAACGCGTCATTGACCCGGAGGCCAGCATTGCCGACAACGGGCCCGAGGCAGAGACACAAGAGACGATAAGGACGTAGGGTTGGTCTTCAAACGGCGAGACAAACGAGCCTTCTGGAAGGTGATCGCAGATTTCATCTACCCCAAGGGTGGCTGGGCGCGCGCCTTTCACTATGTGCGCCACCGCCTGCACCGCCTGCCCGACCCGCCCCATAAAATTGCCCGTGGTGTCTGGGCCGGTGTCTTCACCACCTTCACCCCGTTTTACGGGATGCATTTTCTGGTCGCCGCACTGATCGCCCGGATCATGCAAGGCAACATCATCGCCGCCCTGCTCGCCACCTTTTTTGGCAACCCGCTGACCTATATCCCGATCGGCGTTTCGGCCCTCAAGACCGGCCACTGGCTGCTTGGCACCGAGTTTGAAGTGGCCGAGCAGAAACTGGGCGCAAAATTTGCCGAAGCCGGCGAGGGTTTGTTTCACAATTTCCTGACGGTGTTCACGGAGGCCGAGGCCGATTGGCATGGTCTTGCCGTGTTTTACGACGAGGTATTCTTTCCCTATCTGATCGGCGGCATCCTGCCCGGGATCGTCACGGCGACAATTTGCTATTACATCTCCGTGCCGCTCATCCGCGCCTACCAGAACCGCCGCAAGGGCCGCATCAAGGAAAAGCTCGCCGCGCTGCGCAAGAAAAAGCCGGAATGAGCCTTGGTTTCGAATTTTCGCTGCGCGAAAATCCGACCCGCTGGGGGCGCTGCCCCCAGACCCCCGGGATATTTTCAGAAAGAAAAAAGGGGCTTGGGGTTTGTGCATGGATTTGATCAAATCAAGCCAAGCAACGCGAATCGTCAGGAGCAAAGATGGCAATGAGTGAAGAGCTGCGTCTCGGCGTGAACATCGACCATGTGGCCACGGTGCGCAACGCCCGCGGCAGCGCCTACCCTGACCCTGTGCGGGCCGCAAAGCTTGCTGAAGCGGCCGGGGCCGATGGCATCACCGCACATTTGCGCGAAGACCGCCGCCATATTCGCGACAGCGATATTGACGGGCTGATGGCCGCACTCACCACACCGCTCAACTTTGAGATGGCCGCGACCGAGGAGATGCAGGCTATCGCATTGCGCCACCGCCCCCACGCCGTTTGCATCGTGCCTGAAAAACGCGAAGAGCGCACCACCGAGGGTGGGCTTGATGTGGCGGGTGACGACAACCGGCTTGCCAGTTTCATTGCGCCCCTGCGCGCCGCGGGCTGCCGTGTTTCGCTCTTTATCGGCCATGAGCCCGCGCAGATCAAAGCCGCCGCGCGCATCGGCGCCGAGGTCATCGAGCTGCACACCGGCGCTTACTGCGACCATCACTACGCGGGCGACTTTGCCGCCCGTGACGCAGAACTCGCCGCGCTGAAAGAGGGCGCAACGCTTGCGCAGGCTCTGGGCCTTGAGGTCCATGCAGGCCACGGCCTGACCTTTGAGACTGTCGCCCCCATCGCGGCGATCCCGGAGCTGCGTGAGCTCAACATTGGGCATTTTCTCATGGCCGAGTCGCTTTTTGTCGGCATGGAGGCCGCCATCGGCGAAATGCGCCGCCTGATGGAGGAGGCGCGCGCGTGATCCTCGGAATCGGGACCGATCTGGCCAATATCGAGCGGATCGAAGCGACGCTCGCGCGCTTTGGGGACCGCTTTCGCAACCGTGTCTTCACCGAGACCGAACAGGCCAAGGCCGAGCGGCGCAAGGATACCGCAGGCACTTACGCCAAACGCTGGGCCGCCAAGGAAGCCTGCTCCAAGGCGCTCGGCACGGGCCTGCGCATGGGCATCGCCTGGAAAGACATGCGCGTGCGCAACCTGCACACCGGCCAGCCCGTGATGGAAGTCACCGGCTGGGCCAAGACCCGCCTTGAGGCCATGACACCTGCGGGCCATGAGGCCATCATCCATGTCACCCTCACCGATGATCACCCCTGGGCGCAGGCCTTTGTGGTGATTGAAGCGCGCCCAAACCCGCCGCAAACATAGCCCGCAACGGCTTTCAGGCCGCCCCCGGGTTGACAGCTTCTCCCTTGCAGCCCATGAAGCTCAGAAGCTTTCAAGGATAGGCATATGAGCACCGAAGAAAAGAAGAGCGGCAGCGGGTTTGTGGAAACCATCAAGACAATCTTCTATGCGTTGCTCATTGCAGGGGTGTTTCGCTCGCTGTTCTTCCAGCCCTTCTGGATCCCCTCCGGCTCCATGAAAGATACCTTGCTGATCGGCGATTTTCTCTTTGTGAATAAAATGGCCTATGGCTATTCCTATGCCTCCTGCCCCTCGGTGCGCATCCCGGCGGTTGGTCTGAACATCGACGCTGAGGACATCTGCGGCTGGAGCCGAGGCGCAAACGACCGCCTCTTTGCCGGTGCCCCCGAGCGCGGCGATGTGGTTGTCTTCCGTCACCCCGTGAACGGCTCGGACTTCATCAAACGCCTCGTCGGGCTGCCCGGCGACCGGGTGCAGATGATCAACGGTGTTTTGCACCTCAACGGCACCCCAGTGAAGCTCGCCGATGGCGGCATTTTCAGCGAAACCTTCGAAATGCAGGGGCCGCAACGGATGCAGCCTTCTTGCGAGAACGGCTCTGTCGGCCTTGGCGGCACCTGCACCAAATCCCGCCAGATCGAGACCCTGCCCAATGGGCGCTCTCATGCGATCCTCAACATCGGGACGCGCCGCGCAGATGATACACCCGTCTTCACGGTGCCGGCGGGGCATTACTTCTTCATGGGCGACAACCGCGACAACTCGACAGACAGCCGCTTTGACCAGCGCGTCGGCGGTGTGGGCTTTGTGCCCTTCGAAAACCTGATCGGGCGCGCCGATCGTGTCATGTTCTCCTCTGCCGGCAGCTCCATGCTCTATTTCTGGACATGGCGCAGTGATCGTTTCTTCAAGAGACTCCAGTGAAACTCTCAAGCGACCTCAAGGCCTTTGAAGCACGCATCGGACATGAATTTGCCCGTCCGGAGCTTTTGAACCGCGCCCTCACGCACAGCTCTGTCTCCTCGCCCACCCGTCCAGACAACCAGCGCCTCGAATTTCTGGGCGACCGTGTTCTGGGCCTTGTCATCGCCGAAGCCCTGCTCAAAGACGACAAAAGCGCCAGCGAGGGGCAGCTTGCCCCCCGCTATAACGCTTTGGTGCGCAAGGAAAGCTGCGCCGATCTGGCCCGCGCGGTTGATATCGGGGCGGTGCTCAAGCTCGGGCGCTCTGAGATGATGTCCGGCGGGCGGCGCAAAACAGCCCTGCTGGGGGATGCCATGGAAGCGGTGATTGCCGCTGTCTATCTTGACGGCGGTTTTGAGGCGGCCAAAAGCCTCATCCTCAGGCTGTGGAAAGACCGCATCGACACCGTGGAAAGCGATGCCCGCGATGCCAAGACAGCCCTCCAGGAATGGGCCCAGGCCCGCAAGCAAACCCCGCCGCAATATGTGCAAACAGCCCGCGCAGGCCCCGATCATGCGCCGGTGTTCACCATAGAGGCCCGGATGCAGAGCGGCGAAAGCGCCAGCGCCACCGCCAGCTCAAAGCGCGCCGCCGAACAGGGTGCCGCCGCCGAGCTTCTGGGCAGGCTTGAAAGCAACACATGAGCGCCACCCGCTTTGGCGCAAACAAAACCGGCGCGCTCTTCATGGTCGCGGCCATGGCGGCCTTTGCGCTGGAGGACAGCCTCTTCAAGGCCGCCACTCAAACCATCCCGATCAGCACGGCGCTGCTGTGTTTTGGCAGCCTTGGCTTTGCGCTTTTTGCCGCCCGCTCCGCCCTGTTGGGAGAGCCGGTGTTCCACCCCGCCTGCTTTAAGCCAACCATGCTTGTGCGCTCTGCCTTCGAGCTGATGGGGCGGCTCTTCTTTGCGCTTGCGCTGGCCTATGCGCCCCTCGCCAGCACCTCGGCAATCCTGCAATCCGCCCCGATCTTTGTCACGCTTGGGGCAATTTTTGTCTTTGGCGAAGCGGTCGGCTGGCGGCGCTGGCTGGCCATGGGTGTGGGCTTTGCCGGCGTGTTGCTCATCATTCGCCCGGGCTTTGAGAGCTTCGCCATCACCTCGCTCTATGCGCTTCTGGCCACCATCGGCTTTGCGGGCCGCGATCTGGCCACCCGCGCCAGCCCGCCCGCCATGTCCACCGCCCAGCTCGGCAGCCTTGGCTTTGCCGTGCTTTTGATGGCTGGCCTTGTGGTCAGCCTGTTTGAAACCGCCCCCACCCGCCTGCCCGATCCTGCGAGCCTCGCGCTCACAGCGGGGGCGGCCTGTGTCGGCGTGCTGGCCTACGCCGCCCTCACCCGCGCCATGCGCGTCGGCGACATCGGCTTTGTGGCGCCCTACCGCTATACGCGGCTTCTCTTTGCGCTTGTCATCGCCTTCACCGTCTTTGGCGAGCGCCCCGATGGGCTCACTTTGCTGGGGGCCTTGGTGATTGTGCTGTCAGGGGCCTACAGCTTTGCGCGCGCAAGGAGCACTGGCGGCTAAGCGCGAAACAGGCTAAAGACAGCCCAGCCTTATCTGGAGCACCTGAAATGACCACACGCGCAGGCTTTGTTGCCCTGATCGGAGAGCCAAACGCTGGCAAATCCACCCTGCTCAACCGCATGGTTGGGGCCAAGGTCAGCATCGTGACCCATAAGGTGCAAACCACCCGCGCCCGCATCCGCGGTGTGGCGCTTGAAGGTGACAGCCAGCTCGTCTTTGTCGACACCCCCGGCCTCTTCAAACCCCGCCGCAGGCTGGACCGCGCCATGGTCGCCGCCGCTTGGGGCGGCGCAGCCGATGCCGATATCGTCGTGTTGCTCATCGAGGCCCACCGGGGCATCACCGAAGGGGTGAAGCACATCCTTGAAAGCCTCAAGGGCCTCAACCCCGACCAGCACGTCGCGCTGGCGATCAACAAGATCGACAAGGTCAAATCCGATTCTCTCTTGCAACTCACCGAGCAGATGAACTCCCTGCACCCTTTCGTGCAGACCTTCATGATCTCGGCGGAGCGCGGCCACGGCGTCTCTGCCCTGCGCGAATGGTTGGCGTCCGAGCTGCCCGAAGGCCCGTGGCTCTACCCCGAAGACCAGATCGCCGATCTGCCCATGCGCATGATCGCCGCCGAAATGACCCGCGAAAAGCTCACCCTGCGCCTACATCAGGAACTGCCCTACCAGCTCACGGTCGAGACAGAAGCCTGGGAAGAGCGCAAAGACGGCTCCGCGCGTGTCGACCAGATCATCTACGTCATGCGCGACGGCCACAAAGGCATCCTGCTGGGCAAACGCGGCGAAACAATCAAGGCCGTTTCCAAAGCCGCGCGCGAAGAGCTCGAGGAGTTTCTGGGCCGCAAGGTGCACCTCTTTCTGCAAGTCAAAGTGCGCCCCAACTGGCTTGAAGAAAAAGAGCGCTACTCCGAGATGGGCCTTGATTTCAAGGACGGCAACGCTTGACGCGCCTCACCTCGGATTTCTGGGTGTCTGCCTACCTCACGCGCCTCAGGCTGCACGACATCCCCGCCTTCGTGGTCAAACACGGCGATGACACCGCCGGCGCGGTGCTGGTAAAGCTCAACACGCTTGATGGCCGCGCGCAGGCCTTTCAGCGCCGTTTTGACTTTATGACAAACAGCCGCGCCTGGGAGCTTCTGGCCGAAGGCGAGGAAGCCGCCGTAGACGCCTCCCTTGCCAAACAGCGCAGCATGGACCCTGACCTCTGGATCATCGAGGTCGAAGACCGCATGGGGCGGCATTTGCTTGATGAGGCCGGATTGTCCGACTAACCTTTTCCCAAACGGGGAGAGAGACATGCTGGACCAACTCAAAGAAATCGTCGGGGCAGCCCATGTGCTCACACAAGAGGACATGGCCAAATACAGCCAGGACTGGACCCACGAATTCCGCTGGACACCCCTCGCCGTTGTCCGCCCCGCCACGACGGCCGAAGTCGCCGCCGTGGTGAAGCTTGCGAGCGACACAAACACAGCCGTCGTCCCTGTGTCAGGCAACACCAACCTCGCCGCCGCCGCCACAGCCGAGGGCGCTGTGATGATCTCGCTGGAGCGGATGAACGCCATCCGCGAAATCCGCCCCGAGGCCAAGCTCGCCATTGTCGAGGCGGGTGTCGTCCTGGCCACGCTGCGCGAGGCCGTTGAGCAGCACGGGCTGATCTTCCCGCTCACCTTCGGGGCGCAGGGCTCTGCCATGATCGGCGGCAACCTGGCTACAAATGCGGGCGGCTCCAATGTCTTGCGCTATGGCAACACGCGCGATCTGTGCTTGGGGCTTGAGGTTGTGCTGCCCAGCGGCGAGGTGATGGACATCATGAGCGAGCTGCACAAGGACAACTCCGGCTACAACCTCAAACACCTCTTTATCGGGGCCGAAGGCACGCTCGGCATCATCACCGCCGCCGTGCTCAAGCTCTCGGCCAAGCCGCGCGCCTATGCCACGGCCATGGTCGCCACCCAAAGCGTCTCTGGTGCGCTTGACGTGCTCAACCGCCTGCAAGCGGCCACAGGTGGCAGCGTCGAGGCCTTCGAATACATGCCAAAACCCTATATCGACGCCCATATGCGCCAGATCAGCGGCGCGCGCGCGCCCTTCTCCAGCCCCTATGCACATACGGTCCTCGTCGAAGTTGGGGCCACCTCAGAGGCCGCAGCCGCCTCGGGGGCCGATGGCCGCCCGATGGTTGCCAGCCAGCTGGAAGAAACCCTCTCTGCGCTTTTAGAGGCCGAGGTGGTGTGCGATGCCGTGGTCGCCCAGAACGAGACCCAGCGCCGCGAAATGTGGGCCCGCCGCGAGGCCGCCGCCGAAGTGGTCTTCGCGCAAATGCCGGTGATCAACAACGACATCGCCGTGCCTGTCGACAAGGTTGAGAGTTTTCTGGCGCGTGCCGACGCAGCCATCAAACAAGCCGATCCCGGGGCCTTTGCCTATGTTGTGGCCCATTTGGGCGATGGCAATGTCCACTACGCCGTGAAAGCGCCCAACTATACCCCCGAAATCAAGGCGCAGATCGTCGAGATCGTGGAAGACTGCGTGCTCCACTTCGGCGGCAGCTTCTCCGCCGAGCACGGAATCGGAACCTACAAACTCCCTTCCATGGCACGGCGGAAAAACAAAGCAGCGCTCTCAGCGATGCGCGCCATCAAAACGGCGCTTGATCCGAAAGGGATCATGAACCCGGGCAAGGTTATTCCGGAGTAAAGCGAGCCTTTTCGCGCAACAGTCGCCCAGCCGAGCTTCGCCTGACCGGGGGATGGTGATCCAACGGTTCTGACATAGCGCTTTATGCCAGCCAAATCCGTGCTGCCCATCATCCGTGCGCCCAGCTTCACCAAATCGCCAGCCCGTGGGACGGTCAGGCGATGCTCGGCGGCCTGCGGCCTTGATTCCGAGCAGGGCTTTCCCTCACCCCTTCACAAACAGCGCCACGAAGCCTGCGTCATCCTTATGCGCGCCCTCGGCCTTCTCGCCGTAGATCCGCACGCGCTTCAGCTCCAAATCGCCGATCTGCCCCGCAAGCCTGTCAAATGTCGCGGCAAAGCCCGCCGCCTGCCAATGCGCCTCGCTCACCGATATCGCGATCTGCGCGCCCGTGGCCGCCACGCGCAGCACCTCGTCCAAGGCCTCTGGCCCCACATGCCCCGTGGTGAACGTGCCCGATGAGACAACCGCGCCATAAGCGCCATTCGCCACATCCAGCCGCGCGGTCATATCACCCAGAAACAGCCGTTGATACACCCCGCGCGCCTCAGCCACATCGAGCATCTCAGCGCTGATGTCCACGCCATCGACAGGCCCCAGCCCAAGCGCTGCCAAATGCGCGCCCACAAGCCCCGTGCCTGCGCCGATGTCCAGTATCGGCCCGCTTGGCCCCCGCGCCACAAAGGCGGCAACAACCCGCTCCGGCAGGCAATAATCCATCCGCGCGGCAAAATCCGCGTCATAGGTCTTGGCCCAAGCCGCATAGAGCCGCTTGCTGTCTTCAGGGGTTTTCAGCCCGTAGGCCGCATCAAGGTCTGGCGCGTTATCACTCATAAACCAAAGTGAAACAGCCCCCCAGCCCTCAGGCAAGCCTTACTTTTTCTTGGCGGTTGTCTTGGCGGCCTTTGCAGGGGTCTCAAGCGCATCAAGCCGCGCTTTCAGCGCTTCGTTCTCTTCGCGCGCCTTCTGTGCCATGGCGCGCACCGCGTCAAACTCCTCTCGGGTGACAAAATCACGGTCCGCCAACCAACGGTCCATCATCGACTTCATCGCCGTCTCGGCTTCGGTCTTTGCGCCCTGGGCCACGCCCATCGCATTTGTCATCAGTTGCGAAATGTCATCCAGCACTTTGTTGCGTGTTTGCATGGGGTTTTGCTCCTCGGCGTGTTGCTTGCCTCCTATATGGGGCAGTCCGCACGCATTCTCAATGCTTGACCATCCCCGCAAGGCAGGCAACAACGTGTCTTATGTTGGCACAACTCCCCTTTCCCGAGATCTCACCCGAGATCTTCACGCTCCCGCTCTTTGGCATGGAGTTTTCCCTGCGCTGGTATGCTCTGGCCTATATCGTCGGGATCATCCTTGCATGGCGGGTCAGTATCCGCGCCATAAGCCGCCCCGCGCTCTGGAACGGCACAGCGCCGCTCACCAAGCCGCAGCTTGAAGACCTGCTCACATGGATCATCCTCGGAATCATCCTCGGCGGCCGCCTCGGCTTTGTGCTGTTTTACGAGCCGGCCCATTACCTCGCCAACCCGTCGCAAATCCTCAAACTCTGGCAAGGCGGCATGGCCTTTCACGGCGGCTTCCTCGGCGTGGTCATCGCTTCCTGGATCTGGTGCGCGCGCAATGGCGTGAGCAAGATCGCCGCCGCCGACACAATCGCCCTCGGCGTGCCATGGGGCCTCATGCTGGGCCGCCTGGCCAATTTCATCAACGCCGAGCTCTGGGGCAGGCCCACAGATGTGCCCTGGGCAATGACATTCCCCAGCATGTGCCGCAACACTGCGCTGCAAGGCTGCGAAACGGTGGGCGATTGGTTTTACACGGGCGCCGAAGTGGCGCGCCACCCCTCCCAGCTCTACCAAGCCGCCCTTGAAGGGGCCACGCTGGGGCTTGTGCTGCTCTACCTCGCCTTCGCGCGCGGCGCGCTCAAGACACGCGGGCTCATAACAGGCGTCTTCGTGGCGGGCTACGGCCTCGCGCGCTTTGTGGTCGAGCAGTTCCGCCAGCCCGATGCGCAGTTCATCACAACAGAAAACCCGCTTGGCCATGTGCTCATGGGCCTCACCATGGGCCAAATCCTGTCGCTGCCCATGGTGCTCGCAGGGCTTGCCATCATCCTCTGGGCGCGCCGCCAGCCGGCTCCATGACGGCCCTCACAAACCATATCACGTCCCTCATCCGCGCCAGCGGCCCGCTCACGCTGGCCGAGTTCATGGCGCTGTGCCTCCAGCACCCGGAGCACGGCTATTACACCACCCGCGATCCCCTGGGCGCAGCGGGGGATTTCACCACAGCCCCCGAAATTTCCCAGATGTTCGGCGAGCTGCTTGGCCTCTGCCTTGCGCAAAGCTGGCTTGATGCAGGCGCACCGGCCCCCTTTACACTGGCCGAGCTTGGCCCCGGCCGTGGCACGCTCATGGCTGATATCCTGCGCGCCACCCGCGCCGTGCCGGGCTTTCACGCCGCCGCCGAACTGTTGCTCATCGAGACGTCTCCCGCCCTGCGCGCCCGCCAAGCCGAGGCGCTCACAGGCCACAGCCCGACATGGGCCAACAGCTTCGCGCCCAAGGCCCAGCCGCTCTTTCTGGTTGCCAACGAGTTCTTTGATGCCCTGCCCATCCGCCAGTTCATCCGCGATACGGGCGGCTGGCGCGAGCGGGTCGTCGGCCTCAGCGAGGGCGCGCTTGCCTTCGGCCTCACAGAAGCCGCCCCGCTCGCCGCGCTGGAGCATCGCCTGAGCGACACAGCCGAAGGCGATATCGTCACACTTTCAGGCCATGCCGAGGCCGTGGCCAGCGAAATCGGCGCGCATATCGCCACGCACGGCGGCACAGCGCTGATCATCGACTATGGCGACTGGCAGCCAACAGGCGACAGCTTCCAAGCCGTCAAGGCACATGAAAAGGTCAGCCCGCTGGAAAGCCCCGGCGAAGCCGATCTCACCGCACATGTCGATTTTGCCGCCCTCGCCCGCGCCGCCGCCCCCGCTGCGCACAGCGCGCTCACGCCCCAAGGCGTCTTTCTGGAGCGCCTCGGCATCACCGCCCGCGCTGAGACCCTTGCGCAAAACCTCAGAGATGGAGCGCTTCAAAACCACATCGCAGCACATCGCCGCTTGACGCACCCCGAAGAAATGGGGAGCCTCTTCAAAGTCATGGCACTCATGCCCCAAGGCACGCACGCCCCAGCAGGACTTGACGATGACGCTTGAGATCATAACCGATGCACAGCTCGCGCCCCTCGCCCACGGGTTCTTCACCCGCAAGGGCGGCGCGTCTTCGGGCGTTTTTGCAGGGCTCAACTGCGGGCAGGGAAGCTCCGATCAAAGCGAAATCGTCGCGCTCAACCGCGCCCGCGTGGCCGAAGCCCTCGCGCTGACACCCGAAACGCTGGTCTCCGTCCATCAGGTCCACTCCCCCGATGTGGTTCACGTCACGGCGCCGCAGGCCGATAAGCCCCGCGCCGATGCCATGGTCACCGCCACACCCGGCCTCGGCCTCGCCATCCTGACAGCCGATTGCCAGCCGGTGCTCTTTGCCGATACCTCCGCCGGTGTCATCGGCGCGGCCCATGCGGGCTGGAAAGGGGCCGAAGCGGGCGTGCTGGAGGCCACGGTTGACGCGATGGAAGCCCTCGGCGCGCGCGCTGAAAACATCTCCGCCGTGATCGGCCCCTGCATCTCGCAACGCGCCTATGAAGTCGGGCAAGAGTTCTTTGAGCGCTTCATGGATGAAGACCCGGAAGCCGCGCGCTTCTTTACCAACGGCCAAGCCGCAGACAAATACCTGTTTGATCTGCCGTCTTTCGGCCTGTCGCGCCTGCGCGCGCGCGGCGTCGGCCAAACCTCATGGACAGGCCATTGCACCTACGCCGACGAGGCCCGCTTTTACAGCTACCGCCGCACCACCCACCGCGCGGAAAAGGACTACGGACGCCTCGTCTCCGTCATCCGCCTCTAGCGCCGGGCCACGCAACGCGACAAATTTCATAAAAATTGTCGCTAATTTGCCCAACCAAGGCCCCAATCAACCGCTTTAGTCACTCCTGCGAAACAATAAAGCGCAGCTTTTTGCGCAGATGAGGATGAGACCCATGCAAGACCTTCCCAAGCGCAGGCGCTGGCTTGCGGCCATGATCAAGGCCAGCCAAACCGAGGCCAGCACCATGCCCTGGCACCGCGGCGCCCGGCGCGCCCGTGCCCGCCGGCCAGACAGCCACCTGCCGACAGCAGCCTAGGGCAACCCGCCCAGCCACAGCCAGATTGACAGAACCGACAGGCTCGTCGCGACCAGAACAGAGGTCGCGGCGATTTTTTGTGCCTTCCCGTACATGGAGGCAAAAATATAGGTGTTCACACCGGGGGCCATCGCGGCCGTCAGCACCGCCGAGCGATACTGCCCCACATCCAGCTGCATCACCTTTCCCATGTTCCACACCACAAGCGGGTGCAAGACCAGCGACACCGCACAGACAGTGGCCACGATCTTGGCATCTCCACGGATCTTGTAGCGCACCAGCACCCCCCCAAGGCCAAACAGCGCCAAGGGCAGCGCCGTGCGCACAATCATATCCAGCGCATCGCGCCCCACCTGTGGCAGCGCCAGCCCGCTCAGGTTTACAGCAAAGCCGAGCAAAATGCCCAATACCAGCGCATTGGAAAACATCGCCCGCCCAACGGTTTTAGGCAGCGTGCGCGCGGGCTGGCCCGTGGCATGGGCGCGGGCAATTTCCATCGCGGTGATCCCGAGGCCATAGCAAAACGGCGAATGCACCGCGACAATCGCATAATTCGCCGCCAGCGCCGCCGTGCCATAGGCCCGCTCCGTAATCGCCAGCCCCATCATCACCGAATTGGCAAACAAACAGCAAAAGCCGATGGCCACGCTGTCTTCCCAATCGCGCCTGAACAGATAGCGCGCTGCGAGCAGCCCCACAAAAAAGCAGGTGGCAGAGCCGGTGTAAAAGCTGAGCAGCAAGGCCGGGTCAAAGCTCTGGCCCAGGTCCAGCCCCGCAATCGCCTTAAAAAGCAAAGCAGGGATCGCGAAGTTCTGGGTATATTTCATCACCGCATCAATGATCTGGTCACTGAACAGCGCAAAGCGCACCGTGGCGTAGCCCGCGCCAACCACCAGAAACACGGGCAGGATCACATCCAGCAGCGCCTGCATGTCAAGCGTCCAGCTCGATCACCATCCCGTCAAAAGCCGGGGTGATATGCGCAGGCGTCTCTGCCTCCACGGCGGCATAGTCCAGATCAATATGCATGTTCGTCAGCACCGCCCGCTTCGGCGCGGCCTGCTCGATCCACGCCAGCGCCTTGGCCAGGTGGGCATGGGTCGGGTGCGGCGTGCGCCGCAGCGCGTCCAACACCCAAACATCGAGCCCCTCCACAGCCAGCCACGCCTCTTCCGACATTTCGGCCACATCCGGCAAATAGGCCAAGCCCCCCATGCGAAAGCCCAAAGCCTCGATCGAGCCGTGATTGACCTCAAAGGGCAAAAGGCTGATCGTGCCGCCCTTGCCCGCAATCTCAAAGCGCCCGTCGATTGTGTTCATGTCCAAAATGGGTGGATAGGGGCTGTCCTTGGGCTGCACAAAAGCATAGCCGAACCGCGCATAAAGGTCGCGCTGCGTGTCGCCATCCGCCCAAACCTGCAAACGCGCACGCTGGTTGAACACAATCATGCGCAAGTCATCCAGACCATGCACATGATCAGCGTGGCTGTGCGTGTAAACCACCGCGTCCAGCGCGCCCACACCCGCATCCAGAAGCTGCGCGCGCATATCTGGCGAGGTGTCAATCAACACCCGCGTGATGCCCGCAGCCCCCACCCGCTCTACAAGCATAGAGCAGCGGCGGCGCGTGTTCTTGGGGTTCTTCGGGTCACACTCTCCCCAATGCCCGCCAAGCCGCGGCACACCCCCCGAAGAGCCGCAGCCCAGAATGGTAAAGCGCAGCCTGTCGCTCATGCCAACACCGCCTTGGTAAAGAGCCGCTCGAAGTTCGCCTCGCATTGCAAGGCAAAGTCTTCGTAAGACAGCCCAAAGACCTCCGCCGCAACCTTGGCGGTGTGCACCACATAGGAAGGCTCGTTCTGCTTGCCGCGAAAGGGCGGTGGCGCAAGATAGGGCGCATCGGTTTCAACCAGAACGCGCTCCACAGGGGCGCTGGCAAAAATATCGCGGATTTCCTGACTTTTCGGAAAAGTCCCGATCCCCGACATCGAAAGATAAAACCCAAGCTTAAGCGCCGCCTCGGCCAGTTCACGGCTGGAGGAGAAACAATGCATCACACAGTCAAAGGCGGCGTTTCTGTGCTCTTCGGCCAGAATGCGCGCCATATCCTCGTCCGCCGCGCGGGCATGGATGATGAGCGGCAAACCCGCTTCCGCTGCCGCCGCACAATGAATGCGCAGGCTCTCTTGCTGAATATCGCGGCTCTCGGCGGTGTAATGATAATCAAGCCCGGTCTCGCCAATCCCCACCATCTTGGGGTGCTGCGCAATGCGGCAGAGCGCGTCAACGCTGGTCAAAGGCTCTTCCGCCGCACTCATGGGGTGCGTGCCCGCCGCGTAAAACACCGGCGCAAATTCTTCGGCAATCGCGCGCACGCTTGGCTCGTTTTTCAGCCGTGTGCAGATCGTCACCATCCGGTGCACACCCGCCTTGACAGCGCGCTCAACATAGGCCGCGCGGTCTGCGTCAAAATCGGGGAAATCAAGGTGGCAGTGGCTGTCGGTTATCTTGGGGTCAGGTGTCATCTTGCGTTTTGCTCTGCCACGGATCGTTGAATACGCAAGAACGTATCAAGGATCAGCGCGGCAGGGTCAAGGTTCACCGCCCGCCCGTGGCGCGCCCGCGCCAACAGCGTCTCCGAAAGCAGCGCCCAGCTCTGCGCCACGCGCGCATCGGGCGACAGGCGGGCAAAAAGCTCAGGCTCGGCAGGGTGCGCCAACTCCGCCGCCGCGCCCAGCGCGCCCGCCCGCGCAAGGCGAAACAGCAGCGTCTCCAAAAGCACGAGCAGCAAATCAAGCTTCTGCTCGCTGCCCCGCGCCGCAAAGGCTTCCGAAAGGCGCATCACCCGTGCGCGGTCAAGCTTGGGCAGGCTCTCAAAAATCGCGATCAACTCGCCATAGAGCACCAGCCCCTCCAGCGCGTGCATCCGCGCCGCCGCGCCCACAGAGCCGCCCGAAAGCGTGCTCAGCGCCAGCGCTGCCGCCGCGTCCAGATCGGCCTCAACCCCCGCTTCTTGCAAAGCTGCGGCCATATCCTCAGGCAAAAGCGTTGCGAGCCGCAGCTCGCGGCAACGCGAGCGGATCGTCGGCAAGAGCCCCGCAGGCTGATGGGCAATCAGCAGAAAAGTTGTCAGCTTGGGCGGCTCTTCGAGCATCTTCAAAAGCGCATTGGCCGCCTGCGTGTTCATCTCGTCGGCGGCGTCCAGAATGACCACACGCCGCCCGCCCTCGGCGGCGGACATCGACAAAAACCGCCCCAGCGCGCGCACATCATCCACAGCGAT
This sequence comes from uncultured Lentibacter sp., assembly GCF_937123735.1. Taxonomy (GTDB): domain Bacteria; phylum Pseudomonadota; class Alphaproteobacteria; order Rhodobacterales; family Rhodobacteraceae; genus Lentibacter. The sequence goes on from NZ_CAKZKL010000032.1 coordinate 121,405, forward strand.
CACATCCCGCATACGCTTTGTGTCGGGGTTCACGCTCCGGGTGATCTTGAAGAGCCGAGACTCGCTCCCCGCCAGCATCCGCTTCACCACAGGGTGCTCGGGCGCAACCGCAAGGCTCTCCGGCGCAAGTGCTGCGCCAAACATCCCCGCGCCAGCGCTCTCGTCCTGCGTGAGCAAAAACCGCGCAATCCGCCAGGCCAGCGTGGCCTTGCCCACACCCTTGGGGCCCGTCAAGAGCCAGGCGTGGTGCAACCGCCCCGCGTTGTAAGCCTGCAAAAACCGCGCTTCTGCCGCGCTCTGCCCGTACAGCGCGCGCGTGTCGCGCGGGTGGGGCGTGCCGTCCAGACGGTCCGGCTCAATCAGCGCCGCCTCCGCCATCAGAGCGCCGCCTTCACAGCCGCCAGAACATCGCTGGCCACCGCCTCCACAGCGCGCCCCGCGTCAATCACCGCAAAGCGCTCGGGCGCCTGCGCGGCCAGCTCCAGAAAGCCTGCGCGCATCCTGATCTGCATCTCAAGACCCATATCTTCAAAGCGCTCCTCCACCGTCTGGCGCGCCTTTGCACGGGCAAGCCCCAGCTTCGGGTCCATATCAAACAGGAGCGTCAAATCGGCCTCCCGGCCGATCATCATCCTGTGCAGATCATCAATCACCCCGCGTAGATCGCCCCGGGTCAGCCCCTGGTAAACGCGGGTCGAATCCACAAAGCGATCACAGATCACAATCTGCCCCGCCGCCAGCGCCGGCTCGATGGTGCGCTCCAGATGGTCGCGCCGCGCCGCAGTGAAAAGCAAAATCTCGGTTTCCGCCGACCAGCGCTCCGGATCGCCCTCCAGCACAAGACGGCGGATTTCTTCCGCTCCGACAGAGCCGCCCGGCTCGCGGGTGAGCACAACAGAGCGGCCCTCCGCCTCCAGCGCCTCTTTCATGCGCTGCGCCTGGGTCGATTTCCCCGACCCGTCCACACCTTCCAGCGTGATAAACCTTGCGCCTGTTGCCGTCAAAACGCGCCCTCGGCTCCGGCCAGAAGCTGGCGTATCACCCGCTGGGAGGCCGTCTTCAGGCGCACCATAACCCCGCCCAATTCAACGGTCTTATCCGCCAGAAGCGGCACCTCGACAGGCTCAAGCCCCTCGGGCCGCAAGATCAGCTTGCCCACCCTGTCACCCTGCATCACCGGGGCGCGCAGCGGACCGTCATAGACAACCTCCGCCTGCACAGTCGCGCCCCCCCCCGCCGGCACCAGCGTCACGACCGGCGCCGCCGCGCGCAAGGGCACCTCTGCCGCCGTGCCCATCCAGACAGCGGCCTGCGCCACGATCTCATCCTGCTTCAAAAGCTCCGCCTGCCGGAAATGCCGAAACGCCCAGTTGGTGATCGCCTCGGCCTCCCGGGCCCGCGCCTGCTCGGTTTGCAGCCCGGAAATCACGAAAATAATCCGCCGCTCGCCCTGCTTCACAGAGCCGACAAGCCCGTAGCCCGCTTCCTGCGTGTGGCCTGTCTTCAACCCGTCCGCGCCGATCCCAAGCCCCAAGAGCGGGTTGCGGTTGGTGCGGTTCTGGGCTTCGGTCTCGTCAAACAGAAACTCTTTTTCCGCAAACATCTCGTAAAATTCGGGGAAATCCTCAATGATCCGCGCAGCCAGAATGGCCAGATCCCGCATCGACATCCGGTGGCGCGGATCCGGCCAGCCGCTGGCGTTGGCAAAGGTCGCATGGCGCATACCCATCTCGCGGGCCCGCTCTGTCATGAAGCGCGAAAACCCGGCCTCGGTGCCATCCGGGCTCAGGGTTTCGGCAATCACGGCGCAGGCATCATTGCCCGACAACACAATGATCCCGCGCAACAGATCTTCCACGCGCACCCGCTCGCCCGCCTGCAAAAACAATGTCGAGCCGCCATAGCTCATCGCATGGTCCGACACCCGCAGCCGCTCGTCCAGCTTGAGCCGCCCATCGCGCACCGCCTCAAAGGCCACATAAAGTGTCATCAGCTTGCTCATCGAGGCCGGCGGCAACGGCACATCGGCCTCCTTGGCCAAAAGCACGGTGCCGGTCGTGTGATCTATCACAAAAGCCGAGCTCGCCTGCGTTTCAAAGGCCGCAAGCGGGCGTGGCAGCCCCCAAAGGGCCACAACACATGACAGCGCCAAAATGATCCTGAACGTCATAAGCGCTCTCCCTGTTTGCCCCTGCCTGCCCTAGTTCTTCACAGCGTAAGCATCGGTAAAGCCCTGAGACTTCACCTTTTTCAACAACTGCGTCAAATCAGATTTGCCCTGCGCCGGGCCCACGATCACCCGCCAGAATGTCTTGCCGTTCAGACCCAACTCTTTCACCGTCGGAATCATCCCCGCCGTGCGCATCGCCGTGGCCGTGTTGAGCGCATTTTGCTCCACACTGAAAATCCCGATCTGCACATAGGGCTTGGCCAGCGAAGAGCTGCCCACCCGCGCGGGCTGCGGTGCCTGGGCCTGCGCTTCAACCGCCTCGATGGCGTCAATCGCCGCGCTCGCGCTCTCGATCGGATCAAGCGTGCTCTCTTGCACAAACTCGGGCGCACTCAGCCCCTCGGCCTCTGTGACCTCCTCTTGCACGGCCACCTCCTCGCGGCGCAGCGCCGTCACCGTCAGCTCTTTGGGCGCACCGGCCAACATCCCCAACGCCTCTGCGGCATCCGAGGACACCTGCAAGCGCGGCCCGGGGTTGTCGCGCTCGCGTCTGAACAGCGCCCCGACAACAAACTTGCCGTTTTCCGGGTTGCGCACAATCACCCGCTCAGGCTCGGTCACATCCGGATGCGCCACCCAAATCCCGCCAAGCGAGGGGCGACCATCCCAAAGCCCGGCCTCGCTGGCCTGAAAAACATCGGGCGCCTCAACATCGCGCTCAACCGTGCGCTGGCTGCTCACCTCTGCGCTGTCCTGCGCCGGTTTGGGCGCAAACAGCGCCAGCTGCTGGCCCTCTTCACACCCCGCCAAAGCGAGAAACCCGCCCAAAAGAAGGCCAAAACGCCCGGTTGCAAGGATTTTTCTGTCACTGATCAGGTTTTGCATTATGCTCTCTGCCAAACTATCGCGCCGCATTGCCACATGCCTGCACGCACCACATTTCACGCTTTTTCACACGCTTTGAAACGAGTTTAGCGTTTTGCGCCCTCCATGAAAAGTCTGGCCTTCAAAATCGGCATATTTTCGTCATCACAGCCCGCGCCGTGTGGAAAAAACAAAATTCTGTCGCCCGAGCGCGTTTTTGAGGTTTTCACCGCCGCCATCACAGGCTAAGGAAGCCGCGTCGGAGGAGTGGCAGAGTGGTTGAATGCACCGGTCTTGAAAACCGACGAGGGTTAACGCCCTCCGTGGGTTCGAATCCCACCTCCTCCGCCACCTACACTTGCCGAAACCTAAGATGGGCCCTCGCGGGGCCCTTTTTTCTTTTGGTTTCAAAGGGGTTTAGTCATGGTGACCGCCCTTCAGAGACTGCCAAAGCGGTCAAAATCGGTCTCTGAACCGCATTTGTCTCTAATCGACCGCCCTAGGCCTCCAGAAGGACGCTTTCAAAATAGTGTTTAATTACAGACGCTTGGCGATTTTGGGCGAGCGCCCTTTTCGAAAGTGTAACCGATAGCAAAATACGTTTCGAATCCGAGGGACGGGCGTAGGACGGTCGGAAGTTTGAATTCAGAGCGGGGTAAGATATGCCAATCACAAATCCCCATCCCGAGCGTCGGAATGTGTACTTATGCTTGGCGGCTGCAGATTGAGGCAGAGGCACCGGTCTTTGTCGAAGGCGCAAGCTATGCTGGCCATCTCCGTCTTAAACCCAGTGATCCGACGCTGCTTGCAGAACTCTCAAGCGCTGATGGCGGGATAGAGCACATCACCGACACGGTGTTGGAACTGTCTTTGACGCCCTCCCAAACCGCAGGGCTCACGCCCGGCCGTGTGGTGCTGGATTTGGTGCGCACCGATCTCGAGCCAGACCTGCACTTGGGCTTTCTCATTGAGATCCCCGTGATGCTGCCGGTGACGCGAGGGCTCAGCCCATGAGTGCAGCGGTCCCGCAAACAGGTCCCATCACTATCTCTGCGCCCATCAAGGTGCGCGTCGTCACTGGGCCCTTCCGCATTCGCCTTGGTGGCCAACCTGGACCGCAAGGGGCGACCGGCCCACAAGGCGACAAGGGCGATCAAGGTGATCCAGGCATCACGATCCTGCCCACCGACGCGCCCATCAATGGAGGATTTTTCTGATGGCCAATACCATCCAACTCAAACGCCGGGTCTCTGGCGTCGCAGGCGCGCCCGCAGCCCTCAAGTCCGGCGAACTGGCGCATAACGAAGTCGACAACACGGTCTATGTCGGCAAGGGCGACGACGGGGCCGGCAATGCGACCTCCATTGTCCCTGTGGCGGGGTCTGGTGGCTTTCTGGCGCTAGTCGGTACGCAAACCATCGCCGGGGCCAAGACCTTCTCGACGGTGCCAAAGTCGAGCCAAGATGCAAGCCGCGGGACTGATCTTATCCGCAAGTCTCAAGTCGATAGTCTGCTGGCCGCCAAGGCCCCCTTGGCCTCGCCAGGCTTCTCTGGTGCGCCGACAGCACCGACGCCTGTCGCAGGCACGAACTCCACGCAGATTGCAACGACAGCCTTCGTCAATGAGGCCATTGCCGGTTTTGGCGCCGGAGACATGGCAAAATCCACCTATGACACGGACAATGATGGCAAGGTGGATGCGGCAGAAGTTGCGGATGCCGCTCCCTGGGCCGGGATCACCGGCAAGCCCACGAGCTTTACGCCCTCCAGCCACAGCCACTCGATCGCACAGGTCACCGGGCTCCAGACGGTGCTGGATGCCAAGGCGCCGCTGGCCTCACCGGCACTCAGTGGGACACCGACAGCACCAACAGCGGCTGCAGGGACCAACACCACCCAATTGGCGACTACAGCCTTTGTAGCTGCCGCCATCGGTGCACTTATTGATGCCGCTCCTGGCGCCATGGACACACTGAATGAATTGGCGGCGGCTCTTGGCGATGATCCGAACTTTGCGACCACGGTCACCAATGCGCTGGCGGGCAAACTCGCCGCGGCCTCGAACCTCTCTGATCTGCCGAACAAAACGACAGCACGTTCGAACCTCGGGCTGGGGTCCATGGCCACGCAAAACGCAAATGCTGTTGCGATCACGGGTGGCGCCATCAACGGCATCACTCTCGATGGCGGGACCTTCTGATCATGGCCAATACGCTTCTTCTCAAGCGCACGACTGTCGCTGGTCGTGTGCCGACAGCGGCGCAGCTTGCGGCTGGGGAACTCGCCGTGAACGTGCCCGACGGCAAGCTCTATCTGAAGCGTGTCTCTGGCGCGGAAACTGTCATTGAGCTTGGACAGACAGGGCCTCAGGGCCCAACTGGCCCAGCTGGGCCCCAAGGAGCAACCGGCGCGACCGGACCAACTGGTCCGCAAGGGCCAGCCGGCCCAACTGGGGCCACGGGTCCAAAAGGGGATACTGGTGCGACCGGACCTCAGGGGGCCACAGGTCCCACTGGGGCGACCGGTGCCACGGGTCCAACGCCCGCGCATCAATGGTCGGGCACCAGCCTGCGGTTTTACTCGGGTACGTCCTGGGGCGCTTATGTGAACCTCAAGGGCGATACTGGAGCCACTGGGCCACAAGGGCCTACCGGATCAACCGGCGCCACTGGCCCACAGGGCCCAGCAGGAGCAGATGGGTCCCCGGACACGGCCGCTCAGGTTCTGGCCAAGCTGGTGACCGTGGATGGGGCTGGCTCTGGCATTGATGCCGACTTGCTTGATGGCAGTCATGCCAGTGCCTTTGCCAAACTGACAGGGGCGACCTTCACCGGCACGGTGACCGCGCCGAACTTTGTCTCCTCCTCTGATGTGCGGCTCAAAGCCGACATTGCGCCCATCGCGGATGCGCTGGCCAAAGTGCAGGCGCTGACAGGCGTCACCTATCGGATGGACGGCCAGTCCGCCCGACAGATGGGTCTGATCGCGCAGGACGTCCAGGCCGTTGCGCCGGAAGCTGTCACCGAGGTCGATGGGCTCCTGCGTCTCGCCTATGGCAATCTCGTGGGTCTCCTCGTCGAGGCGATCAAGGACCTGCATGCCGAACTCGCACACATGAAGGAGCGCCTTGATGCACGCGACTGATACCGGGCTTTATCGCCTGACCCATGATGCGCCGTTGCGGATCGGCGTATCGCTCACCGACACGCGCCTGACCCTTGTGGCGTTCCAGCGGGTCGCAACGCTCGACGGATTGGCCGTCACGGACATGGCCACATTGGCGGGGCCCATCCTCGAGGGGCCCTCAGACGCGGGCGTGCCCAAATCCTTCTTCCCGGGTTACGCGATTGAGGATCCAGGCACGCCTTGAGCGCTGCTCGCCTATCGCAGCCATGTCGCCTTTGATCTCACAGATCTCCAGGGCGCAGATGAAATCGTCGATTACAGCCGGTTCGAGATCCCCGTCGATGACGACGGCATGCTGTCGACCTGGGACAACCGGCTCATCACCTCTCGCTGGGACAAGAATGAATACGGCCGGCGGAATCGGGCCAAGCGCGGGGCAGGGATCGCCTGCTATGTCTGGATGCCGATTGCGACGGGGCATTTTGCCGACACGCGGATCATCCTGCCCTTCGCGGGGTCGTTCGGATTTGGCGGCAACGCTGATCCGGCTCTCTTGACGGAGGCCGACGCACCTAGCGATGCTCGCGGCTATTTGCGCTACTATTGGTCCGCCTCCGTTCCAGAAACCCTGACGGTTGCTCCTGACGGCTGGGTCGAGATCCCGCTCCAGCTTGTCGAAAACGCCGATGGCGCGCCGCTTGCCCATGCCACGCGCCTGAAACTCGAAGTGCTCTCGGGTTATGTCCCGCAAAGCCGCGTTCTGACCGATGCGCAGGGAAGGGCGGTGATCCGGGCTTGTGCCCTGGGGCTACGCTCCGGGGAAACGCTCTCCCTCAAGATCAACACCGACCATTACACCGCTGTGGGTCGTGTTGATGTGGCTGTGGTGTGAGGAGGCGCACCATGTTTACAGCCCTCTATCCCAGCTTCGTGCTGGTGAAGCATGATTTGCTGACAGCGGAGTTAAACCGGCGCCTTGCGGAGATCGCCATCGAGGATGCCGCGCGGCACCGCGTGGTCGATGATACCGATCCACGTAACCTAGGTACCTCGGCCAGCCCCTTTGGCCATATCCGGCATAATCTCTTGGCCGAGCATCGTGGTGATGTGGCCGTCGAGGCCTGGCTCTCTGTCGCCCGCGCCGGTGTGGCAGAATATCTGCACCGGGGCTTTGGGGCGGAGCTGCCCGAAAGCCTGACCGCGATCGCTGAACCCTTCGTCCAAGACGATGGGACTGGCGAGACGATCGGCATCTTCGCCCATACCCATCCACGTGCAGACCTCGTCGTAACCTATTACCCCGAGGTCGATTTTGGGGACGCGGGACCCCAGCGGTATCGCGAGGGGGCGCTTCGGTTCTATGACCCCGCAGGCCGGGGCCATCGGCTCTGGCCCAACCGCAACCCTGCCACCTTCACCGGCAGCTGGCTCGATGTGCGACCTCGGACGGGCACGCTCGTCGTCTTCGAGGGCCATGTGCCGCATGACTCTGCGCCCTTTGCCGGGAAACGCCGGGTCTGCCTGCCGCTGCAGGTCTCCTTGCGCTTTCCCAATGCTCAACATCCCGTCGAGATCGGAGGATCTTCCCATGGCCTACCCACCTTCTACGTTCGCCTGCTTGAAACCGATGGCCTGGCCGATGCGGCACAGGGCATGCGGCTCTTTGTATCGGGCTCCGCACCGCTACTGTCGGAAACCCATGATCGCTGGCGCGCGGTGACCGGCCACGCGATCCTCGAACGCTACGGCATGACCGAAACCAATATGAATACCTCAAACCCCTATGACGGCGACCGTCGCGCCGGCACTGTCGGGTTCCCTCTGCCAGGGGTGGAAGTCAAAGTGACCGATCCCAAAACCGGGCAAGCACTACCCACCGGCGAAGTGGGCGTCTTGGAAGTGCGGGGACCTAATGTGTTCTCCGGCTATTGGCGCATGCCCGAAAAAACGGCCGAGGAATTGCGTGAAAACGGTTTTTTCATAACCGGGGATCTCGCCCAGATCGACGCAGACGGGTACGTTTCCATTGTCGGCAGATCCAAAGACCTGATCATTACCGGGGGCTACAATGTTTATCCCAAGGAACTGGAATTGCTGATCGACGATCTGCCAGAAGTGTTGGAAAGCGCGGTGATCGGTGTGCCTCACAAAGACTTCGGCGAAGCCGTAGTCGCGGTGGTGGTTCCCAAACCGGGCAGCGCACCGACCGAACAGTGCATCCTAACTGCCATTGCACCGGCGTTGGCACGGTTCAAACAGCCCAAGCGAGTGGTGTTTCAAGACGCACTGCCGCGAAATACTATGGGAAAAGTGCAAAAGAAGGAGTTGCGCGACGCCTATCAGGCGCTTCTCTTCTGAGTTTTCGGCAGAATTTTTCTGTAAGATAAGTGGCATCGCCCCTTTCGCGCAGCCTCTCAAAGGCTGCGCTGATCCAACATTGGGCAATTGCTCTGTTGATAGCCTGTCGAGGGGAGGCGCAACCCACTCACGATTCCGGGTCCGCGCTCCATTGCTCGAAATTGTCTTAGACACATTGGATGGCATGCGGACGGAAAGCAATCATTCTGCAATTTCGCCAAGCGCTTAACCCGAGGTGCTGTCAGGGCTTTCAAGCTCGTTGTTCTGATTGGGACCCGGCAAGCGGACTTCATCAGGGCCAGCGGTCAGATGTACCGCGTAAACAGGCCGGACACATGACCGCAACCTGCGACGATCAACATTTACCCAGATTAACCCTTGCACAAAC
>NZ_CAKZKL010000033.1 GCF_937123735.1 uncultured Lentibacter sp.
AGCGACAATTTTGAGACGCTGAGTGCCTGGGGCAAGGTGAAGGATTATCTCTGGCACATCACCCTGCCGGTGCTGGCCTCGACGATTTCGGGCTTTGCCACGCTGACGCTTCTGACCAAGAACAGCTTTCTGGATGAGATGAAGAAGCAATATGTGACGACGGCCAAGGCCAAAGGACTGAGCGAGGGCGCGGTGCTGTATGGCCATGTTTTTCGCAACGCTATGCTGATTGTGATTGCGGGCTTTCCGGCGGTTTTCATCGGGGTGTTTTTTGGCGCGTCGCTGATCATCGAGACGATCTTTTCACTCGACGGCCTCGGGCGGCTGGGCTTTGAGGCGGCTGTGGCGCGGGATTATCCGATTGTCTTTGGCACGCTCTTTATTTTCGGGCTGATCAGCCTTGTTGTCGGGATTCTCTCGGACCTGATGTATGTGCTGGTGGACCCGCGGATCGATTTTGAGCGGAGGGAAGGCTGATGGCACTCTCTCCCATCAATGCGCGGCGCTGGCGCAACTTCAAATCCAACCGGCGGGCTTACTTAAGCCTGTGGATTTTCAGCGTGCTGTTTGTGATGAGCCTGTTTGCCGAGTTTCTGGCCTATGACAAGCCGATCCTTGTGAACTATCGCGGGCAGTATTATGCGCCGATCTGGAATTTTTATCCTGAAACAGAGTTTGGTGGGGATTTTCAGACAGAGGCTGTCTACCGCGACCCGGAGGTGCAGTGTCTGATTGCTTCTGGCGGCTTGGAAGACTGTTTTGACGACCCTGAAGGGATTGTAGAAGCGATTGAGGCCGGCACATTTGCGGGCGAAGGCTTTGAGCCGGGCTGGGCGCTTTGGCCGCTTATCCCTTATTCGTTTGACACCGCTGTGGAGCGGCCCGGTGCGGCCCCCTTGCCGCCCAACGGGGAGAACCTGCTTGGCACGGATGCCAGCAAGCGTGATGTCTTGGCGCGGGTCATTCACGGGTTTCGCCTGTCTATCCTGTTCACACTGATTGTGACGGCGGCCTCCTCTCTCATCGGGATCGCGGCGGGGGCGGTGCAGGGCTATTTTGGCGGCTGGCTTGACCTTGTGTTCCAGCGGATCATCGAGATCTGGTCTTCCACACCGCAGCTCTATGTCATCATCATCATGTTTGCCATTCTTGGGCGCAGTTTCTGGCTTTTGGTGGCGTTGATGGTGCTCTTTGGCTGGATGGCGCTTGTGGGGGTTGTGCGGGCCGAGTTCTTGCGCGCGCGCAACCTTGAATATGTGCGCGCGGCCAAGGCGCTGGGCGTGGGCAACACCACGATCATGTTCCGCCATATGCTGCCCAATGCGATGGTCGCGACGCTGACGATGCTGCCCTTTATCGTGACGGGCACAATCTCGGCGCTGGCTGTGCTGGATTTTCTCGGCTTTGGGCTGCCCTCGAGTGCGCCGAGCCTTGGAGAGCTGACGCTCCAGGCCAAGCAGAACCTTGAAGCGCCCTGGCTGGCCTTCACGGCGTTTTTCACCTTTGCCATCATGCTCTCGCTGCTTGTCTTTATCTTTGAAGGCGTGCGCGATGCCTTTGACCCGAGAAAGACGTTTCAATGAGCTTGCTGACTGTCAAAGGCCTGAATGTGACCTTCCGTCAGGATGGCAAGGCGAACCATGCTGTGAAGGATGTATCCTTCAGCGTGGACCGTGGCGAGACTGTCGCGCTTGTGGGCGAGAGCGGCTCTGGCAAATCTGTGAGCGCGCTTTGCACCGTGTCTTTGCTGGGCGGGAGCGCCGAGGTGAGCGGCTCTGTCACATATGACGGGCAGGAGATGATTGGCGCGCGCGAGACGCTGCTGCGCAAGGTGCGCGGCAATGACATCAGCTTTATTTTTCAGGAGCCGATGACCTCGCTCAACCCTTTGCACACGATTGAAAAGCAGCTGGGCGAGAGCCTTGCACTGCATCAGGGTGTGGGCCGGGGCGCGGCGCGTGGGCGGATTCTGGAGCTGTTGCAGAAGGTGGGTATCCGCAATGCCGAAGAGCGGCTGACGGCCTACCCCCACGAGCTGTCTGGCGGCCAGCGCCAGCGTGTGATGATTGCCATGGCTCTGGCGAACAAGCCCGACATTCTGATTGCCGATGAGCCGACCACGGCGCTGGATGTGACCATTCAGGCGCAGATCCTTGAGCTTCTCAACGAGCTGAAGGAAAGCGAGAACATGGGGCTGTTGTTCATCACCCATGATTTGGGCGTGGTGCAGCGCTTTGCCGACAAGGTCTGCGTGATGAAGAGCGGCGAGATTGTGGAAAGCGGGCCGGCCAAGGCTGTTTTTGATGCGCCAAAGCACGCCTACACCCAGAAGCTTCTGGCCGCGCGGGCCGTGGGCCAGCCCGAGCCTGTGCCCGCAGGCGCAAAAGAGATTGTCAGCACCGAGGATCTGCGGGTCTGGTTCCCGATCAAGACGGGGCTGATGAAGCGCGTCACCGGCCATGTGAAGGCGGTGAACGGCGCGAGCATATCGGTGCGCGCGGGCGAAACACTTGGGATTGTGGGCGAGAGCGGGTCTGGCAAGACCACGCTGGCGCTGGCGATCATGCGGCTCATCGGCTCTGAGGGCGCGATCACCTATCAGGCGCAGGATGTGCGCGGCTGGAGCACCAAGACGCTGCGCAGCCTGCGCCGCGAGATGCAGATCGTGTTTCAGGACCCTTACGGCTCGCTCAGCCCGCGGATGAGCTGTGCCGAGATTATTGCCGAGGGGCTGGGTGTGCACGGGATGCCGGAAGGCAAGAGCGCGCGCGCGCTGGTGGCCGAGGTGATGGAAGAGGTTGGCCTCGACCCGGCCACGATGGACCGCTACCCGCACGAGTTTTCGGGCGGACAGCGCCAGCGAATTGCGATTGCGCGGGCGATGATTCTGCGGCCCAAGCTCGTGGTGCTCGATGAGCCGACAAGCGCGCTGGACATGACCGTGCAGGTGCAGATCGTGGACCTGTTGCGCGCGCTTCAGCGCAAATACGGGCTGGCCTATTTGTTTATCAGCCATGATCTCAACGTGGTGCGCGCGATGAGCCATAAGATGATTGTGATGAAACAGGGCGATATTGTGGAAGCGGGGCTGGCGGAAGAGCTGTTTGAGCGCCCGCAGACCGACTATGCCAAGACGCTGCTCACCGCGGCGCTGGAGCTGAAGGCCCACGGCGCGACAGAGTAAGCTGTTGCGCTGCACTGACGTGCATCGCGGTGGGGCCTCGCTGCGCTCGGCCAGACCCCCACTCGCCTGTCAGAAGGACGGTTTGGCGGGGTTTTGGAAAGAAAGCACCTGTCAGATCGCCGAGCTGTGGCCTGCTTTGCTGAGGTCGTAGGCATCAAAGGCGCGGGCAATGAGGCGGGTGAGCGGGCGCATGTCTTCGGGGATGAAAAGCCCGTCGGAATTGACTGTGAGGCCGCCACCGAAGCGTGCATTGGCTGCGGCGAGCATTTTGCGAAGCTCTGCTGCTGTGATTTTATGCTCTGCAAGGATCGCGGCGGCATCAATGCGAAAGTCGCACATCACCATTTCGATGAGCCTGCCGCGCAGCTTGTCTTCGGCGGAGAACACATGGCCACGGGCGGTGGAAAAGCGCCCCTCCTGTATTTTCTTCGTATGGGCCGAGGTGGCGGGGGCGTTTTGCGCATAGCCCTGCGGGAAGCGCGAAATGGAAGAGGCGCCGAGCCCGATGAGAACTTCGCTCGTGTCATCGGTATAGCCCTGAAAGTTGCGCTTGAGCTTGCCGGCCTTGAGCGCGCGCGTCAGCCCGTCTTCGGGGCGGGCGAAATGGTCGATCCCGATTTCGGCGTAGCCATCCCAGAGGAAGAGCTTGCGCGCGGCCTCAAACAGCTCCAGCCGCTCTTCCGGGGTTGGCAGTGCTTTTGAGGGAATCATCTGCTGGCGCTTGGCCATCCAGGGCACATGGGCATAACCATAGAGCGCAACGCGGTCGGGCGAGAGCGCGAGCAGCTTTTGCACGCTTTCTGTGATTCTTTGAGTCGACTGATGTGGCAGGCCGAAGAGAATATCGGCGTTGAGGCTTTCCACACCATGCGTGCGGATCATGTCGATCGCCTTGCGGGTGGTTTCAAAACTCTGGATGCGGCCGATGGTTTTCTGGATTTCATCGTCAAAATCCTGCACGCCGATGGAGGCGCGGTTCATGCCCGCAGCGGCAAGCGCATCAAGGCGCTCGCTGTCAATCTCGTTCGGGTCGATCTCGACGGAGAACTCGTACCTGTCAGAGAAGGGCGCAACTTTGGCGATCTCTTCCGCCAGATCGCGCATCATATCCGCGCTCAGAAGCGTTGGCGTGCCGCCGCCCCAATGCAGCCTTGCGAGGCTTATGCCCTTGGGCAGGCGCGCTTTCAGGAGCGCCAGCTCGGCCTTGAGCACCTCAAGATAGGCTTGCAGGGGCGCTTCTTTCTGGGTGCCCTGGGTGCGGCAGGCACAAAACCAGCAGAGCCGACGGCAAAAGGGCACATGAATATAAAGCGAGATCTCGCTGCCCTCGGGGATCGCCGTGATCCAGCGGGCAAAAAGCTCACCTGTCAGAGAGGGGGTAAAGTGCGGGGCCGTCGGATAGCTTGTGTAACGCGGAACCTTCGCGTCAAAAAGCCCTAGGTCTGCGAGTTGAGTTTTGCTTTTCATGGGCCTAGGATTATGCGCAGTAAACGGTATCGTCATTGATACAGATCAAGCGCGCGAAGTGACATTATGCAAAATATGACAGCACCCGACTTGCCTCGCAATTGCGACGATTGCCCGATTCGGCACAGAGCGGTCTGTGCCCGCTGCGAAACCGACGAGCTCGCGCGGCTTGAGGAGATCAAATATTACCGCAGCTATGAAGCCGGTCAGACAATTGTCTGGTCGGGAGACCGGATGGAGTTTGTCGGCTCGGTGGTGAAAGGCGTGGCCTCGCTCACGCAGGCCATGGAAGATGGCCGCACCCAGATGGTTGGCCTGCTGCTGCCGTCCGATTTTGTCGGCCGCCCCGGGCGCGAGACAGCGGCCTATGATGTGGTTGCGACCACAGGCGTGGTCATGTGCTGCTTTCGCAAAAAGCCGTTTGAGGACATGATGCTGCGCACGCCGCATATCGCACAACGCTTGCTGGAGATGACCCTCGACGAGCTGGACGCGGCACGCGAGTGGATGCTGGTTCTGGGCCGCAAGACAGCGCGCGAAAAAATCGCCAGCCTCCTGAGCATCATTGCCCGCCGCGATGTCACCTTAAACTTGGGAAAAGCGGCGGGTCCGATGGAGTTTGACCTGCCCCTCACACGCGAGGCGATGGCGGATTACCTGGGGCTGACCCTGGAAACAGTCAGCCGCCAGATCAACGCCCTCAAGCGCGACGGGGTGATCGACCTCACAGGCAAGCGCCATGTCACCGTGCCCGATTTTGACCGCCTCGCCGAGGAAGCGGGCGACGACAGCGATGGCGGTATGCTGAGCTGACAGAAAGGGTGAAAACAGCACGCGCCCTGAGCCTTTCTTGCCCTAGCCCTTTCTTATTGCCCTAAATATCCCAACTCAACCGCGCAACAGGTGCGCTCTATCGGGTATTGCCTTTGCTGTGCAAACTGCTTGGGGGGTGCGGGGGGCTTGCCCCCCGCCCGGGTCGGATTTTCGCGCAGCGAAAATCCGACAGCTTAATGCGCCATAAAGACAGGCAGTTTGCTTTGTTCCAGCATGTAGCGGGTTGCGCCGCCCAGGATGGCCTCGCGGAAGCGCGAGTGGCCGTAGGCGCCCATCACCACGAGGTCTGCATCAATATCGGCACCATGGCGCAGCAGCACATCAGAGACCCGGGGCATGGTCTTTGAGAGCACGTCGATTTCGCCATGCACACCGTGGCGCGCCAGCCAGACCGAGAGCAGACCGCCCGGATCGGAGCGGTTGGGCCCGTGTTTGGGCGGGTCGATCACCACCACATGCACATTGTCGGCCTGTTTCAGCAGCGGCAGGGCGGCGCGCACCGCGCCAAGGGCCTCGTCGCTTTCGTTCCAGCCGATGACCACGGTTTTGGGCGCGCCAAGCGGGGCGCGTTTTTCGGGCACGACAAGCACGGGCACGCGCGCCTCAAAGAGGCAGGCTTCCACCAGGGCTTCCTGCTCGGGGCCGCGGTCGTCTCCATAGGGGGTTGGCAGCACGGCGATATCGGCAAAGCGCGCGCGGGCGGCGGCGTGGCGGCCGATATCGGGCAGTTGGGCCATGCCATGGTCACAGCTCCAGCGCAGCACGGTTTTGCCCAGTTCGGCTTCGGCCAGTTTTTCAAGCGCAAGGGCGTCTTCATTGGCTTTCTCGATCACTTCCTGAAGCACCAAGGCGTTGGCACCAGCGTAGTAATAGCCGGTTTGGCTGCGGTCCACGCCGAGGCAGAGCGCCTCCAGATGGGCATCATGGGTTTCGCAGAGCGTGGCTGTGTGCTCCAGCATGGGCTGTGCGAGGTTGTCCTGGGTGAGCGCGGTGAAGATCGTTTTGTAAGACATTTCAGTCCTCCACGGTTGATGCGTTTGAGAGCAGCCTAGCGGCGTGGCGCGGGCGGGGCCTTGAAGCAGATCAAGAATTTTGCCGAGCCTTCTTGATGCAGATCAAGGCAGCGGCGGGGCGCAGCGCCCAAAAGACCCTGAGGAAACTCCCCTTGTGCGCGACAAAAGAGAATCGTGCGCGGGTAAGACGAAGGGACGAAACATGGGTAACTACATCAAGCTGGTTGTGCTTGCACTTATTGCGCTGTTTGCGCTGATTGCGACCAACTATGCGCGTGATCTGGCATATATGGTCAACGCGCTGACGGTTGCGCTTGTCGCAGGTGGACTTTTCATCTGGACGCTGCGCAAAACAGGGGAGCCGGCCACAACGGCTGATCTTTCCGGAGAATATATGGATGGCGTCGTGCGCGCAGGGGTCATTGCCACCTCCCTTTGGGGTGTTGTCGGCTTCCTTGTGGGGGTGACCATTGCCTTCCAGCTCGCCTTTCCGGCGCTCAACTTTGAGTGGGCGCAGGGCTACGCAAATTTTGGGCGCTTGCGGCCCTTGCACACCAGCGCGGTGATTTTTGCCTTCGGGGGCAACGCTTTGATTGCGACCTCCTTTTATGTGGTGCAGCGCACAAGTGCGGCGCGCCTTTGGGGCGGCAACCTTGCGTGGTTCGTGTTCTGGGGCTTCCAGCTGGTGATTGTTCTGGCCGCTACGGGGTATTTGCTCGGGGCAACACAATCCAAGGAATATGCAGAGCCTGAGTGGTATGTTGACTGGTGGCTCACCATTGTTTGGGTGGCCTATCTTGCGGTGTTTGTCGGCACGCTCGTCAAGCGCAAGGAGCCGCATATCTATGTGGCCAACTGGTTTTATCTGAGCTTTATCATCACCGTGGCGATGCTGCATGTGGTCAACAACCTGAGCATCCCTGTTTCAATGTTCGGTTCCAAGTCTGTTCAGGTGTTTTCCGGTGTTCAGGACGCGATGACCCAATGGTGGTATGGCCACAATGCCGTAGGCTTCTTCCTCACAGCGGGCTTTCTGGGCATGATGTATTACTTCATTCCAAAGCAGGCCGAGCGCCCCGTGTTCAGCTACAAGTTGTCGATCATCCACTTCTGGGCGCTGATCTTCATCTATATCTGGGCCGGTCCTCACCACCTGCATTATACGGCGCTGCCGGATTGGGCCAGCACGCTGGGCATGGTGTTCTCGATTGTTCTCTGGATGCCTTCCTGGGGCGGCATGATCAACGGCCTGATGACGCTTTCAGGCGCCTGGGACAAGCTGCGCACCGATCCGATTATCCGTATGATGGTGATTTCGGTGGGCTTTTACGGCATGTCCACATTTGAAGGTCCGATGATGTCGATCCGCGCGGTGAACTCGCTGTCACATTACACCGACTGGACAATCGGCCATGTGCACTCCGGTGCGCTCGGCTGGAACGGCATGATCACCTTTGGTGCGCTCTACTTCCTTGTGCCCAAGCTGTGGAACCGTGAGGGCCTTTACAGCCTGCGTCTGGTGAGCTGGCACTTCTGGCTCGCGACCATCGGCATCATTCTTTACGCGGCATCCATGTGGGTAACGGGTATCATGGAAGGCCTGATGTGGCGTGAAGTCGATGCCAACGGTTTCCTTGTGAATTCGTTTGCCGACACCGTGAGCGCCAAATTCCCGATGTATGTGGTGCGCGGCCTGGGCGGAACCCTGTTCCTCACTGGTGCCATCATCATGTGCTACAACCTTTGGATGACTGTGAAGCGTTCGCCGGCTGTTGAAGCCACGAACCAAGTCGTCCCTGCAGAATAAGGAGGGATAGAGAATGGCTATTCTTGACAAACACGCGATCCTTGAGCGCAACGTAACGCTTCTTGCGATCTTCGCCTTCCTTGTTGTGACGGTTGGGGGCATTGTGCAGATTGCACCGCTCTTCTGGCTTGAAAACACCATTGAGGATGTAGAGGGTATGCGCCCCTACACCCCTCTGGAGCTGGCCGGGCGCGACATCTATATCCGCGAGGGCTGCTATGTCTGCCACAGCCAGATGATCCGCCCGATGCGCGACGAAGTGGAGCGCTACGGCCATTACTCGCTGGCGGCGGAGTCACAATATGATCATCCGTTCCAGTGGGGCTCAAAGCGCACCGGGCCAGACCTTGCCCGTGTGGGCGGGCGCTACTCGGATGACTGGCATGTTGACCACATGCGCGACCCGCAATCTGTTGTGCCTGAATCTGTGATGCCGAAATACGGCTTCCTTGAGAACAAGATGATCGAGGGTGAGTATATGGGTGATCTGCTGAAGACACATGCCTTTGTGGGGGTGCCTTACAGCGAAGAGATGATCGCCAGCGCGCAGACCGATTTCCTGGCGCAGGCCGACCCTGACAGTGATTACGACGGTTTGCTGGAGCGCTACGGGGAGAACGTCAATGTGCGCAACTTTGACGGACAACCCGGTGTTTCGGAAGCGGATGCGTTGATTGCCTATCTGCAAATGCTCGGCACGCTGGTTGATTTCTCAACCTTCACTGCCGACGCAAGCCGCTAAGGGGGAGGGGATCATGGAAACCTATTCACTCTTGCGGCAATTTGCGGACAGCTGGATGCTCCTGGCCTTGTTCACCTTCTTTGTGGTCATGATCCTCTGGGTCATGTTCCGCCCCGGGGCGAGCAAGACATATCGCGATGTTGCGAACATCCCTTTCCGTCACGAAGACAAGCCTGCGCCAGCCAATACCACTGGCGGCGAAAAGGAGGCCTAAGACATGGCAAAGCAACCTATCAAGAAAGAAGATCCGTCAACAACCGGCCACAGCTGGGACGGCATTCAGGAGTTCAACAACCCCTTGCCGCGTTGGTGGCTGTGGATTTTCTACGCCTGTATCGTCTGGGGGCTCTGGTATTCTGTTGCCTATCCCGCATGGCCAGGCATCAAGAGCGCCACGGCTGGCTATCTTGGCTTTTCCACGCGGGCCGAAGTGGCGGCAGATATTGCCACGGTTGAAGCGCAGAATGCGGCGATCAACGAAAAGCTCGCCTCTGTCGAGCTGGCGGCGATTGCCACGGACCCTGAGCTGGAAGGCTACGCAAAATCGGCCGGCTCTGCTGTCTTCAAGACATGGTGCGCCCAGTGCCACCAGACCAACGGAGCGGGCGCCAAAGGCTATCCGAACCTGCAAGATGACGACTGGCTTTGGGGCGGCAGCATGGAAGAGATCCATCTGACATTGCTGCACGGTATCCGCAGCGAAACCGACGATGACACCCGCTACTCGGAGATGCCTGCCTTTGGCCGCGACGAGCTTCTGGAAGAGGAAGAGATCAGCCAGGTTGTCAATTATGTCATGTCGTTGACGCCAAATGTGAACCCGCCGCAGGATGCGTCTTTGGTTGCGGCCGGTGCGGTTGTGTATGAAGACAATTGCGCTTCCTGCCACATGGAAGACGGCTCGGGCGACCGCTCACAAGGTGCGCCCAACCTGGCCGATGCGATCTGGCTTTATGGCGGCGATTACGCCTCCATCAGCGAAACAGTCCATAACTCGCGTTATGGTGTGATGCCGGACTGGAACGAACGGCTGTCAGAAGCGCAGATCCGCGCTGTGGCAACTTATGTTCACCAGCTTGGTGGTGGTGAGTAACGAGGGATCCGGGGGCGCTTGCGCCCTCGGGTGAGACACCGGCGCTTCCGTCCTGTTCGCGCGTTTCCTGGAAGCCCGGTGTCTCTTTTTTAAGCAAAGCCGAAGGGGAAACCCTTCGGCTTTTTTGTATGGGATACCGGCCGGGCGGCCAAAAAAAACGCCCTGTGCTACAAGGTAGCTCCAAGGCGTTTTCGCTGGAGATCCGTCCTGTTCGCGCAGTCCGGAAGCTGACTGGCTGTCTTTTTAGCATTTTGGCGGCGAAAACGCCAGAAAAGATATTTCAAAGATATAAATTTGATGCAGGTCAAAGAGAAAGCCGGGGTTGGCTGCGAGAAAGACAGGGAATAAAACCCTCTATCGGAGTGAGTCCGTGTCAGATTCTCAGTTGAGCACCCCCCCGAGCCTCTACAAAGCCCGCGAACCTGTTTTCCCCAAAAAGGTCTATGGCAAGTTTCGCAACCTGAAGTGGCTTATCATGATTGTCGCTTTGGGGATTTATTACATCACCCCGTGGATCCGCTGGGACAGGGGGCCAAGCCTGCCCGATCAGGCCGTGTTGATTGATCTGGCGAGCCGTCGGTTTTACTTTCTTTGGATCGAGATCTGGCCGCATGAATTTTACTTTGTGGCGGGTCTCCTGGTCATGGCGGGTTTGGGGCTGTTTCTCTTTACCTCGGCCCTGGGGCGGGTGTGGTGTGGCTATGCCTGCCCGCAGACTGTCTGGACGGATCTGTTCATTCTGGTCGAGCGCTGGATCGAGGGGGACCGCAATGCGCGCCTACGCCTGCACCGGCAGAAAAACTGGGATTTCACCAAGCTGCGCCTGCGGCTGACAAAGTGGATCACCTGGCTGTTGATTGCTGTGGCGACGGGTGGGGCCTGGGTGTTTTATTTTACCGATGCCCCCACGCTTCTGGGCAACCTTTTGCAAGGCACGGCGCATCCTGTGGCCTATACGACCATCCTTATCCTGACGGCCACCACCTTCTTTTTTGGCGGTTTCGCGCGGGAGCAGATTTGCATTTACGCCTGCCCCTGGCCGCGCATTCAGGCGGCCATGATTGATGAGGATACGCTCACTGTGGCCTATCGCGACTGGCGCGGAGAGCCGCGTGGCAAGATGCGCAAGGGCGAGCTGGACCCGAACCAGGGCGATTGTATCGACTGTATGGCCTGTGTGAACGTCTGCCCCATGGGGATCGACATCCGCCATGGCCAGCAGATGGAATGTATCACCTGTGCGCTTTGTATTGACGCCTGTGACGAGGTCATGGACCGGATCGGCAAGCCGCGCGGCTTGATCGACTATATCGCCCTGACAGACGAGACCAACGAGCGCGCAGGCATGGACCCAAAGCCGATCTGGAAGCATGTTTTGCGCCCGCGCACCATTCTTTACACATCGCTGTGGTCGCTTGTGGGCATTCTGCTGGTGGTTGCGTTGTTCATTCGCTCAGACATCGAGATGACGGTCGCGCCGGTGCGCCAGCCCACATATGTAACCCTCTCTGATGGCTCTATTCGCAACGTTTATGAGGTGCGCCTGCTCAACAAGCACGGCGAGGAGCGCCCCTTCCGGCTGACCGTGAAGGGCGACCCGACGCTGCGCCTTCAGGTTGAGGGAAGCCCTTATGAGACGGTGACCGTGCCTGCGGACACAACCCAGCTTGTCAGAACCTATGTTGTCGCTCCCCCCGGATCGAAGCCCGCCGAGAGCGAGCGCGTTGATATCCGCCTTTGGGTTGAGGACATAGCCACAGGCGCGCGCGCGCACAAAGACACAATCTTTAACGGGAGGGCCAACTGATGGTGGGACGCGAAATCACGGGGAAACATGTTCTTATCGGCTTTTGTGCCGCTTTTGGGGTGATCATCTCGGTCAATCTGTTGCTGGCCTATAATGCGGTCCAGACTTTTCCGGGGCTGGAAGTGAAGAACTCTTATGTGGCCAGCCAGCAGTTTGATGTGCGCAAGGCCGCGCAGGAGGCGCTGGGCTGGGAGGTGCGCGCGAGCCATCAAGAGGGTGTGCTGCGGCTTGTGATGAACGGGGCAGATGGCGCGCCTGTTTACCCCACCGAGATGGAGGCCGTTCTGGGCCGCGCCACGCAGATCAAGGATGACCAGTTGCTTGAGTTTACCCATGACGGCAGCGCTTTTGTTGCGCCTGTGGAGCTTGCGCCGGGCAACTGGAACATCCGGATGACAGCCACGGCAGAAGACGGCACGCTCTATGCCAAGCGTTTGGTTCTGCATGTGAAAAAGTAAGGACACGACCGTGAGCACCAGCATTTCAGCCTGCCCTGCCTGTTCCGCTGCGCCCGCAGCAGAAGATCTTGCCGACCGCGCCGCGCAGAAGGATGCGCGGCTGGCGCTATCTTTGCCCTCTATCCATTGTGCCGCCTGTATTGCGGCGGTGGAGCGGCGGCTGGCGGCGGAGCCGGGTGTAAAGAGCGCGCGGGTCAACCTGACGCTCAAGCGCGCAACCATCGAAGCGGAGCCCGAGGTTACGGCACGCCAGCTTGTAGAGGTGCTCGATGGTATTGGCTATGAGGCGCACGAGCTCGACGCCGGCACGCTGAGCGCCACGCAGACCGACCGCGCCGGGCGCGAATTGTTGATGCGCCTTGCGGTGGCGGGCTTTGCGAGCATGAACGTGATGCTGCTGAGTGTCTCGGTCTGGTCGGGGGCGGAAGACGCCACGCGCGACATGTTTCACTGGATTTCTGCGGCCATTACCCTGCCCACGATTGCCTTTTCAGGGCAGCCGTTCTTTCGCAGCGCTTGGGGCGCGCTCAGGGCAGGCCGGCTCAATATGGATGTGCCGATCGTTTTGGCGATTGTGTTGGCTGTTGTGACCTCGCTTTGGGAGACCAGCCTTTCGGGCGAACATGCCTATTTTGACGCGGCTTTGACATTGACCTTCTTCCTGCTTGCGGGGCGCTATCTTGACCACCGCACCCGCGCTGTGGCGCGTTCGGCCGCCGAGGAGCTGGCTGCGCTGGAGGTGCCGCGCGTCACGTTGCTGCTGGACGGGCAGGAGCGCGAAATCCCGGCGGCGGAGCTGGTGATTGGCGACATCATTCTGGTGCGCCCCGGCGGGCGGATGCCTGTGGATGGCGAGATCATCGAGGGGCAGAGCGAGCTGGACCGCTCTCTTCTCACGGGGGAAAGCCTGCCTGTTTTTGCTGGCGTTGGGCAGGCTGTTTCGGCGGGGGAAGTGAACCTGACGGGGCCTTTGAAAATACGCGCGAGCGCTGTGGGCGAGGAAACTTCGCTGCACCGCATGGCCGACCTTGTTGCCATCGCGGAATCGGGGCGTTCGAAATATACCTCGCTCGCGGATGCGGCGGCCAAGCTCTATGCGCCGGGGGTGCATATCCTGTCGGCTTTGGCCTTTTTCGGCTGGCTGCTCTATGCGGGTGACATGCGCGTGGCGCTCAATATTGCAGCGGCGGTGCTGATCATCACCTGCCCCTGTGCGCTTGGCCTTGCCGTGCCTGCGGTGACCACGGCGGCGAGCGGAAAGCTCTTTCGCAAGGGGATGTTGATCAAGCATGAGACCGCGCTGGAGCGGCTGGCCAGCGTTGACACGGTTGTTTTTGACAAGACCGGCACGCTCACGGAAGGCACCCCCGAGCTGACCAATGGCGCGGATGTGCCAGCGGAGGATATGGCGCTGGCGATGGCCTTGGCGGAAGGCTCTTCGCACCCGCTTGCGCGGGCGATCTGTGCGGCGGGCAAGGCGGCGGGCGTTCAGCCCCTGACGCTTGACGCGGTGCAGGAAGTGCCCGGCTTTGGGGCGGAGGGCAGGCTTGCGGGTGAGCCTGTGCGCCTTGGCCGTGCGGCATGGGTGGGCGCGACGGCGGGCGATGTGACGAGCACATGGCTCAAGCACGGCGCGGCTGCGCCGGTGGCGTTTGAATTCAGCGACAGCCTGCGCGCGGGGGCCGAGGAGGCCGTGCGCGCGCTCAAGGCGGCAGGCAAGGATGTGGTCCTGATGTCGGGCGACACGCGGCCTGCCGTTGAGGCGATGGCGGCGCGGCTGGGCATTGCCACATGGGTGGCAGAAGCCCTGCCGAGCGACAAGGCCGAACAGATCACCGCGCTGGCAGAGGCGGGCCATAAGGTGCTCATGGTGGGCGACGGGCTGAACGACACGGCGGCGCTGACGGCGGCGCATGTCTCGATCTCGCCTGCGAGCGCCCTGGATGCGGCGCGGGTGGCGAGCGATATTGTGCTTTTGGGCGGCAACCTTGCGCCCATTGCCGAAGCCACGCAAACCGCGCAATCGGCCGTGAAGCGGATCAAGGAGAATTTCCGGATCGCAACGGTTTACAACATCATCGCCGTGCCGCTGGCTGTGGCGGGGTTTGCCACACCGCTGATCGCGGCCTTGGCGATGTCATCTTCGTCCATTACAGTTTCGCTCAATGCTATGCGGCTGCGAGGGTAGGCCTTGAATATTCTGTCTTATCTCATCCCGATCTCGCTCATTTTGGGCGGTGTGGGGCTTGGATTCTTCATCTACACTCTGAAGACCAACCAATATGACGACCCGGAAGGTGATGCGCGCCGTATCTTGTCAGATGCCTATGACGACAAGCCCAAGCCGGATTGAAACGGCAAAACAAAAGCCCCGCAGAGAGCGGGGCTTGGTGGCGTTTTGCGAAAGGGGCCGCAGTTAGCCCGGCCCGATCATGAAACAGGTGACATTGCGGGCTTGCAGGCGCTGGCAGGCCAGCTCGGCGCGCTCGCGGGTGAGACCGTTGAAATTGGCTTCAAAGCCGCGCGGGCGCTGCACGACTTTGCGCAGGGAGCCATCCAGCGTTTCCATCTCATTCAGGGCTGTCTTCAGGAGGGCGCGCTCGGCGTGGTAGCGCGAATTGAAACGGCCCACATTGATGCCCCAGTGCTTGCCTCCGGAGGTGGACACACGGGTGACAACCTCGCGGATGGGTGTTTGGATTTGTTTGTTTTGAACCGAGGTTTTGACGCTGGCCAGAACCAGATCAACAGGTTCGCTTGATGCGGCCGGGGTGTCCGGGCTCAGGCCCTGGGCTTCTTGCAGCGCTTGGGTGATGTCGTCTTTCATGGCCAGCAACACAGGCTCGGACACCCTTACAGGGCGGCGTTGCGGGCGCAGACTTTTCTTGACGGCAGTGACGAGGCGGATGGTTTTGCCCGCGGGCATTGTGCCGTTTTCGGCCACAAGCGGGCCGGTCTCGCGGCCATAGACAGGTGGTTTGGGCTTGTCTATGCGCACGCGGCTGGGCGCGCTGCGAAAACCCAGATCGAGCAGCTCGGCCACGCGCGCGTTGCGGGTGGCTGTGGAGCGGCCTCCAAAGACCGTGGCAATCACCCGCTCGCTGCCCCGCTCGGCAGAGGCGACAAGGTTAAAGCCCGCGGCGCGGGTGTAGCCTGTCTTGATCCCGTCGGCCCCCTTGTAGGCCGCCAGAAGACGGCGGTTTGTATTGGCCACCTGCCGTATGCCGGCATCGGCGGAGCGGCGCGAAAAGAGGTTGTAATATTCGGGGTAGTCATAGAGCACATGGCGCCCCAGCAGGGTCATGTCGCGGGCCGTGGACAAATGGCCTTTCTCGGTCAGGCCATGGGCGTTTTTGAAGGTTGTGCGGGTCATCCCGAGCGCCTTGGCTGTGCGGTTCATGCGGCGGGCAAACTTGGCCTCGGAGCCGGAAATGGCTTCGCCGATTGCTGTGGCGCAATCATTGGCCGATTTGATCGCGGCGGCGCGGATACAATGGCGCAACTTGATGCGCTGGCCTGTGCGCAGCCCCAGTTTTGAGGGAGGCTCTGAGGCTGCGTTTTTGGAAACGCGGATCATCGTATCCAGGCTGATTTCGCCTTGCTCAACCGCTTCAAAGGCGATGTAGAGCGTCATCATCTTGGTGAGGGAGGCA
The DNA here is from genome assembly GCF_937123735.1 of uncultured Lentibacter sp. GTDB lineage: Bacteria > Pseudomonadota > Alphaproteobacteria > Rhodobacterales > Rhodobacteraceae > Lentibacter. The sequence continues at coordinate 16,059 of NZ_CAKZKL010000033.1, forward strand.
GGGTGCAGGCGGGTGTCGGCGTTGGCAGAGTGCAAGACCTCGCCGGTGCGCGCATCCATCACCATGGCCGCATAGGGCGCCGCTGTTGCGCTGTGCGGGAGCGCAATCCAAAGCCATAGGAATCCAAGGAAGAGGCCCTTGCGGACCTTAGAAATACACTGCCTCACAGCTTTCGCCTTTTTCTGCCTCAAAGCCGCCGATTTGCCCGACTGGCCATTTTTGATTTGAAATCAGGCTAACATATTCTCCTTATTCGATAAAGTTTTCATTTGGCGAATTCGACAGCGGTGTTTTGGCAGATATTGTGGGCTGTAGGCAGTTGACCCCTAGATGCTGTTTCGCGTCAAAACACCGACACGGCGCGCGCCCCGCCTGAGAGGCCTTTTCGGGCCGCAGGCGAGGCGGGGTGTGCTTCAGAGTTGGACAATCTGTTTGCCGATGTTGCGCCCATTCAGCAGGCCCATGAAGGCCTTTGGCGCGTTTTCCAGCCCTGTTGCAATGTCTTCAAGGTAGGCCAGTTTGCCAGTGGCAACCAGCGGGGCAACCTCGGAGAGGAAGGCCGGGTAATGCTCAAAATGGTTGGAAATGATAAAGCCGTTGACGGACATCTGCTTGACCAGAATGGAGCGCCAGAGCAAGGGGAGCTTATCAGGGCCCTGGGCCTCGACACCGCCGAGTGCGCCCGCGTTGTAGCCCGAGATCATCCCGCAGACGGGGATGCGGCCGAAGGTGTTCATCAGCGGCAAAACCGCCTCAAAGACCTTGCCCCCCACGTTCTCGAAATAGATGTCCACACCCTTAGGCGCGGCTTCGGCCAGCGCGGCGCGCAAGGAGCGGGCATCCTCGTGGGCGCGGTGGTCGATCGCGGCGTCAAAGCCGAATGTGTCAAGCGCCAGCGCGCATTTATCTGCTCCGCCCGCGATGGCCACGGTGCGCAGGCCGCGCGCTTTGGCCAGCTGGCCAACCATGGAGCCGACAGGGCCTGTGGCGGCGGCAACCACCAGCGTTTCGCCCGCTTTGGGGCGGCCCAGCTCGGTGAGGCCATACCAGCCCGTGAAGCCGGGCATACCCAGCACCCCAAGTGCTGTGGTGGGCGGCAGAGGGCTGTCAAGCTTGCGCAGCTCGCGCGCGGGCAAACAGCCGTGGCTGGCCCAGCCGAACATGCCAAAGGCCATATCGCCCACGGCGAAATGCGCGGAGCGCGAGGCGATGACTTCGCCCACGCCGCCGGCTTCCATGACCCCGCCGATGGGCACGGGGGCGGCGTAGCTTTTGGCGTCGTCCATGCGGCCGCGCATGTAGGGGTCAAGCGAGAAGGCGTGCAGCTTGACCAGCACCTCGCCTTCGGCGGGCGCGGGCAGGGGCCGCTCCACCAGCGCGAAATCGCTGTCTTTGGGAGCGCCGACGGGGCGGGCGGCGAGGGTGATCTGTTGCATCATTTCGGTCATGGGGTTTCTTTCCTGTTTTCTGTGCCGCGGTAGCGGAAGACGCCTGTTGCGGTGGCGATAAGTGCGCCTGTGCTGTCGTGTATTTCGCCAGAGGCGAAGGCTGTGGAGCGGCCGCCGCCTGTTTTACGGCCTGTGGCTATGACATGCGTGCCTGATGCCACGCCTAGATAGCTCACATTGAGCGAGAGGGTCATGACGAGCTGGCGCAGCTCCGGATCGCCTGTGTAGGAGACGGCAAAGCCCATGGCTGTGTCCAGGAGCGTGGCGTGCACACCACCATGGAGGATGCGGTAGCGGTTGCCCAAATGGTCTTTGAGGGGCTGCTCAAGAGTGCAAGCGCCGTCTGTCCAGCTTGTGAGGGTGAATCCGAGGGTTTCCTGGAACGGGTAGGGGGGTTCGATCAGGGGTTTGCGCATCAGACTGTCCTTGCGGCGGAAAGGCCCGCGCGGGCGAACTCGGGCACATAGGCCCCAAGGCGCTTGGCCTGCTCGGGGGAGGAGGCGTTGCCATCGAGCGCGCGTTTGAGCACGCCTTGCAGGATCGCGCCCATGCGAAAGAAGCAGAAGGCCAGGTAGAAGCCGAAACCGTCGATGCCGGCAAGGCCACGGCGGGCGCAATAGGCGGCGATGAATTCCTCATCCGACATGAGGCCATGCGCGGCGCGGTCCACCCCCGCAAGGCCGCGCCCTTCGGCCCCCTGCGGCATCGACCATTGCATGATCACGGCGGCCAGATCGGCGTAGGGGTGGCCGATGGTGCTGAGTTCCCAATCAAGCACGGCGGCGATGCGCGGCTCGGAAGGGGCGAAGAGCAGGTTGTCGATCCGGTAGTCGCCATGCACCAGCGTGCGCTGGCCGTCTTCGGCGGGAATGTTGCTTTGCAGCCAGTCTATGAGCGCTGTCATATCGGGGATGTCGGCGGTCTGGCTGGCCTCGTATTGCTTGGACCAGCGGCCGATCTGACGGGCATAGTAATTGCCTTCGGGGCCATAATCCGAGAGCCCCGCAGCGGCGATATCGACATCGTGGATCGCGGCGAGCACGCGGTTCATCTCGCTCATCACCGCGTGGCGCTCTGCGGGGGCAAGGTCTGGCAAGGTCGGCTCGGCAAAGACGCGGCCTTGCACCGCTTCCATGACGTAGAAGGCGGAGCCAATCACGCTGTCATCCTCGCAGAGCGCGTGCATCTGCGCGACGGGGACGGCAGAGCCTGCCAGCGCCTTTTGCACACGAAACTCGCGCTCCACCGCATGGGCGGATTTGAGCAAAACCCCGGGCGGTTTGCGGCGCAGGACATAGTCGCGCGCGGGGGTTTTGAGAAGGTAGGTCGGGTTGGACTGGCCTTGAGAAAACTTTACCGCCTCAAGCGGGCCTGAGACTCCATCGACATGGGGGGTGAGCCATTTGGCAACGGCGTTGGTGTCGAGTGTGTTGGTCATAGGGCCCTCAGCTATAGGTGAGAAGCCGCGCTTCATTGGCGGCATCTATGTGGGGAGTTTCGTTGAAGGTGCTCAGATGCTCGGCGCGCGGGGTGATGATGAGCCGGCTCACAGCGCAATTTTTGATCTGGAGTTGCAGGCGGATCATCGCATCCGCAGGCGCGCCCATGACCTCGCCCACGGTCTGCCCGATGGCACCGCCCGAGGAAACGACAAGCACGGTTTCATGGCCCTCGCCCATCGCCTCGGCGCGGGCGGCGCGCACGCGGGCTGTGAAGGCGGCGTAGCTTTCCGGCGGATCGGTGATCTCGCCGCGCTGCCACTCCAGCACGGTTTCGCGCAGGGCCTTGAAGTGCGCGCGCCTGTCGGTGTGCAGGTTGTGAGGGCGGGCGCGGCCCTTGAAGCGGGCTTCCAGCAACCCGCCAAAATCAAACTCGTTGAAGCCTGAAAGGATGCGGGGCGGGGCCGTGTGGCCGAGCGCTTCGTTGATGCCTTCCCAAGTCTCGGCATGACGGCGCTGTGCGCCGAGGCAGACCGCATCGGGGGCAATGCCAAGCGCTTTCAGAGCCTGACCGAGCGCGCGGGACTGCGCGTGGCCAAGCTCGGAGAGCTTGTCATAATCAGCCGCGCCAAAGCTGGCCTGGGCGTGGCGTATGAGGATGAGCTGGGCCATTATGCGCCTTCCAGATAGCGCAGGCCGAGCCAGCGGGCGGCAAGCGCGGGCTTGTCCTGCCCCTCGATCTCGACCGTGACATCATAGGTGAGCCTATAGCCGCCATCGGGCCGCGCGCTCAGCTCGGCCAGTGTAAAGCGGCCCCGCACGCGCGCGCCTGTGGGCACGGGGGAGAGAAAGCGGATTTTGTCAAAGCCGTAGTTGACGCCCACGGCCTCGCCGGCAAGTGCCGGCATTTCATAGACCATGGCCGACAAGAGCGAGAGCGTGAGAAACCCGTGCGCTATGGTGGTGCCAAAGGGGCTGGCCGCGCCTGCGGCGGGGTCAAGGTGAATGGGTTGCCAGTCTTCTGTGATGTCGGCGAAAGCCTGGATGCGCTCATGGCTCATCTCATACCAGCGGCTCAGGCCGACCTCCTGGCCGACGCGTGCTTGCATGGCTTCAACTGTGAGCGCTTCGGCCACTAGAGATCCTCGTTGAAGAGCGAAATGGGCGCGGCAGACTGCATCCCGCCCGAGAGCGGCAGGATCGCCCCGCTGACATAGGCGCCGGCGCGCGAGCAGAGGAACTGCAAGGCGCCTGCGATGTCTTCGGGGCGGCCAACGCGGCCCAGCGGCACGCCTTTGGCCGACTGCGCGCGGCCTTCTTCTGTGCCAAGGGCGAAGTCTGTCATCTTGGAGGGGAAGGGGCCGGGGGCGATGGCGTTCACGGTGATGAACTCTGGTGCGAGATCATTGCTCAACACGCGGGTCATGTGGTGCACAGCGCCTTTGGAGACGGCGTAGGAATAGGTCGTTGTGCCTTTGGGAACCTCGCCCATGACAGAGCCGACATTGACCACGCGGGCGGGGTCTTCAAAGCTTGCCGTCTTGCGCAGGAGCGGCAGCAGTTCTTGCGTGAGGTGGAACATGCCCTGCACGTTGAGTTTGAGGAGCTTGTCCCAGGCATCGTAAGGATGCGCGCCCAGCGGCGCGCCCCAGGAGCGGCCTGCGTTGTTCATCAGGATATGGAGCGTGTCGGTGCGGGCCTCAACCTCGGCCACGAGCGCCATGATGCCTTCCTCTGTGGCGACATCGCCGCCGAAGCCCTCGGCTGTGCCTGAGTAGCCCTTGGCGTTGAGCTCGGCGGCCACGGCCTCGCAGGCGGCGGCCTTGCGCGAGGCGATGAGCACCCGCGCGCCTGCGGCCACAAGCCCCTCGGCGGCCATGCGGCCAATGCCTGTGGCCCCGCCTGTGACGAGCGCCACCTTGCCTGTGAGATCAAAGAGAGAAGAAGGGGTCATCATGTGCGCAGCTCCGGCAGTGTGTAATCTTCAAATTGTTTTCGTAAGGTGAGTTTGCTGACCTTGCCTGTGGCCGTGAGCGGCAGGGCCTCGACCCAGAGGACATCATCGGGCAGCTGCCATTTGGCGAAATGCTCGCTCATATGGGCGTGCAGCGCCTCAAGGCTCGGGCGCGCCTCACCGGCGGGCACGGCGACCAGCACGGGGCGCTCATCCCACTTTGGGTGGGGGATGGCGATGACGGCGCAATTGGCGATGGCTTCGTGCGACATGGCGGTGTTTTCCAGATCAATCGAGCTGATCCACTCGCCGCCCGATTTGACCAAATCCTTGGCGCGGTCCTGAATGCTGAGAAAGCCCTGCGGATCAATGCTGGCGATGTCGCCCGTGCCGAACCAGCCCTCGGAATCAAAGGCTGTGGCGCTGGCCTCTTCGTTGTTGAAATAGCCCGAGATGATGCCATTGCCGCGCACGAAAAGCTCGCCAGCGGCGACGCCATCATGGGGCAGGCGGTTGCCATCTTCATCGTTGATCTTGAGATCAACGCCAAAGACGCGACGGCCCTGAAGCGATTTCTTGTCGATCTGCTCCTTGAAGCTCTTGGTCTTCACGGATTCAGGCATTTTGCCGTGGGTTCCGATCGGGCTCATCTCGGTCATGCCCCAAGCGTGAACGACATCGACCCCGAGCGTCTCGAAACCTTCGATCATGGAGCGCGGCGCAGCCGAGCCGCCCACGACGATTTCGGAAAAGCCCTCGGGCTTGCGGCCCTGCGCCTTGATTTCGCCCATCAAACCCAGCCAGACCGTGGGCACGCCCCAGGCGGAGAAGACCTGTTCGCTGTCCATGAGTTTGAACAGGCTGGGCCCATCAAGGGCCGCGCCCGGCATGACGAGCGAATGCCCCATGAGCGGCGCGGCATAGGGCAGGCCCCAGGCGTTGACGTGAAACTGTGGCACGACCGGTAGGATTTTGGAGGCGGGCGGGTAGCCAGCACCGAGCACAAGCGAGACATAAAGCGCATGGAGCACTGTGGAGCGGTTGGAGTAGAGCGCGCCTTTGGGGTTGCCTGTTGTGCCGGAGGTGTAGCAAAGGCCGGCGGCGGTATTTTCATCAAACTCTGGCCAGGTGATGCTCTCTGGCTGGCCCGACAGCAACTCTTCATAGCAGAGCGCATTAAGCGTGTTTGCGGGCATATGCGCGCGGTCTGTCATCACCACATAGGTGAGGCCTTGGGGCAGTTGGTCTTTCACTGCCTCAAGCAGCGGCACGAAGGTCACATCGGTGAAGATCATCTTATCGGCGGCGTGGTTGACGATGTAGATGAGCTGCTCAGGCGAGAGGCGTGGGTTGATTGTGTGCACGACAGAGCCGATGCCCGAGACGGCATAGTAAAGCTCGAAATGGCGGTAGCCATTCCACGCCAGCGTTGCGACACGGTCGCCGAGCTGCACGCCCTGTGCTTGCAACGCATGGGCGAGCTGGGCTGTGCGCGCGGCGGTTTCGCGGTAGGTCTGGCGGTGAATGTCGCCTTCTGTGCGCACAGAGATGATTTCGGCATCGCCATGCGCCTCGGCGGCATAGTTCAGAATATCGCTGATCAGCAGCGCTTGCTGCATCATCATGCCCTGCATGTGGGCTCCTCCCTTTTGGTGCGTTTTGTCACGCTTTTGAGAGAGCCTAACCTTGGCAGGGATCAGACTCCAAGCCTGTTTCGCTTCTGGCGGGCTTTGACGTTGCGGCGCTAGAGGGCGATCTCAAGAACCCCTCCGGCTTTGGCCGCGCGGGACCGGCAGAGGATGACCTCGCTTTCGCGCTGTTTGGCGGAAAGCACAAAGTCGCGGTGCTCCACCTCGCCGGCGATCAGCCCGCATTTGCACACGCCGCAAAGGCCATCGGAGCATTTGACATCAATCGCGATGCCATTGGCTTGCAAGACATCGGTGGCGATTTCATCGGCGGCGACGGGCAGCAAGCGGCCATCACGCAGCTTGAGCGTGAAAGCGTGGTTCACATAGTCGGGCTGCTCGGGGAGGGAGAAATACTCTAGATGCCGCGCCTCTTCGGGGAAGCCAGCGGCTATTGCGGCCTCGATGACCCCGTCCATGTAGCGGGTGGGGCCGCAGGTGTAGACATGTTGGCCTTCTTGGTAGCCCGCAAGAATGCTGGAGAGGTCGGCGCGGGAGCCTTCATCAGAGAAGTGATAATGCACTTTATCAGCCCAGGGCATAGCGGCGAGATCGGCCAGATAGCCCGCCGAGGCGCGCGAGGCGCAGGAATAGTGCAGTGCAAAGTCACGCCCCAGTGCGTGAAGGCGGTGGGCGAAGGCGATCATCGGGGTGACGCCGATACCGCCGCCCATGAGATAAGTTTTGCTGGCGGTCTCATTCAGCTCGAAGTGGTTGATCGGATAGGAGACGAAAACCTTGCGCCCCTCGGTAAAGATACGGTGCATAAGGGCAGAGCCGCCACGGCCCTCATCCTCGCGCAGCACGCCGATCTGATATTTGCTGCGGTCGGCAGGGTCGCCCGACATGGAGTATTGGCGCAAAAACTCGGGGGAGACGAGAATATCAAGATGCGCGCCTGCGCGCCATTCGGGCAGGGGCGTGCCATCGTCGGTGCTGAACTCGTATTTGGTGACCGTCGCTGTCATAGCCTCGGCCTTGGTGAGCGTGAGGCGCATGACGGGGGAGGCGGTGTCGTTTGTGTAGCGGTGCACGACCGACATATCGCCCGCTGCGATACGCTTTCTATACTCCCCTGCCGTGACGAGCGCCTGATAGGCGCGGATGCCTGCTTCGCGGTCCATCGGGAATGGGTAGGGGTAGGGGTGTGGCGCAAGGGGCGCGGGGTAGACGGCCAGCGTCTGGTCTTCATGTTTCAGGTCAAGGTCGCGTTGCAGATCGCGGCGGTTGACCTCATGGGGGGTGGGGCGGTAGCTGCCATCGTCCTGAAGCTCGATATCCCACCACCATTTTTTCACATCATTCAGCCCGCCGTTGCCGAGCATGTCGTCAAGCTTGGCCAGGGGCTTGGCGAGCTTGGGGATGTTTGACGCGGCCCAGCGGAAGGGGGCTTCAGCAAACAGCCCTTCAAGGTTCCACGGGCAGGTTTTCATGCAGCGGCCACACATGGCGCCGCCTTTTGTTGTGACGCGGTAGGTGGTGCATTTCTGGCTGTCGGATTTCCAGATTTCATAGCCGTTGAACATGCGCTTTGGTCCGGCGGTTATGGCGCCTGCGGGGCATTCGCGCGCGCATTTGTTGCAGGCTTCGCAAAAGGCTTGCAGGCCAAAATCAATCGGCTTGTCATGGGCGATTGGCATATCTGTTGTCACCACGCCCGATTTGAGGCGCGGGCCAAGATAGGGATTGAGGATCACCTCGCCGATGCGGCTCACCTCGCCCAGCCCGGACAGCAGAAGAAGGGGGGGCTGAAGCACCTCCCCATCCATCACCGTGTGGGCCTTGGCCTTGTAACCAAGGTTGCGGATATGCTGCGCAATCACCCCGCCAAGAAGCGAGAAGCGCAAATAGGCGCGCATGGATTGGGCCACGGCGATCCAGTCATCGCCTGAAGAGCCTTCGGTGGTGGAATAGCCCTGATCAATGATCATCGAAATGGCTTGGTCATGCTGCGGGATGATCTTTTCGCCGGTGGCGTCATGGCTATACCATGTCCAGTCGGGGCAGCGGGAAAGCCCCACGGCATCGACGCTGAGAAAATAGCTCGCCGCCTTGATATTGGCGGCGTTGCGCGCGGCGTCAGAGGGCTTGGGGCCAGCGGCGCTTTCGCCATCTTGCAAGAGCACAAACGCCCCGAGCGCGCGGCGCTGGGCGCTGCTGGGGGCAGCCTTGCGCACATAGTAGCCGCCCTTGGCCGCCTCTTGCAGGGCTTTGCCCATGTCACCGAACTGGGCGCGCGCGAACATATCGGTGCGCTTGGGCACACGGGCAACGCGGGCCGCGTCGATATAGGTCGTCGGGTTTTCCACGCGTTTGAGCCGCTCGAAAGGATGCGCGCCCATGGCATAGTCGCGCCGCGCGTAAGCGTCGCGGTTGAGCGCAGATTTGGCATGGCCGAGGCCAAGCCACCAGCCGGGGGCGAACTTCGCCTGATCGGACCAGGGCGCGAGCGGCTTGTCATGGGCGATGGGCATGTCTGTGCTTACGGCGGCAAGGCCGAAGCGCGTGCCAAGCCAGGGGGCGTGGGCCTTGCCCTCTTCAACAGAGCAGAGGCCCGCAGCAACGGCGAGTTGGCCAAGGTCAAACTCTGTGCTGGTTTCGGTGTGCGCGCGGGCGGAGAAGCCCAGAAGGCGGATATAGTTGGCCAGAACCGTGGCCGTTTCGGCCCCCAAAAGAGCGGCGCGCTGGGCCTGGGCATCCATGATCCAGTCGCTGCCGGACTCATCTGCGCGCGGGTCGCGGTTGTATTCGACCAAGAACACAAGGCAGCTCTTGTGGCCCGAAATCTCGCCCAGAGGCGCGCTCATGCTGTCGCGCAGATCGGCCATGATGAGATCAATGCCAGACGCGAGCGTCTTTGTCTGGCGGGTCTTGAGCGCCTCGGCAAGGCGAGCGATATCGGGGTTGTGGCGCGGCTCTGGCAGCCATGCACAGGCGGGCAAAGGCCCTGCGCCGACCATCGACATATCGTTGAAATAGGCGAAAGATTTGAGATGCTCGGCGCGCGCGATCGGGCAATCGGGGATGCCTGCGCGGGATTTGTTCACAAAGCCGTCGCGGATGGCGTCAAGCATGGCGGCGAACTCGCCCATGGCGTTGACGATGCTTTCGGGGTGCTCCGGACGCGCGTAGCTGAGCGGGGCGCGGGGCGTGAGGCCAGCAAGGCTTGGCAAAGCCTCAAGGCGGGCGAGCTTTTCCAGAGGGTAGCTGCCCAAGTGAAGCGGGCGGTTTTTGTCGGAAAAGAACCTGAGGCCCATGGGTTGCGTGCTCCCTCTGCTGCGCGCCTGAGCTTGCGCCGAATTCTTGGGGGATTCAATTCCTCATCAAAACCTGTGATAGAAGAGCCAAGATAGCCCAAAGGAATCAGCCCATGCCCCTTTCGCCCGACCATATCCCCGCCGATCTTTTGCCCGTGATGGAGGCGCTGACCCGTGTGGGCCGCGAAGTGGCCGGCATTATTGCGCGTGGGCCGCTGGGCGACTCGCTCTCTGCGGAAGTGGGCGAGAACAGCGATGGCGACGGGCAGAAGGCGCTGGATGTGATGGCGGACGAGATGTTTGAAGCCGCGCTGCGCGACACGGCGGTGCGCTACTATGCTTCTGAAGAGCAGGAGGGCGTGCTGGAGCTTGGCGCGGGCAAATATGCGCTGGCGATTGACCCGCTGGATGGCTCTTCCAACATTGATGTGAATGTCTCGATCGGGACGATTTTTTCGATTTTTGAGGCGAAGGACGGCGCTGAGGAAAGCTTCTTGCGCCCTGCCAGCGAGCAGGTGGCGGGGGGCTATATTGTCTTCGGTCCGCAGACGGGCATGGCAGTGACCTTTGGGGACGGCGTGCTGATCTATGCGATGGACCCTGCCACGGGGGAGTTTGTGCTCGTGGAGACGGGCAAGCAGATCCCTGAGACGACGAAGGAATATGCGATCAACGCCAGCAACCGCCGCCACTGGGTGCGCGGCGCAAAGGCCTATGTGGAAGAATGCGAAGCGGGCGAGACGGGGGCCAAGGGCAAGAATATGAACATGCGCTGGGTGGCAAGCCTTGTGGCGGAGACCCACCGGATTCTGACGCGCGGCGGCGTGTTCCTCTACCCTGCGGATGCGCGCAAGGGCTATGAAAACGGGCGCTTGCGGATGCTCTATGAATGTGCGCCGATTGCGTTTTTGATCGAGCAGGCCGGCGGGCAGGCGCACGACGGGATGACGCGGATTCTGAATAAGAGCGCGCCTGAATTGCACGCGCGCACGCCGCTGATTTTTGGCTCTCGCGAGGAAGTTAAGCGGGTGCGGGAGCATTACGAGAGCTGATTTCGAATTTGCTTCGCAAATCCGACCCGCTGGGGGCGCTGCCCCCAGACCCCCGGCCAGGCTGGGGGACCAGTCCCCCAGACCCCCTGGGATATTTAGGGCAATAAGAAAGAGCGGTGGCTTTGTGGGGCTGTGTTTTCGCTAACGGGCTGGCCCTTTCTGGGGGAGGCGTGGTAAGGCGGGTGAAATTCTGCTTTTTATCCTCACGAGGTTCCTGATGGCTCTTATCACGCTCCGCCAATTGCTCGATCATGCCGCCGAAAACGACTACGGTGTGCCGGCTTTCAACATCAACAACATGGAGCAGGGGCTGGCCATTATGAAGGCCGCTCAGAAGGCCAATGCGCCGGTGATCATGCAGGCGAGCCGCGGGGCGCGCGCCTATGCGGGTGATGTGATGCTGGCGCATATGATCCGCGCCTTGGCGGAGATGTATCCTGATATTCCGCTCTGTATGCACCAGGACCATGGCAACAACGAGCAGACCTGTCTTTCCGCGATCAAGCATGGTTTTACATCGGTGATGATGGATGGCTCCTTGGAGGCGGATATGAAGACGCCGGCGGACTGGGAGTATAACGTGGATATCACAGCCAAAGTGGCGCGGATGGCGCATTGGGTGGGGGCTTCTGTGGAGGGCGAGCTGGGCGTTTTGGGCAGCCTTGAGACCGGTGAGGCCGCCGAGGAAGACGGCTCGGGCGCGAGCGGCAAGCTGAGCGAAGAGCAACTTTTGACCGACCCGGACGAGGCGGCCGAATTTGTGAAGCTCACGCAGGTGGATGCGCTGGCGATTGCTTGTGGCACGAGCCATGGCGCTTACAAGTTTTCCAAGAAACCGACGGGGGAAACGCTGGCGATCAAGCGGATCGAGGAGATCCATGCGAAGATCCCGAATGTGCATTTGGTGATGCATGGGTCTTCGTCGGTTCCGCAATATCTTCAGGACCTTATCAACGAATTTGGCGGCGAGATGCCCCAGACCTATGGCGTGCCTGTGGAAGAGATTGAGCGCGGTATCAAATCGGGTGTGCGCAAAGTGAATATCGACACCGACAACCGCATGGCCATCACCGGCACATGGCGCAGGATTGCGCAAGAGATGCCCCGCGAGTTTGACCCGCGCAAGTTTATGATCCCTGCGATGGAAGAGATGGAGAAGGTCTGCCTTGACCGCTTTGAGCGCTTTGGCACGGCGGGCAATGCGGGCAAGCTCAAGCCTGTGTCGATGGACGACATGGCGAAGCGCTATGACAGTGGGGCGCTCGATGTTTGAGCACAAAATCAAGATTGCACCGTCCATTCTGAGCGCGGATTTTGCCAACTTCGGGCAGGAAATTCAGGCCATTGAAGCGCAGGGCGCGGATTGGGTGCATGTGGATGTGATGGACGGGCACTTTGTGCCCAACCTCACCTTTGGCCCCATGGCTGTGAAGGCGTTTCGTCCGCATGTGAAGACGGTGATGGACGTGCATCTGATGATTTCGCCGGTGGACCAATACATCGACGCCTATGCCGATGCGGGGGCGGATGTGCTCACGGCGCATATCGAGGCGGGGCCGCATATTCACCGCACGTTGCAGGCCATCAAGGGCGCGGGGATGAAGGCCGGTGTGGCGCTGAACCCCGGGACGCCTGCGGAGTCTGTGGCGCATCTGCTTGATTTGACTGACTTAATTTGCGTTATGACGGTCAACCCCGGCTTTGGCGGGCAGAAGTATATCGACATGACCGCCAAGGTGCGTGCCTTGCGCGCGATGATTGGCGACCGCGAGATTCATATCGAGATCGACGGCGGGATGGACCCGAGCACGGCACCCTTGATGGCCGAAGCGGGGGCAGATGTGCTTGTGGCCGGCTCGGCGGTGTTCCGGGGGGGCTCGGTGCAAAACCCCGAGGCCTACGGCGACAACATCCGCGCGATTCGGGCGGCGGCCGAGGGCGCGCTTTAACCCAGCCTTGAACAGGCGGAGCTTGCTGAGCATAGTGCGTCTCAAAGGAGATGCGCTATGAGCTTGGCTGACCGTTTGAGCGAAGAGATTGCCGCACGGCGGGATGATCTTGTTGCCTTGTGTTGTGACCTTATCAAAATTCCGACGCTGAATCCGCCGGGGGAGAATTATCGCGAGATATGCGCGTATCTTGACCGCAGGTTGTTAAAGAAAGGTTTCCAGACGGAGCTCATCCGTGCGCTGGGGGCTGTGGGTGATTCGGACAAATACCCGCGTTACAACATTGTTGCGCGCAAAGAGGGCGCGCGCGCGGGGGAGTGTGTGCACTTCAACTCCCATATCGACATTGTCGAGGTGGGGCGCGGCTGGACGCGGGAGCCGTTTGGCGGCGAAGTCATTGACGGAAAGGTTTACGGGCGCGGCGCCTGTGACATGAAGGGCGGCTTGGCTGCGAGCATTATCGCGGCGGAGGCGTTTATCGATATTTGCCCTGATTTTGCGGGTGCAATCGAGATATCCGGCACGGCAGACGAGGAATCCGGCGGCTTTGGCGGCGTGGCTTATCTGGCCGAGAAAGGCTATTTCAACCCTGAAAAAGTGCAGCATGTGATCATCCCCGAGCCGTTGGGGCACGACCGTATTTGCCTTGGGCACAGGGGTGTTTGGTGGGCCGAGATCGAGACTTATGGCGAGATTGCCCATGGCTCCATGCCCTTTCTGGGCGACTGTGCGGTGCGCCATATGGGGGCGGTTGTGAGCGAGATGGAGCGCTCGCTTTTCCCCGCTTTGGCGCAGAAGCGCACCGAGATGCCTGTGGTGCCTGACGGGGCGAAACAGAGCACGATGAACATCAACTCGATCCACGGCGGCGAAGCGGAGCAGGCGGCGGATTATACTGGTTTGCCAAGCCCTTGCGTGCCTGACAGCTGCCGTATGGTGATTGATCGCCGCTTCCTGATCGAGGAGGATATTGACGAGGTGCAGGAGGAAATTCACGGGCTTTTGCGCCATGTGCAGGCGGAGCGGGAGAACTTTACTTACGATGTGCGCGAGTTGCAACGGGTGCTGCCGAGCATGACCGAAAAGAGCGCGCCTGTGGTGCAATCTGTGGCGCGCGCGATTGCCGATGTGATGGGGCGGGAGGCAGATTATGTTGTCTCTCCAGGGACTTATGACCAAAAACATATTGACCGTATCGGGCGGCTGAAGAACTGTATCGCCTATGGGCCGGGGATACTCGATCTGGCGCATAAGCCGGATGAATATGTCGGAATTGACGACATGGTGGGCAGTGCGCAGGTGATGGCGCTCAGCCTTCTGGAGCTTCTGGACGGACGCGAAAGTTAACCCGGCGCGCGGAAGGGTTAACGGCGAATTGGGCGGCTAAAATGGGGGGGGGTGAAAAGCGTGCACAAGGCGTGCACCCCCCGTGCACCGCCAAAACGTTAATTTCTATTCGGGAAATCCGGTTAACGGGGCGTTCGGTGGGGCGGTAGATGCGCACGCAGGTTAAGGAAGGCGCGCAGAGACTGCGCACGCAGGGTTGTTGAGGTGCGCAGAGACTGCGCACCCTACGGCGGCGGCGCTGCGGTAGGTGTTGTGCGTGGGGCGGCGGCGGGATTTGGATATTTTTGGCAATAAGAAAGGCATGGACAGGTTTGCAGCGCTCTCAAGTATAATCTAGGCTTCATATGGGCCGGCCTCAGAAGGCTTCAGTGGCAGTGGCAGTTTGTATTTGTTTGGGGGAAAGACATTGGCAGCATCAGAGCATAAGAGTGTCTCCCTTGCATGTGCAGTCGCAAAAGGACGGGTTCTTGCTCATGCACAAGCTTTCCGGCATCGGCGACATCGAGCGGCTTGAATACCTTGTTCATTCGACGGAGCGTGATCTGAAGCCTGTCCAAACGTCTGATCACGCGCTGATTGCCCTGCTCTATCCTGCCATGCTTTCGGGACGTGCCTTGCACTTTGAAGGGGTTGTGACGGACCAGCTGCTGTTCCAGATCAAACATGATGTGATGCCGCTGCTTGCGGCGCGGGACGAGCGCTTGCAGCCGATCGAAATCACCGCCGCTGGGCAGACCCCTGCCGCGGCCGGTGCGGCGGCGTCAGACGTGGGTACGGGGTATTCTGCGGGTGTAGACAGCTTTGCCACTTTGCAGCTTTACTCAGAGGCCCATGCGCCTGCCTCCCACCGCATTTCGCATATTGCGCTGTTTCAGAACACGCAGACGGCAACGGGCGGCTTTCTGGACGGGATGGTGGCGCGCGCCGAGGATTATAGCGCGCTGAAGGGCTTGCCCTTGTCCAAGGTCTCTTCAAATATCGAAGCCGTGATCAGCGCCGTGGAGACTTTGGGGCGGGCCGAGTCTTACCGGCAATCCCATTCTCTGCGCTCGGCGGCTTCGGCGAGTTGCCTTGCCTCGGGGCTGCGGCGCTATGTTTTTTCCGGGAGTTATGATTACCGTTTGGTGACTGTGGCGCAGACCGTAGACGTGGCCTATGTGGACCCGATGTTGATGCCTCTTCTGAGCACGGCGGCCTTCGAGTTTGTCAGCGGGTGTGCGGGGATGCGCCGTTTTGACAAGACTTTGCTCGTTGCGGACAATGCCGAGGCCTGGAAGCATTTGCATGTCTGTATCCGCCGGACCGGCGCTGCGGACAGCCAGACCAAGGGGCGCGGGCGGGCAGACTTCATCAATTGCTCATCGTGTTGGAAATGTGTGCGCACGATTTTTACGCTGGAACTTGAGGGCAAGCTGGAGCGCTTTGGGGCTGTGTTTGACTTGGCGCTTTTTGAGCGCAGCCGGAAAGATGTTGTGAAGAATCTGCGCCATAGGGCCAAGATGGGCGATGGTCAGGCGGTGGATGTCTTGGCTTATGCCGAGACGAAAGGGGGCTTGAACGCGTTTTATGCGCGCAAGTTGCAGCTTGGGTCTTGAGGGCGGGCACGAGATAGCACTTGAAGACTCGCGCCCTTAGGGGGCAAACTTGCGGCAAGCGGGTTGGGGAGCAGCCCGAGGACAGGGAGAGAGCCTATGACATTCATGAAATTTGCAACCGCCAGTGCGCTGGCGATGATGGTGGCTGGCGCGGCTGCGGCCAAGAGCGATATCACGCTGGCGATGCAGCTTGAGCCGCCGCATCTGGACCCGACGAGCGCCGCTGCGGGGGCGATTGACAGTGTTTTGTATTCCAACGTCTTTGAGGGGCTGACACGCTTTGCCTCGGATGGGTCGATCATCCCCGGGCTTGCGCAGAGCTGGGAGATTTCGGACGACGGGCTGACCTATACCTTTAAGCTGGCTGAGGGCGTGAGCTTTCATGACGGCACGAGCATGGACGCGGAGGATGTGAAATTCTCGCTCGACCGTGCGCGCGCCGAGGACAGCGCCAACGCGCAGAAGGCGCTGTTTGGCAGCATTGCCGAGGTGGAGGCTGTGGACGCCAGCACCGTGAAGATTACCTTGAGCGCGCCCAATGGTTCGCTGCTCTTTAACCTCGCTTGGGGCGATGCTGTGATTGTGGCGCCGGAGAGTATTGAAAACATCAAGCAGGCGCCTGTGGGCACGGGGGCGTTCAAATTCGCCAACTGGGTGCAGGGCGACAACATCACGCTGGAGCGCAACCCGGACTATTGGGGCACGCCAGCCAAGCTTGATAAGGTGACCTTCAAGTTTATCTCCGATCCGACGGCGGCCTTTGCTGCTGTGATGGCGGAGGATGTGGACGTGTTTGCGGGCTACCCTGCGCCTGAGAATGTGCCGCAGTTTGAGGCGGATGCGCGCTTTCAGGTGATTGTGGGCAACACCGAGGGCGAAACGATCCTCTCCACCAACAACAAGATGCCGCCGTTTGACAATGTGAAGGTGCGCGCCGCACTGGCCCATGCGATTGACCGTCAGGCGATTGTTGACGGGGCGATGTTTGGCCTTGGCACGCCGATTGGCACGCATTTTGCGCCGCATCATCCTGATTATGTCGATCTGACCGCCGAGAGCGCCTATGACCCCGAGAAGGCCAAGGCCTTGCTGGCGGAGGCGGGTTTTGGGGATGGTTTTACCACCACGCTCAAGCTGCCGCCGCCCTCCTATGCGCGCCGTGGCGGGGAGATTATTGCTGCGCAGCTCAGAGAGGTGGGTATTCAGACCGAGATCACCAATCTGGAGTGGGCGCAGTGGCTTGAAGAGGTGTTCAAAGGCAAAGATTATGGCCTGACCATTGTGAGCCATACCGAGCCTATGGACATCGGGATTTATGCGCGGCCGGATTACTACTTCCAGTATGATGATGCGGAGTTTCAGGCGATGAACACTGCGCTTGAGGCCGAGGCCGACGTGGCCAAGCGCAGCGCGCTGCTGGACAAGATGCAGCGCAAAATTGCGGGTGATTATGTGAACGGCTACCTCTTCCAGCTGGCCATTCCGACCATTGCCAAGGCGGGTGTGCGCGGGCTTTGGGAGAATGCGCCGACGCAGGCCAACGACATGACGGGCGTTTACTGGGCCGAATGAGCCACAAAGCCAGCGTCTGCGCGGTTTGCGGGCGCTGGATTTGGATATTTAGAGCAATAAGAAAGACAGGGTGAGGCGCGGATGAGCGGGCGGTGCGCATGCTGAGATTTGTGGCCAGACGCCTTGTCTCGTTGCTGGTCTCGCTGGCTGTGGCCTCTTGTGTGATCTTTGTCTTTGTCGAGGTCGTGCCGGGGGACCCGGCGGCCTATATGCTGGGCTTGAATGCGCAGGAGGACACGCTCAATGCCCTGCGCGAGCAGCTGGGGCTGAATGGCACGCTTTTGGAGCGCTATCTGAACTGGGTTGGCGGGATGCTGCGGGGGGATTTTGGCACCTCTTACACCTACCGCACGCCTGTGAGCGAGATGATCGGCGAGCGGATGTGGATTTCTCTGCCGCTGGCGATCTATGCGCTGACGCTTTCCACGCTGATTGCCTTTCCGGCCGGTATCTGGGCGGCGAGCCAGCGGGGCAGCCTTGTGGATGTGCTGGTGATGGGCTTCACGCAGCTGGGCGTGGCGATCCCGAATTTCTGGTTTGCGATGTTGATGGTTTTGCTTTTTGCGATCAACCTGCGCTGGTTTTCGGCTGGCGGTTTTGCAGGCTGGGAGGCGGGCTTTGGGCCGGCGCTGAAGAGCCTGACGCTGCCGGCGATTGCGCTGGCGCTGCCGCAGGCGAGTATTCTGGCGCGGGTGATGCGCAGCTCATTACTGGACACGCTGGGGGAGGATTATATCCGCACCGCAAGGGCCAAGGGGCTGAGCCGGCGGCAGGCCTTGTGGCGGCATGCGCTCAGGAATGCGCTTATTCCTGTGCTCACGATCATTGGCTTGCAGTTTTCCTTTCTCATGGCGGGGGCGATCATCATTGAGAATGTGTTTTACCTGCCTGGCCTTGGGCGGCTTGTCTTTCAGTCTATCGCGGCGCGCGATCTGATTGTGGTGGAGAGCGTGGTGATGCTCTTGGTCTTTGCTGTGATCGTGGTAAACTTTCTCGTGGATGTGGCCTATGCGCTTGTTGACCCGCGCTTGCGGGTGCGCGCGTGAGCCGCTCGCTTGTCATAGGGGCCGTGCTGAGCGCGGTGTTTGTGCTGGCTGCGCTCGTGAGCTTCGTTTGGACGCCTTATGACGTTTTGGGGCTCGACATTCCCAACAAGCTCAAGGAACCAAGCGCGGCGCATTGGTTGGGGACCGACCATTTCGGGCGCGATATTTTTTCCATGATCATGGTGGGCGCGCGCACCTCGATTGCTGTGGCGATTGTCGCGGTGGGGATCGGGATGCTCTTGGGTGTGCCGCTTGGCCTTGCGGCGGCGGCGCGCACCGGCACGCTCTTGGACGAGGTGATCATGCGGGGCAACGACCTTGTTTTTGCCTTTCCGAGCCTGCTCATTGCGATCATGATCACCGCGGTGTTTGGCGCGAGCGCTGTGAATGCGATCATTGCCATCGGGATTTTCAACATCCCGGTTTTTGCGCGGCTGGTGCGCGGCGCGGCGTTGAGCCTTTGGACACGCGATTATGTGCTGGCGGCGCGGGTTTCGGGGAAGGGGGCGGCGCGGATATCGCTGGAACATATTCTACCCAATGTGACCAACTTGCTGATTGTGCAGGGGACGATCCAGTTTTCGCTTGGCATTCTGGCCGAAGCGGGCCTGAGCTATGTGGGCCTTGGCGCGCAGCCGCCGACGCCGAGCTGGGGGCGAATGCTGGCGGAGAGCCAGACCATGTTCAGCTTCAAGCCGCATCTGGCGGTGTTTCCCGGCCTTGCGATTTTGCTCACGGTGTTGGGGCTGAACCTTTTGGGCGACGGCTTGCGCGACGCGCTGGACCCAAGGCTCAGGAGGGCGAAGCGATGAGCCTTCTGCGGGTTGAGAACCTCGATGTGAGCATTCACGGCACGCCTGTTTTGAAGGGGGTTTCGCTTGCGCTTGAAGCCGGGGAAATCCTTGGTGTGATTGGCGAGAGCGGGTCTGGCAAGTCGATGACGGCGCTGGCGATCTTGCAGCTTTTGCCCGAGGGGGCGCGGGCGGCGGGGCGTATCGCCTTGAGCGGGCACGACATGCTCGCGCTTGACGAGGCGGCGCTGTGTGGCTTGCGCGGCAACGAGGTTGGCATGGTGTTTCAGGAGCCGATGACGGCTTTGAACCCCATTCAGACCATTGGTGCGCAGGTGGCGGAGACCATCCGTATCCATGAAGATGTGAGCCGCAAGGAGGCGCTGGCGCGCGCGGCGCAGGCGCTGAGGCGCTGCGAGCTGCCGCAAGAGCGCTTTCCGCTGAGCCGCTATCCGCACGAGTTGAGCGGCGGGCAGCGGCAGCGGGTTGTCATCGCCATGGCGATTGCCTTGCAGCCGAAGCTATTGATTGCGGATGAGCCGACAACGGCGCTTGATGTGACGACGCAGGCGGAGATTTTGACGCTGCTCAAGCGGCTGGCGCGCGAAGATGGTATGGGGCTGATGCTGATCAGCCATGACCTTGCCGTTGTGGCCGATATGGCCGACCGGATCGTGATTATGCGGCAGGGAGAAGTGGTGGAGAGCGGGGCCTGCCCTGCGATATTTGGCCAGCTCACGCACCCCTACTCAAAAGCGCTTCTGGCGGCGTCTGACCATCAGCCGGAGCGCGCGGGGCATGTCTTTGAGGCGCCGCTTTTGCAGGTGAAAAACGTGGTGCGCGACTATGCCTTGCCGCGCGCCGGGCTGTTTGGCGGGGCGCGCAAGTTTCGCGCGGTGAAGGGTGTGAGCTTTGACATCCGCCGTGGCGAGAGCCTCGGGCTTGTGGGCGAAAGCGGCTGTGGCAAGAGCACGCTGACACGCGCCGTTCTGGGGCTGGAAGAGGTGCAGGGCGGAGAGATTTTGCTCGACGGTGCACCTGTGTTCAGCGGCAAGCGGCCCAACCGCGCGGTGCGGCGCAAGATGCATGTGGTGTTTCAGGACCCTTACGGCAGCTTTAACCCGCGCTGGAAAGTGGGGCGGCTGGTGGCGGAGCCGTTTCACCTTCTGGACGATGCCCCCGAGGGGCGCGCGGCGGCCATTGCGGAGGCGTTGGAGAAGGTCGGGCTTTCGGGCGAGGATGCGGAGAAATACATTCACGAGTTTTCCGGCGGGCAGCGGCAGCGGATTGCGATTGCGCGGGCGCTGATTATCAAGCCGGAGCTGATCATTCTGGATGAGGCGGTGTCTGCGCTGGATGTGAGCATTCGCGCGCAGATTTTAGATTTGCTGGCCGACCTCGGCACGCGCTTTGGGCTGACTTATTTGTTTATCAGCCACGATCTGAGCGTGGTGCGCAATGTGACCGACCGCTGCCTTGTGATGCAGGCGGGCGAGATTGTGGAAGAGGGGGCGACAGAGGATGTCTTTGAGCGGCCCCGGCACGATTATACCAAGCAGTTGATTGCCGCTGTGCCGCAGCTGCCGAGCAAATAGAGCGCGTGAGAGGAGCGAGATATGAGCCTTGAGGATTTGGGGTTTGACCCGAGCAAATGCCTGATTGGGGGCGCGTGGGTTGCGCCTGAAGCCGGGCAGACCCTGCCGCTGATGAACCCTTCGGATGGCGCACAGATTGGCGAGATTGCGCGCGGGCAGGCGGCGGATGTGGATGCGGCTGTAAGCGCGGCAAGGCGGGCCTTTGAGGGCGGCTGGGCACGCACCCCTGCGGCGGAGCGCGGGCGTATTCTCATGCGGCTTGGCCGGCTTGTGGAGGGGCGCGTGGAGGCGCTGGCGCGGCTAGAGGCGCTGGACGTGGGCAAGCCGCTCACACAGGCGCGGGCCGATGCGCTGGCGCTGGCGCGCTACTGCGCATTTTATGGCGGTGCGGCGGACAAGCTGATGGGCGAGACCATCCCCTATCTGGACGGCTACACCGTCTATACGCTGCGCGAGCCGCATGGGGTGACGGCGCATATTGTGCCTTGGAACTACCCTATGCAGATTATTGGCCGCTCTGTCGGGGCGGCTTTGGCGGCGGGGAACTGCTGTGTGCTCAAGCCCGCCGAAGACGCCTGCCTGACCGCGCTGGCCTTTGCCGACCTTGCCAAAGAGGCCGGGCTACCGGACGGGGTTTTGAACGTGGTCCCCGGGCTGGGCGCTGAGGCGGGGGCGGCGCTGGCGGGGCACGAGGGAGTGGACCACATTTCGTTTACCGGGTCGGTGGCGACGGGGGTGCGCATCCAGACGTTGGCCGCGCAGCATGTGAAGCCTGTGACGCTGGAGCTGGGCGGCAAGAGCCCGCAGCTTGTGTTTGAGGATGCGGACCTTGATGCGGCGCTGCCGTTTCTTGTCAATGCGGGCATCCAGAACGCGGGGCAGACCTGCTCTGCCTCCTCGCGTATTTTGGTGCAGCGGCGGGTTTACGGCGAGGTGGTGGCGCGGATGGCGGAGCGCTATGGGCAGTTGCGCGTGGGGCAGGCTCTGGCCGATCTGGACGTGGGGCCGCTGATTTCGGCCAAGCAGAAGGGGATTGTGAGCGGCTTTCTGGCTGAGGGGGCTGACCTTGAGTGCGTGGGCCAGGGTGTGCTCACCGATGCGCCAAAGAGCGGGAACTATGTTGCGCCCACGCTTTTTGCGGGAGTGCCGGCCAGCCACGCGCTGGCGCGCGACGAGATTTTCGGCCCGGTGCAGGTGATCATCCCGTTTGAGGACGAAGAAGAGGCTGTGGCAATAGCCAATGGCACGGAGTATGGGCTTGTCGCCTCGATCTGGAGCGAGAACGGCGCGCGGCAGATGCGGCTGGCCAAGGCCATCCGCGCGGGGCAGGTGTTTATCAACAATTACGGCGCGGGCGGTGGGGTTGAGCTGCCTTTTGGCGGTGTGGGCAAATCGGGCCACGGGCGCGAAAAGGGCTTTGAAGCGCTGTATGGCTTTAGCACGCTCAAGACCGTTGCGGCGCGCCACGGCTGAGGGGGATCGCATTTTGCGGTGCAAAATCCGATCCGCCTGTTGCGGGCGGTTTGGCACCATCCTCGCTTTGGGCTTTTCATTCAGCGGCAGTCGGGCCATGATTCCCGAGAGCGCCTGAGGTTGACGGAATGCGCCCCTTCGCGGGACGTGCTGTTGTGCGGGCCTCGCGCTTGTGGAGGTGTCAAAGAGGAGGGTGCTGAGATGCGGCTTGAGGGCAAGACAGCAATCATAACGGGCGGCGCGAGCGGCTTTGGTGCCGGGATCGCGCGCAAGTTTGCCGCCGAGGGCGCGCAGGTGATGATTGTTGATCTCAACCATGACGGGGCCATGGGCATGGCCGAAGAGCTTGGGGCCGGGGCTTTTGGCCATGTGGCGGATGTGAGCTCTGCCACGGCTGTGGCGCAGACCGTGCAGGTGGCGTTACAGGTGTTTGGGGAGGTGGATATTCTGGTGAACAACGCGGGGATCACCCATTTGCCCCAGGCCATGGAAGATGTGGACGAGGCGGAGTTTGACCGTGTTTTCGCGGTGAACTGCAAATCTGTTTACCTGTTTGCGCGGGCGCTGGCCCCTTTGATGAAGGCACGTCATCAGGGCGCGATTTTGAACCTTGCTTCGACGGCCGGGGTGAGCCCGCGCCCGCGGTTGAGCTGGTATAATGCGTCCAAAGGATGGATGAACACCGCCACCAAAGCCATGGCCGTTGAGCTGGCACCGCACGGGGTGCGGGTGAATGCGCTCAACCCTGTGGCGGGAGAGACGCCGCTATTGGCCAGCTTCATGGGTGAGGACACGCCCGAGATGCGCGCGAAGTTTCTGAGCACCATTCCCTTGGGGCGGTTTTCGACGCCGGAGGACCTGGGAAATGCGGCGGCATTTCTGTGCTCGGATGAAGCCAGTATGATCACGGGGGTCTGCATGGAAGTGGATGGCGGGCGCTGTATTTGATGTCGGATTTTCGCTGCGCGAAAATCCGATCCGGGTGGGGGCGCTGCCCCCTAGATTCAAAAGCCTTGGGGCTCTTGAATCATTCCCCAGGTTTTTTTCTGGGGGACCCATCCCCCAGACCCCAGTTTTGACTGGGGGACCAGTCCCCCAGACCCCCTGGGATATTTAGAGCAATAAGAAAGAGCCAGAAAGGCGTGAGGCATGCGTATTGATCTGATTTTGCTGTGTTTTGCTTATGTGTTGAGCCAGTTTTATCGGGCGTTTCTCGCGGTTTTGACCGAGGTGCTTGAGCGTGATGTGGGGGCGAGCCCGCAGGATCTTGCCATGGCTTCGGGGCTTTGGTTTCTGGCTTTTGCGGCGATGCAGGTGCCAGTGGGATGGGCTTTGGACAGAATCGGGCCGCGCCGAACGGCCTCTGTATTGTTGTTGGTGGGCGGCGGCGGGGGGGCGGCTGTGTTTGCCATGGCCACGGTGCCGGCGCATATTTCGCTGGCGATGTTGTTGATCGGGGTGGGGTGCTCGCCTGTCTTGATGGCGTCTTATTACATTTTTGCCCGCAGTTACTCGGCGGCCGTGTTTGCGACCTTGGCGGCACTTGTTCTGGGCATCGGCTCGGTGGGCAATCTGGCTTCGGCCTTGCCGACCACCCTGGCGGTGGAGGCTTTTGGATGGCGTGCCGTTGTTTGGGGCACGGCTTTTGTGAGCATGGCGACTGCGGTGGGGCTGTTTTTTGTGGTGCGCGACCCGGAGCGGGTGATTTCGGATGCGAAAGGGTCGCTGATGGATTTGCTCAAGATGCCGGCGCTTTGGCTGATTTTCCCGCTGATGGCGGTGCAATATGCGCCGGCGGCCGGGGCGCGGGGGCTCTGGATTGGCCCGTTTTTTCGCGATGTCTTTGGCGCGGGAGACGGGCTTGTGGGCAATGTGACCTTGCTCATGGGGGCGGCCATGATTGCGGGGACCTTTGCTTACGGGCCGCTGGACCGCCTGTTGGGCACGCGCAAATGGGTGATTTTTGCTGGCAATATGGTGAGTATGGCGGCTTGTTTCTGGCTTGGGTTTGTGAGTGTGCAGAGCCTTTGGCTGGCGGTGGGGTTGTTTGCGGCGATCGGCTTTTTCGGGGCGTCCTTTCCCATGATGATGGCGCATGGGCGGGCGTTTTTTCCGCCCCATCTTGTTGGCCGGGGGGTGACGCTGATGAACCTTTTTGCCATTGGCGGTGTGGGGATCATGCAGATGTTGACAGGGCGGCTTTATGCGCGGGTTGCTGACACGGCTGTGAGCCCGGCGGAGCCTTATCAGGCATTGTTTGTGTTTTATGGTGGGCTGGTGGCTTTGGGGCTGATTATTTATGTCTTTGCGCGCGACAGAACCGACTAGCTCTTTATTCTGCGCGCGCACTGCGCTATGGGGCAGCGTCCCGGACATAAGGAGTCTTCTGATGGGCTATAACGTTGTTGTTGTCGGTGCCACTGGGAATGTGGGCCGTGAAATGTTGAACATCCTTGCGGAGCGCCATTTTCCTGTGGAGAAGGTGGCTGTGCTGGCGAGCCGAAAATCGCTTGGCACGGAAGTCAGCTTTGGCGACAAGACGCTCACGACGGAAGACCTTGATACATTTGATTTCACGGGGTGGGACATGGCCTTGTTTGCTGTGGGCTCGGAGGCGACGAAGACATATGCGCCGCGTGCGGCCAAGGCGGGCTGTGTGGTGATCGATAACTCATCGCTGTATCGCTATGACCCTGAGATTCCGCTGATTGTGCCGGAGGTGAACCCTGAGGCGGTCCATGATTATGCCAAGAAGAACATCATCGCGAACCCGAACTGCTCGACCGCGCAGATGGTTGTGGCGCTCAAGCCCTTGCATGACCGTGCGCGCATCAAGCGGGTGGTGGTGAGCACCTACCAGTCTGTCTCCGGCGCGGGCAAGGAGGGGATTGACGAGCTGTGGGACCAGACCAAGAGCATCTACAACCCGACGGATGACAAGCCTGCGAAGAAGTTTACCAAGCAGATCGCTTTCAATGTGATTCCGCATATTGACGTGTTCATGGAAGACGGCAGCACCAAGGAAGAATGGAAGATGGTCGCCGAGACCAAGAAAATTGTCGACACCAAGATCAAGGTGACGGCGACTTGCGTGCGCGTGCCTGTTTTTGTGGGCCACTCGGAAGCGATCAACATCGAGTTTGAGGACTTTCTGGACGAGGACGAGGCGCGCGATATTTTGCGCGAGGCGCCCGGGATCATGGTGATCGACAAGCGCGAGGACGGCGGCTATGTGAGCCCGATTGAATGTGTGGGCGATTTCGCCACCTTTATCAGCCGCATCCGTCAGGACAGCACGGTGGAGAATGGGCTGAACCTGTGGTGCGTGAGCGACAACCTGCGCAAGGGCGCGGCGCTCAATGCGGTGCAGATTGCCGAGCTTCTGGGCCGTGAGGTTCTGAAAAAGGGCTGAAGGCGCTTTTGCCGCGAGATTTGGAGGGCTGGCCGAGGGGCCGGCCCTTTTTGTTCGTGAGCTGGTTTCGAACGCTGCGCGTCCGACCCATTGGGGGCGCTGCCCCCAGACGCAGGTTTAACTGGGGGCGCTGCCCCCAGACCCCCGAGGTATTTTTGACCAGAAGAAGACGGGCGGGAATCGGCGGAGGATTGCCCAGTGCCTGCGCTGTGCTTTGGGAGCGGGCTTGCGCCCTGGGGGTGCATGGCATTTGATGGTTTTTGTCATTTTAGGAGGTTGTCATGCGCGCCACGGTTGTTGTTCTTTCGCTTTTTCCTTCGGTTCTGGTGGCCGATATCATCCCGCTTACGAGCGAGGTTTCGGCGGTGACGCTCTATCCGCAGGGGGCGCATATCGTGCGGGAAGTTCCGTTTGAAATGCCTGCGGGGCGGCATGAGTTTGTTCTTAAAAATTTGCCGGCCTCCATAGATTTGTCGCGCGTGAGTGTTG
Organism: uncultured Lentibacter sp.; assembly: GCF_937123735.1. GTDB lineage: Bacteria > Pseudomonadota > Alphaproteobacteria > Rhodobacterales > Rhodobacteraceae > Lentibacter. Next base: position 42,166 of record NZ_CAKZKL010000033.1, read on the forward strand.
AGATGACGGGGGCAATGTTGGGCGCCGTCACGGGGCGGGTGGAGCTTGTGCCGCCGCAGGACGATCAGGTGAGCGCGCAGATTGCTGCCGCCAAAGCCGAGGTCGAGCGGCTGGAAGAGCAATTGCGCCGAGGGGACGCGGATGTGGACCGCCAGCGCCTTGCGGTGGAGGCCTCTGCCGCGCAGGTTGCGTTTTTGCGCGGCCTTGGGGGTGCAGAGCAGACTGTTGGCATGGAGGCCGCGGCGCTGCGTGAGCTGGCGCAGATGATCGGGGACGAGGTGTTGGCCGCGCGGCAGGCGGGCCATGCGGCCGAGCTGGCTGCGGCGGCGGCGGACCGTGCGTTGGAGGGCTTGCGCGCGCAATTGGAGGCGGCACGCCGGGCGCTGGCCGCTTTGCAAACCGAGGACAAGGGCGTGGTGCAGCTGAGCATTACCGCATCTTCGCAGGTGGCGAGCGAAGGGGTGATCACCCTGTCTTATCTGCATCAGGATGCGGGCTGGACGCCCACCTATGACATGCGCCTGGACAAGATGGCCGGGCGGCTTGGTATCACCCGGGGCGCCACGATCTGGCAAGGCACGGGCGAGGATTGGGAGGCTGTGGCGCTGACGCTTTCCACGGTGCGCCCGAGCGCGCAGATTGCGCCGCATGACGTTTTGGGCTGGCCGCGCTTTGTGGTTGATCCGCAGATGCCCCAACCCCTTCAGAGCGCGCCGCTTGAGATGAGCAGCCTGGCGCGGCAGGGCAGGATGGCCGATACTGGCCGTGTGGTGGCCGAGGCTGAGCCCCATCATGGCGGTCTGGCTGTGAGCTACAGCTATCCTGAGCCTGTGCGGCTGGCCAACCGTGCCGACAGTTTACAGATCGCGTTGGGGACAGGGGAGACGCCGGCAGAGGTGCTGGCCTGGGCGGCGCCACTTTATGACGACACGGGCTTTATGATGGCCAGTATCATCAATGACACGGGGGAGATTTTGCTGCCGACGCCGTTCATGCGGCTCTATCTGGACGGGCGCTATATGGGCCAGAGCCGGTTGCGCGCGCCGATTCCTGTGGGGGCAGAGGCGGATCTTCCGTTCGGAGCGATCGAAGGGCTGCGCCTCGCGCGCACTGTGACGCGCAACGAGGGCGAACGCGGGGTGATCAGCCGCTCGACCGAGCTGAGCGAGGAGGTGAAGATCGAGGTGGAGAACCTGACGGGCGAGCTCTGGCCTGTGATGCTGTTTGACCGTGTGCCTTATTCGGAGCAGGAGGAGCTCGACATCACCTGGAGCGCCAGCCCGCGCCCAAACGCGGCAGATTTTGACGACAGACAGGGGGTTTTGAACTGGAGCTTTGATTTGAAACCCGGTGCGAAACAGGCGGTGACGCTGGGCTATGAGCTTGCTTGGCCTGAAGGCAAGATTTTGCAGTGAGAGGGATCGGATTTTCGCTCTGCGAAAATCCGATAGTTGCGGGGGACTGGTCCCCCAGACGCAGGTTGAACTGGGGGCCAGCCCCCAGACCCCCCGAGCTCTTTGCGAAGCAAAGGTGATGACCGATAGAGCGCACTTGCTGCGCGGAATCGGTGGGATATTTTTGGCAATAAGAAAGACAGGGCGGGTCTTGGAAAGGGGTGGGGTGCGCTGGGTTAGAAGCGTTCGGCGCGCAGGACTTCGCAATCGGTGATGTTGACCACGCCGATGTGTTTTTCGACCACTTTGAAGGCGGCGGTGAGCAGGGCATCAAGGCGCTCTTCGCGCACGATGCAGATGAATTGCACCATACCCTCGGCGCGGCCCACCTGACCTGTGCGGTCCCAGAGGCCGGAGCGGCCCGAGCCACCATAGACCGGCAAGATGGTGAAGCCGTGCACATCGGCTTTCATCAGGGCGTCAGAGAGCCGGGACTGCATGATCTTTTCGATGGTGATTTCGACGCGTTTGGCTTTGTGGGTTTGCATGGATCAGGCTCCGAAAACGAAACTGGCGACCGCGAGATAGAGCGGGATGCCGAGCACGAGGTTGAACGGGAAGGTGACGCCGAGCGAGAGCGTGAGGTAGATGCTCGGGTTGGCCTCGGGCAGGGCGACGCGCATGGCTGCGGGCACGGCGATGTAGCTGGCCGAGGCCGAGAGGGTCATGAGCAGCACCGTGCCGCCAAGGCTGAGGCCAAGGACGAGGCCGGCGAGGAGGCCGAAGGCTGCGCCGATGGGGGGCATGAGCACGCCGAAGGCGATGGAGCCTGCGCCCAGAAGCTTGCCGCCCTTGGCGAGGCCACGCCCTGCGACGAGGCCCATATCCAGCAGGAAGAGGCAGAGCACGCCTTTGAAAGGCGCAACCACGAAGCTGCTGATTTCAGCCAAGCCCTCTTCGCCGGTGATCATGCCGATGAAGAAGGCGCCAACGAGCAGCACGATGGAGCCGTTGAGCAGGATTTCGCGCCAGAGGCTTGCATCCATGCGCCCGCTTTCGCCGCGTGAGATGAGCCAGAGGGCGGAGAGGATGGCGGGGGCCTCCATCGCGGCGGCAACGGCGACCATATAGCCTTCGGCGGCAATGCCGCTGCTTTCCAGAACCGAGGTGGCGGCCACAAATGTGACGATCGAGATCGAGCCGTAGTGGCCCGCGACGGCGGCGGCGTTGAGCCGATCAAGCCCGGAGAGGGCGCGCAGAAGCGCAAAGGCGATCAGCGGCAGCAAGGCCGAGAGGATCACCCCGGCGACAAGGCTGAGGCCAAGGGTGAGATCAACCCCGTGGGCCGCAACGCTGACGCCGCCTTTGAAGCCGATGGCGAAGAGCAGGTAGATCGAGAGCGCCTTGGCGGCGGCTTCGGGCACCGAAAGATCGGAGCGGGCCAGCGCCGCACTCACCCCGAGGGCAAAGCACAACACGATGGGGGAAAGCAGGTTGTTGGCTGCCAAAGTCAGAATTTCGCCCATGGTGTTCCTCGTTGTGCGCGCAAATTTCACCCTAAATAAGCGAAAATGCCGCTCAGGAAAGCCCTTTGTTGGCGCGTTTTGCCGCTGGGGGGCTCAGATTTTGCGGAAACCGTCGTCTTTGAAGATGAATTCCTCGATCGAGCCTTCGCCGATATCGTGCCAGAGACCGTGGATGGACATTTTGCCGTTGTCAACATCGGCTGCCACGAAGGGGAATGTCTTGAGGTTTTTGAGCGAGATCAGCACCGCCTCTTTTTCAAGCGCCGTGGTTTGCTCCGCTTCGGGGAGATGTTTGACGCGCTCATAGCCCGGGCGCAGGATGTCCATCCAGCGGCCCACGAAGGATTCGCGCTTTTCAAGTTCGGGGGCGCGGCCTGTGCACATATCCAGGCAGCCGGCCACACCGCCGCAGTGGGAATGGCCCATGACGATGATATGGGCGACTTTGAGCACCGTGACCGCATATTCGATGGCTGCGGATGTGCCGTGTTGTGCGCCATCCGGAGTATAGGGCGGCACGAGATTGGCGATGTTGCGGTGCAAGAAGAACTCGCCCTGCTCGGCCCCGAAGATCGAGGTGGCGTGCACACGGCTGTCACAACAGGAAATGAGCATGGCGCGCGGGTGTTGGCCGTCATCGGCGAGGCGGCGATACCAGCTTTCATTTTCTGTAAAGGTTGTTGCCTTCCAGCCATGAAAGCGCTGGACGAGATAGTGCGGCAGGGGTTTCGTGGTGTGCATGGCAGCGCTGTCCCTTGCTGTTTGGTCTGAGCTGTCTTTCTGAATAGTCGGCATTGTCAAAGAATTCGAGAGAAAAGGCGCTTGGCGATAAACCATTTGCGAGGGATTGCCTGCCATAGTCATCCGTGCCGTGGGGCAAGAACCAAAGGGTGAGACCATGAAACAGGTGACGATGCTTGCGATGAGTGAGGCCGTTGAGCTGGATGTTGACAAGCTTGACGCGCTTTACGAGGCGCTTGGGGATGTGGCGGCGGAGGATGTCGTTTGCCGCGCAATGGAAGAGCTGGCGGTAAAGCTGGCGCAGGTGGACAGGCTGTATCGCAGCCACCAGATCGAGGAGATGTATAAGGCGGTGCGCTCTATGGGGGCAATTGCCGACCAGATTGGCATGGTGCTCCTCGCGCAGGTTTCGCGCGATGTTGTGGCCTGTGTCGACGCTGCGGACAGCACGGCGCTGGCGGCTGTTGTGCAGCGGTTGATGCGCAGCGGTGAAGGCTCTCTCACGCAAATCTGGCGCGCTCAGGACCTTTCGATCTGAGCGCTGCAAAAGGCGTTCGCGCTTGGGCGTGAGTTGCTCTAGGCTGGCGCAAACACCAGCCAGAGGATACCTGCCCCGTGAGCCTGATATTTGCCAAGGATGCCGCCGATGCAACGCCGCTTTACCTGATCGAAGCCGGGGCGCTGGACGGCTGGCTGGCGGGCCAGAGCGCGCCTGTCAAAACATGGGTGAAGAGCAGCGGGTTTGCCGCCGCTTTGGGCGAGGCGCTGGCCGTGCCGGCCACGGACGGCACGCCGCTCTGCGCGCTGGCGGGCTATGGCACCGCAGCCGCCCGCAGGCGCAGCCGGTTTGGCCTTGCGGCTGCGGCGGCAAAACTGCCTGAAGGGACCTACAAGCTGGTGAGTGAGCTGGCCGGGGCAGAGCTTGAGGCCGAGGCGCTGGGCTGGCTTTTGGGGCAATACGCCTTTGCGCGCTATGCGAAGGTCAAGGCCCCGCCGGCGCGGCTTGTGGCCCCCGAGGGGGTAGATGTGGCCAAGCTTGAGGCCATTGCCAAGGGCGAGGCGCTGACGCGTGACCTTATCAACACGCCGGCCAATGATATGGGCCCCGCCGAGCTGGAAGCAGCGGCGAGTGTGCTCGCGCAGGCGCATGGGGCGGCGTTTCATGTGATTCGTGGCGCGGCCCTTCTGGATGAGAACTTTCCGCTGATCCACGCGGTTGGGCGCGCCAGCGATGAGGCCCCGCGGCTGATTGACATGCGCTGGGGCGAGGCCGGCCCCAAGCTCACCCTTGTGGGCAAGGGGGTGTGCTTTGACACTGGCGGGTTGAACCTGAAGCCTGGCGCCTCCATGGCGCTGATGAAAAAGGATATGGGCGGCGCGGCAACTGTGCTGGGCCTTGCCGAGATGATCATGGCGCTGGGGCTCAAGCTGCAACTGCGTGTGCTGATCCCGGCGGTGGAAAACGCGGTGAGCAGCACTGCGTTCCGCCCCGGCGATATCCTCACGAGCCGCAAGGGGCTGACTGTGGAGATCAACAACACCGATGCGGAGGGGCGGCTTGTGCTTGCGGATGCGCTCACGTTCGGGGCGGAAGAGGCGCCGGACCTGATGATCTCCATGGCGACGCTCACCGGCGCGGCACGGGTGGCCGTGGGGCCGGACCTTGCGCCTTATTTCTCGGATGACGAAGGCTTTGTGCGCGCGCTTGAGGCGGGGGCCGAGGCGGCGAAAGACCCTGTCTGGCGCATGCCTTTCTGGGAGCCTTACGAGGCCATGATCGAGCCCGGAATTGCCGATCTGGACAATGCTCCGAGCGGGGGGTTTGCGGGCTCTATCACGGCGGCGCTGTTTTTGCGGCGCTTTGCGGGGGAGACCAATTATGCGCATTTTGATGTCTACGGCTGGACCCCTGTGGCCAAGCCCGCACGGCCCAAGGGCGGTGTGGGCATGGCGGCGCGCGCGCTTCTTGACGCTTTGCCCGCGATGTTGAAGCTGTGATGGATCGCCGCACAACGCCTGCCAATGGCCGCGTGGCCGCCCAGCGCCTTGAGGGGCAGGTTGAGGCCGAGAAATTTGTGCAAGGGGCGGCGCGTCAGGTGATGGTGCCTGTGGCCGATCTTTTGCGCGCGCCGGACGGCAAGCGGGACCGCCAGCTGCTCGCGGGGCAGGCTGTGAGCGTGTATGAAGAGCTGGACGGCTGGGCCTATGTGGAAAGCGCGCTGGACGGCTATTGCGGCTATGTTCGCAAGGAGGCCTTGGGCGCGGTGCGCGAGGCGACCCATGTGGTCAGCGCGCGGGCGACGCATATCTATACGCAGGCTGATATCAAGAGCCCCGAGCGGGCAAGCCTGAGCCTTGGCAGCCGTCTGCGCGTGCTGCGCGAAGAGGGCGCGTTTGCCAAAGTGCCGGAGGGGTTTATCCCGCTCGTGCATCTGCGCGGGCTTGAGGCGGAGAGCGACCCTGTGGGCGTGGCGGAGCGGCTGATTGGCGCGCCTTACCTTTGGGGCGGCAACGCGGCCTTCGGGATTGACTGTTCGGGGCTGGTGCAGGCGGGCTGTGTGGCCTGCGGCATTGCCTGCCCGGGCGACAGCGACATGCAAGAAGCGCGGCTTGGGGTGGCGCTTTCGGAAGATGCGCCGCTCAAGCGCGGGGACTTGTTGTTCTGGAAGGGCCATGTGGCCTGGGTGGTTGACGCGGCGCGTATTTTGCACGCGAATGCGCATGATATGGCGGTGGTTTACGAGCCGATCGAGGCCGCGATCAAACGGATTGAAGAGCAAGGCGGCGGGCTTGTGAGCGCGCGCAAAAGATTGGAGGACTTCGCATGAGGGACGCGTTTTTTCAGCCTGTTTCGGGGATGGATTTGCCACGGTTTGCGGGCATTCCGACCTTTATGCGCCTGCCGCATCTGCCGAGGGGCGATGCGCGCTGGGCAGATGTAGACGTGGGCATCATCGGTGTGCCTTGGGACAGCGGCACAACCAACCGCCCCGGCCCGCGCCACGGGCCGCGCCAGCTGCGCGATGCCTCGACCATGATCCGTGCGGAACATGCGGTGAGCGGCATCCGCCCTTTTGCGGCGATGAACTGCGCCGACCTTGGCGATGTGGGCCCGAACCCTGCGGACATTCAGGACAGCATGCAGCGGATTACCGCGTTTTATCGCGATGTGATGGCGGCGGGAATCATTCCGCTGACGGCGGGGGGCGACCATCTTTCCAGCCTGCCGATCTTGCGGGCGGTGGCTGAGAAAGCGCCTGTGGGGATGATCCATTTTGACAGCCACACGGACCTGTACCACTCCTACTTTGACGGCACGATGTATACCCATGGCACGCCGTTTCGCCGTGCGTGTGAGGAGGGGCTGCTGGACCCCAAGCGGGTGATCATGATCGGAATTCGCGGCACGCAATATGACAGCGAGGATCGCGACTTTGCCCGCGCCGAGGGCATCCGGATTGTGCCGATTGAGGAGTTTCATGCGCGCGGGCCTGAAGATGTGATGGCCGAGGCGCGCGAGATTGCGGGCAAGGGCGACACCTATGTGAGCTATGACATCGACTTTGTGGACCCGACATTTGCGCCCGGAACAGGCACGCCCGAAGTGGGTGGGCCGAACTCCTATCAGGCGTTGCAGGTGGTGCGCGGGCTGACGGGGGTGAAGATTGTCGGGGCGGATATGGTGGAAGTCTCGCCACCCTTTGACGCCAGCGGCGCGACGGCCTTTTTAGGGGTCTCGATCATGTTCGAGATGCTCTGCCAGATGGCGGCGGCGCGCTAGAAGGATCGAATTTTCGCTGCGCGAAAATCCGACCAAGGGGGGCGCTGCCCCCCAGTTTCAAAAGCTTGGCAGCTTTTGAAACCTCCCCCCGAGGTATTTTTGACCAGAAGAAGCCAGGACCGCGCGAAGGGCTGAAATGCTGCGCGCGTTCAGTTTTTTTTGTGCCTCAAGGCTGTTTGAGGCAGGTTTCAAAGCCGGATGTCAGGCTGTCCATGAGGGCGGCATACTGGGCCGCGCCGAGCGGAAGGGCCGCGCCGAGCGGGTCGATCTCGACGGCGGGGATGGAGAGCGTTTCGGTCACGAGGCGGATGCTCGCGGAGGGGGTGCTTGGCTCGGTGATAAAGCAGCCGAGGCCATCTGAACTGGCGAGCACTTCGCGCAGGTGGGCGGGGCCAGCTTCGGCATCTTCGGCATCGGTGATCGCGGCGTGGGAGGTGAGGCCGAAGCGGGCCTCGAAGTATTGGTAGGCGTCATGGGCTGTGAGGAACTCGCGGCCGGCCAGCGGGGCGAGGCGGGCTGCGGCTTCAGCGGCCTGCGCTGTGATGGCTTCGGCGGCGGCGGCCGCATTGCTGCGGTAGCTTTCGGCATTGTCCGGATCAAGCTGCGCGAGCTCTTCGGCGATGAGCGTCAGCCAGAGGGTTGCGTTTTGCGGGTCGAGCCAGAGGTGGGGATCGCGGCGGGGGGCATCGGCCGTTTCGGCTTTGTCATGGCCGTGGTCATCATCGTGGCTGTGGTCGTGATCATGATCCTCGGCTTTGGCCTCGGGCTTCTCCTCATGCCCGTGGTCATGGTCGTGCATATGGGCGCCGCGTTTTGGCAAAACCGTGCTGCCTTCGGCCTCCATCAGCGGCAGGCTGACGGCGTCTTTGGCCATATCCTCACGGGCCTCGGCGAGCCAGGGCGACATGGCCGGGCCGACCCAGACCAGCAGATGGGCGGCTTGCAGGCGTGCCGCCTCGGACGGGCGCAGGGCGTGGCCGTGGGGCGACGCACTCGGCTCGGTGAGCAGCGCCGGTGTGCCCAGATCTCCCATGACCTGCGCGGTGAGGCTGTGGATGGGCGGGGTATCAGCCACCACGCGGAGTGTTTCAGCGGCGAGGGGGCTGGCGAAGAGGAGGGCGGATGTGGCAAGGTATTTGAACATGAAAGCTCCGAAAGATAGGTGGACGGTTGCTGTGATATGTTATAACATAACAGTATGAGTCAAGAGACAAGATCAGAATCTGCGGCGACAGGCTTTGATGCGCATGATCACGCGCATTGCAAGGCCAGCTCGCTGCGCGCTGCTGAAGCGCTTTGTGCGGCGCGCAAGCTACAGCTGACGCCCGTGCGCCGCCGTGTGCTTGAGATTCTGCTGGAAGCGCATGAGGCGCTTGGGGCTTATGATGTGCTGGCGCGGCTGGCGGCGGAGGGGCTTGGCTCAAAGCCGCCTGTGGCCTACCGCGCGCTCGGGTTTTGGGTGGAGCAGGGGCTGGCGCACCGGATTGAAAAGCTCAACGCCTATGTGGCCTGCGCACACCCCGGCCGCGCGCATGAGGCAGCGTTTATGATTTGCCGTGACTGCGGGCTTGTGGCCGAAGCCGAGAGCGCTGCGCCCCTGGGGGCGAGCGCGGGGGCGGCTGGATTTCAGATCGAATCCGTGGTGATAGAGGCCGAGGGGCTGTGCCCCAAGTGCATACCCGAGGGCAGAACATGAGTTTGATAGAGGCGCGCGGGCTGGCGAAGCGCTTTGGGAGCGAGACCGTTTTACACGGGGTCAACCTGAGCGTGGAGCGCGGCGAGATTGTTACCATTGTGGGGCCGAACGGCTCTGGCAAATCGACCTTGCTGCGGATGTTGGCCGGTGTGCTTCAGCCGGACAGTGGCGTGGTTGTTCATGCGAAGGGCCTCAAGATTGGCTATGTGCCACAGAAGCTGGCACTGGAGGCGAGCCTGCCGATGACGGTGCGCCGCTTTTTGGATGTGCCAAAGCGGGTGAGCGAGGCTGACGCGCAGGCGGCGCTGGCGCGTGTGGGCGTTGCGGCGCTGGCAAAACGCAGCCTTGAGGGGCTTTCGGGCGGGCAGATGCAGCGGGTGCTTCTGGCGCGCGCGCTGATGGTGCAGCCGGATGTTTTGATGCTGGACGAGCCGACGCAGGGGCTGGACCAGCAAGGGCAGGCCGACTTTTACCGCCTGATCGAAGAGCTGCGCGCCGAGATAGGCTGTGCTGTTTTGATGGTGTCTCACGAGCTGCATGTGGTGATGAGCGCGTCGGACCGTGTGATCTGCCTCAACGGGCATATCTGCTGTGAGGGCACGCCCGAAATTGTGCGCAATGCGCCGGAATATCGCCGCCTGTTTGGCACCGGGACACAGGGGGCGCTGGCGCTTTACCGCCACGAGCACGACCATGTGCACGACGAGTCTTGCGCCCATGAGCATGAGGAAAGCCACTGATGTTGAACGACTTTCTGGTGCGCGCGGGGCTGGCGGGCCTGGGTGTTTCGCTTGCGGCTGGGGCGCTGGGGCCTTTTGTTGTCTGGCGGCGAATGGCCTATTTTGGCGATGCGATGGCCCATGCGGCCATTTTGGGCGTTGCGCTGTCACTGGGCTTTGAAATCTCGATCTTTGTGGGCGTGTTTTTTGCGGCGCTTCTGGTGGCGGCGCTGTTTCTGACGCTGACACGGCGCGCGCAGACAAGCGACAGTGCGCTTGGCGTGATTGCCCATTCGGCGCTGGCCTTTGGCCTTGTGGCTGTGGCGATGAGCGCGGGGCCGCGGGTGAATGTGGAGAGCTATCTTTTTGGCGATATTCTCACGGTGTCGCGCGGTGATCTGGCGCTGATTTGGTCGGTTGCGGCTGTTGTCGCCGCATGGCTTGTCTGGCGCTGGCAGGCGCTTGTGACATGGGTGCTCAGCCCTGATCTGGCGGAGACCAGCGGCTATAACACGCGCGCCGAGGAGCTGGGGCTGATTCTGGCGCTGGCGCTTGTGGTGGCGGTGGGCATCAAGGCGGTGGGCGCGCTTCTCATCACGGCGCTGCTGATCATCCCGGCGGCGAGTGCGCGGCCACATGTGAAAACGCCTGAGGCGATGATTGCGCTGTCGCTTGGCTTTGGCGCGCTGGCGGCTGTGGCGGGGCTTCAGGGCGCGCTCTGGCTGGATACGCCCGCGGGGCCAAGCATTGTCTGTGCGGCGGCTCTGGCCTTTGCCGCCTCGACGCTGTTTGCCAAGCTGAGGGGGCGCTGATGTATCGCCGCTTTGCTGTGTATCACTGCCCTGAAGGCGTGCTGGGCGGTTTTGGTTCGCAATGGCTTGCAAGCGGCACGGAGCTTGTGGCGCGGCCTGCGAAATATGGATTTCACGCCACTTTGAAAGCGCCTTTTGCCTTGGCTGAGGGCCAGAGCGAGGGCGCGCTTGCGGGGGCAGTGAAGGCTTTGGCGGCGGGGCTTCAGCCTGTTGAGACAGAGTTGGAATTGGCGCGGCTCGGCAGCTTTTTTGCGCTTGTGCCGAAGACGGGAGCTGAGGCGCTGGGCGCGCTGGCGGGGGCCTGCATGCTGGAGCTTGAGCAGTTTCGCGCGCCATTGGCGGAAGATGTGCTGGCCACGAAGCTGGCGCAGGCCAAGAGCGCGCAGCAGCGCGAGAACCTGCACCGCTGGGGTTATGCCTATGTGCTGGATGACTTTCGCTTTCACCTCACCCTGACGGGGCCTGTGCCCAAAGCGGCGCGGGAGGATGTAGAGGCAAGCTTGCGCGCGGCGCTGCCGGATTTGAGCAAGGCCTACAAGCTGGACACGATCTGCCTTTGCGGCGAGGACCCGGCGGGGCAGTTTCACATCATACAGCGCTTTGGCCTAGGCGGGGCGTAGGCCGAGCATCTGGCGCGCTTGCGCGGGGGTGGCCACGGGGCGCTCATAATCTGCGCAGAGCTCTGCCGCACGCTTGATGAGCGCGGCGTTTGAGGGCGCGAGGGTGTCCTTATCAAGGCGCACGTTGTCTTCTAGCCCTGCGCGGGTGTGCCCGCCTGCGGCGATGGCCCATTCGTTGACCTTAAGCTGGTTTGGCCCGATGCCTGCGGCGCACCACTCGGCCTCTGGCGCGCGGGTTTGCATGGTGTGGACGTAGAAATCAAACACCTCTTTGTCGGCTGGCATGGCGTTTTTCACGCCCATGACGAACTGCACATAAAGCTTGCCGAAAAGCGCGCCTTCGGCGTGCATTTTAAGCGCTTGCAGGATGTGGGAGAGATCGAAGGCTTCCACCTCGGGGGTGATCTCGTATTTGAGCATTTCGGCGGCGAGCCATGCGACCAGATCGGGGCTGTTTTCATAAACGCGGGTTGGGAAATTGTTGGAGCCAACCGAAAGCGAGGCCATATCGGGGCAGAGGGGCAGCATACCGCCGCGCTCAAAGCCCGCTCCTGAGCGCCCGCCCGTGGAGAACTGGAGGATCGCTTCGGGGGCGTGCTTTTTGAGCTGGGTTTGCAGCTCGGCGAATTTGGCAGGGTCTGAGCTTGGGGTTTCGTCTGCGTTGCGCACATGGGCGTGGATGATGCTAGCACCTGCCTCGATAGCCTCAAGGCTGCTTTCGAGCTGCTCAGAAATGCTGATCGGCACGGCGGGGTTGTTGGCCTTGGTAGGCACGGAGCCGGTGATTGCGCAGCAGAGGATGCAGGGTTTGCTCATGAGGTTGCCTTAAATATCAAAGAAAACGGTTTCGCCCGCGCCTTGCAGGCGGATGTCGAAACGGTAGGTGCTGCCTGTGCGTTTGGCGATGAGCGTGGCGCGGCGGTGTTCCCATTCGATGGTGTTGAGAACGGGGTCTGCCGTATTGTCTTCATCGTCAAAATAAAGCCGCGTGTTGAGGCCCAGATTGATGCCGCGTGCGACGATCCAGAGGTTGATGTGAGGCGCTTGCATCTGGCCGTGGCGGCCGGGGGTTGGGCCGGGTTTCACGGTGTCAAAGCCCCATTCGCCTGTGGCAAAGTCGGTTATGACACGGCCCCAGCCGCGAAAGCCTTCCTCGACCTCGCCTGCGCTTTCGGGGTGGGCGTAGACGCCTTGGGCGTTGGCTTGCCATGCTTCCAGCAGAACGTCTTTCACCGGCGCGCCTGTGCCATCAATCACCACGCCCTCAACGTGGATGCGCGCGCCTGCGGCGTTGGGGCCTGCGATGTCCCATCCCAGCTCTTCGCGGTAGATATCAAAGCCAGCCGCCCCCGGCGCGAGGCCGATGTGAACATAGGGGCCAGCGGTTTGGGAGGGGGTTTCTTTGAGGTATTTGGGGTCATTGCTCATGCTCAGAGTCCCTTTCGCATTTTCGAACCGCAAAACCGGTTCCCACTTTTGCTGAAAATGCTCATGATCAATTCCCCTCCAGCTTGTTTTCAAACAGCGTCGAGCGGCGGCCGCGCAGCACGATGTCAAAGCGGTAGGCGATGGTATCCAGCGGGATGGTCGCATTCATGTCAAGCTTGGCTGTGAGCATGTCGATGGCCGCCGGATCAGGCACTGTCTGCACGATGGGGCAGCGGGCGATGAGCGGATCGCCTTCAAAGTAAAGCTGGGTGATGAGGCGCTGCGCGAAGCCCGAGCCGAAGACGGAGGCGTGGATATGCGCGGGGCGCCAGTCGTTTATGCCGTTGCGCCACGGGTAGGCGCCGGGCTTGACCGTGCGGAAGTAATAATAGCCCTCCGCATCGGTGAGCGTGCGCCCGCAGCCGCCGAAATTGGGATCAATCGGGGCGAGGTAGGTGTCTTTTTTGTGACGGTAGCGCCCGCCTGCGTTGGCTTGCCAGACTTCGACAAGCGTGTTGGGCACAGGGCGGGCGTTTTCATCGAGCACCCGGCCATGGACGATGATGCGCTCGCCAATGGGGCTTTCGCCTGCCTGCGCGTAGTTTCGCAACAGGTCGTTGTCAAGTGGGTCAATATCACTGTGGCCAAAGCGCGGGCCGGTGATTTCGCTTGGTGTGTTTTCAAGCGAGATGGGCGCGTAGCGGGGCGAGCGTGCAACCGAGGTTTTGTAAGGCGGGGTGAGCGCGGGCGGATGCCAGCTGCGGTCACGCTGGTAGAACTCGGCTGGTTTCATGTCTCTGCCTCCATCTCGGCATAGGTTTCTTTGGCCAGTTTGAGCGCGTGGTTGGCGCGGGGCACACCCGCATAGAGCGCGACATGCTGGAAAACCTCAAGCACATCTTGCTTGCTCGCCCCTGTGCGGGCCGTGGCGCGGATGTGCATCGGGATTTCATCAAAGTTGCCCAGAGCGGCGAGCAGCGCCAGCGTGAGCATGGAGCGCTCGCGGTCGGGGATGCCGCTCGACGCCCAGACATTGCCCCAGGCTGTTTCGGTGATCAGCTCCTGAAAGGGGGCGTCAAAGGCGGTTTTGGCGGCTTCGGCGCGGTCGACATGCGCATCGCCAAGGATGCGGCGGCGCACGTTCATGCCTGTGTCGTAACGGTTGCTCATTTTGCGCTCCTAGTAAGGCAGGCCAATGTAGTTTTGCGCCAGCACACTTTGCGCCTCTCGGTTGCTGCGCAGAAAGTCGATCTCGGCTTTTTGCATCTTGAGGTCAAATTCGGTCTGGTCGGGGAAGCGGTGCAAAAGCTTTGTCATCCACCAGCTGAAGCGCTCGGCCTTCCAGACGCGGGCGAGGGCCTTTTCGCTGTAAGCATCAAGCGCGGCGCTGTCGCTTTCAAGGTAGTGCGCTTTGAGGCCCTCGAAGAGATAGTGAATGTCGCTCGCGGCGGTGTTGAGCCCCTTGGCCCCCGTGGGCGGCACGATATGGGCCGCATCGCCGCAGAGAAAGAGCCGGCCCCAGCGCATCGGCTCGGTGACAAAGCTGCGCAGGGGGGCGATGGATTTTTCGATGCTCGGGCCTGTGACGAGCTTGTCGGCATGTGACTTGGGGATGCGGCGCTTGAGCTCTTCCCAGAACGCCTCATCTGACCAGTCTTCGACCGTATCTGTGAGCGCGCATTGGATGTAGTAGCGGCTCAGGTTCTGGTTGCGCATGGAGCAGAGGGCAAAGCCGCGCTCGGAGGCGGCATAGATCAGCTCGTCATTGACGGGGGGTGTTTCTGAGAGGATGCCAAGCCAGCCGAAGGGGTAGACCTTTTCGTATTCTTTTCGCAGGCCAAGCGGGATCGTTTGGCGGCTGACGCCGTGAAAGCCGTCGCAGCCGGCGATAAAGTCACAGTCGATACGGTGCGTTTCGCCATTCACCTGATAGGTGACATGGGCGCTGTCGGTGTCGGCGCCGTGGATTTGCACCTCTTGGGTATTGAACACGGTGGGCAGGCCAGCGGCCTCGCGGGCATCGTAAAGATCACGGGTGACTTCTGTCTGGCCGTAGACAACGACGGAGGTGTTGGTGTGGTCCTTGAAGTTGATGGTGAAGTCTTCATCGCCGTAAGAGATGATCGTGCCATCGTGCACGAAGCCCTCGCGGGCGAGGCGCTCACCCACGCCAGCCTTGTGCATGAGGCCAATCAACCCGCGCTCAAGGATGCCTGCGCGGATGCGCCCCAAGACATAGTCGCGGGTCTTGCGCTCCAGCACCACGGCCTCGATGCCTTGGGTGTGCAGAAGTTGGCCGAGCAGAAGGCCAGAGGGGCCACCGCCGATGATGACGACTTGTGTGCGCATGGTTTTGCCTTTTGTGATGGTGTGGAGAGTTTACTGGCCGGAATGGTTATGTAAAATGAATAAATAGGCTTTATGCTTGCTTAAAAAGGAAAGTTATGGACCGCCGTATCAAGCTGCGCCACATTGAGGCTTTTGCCGAGATTGCCCGTTTGCAGAGCCTGAAGGGCGCGGGCGAAGCGCTGGGGCTGACGCAGCCTGCGATTTCCAAGATCCTCAAAGAGCTGGAGGATATTCTGGGTGTGAGCCTGATGCGCCGTGGGCGCGGGGGCGTGGAGCTGAGTGCTGCGGGCAGCGTCTTTCTGCGCGGAGCAGAGGCGAGCCTGAGCGCGCTTAGGCTCGGTTATGACGGGGTGCGGCGCATCCAGACGGGCGGCACGGGGGCGCTGAGTGTGGGGGCTATGCCGAGCGTTGCGGCGCGGGTCTTGCCGCTGGCGAGCCAGATGTTTGCCGCGCATGAGCCTGAGACGGTGCTCAAGGTTGAGGACGGGCCACATGCCTTTTTGATGGACCGTCTGCGTGCGGGGGCGCTGGATGTTGTCGTCGGGCGGATGGGGCCGCCTGCGACCATGGACGGCGTGAGTTTCACCCAGCTTTACAGCGAGCAGGTGGCTTTTGTGGTGCGCGCGGGCCATGCTTTGAGCGGCACGACGCGGCTGGAAGATTTGCACGGGCATCTGGTGATTTACCCGTCGGAGCGCGCGGCGATCCGCCCGCTTGTGGACCGGCTGTTCATTGCAGAAGGCATGGGCCTGCCGCCCCGGCGCATCGAGAGTGTTTCGGGTGACTTTGGCCGCGGGCTGACGCGGGCGAGCGCGGCCGTCTGGATCATCTCGCAGAGCGTGGCGGCGGGCGATATTGCCAGCGGGCAGATGGAAAAGCTGCCGCTTGAAACCGGGATCACGGCGGGGCCTGTGGGGGTGATGACGCGGGCGGAAGAGGGTGTTGCGCCTGCGGTGCAGCTCTTTCGCGCCAGCCTGCGTGCGGCTGTGACAGAGCTGGGACTGGGGGCCTGACAGCAAAACGGCCCCGCGCGCAGGCGGAGCCGTTTGAAGCTTATGCGCGGGCCTTAAAGGCTGGCTGTGAGGGCTGCGACAACGGCGTCGCCCATCTCGGAGGTGCTGATTGGCGTGGCCCCGTCTTCACCCAGAAGATCGGCTGTGCGCGCACCATCGGCGAGGACTTTCTCAACCGCAGCTTCAAGGCGGTCGGCCTCCACGCCCTGATCAAAGCTGTAGCGCAGCGCCATGGCGAAGCTGAGAATACAGGCGATCGGGTTGGCTTTGCCCTGGCCTGCGATATCGGGCGCGGAGCCGTGCACTGGCTCGTAAAGCGCCTTGGGGCGACCATTGTCCATCGGTGCGCCAAGAGAGGCCGAAGGCAACATACCAAGCGAACCTGTGAGCATTGCGGCGGCGTCAGAGAGCAGGTCACCAAAGAGGTTGTCTGTCACGATCACGTCGAACTGTTTGGGCCAGCGGCAGAGCTGCATCGCGCCAGCATCGGCATACATATGCGAGAGCTCGACATCGGCGTATTCGGCCTGGTGCACCTCTGTCACGACATCGCGCCAGAGAATGCCTGATTCCATGACGTTGGCCTTTTCCATCGAGCAGACCTTGTTGCCGCGCTTGCGCGCCAGCTCAAAGGCGGAGCGGGCGACACGGGCGATTTCGCTCTCGGTGTAGCGCTGGGTGTTGATGCCAACGCGCTCGTTGCCTTCCTTGATGATGCCGCGGGGCTCGCCGAAATAGATCCCGGATGTGAGCTCGCGCACGATCATGATGTCAAGCCCGGCGACCACATCTTTCTTGAGGCTCGAAAAATCGGCCAGCGCGTCAAAGCATTGCGCGGGGCGCAGGTTTGAGAAGAGGTCCATCTCTTTGCGCAGGCGCAGAAGGCCGCGCTCGGGCTTGACCGAAAAGTCGAGCACATCATACTTGGGGCCGCCGACGGCGCCGAGCAGAACGGCGTCAACCTCTTGGGCCTTGGCCATCGTGTCATCATGCAGGGGCGTGCCATGGGCATCATAGGCAGCGCCGCCAACGAGGTCTTCGCTGACGTCAAAGGCGAGGTCGCGCTTGGCGCCGAACCAGTCGATGACCTTGCGGACCTCGGCCATAACTTCGGGGCCGATGCCATCGCCTGGCAGGATAAGAAGCGAAGGGTTGCTCATTGTGTGTGTCCTCGTGTTGATGTCTTGGCCCTGAGCTAGCGCCTGGGGCGGGAAGGGTCAAGAAACATAAGGCCCGCCAGCAGCCCGCGCCCGCTAGGGCAGGCGCAGATCCAGCCAGACCAGCCGGTGACGCGAGGCCGCCAGCGCAAGCGCATGGCCTGGTTGCCCGGGCGCGGGCCAGAAGACGCCTGCATCTGTGACCGTGATGTCAGAGGAGGGCAGCAGGAAATCAACCCGCATATTGCCGGGGGCAGGCTCGCGCCAATCGGCGGTGTCCAGCGCCGGATCGCCCTGATGGGCGGGGTTGGCGGCGGCGACCCCGCCTTGGCTGGTTGGGCGTGGGTCTTGCAGCTTGGGATGGTTGAGCAGGGCTTGCATGATTTGGCGCTGCCCGTCGCCGTCGGCCGGATCAAGGTTGCTGCCGATGGCCAGCAGGAAAGGCGCTGCTGGCGGGGTGCCAAGGTGGCCATTGATATGGGTGAGCCAGAGGGCGTTTTCATCATGGTTGCGCTTGCCATTCCTGTCTTCGGGGCCGTCAAAGACAGGTGGTGTGGCTTGGGAGATGAGCAGGGTCAATTTGCGCGTGTCAATCTTCACGGGCAGGGACCAATGCGCGGTAGAGGACAGGCGCTGTGCGGCCTGTGCCACGCTTGAAGGGAACGGCGTTCCGTTTGGGTGTTCGGGCAGCTGTGCTGCGGGAAAGTCGCGCCAGAGCATGGCGGAGAAGTCTTGCAAGCCTTTGTTTTCAAACGGAAATCGCGAGAGAACAGCGAGGCCGCCTTGCCCGGCGAAATAGCCAAAACCCTGTGCATCGCGCGGCGTTCCCAAGCGGCCATCTCCGTCCATGTCGAGGCCTGTGGCCCAGCCGGTGTTGGGGCGGCGGGCAAACTGGTGGGGATAGTCTGCGCCGGCTTTGGCCAGTGTGGCGGCAAAAGCTGTGAGCGCGCGGCCGTCGGCATCATAGTCAAAATCAGACAGCACAAGGATATCGGGGTTCACGTCTGCGATCACATCGCGTGCGGCGATGATTTGTGTCTCTTTGCGGACAATGTCGCGCAGCAAGAGGCCCGGCCCCTTGCGCGACAGGCCCGCGCTGAAAAAGGCAACGCGCAGCTCTTTGGCATAGAGCGGCGCGCCTTGGGTTATAAAAAGACAGGCAAGAAGCGCTAGGCCGAGGCCGTATGCAAGCCGGCTTTGGCGGCATCTGAGTAGGCGCGGTTGCGCTTTTGCTCGATCAGCTCGGCGATCCGCCCCATGGCGATACCACGCATGATCATGCTGGCGGGAAGAAAGGCCCATGCTGAAATTGTCCAGATCAAGGTCTGCGGGTTTTGCATCGAGATCGGATCCACGACGCTGGATGCGGCTTTGACAAGTGCTGGGATCAAGAATGGCAGCAAAATCCCTAACACAATGTTAAGGCCGGCATCGCGTTTGAGGCGCTGGACCACATCTCCGCCGGCTGTCGGGTCAAACAGAGGGAGGTTGATCCAGACGTTGAAGGCCCGGTTGCGTGTTGGCCAGCCGAGCAGGCGCACCAATGTGACAAACAAAAACAGCGCCACCAGCGAGATCATGTAGGAAATTCCCGCAGCGGTGCGCACGGAATCCACGAGCGCATGGCTGGCATCTGCTGGCATCATCAAGACCACAAGCCGCACCGGAGAGAAGGGGAAATCAAGCACTGTGCCCCAAGCCGCCCCGAGAGAATGCAACACCCCGGTGAACCCGCTGGAGCCTGGGGTGCTGGCCAGCAGGAGCGACAGCAGCGC
This sequence comes from uncultured Lentibacter sp., assembly GCF_937123735.1. Classification (GTDB taxonomy): domain Bacteria; phylum Pseudomonadota; class Alphaproteobacteria; order Rhodobacterales; family Rhodobacteraceae; genus Lentibacter. The sequence continues at coordinate 61,177 of NZ_CAKZKL010000033.1, forward strand.
GACAGTGCAAAACAGCGCAAGGAAGCGCAGCCTGTTGAAAGGAGATGCGTAGCGAAATTCTATGATGGAGGGGTATTGGCTGTTGTATTCGATAAATGTCATCAGAAAGGCGAGCAGGGCCACCAAAACGGTGATCTGGCTCGTATCGCTGCTGACATTTGGCAGCAAGAGCGATGGCAGGGCCACCAACAATGCCATCAATAGGGCGCGAAAAAATGCGCCTGTTACCCTCGTAAACACAACTCGTTCCTTTCAACTTGGCTGGTCACGATACGACGCCGTGGCCTTGTTCCAACTTGAATCCGCGCTTTATGGCGGTTTGCCTCAATCTCGCCCAATTTTTGCCTACTTTCGATTCCCAGCTCAAGTCATGGAAGGATAAGAGCTTGGAAATGGGGCGTTTTAAGGGAGCAACTGGTGCGAGATTGCATCAATTGCGGTTCAGAAATGTGGCAAGTCTGAAAAGTTTTACTATATTTTGTAGCAATCGCGGCGTTGGCCCATAGGCGCGGGTTTACGCTATTTTAATCAAAATGTCTGAAAGCGGCCCGCCGCGCCTGGCTTTGGGGTGGGTGTGGCCGCTTTCAGTCTGATTTGCGGGCGCGCTCAGACCCAGGGGCGCGCTTGTGTGGCCTGTGCTTCAAAGCGGTCAATCGCCGCCCCTTTTTCCAGGGTCAGGTCGATGTCGTCCAAACCGTTCATCAGGCAGTGCTTCTTGAAGCTGTCGACCTCAAAGGAGAAGCTCTCGCCCTCCGATGTTGTCACGGTCTGGGCCTCCAGATCGATCTCCATACGGGCGTTGGCGCCTTTTTCGGCGTCTTTCATCAGCACATCCACGGCCTCTTGCGGCAGCACGATGGGCAGGATGCCGTTTTTGAAGCAGTTGTTGTAGAAGATGTCGGCGAAGCTCGTGGAGATCACGCATTTGATGCCGAAATCGGCGATGGCCCAGGGCGCGTGCTCGCGCGAGGAGCCGCAGCCGAAGTTATCGCCCGCAACGAGGATTTGCGCCGCGCGATAGGCGGGCTGGTTGAGCACGAAATCGGGGATCTCGCTGCCGTCGCGGTTGTAGCGCATCTCGTCAAAGAGGTTTTTGCCAAAGCCTGTGCGGGCGATCGACTTGAGGAACACCTTGGGGATGATCATGTCGGTGTCGATGTTCACCAGCGGCATGGGCGCGGCGATGCCTGAGAGTTTGTCGAATTTATCCATTACATCATCTCCCGGACGTCTGTGAGCTTGCCTGTGATTGCGGCGGCGGCGGCCATGGCGGGGGACACGAGGTGTGTGCGGCCCTTGTAGCCCTGGCGGCCTTCGAAGTTGCGGTTGGAGGTTGCGGCGCAGCGCTCGCCCTCTGACAGCTGGTCGGGGTTCATCGCGAGGCACATGGAGCAGCCCGCGAGGCGCCATTCAAAGCCTGCTTCCTTGAAGATATCGGCCAAGCCCTCTTCCTCGGCCTGTGCGCGCACAAGGCCCGAGCCCGGCACGATCATCGCGCGTTTGACAGCGATTTTCTTGCCCTTGAGCACAGCCGCTGCGGCGCGCAGATCTTCGATGCGCCCGTTGGTGCAGGAGCCGATGAAGACCGTGTCGATCTCGATATCGGTAAGCTTCTGGCCCGGTGTGAGGCCCATATACTCCAGCGAGCGTTTGGCCGCTTCGACCTTGCCGCCTGTAAAGCTTGCGGGGTCTGGCACAACGCCTGTGATGGGCAGCACGTCTTCGGGCGAGGTGCCCCAGGTGACGACGGGCTGGATGTCTTCGCCCTTGAGGGTGACGACCTTGTCAAAGACGGCGTCCTCGTCTGTGTAGAGAGTTTTCCACCAGTTGAGCGCCGCTTCCCACTGCGCGCCTTTGGGGGCGTGGGGGCGGCCTTTGACATATTGGAAGGTGGTTTCATCGGGCGCGATGAGGCCGGCGCGCGCGCCGCCTTCAATGGCCATGTTGCAGACGGTCATGCGGCCTTCCATCGACAGATCGCGGATGGCTTCGCCGCAATACTCGATGACATAGCCTGTGCCGCCGGCTGTGCCTGTCTCGCCGATGACGGCAAGGGTGATGTCTTTGGCGGTGACACCGGGCTTGAGCTTGCCGGTGATCTCGACCTTCATGTTCTTGGATTTCTTCTGGATCAGCGTTTGCGTGGCGAGCACATGCTCGACCTCTGATGTGCCGATGCCATGCGCCAGCGCGCCGAAAGCGCCATGCGTGGCTGTGTGGCTGTCACCACAGACAACTGTCATGCCCGGAAGGGTCCAGCCCTGCTCGGGGCCGACGATGTGCACGATGCCTTGGCGGACATCAGACACAGGGTAGTAATGCACGCCGAATTCCTTGGCGTTCTTGTCAAGCGCCTCGACCTGAATGCGGCTCTCTTCGTTTTCGATTCCCTTGGCGCGGTCAAGCGTGGTGGGGACGTTGTGATCGGGCACGGCGATTGTCTTTTCCGGGGCGCGCACCTTGCGGCCTGTCATGCGCAGCCCTTCAAAGGCTTGCGGGCTTGTCACCTCATGAACAAGGTGACGGTCGATATAGAGCAGGCAGGTGCCATCGTCGGATTCATGGGCGACATGGGCATCCCAGATTTTGTCATAGAGCGTTTTGGGGGACATGTGGTCCTCTCCCGTGATTAAAAAAGGTTGCGGGGTGACGGGTGGTCGGCGCTTAGCGGCGGGCGGCGCGGACATGCTCAACGATGCGCTCTTCTGAGAAGAAGCGCTCGCGCAGGCGGGCGCGGTCGTCGATGTCAAAGATCCCTGTCATGGCCTAGCAGATATAGCTTGTGCGGCCACTCTGCAAGCTTTTGATCGGGGGCGCTGCCGCCGCAGAGGGTATCAGCGCAGCGCCCGGCCTTTGCGGATGGCTTGCTTGCCGAATTTGGCGCGGATCTGATCGGTGGCGCGCTCGACCTCTGAACGTTTGCCGGCGTCTTTGTCCAGAAGATCGGCGGAGCGCTCGGCGTCGGCGGCGGGGACAAGACCTGAGATCCCTGTGCCGATAAGCCGGAAAGGACCAGAATTGCTGGCCTGATCAAAGAGAGCGCGGGCGGTGCGGTAGATGGTATCGGCCAGCTGGGTGGCGTCATGCAGGGTCTGGCGGCGGGTGAGGCTTTTGAAACCGGCGGTTTTGAGCTTGAGCGTGACGGTTTGGCCCGCAAGGCCGCGGGCTTTGGCGCGATCGGACACCTGCTCGGCCAAGCGCCAGAGGTGGCCATCCAGCAGATCGAGATCGCAGGTATCCTCAAAAAAGGTGGTTTCCTTGGAGATCGACTTGACCGGCGCATGGGAAGAGACGCGGCGGCGGTCTTCTCCGCGCGCGAGGTGGTAGAGCCGTGTGCCCATGGAGCCGAAACGGGCCGTGAGATCGACCTCGCTCCAGCGCAGAAGATCACTGAAGAGGTGAATGCCCGCCTTGTCCAGCGCAGCCTGGCTTGCTGCGCCCACGCCCCAGATGAGGCGCACAGGTTTGTCATGCAAAAACGCGGCTGTTTCTGCGCGGCCGATCACCGAGAAGCCCTTGGGCTTGTCCAGATCAGAGGCAACCTTGGCCAGAAATTTGTTGTGGCTCAGGCCGATGGAACCGGTGAGGCCCAACTCGGCCTTCATTCGCTTGATGAGATGGGCGAGCATGACCGCAGGCGGGCGGCCATGCAGGCGGGCGGTTCCGGAGAGGTCCATGAAAGCCTCGTCAAGTGAGAGCGGCTCGATTTCGGGGGTGAGCTCTTCCATCATCTGGCGGATGGCGCGGGACGCCTCGGCATAGGCCTCCATGCGCGGGGGGAGGATAACGGCTTCGGGGCAGAGTTTGAGCGCCTGAAACATCGGCATGGCCGAGCGCACGCCACGGATGCGCGCCACATAGCAGGCGGTGGAAACCACGCCGCGGCGGCCGCCACCGATGATCACCGGTTTGGCGGCCAGCGCCGGGTTGTCGCGCTTTTCCACGCTGGCATAGAAGGCGTCGCAATCCATGTGGGCGATGGTGAGGTCGTAGAGCTCGGGGTGGCTTTTGACACGCGGGCTGCGGCAGGCGGGGCAGCGCGCACCGCTCTCAAACGGGTGTAAACAATCGCGACACAGGCTTGGCATAGGCCTTCATACGCCTGGTTTTTGTGCAATTCCACTTGGAAAATGCCATCGGCGCGCGCATATCTTGACAATATATTGTAGGGCGAGAGTGTGATGGAACAAATGTTGATGGATTTTCTGGGCGGAAACCTTGTCACCCTTCTGGTGGCGGCGCTTATTATCATTTCGATTTTCCTCGGGGTGCGGATTGTGCCGCAATCGGAGAAATATGTGGTGGAGCGCTTCGGGCGGCTCAAATCGGTTCTGGGGCCGGGGATTAACTTTATCGTGCCGTTCATCGACACGGTGCGCCACAAGGTCAGCATTCTGGAACGCCAGCTTCCGACGGCGAGCCAGGATGCGATCACCAAGGACAACGTGCTTGTGCAGGTGGAGACCAGTGTTTTCTACCGTATTCTGGAGCCGGAAAAGACTGTCTACCGCATTCGCGATGTGGATGCGGCGATTGCCACCACGGTGGCGGGGATTGTGCGCGCCGAGATTGGCAAGATGGAGCTGGATGAGGTGCAAAGCAACCGCTCGAGCCTGATCAACCAGATACAAACAAGCGTTGAGGACGCTGTCGACAACTGGGGGATCGAGGTGACGCGGGCCGAGATTCTGGATGTGAACCTGGATCAGGCGACGCGGGATGCGATGTTGCAGCAGCTCAACGCGGAGCGTGAGCGGCGCGCACAGGTGACACGGGCCGAAGGCGCGAAGCGCGCGGTCGAGCTCAACGCGGATGCGGAGCTTTATGCGGCCGAGCAGATCGCCAAGGCGCGCCGGATCGAGGCGGATGCGGAGGCCTATGCCACCGGCGTTGTGGCGCAGGCGATTGCCGACAACGGGCTGGAGGCCGCGCAATACCAAGTGGCGCTCAAGCAGGTGGACGCGCTGGCCAAAGTGGGCGCGGGCGAAGGCAAACAGACCATCCTTCTGCCAGCTGATGCGCTGGATGCGTTCAAGAATGCCTTTGGCATGTTGAAAGGGGGCAAGTGATGGAGCCGTTAGCTTCAGAAGCGCTTTGGACGCTTTGGTGGGTCTGGCTTGCTGTGGCGCTGGGCCTTGGCATATTGGAGGTGCTGGCACCGGGGTTTATCCTGCTCGGCTTTGCCATCGGCGCGGCGCTTGTGGGCGGTTTGCTGGCCCTCGGCGGCCCGGTGGGCGGGACGCTGGCAGGCTCGCTGGCCACAACGCTGGTGCTGTTTGCTCTGTTCTCGCTTCTGGCTTGGGTGCTCTTGCGCCGCACCATGGGGCTGCGCAAGGGGCAGGTGAAGCATTGGGACCGTGATATTAACGAAGACTAGGCTTTAGGGCAGCTCGGCCAGAACGGCGCGGGCGGCGGCGGCAGGGTCTTCCGCCTGCCAGATGGGGCGGCCAACCACGATATGGTCGGCTCCGTCAGAAATGGCCTGAGCGGGGGTCGCGACGCGCTTCTGATCGCCCAGAGCGGCACCGGCAGGGCGCACGCCCGGGGTGACGATGAGCCGGCCTGCGGCCTCCGGCAGCGCCCGGATCAGCGCCGCTTCTTGCGGCGAGGCAATAACGCCATCAGCACCCGCTTCAAGCGCGCGCGCGGCGCGCTCGATCACCAGATTTTGCACCTCACCCGGCTTGAGCAGGGACGCGTCAAGATCGGCGCGATCAAGCGAGGTGAGGATGGTGACGGCGAGGATTTTCATATCTTTGCCGGCAGCCCCCTCCTTGGCGGCGCGCACGACATGCGGATCACCATGGACTGTGAGGAAATCGAGATCAAACTGGGCCAGCCCGCGCACCGCGGCCTCGACCGTGGCGCCGATGTCAAAGAGCTTCATGTCCAGAAAGATGCGTTTGCCATGCTCGTCCTTCAGTTCTTGCGCCAGGGCAAGGCCGCCGCCTGTGAGCATCCCGAGGCCGATTTTGTAGAAATTGACGGCATCGCCGAGTTTGGCGGCGAGCTCGAGCCCCGCAACGGCATGGGGCACATCCAGGGCAACGATCAGGCGGTCATCTTTCATTTGGGAGCTCTCCTCGGTCTTTTGCAGAATCTGGGCGCAGCTTTCGCCCGTCACGGACGATTGTGCAAGGGCTACCATGGGCGCAACATAGCGCGAGACACGGGGCGCAACACGGGGCGCAACACGGGGCGCGACACTGGGCGTAACACAGGGCGCGCCACGGGGCGCAGCTTAGGCGGGGGCAAACCGGAACCCGCATCGGCGACAGGCCTGCCCTGCTGTTATTGGGCGTGATGAGAGGCCGCGTTGGGCTGGGCCGCGTTGCTGCTCAAGCTTTGGTAGTCTTCCACGCTGATCAGCACCAGGCGCTCGCGGCCATGAGAGGTGATGGTCACGGGTTCGCGCATGGCGATATCGCTGTAATGTCCGACGTTCTTTTGAAACGCGGTTGCTGTGATTTTTACCATCGGGTTCTCCGCAGTATCCCGATGGCCCAGGTGATGTGGCAGATCGGTGCATTGTCAGGCCGCTCCTGTGCCAAGGCGGGGGCAGATGGCACAGGAGCGGCGGTCTCAGGCCGCGAGCGAGGGCCGCGCGACGGCCAAAGACAGGGGGGTGCTGTGGCAACGGTGAGAGCGCAGCCCGGGCGCTTGGGAGCGGTGTTTGCGCAGGGCCTTGTGGGTCAGTTTGCGCATGACGTGCTTGAAGTCGGCGTCCAGCGGGGCGGGGACGAAACTGGGGTAACTGAACAAACCACAATCTTCGCGCACAAAGACGATGGCTTCATAACCTGCGAACTCCGGATTGTAGCGGACGCGGGCGATTTGAGTGTTGGGTCTTGTCATGTTGGTTCTCCCAATCGGGCGTTTGGCCCTGTGCACCGTCAAGATGGGGCAAAGGGCATAGGCAATCAGGGGGAATTATCTCAAAGATGACTCAATTTTACAGGATTTGCCCCCTAAGTATCAGAGGTTTCATGGTAAATTTTGCCACTTTTGCCCTTGAAGCACGGCTTTGGAGCGCCCATTTTTGGGGTAAGGTTCCCGCACCAGCGTATGCCTCTTTTGGGTGCGCCAGACGGGAAGGCTTATAAAAGGAGACTTGCCATGAACCTTGAGAAGTTCACGGAGCGTTCGCGCGGATTTTTGCAGGCTGCGCAAACAATCGCAATGCGGGAAGATCACCAGCGTGTGATGCCCGAACACCTGCTCAAAGCCATTATGGATGACAGCGAAGGGCTTGCCAGCAACCTCATCAGCAAAGCGGGCGGTGCGCCGGCCCGTGTGCGGGAGGCGGTGGATATTGCCGTTACGAAGCTGCCGCAGGTGAGCGGTGACACGGGGCAGCCTTATATTGACAAATCGCTTGCCAAGGTGCTGGCCGAGGCCGAGAGCCTGGCGAGCAAGGCGGGCGACAGTTTTGTGCCGGTGGAGCGCGTGCTGATGGCGCTGGCGATGGTAAAATCGGCCGCCAAGGAGGCGCTGGATGCGGGCGCTGTGAATGCACAGGCGCTCAACGCGGCGGTGAATGACATCCGCAAGGGGCGCACGGCGGATTCTGCCAGCGCGGAAGACAGCTATGAAGCGCTGAGCAAATATGCCGCCGATCTGACCGAGCGCGCGCGGCTTGGCAAGATTGACCCGATCATTGGCCGCGATGACGAGATCCGCCGCACCATGCAGGTGCTGAGCCGCCGCACCAAGAACAACCCTGTGCTCATTGGTGAGCCGGGTGTGGGCAAAACGGCGATAGCCGAGGGCCTTGCCTTGCGCATTGTGAATGGCGATGTGCCAGAATCCTTGCGCAACAAGAAGCTCATGTCACTGGATATGGGCGCGCTCATTGCCGGCGCGAAGTATCGCGGCGAGTTTGAGGAGCGGCTGAAGGCTGTGCTCAACGAAGTGACGGACGCGGCGGGCGAGATCATTCTCTTCATCGACGAGATGCACACGCTTGTGGGCGCGGGCAAAGCAGATGGCGCAATGGATGCGGCAAACCTGATCAAGCCTGCATTGGCGCGGGGCGAGCTGCATTGCGTGGGTGCCACGACGCTGGACGAATACCGCAAGCACGTTGAGAAAGACGCGGCTCTGGCGCGGCGCTTTCAACCGGTGTTCACGGAGGAGCCGACGGTGGAAGACACCATCTCCATTCTGCGGGGCATCAAGGAGAAATACGAGCTGCACCACGGTGTGCGGATTTCCGACAGCGCCTTGGTGGCGGCGGCGACGCTTTCAAACCGCTATATCACCGACCGTTTCCTGCCGGACAAAGCCATTGACCTCATGGATGAGGCGGCGAGCCGTTTGCGTATGGAAGTGGACAGCAAGCCCGAGGAGCTTGACGCGCTTGACCGTCAGATCTTGCAAATGCAGATCGAGGCGGAGGCGCTGCGCATGGAAGATGATGAGGCCTCCAAGGACCGTTTGCAGCGGCTGGAAAAAGAACTGGGCGATTTGAAGGACAAATCTGCCGAGATGACAGCCAGCTGGCAAGCGGCGCGCGACAAGCTGGAAAGCGCGCGCGAGCTGAAAGAGCAGCTTGACCGGGCGCGCGCCGATGTTGAAATTGCGACACGCGAGGGCAACCTTGCCCGCGCGGGGGAGCTGCGCTTTGGGGTTATTCCGGAGCTGGAGAAAAAGCTGGCCGCAGCCGAGGCCAGCGAGGGCGATGTGACCGTGGAAGAAGCGGTGCGCCCTGAGCATGTGGCGCAGGTGATCGAGCGGTGGACAGGTGTGCCTGCCGGCAAGATGCTGGAAGGCGAGCGTGACAAGCTCTTGCGGATGGAAGAAGGCTTGCACAACCGTGTCATCGGCCAGAATGCGGCTGTGACGGCTGTGGCCAACGCGGTGCGCCGCGCCCGTGCCGGGCTGAACGACGAGGGCCGGCCTTTGGGCAGCTTTCTGTTCCTCGGGCCGACGGGTGTGGGCAAGACCGAGCTGACCAAGGCTGTGGCCGAGTTTCTCTTTGACGACGAAAACGCGATGACCCGTGTGGATATGTCGGAATTCATGGAGAAACATGCGGTGAGCCGCCTGATTGGCGCGCCTCCCGGTTATGTCGGCTATGACGAGGGGGGTGTGCTCACCGAGGCGGTGCGGCGCAGGCCCTACCAAGTTGTCCTGTTTGACGAGGTGGAAAAGGCGCACCCGGATGTCTTCAACGTGCTGCTGCAGGTGCTGGACGATGGGGTTCTGACTGACGGGCAGGGCCGTAAGGTGGACTTCAAGCAGACGTTGATCATTCTGACATCCAACCTTGGGGCGCAGGCCTTGAGCCAGCTGCCTGATGGGGCGGATGCCTCTGATGCCAAGCGCGATGTGATGGACGCGGTGCGCGCGCACTTCCGCCCGGAGTTCCTCAACCGTCTGGATGAGACCATCATCTTTGACCGCCTTGGACGCGAGGATATGGGCGGGATTGTGCAGATCCAGCTCGCGCGGCTCAAGAAGCGGCTTCTGGCGCGCAAGATCGCGCTTGACCTTGATGAGGGCGCTATGAAGTGGCTGGCCGACGAGGGCTATGACCCTGTATTTGGCGCACGCCCCTTAAAGCGGGTGATCCAGAGGGCCTTGCAAAACCCGCTCGCCGAGGCGTTGCTGGCCGGTGAGATCAAGGATGGGGAGACCGTCGAGGTGCGCGCGGGCGCAGACGGGCTGCGCATTGGTGGTGCCCTGGGCCGCAGCGGCCAGGAGCCGCCCAAGGACGCGGTCGTGCATTGAGGCCTGTGCAGCGAGACGGCCTCTCCAGCTGTCTTGGGGCCGCTCTATAGACGAGCGGCCCTTTTTTGCGCATATGCCAGAGGCCAATGCAGGCAGCGGCCCGCATGCAACCCACTGCATTCGGGCCCTAGGCGAGCGAGAAGATGAAATCGTCGTGGGTGAGCAGAATCGCTGTTTCAGAGCGGTTTATCAGCTCCCAGCTGTCGGTGCCGTTGGGCTGCGTATAGCTCTCGCCGGGCGCTATGATTTCGCGGAAGCTCGGGGCGGCGATACTTTGTATCAGCGCCTCAGAGAGGCCTTGCACGTCGATCCGATCGTGGCCGTCTTCAAAATCGACCACTCTGTCGTGGCCGTGGCCGGTGGCAAAGACAAAGACATCGGCACCAGCGCCGCCTTTGAGGGTGTCACGCCCGGCACCGCCATCAAGCAGGTCATTCCCGCCACCCCCCTTCAGCTTGTCGCGCCCGCTTTGTCCATAGAGAGTGTCATGGCCCTTGCCGCCGCGCAGCACATCATTGTTTTGCCCCCCGACAAGCATATCGCGCCCGCCACCGCCCATCAGCCTGTCGTTGCCATCTGCGCCGAGCAGCGTGTCGGCTCCGCGCAGGCCGCGCAGCACATCATGGCCCGCGCCGCCGTCTAGCCTGTCTTCTGCGCTGTGACCTGTCAGGCGGTCATCGCCGCCCAGGCCTTCGGCCCTTACGCCGGTTTCTGTCACTGTCAGGTGGTCATCGCCCTCTGTTCCGAGCAGCACCGTAAGGTCCGCGTCTTCAGGCGGGGGCATGTCTGTTGGGGCAAGATAGGCCGCTGTCTGGCCTGTGATGAACGCAAGCACAGCGCCGTAGTCTTGCGCCACCAAGGGGTGGAGCGTGGCAGGGGGCACAAAGCTCTCCGGTGCCGGCTCGGCGCGGGTGGCGGTATAGGTGATCAGGCTGGCCAGAAAATAAAGCGTGCTGGTGCCATGGGGGGCTGAGTCAACAAAGAGGTCGTTGACATCCAGCGCCTCAAGCGGCCCGCCCGCGCCCAGAAGGCCTGCCAGCACCGGGGCCACAGGAATGAGGCTGATCTCGGCTGCCGGAAAAGCGGCGCGCAGGGCTTCTGTATAATCAAGATACCAACTGTGATACCCGGCCTGATTAAAGGCATAATACTGGGCCAACGCGGCTTGGGCAGGCGGAAACTGGGCGCTGAAGGCCCCGAGGTCTGCCCAGCCCTCATAGATAAAGATGTGGCTTTGCGGCTGGTCTTGCAGCGTATCGGCTATGATATCGATTGTGGCAGCCAGCGGGCTGAGGACATCGCCCTCATAGTTTTGACTGGCGGGCGCGTCCTGAATGAAATTGGCCGGTGTGATCATGATTTGGTCAAAGGCCACCTGCGCAAAGTCGGTGGTGTCACTGTCCCAGGCGCCGCGCACGCCGGCAAAGCCCCACTCGTTGGCGGGGGTATCGCGCCCGGCAAACTGGCGCAGAAACCCGTAGCCGCCGTTGGCCTCATAGCCCAGGCCGGCCTCGGCCAGCAGGAGGTTCATCCAATAGGGCACATTGGTGTCTGGTTGGCCGCTGGCAAAGTTTACCAGAGAGTTGCCATAGAAATACTGGCTGATTGTGGCAGGGGCTGGGAGCGGCATGTGTCGGTTCTGATACTCGTATAGGTGTCACCATGAATGAGGTTGACTGCATCAGGTTGTGATTGGCGGATCAAGAGCAGATCGCGCCAATTTGGGTGTGCTGAGAGAATTTCGCCTAAAATCAACAGGCTGCTGTTGAAATAAAGAGAGCATCCGGCGCGCTGCCTTTTCAAAAGCGGCAACAATCTGGCTGCATTTGTGCAATTTGCCTGATCTTTGCAACATTTGGCGCCAGTGCGGGCCTTTGATTGGGCGGCCCTGTTCACATGCCCGCGCCAACCTGTGCCGCGTTACTCAGCGCCGATCGCCGCGCGGGCGATGGTGTCGAGCAGAGCCTCGACTTTCTTCATTGCGCCGTCTGGAAAGCTGCGAAAGCCGATTGTGGTTTGGTCGGGCTGCTCCGGGGAGACCATGACAAAGATGTCATAGGGACAGAAGACAATGTTCATCGGATCGGCTTCCATAACCTCGCGGCTGATCTTGGCCGAGCAGAAGCTGTAAATGTCGGCGTGCTTGAAAAGCGTCACATCCGAGCCGACATCAGCCTTGGTGCGCTCCAGCATATCGCCGGTATGAGAGACATGGTCTATCACCAGCCCCTCATCGAGGATGGCATTTTCCAAACCGAAGACAACATCCTCAAAACTTTGGTCCGTGGTGTAGCGGATGAGGCTGTCGGTGGCGAAAGCCTGTGTGGCCACAAGGCTCAGGGCGGCAACAAGGCCGAGGGGCGCAGCGCGCATGATCTATTTTCCTTCTGAAATCCCGGGAGGCACGGCCCCCTGTGATGTTTACGTCTGTGAGTGTGCGCCACTCTAGGGGGGCAGGCAAAGAGAGTTTTGACATACATCAAAGATGCCATGCATTTCGGGGAGATTTTGGCGCCCCCAGCCAGGTGGGGCCTCAGCCTCCTTTGAAGCGCGTGGCAGGCGATGTGCGGGCACAGGCGGCGGCGAGCATGACTCGCCGGTGACTCGGCAGTGACTCGGCCGTGAGTCGAGGGTGACTCGGTGATGAGTCTGTTCGCGAATGGATGAGTCTTGCGGTCCATACGGCGTTCTAAGCTATATCTAGGGGCCCCCCAAAGTTTGGGTGGGCAAGAAAGTTAGCCAAAAGCCGGTTGAGCCGAAATATTTGGCAATCAACACCCTGAAAACATGGGGAAAATCAGTTTTTTGGCAGAAATTTACATTTTTGTGAAAAAAGGGGTTGCGGGTGTTGGTTGGTGGGCTTAGAACCCACTTCACCGGCGGCGCTGAGGTGCTGCTGGGGAGATTGGGGCGCTGAGGGATTTAGGTTCTGGGGTGCATTGATCGCAAGAAATTGAGGTTTGAGAGGCGGGGCGCGCTGAAGTATTACGGCGCATCTGGTCGCTTTTGTCTCTGGGGATTGTCCCCGACGCTGTTTGACATTGCTAATAACTGAAGAGATATGTGGGCGGTTTGGTTCATTCGATGGATCAACCTCTTCATATCAACTACCTAGGAGCTTGCTCCGATGATGGATAGTCAGCTTCACTGTTTGGACGGCTTCTGGTTACTTTGGTAACTTTAAGCACTTCAGACAATGAAAACGCCATATGGTTTCAGTAAGGCCATATGGTTTGATGTGCAGAGGTTCGACGTCAAGGATAAGCAAGCAATTGCTTTTCAACTTGAGAGTTTGATCCTGGCTCAGAACGAACGCTGGCGGCAGGCCTAACACATGCAAGTCGAGCGCAGTCCTTCGGGACCGAGCGGCGGACGGGTTAGTAACGCGTGGGAACGTACCCAGATCTAAGGAATAGCCTCGGGAAACTGAGAGTAATACCTTATACGCCCTTCGGGGGAAAGATTTATCGGATTTGGATCGGCCCGCGTTAGATTAGATAGTTGGTGGGGTAATGGCCTACCAAGTCTACGATCTATAGCTGGTTTTAGAGGATGATCAGCAACACTGGGACTGAGACACGGCCCAGACTCCTACGGGAGGCAGCAGTGGGGAATCTTAGACAATGGGCGCAAGCCTGATCTAGCCATGCCGCGTGAGTGATGAAGGCCCTAGGGTCGTAAAGCTCTTTCGCCAGGGATGATAATGACAGTACCTGGTAAAGAAACCCCGGCTAACTCCGTGCCAGCAGCCGCGGTAATACGGAGGGGGTTAGCGTTGTTCGGAATTACTGG
>NZ_CAKZKL010000034.1 GCF_937123735.1 uncultured Lentibacter sp.
GTCAACGTGCCGCTGCACGCCTGCGAGCACTTCTACATCGTCTCCGAGCCCATCGCTGGCCTCACCCAGCTCCCCGTGCTGCGCGTGCCCGATGAATGCGCCTACTACAAGGAAGACGCAGGCAAACTCATGCTCGGCGCTTTTGAGCCACGCGCCAAGCCTTGGGGCATGGAAGGCATCTCCGAGAGCTTCGAATTCGACCAGCTTCAGGAAGATTTCGATCACTTCGAGCCGATCCTCGAAATGGCCGTGAATCGTATGCCCATGCTCGGCGCAGCGGGCATCCATACGTTTTTCAACGGCCCCGAAAGCTTCACGCCCGACAACGCCTACCACCTCGGCCTCGCCCCCAGCATGGACAACGTCTGGGTCGCCGCCGGCTTCAACTCGATCGGCATCCAGTCCGCCGGCGGCGCGGGCATGGCACTGGCCGCTTGGATGGACACAGGCGAAAAGCCCTTTGATCTGGGCGATGTCGATATTTCGCGCATGCAGCCTTTTCAGGGCAACAAACACTACCTGTTTGAGCGCTCCAAAGAGGCCCTCGGCCTTCTTTATGCCGATCATTTCCCCTTCCGCCAGAAAGACACCGCCCGAGGGATCCGCCGCACGCCCTTTCATGACAAGCTCCTTGCTCAAGGCGCGGTCATGGGCGAAATCGCGGGCTGGGAGCGCGCCAACTGGTTTGCCAATGAGGGCCAGAAAGCCGAATACGCCTACACATGGCAGCGCCAGAACTGGTTTGAAAACCGCGCCGCCGAGCATAGGGCCATCCGCGAAAACATCGGCATGTATGACATGTCCTCCTTCGGCAAACTGCGCGTCGAAGGCTCGGGTGCGGAGGCCTTCCTCAACCGCGTCTGCGGCGCCAATATGTCCGTGCCCGCAGGCAAAATCGTCTACACCCAGTTTCTCAATTCAAAAGGCGGCATAGAGGCCGATGTAACCGTCACGCGCCTCTCTGAAACCGCCTATCTCGTCGTCACCCCCGCCGCCACGCGGCTGGCCGATGAAACATGGCTGCGCCGCCACCTCGGCGCTGACATGGCTGTGATCACCGATGTCACAAATGCCGAAGGCGTCCTCGCCGTCATGGGGCCAAACGCGCGCGCGCTGCTGCAAGCTGTTTCGCCCAATGACTTCTCAAACGAGGCCAACCCCTTTGGCACAGCACAAGAAATCGAGCTGGGCATGGGCCTCGCCCGCGCGCACCGCGTGTCTTATGTCGGCGAGCTGGGCTGGGAGCTCTATATAGGCTCTGATATGGCTCAACACGCCTTTGACACACTCTTTGAAGCGGGGCAGGGCCTCGGCCTCAAACTCTGTGGAATGCACGCGATGGACAGCTGCCGCATCGAAAAGGCCTTCCGCCATTTCGGCCACGATATCACAGCCGAAGACAATGTGGTGGATGCCGGCCTCGGCTTCGCCGTCGATATGTCCAAATCCGATTTTATCGGCAAAGCCGCCGTTGCCGCCCGCCGTGAAAGCGGCCCCAAGGCGCGCATGGTGCAATTCCTGCTGCAAGACAGTGCGCCGTTGCTCTACCACAACGAGCCGATCCTGCGTGACGGCCAGATCGTCGGCTACCTCAGCTCAGGCGGCTATGGCCACAGCCTCGGTGCAGCAGTCGGCCTCGGCTACGTCCCCTGCGAAGGTCAAAGCGCTGCCGATGTCCTCGCCTCCAGCTACGAGATCGACGTCAAAGGCGCCCGCGTGCCCGCCAAGGCCTCACTCAAACCGATGTATGACCCAAAGTCCGAGCGCGTGCGCGCCTGATTCTTCTTCTGGTCATAAATACCTAAAAAGGGGCAGGGGCCCCAAACACAACACCCGCGATGATGTGCCAGCCCGATGGCGCTGGCGGGTGGGTGGGCGGGGCCAGTGCCATGGGGCTGGCATCTGCCTTCAATCCACCCTACTCAGAGAGCGAAGGAGCACCCCATGACAGAGAACCGCGACACACCCCAAGGCCTCGCCTTTGCGCTCACCGCCTATATCCTCTGGGGTTTTTTGCCGCTCTATATGAAGCTGCTCAGCCATATTCCGCCCGCCGAAGTCGTGGCACACCGTGTGCTCTGGTCGGTTCCCATCGCGGCCACATTGCTCATCCTGCTGGGCCGCACATCCGATATCAAAACGGCTCTCACAACGCCCAAAATGCTCTTTATGGGCTGCGTCACAGCCGCGCTCATCTCGGTCAACTGGGGCTTCTACGTCTGGGCCATCACATCAGGCAACGCGCTCGACGCAGCACTTGGCTACTACATCAACCCGCTGTTTTCTGTCTTCCTCGGCGCCGTGCTCCTCGGCGAGCGGCTCAACAAGCTCCAGTTCGCCGCCCTCGCGCTTGCCTTCGCCGCCGTGGTCATCCTCACCCTTGAGGCGGGCAAGCTGCCTTGGGTCGCCATGGCGCTCTTCATCACTTGGGGCTTTTACGCGCTGGCCAAAAAGTCGCTGCCCATCGGGCCAAATCAGGGCTTCCTGCTCGAAGTGCTCATCCTCACACCGCCCGCCATAGCCTATCTCCTCTGGCTCGGGCCAAGCGGCAATTTCCTCGGCAGCGCTTCTGATACATGGCTCCTCCTCGGCTGCGGCGTGGTCACAGCCGTGCCGCTCATCATCTACGCCAATGGCGCAAAGCTTCTGCGCCTCTCTACAATCGCCATTCTGCAATATATCGCCCCCACGATGATCTTTCTCATCGGCGTCTTTGTTTTCAAAGAGCCGTTCAGCGGCGCGCGCATGGTCGCCTTCCCGATGATCTGGCTCGCGCTCGTGCTCTATTCCATTGCCATCTTCCGCAACATGCAAAGCGCGCGTAAACTGGCCCGTGAAACCTCGGGCAAAACGACGACACCACCATGAGCAACACACTCCTCTCCATAGGCCATGGCTACAGTGCGCGCGCGCTTGCGCAGCGCCTGCTGCCCCTCGGCTGGCAGATAAGCGGAACCACACGTTCGCCGGAAAAATTTGCAGCCCTCAAAGCCGAGGGCGTCACGCCCCGTCTCTTCCCCGGCGGCGATCTGACCGAGGCGCTGGACAAGGCCACGCATCTGCTTGTTTCTGCCGCGCCAAGCGAAAACGGCGACCCCTTTCTTGCCAAATATGGCTCTAAACTGGCCCAACTCGCGCCCAATCTGCGCTGGGTCGGCTACCTCTCCACAACGGGTGTCTACGGTGATCATGCCGGTGCTTGGGTGACAGAAGACACCCCGCTCACCCCAAGCAGCCGCCGTGGCCTCATGCGTGTTGAGGCCGAAGAGCAGTGGCGCGGCACCGGCTTGCCGCTGCACATCTTCCGCCTCGCGGGCATTTATGGCCCGGGGCGTGGTCCCTTTGAAAAGCTCCGCAAAGGCACGGCGCGGCGCATCATCAAGGAAGGGCAGGTTTTTTCGCGCATCCATGTCGAAGACATCGCCCAGGTGCTGCACGCCTCGATAGAGCAGCCCGCCCCCGGCACAGCCTATAACGTCTGCGATGACATGCCCGCCCCGCCACAAGATGTGCTCGCCTATGGCGCAGAGCTGCTCGGCATGGCCCCACCGCCCGAAGTGCCGTTTGAAGAGGCCGAGCTCACGCCAATGGCCCGCAGCTTCTATGGCGAAAGCAAACGCGTCTCCAACAGGCGCATCAAGGATGCGCTCGGTGTAAACCTGCTCTACCCCGACTATCGCGCGGGCTTGCAAGCGGTCCTCGCCACAGAGGTTGCCGAATAATCCTTGCCTTTCGGCTCACACCCCTTACCTAACGCATACCGTCCACACACGAGGCCCCAATGTCCCTGCGCGTAACGCTTGCCAAGTTTATTGAACACCCCAGAACAGCCGCCATCATCACCGCTGTTATTGTTTTCAATGCCATCATTCTGGGCCTTGAAACCTCGCCGGACATCATGGCGCAATATGGCCCGCTCATCAAAGCGCTCGACACCCTCTGTCTCAGCATTTTCGTAGCCGAGCTTCTGGCAAAGCTGGTTGCTCATGGCCCACGCTTTTTCCGCTCCGGCTGGAATATCTTTGATTTCGTGATCATTGCCATCTCGCTTATTCCCGCCGGTCAGGGTTTCTCGGCGATGCGCGCGCTGCGGATCCTGCGGGTGTTGCGGGTGGTCTCTGTGGCCCCGTCGTTGCGCCGCGTGGTTGAGGGGCTGATCACCGCCATGCCGGGCATGGGATCGGTCTTTATGCTGATGGGGCTGATTTTCTATATCGGCTCTGTTATCGCCACAAAGCTCTTCTCGGAGGCTTTCCCCGAGTGGTTTGGCTCTCTGGGCGCATCGGCCTACACGCTCTTCCAGATCATGACACTGGAAAGCTGGTCCATGGGAATCGTGCGCCCGGTGATGAAGGTCTACCCCCACGCCTGGGCGTTCTTCTTGCCTTTCATCCTCGTCACCACCTTCGCGGTGGTGAACCTGCTCGTCGGCCTTGTGGTCAACTCCATGCAAGACGCCCACCACACCGAAGATGTCGCCAACACCGACGCCTACCGCGACGACGTCAAAGCGCGCCTCGATGCAATTGACAAGAAGCTCAACGCTCTGGCGGGAGAGCGGAAGGGTTAGGCCTGCTTATCTGGGTTTTTCAAAGACAATAATATGTCCCGTCGATATCGTCCAATACCCGTCACGCCCGCTTGACTTGTGCCACCCCCAGCACATCCAGCACTTTCGTCACGATATGCTCGGCCTGAAGCCCGGCTTCGGCATACATCTCCGCAGGTGAGCCCTGGTCAATAAACCAGTCGGGCAGCACCATGGAGCGGAACCTGAGCCCCGTATCAAACGCGCCTTGCTCGGCCAGAAGCTGCGCCACATGGCTGCCAAACCCGCCCACAGCACCCTCTTCCAGCGTGATCAGCACCTCATGCTCCCCCGCCAGCTTCAAGATCATCTCGCGGTCCAGCGGCTTGGCAAAACGCGCATCCGCAACCGTGGCTTCAATGCCCTTGGCCGCCAGCTGCTCGGCGGCGGTCTCGGCCTCGGCCAGACGCGTGCCAAAGCTCAAAAGCGCCACACGGCTGCCCTGCCGCACAATCCGCCCCTTGCCGATCTCAAGCGGTACACCGCGCGCAGGCAGCTCCACGCCCACACCCTCACCGCGCGGATAGCGGAAGGCAATCGGCCCGGCGTCATAGCCCGCCGCGGTGGCGACCATATGCTTCAGCTCGGCCTCATCTGCCGCCGCCATCACAACCATGTTGGGCAGGTTCGCCAGATAGGCGATGTCATAGCTCCCCGCGTGGGTCGCGCCATCGGCGCCAACAAGCCCCGCACGGTCAATCGCAAAGCGCACAGGCAGGTTCTGCAAGGCCACATCATGCACAATCTGGTCATAGCCACGTTGCAGGAATGTCGAATACATGGTGCAAAACGGCTTCATGCCCCCGGCCGCCAAAGCGCCGCAAAAGGTGACGCCGTGTTGCTCGGCAATGCTCACATCAAAGCAGCGCGAGGGGTAGCGCTCCGCCATCAGGTCAAGCCCCGTGCCGCTCGGCATCGCCGCTGTGACCGCGCAAATCTTGTCATCCTCCGCCGCCAGCGCCACCAGCTCCTCGCCAAAAACGGCGGTGTAGCTCGGCGCATTGCTCGGCGTTTTCACCTGCTTGCCGGTGATCACATCAAACTTCGCCGTTGCATGTCCCTTATCGTCGCGCGCTTCAGCCGGGGCATAGCCCTTGCCCTTCTTGGTGATCGCATGAATGAGGATCGGCCCCGTCGCGCGCGCCTTCACAGTGCGCAAGAGCGGCAAGAGCTGCTCCATGTCGTGCCCGTCAATCGGCCCGATATAGCTAAAGCCCAGCTCCTCAAACAGCGTGCCGCCCACGGTCATGCCCTTGAGCATCTCCTTGGCCCGCTTCGCCCCCTCCTGAAAAAACGGCGGCATCAGGCTCACCGCGCCCTTGGCCGCCGCTTTGAGTTCCTGAAACGGCTCTTCGGCATAAAGCCGGTTGAGATACCCCGAAAGTGCGCCCACAGGCGGCGCAATGCTCATGTCATTGTCGTTGAGAATAACAATCAGTCGCTTGCCCAAATGGCCCGCGTTGTTCATCGCCTCAAAGGCCATGCCCGCGCTCATCGCCCCGTCACCGATAACGGCAATCGCGTCGCCCAGCCCCTCGGGGCAGTTCCCGCCCAAATCCCGCGCCACGGCAAAGCCGAGCGCCGCGCTGATCGAGGTCGAGCTGTGCGCCGCGCCAAAGGGGTCATAGGGGCTTTCAGAGCGCTTCGTAAATCCGCTCAAGCCACCGCGCTTGCGCAGGGTGCGAATGCGGTCGCGCCGCCCTGTCAGAATCTTGTGGGGGTAAGACTGGTGCGAAACATCCCAGATGATCTTGTCTTTCGGCGCATCAAACACCGCATGAAGCGCCACCGTCAGCTCGATCACCCCCAAGCCAGCGCCTAAATGTCCGCCCGTTTCGCTCACCGCGCTGATGGTTTCGGCACGCAGCTCGCCCGCAAGCTGCACAAGCTCGCGGTTGCTCAGCCGCTTCATATCGGCGGGGCTGGCCACTGTGTCTAGCAGCGGGGTTTTGGGGCGGTCACTCATGGTCACCCTTTCGGGGCTGTTACTTACGCCGCGAGATAACGAAGCGCGCCGCCTCTCGCAAGCATTCGGCATCGTCTTGATAGCTAGATAAAGCGTCACAAGCCTCTTCCACAAGGTTTGCCGCCTGGCGTTTTGCCGCATCCAGCCCGAGGAGTGACACAAAAGTCGCCTTGCCAGCGTCCTCGTCCTTGCCCACAGCCTTGCCCGTCTCGGCGGCGTTCCCCTCCACATCAAGGATGTCATCGGCAATCTGGAAGGCAAGGCCAAGCCTGTCCCCATATGTCTCTAATCCAGCCGAATTCGCCCCCGCCATCACAGCGCCCGCCGTGGCCGACCAGCGGATGAGCGCACCTGTCTTGCCGCGCTGCACCGCCTCGATCTGCGCCAGATCCAGCGGCACAGCGCTCGTTTCGGCGGCAATATCCATCATCTGCCCGCCAACCATCCCGGCATGGCCGCTCGCCTGTGCCAACCCGCGCAAAAGCTCTAATGCATTGGGCATCTCCTCGCTTGCAAGCAGTTCGAATCCCTTCGCCTGCAGCGCATCCCCCGCCAAAACGGCGGTATGTTCGCTCCATTTGCGGTGCACCGTCGGCTTGCCACGGCGCAGGTCGTCGTCGTCCATGCAGGGCAAATCATCGTGGATCAGCGAATAGGCGTGGATACACTCCACAGCCAGCGCCGCCTGCTCGGCAGCGTCAAACCCCTGCCCATGCAGCCTTGCGGATTCGATCACGAGAAACGCGCGCAGAGCCTTGCCGCCCTCCAGCGCATAAAGCATGGCGAGCAAAAGCTCCGCCTCAGGCAAAGACTTGGCCGCCAGAAAGTAGCGCATCGGCGCATCTTGCATGATGCTTTGCGCCCGCTTCAGAGCCGCGTCAAACCCCAGTGGTTCAATCAACGTCAAGCGGCTTCGTCCCTGTCGGAGTGCCCTCGCCATCCAGCGTGATCGCGGCTACCTTTTCTTCCGCGTCCTTGAGCTTGCCCTCGCAATGCTTCTTCAAAAGCGCGCCGCGCTCATAGAGCGCAATCGAGTCATCCAGCGGCACATCGCCCCGCTCCAGCTGGCCCACAACCTTCTCCAGCTCGGCCATAGCGGCCTCAAAGCTCATCTCTGCAACAGGTGTCTCGCTCATGCGTCTCTCCAACTTGTTGAGCCAACCTTACAGGCGCTTGGAAAAGGGTTCAATTCACAACCGGACCGGCGTAAAGATATGGTCATGTCAGTGATCGAGAGTAGCAATTTGGCGCTTTACCCCGAGGAGGCCGCGGCCGCCCTCCAAAAGCTCACCCAGCTTACGTCCATCTGCCTCAAGGGTCGCGCCTATCGGCTCGATCAACCGCTTCACCTCGTGCCTGCGCGTCACGCCGTCTTTCGCGGCACGCTTGAGGGTGCCGATGTGGTCTTCCGCCTCGCCCTTTCCGCGAAGGCCCGCGAAACCATGGCTGGCGAATGGGCCGAGCTCTCCCGCGTCTGGCCCCATATGTCCGCGCCGCCGTTTACCGTGCAACAACCGCTCTTTCACGCCGCCAAGGCTGGCCTCACCATCACCGCGCTGGCCCGCGGCGAGGGCCTGCTCACAGCGCTCTGGCGGCTTCCCCCCGAGGCGCGCCACGCGCCCATCGCCCTCTCGGCAGACTGGCTGCACAAACTCACTGCCCCAAGCATCGAGACGCGCGCGCCCAACCGTCGCCCCTGGCGCATGTGGGCCGAGAAGGCCGCCGAAAAACAGCCGCACGCAAGCCTGCGCAGCGTCGAGGCACAAGTGCTGCAAAAAATGAAAAAGCTCTACCGCCAGATCGACCACCCCGAATGGCGCATCGCCCTCGCGCATGGCGATTTTCACCTCAACAATCTCTTCTGGGATGGCACCACCCTCACAGGCATCGACCTTGGCGCAACAAACCACGCCCCGCTCTACAAGGACATCGCCCGCGCGCTCGTTCATATGGCGCGGCGCGGCATGCTGCCCTCAGGCGCGCGCCGCTTCGGCGTCGATGCCGAGGCGTTTGCCGCCTTCAGCGCCCGCTTTGCGCTCTCCGAGATCGAGGCAAACGGCTTTTTGCCCTATTTCATCGCCTTTGAAACGCTGATCAAAGTCGAACATCCGCAAATGCCCCAAGCGCGGCTCGATCACGCCTTGGCGATGTCCGAAGCGCTCGCAAGCGACCTCAAACAAATCACTTAGCCAGCTTCGCCTTCAGCTCGTAAAGCGCTGCAAGCGCCTCGCGCGGGGTCATCTCGTCGGGGTATATCTCGGCCAAAGCGCCCTCAACTTCGCTCACTTTCGCCTTCACTGGCTGCGGCGCAGGTGCGGCACTAAACAAGGGCAAATCATCAATAACCGCCTTTGCAGAACCTTCCCGCTCACCCTTCTCCAAGGCGTCAAGCACCACCCGCGCCCTTGCAATCACACTCTCTGGCAGCCCCGCCAGCTTGGCCACCTGCACCCCATAAGAGCGGTCCGCCGTGCCCTTGCGCACCTCATGCAAAAAGATAATATCGCCCTCCCACTCCTTCACCATCACCGTAGCATTGGAGCAGCGCGCCAGCTTGTCGCTCAGCTGCGTCATCTCGTGGTAATGCGTGGCAAAGAGCGCGCGGCATTTGTTGGCCTCGTGCAAATGCTCCAGCGTCGCCCAGGCAATGCTAAGGCCGTCATAGGTCGCCGTGCCGCGCCCGATCTCGTCAAGAATCACCAGCGCACGGTCATCCGCCTGATTGAGGATCGCCGCCGTCTCCACCATCTCCACCATAAAGGTCGAGCGCCCCCGCGCCAGATCATCAGACGCGCCCACGCGGCTGAACAGCTGGCTCACAATCCCCACACGCGCCGCCGCCGCAGGCACATAGCTGCCCATCTGCGCCAGCACAGCAATCAGCGCATTCTGCCGCAAAAACGTCGATTTACCGGCCATGTTCGGCCCCGTCAGCAGCCAGAGCTGGTCATCCTCCGCCAGCGCACAGTCGTTCGGCACAAAGCTCGCGCCGCCCTGCCGCCGCAGCGCCTGCTCCACAACGGGGTGGCGCCCCTGTTCAATCTCCAGCGCGCGGCTCTCGTCCACTTTCGGGCACGCCCAGTCCTCCTCGCGCGCAATCGCCGCCAGCCCGAGCGCCACGTCAATTTCGGCCAGCGCCCCGGTGGCTGCAAAGACAGCCTCCTGCGCCTCCAGCACCGCGGCGCGCAGCGCGCCAAATATGCGCAGCTCGATCTCGGTCGCACGCCCCCCTGCGTTCAAAATCCGCGTTTCCATCTCGCTCAGCTCGGGCGTGGTAAAGCGCACTTGGTTGGCCGTGGTCTGGCGGTGCTTGAAGCGCTCGTTGAGCGGCGCGCCCAGCATCTTCTCCGCATGGGTCGAAGTGACCTCGATGAAATACCCCAGCACATTGTTGTGCTTGATCTTGAGCGCGCCGATGCCCGTCTCGGCGGCATACTCCGCCTGCATCTTGGCAATCACGCTGCGCCCCTCGTCGCGCAGGGCGCGGCTGGCGTCGAGCTCTGCGTCATAGCCCGCCGCCACAAACCCGCCATCGCGGGCAAAAAGCGGCGGCTCCGCCACCAGCACCGCATCGAGCAAATCGCACAGCGCCTCATGCCCCAGAAGTTTCTGCCCGGCCTCATTCAGCAGCGCAGGAAGCGCAAGTTGCGCCATGTTAGAGCCTATTTCACCCGCCTTCGCGAGGCCATTGCGAAGGCTCGCAAGGTCGCGCGGCCCGCCGCGCTCAAGCCCAAGCCGCGAGAGCGCGCGCTCCATATCGGGCACATGCCTGAGCTGCTCGCGCGTCTCGCTCAAAAAGCCCGTCTCGCCCAGCGCATAGCTCACAGCCTCCAGCCGCCGGTTGATCTCACCCACATCGCACGAGGGCGCGCTCACCCGCCGCTCCAGAAGCCGCGCGCCCTGCGCCGTCAGCGTGCGGTCAATCGCCGCCAGCAGCGAGCCGGCCCGCGCCCCCTGCATGTTCCGCGTCAGCTCAAGGTTGCGCCGCGTGGCCGCGTCAATCTGCATGACCCGCCCCGCCACCTCGCGCACAGGCTTGCTCAAAAGCGGCAGTTTCCCCTTCTGGGTGATCTCCAGATAATCAAGCACCGCCCCCAGCGCCGAAATTTCTGCACGGCTGAACTGCCCGAAGGCCTCCAGCGTCTCGACCTCAAAGAAATCACAGAGCCGCTTCTGCGCGCCCTCGCTGTCAAAGCTGGCCTTGCCCAGCTCCGTCACAGCCACGCCTTGCTCTTCGGCAATTGGCGCAAGCGCACCAAACTGCGCATCGGCAAAGACAATCTCGCTGGGCGCAAGCCGTGCCAGCTCCGGCCCAAGCCGCACACGGGAAAGCTCCATCACCCGCAAATCGCCTGTGGACATATCCAGCCAGGCCAGCCCCGCCGCCTCGCGTATCTCCACATAAGCCGCCAGAAAGTTGTTGCGCCGCGCTTCCAGCAGGCTGTCTTCCGTCAGGGTGCCAGGCGTCACAAGCCGCACCACATCGCGCCGCACAACCGATTTATAGCCGCGCTTCTTGGCCTCTTCGGGGCTTTCCAGCTGCTCGCACACAGCCACACGAAAACCCTTGCGAATGAGCGTCAGCAGATAGTTCTCCGCCGCATGATGCGGCACGCCACACATCGGGATATCGTCGCCCTCATGCTTGCCGCGCTTGGTGAGCGCAATGTCCAGCGCCTCGGCCGCCGCCACCGCATCGTCAAAAAACATCTCGTAAAAGTCGCCCATGCGGTAAAACAAAAGCGCCTCGGGGTAATTCCCCTTAATCTCAAGATATTGCGCCATCATAGGCGTCACGGCAGATTTGCCAGCGCTCACAGTGTCATCCCCCCGAATGGTTAGCGCCAAACTAACCATGCCACGCCCAGCGCGAAAGCCGAAAAGTCGTGTTTTGGTTGAGAGAAGGCCGCGCAACGTCTATGACGAACCGACCCAGCATGAAATCAGGCCCGAAATGACCAAACAAAAGATCTCCCGCGAAGACGCCCTCGCCTTTCACCTTGAGCCAACTCCCGGCAAATGGGAGGTGCAGGCGACTGTCCCCATGACAACCCAGCGGGATCTGTCGCTTGCCTATTCCCCCGGCGTGGCCGTGCCCTGCGAGGATATCGCCGCCAATCCGGAGCTGGCCTATGACTACACCAACAAAGGCAATCTCGTCGCGGTGATCTCCAACGGCACAGCCGTCCTCGGCCTTGGCAACCTTGGCGCGCTCGGCTCCAAGCCGGTCATGGAGGGCAAATCCGTGCTCTTCAAGCGCTTCGCCGATGTAAACAGCATCGACATCGAGCTTGATACAGAAGACCCCGACGAATTCATCAACGCGGTGCGCCTCATGGGGCCAACCTTCGGGGGCATCAACCTTGAAGACATCAAAGCCCCCGAATGCTTCATCATCGAGCAGACCCTCAAAGAGCAGATGGACATTCCTGTCTTCCACGATGACCAGCACGGCACAGCCGTGATCTGCGCCGCCGGCCTGCTCAACGCCCTGCAAATCAGCGGCAAGTCGATTGATGAGGTCAAAATCGTCGTCAACGGCGCGGGCGCAGCGGGCATCGCCTGCATCGAGCTCATCAAAGCCATGGGCGCCAAGCATGACAACTGCATCTTGTGCGACACCAAGGGTGTCATCTACCAAGGCCGCACCGAAGGCATGAACCAGTGGAAATCGGCCCACGCCGCCAACACAGAGGCGCGCACCCTGGCCGAGGCGATGGATGGCTGCGATGTCTTCCTCGGCGTCTCCGTCAAAGGCGCGGTCACGCCCGAGATGGTCGCCTCCATGGGCGCCAACGCCGTGATCTTCGCCATGGCCAACCCTGATCCGGAGATCACCCCTGAAGAGGCCCACGCCGTGCGCGAAGATGTGATCGTCGCCACAGGCCGCTCGGATTATCCCAATCAGGTCAACAATGTCCTCGGCTTCCCCTATCTGTTCCGCGGCGCGCTTGATATTCACGCCCGCGCCATCAACGACGAGATGAAAATCGCCTGCGCCGAGGCTCTGGCCAAACTGGCGCGCGAAGATGTCCCCGATGAGGTCGCCATGGCCTATGGCAAAAAGCTCAGCTTCGGGCGCGATTACATCATCCCGACCCCCTTTGATCCCCGCCTCATCTATGTCATCCCCCCCGCCGTCGCGAAGGCAGGTATGGACACTGGCGTCGCCCGCCGCCCCATCATTGACATGGACGCCTACGAAGCCTCGCTCAAATCTCGGATGGATCCGACAGCCAGCATCCTGCGCAGCCTCAACGCCCGCGCCCGCCAGAATCAGGCCACGATGATCTTCGCGGAAGGCGATGATCCGCGCGTGCTGCGTGCCGCTGTGCAATACCAGCGCTCCGGCATGGGCAAGGCGCTTGTTGTCGGCCGGCTCGAAGATGTGCGCAGCAAGCTCACCGCTGAAGGTATGGCCGATGCGGTCGATGAGCTTGAAGTGGTCAACGCCGCCAATTCGCCCCATCTGCCCGAGTATAAGGCCTTCCTCTACAAGCGCCTCCAGCGTCAGGGGTTTGACCGCCACGATGTCCACCGCCTTGCCGCCCGTGACAGGCATGTTTTTGCGGCGCTCATGCTGGCCCATGGCCACGGCGATGGCCTTGTCACAGGCGCAACGCGCAAATCGGCCCATGTCATGCAGCGCATCAACATGGTGTTTGATGCCTCTGCCGAGGCCGGGGCCGTCGGTGTGACAGCGCTGTTGCACAAAGGGCGCATTGTTCTTGTGGGCGATACGCTGGTGCATGAATGGCCTGATGAGCAGGACTTGGCAACAATCGCTGAGCGCTCTGCCGATGTGGCCCGTCACTTGGGCCTTGAGCCGCGTGTGGCGTTTGTGAGCTTCTCCACCTTTGGGTATCCGCGCTCCGAGCGGGCCGAAAAGATGCACAAGGCCCCCGAGGTTCTGGCCGCGCGCGGTGCCGATTTTGAGTATGAAGGTGAAATGACCGTTGATGTGGCCCTCAATGCCCAGGCGCAAAAAAGCTATCCTTTCTCGCGCCTCACGGGTCCGGCCAATATCCTCGTCGTCCCCGCCCGCCATTCTGCTTCGATCAGCACCAAGCTCATGCAGGAAATGGCCGGCGCAACTGTCATCGGCCCGATCCTTGCCGGCATCGACGAAAGCATCCAGATCTGCTCCACCGTCAGCACAGTGAACGACATCCTCAACATGGCGGTGCTCGCCGCCTGCAAGGTCGGCTAGGGAATGACACTCTTCTGCCTCGGCTCGATCAATCTGGATCACTTCTATGAAGTGCCCCAGATTCCCCAGCCGGGCGAAACCCTCCTCGCCAAGGCTCATAGAACGGGCCTGGGCGGCAAGGGCGCAAATCAGTCTGTCGCTGCCGCGCAGGCAGGCGCAGATGTGGTGCATATCGGCGCGGTGGGGGCCGATGGCGCTTGGGCCAAAGCCCGCATGGCAGAGCTCGGCGTGCGCACCACATATATTTCAGAGGTCGCCGCCCCCACGGCCCACGCCCTCATCACAGTCGATAAAGCGGGCGAAAACGCCATTGTCGTCTTCCCCGGCGCAAACATGCACCAGTCTCTCACACAGCTCAAAACGGCTCTGCTCACCGCCAAGCGCGGCGATATGCTGCTTCTGCAAAACGAGACAAATCTGGCGCTGGAAGCCGCCACCCTCGCGGGCAGCCTCGGCCTCACAGTGCTCTACGCCGCCGCGCCGTTTGAGGCCGCGGCCACCAAAGCGCTCCTCCCGCTCACCAACCTACTCATCCTAAACGCCGTCGAAATGGCCCAGCTCACCGAGGCCACAGGCCTTTCGCCCGAGAGCCTCGCGCCCGAAACCATCATCATCACGGAAGGTTCAAAAGGCGGCCGCGCCATCACGCAAGCAGGCGAAACCCGCTTCCCCGCCTTCCCCGTCAAAGCGCGTGACACAACCGGTGCAGGCGACACTTTCACAGGCTATCTCGCCGCCGCCCTTCTTGAGGGCCAGCCGCTTGAAAGCGCGCTGCGCCTCGCCGCCGCCGCCTCGGCCCTCAAAGTCACAAAAAAAGGGACAGCCGATGCCATCCCCGCCCGCGCCGAAGTCGAAGCCTTCCTGAAAGCCCAACCCTAGCCCTTTCTTATTGCTCTAAATATCCCACCGATCCTGCGCAGCAAGTGCGCTCTATCGGTCATCGCGTTTGCTGCGCAAACTGCTTGGGGGGTCTGGGGGCAGCGCCCCCAGCGGATCGGCTTGCGAAGCAAGTCGAAGCCTCACCCCGCAAAAGGCGCAGCACTCCCCCAGAGCTTTTTCACGGTTTTATCCCGCCCACAGGCCTTGCGATAAAACTTATAAGCGCTCGCCCGCGTCTTCGGCCCGGCCCGTGTCAATACAATCGCGCTGCTCTTGTAATAGTCCTGATGATAGTCCTCTGCCGGATAAAACCCGGTCAGCGGCAAAACCTTGGTGACAACATCGCGCCCCAGATCTTGCTCTGCCTCCGCCACAGCCTTCTCGGCAGAAGCCTTCTGCGCCGCGCCATCATAAAACAGCGCGGTTTTATAGGCCGGTCCACGGTCACAAAACTGCCCGCCGTCATCCGTTGGGTCAATCGAGCGCATAAATTTGTGCAAAATCTCGTCCCGGCTGATCTTGCCCGCATCAAAGGTGATCTTCACCACCTCATAATGCCCCGTGTGGTTCTTATACGTCGGGTTGGTGCTCTTGCCGCCTGCAAAGCCCGAGACCGCCTCAATCACCCCGTCAACGCTTTCAAAGTCTGATTCCACACACCAAAAGCAGCCGCCCGCCACAACAATCGCCTCGCGCGGCCCGGCCTTGGCCACCCCTGATTGCATCCCCAGCACCAGCGCGATCAACACCGCCAGAATCAGGGCCTTCATTTCTCTCACACAGCACATCATAGCGCATTCTCCTGCCAAACCTGCCCCAGTCTAGCGTGCAAAAACTCCCCTGTAGACAGCCCTCACAGAGAGGTTACAACTTGTTCCCGAAACGTGAGAGGCCAAACCATGAGCGACAAAATTACCACCCACGCCGCCGAAGAAGACGCGCGCAATGAACAGATCAAGATCTGGCTCAACGGGCGCTGTGTCCCCAAGGCCGAGGCGCTGGTCTCTGTCTATGACAGCGGCTTCATGCTCGGCGATGGCGTCTGGGAGGGGTTGCGGCTCTACAATGGCACATGGGCCTTCTGGGAGGAGCATTTCGACCGCCTCTTTGAGGCCGCCAAAGCGATTGATCTGGACATCGGCATGCGCCGCGACGCGCTCTATTCCGCCTTGTTAGAGACACAACACGCCAACAACATGAGCACAGACGCCCACGCGCGCCTCATGGTCACACGCGGGGTCAAGACACGCCCCTTCCAGCACCCCTCGCTCAGCCAGCAAGGCCCGACCGTGACGATCATCATGGAGCACTCCCAGCCCAAGATCCCGCGGCCCATCCGCCTCGCCACGGTCCCACACATCCGCGGCCTGCCGATGACGCAAGACCCGAAGCTCAATTCGCACAGCAAGCTCAACTGCATCCTTGCCTGTATCGCCGCCGAAAAGGCCGGGGCCGATGAGGCTCTCATGCTCGATGTCCACGGCTTCGTGAACACCACCAACGCCTGCAATTTCTTCATCGTGCGCAAGGGCGCGGTTTGGACCTCCACGGGTGATTATTGCATGAACGGCATCACCCGCCAAAAAGTGATCGACCTCTGCCGCGCCAACGATATTCCCGTGTTCGAGCGCAATTATTCCCTGGTTGATACCTACTCCGCCGATGAAGCCTTCCTCACAGGCACATTCGGCGCCCAAACTCCGGTCAGCGAAATTGATGGCCGCCCCATCGGCACAGGCGAGATGGGCCCGGTCACCAAGCGTTTGCGCGCGCTCTACAAAGATCTCATCGAGGCACAATCATGACATCTATCGCCATGTGGTCTGGCCCGCGCAACCTCTCCACCGCGCTCATGTATAGCTTTGCAAACCGGCCCGATTTTGTGGCCGTTGACGAGCCGTTTTATGCCCATTACCTCGCACAAACAGGGCTCAATCACCCGATGCGCGAAGAGGTGCTTGCCAGCCAGCCTCAGGAGGCCGCCACAGTGGTGCAGTCTCTAATCCGCCCTTTAGAGACACATTTTTATCAAAAACACATGTGCCAACATATGTTGCCTTCGGTGCCGCGCGATTGGATGTTTGGCGTCCAGAACGTCTTTCTCATCCGCCACCCCGCCCGCGTGATCGCGAGCTTTGGGGCCAAATATGAGGGCTTCGGGCTGGCAGACATCGGTTTTTCCCAGCAGCTGGAGCTTTACGAGATGCTACAGCGCGCCGGCCACCCTGCCTTGGTGATAGACAGCGCGGATATTCGTGCAAACCCCGAAAAAATGCTCACCAAACTCTGCGCAGCGCTGGGTGTGCCGTTTGATAAATCCATGCTGAGCTGGCCTGAGGGCGGCCAACCCTGCGATGGCGTCTGGGCGTCCCATTGGTATCAGGCCGTGCATGGCTCGCGCGGATTTGCCGGCCCCGAAGGCCCGCTGCCTGAGCTTCAGAGCCCGGCAGACAAGGCGCTTCTCTCCGCCGCGTTGCCCATCTACGAAACAATGGCACATCAGAAGATGACCGCCTGATCGCGCCCAAATCCGCTACCTTTTGGCTCAGTTTCAACTGAAAACTCATATTTCTCTTGTCACATGCCTTGGTTGCTCTATTCGTTGCAGCAAGAAACAATAAGACAGAGCCGTATGAACATCGCATCCGCCTTCCCGACCGAGCAGACAGATAAAGCCAAATCAGCCAAAGAATGGGTCTCCACCCTGGCCAAGTTCCGCGAGCCAAACACTGCGCGCAGCTATTTTGAATTGCTCGTCACGGCAGTGCCTTTCTTGGGGCTTTGGGCCGCCGCTTGGGCGGCGCTTTCGGTCAGCTATTGGCTCGCTCTTGCGCTCTCGCTGCCGATTGCGGCGTTTCTTTTGCGGCTGTTCACAATCCAGCATGATTGCGGCCACGGCTCCCTGTTCAAGAACCGCAAGGTAAGCGATTGGGTGGGCCGCGCCCTCGGGGTTGTCACCCTCACCCCTTATGATGTCTGGCGGCGCACCCACGCCATTCACCACGCCAGCCATGGCAATCTCGCCAAGCGCGGCATTGGTGATATCGTCACCCTCACTCTGGCCGAATACAAGGCGCTCTCCCCTTTGGGCAAGCTCCAGTATCGTATCTATCGCAGCCCGTTTTTTCTCTTTGGCTTCGTGCCTGCCTATCTCTTTTTCATTCAACAGCGCTTTCCCGTCGGGCTGATGACAACTGGCAAATACTGGTTTTCGGCGATGCTCACAAACCTTGTGATCCTCTGCGTGCTCGGTCTGATCTATGCTTTTGGCGGTGTCGCGCCGCTGTTGCTCATATTCCTACCTTCCACGCTGCTTGCGGCCACAGCCGGCATGTGGCTCTTTTATGTGCAGCACCAGTTTGAAGAAACCACATGGGATCACAATGAAAACTGGGATCTCCATGACGCCGCCCTTTACGGCAGCTCGCACTATATCCTGCCGTCCTGGGTCAACTGGTTCAGCGCCAACATCGGTATTCACCATATCCACCACCTCTACAGCCGGATTCCTTTTTACCGTCTGCCCGAGGTTCTGCGCGAAAATGCCGAGCTGGCCGAGATCAACCGGATGACAATCCGCGAGAGCTTCGCAAGCGTGCGCCTCCATTTGTGGGATGAAACCAACAAGCGCCTGTTGTCCTTCCGCGAGGCCCGCAGCCTCGCCGCCTAGGCTTTATGGTCCAAAATCGTAGGGTGCGCATTTACTGCGCACCTCCCTATGCCTAAAGCAGCTTCGCCAGCCGCATCGCGACAGTCATATTCCCCGAAACTTTCAGCTTCCCCGTCATAACACCGGTCATCGCGTTGAGCTTTCCTCTCAGCAGCTTCCCAAGGTTTTCCTTGCTGATCTTCAAGGTGCAGTCCGTGTCCTGATCCTGCGTCAGCACAGCTTCCCCCTTCAGAATGATCACACCATCCGAACCACAGTCAAACTTGAGCGACCCTTCAAAGCTCTTCCCCTCAAGCCCGCGTGAGATACCTTTTGCCATGTCCTGCATCATATGCCTCCCTAAAATGCCCGCATCATGACGTGGTTTTACAATCTACACCGCCCTAACCTCACGGCAGGCGCACGCTGCATTACCTAATTTTCTCTTAACGCAGAGCCGGATCAGGGGGTGCACGCTTCGTGCACGGGGTGTGCACGCATATCACCCCCCCTGTTTTGGTGTTGCAGCACTCGTTAACCCTGCGGAACGCACCCCTAACAAAAGCAAAGCGAGCCCATGCTATACTGCACAGACCCGCTTGATTTTGTTCAGTTTTCCACGCCCGAAAGGACTATTTGAACCGACGATTCCGTGTTGCCAAAAGCTTGAGACGCAGCGCATTGAGCTGGATGAATCCCGCCGCATCCTTCTGGTCATAGGCCCCGGCATCATCTTCAAAGGTCACATGCGCCTCCGAGTAGAGCGAGTGGTCTGACCAGCGGCCAACACATGTCGCCGCGCCCTTATAGAGCTTGAGCCTGACAGTGCCCGTCACATGTTCCTGGCTCTTGTCGATCGCCGCTTGCAGCATTTCGCGCTCAGGGCTGAACCAGAAACCGTTGTAAATGAGCTCCGCATAGCGCGGCATCAGGCTGTCCTTGAGGTGGCCCGCGCCGCTGTCGAGTGTGATCTGCTCAATTCCACGGTGTGCCTCCAGAAGCACGGTGCCGCCGGGGGTTTCGTAGATGCCACGGCTCTTCATGCCCACAAAGCGGTTTTCAACAAAGTCGAGCCGCCCAATGCCGTGCTTTCCGCCCAATTCATTGAGCTTTGTCAGAAGGTTAGCCGGGCTGAGCGCCTCACCATTGATGCTCACGGCATCGCCTTTTTCAAAGCCCACCTCGATATATTCCGCCTCGTTCGGCGCATCTTCAGGCGCAACGGTGCGTTGGAAAACATAGTCCGGTGCCATCTCGGCCGGGTCTTCCAGAACCTTGCCTTCGCTTGAGGTGTGCAATAGGTTCGCATCCACAGAGAAGGGCGCTTCCCCGCGCTTGTCCTTGGCAATTGGAATCTGGTTTTTCTCAGCAAAATCAATCAGCTTGGTGCGGCTGGTCAGGTCCCATTCCCGCCATGGCGCGATCACTTTTATATCGGGGTTGAGCGCATAACAGGCCAGCTCGAAGCGCACTTGGTCGTTGCCCTTGCCTGTCGCCCCATGGGCCACGGCATCCGCGCCCACGTCCTCGGCAATCTCGACAAGACGCTTGGAAATAAGGGGCCGCGCAATGGACGTGCCGAGCAGGTAAAGCCCCTCATAAACCGCATTCGCACGGAACATCGGGAAGACAAAATCGCGCACAAATTCCTCGCGCAGGTCTTCGATATAGATGTCTTTCACACCCATCATCTCGGCTTTCTTGCGGGCGGGTTCAAGCTCCTCGCCTTGTCCCAGATCGGCGGTGAAGGTCACAACCTCACAGCCATATTCCGTCTCAAGCCATTTGAGAATGATGGAGGTGTCCAAACCACCAGAATACGCAAGGACAACTTTCTTGGGAGCCGACATCATGATTTCCTCTTGTCTCGTTTGCCGCGAGGTAGCTGTTTTTGCGCCCCTCTGCAAGCGCAGCCCCTTGCTTTGCGAGGCTTCGTGGTAGAATAAAAACAGATGGATACAATGAAAACAGCCTCCCGCCAGATCGCAAACCAGCTGCGCGCCGTGTTTGAGCCGACCCCGCTCCAGCGCAACGCACATTTGTCCGAGCTGTATGAGGCCGATATTCTGCTCAAACGCGAAGATCTGACCCCCGTGCGCTCCTACAAAATTCGTGGTGCCTTCAACGCGATGACCGAGGCCATGAAAGGCCATGAAGCGCCACCGCTTTTTGTGTGCGCAAGTGCGGGAAACCATGCGCAAGGTGTTGCTTTCATGTGCAAATACCTTGGTGCGCGGGGGCGTATTTTCATGCCCGTCACCACGCCGAGCCAGAAGATACTGAAAACCAAGACCTTCGGTGGAGGGTTGATCGAAATTGAGCTTGTGGGTGACTATTTTGACGAAACGCTTGCCGCGGCCAAAGCCTATTGCGAGGCTGAGGCGGGTGTCTTCCTGCCGCCGTTTGATGCCGAAGATGTCATCATGGGCCAGTCCACGGTGGCTGCTGAAATTGAAGAACAGCTGGGAAGCCAAGCCCCCGATCTTATCGTGCTACCGGTGGGCGGCGGGGGGTTGTCGGCGGGTGTGACAGCCTATTTTGGGCGTGAAACCAATTACGCTTTTGTAGAGCCATCAGGCGGTGCCTGTCTGGCTGCGGCGCAAGCCGCCGGCAAGCCTGTGCCTCTGCCCACGGTGGATTCCTTCGTAGATGGGGCGGCTGTAGCCGAAATCGGTCAGCTCACGTTTGCAAAGCTGCACCCCTTCAAAGATCAGACCCATCTTCAGATTGACGAAGACAGGCTCTGCACCACGCTGATTGAAATGCTCAATATAGAAGGCGTCGTGCTGGAGCCCGCAGGCGCTTTGACCATCGACGCGCTCAAGGATATGCGCGACGAGATCAAGGGCAAAACCGTGGTCTGTATCGTTTCGGGCAGCAACTTTGATTTCGAGCGCTTGCCCGAAGTCAAAGAACGCGCCCAGCGTTACTCCGGCCTGAAGAAATACTTCATCCTGAGGATGCCCCAGCGCCCCGGCGCGCTTAAGGATTTCCTCGGTTTTCTCGGCCCGCATGACGACATTACGCGCTTTGAATATCTCAAGAAATCCGCGCGCAACTTCGGCTCTGTTCTGATCGGGATCGAGACCGACACGCCCGAGAGCTTTGAGCGGCTCATGAAGCTGGCAAACGATAAAGGCTTCAGCGCACGCGACATCACAAACGACGAGGTGCTCGCCTCATTTCTCGTCTAAGAGCGCCTCTCTTGAAAGCGTGAATCCCGAGCCAATCCAGCGCTGCTCCGCCTGTTTCAAGGCATCTCCCAAAGCCTTGCCTTCAAGCTCGGGAAAGTCCTTTGCAACCAGTGGAAACTGCGCCTTCCCAGCAGCGTCGAGCCCAGCAAATGAGGGCTCGCCACCACAGAGCGCCGCCCGTAAAACCACAGCACTTTGTGCAACTTCAGCACCTTCGCGATACGCCAGCTCGGCGGCGCTTTCAGCACTCCAGGCAAAGCGGCGCAACATGTCAAACAGCCGCCGGTCTTTCTTGGAGAGCCGCAAGGGCAGGTGGCCGGCAAAAGCCATCAGAGCTGCAAGCCGCGCAACAGGCGTAGCGCTGCCACCCAGCATGACAAACCGCTGCAAAACAGGCAGGCTGGCACCCGGCAACACACGCACCAGAACGCCCGAGCCTTGCAGCGCCCCAAGCACCTTCAAAGGGTGCGCGGCCCCCAGAGTTTTAAGCACCTCTGCGGTGATCCGCTCGGTTGAAACATGGCGCAAACCATAGCTCAGCCGCGCGGCAGCCAGCAAAGCGTCAGGGTCTATCGCTTCAGGTCCGAAGCCAAGCTGGGCAGCAAATCGAAAGAGCCGCAAAATGCGCAGATAATCTTCCCTAATCCGTTCATCAGGCGCGCCAACAAAACAGATTTTGCGCGCAGCAATATCGGCCAGGCCACCCGTTGGATCACTCAGCTTTCCGGCCCGATCTGCATAGAGCGCGTTCATGCGGAAATCGCGCCGCGCGGCATCCTCTTCCAGGCTCTCGGAAAAGGCAACGACAGCGTGCCGCCCGTCGGTTTCTACATCTTTGCGAAAGGTCGTCACCTCAAGCACAGAGCCGCCGCCAACAACGGTCACGGTGCCGTGCTCTATACCTGTGGGAACGGGCTTATACCCCAGCGCTTTGGCAGCCCCGATAACGGCTTCGGGCCGCGCGCTTGTGGCAATATCAAGGTCCGTCACGGGCAGGCCAAGCAGCGCATTGCGCACACAGCCGCCGACAAAATAGGCCTTGGCCCCGCCAGCCTCTAGTGCGCTTAGTAGCGCCTGTGCCGCACGGTCTTCCAGCCAGTGTCCTGATACCTGTGTCACCCCGAAATCCGCTCTGCAAAGCCCAGCGTCATGCGCGCCGTCGCGCCCCAAATGTAATGCGGCCCGTAGGGGATTGTGTAGTATTTTCGCAAGCTGCCCCGAAACAACCTTTGTTGCACCGCATATTTGCGCGGATCGCTCAGGTGGGCCAAAGGCGCAAAGATGATTTCTTCCACCTCGCCTTTGTCAAGAATGGGGGCAAAATCACCCTTAACGAAGCCAAGAACCGGCTGAACAGAGAAGCCGGTGACCGTTAGGTGCTTTGGCAGTGTTCCCAGCAACTCCACTTGTTGAGGGGGCAGGCCAACTTCTTCCTGGGCCTCGCGCAGCGCGGTGGCTTCTATGGAGCCGTCAGCGGCCTCGACCTTCCCGCCCGGAAAGGCGATCTGACCCGGATGATGGCGCAGGTGCTGTGCACGTTTTGTCAAAACAACACAGAGCGTGCCGCCCTGCTCGACCAATGCAATCAGGACAGCCGCTGGGCTGTTTATACCTTGCTCAACAGGAATCACATCTGGGTTGAGGTCATAGTCAGAGGAGGTCGCTCCCGGCTTGGCCAGAACGGCCCTTATGGCAGCAATCTCTTTCACCCGGTTACTGCGCTTCAAGCCCGACAGTTGACGGATCCAGTTCGAAATGACGGTTGCAGAACTGGCAGTCTGCGGTCACCTTCCCATCTTCGGTTGTCATCTTTTCAATATCTTTGACGCCATAAATCGAGAGGCTCTGGCGCACACGCTCTTCTGAGCAGGTGCAGCCAAATTGCACCTCACGAGGCTCGTAGACCGCGGGCTCTTCCTCGTGAAAGAGTCGCCAGACAAGCTCGGCAGGCGCAACAAAAGGGCCTATCAGCTCGAGGCTTTCAACCGTGTTGAGCAAGTGGTTGACCCTGTTCCAGTCTTCATCCTTGCGCTGGGCATGGTCTCTCTGTGCGGCCTCGCTGTCGGCGTTGCGACCTTCGCTCTTGAGCGATTTGGGCAGATGTTGCAAAAGCATACCTGCCGCACGCCACTGGGTGCCCTTATCTTTCATGTAGGTTTCGCCATGCTCGACAATCAACTTGGTTGCGATCTGCTCTGAGGCGGCAAAATAGCCCTCGGCAGCTTCGGCAATAGACGCGCCTTCCAGAGGGGCCAGCGCCTGATAGGGTTTTGTTCCCTTCCCTTCGTCAATCAGCACCGCAAAATAGCCTTTGCCAAGTTGATCAAAGGGTTTGCCATCTGTGATGCGCGTGCGGTCATAGCTTGCATAGGCGCGGATACTTGCGGGGGCGTTGAGTTCGGCAGGTGCGAAATAATCGGTCGCAATCATGCGCACGGGGCCATCTGTCTGCACCTGTAAAGAGAGCTTCCACTTGGATTCAACCATGCTTCCAAGCAGGGCTGTGATGATAACCATTTCGGAAATCAGGGATTCCACCTGCTTGGGGTAATCGTGCTGAGCCAAAATATCGTTCACAGTCTGGTCAAGGCGCACAATGCGACCCCGGCAATCAGAAATTCTGAGCTCAAAGGGCAGGACTTTTTCGTCCCAAATTTTGTTTTCCGTGTTTTCCATAAGGCCAAACCAATCCGTGTGTTTGCCCAGCACCTAATCGCCCAAGCCGGCCAGCGCAAGGCAAGGGATCAGGTTTTGGTGCCAGAAAACTCTAGCAGAATGGCAGAAATGTCATCCGAAAAGTCGCGGGCGCCTGCAAATGTATCCAACTCAAAAAGAAGCGCATCCAGCAAGGCGGGCCCACGTTTGTCTTGCCAGTTTTTGAAAAAACAGATGACATTTGCATCATCATAAAACGCACCAGCCTCGTTCATACATTCGGGCACACCA
The DNA here is from genome assembly GCF_937123735.1 of uncultured Lentibacter sp. Classification (GTDB taxonomy): domain Bacteria; phylum Pseudomonadota; class Alphaproteobacteria; order Rhodobacterales; family Rhodobacteraceae; genus Lentibacter. The sequence continues at coordinate 24,433 of NZ_CAKZKL010000034.1, forward strand.
TCAGAGTAAACGGCGAGCCGGTCTCCCGGATTGAGGCAGATCTCAAATTGCTCATAGCTGGCATCGGGCACAAGCCCGACCGGCAGGCCGCCACTGCCCACAAACTCGACATCACCGCTTGCGCGCTGCACAAGCGGATGGGGGTGGCCGGCTTGGCTGGCGGTTACTTTGCCGGTTTTCAGGTTGGCCACGGCATAAACAAGCGTAAAATAATGCTCAGTGGTCATCTCTTTGAGAACGAGGTTGTTGAGCCTTGCCACAACTTGGCTGGGCGGTATCGGCGCAAAAATATCGCCTTCACAACGCTCTATGGCTATATTTTGTTCCTTTGATGCTGATGACATATACCCCGCCAGACGTGCGGTCATAAGGGCAGAGCTGATGCCATGGCCAGATACATCAATCGCAAAAATTCCAATCTCCTCTTCGTTGATCGGAAAATAGCCCACAAGATCGCCACCAACATGCCCACTGGATTGGAGCATCAAGGAAATCTCGGCGCTGCCAAAGTTTCTATAGCGCTCCCTTACCAGTGACTGTTGCAGCTGTTTCGCCTCGATCAGGTCATTGTCGATTGTGGTATAAAGCGCTTTCAGCTCATCCAGAGTTGTGTTGATCAATTCGTTCTTGCGGGTGAGTTCGCGCTCCATATTGAGAATTCGCTCGCCCGCAACCAAACGCGCCCGCAGCTCGGCCGCGCTCACAGGTTTGGTCAGGAAATCATCGGCACCGGCATCAAGCCCCTGGGCAATTTCTGTTTTGTCGCTTTTTGAGGTGAGCAGAATGAAATATCCAAAGCGATCAGCATCCATGGCCTTGAAGCGACGGCAGAATTCGATTCCGTCCATACCGGGCATCATCCAATCACTCACCACAAGATCAGGCTGCGAGGCTTCGCAAAACGCCAGCGCTTCATCTCCGCTTGAAACTTCGGCGACTCGGTAGCCCCATTTTTTGAGGCTGGCGCGCAGGATGCTGCGTTGCAAACGGCTGTCATCAACGACAAGCACAAGGTTGCTTTCCGTTTCATGTGTTTCAACAGGGTTGCGACTGCTCTGACTCATAAATCCCCTGAACGTCTTGCGTTCTTCTCCGGCCTCTTTCCATAGCCTGTTTGCTTTAAGCTCTCGTGAAGAAATTCTCTCTCATTTTAGTGTTCTTTTAGCTTTCTCTTAACAGGTGGCTGTTAGAGTGCTTGGCACGAACTTGAGGTGTAGGCATGATCAACTGGGATAAAGTGGAGGAACTTCGCCAAGATATCGGCGCAGAAGATTTTGGTGAAATCGTCGTTGTTTTTCTGGAGGAGGTCGAGCTTGAGCTCTCTTCCCTCGCTCAAAAGCCGGTGGAGGGTTTGGGCGCAAGTATGCATTTTCTCAAGGGCAGTGCCTTGAACCTCGGATTTGAGGAATTTGCAGAGAAATGTTCTCTTGCGGAAAAGTTGGCCGCAGAAAATAGCGCCGCCCAGATTGATCTGGTGGCGCTGCAATCATGTTATGACGCATCTATAGACGTCTTTTTGCAGAAAATCTGAGAGCCTGTCTCAAACTGAGTGCAGATAAGCTGTAATGCTGCTATATGTTTGCGCAAAATAGCAGTGGGCAAAACATGCGGGCACTTATACACCTTGGAGCGCTTCTCGTTTTTGTGCTTCTTTCGGGCTGCGCGTCTACAAAGTATCGGACATATACTGGCCCCGAGATCACTCAGTTGGTTGTCGAAAAGGAGGCACGCAGGCTTTACCTATTGAGCGGGCAAGACGTTATAAAGACTTATAAAATTGGCCTTGGGTTTAGTCCTGTTGGGCATAAGGCGGTTGAAGGCGACGGGCGCACACCGGAAGGGCGCTACATCATTAACCGCCGAAACCCTAACAGTCAGTTTTATCTCTCAATCGGGATATCGTATCCCAACTCCCAAGACATAGCGCGGGCGCGCAAGCTGGGAAAAAGCCCCGGCGGCGATATCTTTATTCATGGACGCCCGGCAAAATACAGAAATGGCATTCGAGATTGGACAGCTGGCTGTATTGCTGTGAGTGATCGGGAGATGGAAGAAATTTATGCTATGGTCCGCAATGGCACGCCTATCTTGATCAAGAAATAGGCTACTTATTCCGTTTCGGCACCCAAGCTGCCCATCGTCAGAGTCCACCAGATTTTTCCGCTGGTTTCCTGATGCCATGCGAAGCCGAGATGTGTCGCGCGTTTATCGAGTAAGATTGCTCGGGTGTCTGCTTGGTCCATCCATGCGCCCAATGTTTCCAGCTCGGTTTCATAGGTTTCTGAAATCAATTCGCCAAGCGCCGTGCCCCCATAGCCCGCCCGCTTCACCCGATCAATCGGGGAGGATCCATCTGATCCAAAATGCCAGGGACGATTTTGTGCTGCCATATCAAGAGAATGGGTTGCAGCGGCAGCATTTAGCTCAGCGCTCATTTCAACGTCTGAGGCCCCTGCCGCTTGCCGCAAAGCATTGACAGAGTCCAGAATGCGAAACTGGATCTTTCCGGAAGCGGCGTTTGAAATTCTGTAGAGTTTTGGAAGCGGTTTACCGTCGGCTCCGAGCTGTGATTGTGGGGGAGCGGTCGTGCAGCCACTGAGCAGCAGAACCGAAACAAGAATGGAAACAAGCAAGCGCATGGCAGCCCCTTCAGAAATCTACGATCTTTGGTTTAGCGGTGAATCGCCGATCAATCAAACGCGGATTACAAAGGTTTGAATTGCGAGCCCAGCCCATCCAACATATATGATTGAACGATCATTTTTCGGAGTTCATGCGATGGCTATTTTTTCCAAATCAATGAGTCGCAGAGGGTTTCTTGCTGGCTCTACATCTCTTTTGGCTGCGCCGGCATTGGCCCAGACAGCAACTGTTGATGGTGCAGAGACTGTCGAAGTCGAGCGTGATTTGAGCGAAGTTGTTCGACGCAATATCTCAAGTTTCCGCTCTTTGAGTTGGGAGCCTTATTTCTCCAACCTCAAAAATGGGGCCTGCCTTGTTGATACAACCTCACGGGCATTGCATTTTTGGTCAGAAGATCAGTCGGTTTACAAGCTTTACCCCACGAGCGTTCCCTTGACAGAAGACTTGACCCGCCTTGGCCGCACATCCGTTGTCCAGAAAGTTGAGGGCCCGAGTTGGCGACCAACGCCTTCGATGCGGGAGCGCAATCCGGAGTGGCCAGATTTTGTTGGTCCGGGTCCGGACAATCCTCTCGGAACCCATGCGCTTTATCTATCCTGGACCTATTATCGCATTCACGGCACACACGATACGCGAAAAATCGGACGGCGCTCATCTAATGGGTGTATCGGCCTATATAATGAGCATATTGCCGAGCTCTTTTCTTTAACAAAAGTGGGCACGCAAGTGTTGCTAATATGACGAAATTGTGAGTGCGTCTTCTAGCCTGTGACCATATTGGGTTTGCAAAAACGCGCCAATACTGATTAACAAAAAATACGACGCTCTTATTGGCGTATGGATGCTTTGGGCATTCTATTTCTGGAGGATAAAATGAAAAATTTCGTGATCGCAGCTGCCTTCATTGCCGCAGCTTCTTCTGTTTCTGCTGGCAGCATGTCAGACCCAATGATTGAAGCCCCTGTTGTTGTCGCAGACGCGGCTGGTTCTTCAGGCGGTATGGTCGTTCCGCTTCTGCTTCTGATCGCAGTGGCCGCAGCTGTTGGCAACTAATACATCTTCTCTTGGAAGATAGGGGAAACGGCAGCTTTCTAGCTGCCGTTTTTCTTTTTACCAGCCCTGGATGTTTTCTTTGATGAGATCTGCCAAAAACGCGACATGCGCCTCGCCCGCGTTCAGGCAGGGAATATATTCAAAGGTTTCGCCGCCAGCCTCTTCAAAGGCCTCTTTAATCTCTTCATTGATCTCTTCAAGGGTTTCGATGCAGTCCGCCGAGAAAGCGGGCGCAACAACGGCGATACGTTTTTTTCCTTCTTCTTCGGCAAGCCGGGCAACCTCTTTTACAGTATAGGGCTTGAGCCATTCTTCAGGCCCGAAAACCGACTGAAAAGTCGTTACGATTTCAATATCTTGCCAACCAAGACGCTCGCGCAGCAGGCGAGTCGTTTTTTGGCATTGGCAGTGATAAGGGTCGCCTTGCATCAGGTAGCGTTTGGGCATTCCGTGATATGAAACAACAAGTGTTTCGGGGCGTTGCTCCATAGCGGCCACAGATGTTTCAATAGAGCGCGCCAGCGCCTCGATATACCGGCTGTCGTCAAAGTATCGTGCTACCGTGCGCACCGAAGGTTGCCATGTCTGCTTCATCATGGCGCGAAAAAACTGGTCGTTGGCGGTGGCCATCGTCGCGCCTGCATAATGTGGGTAGAGTGAGAAAAACAGCACCCTGTCACACCCTTGTGCGACCATTTCAGCAACCTTGCTTTCAGTTGATGGGTTGCCATAGCGCATACAGTAATCGACCAAGACCTCGCCGCCATATTCTTTTTCGATCAGATCACGCACCGCAGCAGTTTGTTCCTTGGTGATGGTCATCAAGGGGCTTTCACCTTCTGCTTCATTCCAGATTGATTTATAAGCAGCACCGCTTGTGAAGGGCCTTTTTGTGAGAATGATAAGCTGCAAAAGCGGCTGCCACTTCCAAGGGGCATAATCAATAACCCGGCGATCAGATAGAAACTCGTTCAGATAGCGGCGCATTGACCAATAATCATAATTATCTGGCGTGCCCAAGTTTGCCATTAACACGCCGATTTTAGGCTTTTTTACCTTTGGGTGGTCTTTTGGCAGATGGCTGGTGTCAAATTCGGCTTGAGTCAGTTTTTGCATTTAGTCATCACCATTCATTTTAGGCGTTTCGGGTTCTGGCAGTTTTATTTCGCTGGTTTTGAGTGCATCAGCAAGTCTGGCTTGGGCGGAGCCAGGCCGCAGGGGCTTTTGCTGGCTTTCATGAGGTGTCCAGCCGGTGAGAAATATGATCTCGAAGGTGGCGAGAATACGGCCTGTTTCGTCTGAGAAATGTTCTTTGTAAATTTCATCAGCAAGGCGAAAGAACTCTCTTTTCTCGAAACGGCGCTTGCGCATGTCTAACGCATTCGATTCTCCCATACGCCTCAAATCATGAGCCAGATGAAAAATGCTTCGATAGCTTGCTGTCAAAGTGAGTTTATCTGCCACGGGCAGGGCAAAGCCTGCTCGCTGCATCAGCTGGCCGAGATCCCGGATTTCGCCAGCCATTACCACGCGGGGGCTGAGGCCACCTGTAAGCGCAATCTCGGCCTCGCTGAGCGCTTTGCGCAGCTCATGCAAAGTGTTGCCGCCAAATAGGCAGCCGATAAACAAGCCATCAGGTTTGAGGGCGTTGCGGGCCTGAATCAGCTGACCGACGACATCATTGGCCCAATGCAGAGACATAGCATGCACAACCAAGTCATTTGTATGGGGCGCACACCTGAGCGTTTCAGTATCCTTGATGGGCTCAAATGTTGGGAAAGCAGGTTGCCACACCTCGGGCTGGCCAGCGATCAGGAGAGGATTGGTAAACGCTCTATTAACCAGTTCCAGCCGATACTGGATTTCGTCGATTGCGGCCATGTGTGCAAAGTCGGCTTCGGGCAAGCGGGCGCGCTGGCGGTGTCGCTCAAGTGTGGTGCGATCAGTATGAAGGTTGCGGGTTGTCATAGGGTAGGAATATGGGCTGGAGGTCGGGGATACAAACAGTTGTTCAGACTCTGTATCCAACGAGCTGTCTAAGCTGTGGCGACGCTGTTGAGGGCGATGCGGGCTTGTGCAGCAAATGCTGGCTCGGGTCGCATTTTGTTGCGGGTCTCGTATGTAACGGATGCGGCGCGCCGCTCCCTGGCCTATCGGCTGGCGTCGAGCAGTGTGACTCCTGCCTTGCAGCGCCGCGAAGCTGGGCGGCGGCTCGCACAGTATTTCTCTATAAAGACTGTGCAAAAAAGCTGGTTTGGCAGCTCAAATATGCGGACCGTGCCGAAATAGCTTCGGCTGCGGGGCTTTGGCTTTCGCGGGCTCTCGCACCAATCCTTCCGGACAACCCGATTATTGTGCCTGTGCCACTCCACTGGACACGGCTTCTTAAGCGAAAATATAACCAGTCGCAGTTGCTTTCCGCGAGTTTGGCCGAGAGGGGTGGCTTTCAGCATATGCCATTTCTCTTGAACCGAAGAAGACGCACCCCGCCGCTCTTCGGGTTGGACTTGGAAGCGCGTAAGGCCTGTTTGGAAAAAGCGATTGTGGTGCGAAAGCGCTATGTGCCTGCAATTGAAGGCCGCAACATTGTGCTTGTGGACGATGTGATGACGACGGGCGCCACGCTTTCGGCGGCTACAGAGGCTTGTCTTTTGCACAATGTCGCAAGCGTGCAGGCAGTTTTTCTGGCACGCGCCATCAAGAATGACTAGGTTCTGCCTCAACACTTCTGTTTGAGGGCCAAATGACACAGATTGAGATTTACACATCGCCACTTTGTGGCTTCTGCCACGCGGCTAAAAGGCTTCTGGATAGTAAGAACGCTTCTTACACCGAATATGACATTTTGACGGACCCCAAGCTGAAGCCGGAGATGATGCAGCGCGCCGATGGTGCGCGCACTGTGCCGCAGATATTTATTGATGGTATCGGAATTGGTGGATGCGATGATCTTTTCGGACTGGAAAGAACCGGTAAGCTTGACGGCTTGCTTGGGATATCCTGATGAAAACTGCCCTTGTGCAAATGACCTCAACAGACTCACCGGCCAAAAATCTTGCCAGTTGTGAGTGGCTTGTGTGCGAGGCGGTGGCACAGGGGGCACGGTTTATTCTAACCCCCGAGGTTTCCAATTGCATTGCCGATTCCAAGGCTGTTCTGGGGGCTGTGTTGTGCCGGCAAGAGGATGACCCTTTTCTGGCTCGAATGCGCCAGTTGGCGGCCAAAAATAATATCTGGATCCTTATTGGCTCTCTGGGGCTCAAAAACGAGCAGGCCAGTGATCAATTCGTCAACAGATCCTTTCTGATAGATCCGCTGGGGGCTATCGTTGCGCAATATGACAAGATTCACATGTTTGACGTTGATTTGCCCGGTGGTGAAAGTTACCGCGAAAGTGCGTCTTATGTGCCGGGTAGGAAGGCCGTTTTGGCGGATACGAAGATCGGTAAAATTGGATTGAGTATTTGCTATGATCTGCGATTTCCCATGCTGTATCGCACTTTGGCCCAGGCTGGCGCCCAAGTTTTAACCATCCCAGCGGCTTTTGCTCAGACCACCGGTGAGGCGCATTGGCACAGCCTGTTGCGCGCTCGGGCTATAGAAAACGGGGCCTATGTGCTCGCGCCCGCGCAGACGGGAGTGCATTATGCAAAAGATGGTAAAGAACGCCGTAGTTATGGCCACGCTCTTGCCGTTTCTCCCTGGGGAGAGGTTTTGGCGGATGCGGGCAAAGATGTCGGCATTTGTTGTTTTGATCTTGATCTTGAGGCCGTAACGCTGGCGCGCAAACGTTTGCCCTCCCTTATGCAGGACAGCCTGTTTGAGGGGCCGGAATGAACAACAAACAAAGCTCGCTCGCAATTACGCTGGTCAGCGAAATATTGGCCACTGATCAGTTGCTCAGAAACAAGCTGACCCGCGTTTTACCGCAGGGGATGGAGATCTCTCATTTTTCTGTCTTGACCCATTTGGCGCACATCAGTGCCGAAAAAACACCTGCGCAGCTTGCCAAGACCTTTCATGTCACCAAGGGGGCCATGACCAACACGCTCAACAAACTTGAGTGGGCTGGATATGTGCATATTCGCCCCGATTGGGATGATGCACGCCGTAAGATGGTGGCCATCAGCCCAGCAGGACGGCGCGCGCGCGATGCTGCGCTCTCTGCGATTGAGCCGATTTTTAACAGTCTGGTTGATGAAGGCGGCGCTGCAAGCATCAGATCGGCAATTCCTGTTTTGCGGGAAATGCGCCACAAGCTTGAAAGCAACGATTGATCAACCCAGCTTCTTGGCGGCCGTCACATAGTTTACGCTCAGGTCGCGGTCGGAAACCTTCCAGTTCCAACTGACCGGATTGAACACAAAGCCTTTGCGATCCACCGGAGACAGACCTGCCTTTTCAAGGAAATCGAAAAGTTCGTCGGGGGTGATGAACTTTTTCCATTCATGCGTCCCCTTGGGCAACCAGCGCATGATATATTCGGCACCCAGGATCGCCATGGCAAAGCTCTTGGCGTTACGATTGAGGGTGGAACAAATGTGTAATCCGTTTGGATTGAGCAGTTTGGCGCATTCATCAAGATAGTCTTGCGGGTCGGCAACATGCTCGACCACTTCCATATTTACAACCACGTCAAAGCGCTCACCGGCCTCTGCCAGCGCCTCTGCGGTGATAGCGCGAAAGTCTATCTCAAGGCCTTGCTGCTCGGCGTGCAGGCGGGCGACTTTGATGTTTTTTTCGGCGGCGTCTGCGCCAACCACGTCAGCGCCAAGCCGTGTGAGCGGTTCGCTGAGAAGGCCACCGCCACAGCCGATGTCAATAATCCTCAAGCCTTTGAACGGAAGTGGCTCGGCCAGATTGCGATTGAACTCCGCAGCAATTTGCTTCGTAATATAGTCAAGCCGGCACGGGTTCATCAGGTGCAGAGGGCGAAACTTGCCGTTTGGATCCCACCACTCGGCAGCCATTGCCTCAAACTTGGCAAGCTCGGCTGGATCAACAGTTCTGGTCTGGTCTTGCATGGTCTGGCCCCTAAAATTCGCTGATGCGTCTGGAAAGATACGACATGCACGAATCCACAGATGAAAAAAGCGTTCGAGCGCGACTTTACCCTGCTATTGAGCCCTTTGACAGGCGGATGATCGACGCAGGGGAAGGTCACAGACTATACGTTGAGCAATCCGGGAACCCGGCCGGCGTGCCTGTGGTTGTTTTGCATGGTGGCCCCGGCGGAGGGTGCAGCCCGGCCATGCGGCGCTTTTTCAATCCGCAGTATTACAGGATTGTCTTGTTTGATCAACGCGGCTGTGGCCGCTCAAAGCCCTTTGCGTCGGTTGAGAACAACACCACATGGGACCTTGTCCGCGACATAGAGACGATCAGGAAAGAGTTGGCGATAGACGCGTGGCATGTTTTTGGGGGCAGCTGGGGGGCCACGCTCTCGTTGATTTATGCGATTGCCCATCCGGAGCCTGTGAAGTCTCTTACGCTGCGGGGAGTATTCTTGGGCCGCAAAAGCGAGCTAGATTGGTTTTACGGCGGTGGTGCGGGGGCTTTTTGGCCTGATGTATGGCACCGGTTTCTTGAGCCTATCCCCAAAGATGAGCAAGATGACCTGATTGCGGCTTACCACAAACGTCTTTTTGGTGGCGCAGAGAGCGATGCGCTCAAATGCGCCCAAGCCTGGACCGCCTGGGAAAACACCTTGGCTTCGATCCAATCAGACGGTGCGTTTTATGTGCCAAACAACGCATTCTGCCGTGCCTTTGCACGCCTTGAGAACCATTACTTTTACAACGGCCTGTTTTTGGAAAATGATAACTTCATATTGTCCAATGCGCCGCGTATTTCGCATATTCCAACCAAGATTGTGCAGGGGCGATATGACATGATCTGCCCACCTGTCTCAGCCCATGAGCTGTCGTTGGCGCTTGAGCAGGCGGAACTGAAAATTGTCGGCTTATCAGGTCATGCTTTGTCGGAACCGAGGATCAGCGCGGCATTGGCAGAAATCATGGATGAATTGGCCAAACAGGCGTAACCGATTCGGCCTTGCATCCTTAAGTTTTTCGGACTAGAGACAGCACAACAGCGGCGCGCTGGGCTCCAGCGCACCACCGAGAATTTCAGCGGGCCGCACGGCCCGCTTTTTTGTTTGAGCGAAAATATGTCGAACCTGATTGCAAAAACTGCCCAAGATCGGCGTATGGCCGAAATCGTCGGCCCCGTTATTGAGGACATGGGCTTTGAGCTTGTGCGCCTGCGGCTGCAAGGTGGCGAGATTCCGTTGCTTCAAATCATGGCTGAGCGCCCAGAGGGCGGCATTGAAGTTGATGATTGCGGAGCTATCTCAAACGCGCTGAGCGCCTTGCTTGATGTCGAAGACCCACTTGAAGGCGAGTATACCCTTGAGGTTTCGAGCCCTGGTATTGACCGCCCACTTACACGTCTGAAAGATTTTGAGACATTCGAGGGTTTTGACGCCAAAGTTGAAACCGCTGAAATGATCGACGGTCAGAAGCGGTTTCGCGGCGAGCTTGCGGGTGTTGAAGGTGACGAAGTCTTGCTCACGATTGAGCAGGGCACCATCGGATTGAAGTTCGAGTGGCTGGTTGAGGCCAAGCTTGTGATGACCGATGAACTCATCAAAGAAATGTTGCGGCAACGCAAAGCCTCCGGCGCCTATGCGGACGGTGGTGAAGTAGAGATAGAAGAATCCCCTGAGTCTGAGGAGAAAGAATAAATGGCCATTACATCAGCCAACCAACTAGAGCTCTTGCAAACGGCCGAGGCCGTTGCGCGCGAAAAGATGATTGACCCAGGGCTTGTAATTGAAGCCATGGAAGAAAGCCTCGCCCGCGCCGCGAAGAGCCGCTACGGCGCGGAAATGGACATTCGCGTGGCGATTGACCGCAAGACAGGCAAGGCCACATTTACCCGCGTTCGCACGGTTGTGGAGGAAGAGGAGCTTGAGAACTATCAAGCCGAAATGACGGTTGAGCAGGCTAAGCTATACCTTGATGACCCGAAGGTTGGAGACAGCTTTGTAGAAGAGGTGCCCCCTGTCGAGATGGGCCGTATCGCCGCGCAAAGCGCCAAGCAGGTTATTTTGCAAAAAGTGCGCGAAGCCGAGCGTGAGCGCCAGTTCGAGCAGTTCAAGGACCGTGCCGGCACCATCATCAACGGTGTGGTGAAACGCGAAGAATATGGCAATGTTATCGTTGATGTGGGCAGTGGCGAAGCCATTTTGCGCCGCAATGAGAAGATCGGCCGTGAAAGTTACCGCCCGAACGACCGGATTCGCTGCTACATCAAGGACGTGCGCCGCGAACAGCGTGGGCCGCAGATTTTCCTGAGCCGCACGGCGCCCGAATTCATGGCTGAGCTCTTCAAGATGGAAGTGCCTGAAATTTATGAAGGTATCATCGAGATCAAGGCTGTTGCCCGTGACCCCGGCTCGCGCGCCAAGATCGCAGTGATTTCCTATGACAACAGCATCGACCCGGTTGGCGCTTGTGTTGGTATGCGCGGCAGCCGTGTGCAGGCTGTTGTGAACGAACTTCAGGGTGAAAAAATCGATATCATCCCATGGAACGAAGATGTGCCGACATTCCTTGTGAACGCGCTACAGCCAGCTGAGGTTTCCAAGGTTGTTCTTGATGAGGAAGCGGAGCGCATTGAAGTGGTCGTTCCAGATGAGCAACTGAGCCTTGCGATTGGTCGTCGTGGTCAGAATGTGCGCCTTGCGTCACAGCTGACAGCGTTGGAAATCGAGATCATGACGGAAGCGGATGAATCCGAGCGCCGGCAGAAAGAGTTCGAGCTGCGCACCAAGCTGTTCATGGATAAGCTTGATCTGGACGAGTTCTTTGCCCAACTGCTCGTTTCTGAGGGGTTCACCGCTCTGGAAGAGGTGGCCTATGTCGAAAAAGATGAGCTGCTGGTGATTGATGGTGTTGACGAGGACACCGCAGAAGAGCTGCAAGCCCGCGCCCGCGATATTCTGGAAGCAGAGGCAAAAGCCGCTATGGACAACGCCCGAGCGCTTGGCCTGGAAGACAGCCTTGCAGAGTTTGGTGATATGACGCCACAGATGCTGGAAGCGCTGGCCAAAGATGACGTCAAGACCCTTGAAGACTTTGCCACATGTGCCGATTGGGAGTTGGCCGGCGGCTGGACAACAATCGACGGTGAGCGTGTGAAGGATGACGGCATTCTGGAACCCTTCGAGATCACATTGGAAGATGCCCAAGCGCTCGTTATGAGTGCACGGATACAGCTTGGTTGGATCGACCCGGATGATCTGTCGGATGACTCCGAGCAAGACACCATCACCGAAGACGAGGCGGGGTGAGCAAGGCTTTTAATGGCAACAGACGCAGCGATCAAAACTTTGGACACGCAAGATGCGGTGCGCAAATGCATCGCAACGGGTGAGTTGCGGCCTAAATCAGAACTTCTGCGCTTTGTGATTGGGCCTGAACAAGGTTTGGTTTTTGATGTGGCCGCTAAGTTACCTGGTCGCGGTATCTGGGTCAGCGCAAGTCGTGCGGCGCTGGCACAGGCTATCGCAAAAAAAATGTTCAGCCGTTCGGCGAAAACACAGGTTGTTGTGCCGGATGGCCTTGAGGATTGGGTTGAGGCAACGCTCGTGAAGCGGCTAATCAGCCTGATCGGTCTTGCGCGAAAGTCTGGTGGGGCTGTGACGGGTTCCACAAAAGTGAAGGATTGGACGACAAGCGAGCGAGCCAGTATATTGTTTCAGGCAAGTGATGGTTCGCCGCGAGAAAAGTCGAAAATTAGACTATGGGGCGAAGGAAAAACCTTCGAATGCCTCACACGACATGAGCTTGGCGCAGCCTTCGGGAGAGAATTCGCAGTTCATGCAGCCTTAGATGCTGGAGGTTTGGCCTCGCGTGTTATAGAGGAAGCAACAAGATTAGAGGGCTTTCGGCCCGCCGCGCCTGAAGGGCGCATGAAAGGATGAGTATATCGAATGAGCGATAGCGACGGCAAAAAAACACTTGGTCTCCGCGGCGGACCGCGGTCTGGCAATGTAAAGCAGAGCTTTAGTCACGGCAGAACCAAGAATGTGGTGGTAGAAACGAAGCGCAAACGCGTTGTCGTTCCCAAACCCAGTGTCGTAACGTCTAGCACGGGTGCCGGCGACAAGAAGCTGAGCACTGCGCCAAGCAACCGTCCGGGCGGCATTTCTGACGCTGAGATGGACAGACGCTTGCGCGCGGTTCAGGCCGCCAAATCGCGGGAAGCAGAAGAAGCCGAGATCCGCGCAGCAGAAGAAAAGCAGCGCGAAGAAGAGCGTATGCGCCGCCGCCAGGAAGCGGAAGAAAAAGAGCGCGAGGAAAAAGAGCGCGAAGAGCGCGCCCGTGCGAAAGCGGAAGAAGACGAGCGCAAAAAGAATGAAGCTGCCGAAAGCGCAAAACGTGCCGCTGCGGCGCCGGCTCCGGCAGAAGACGCAGGAGCAGGCCGCACGGCAGCGAAGCCTCTTGCAGACCGTCGCAAGCCCGAAAAGGAGCGCGACGATCGTAACAAAACGGCCAAGACTCGTGGGGATGAAAGCCGTCGCAGCGGTAAGTTGACGCTGAACCAAGCTCTCACCGGTGGTGAAGGCGGGCGACAGCGCTCAATGGCGGCGATGAAGCGCCAACAAGAGCGGGCCCGGCAAAAAGCGATGGGGCAGAATGTCGAACGCGAAAAGATCGTGCGCGAAGTTCAGCTGCCCGAAGCGATTGTCGTGAGCGAACTGGCCAACCGCATGGCCGAGCGTGTTGCGGATGTTGTGAAATCGCTCATGAATATGGGGATGATGGTCACGCAGAACCAAACAATTGATGCTGATACAGCCGAGCTGATCATTGAAGAATTCGGTCACAGCGTGACGCGGGTTTCTGATGCAGACGTTGAAGACGTGATCAAGGAAGTTGCCGAAAATCCGGAAGATCTGAAGTCACGTCCGCCTGTTATCACAATTATGGGACACGTTGACCACGGCAAGACATCTTTGCTTGACGCTATTCGGGATGCGAAGGTTGTTGCTGGCGAAGCGGGTGGCATCACGCAGCATATCGGGGCCTATCAGGTAAAAACCGAGAGCGGCTCTTTGCTGTCCTTCCTTGATACGCCCGGTCACGCGGCCTTCACCTCGATGCGCTCGCGCGGCGCCCAGGTTACAGACATTGTTGTGCTTGTTGTGGCCGCGGATGACGCTGTTATGCCGCAAACGATTGAGGCCATTAACCACGCAAAAGCGGCGAAAGTGCCCATGATTGTTGCTATCAACAAGATCGACAAACCTGCCGCTAACCCCGATAAGGTGCGGACAGATTTGCTACAGCACGAGGTGATCGTGGAGAAGCTCTCCGGCGATGTGCAGGATGTGGAAGTGTCAGCCATCACGGGGCAGGGGCTGGATGAACTTCTCGAAGCAATCGCGCTGCAAGCGGAAATTCTTGAGCTGAAAGCCAACCCTGATCGGGCAGCTGAAGGGGCCGTTATTGAAGCCCAGCTTGATGTGGGTCGAGGCCCTGTGGCCACCGTTCTGGTTCAAAAAGGCACATTGCGCCAAGGCGATATTTTTGTGGTAGGTGAGCAGTATGGTAAAGTGCGTGCGCTGATCAACGACAAAGGTGAGCGCGTCAAGGAAGCGGGGCCTTCCGTGCCGGTTGAGGTGCTTGGGCTTAACGGCACTCCCGAGGCCGGCGATGTTCTCAATGTTGTCAGCTCGGAGGCGCAAGCCCGCGAAATTGCAGAGTATCGTGAGAAAGCGGCAAAAGAAAAACGCGCAGCCGCCGGAGCGGCCACGACGCTTGAACAGCTTATGGCGAAGGCCAAGCAAGATAAAAACCTCACAGAAATGCCCATTGTTATGAAGGCAGATGTGCAGGGTTCTGCCGAGGCAATTGTCCAGGCGATGGAGAAAATCGGCAACGATGAGGTGCGTGTGCGTGTTCTGCACTCTGGGGTAGGGGCGATCACGGAGAGTGATATCGGTCTTGCCGAGGCTTCCGGCGCGCCTGTCTTCGGCTTCAATGTGCGTGCGAATGCGCCTGCGCGCAACAGCGCAAACCAGAAGGGTGTCGAAATCCGGTATTACTCGGTGATCTATGATCTGGTGGACGATGTGAAACAGGCTGCAAGTGGTCTTCTTTCTGCGGAGATCCGCGAGAAGTTTATTGGCTATGCGGAAATTCGCGAGGTCTTCAAGGTTACTGGAGTTGGCAAGGTGGCTGGTTGTCTGGTGACAGAGGGGGTTGCCCGGCGCAGCGCAGGTGTGCGCCTCTTGCGTGACAACGTTGTTATCCATGAAGGCACACTCAAGACACTGAAGCGCTTCAAAGATGAAGTTTCCGAAGTCCAGTCCGGACAGGAATGTGGTATGGCGTTTGAGGCCTATGACGACATTCGCGCGGGCGATGTTATCGAGATTTTCGAGCGCGAGGAAGTTGAGCGCAACCTCGACTGACCGCTGGATAGGCGCTATTTCAAAAAAGGCTGACAGTGAAAACTGTCAGCCTTTTTATTTTTCGGAAGAGATGGGAAGGCCGGTAAATTCCTTTTCACCGGCACGAACAACTATATGTCCGCTTGACAGTTCTTTAACAAAAACACCTTGAACCAGAACACCGCTACCAACCATGATTGTACGCATGGTAGCCTCCTCGGGTCTGTTAATGTGAGTTCATAAAGAAACTGAAAAGCTGACAAAAGCAAGGTTTGATTGTCAGAGCCAGTCTCTCAAAATGGGAATGAGCGGAATATCTGCTGCTGGCATTGGATAGTCTTTCAGCTTGTTTGGCTGCACCCAAGCCAAGGTCTGCCCCTCGCGTGCAGTGAGAATTCCGTTCCATTTGCGACAGACAAATAAAGGCATGAGCAGATGAAAGTCGGCATAGCTGTGTGAAGCGAAGGTGAGCGGAGCCAGACAGCTGTTCCAGGTTTCGATCCCCAGCTCCTCATTGAGTTCTCGCACAAGAGCCGCCTCGGGAGTTTCGCCTGCTTCTATCTTCCCCCCAGGAAACTCCCAGAGCCCAGCCATTGACTTCCCGGCGGGGCGTTGGGCCAGGAGGACGCGGTTGTCTTTATCAAGCAGAGCGACGGCGGAGACCAATACGGTTTTCATGATCGGTAATCCGCATTGATTTCGATGTAGCCATGGGTCAGATCACAGGTCCAGACGGTGCTTTTGCCTGATCCAAGGCCGATATCCACCTTGATGAGAATGTCTTGCGCTTTCATGATCAGTGCCGCGTCTTCTTCGCGGTAGGTTGGGCTTACCCAGCCGTTTTCGGCAACCAGAATATCGCCAAACGAGATGGAAAGCTTGTCACGGTCGGCTGCGGCCCCTGATTTTCCAATGGCCATGACAATCCGGCCCCAGTTTGGATCTTCGCCTGCGATGGCTGTTTTGACCAGCGGGGAATTGGCGATGGACATTGCATGAACGCGTGCATCAGAGTCACTTTGTGCGCCTGTGACGCGAATTTCGATAAATTTGCTGGCCCCTTCGCCATCTTTGACCACTTGATGAGCAAGATCTTGCATGACAGCCTTCAGAGCGGCCTTGAAAGCAGGGTCGTTGCGCGAGGCTGTCGCACCACTTTGCCCGGTGGCACAAAGCAAGACGGTGTCTGAGGTAGAGGTGTCACTGTCGACGGTGATCGCGTTGAAGGTTGGTTCGGTCAATTCTGACAGCGTGTCTTGCAGGTCAGATTGGGCCATTTCAATATCTGTGAAAATATAGACCAGCATGGTTGCCATATCGGGCGCGATCATGCCCGAGCCCTTGGCAATGCCCGCGATACGGACGGTTTTGCCGTTTACATCACATTGGGCAGTGGCACCTTTTGCAAAGGTATCGGTGGTCATGATCGCTTGGGCGGCCTCTGCGATTTGTTCTTCAGAAAGCGTCTTCGTCAGGCCGTCAAGAGTTTCGATAATTCGCTCGTGAGGCAAACGCTCGCCGATAACACCTGTTGAAGAGGTGAAAACACGATCTTCAGAGACAGAAAGACTCTCGGCGGTTGCCTGAACCAAGGCGTCAACAGAAGCTTGCCCCGCGCCCCCTGTAAAGGCGTTGGAGTTGCCCGAGTTGACCAGGATTGCTGCCGCGCCGGAAGCCTCAGAGCCAAGCTTGCGCTGGCAATCCAGAACTGCTGCTGAGCGTGTGGACGAGCGGGTAAAGACGCCTGCCACGGTTGTTCCGGGGCAGAGGTGCGCCAGCATGACATCGGTGCGACCGCTGTATTTCACACCCGCCGCAGCCGTTGAAAAGCTGACCCCCGCAATTGGCGGTAGGTCGGGAAACTTCTTCGGCGCAAGCGGCGAGATTTTGGTGATATGAGCCATTCGGGTTACTCCGTCAGCAGGCTATCTTCTTTCAGGATGGCAGGGTCAACTTTGCCCTCTGCCGTGAGTTGGATGTCACCAGCTTTGCGCAAGCGCTCAAGTTCTTCATCTATGATCTTGTTGTATAGGCTGTTCTCAAGCTCGGCGCGCATCTCCTCGAATGTGGGCTGATCGGCCAAACGGGTTTCATTCAAGCGGATAACATGCCAGCCGAATTGCGTTTGGACGGGCGCAGATATTGCTCCTTCTGCCAAGGCTTCTACGGCATTTTGGAATTCCGGCACCATCATACCTTTGCCAAACCAGCCGAGATCGCCACCATTGGGTCCGGACGGGCCTGTCGAACGTGTTTTGGCCAGCTCGGCAAAATCGGCGCCTTCTTCCAGCTCCTTGACAAGCGCCAGTGCGTCTTCTTGCGTTTCAACGAGGATATGTGCTGCCTGATACTCCTTGTCAGGCGCCGCACCCTCATATGCCTCATTGTAGGCTTCGCGCAGCGCAGCTTCGGTCAAGCGTTCGTCGACAATTTGCGTGATAACCGTAGCGGCCAAAAGCGAGCGGCGTTCATTGTCGAGGCGGCGCTGGATGGGGGCTGGCATCTCCCCTTCAAATCGGTTCGCCAAAACAGTTTGGTTTATGAGTTGGTCAAGCAGGGCCTTGTAAAGCACCTCGTCTTCCAACTCGATAAATTGTTGGGGCAGGCGGCTGCGTGCTGTTGCCAGATGTCCCAGAGTGATCTCTGTTCCGTCAACCACGGCCACGACGGTGCTTGCAGAATGTGGGGTGTCCTCGGCCAGCGCTGCGAAGGGAGCAAGGGCAAGGCCAGCGGCCAGAGAGAGAATTTTGAAGTGTTTAGACATCATTTTTCCTTTGTTTCCTTCGTGTATCGCTCACAGCGTTGACACTGCCAAGAGCGGCGCTTACATCGCCTTAAGTTAAGACACGCTTTATGTTCCAAGCCGTTGTAGGACGCGCAAATATCCGGAGCAAGCAATTGTCTTGTGGCTGGATAAAATGATCGGATCGGACTTAATATGCTTGGACTTGGATCGCTCGCCAAAAAGGTTTTTGGAACGCCAAATGACCGCAAAGTTAAGGCCATCAAGCCGCTCGTTGAAAAGATAAACGCGCTGGAGCCTGAATTTGAAGCGCTGAGCGATGCCGGGCTGATCGAGAAGACGCAGGCGCTTAAAGAGCGTCATCAAGGCGGAGAGACGCTGGACGACCTCTTGCCCGAGGCTTTCGCAAATTGCCGCGAGGCGGCGAAAAGGGCTTTGGGCCTGCGCGCCTTTGATGTGCAGCTTATGGGCGGTATTTTCCTGCATCAGGGCAATATTTCAGAAATGAAAACAGGCGAGGGCAAGACGCTTGTGGCGACTTTCCCCGCATATCTTAATGCGCTGACAGGCAAGGGTGTCCATGTTGTGACTGTGAACGACTACCTCGCCAAACGCGACTCTGAGTGGATGAGCAATGTTTTCTCTGCACTCGGCATGACAACTGGAGTTATTTATCCCCAGCAGCCGGAATCAGAGAAAGCGGCCGCATATGGCTCAGATATTACATATGCCACCAACAACGAGCTGGGTTTTGACTATCTACGCGACAACATGAAAGCCGAGATTGGCCAAATTAACCAAAAATACCATCACTTTGCGATTGTGGATGAGGTGGATTCCATCCTGATTGACGAAGCCCGAACACCTCTGATCATCTCCGGACCTGCCGAGGACAGATCAGAGCTATACACGCAGATCGACAAGCTCATTCCCGAGTTGGACGATGTGCACTACACGCTCGATGAAAAGACCCGGAACGCGACCTTTTCTGACGAGGGCAACGAATTCTTGGAGCAGCTGCTGCGCCAGAGGGGTATTTTGGAGGAGGATCAAAGCCTTTACGACCCCGAAAGCGCCACCATTGTGCACCACGTTAACCAAGGCCTGCGTGCTCACAAGCTTTTTGCCAAAGACAAAGATTACATCGTGCGAAACGGTGAAGTTGTTTTGATTGACGAGTTCACGGGCCGTATGATGCCGGGAAGGCGTCTGTCAGACGGGTTGCATCAGGCAATCGAAGCCAAGGAAGGCTGTAGCATTCAATCGGAGAATGTGACCCTCGCTCAAGTAACCTTTCAGAACTACTTCCGCCTTTATGACAAGTTGGCC
Source organism: uncultured Lentibacter sp. (assembly GCF_937123735.1). Taxonomy (GTDB): domain Bacteria; phylum Pseudomonadota; class Alphaproteobacteria; order Rhodobacterales; family Rhodobacteraceae; genus Lentibacter. Next base: position 43,665 of record NZ_CAKZKL010000034.1, read on the forward strand.
GGCATGACAGGCACAGCCACGACAGAGGCGGATGAATTCATGGAAATCTATGGCCTGGGTGTGGTCGAAGTTCCAACGAACAAGCCAGTCGAGCGCATTGATGATGATGATGCTGTCTACCGCACAGCCGCCGAAAAATTTGCAGCGATTGTTGAAACTATCAAAGAAGCCAACGCCAAGGGCCAGCCCATTCTTGTCGGCACGACCTCGATCGAGAAATCTGAAATGCTGAGCCAAATGCTTACGCAAGCCGGCGTAAAGCACAATGTTCTCAATGCGCGCCAACACGAAAAAGAAGCGCAGATTGTGGCGGATGCCGGCAAGCTTGGCGCTGTTACCATTGCGACGAACATGGCTGGCCGGGGAACCGACATCAAACTTGGGGGCAATGTCGAGTTCAAGATTATGGAGGCGATTGCCGCCTCGCCCGAGGATGACAACGAAGAGATCCGTGCAAAGATTGAAGCAGAGCACGAGACTTGGGAACAAAAGGTCAAGGAGGCTGGTGGCCTGTTTGTATTGGCCACAGAGCGCCACGAAAGCCGCCGTATCGACAACCAGCTGCGCGGGCGTTCGGGCCGGCAGGGTGATCCGGGGCGCTCCTCGTTCTACCTGAGCCTTGAGGATGATCTCATGCGCATCTTCGGATCAGAGCGACTGGACAAGGTGCTTTCAACACTTGGTATGAAGGAAGGCGAAGCCATCGTTCATCCATGGGTTAACAAATCGCTTGAGCGCGCCCAAGCCAAGGTTGAGGGCCGCAACTTCGACATCAGGAAGCAACTGTTGAAGTTTGATGATGTGATGAACGAACAACGCAAGGTTATCTTCAAACAGCGGCGCGACATCATGGAAGCCGGGGATCTTTCCGCCATCACTCAAGATATGCGCAACCAGGTGATTGATGATCTGATTGACCAGTTCATGCCCCCAAAAACCTATGCTGACCAATGGGATACGGAAGGGCTCTATGCGGCCTGTATCGAACAGCTCGGCTTGGATGTGCCGGTGATTGACTGGGCCGCTGAAGAGGGCGTTGACGACGAGGAAATTACCGAGCGGCTTGAAAAAGCAGCTGATGAATTCATGGCATCAAAGGCTGCACATTTCGGCCCCGAGACCATGCGCCAGATTGAGAAGCAGGTGTTGCTTCAAACCATCGACAAGAAGTGGCGCGAGCATTTGTTGACTTTGGAGCACTTGCGTTCGGTTGTCAGCTTTCGTGGATACGCCCAACGCGACCCGTTGAATGAATATAAGAACGAGGCCTTCCAGCTTTTTGAAACCATGTTGGACAGCCTGCGCGAAGACGTGACCCAGCAGCTTTCACAAGTGCGCCCACTTTCTGAAGAGGAGCAGGAACAAGCGCTTGCACTGATGCAGCAGCAACAGGCGTTACAAGCCACGGCCGCCAAAGAAACGGGTGCTGAAGGCCGCGCCGCTGCTGGCTTTGTTGAGGATGATCCCAGCACATGGGGCAACCCTGGACGCAATGAACCATGCCCTTGTGGCTCTGGCGACAAATTCAAGCACTGCCACGGGCGCGTCTGAAAAAGGTGCACAGAAACGCCTGAATGACTCCGCGCTTTCGCCTCATGCACGCCAGAATTCAAAGCCACATTGGCTCTGAACGGTTTTGGCGGAGGCACTCATGGCCAACTACAAGCGATATGGAATAGCCGCAGCGACTCTCGCTGTGATCTTGTTGACAGGGCAATTGATGCAACTGTCATCTGCCCAGAAGCAGGCCAGTCTGGCCGATGTGAAATCCATGCCTTTGCCGGTAGAGCTTCGTGACATTACCTTAACCGCAGCTGATGGCGCGACGATTAAAACAGCCGCGCTGGGCAGCGCTTTGCCGGCGTCCCCCTCTGGCGCCCTGCCTGAAATGTCGCAAGACTGCAAAGTCAAAATGCAGGCTGTTCCGAAGGCGGCTGCCTTGGTCGAGCTTGTGCTCGCGGCCCCCTGCGCCCCGTCAGAGCGGGTTGTTATACACCATAACGGTATGATGTTTGCGGAGCTGACAGACCCCTCGGGTGCGCTGCAAGTATCGGTGCCTGCACTAGCTGAAAACGCTGTGTTCATTGCGTCTTTTGCAGGGGGTGAGGGGGCCGTTGCCAGCACCAGCGTTGAAGACATTGCCCTATTTGATCGTGCCGCTGTGCAGATGCAGGGCCAGCTTGGAATTGCGCTTCATGCCCACGAGTTTGGGGCGGGGTATGATGAGGCTGGACATATTTGGCGCGAGGCTCCCGGCGAGATAGCCAAGGGGGCAAAGGGTATCGCGGGGTTTCTCTTACAGTTAGGAGATCCCACGCTTGAAAGCCCGCTGATGGCGGAGGTTTACAGCTTTCCAACAGGGTTTGCGAAACAGCTCGGCACAGTTGCTCTCAGTGTGGATATTGAGATCACTTCAGCCAACTGCGGCAAAGACATAGAGGCGCAAACCTTGCAAACAAGCCGTGGCCAACAGATCACGGTTCAGACTTTAGACATGTCAATGCCGGGATGTGAGGCGGCGGGCGACTTTCTGATGTTGAAAAACCTGGTCAATGACATGAAGGTGGCTTTCAACTGATCTTCATGTTGCGAGGCTTTTTTTGGAAATGGTAAAATATGTGGCGTTCCTCGCCACAGTTTGTTTTGTCGGTTTTGTTCAGCCTCTTCTGGCACAAGATGTGACTTTGACGTCGCGTGATGGCAGTGTCGAAATTTCGGGTGATTTGCTTGGATTTGACGGGCAGTTTTACCGTGTTGCCACGAAATATGGTGAGTTAACGATTGATGGCTCCGGCGTGGGGTGTGCCGGGCCAGGGTGTCCTAACCTTGCCGCTTTTGTTGCGGAGCTCGACCTCTCGGGTGCCCCTGAAATCGGGCGGCTTTTGCTTCCAGCCCTGATTGAAGCATTTGCCGCCAAGCAGCAGCTCAAGACAGAACGCACCAATGAGACCGAAGATAGGTATTATATTACCTTGTCGCAAAAGTCTGATGGCGCGCCAGTGGCGCGGTTTTTTGTCCAGATTAGCTCCAGCAGCGAGGGTTTTGCCGATTTGCTGGCCGACCAAACCGATATTGTCATGTCAACACGTGAAATTTCTCCTCAAGAGCGCCGCCTTGCACAGGAGGCAGGCATGGGCGACCTGACAAAACGCGGGCGGGCGCGTATATTGGCGTTGGATGCGCTTGTGGCCATTGTTTCCAACCAAAATCCCGTCAACGACATCAGTGTCTCGGACCTTTCTGAAATTTATTCTGGAAACCTTAACAATTGGCAAAGTCTCGGCCCGCAAGCGGCCGAGATTACCCCTTATCTGAGAGATCTGGAAACAGGTTCAGGGGCTGTCGCGCTGGAAAAGCTCCGGCTTCAACGTGATCAAGGCGCGGCGTCTGCGATCCAGTTTGTGTCCAGCAACGAGGCGCTTGCCGGGCGTGTGTCGGTTGATCCGTTCGGCATTGGACTGGTTGGCAGGTCCAACACATTGGATACAAAAATTCTAACACTCACAGGCACTTGTGGCCGATCGCTGCGCGCGACCCGGCGCAATGTGAAGACAGAAGACTACCCGCTCACGAGCCCCTTGTTTCTCTATTTGCCGGCCCGGCGGCTGCCAAAAATCGCCCGGGAATTTCTGGCCTATACCCGTAGCCCGGCCGCGCAGTTTGTGATCCGCAGGGCCGGCTTTGTTGACCAGGCCCCGGAAGAAATTTCTCTGGATTTTCAGGGGGACAGACTCGCCAATGCAATTTCCGTGGCGGGCGAGGACGTGTCTGTCGAGGCTGTGCGGGAGATGGTTGGCCAACTTCGGCAGATGCGACGGCTGACAACGTCGTTTCGGTTTGAGGCTGGCTCTGTGCGCCTTGATGCCCAATCCCGATCCAATGTTGAGCAGCTTTCCGGCGCATTGGAAGCCGGGATATATGATGGGAAAACCCTTGTATTTGTGGGTTTTAGCGACGGAGAAGGCTCCGCGAAGGCCAATCTTGAAATATCGCGCAGGCGGGCAAACGCCGTGAAATTAGCCGTGCAAACCGCGGCAGAAACCGCTGATTTCAATCAGTTGGATATTGGGGTTCTGGCCTATGGTGAGGCCATGCCCATGGCTTGCGACGACACCGATTGGGGCCGGCAAGTGAACCGCCGTGTGGAGGTTTGGATCCGCTAGAGAAGGCCCTGTGCGCGGAAACTCAACTCGGTCGATTTCCCGATGATCAGATGATCATGCAAGGCGAGGCCCAAAGCCTCTGCGGCACGCTCTATCTGCTCTGTCATGGCAATATCCTCAGGCGAGGGGCTTGGGTCTCCTGAGGGGTGATTATGCACTAAAATCAGCGCACTGGCGTTGAGCTGTAGCGCGCGTTTGACCACTTCCCGGGGGTAGACGGGCACATGATCGACGGTGCCGGACGCCTGTTCTTCATCGGCGATCAGGGTGTTTTTGCGGTCGAGAAACAGCACGCGAAACTGTTCTGTGTCGCGGTGGGCCATGGCGGTGTGGCAGTAGTCGAGGAGGGCGTCCCAGCTGGAGACGATGGGGCGCTGGAGGATTCGGGAGCGGGCGAGGCGCCGGGCGCTGGCAGCGACGATCTTGAGCTCGCAGATGACAGCCGCACCAACCCCGGGAACCTCTTGCAAACGCTCGGGGGATGCAGATATTACACCGTTGAAATCATTGAACTTATCAAGAAGACACCGCGCCAGAGGCTTCACATCGCGGCGCGGAATGGCACGAAAGAGCAACAGCTCGAGAAGCTCATAATCGGGCATGGCCTCTGGCCCGCCCTCAAGAAAACGTGCGCGCAGGCGCTTGCGGTGGTCGGCAATATAGGATGGCAGCTTAGCCTCTGGAATCGCTGGAGAAATCACGACTTCATCGGTGTCAAAGAGAGGCAGGGGCGCCTCGGAAAAGCGGTTGTGCTGTGCCATGGCCCCAAGGCTGCGCCAACAAGGTGAAAAACTGGTTAATTTTGAAAGGTTAACGATTCGATTTTGGCAAAAACAGGGGGGTGACATGCGTGCACACCCCGTGCACAAAGCGTGCACCGCCTGAAGCAGCCCCGCAAAAACCGGTGGTGTTAATGCAGCGCGCGGTGCTCTTTAACCAAAAATAAAGGGCACGCTGTTTCGCGCACCCTTTTTGAAGCCTGTGAGCTGATCAGCCCTTCATCGAATCCCAGAAACTCTTGACCGAGGAAAAGAAGCTCTTGCTCTCGGGGTTGTTGTCTTCCGAAAGCGCCGCAAACTCCTTGAGCAGGTCTTTTTGCTTGCCTGTGAGATTGACGGGTGTTTCAACGGCCAACTCGATGAACATGTCACCGGCCCCGCCACCGCGCAACGCGGGCATACCTTTGGCGCGCAGGCGCATCTGGCGGCCAGACTGGCTTCCCGAGGGGATTTTGACACGCGAACGGCCCCCATCAATTGTGGGCACCTCGATGTCACCGCCAAGCGCGGCTGTGGCCATGCTCACCGGCACACGGCAGAAGAGGTTGACCCCTTCACGCTCGAAAATCTTATGTGCCTCCACCTCGATGAAGATGTAAAGATCGCCGGTGGGCCCACCGCGCATTCCGGCTTCGCCCTCGCCTGCGAGGCGAATACGGGTGCCGGTCTCAACGCCGGCGGGAATGTTAACGGCAAGGGAGCGGTCTTTTTGAACGCGGCCCTGACCGTGGCATTTGCCGCAGGGGTTCTTGATGGTCTGGCCGAGGCCGGAGCAGGTGGGACATGTGCGTTCCACCGTGAAGAACCCTTGCTGCGCGCGCACTTTGCCCATGCCGGAACATGTGGGGCAGGTTGTGGGTTCTGCACCGCCTTCTGCGCCGGTTCCCTTGCAGCTGTCACAGGCGACCGAGGTGGGCACATTGATGGTTTTTTGCAGCCCGGAGAAGGCTTCTTCGAGGGTGACGCGCAGATTGTAGCGCAGGTCGGCCCCGCGCGCGGCGCGCTGGCGGCCACCACCGCGCTGCCCCCCCATGAAATCTCCGAAAAGATCATCGAAAACATCGGAGAAGGCTGAGGAGAAATCACCCTGCCCGCCCCCGCCATAGCCACCCGGGCCACGGCCACCACCGCCCATTCCGCCTTCAAAGGCGGCATGGCCGTAGCGGTCATAGGCGGCCTTTTTCTCGGCATCCTTGAGAACCTCGTAAGCCTCGCCGGCTTCCTTGAACTGGGCTTCGGATTCGGGGTTGTCTGTGTTGCGGTCGGGGTGAAGCTCTTTCGCTTTGGAGCGATAGGCTTTTTTGATTTCGTCTGCTGAGGCCCCTTTTGAGACGCCCAGAACGTCATAATAATCACGTTTTGCCATGGGTATTACCCTTTCTGGAAACAGCTAAGGCCGATCCGGCGCGCGGACCGGCCCTTGCTTGGTTTCCTTAGGCGCTTAGCCGCGCTTTTCGTCGCCGAGATCTTCGAAATCGGCATCGACGATGTCATCGTCACCAGCTTGGTCGGCGGCGGCAGGTTCGTCGTCTGCGGCCTCGGCCTGTGCCTTGTAGATGGCTTCACCCAGCTTCATGGCGGCTTCGGTGACATTCTGGATGCCGGCCTTGAGCTTTTCGGCGGTGGCATCCTCTTTTTCGAGGTCATCGCGCAGGGCGGCAATGGCCAGTTCGATCACTTCAACAGTGGTTGGATCGACCTTGTCGGAGTGCTCTTCCACCGACTTTTCTGTCGAGTGGATCAGGCTTTCTGCCTGGTTGCGGGCTTCGACGAGCTCTTTGCGCTCTTTGTCGGCATCGGCGTTTTCTTCCGCGTCTTTCACCATTTTCTCGATGTCGGCGTCTGAGAGGCCACCTGAGGCTTGAATGGTGATTTTCTGCTCTTTGCCAGTGCCTTTGTCCATCGCCCCAACCGAGACAATGCCGTTGGCATCAATATCGAAGGTCACTTCGATTTGCGGCAAGCCGCGTGGCGCAGGCGGGATGTTCTCAAGGTTGAACTGACCAAGCATCTTGTTGTCAGAGGCCATTTCACGCTCGCCCTGGAAGACCCGGATTGTCACCGCGTTCTGGTTGTCTTCCGCTGTGGAGAAAATCTGCGATTTCTTCGTCGGGATCGTTGTGTTGCGGTCGATCAGGCGGGTGAAGACCCCCCCGAGTGTTTCGATGCCCAAGCTAAGCGGTGTCACGTCAAGCAGGACAACATCTTTCACATCGCCTTGCAGAACACCTGCCTGAATGGCCGCACCCATGGCGACAACCTCATCAGGGTTCACACCTTTGTTCGGCTCTTTGCCGAAGAACTTGGACACTTCCTCGATGACTTTTGGCATCCGTGTCATACCGCCGACCAGGACGATTTCGTCGATGTCGTCTTTGGACAGGCCCGCATCCTTGAGCGCAGCGGCGCAAGGCTTGAGCGAGTTTTTGATCAGGTCGCTGACGAGGCTTTCGAGCTTTGCACGGGTCAGCTTCATGACCATGTGCAGGGGCGAGCCGTCTTTGCCCATCGAGATGAACGGCTGGTTGATCTCTGTTTGTGATGAGCTGGACAGCTCGATCTTGGCTTTCTCGGCGGCTTCCTTGAGGCGCTGGAGGGCCATTTTGTCTTTGGTCAAATCAACGCCGTGTTCTTTTTTGAACTCGTCGGCAAGGTAGCCGACAATGCGCATGTCAAAGTCCTCCCCGCCGAGGAAGGTATCACCGTTGGTGGACTTCACTTCAAAGAGGCCATCGTCGATTTCGAGGATGGTGACATCGAAGGTGCCGCCCCCAAGGTCATAGACTGCGATGGTCTGGGTTTCTTTTTTGTCCAGACCATAGGCCAGCGCGGCGGCTGTGGGCTCGTTGATGATGCGCAGCACTTCGAGACCGGCGATCTTGCCGGCGTCTTTTGTGGCCTGGCGCTGGGCGTCGTTGAAATAGGCGGGCACGGTGATGACGGCTTGTGTCACCTCTTCGCCAAGGTAGCTCTCGGCGGTTTCTTTCATCTTGCCGAGGATGAAGGCGGAAATCTGGCTGGGCGAATACTTCTCGCCGCGCGCCTCGATCCAGGCATCGCCATTGCCGCCATCAACCACGTTGAACGGCATGTGCTTTTTATCTTTTGCGAGGTCCGCATCGTCAAAGCGGCGGCCGATCAGGCGCTTTACGCCGAAGATCGTGTTTTCCGGGTTGGTCACGGCCTGGCGTTTGGCCGCCTGGCCAACAAGGCGCTCGTCTTCTGTGAACGCGACGATGGATGGCGTTGTGCGCGCGCCTTCGGAGTTTTCGATCACCCGGGCGGCCGAGCCGTCCATGATGGAAATACATGAGTTTGTGGTGCCGAGGTCAATACCGATGACTTTTGACATTTTCTGATCCCTTCTACGTTAAGGCGATGTTACGATGGCAGACCCGTTACGGCATCTGCCCCCGATCTGTTAGCTTGGGTTGGAGCGATCCTTCTCAAGCGCTTCGGAGGGTATATAAGGAGCGAAAAATGCCCCTGCAAGCGCCGAGACGTGTAAGAATCGGCAAATATGGAGGCTTTTAGCCCAGAAAGGTGGAAGCGTGGTAAATCTGGCTCAGAAGATCGACCTGAACGGCGCGGTTCTCTATGGCGAGGCGCTTGACCGCGCGGCGCAGGAGGCGCTTGTGGCGGATCTGCGCGAGATTGTCAGGCAGGCACCGCTTTATGCGCCCGAGACCCCGCGCGGCCAGAAGATGAGCGTGCGCATGACGGCTGCGGGGCAGTTTGGCTGGGTGACCGACAGGCGCGGTTACCGCTATGAGGCGCGCCACCCGGCCGGGATGGCCTGGCCGGCGATTCCGGAAAGCTTGCTGGGGATCTGGCGCGCGGTGGCGCCGGAGGCGCGGTTGCCGGAATGTGCTTTGCTCAATTTCTATGGCGAGGGTGCGCGCATGGGGCTGCATCAGGATAAGGATGAGGCCGATTTCAGCCAGCCGGTTGTATCTGTGAGCCTGGGCGATGCGGGGCTGTTTCGCATTGGCGGCACCGAGCGGGGCGGCAAAACGGCCTCGCATTGGCTGAGCTCTGGTGCGCTGTTGGTTTTGGGAGGCACGGCGCGGCTGGCCTACCACGGAGTTGACAAGATCCGTTTCGGCTCCAGCAGCCTTTTGCCTGCGGGTGGGCGGATCAATGTGACAATGCGGGTTGTGAGCTGAGCGCGCGGCTTCATGCCCAGATGCTGCGCCCCCGCTGTGTTTGGCTGCAAAAGCCGCCCAATCAGCGGCGCGCGCTCCATGACAGGGAGGCGTGACGGCGGGTGTAGAACTCGCCCATGAGGCCAATCATGATCAGAACAAGCGCGATGATCAGTGCATATTCCCAATTGGTGTTGCGGGGGTTGTAATTGATGAAGGCAAACCCGCGCGACTGGTCAATGATGTGAAACAGCGGATTCCAATCAAACATGGCGAGCATATAGGCAGGCATGGTATTGGCGACAAACATCTTGCCGGAGGCGATCATGTTGGCGCGCTGGTAGATCAGCGTGAAAGCGGCGACAAAGCCGGGAAACCACGGTTTTATCGCCAGCAGGACCATCCCCACGCCACAGCCTGTCAGCCAAGCGAGCAAAAGCATTCCCATTGTCGCTATGGGCCGGTCTATCTCGAAGGGGGTGATCGCCATGTAGTAGCCAAAGAGGATAACGAAGGCAGACAATATCTGGATATAGAGCGATGACAGCGCAGCGGAGGCGATGGAGACAATGGTGTTCATGGGGGCGTGCAGCATCATGGGCGAGGAGGGGCCTGCCGAGCCTGACACGGCCCCCACGGCTTTTACATGGGTCATGTAGAGAAAGATGCCTGTCATGATATAGAGCAGAAAATCGCCGCGCAGGGCCGCGCCACGCAGGCCCAAAAGCGAAAACATGATGTAAAAGGCAAGCACCATGATTGCCATTTGCATGAGATTTGTGAGCAACGACATGATTGCGTTGCCATGAGTCGAGCGAATGGAATGCACCACCGAATGGTATATCAGCTCGAAAATAATAAGGGCCGACGTCACTGCCGACCTGCGCCGTTTAACCTGAAACATCTGCTGCCTGCGCCGCCTTTCGCGGATACTCTTACCTACCAATTCTTGCCGAACCGTTACGCAGCCATCATAAGGTGAACAGGCGCTTGAGGCAACAACACCGTAAACGGCGGCTTAAAGAGTAAAGGAGAGTGACCTGTGGACTACGAAAAATTGAGCCGTGTCATGCGAGAGCTGGCGCTGGCGGCGGGCGACAAGATTATGGAGGTCTACGCGCGCGATGACTTTGATGTGAGGTCCAAGTCAGACGAAAGCCCCGTGACGGAGGCCGATGAGGCGGCGGATGCGTTGATTTCGGCGGGGCTGCGCGCGGCCTTTCCGGATGTTCTGCTGATCACCGAGGAGCAGGCGGCAACCCACAGCCAGACAGGTGACAGCTTTCTGATTGTCGATCCGCTGGATGGCACCAAGGAATTTGTGCATCGGCGCGGCGATTTCACGGTGAATATTGCTTATGTCCAAGAGGGCGTGCCGGTGCGTGGTGTTGTGTATGCCCCTGCCAAAGAGCGGATGTTTTACACCCGGCCCGATGGGAAAGCCGTTGAGGAACTGGGCCCCTTTGCGCGCGCAACCGCGGGCGCGACGCGACAGATTGCCGTGGCGCAGTCTGACCCGGCGGCTCTGCGCGTGGTGGCGTCCAAGTCACATCGTGATCAGGCGACAGACGCATACATCAGCCGCTACGCCGTTGCCGACAGCAAAAGCGCCGGCTCATCGCTCAAGTTCTGTCTGGTGGCCACGGGAGAAGCCGACTTTTACCCACGTCTGGGCCGGACAATGGAATGGGATACGGCGGCGGGCCATGCTGTTTTGCGGGGAGCGGGGGGGCAGGTGCTCCGCTTTGAGGATCACGCGCCGCTGACCTATGGCAAGGCGGGGTATGAAAACCCGTTTTTCATTGCCACGGCACCCTCTGTTGCGCTGAAGACGCCCTGAAAGATGGCGCTGCCATCGGTGAGTGTTGTTGTTGTCAGCCAGGGGCGGCCGGAGAGCCTGTTGTGGTGTCTCACGGCGCTGGCGGGGCAGGTGTATGCCGCTTTCGAGGTTGTGGTGGTTGCCGATCCGCTGGCCTGCGCGCGGGTTGCGCAAAGCCGTTTTGCCGGCCGTGTAAAGCTGGTGTCGTTTGAGCCGCCCAATATTGCCGCTGCGCGCAACCGGGGCGTGGCTGTGGCTGCGGGCGAGGTCATTGCTTTTGTGGATGATGATGCTGCTGCCGAGCCCTTGTGGTTGCACCGGTTGGTGGAGGGGTTTGCCTTGTCTGGGGTCAAGGCCGTGGGCGGCTATGTGCGTGGGCGCAATGGCATTTCCTATCAGTGGCGCGCGCGGCAGGTGGAGGCGGCGGGGTGGGCCAGCCCGCTGGTGGCCGAGGGCGCTGCGCCGTTTGTTCCGGAGGTGGCGGCAGGGTGTGCGGTGAAGACCGAGGGCACGAATATGGCGGTGCGCCGCGATGTGCTTGTTGCGTTGGGCGGGTTTGACGAGGCGTTTCATTTCTATCTTGACGAGACAGAGCTCAATTTGCGCCTGGCTGCCGCGCGGCACAAGACCGCGCTTTGCCCTATGGCGGAGGTGCATCACGCGTATCGGGCCAGCCCACGGCGTAAGGATGACCGCACGGTGCGCGATTTGTTTGATGTGGGTGCGAGCACGGTGGTGCTGCAACGCAAAACAGGCCAGCCTGTGGCACGCGCCATGGCGCGGATGCGCGCGGAACAGACGGCGCGCCTTGCGGCGCAACGCCGCCGCGGATTGATGGATACGGCGGGTGAACAGCAGGTGTTGCAAAGCCTGGAAGCGGGGTTTTGCGCCGGGGTAGAACGGCCTTTTGGATGCTATCCTGCTGGGTTGGAGACGCCAGAGGCGTTTTTGCCCTTTGCGCCGGACCGGCGCGAGAACGTGACCCTGGCGGGGCGCTGGCGCAACCGGGCCGCGCTGCGCAGGCGTGCCGGCGAGTTGGCGGCGCAGGGCCGCAATGTTTCGCTGTATTTGTTCTCATTTGACACAAGGTTTCATCACTTGCGCTTTGATATGGCCGGCTATTGGGAGCAAGCTGGAGGCCAGTTTGGCAAGGCAGTGCGCAGCGCGCCATTGGTGCAACTGACCAGCTTTGACAGGCGTTTGAAGGCAGAACAAGACCGGGTGAAACACGCGCGTGGAGAGGTCTGAAATGTTAACAAATGCGCCACAGTAGAGAATTTTTGGACGTTTTGGTTCTTTTTTAGGACCTATGTTATACTCCGTCGGAAAGTTTCATGTCATTGTCACCGCAATGTGGCGCGCAGCGAATGACGTGCCTTGTATGTTAAGAGGTTGAGCATGAAGAAGAAGATCACCAAGGCTATTTTCCCTGTCGCAGGGCTTGGGACACGTTTTTTACCAGCGACAAAATCGGTTCCAAAAGAAATCATGACTTTGGTGGATCGCCCGCTCATTCAATATGCAATTGATGAGGCGCGGGCGGCGGGCATCAAGGAATTTATCTTTGTGACCTCGCGCGGCAAAGGCGCGTTGGAAGACTATTTTGACGAGGCCCCGCAGCTGGAACAAACCCTGCGCAAAAAGGGCAAGGACGGCTTGTTGGATATCTTGCAATCCACCAATATGGAGAGCGGTGCGATTGCATATATCCGCCAGCACAAGGCGCTGGGCCTGGGCCATGCTGTCTGGTGTGCGCGGCGGCTGATCAGCAACGAGCCTTTTGCCGTGATGTTGCCGGATGATGTTATTGCTGCGGACAAGCCCTGCTTGCAACAGATGGTTGAGGCCTACGAGGAGAACCCCGGCTGCATGGTGGCGGCGATGGAAGTGCCGCAATCGCAGACCAGCTCTTACGGTATTTTGGATGTGCAGGAAGATCTGGGGCCGCAGGTGCGGGTGAAGGGCATGGTGGAAAAGCCCGCTGCCGATATGGCCCCGTCCAATCTGGCGGTGATCGGGCGGTATATTCTCACGCCGGAGGTGCTGCGCAACCTCAACAAGAAGAAAGCCGGCGCGGGCGGCGAGATACAGCTGACAGATGCGATTGCCGATGAAATTACCGAAGGACGCCCTGTCTTTGGCTATCGCTTTCATGGCCAGCGGTTTGACTGCGGCTCAAAGGCCGGATTTTTGCAGGCCACTGTTTCATTCGGGCTTGACCGCCCCGAACTGCGCGATGATCTGATGGGCTATCTCCAGCATATTGTGAACGGGGCACGAAAGGCCGCTGAATAGGGCAAACGGGGCAAGGTTTGGAAGATATTTTTGTGACAAGGCCTATGCGCCTTCAAAGGCCGACCCCTTCGCAGAAGGGGGCGCACCATGCGGGCTGATCCGCCCCAGGCGCGCCTGTTGGACCTGTCGCGGCTGTTGAGCCGGGCGGGCCGGGTTTTGACAGGTGTGGACCGTGTGGAACGGGCCTATTTGCGGGCGCTTTTGGCCAGTGAGGTGCCGGCCTATGGGCTGATCCGCACCCCATTGGGCTTCTTGTTGCTTGATGCGCAGGGGATGAAAACACTCTGCGACAAGATAGATGGCACCTTACCTTGGGGGCCGGCGAGCCGTTTGAGCAAGCTGTTTTCCAAGCTGCCGGTGGCATTGCAGCGCGCATTGACAGATGCGCGCAAGCTCGCCGTGGCCCGCTGCACGCGGCGGCGGCTCGGCGCAATGCTCAAACGTCACCTGCCCGCCAATACCGCCTATCTCAACACTGGCCACAGCAACCTTTCGGAGGCTGTTGTGTCGGGGGTGACCGCCCTAAAGGGGGCGTCTATCGCGGTGTTTGTTCATGATGTGATCCCTTTGGAGCTGCCCGAGTTTCAGCGCAGCGGCACGGTGGCGCGCTTTGAAGCGTTTTTGCGGCGCACAGCGCAAGAGGCGGACCTTGTGATCTACAACTCCAGCGCCAGCCAGGCGGCCGCAGAGGCGCATATGGCTGGCTTTGGACGAGTGCCCCGTGGCATTGTGGCCCATCTTGGGGTTGAGCTGGCCACGCCCGACCACAGCACCTTGCCTGTGGGATTGCCGGTCTCGGAGCCCTATTTTCTGTGTGTCGGAACCATAGAGCCGCGCAAGAACCATATGTTCTTGCTCGATGTTTGGGAGCAGATGGAGAAACAGGCTCCGCCACAAGAGATGCCGCATTTGCTCATTTGTGGCCAGCGCGGCTGGAAGAATGACGAATTCTTCTTCCGGTTTGACAACTCCCGCCTCAAAGGGCGCTATCTGCACGAAATTGCCGGGTTGAGCGATGGCGCGGTGGCGGCTTTGCTGGATGAGGCCGCCGGTGTTGTTTTTCCCAGCCTGGCCGAGGGCTACGGGCTGCCTGTGCTGGAGGCGGCCGGCCGGTCTGTGCCGGTGATCTGCGCTGAGCTGCCGGTTTATCGCGAGGTATTGGGGGATATTCCCGTTTACGCAAGCGTGCAGGACAGTTATCTTTGGATCAGAAGAATAATGTCACTGGCTCAGAGCAGGCGCGGCGGACAGAAGCCCGAACAAGAGGCCTTTACCCCGCCCTCATGGGATGCGCATTTCAACCTCGTCTTAAGTGAGACGTGAAATAAGCTGTTTGTGCAACCTGTTTGATTGGTGAGGTGAGGTAAGAGTTGGGCTTGGTTCGGTCATATCGCTTGAGATTGCAACGCCGCCGCTGGCGCCTTCGGGCGTTTCGCAAGCGGCGCGAGCTGCGCGCCATGAGCGCACGCACGCACGCGCTGCGCCCGGATGATATTCTTTGCTTTACGACCCTGCGCAACGAGCGGGTGCGGCTGCCCTATTTCTTGAAGTATTACCGGGATCTTGGGGTTGACCACTTTTTGATGGTCGACAATGACAGCAGTGACGGCTCGCTGGAATATCTGATGGCGCAGCCGGATGTTTCTGTCTGGCACTCGGCGGCGAGCTACAAACGGGCGCGTTTTGGGGTGGACTGGCTCAACTGGCTGCAAATGAAATATGCCCATGGTCATTGGGCACTTGTTGTCGATCCGGACGAGTTTTTTGTTTATCCGTTTTGCGACACACGGCCCATCCGGGCGCTGACCGACTGGCTGGATGCCAGCTCGATCAAGAGCTTCAGTGCCATGCTGCTGGACATGTATCCCAAGGGGCGGATTGATGCGCAGCCCTATCAGGAGGGCCAGAACCCTCTGGAGATCACCTCTTGGTTTGATGCGGGCAATTATGTGATCAAGAAGAATGCGAAATTTGGCAACCTCTGGATACAGGGCGGGCCACGCGCGCGGACCTTTTTCAAAGATCTGCCGCAAAAGGCCCCGGCGCTGAACAAGATCCCCCTGGTGAAATGGGACCGGCGCTATGCCTATGTCAGCTCGACGCATATGCTTTTGCCGCGTGGGCTTAACCTTGTGTATGATGAATGGGGGGGAGAGAAAGCCAGTGGGGTGCTGTTGCACACCAAGTTTCTTGACACCTTCACACATAAAGCAGCGGAAGAGCTGGAGCGGGGCCAGCATTATGCGGCCAGTATGGAGTATCGCGCCTATGCGGCGAGCCTGAAGGACAACCCCGACCTCTGGTGCAAGTGGAGCGAGAAATACATCAACTGGCGCCAGCTTGAAATTCTGGGGCTCATGTCAAAGGGCAATTGGGCATGAGCAGCGTCGGGATCATCATGCTCGTGCATACGGCCTTTGAGCGGGCTGAGCAGATCGCGCGGCACTGGAGCGCGGCCGGATGCCCTGTGGTGATCCATGTGGACCAGGCGGTGCCGCGGCCTGTTTTCAAGAGCTTTCGGGCGCGGCTCGCTGACCGGGAGGACATTCGTTTCTGCCGCCGTCATCGCTGTGAATGGGGCACTTGGGGGATTGTGGCCGCCACGCAGGCGGCGAGCGAGCTGATGCTGGCGAGCTTTCAAAACCTGCGCCATGTGTATCTTTCAAGCGGGTCCTGCCTGCCCCTGCGCCCGGTGGAAGAGCTGATCGACTATCTGGCCGAGCGGCCCAATACGGATTTCATCGAAAGTGCCACGACGGCGGATGTGCCCTGGACTGTGGGCGGGCTTGATGCTGAGCGGTTTACCTTGCGGTTTCCCTTCAGCTGGAAGCGGCACCGGCTGCTCTTTGATGGCTATGTGGCGCTCCAGCGGTTGCTGCGCTTCAAACGCCGGATGCCCAATGGGATTGTGCCGCATATGGGCAGCCAGTGGTGGTGTCTGACACGACAAACGCTTGCCGGAATTCTGGAAGACCCTGACAGGGGGCTTTATGATGCGTATTTCAAGCGGGTCTGGATTCCGGATGAGAGTTATTTTCAGACATTGGCCCGCCAGCGCAGCCAGAAGATCGAGAGCCGGTCTTTGACGCTGTCGAAATTTGATTTTCAGGGCAAGCCGCATATTTTTTATGACGATCACCTTCAGCTTTTGCGGCGCTCTGATTGTTTTGTGGCGCGCAAGATCTGGCCTCATGCGAACCGGCTGTATGAGGTGTTCTTGTCTGACAAGGACAGCCCCGCCAACCGCACAGAGCCCAATCCGGGCAAGATCGACCGGATTTTCGCCAAGGCGGTGGACCGGCGGACGCGGGGGCGGGCGGGGCTGTATATGCAGAGCCGGTTTCCCAACCCCGGCTGGGAAAATGGTGTGACATCGGGGCAATATTCGGTGTTGCAGGGGTTTTCGGAGCTGTTTGAGGGGTTTGAACCCTGGTTTGCCAAGGCCACCGGCTCGCGGGTGCATGGGCATTTGTTTGCGCCGGAGCGGGTGTATTTCTCGGGTGGGCAAAGTGTGATCAACGGCGCGTTGAGCGATAGCCCGCAAACACGCGATTACGACCCGCGCGGCTTTCTGACCAGCCTCATCTGGAACACCCGTGGCGAGCGCCAGTGCTTCCAGTTTGGGCCCGCCGATGTGCAGGATCCGGCCTGGCTGATGGCGGGGGACCCGAATGCGCAGATCTCGGTGATCAGCGGCGCTTGGGCGCTGCCCTTGTTTCGCTCCAACCGGGATTTTGCGACTCTGCGCGCGGAGGCTGCCGAGCTGCAAAAGATAGAGAGCGAGTTTCTCAATGTGCTGCGCTCGCCCTATTCCAAGGCGCGGATCCGGATTTGGACCATGGCGGACTTCATTGAAAACCCCATGGAGCATTTGCAAACCATCATTGACGAGATCGGCTTCAAATCACTGCGCCGGCTGGGCGAGGCCCCCAAGATGACCGACCTGACAGGGTTCGGGCAGTTTTTGCAAAACCTGAAAAACCAGGGGATGCACCCCTATTTGATGGGGGATTTCCCGGTTACGGGCGCACCAACCGGCCTGCACAGGCCAACCCCGAAACCCTATTTGGTGAAGTAGAGCCATGAGCAAACGCTTTGACTATTTTGTTGTTTTCGCAGAAATGCGCACGGGCTCGAACTTTCTGGAGGCCAATCTCAACGCGTTTCCTGCGTTGAGCTGCCTTGGAGAAGCGTTCAACCCGCATTTTATAGGCTATCCCAATCGCGAGGAGTGTCTTGGCGTGGGCGAAGAGGCGCGCAACCGGGATCCGCAGGTGCTGATTGATGCTGTGAAACATGCGCGCGGGCTGGCGGGCTTTCGGTTTTTTCATGATCACGAACCACGGGTGCTTGAAACCATCCTGACAGACCCGCGCTGCGCCAAGATTGTGCTGACCCGCAACCCCGTTGAAAGCTATGTGAGCTGGAAAATCGCCCAGGAAACAGGGCAATGGAAACTGACCAATGTGGCCAAACGCAAAGACGCGCAGGCGCGGTTTGATGCCCGCGAGTTTACCCGCCATCTGGAGGCTTTGCAGGCGTTTCAGCTCAAGTTGATGAAGCGGTTGCAGACCACGGGACAGACCGCTTTTTATGTGGCTTACGAAGACTTGCAAGATGTTGAGGTGATGAACGGGCTGGCGGCGTTTTTGGAACAACCCGACAGGCTGGAGCGTCTGGACCGCAACCTCAAACGCCAGAATCCGGAACCGCTTTCGGCCAAGGTGGCGAATTTTGAGGAAATGGAGGCGGCACTGGCCAAGACCGACCATTTCGGACTGGGGCGCACGCCCAATTTTGAGGCGCGCCGGGGGGCGGCCATTCCGAGCTATGTGGCCTGCGCGCGCGCGCCGCTTCTTTTCTTGCCTTTGCGCGCTGCACCGGAGGAGGAGATTCTGAGCTGGATGGCAGAGCTTGATGGGGTGAGCACGGACGAATTGCAGCGGGATTTCAAGCAAAAGACCCTGCGCCAGTGGATGCGCAACAGCGCAGGGCACCGCAGCTTCACGGTGGTGCGCCATCCGGCGTTGCGGGCGCATCGGGCCTTTTGTGAGCATATTCTGAACAAGGGGCCGAAGTGTTTTAGCGAAATCAGACGGACTTTG
The DNA here is from genome assembly GCF_937123735.1 of uncultured Lentibacter sp. Classification (GTDB taxonomy): domain Bacteria; phylum Pseudomonadota; class Alphaproteobacteria; order Rhodobacterales; family Rhodobacteraceae; genus Lentibacter. Next base: position 61,971 of record NZ_CAKZKL010000034.1, read on the forward strand.
CGGCGGGTGCATCGGCTTCCGATACCACAGGAGGGGCCGGACGACAGCTGGACAGTGGCCGCCCATCGCCGGGCCTTTCTGGCTTATCTCGACTTTGTGAAAGCCAATTTGTCAGACCAGACGGCCGTGCGCCATGATGCGGCCTGGAGCACACAGGCCGCCATTTTGCAGGGTATGGCGCAATTTGCTTTGCCGGATTTTATTTTGCGTGAGGAAGAGCTTGAGGCTTATTTGCCTGCGCTGGGGCTGCAAGTGGGCGTGCAAAGCGAGGGCGCGCTGCCCCAGCCTGAGCCAGAAACCCCCTTCACGCTTGCGGATATTTATGATGCCGAGGTTGAGGCGCGGGTGGCAGAGGCCTATCAGCGCGACTATCTGGTGTTTGGATTTGGCAGCTGGAAATAGACCCCGTCAAGCCACCTGCTTGCTCAGGTCTTCTGTGATGATCGTGTAAAGGGTGCTGGCGTTTTTGTTGGACCGCAGCTTGGCACAACGGCCTGCATCGCGCAGCGCGCGGCTGACTTTGGCCAGCGCCTTGAGATGCTCAACGCCGGCATCACTGGGTGCAAAGAGGGCGAAGGCGAGGTCAACGGGGAGTTTGTCAACCGCCTGAAACTCGATGGGGCGTTCCAGCAGCATGAAGACGCCCACAACCTTCTCAAGCCCCTCGATCCGGGCATGGGGCAGGGCAACACCGTTGCCAACCCCTGTGGGGCCAAGGCTCTCACGCTCTTGCAGGGCGCGCACGGCTGCACCGGCATCGACACCATAGACGGCTGCGGCGGTTTCTCCGAGCTCTTGCAAAAGGCGTTTTTTGCTCGAGGCGGAGGAGAGAACCCGGACCGCCTCGGGCTTCAATAGGGAGGACATTTCCATCTTGCGTCTATTGCTCCACAGACGCGCAGAAAGATGCGCCTGTTATTTACCAGGGTCTATCCAGCCGATATTGCCATCATCCCGGCGATACACGACGTTGAGACCATCCTTACTCTCATTGCGGAAAACCAAAACGGGAGCACCAGAAAGTTCCATCTGCATAACAGCTTCACCAACAGAGAGCGACTGAATTTTGGTCTCCATCTCTGCGATGATCATTGGTTGCAGCGAATCTGGCTCCGATTCCTGATTTCCATCATCAGATGCGAGGATATAAGAGGCGGCTCCGAAAAGTTCAACCGGTTCGGCGCGCTCTTTATGGTGGTCTTTCAGGCGGCGCTTATACCGTCTGAGTTGCTTCTCCATTTTCTCGCAGCAGCCGTCAAAGGCGGCGTAGATTTCTGTTGCGCTGGCCTTGGCCGAGGCTGTGAGGCCGGTGGAAAGATGCACGGTGGCTTCGCAATTGAACTCATGCCCGCTTTTGGAAAAGATCACGACAGCCTCTGTCGGGCGTTCCGCATATTTTGCAACGGCGGCGCCGAGCTCTTCTGTGACATGGATCTGAAGGGCTTCGCCAATGTCGATCTGCTTTCCACTGATTTGGTAGCGCATCTCTATTCCTTTTCTATTTGGGACGAGCCAAAGATTGAGCTGCCTCAAAGGGCGGCCTGACTCTCTGTGGTGTCATCCGGATTTGCGGCATTTCGGCAGTTTGTGCTGGGGCGCTGCAAGAAATGCAGGGCGCGTTTTCAAACAAGCACAAAGACGATTTGCCATGAGCCAATTTGAGGCCACGAAGCTATGGCTTGTCAACCGAAACCGATATGGGCTGGTAAAAATTCAGGAAATGCGGAAGCTATCGCCGAGGTAGACCCTGCGGACATTCTCGTTTTGGACAACCTCCTCGGGGCTGCCCGACATGAGGACCGTGCCGTCATGCAGGATATAGGCGCGATCAACGATTTCCAGCGTTTCGCGCACATTGTGATCGGTGATGAGCACGCCGATGCCACGCGTCTTGAGGTCGGAGACAAGGCCGCGAATATCGCCGACGGAAATGGGATCAACGCCGGCAAAGGGCTCGTCCAGCAGCAGATAGGCCGGGTTGGCGGCAAGGCAGCGGGCAATTTCGACACGGCGACGCTCGCCCCCTGAGAGGGCCATAGCCGGTGCGCGGCGCAGGTGTTCTATGGAAAACTCCGACAAGAGCGCTTCGAGCTTCTTGGCGCGTTCGCGGCGGCTGGGCTCCACGATTTCGAGCACGGCGGCGATATTGTCTTCGACGGACAGCCCCCGGAAAATCGACATTTCCTGCGGCAGATAACCCACTCCGAGGCGCGCCCGGCGATACATGGGCAGCTCTGTCACGTCGACATCATCCAAGATGACATGCCCGCCCTCGGCCTGAACCAACCCGGCGATGGCATAGAAGGTGGTTGTCTTGCCCGAGCCGTTTGGCCCCAGCAACGCCACCACTTCGCCGCGTTGCAGCTCCAGCGAGACATCCCGTATCACCGGGCGGCGCTTGTAGCTTTTGCGCAGGTTGCGCACCTTCAGCCCGCTTTGGCCGGTGGTGACAGAGAGGGTGGGGGCGCTAGTTTTTGACATCAAGCACCGTTCTCACATTGCCTTCGAGGCGGGCTGTGCCTGCGCGGGTGTCCACGTCCATCCGGTCTGCTGTGATCGAGGTTTGCGCTTGCACCAGCAGCACATCACCCGACAGCAGAATGCGCCCTGTTGTCATGTCGTATTCTGCATTGGCGGCTTCGGCGGCGTCCTCGCCGCTGACCAGTGTGACCCCGCCGGAGGCGACAAGCCGGGCGATCTGCGAGCGCGTGCTATCATAGACAATGCGCACAGTTTTGGCGGCCAGACGCAGGCTGCCTTGGCCAATGAGCACATTGCCGGTGAGCGTGGCGGTGCCTGTGGCCTGGTTGATGTCCATCGTGTCCGAGGAGACTTCCACGGGCGCGGCGGCATCTTGCTTGAGGGCGCCGAAAGCGATGCTTGTGCCTTGGGCCAAAGCAGGGCTTGCGAGCGCCATGCAGAGCGATGTGACTATCAAAAATGCAGAGCGCAATGGGTTATTCCTCGTCTTTCGGGGGCGTGTATACCAGCTTCACGCCACCCATCAGTAGAATATGCGCATCTTTTTCCCCTTTGGGAACCTTTAGCGTCATTTGATTGGCCTGAAAGGTAAACCCCGGCCCTTCGCCGGTGAGCGGGCCGGGGCTCGCGGCCATGAGGGTGGACAGGTGCAGAACAAGCTCCGGGGTGGCAAAATTGTAACCCGTGGTTGTGACGGCGGTTACGCCCTGGGCAAGGGTGATTGTCTCGGCCTCGGTGTCATGGGTGGCGATTGACGCGGACAAAGTGATCAGCTGGCCCGAGCTGAGCTTTATCTGCGCAGAGGCGTCGCGGGCCTCCATTTGGCCACTGTCGTTTGTGTCTTGCCGGGCGTGGGCGGCCCGCAAGGAGATCAGGTCACCCCGATGGGTGACGCCAAACACCTGTGGATTGGAGATCTGCTGATTTTCTGTGCGCTCGGCCAGATCATCTTCGGAGAAGGGAATGGTTGCGCCAGGATCGACGCTGCGTGATAGCAAGAACAGCGTCGAGAGCAGGCCGAGCGCTATAATTGGCAGGGTGATTTTGGCCCATGCCACCAGCCTTGTGTGCCTGTCGATCCGGCTTTGCATCTGCTGTTGGCCCTTTGCCGCTGGATGACTGTTGTTGCGCGCTCAGGCGTGAGCGAAGATATCGGTTTCCGGCCAGCCTTCCAGATCAAGCAGCGCACGGGTGGGCAGGAAGCCAAAACACGCCTGCGCCAATGCGCTGCGGCCCTCGCGCTCCAGCATGATTTCCAGCTTCTCGCGCAGTTTGTGCAAATGTAGCACATCGGAGGCGGCATAGTCGATCTGGGCTTTGGAGAGCGTCTCGGCCCCCCAGTCAGAGCTTTGCTGCTGTTTGGAAATATCTTCGCTCAACAGTTCTTGCAGCAGGTTTTTGAGCCCGTGTCTGTCGGTGTAGGTGCGCACGAGGCGGCTGGCAATTTTGGTGCAATAGACCGGCGCTGTGAGCGCGCCGAAGGTGTGGTGCATCACCGCGATGTCAAACCGGCCGAAGTGAAAGAGTTTGAGCACATCGGGGTTGGTCAACAGGGCGCACAGGTTGGGGGCCTCTGTTTGGCCTTTGGCGATCTGAACGAGATGGGCATGGCCATCGCCCGAGGAGAGCTGGACAACGCAGAGCCTGTCGCGGTTGGGGTGCAGGCCCATGGTTTCGCAATCAATCGCGACAATGGGGCCGAGATCGAGCCCATCGGGAAGATCGTTTTGGTAGAGGTGGTTTGTCATAAGCTTGCCTTTTGCGCCAGTCGCGGGAGTTGCCCTGTCATACTGGCTTGCCCGGCAAGTTCAAGCAAGCAGAGGGTGCTTTCCTTGCTGCCCATCTCTGGCTACGGTGGCGCAAAACCGCGCAGGAGGCCCAGCTGATGAGTGCAGAGACGAGTGCAGAGACAACCGCGCCCCGCCATGGCGGCCAGATCCTCGTGGACGCGCTCACGGCGCAGGGGGTGACCCGTGTTTTCTGCATTCCTGGCGAAAGCTATCTGGCGGCGCTTGACGGGCTGTATGAATCGGGGATCGACACGGTTGTGGCCCGGCAAGAGGGTGGCGCAGCCATGATGGCCGAGGCGCATGGCAAGCTTACGGGCCACCCGGGGGTTGCCTTTGTCACCCGCGGGCCGGGCGCCACCAATGCGTCTGCGGGCGTGCATGTGGCGATGCAGGACAGCACGCCGATGATTTTGTTTATCGGGCAGGTGGCCAGCGACCAGCGTGACCGGGAGGCCTTTCAGGAGGTGGATTACCGCGCGATGTTTGGCCCTCTGGCCAAGTGGGTGGGTGAAATTGACCGGCTCGACCGCATTCCCGAATATGTCAGCCATGCGTTCCACCTGGCCCAGAACGGCCGGCCCGGGCCTGTGGTTTTGTCCCTGCCCGAGGATATGCTTTCGTCGGTGGGTGACGCGGTGGCGGCGGCGGCGGCGACGCGGGTTTCCGGCAAGGCCAGCGACGACGATCTGGCCGCCACTGTGGCGCTGCTGGCCGGGGCAAAGCGGCCAATGGTTGTTGTGGGTGGCGGCGGCTGGAGTGCGGCGGCGGCCAAGGCTCTGGGCGATTTTGCGGCGGCAGCGGCGCTTCCTGTAGGGGCATCATTCAGGTGTCAGGATTATCTGGACAACCGCCACCCCAACTATGTTGGAGATGTGGGGATCGGGATCAATCCGGCGCTGGCGAAACGGGTGACAGAAGCGGATGTGCTGCTTGTTTTGGGGGCGCGCATGGGGGAGATGACGACAAGCGGTTACAGCTTGCTGGATATTCCAGCGCCCTCTCAGAAGCTTATTCATGTTTACCCTGATGCACGAGAGATTGGCCGTGTATACCGGCCTGAACTGGGCGTTGTGGCGCGGCCTGCGGCCTTTGTGCAGCAGCTTTTGGCCATCGCCCATGCCGCGCGGGGCGCGCGCGCTTCGGATGTGGCAGCGGCCCGTGCGGCTTATGAGGCCTGGCAGGAGCCGGAAGAAACGCCTGGCCCGCTCAAGATGGAGCAGGTGATCGGGCATTTGAACGCTGTTTTGCCCGATGATGCGATTGTGACCAACGGGGCTGGGAACTATGCCTCCTGGTTGCACCGATATTACCGGTATCGCAACTGGCGTACCCAGCTTGCGCCCACCAGCGGCTCTATGGGTTACGGGCTGCCGGCGGCTGTGGCGGCCAAGCTTGCGCGCCCTGAACAGGAGGTCGTTTGCCTGGCGGGCGATGGCTGTTACCAGATGGTGATGCAGGAATTTGGCACTGCGGCGCAATATGGGGCGTCTGTGATTGTGTTGGTCTGTGACAATGGCATGTATGGCACAATCCGGATGCACCAGCAAAAGCACTACCCCAAGCGCCCGTCGGGGACGACCTTGGTGAACCCAGATTTTGCAATGATTGCCAGGGCTTATGGCGGATTTGGCGCGACGGTGACAGACAATGCGGGCTTTGAGCAGGCCTTTGCCGAGGCGCGCCGTTCGGGCTTGCCTGCCCTGCTGCACCTCAAGCTGGATCCGGCGGCGCTTTCGCCCAAGCTCAGGCTTGAGACCCTCTGAACGCCCCACCCCCGCAGGATCGGGGCTGGGGCTGTCGGGTGGGGCTAGATTCTCAGATCTTCGGGTGTTTTGCCGGCTTTCAGGGCGGCCTCAAACCATTTGGGCTTGCGCCCGCGGCCCGACCACAGCTGCGCCGGGTTTTCAGGATCGCGGTATTTTGGCGGCACAGGGCCGCGCTTGCGAGAGGGCCCGGTGCTTTGTAGCAGCTCTTTGAGCGAGAACCCTTTGGCATCTGCCAGGGCCTCAAGCTCGGCCAGCGCCGCGGCTTTCTGACGTTTCTCGAACTCGGCAATCGCCAAGGCGACATCCTGTTGCAATTGCTTCAATTCGGGGAGGGACAGGTTTTCGAGATTCATGGCACATAACTTTCGATAACTAATTACAGCTTTAGATGTATTTTGATAGCGGTCTAAAAACAACAATAAAGGTGCGGTTTGGCCTGATTTTTTACAATTGCTTATTCAAGCGCCAGAAAACGGCCTGATGCGGCGGATGTTATATAAAGTTGTTATTGTGCCAAGAGTCGATGTCGAGTGCGTTGCCCGAAAAGGTTGCAAGATGGGCGATTGCGAGGCTTGAGCCGCTATTGGCGACATGGAACAACTGTTGGTCTTCGCCGGTTGCCTGCGTTGAAGCCGAGAGCACATAAACAGTTGAGTTTGAGGCAATTTGCAGATCAGACAGCGCACCACCTGCGGAGAGCGCGGAGAGCAGGCCGCTGGCTGTGTCCAATGCGTCATCGACCAGCCGCAGGATCACATTGCTCACTGTGACCACAGGCACCAGCGCGGCGGCGACAACGGATTGGAGCGGCTGATCAGAGGTGAGCGAGAGATCGACAACATCGCCTGAAGCGCCCTGTTGAAAAGAGAAAACCGTGTCTGTTCCGTTGTTTGAGGCTGTGCTCTCAAAGCGAAGCACATCACGGTGGGCGCTCAGCTCTGACAGGTCAATTTCGTCATTGCCGGGGCCGCCTTGCACCGTATCGCTGCCGTCGCTCGCAAAAATGCGGTCATGGCCAGCGCCGCCTATGAGGGTGTTGTCGCCAGCATTACCGATCAGATAATCGTTGCCCGCGCCGCCTATGGCGTTCTCAATGTCTGATCCGGCTGAGATGGTCAGTTGGTTGGGTGCGGTGATCAGGTTTGACGCTCCCCCGAGATGGCTCTGCATTTCTACCCGTAGATCGATCAGCGCGGCGCTGCTTTGACTCTCGGCAGATATCGTATCTGTGCCAGCACCATCGAGAATAAAGACACCAGAGGCGCTTGAAAAGGAATAGGTGTCATCGCCGGGTTTATGGGTGGGCTTCACGCCAAAAAGCCGCGCAAAAGCCATCAAATCAAGGTCGCGGTAAGCTCCGTCATAGGCCGCCTCGACTTGGGTGTAAGTTGTCACCGTCCAGTTTGAATTGTCTTCCGCGGCTGAAAGCAGCTCTGTGGCTGTGCCATCGGCTTCAAACGGATGTTTTAGGCCAAGCGCGTGTGCCAGCTCGTGGAGCAGCAGTTCGTAATCAAAGTTGGACGTGGTGCCCGTAACCGCCGGAGCATTATAGACAGTGGAAAGGAAGATATCAGATCCGATATAGTCGGCAGTCTCGGGAAAATAGGCGTATCCGGCCGTCTCGAATTGATCGTTTTGTGAAACAACAATGGTATTAAATGTTTCCAAGCTCGATGTTTCTGTAAAAGTTACGTTGAAAACACCCTCAAGGTTATTGAAAATTTCAAGAAAGGCCGCTTGAACAGCGGGAGAGGCGGCCTGCCAGCCAATACTGTCCATACCGGTGAAGTAGCTCGGCATAACCTCGGGAAACGCGAATTGGATAACGTTGTCATGAGACTGGTAAAACGTGCCCAGCTCGTCAAATCTGCTGCTTGCCAAAGCCTTTACCCAGTAAGGGTCGATTTTGTCTGTTTGTAGCGCAAAGGCGTTTGGATCGGCGGTTGTGGGCGCTCTGTAGGCAGAGGCGGGCGGCGTGTAACTGCTGGGCAGACCAGTGGTTGTGTTATCTGCCGGGGGGGGGCTGATCCCGACTGGGCTGTCGCTGCCACAGCCACTTAAGAGCGGCGCTGCGAATAAGAAATATGAGGGATGTGGCTTATACTGCCACGACCTTTTTTTATCTTGAGGCGATGAAACGCTTTTGTTTGATAACATTAAGCCAGATCCAGCAACTTATTTTAGAAAAATGCGCTTCTGTTATCTTAATACACCAAAGTTGAGTGCGCCGTAGGATATTTTATCGTTCTGGATGGTGAGCGGGATGGTCAAACTGTTTTCCATGCCGTCTTGGGCGTCCAGATCAGTGAGAACCGTGGTGAAAAAACCCTCAAGATTGGGGGCGACATAGCCTAGGTCCTTGGCCAATTGAAACAAGTCTTGCCACCCTTCTACAGAGATGTTCAGGGTGCCTGTCGCGGTTTTGGCGGTATCATAAGCGAGCTGACCGGCGATTGATATTTGCGCTGAGCCAAAATCAAACTGGGCATTTTGCACTGCAATCTGCCGAGCTTCGGGCAAGCCATTCTCAAGCACAAGACGGTCGAGCGAGCCGGAGAGCAGCACGGCACCGTCAACTTTAACTCTCTGAATTACATGATAATTTTCTGGCAGGTGCTTAAGCACATCTGAAAGGTCAAGCGCCTGGACGTTGGCAGAGATCTGATAGGTTTGCGGGGTCTGCGGGTGGGGCGCGAAGCTGGCCAGAAGCGCTGTGATGTGCGCGCGCCAGCTGTTGGGGGCCGTGAGATTGAGCGCGCTTGCCTCAATTGTCAGATGGCCCAGCGGCAGGCGTAAATTGGGTTGAACCAACAGCGTTATGGCGGCTTGCGCGGCGTCGATGTCGATGGTTCCGAGCGCCCCTGACAGCCGGTGAGCTTGGGACAGATCAAGCGTAATGGCGTTGGGGGCGTAGCTTTTCGCATCGGCTGTGACACCCTCAGTGACCCAAGTGAGAGAGTTATCCGCACTCAGCAGAATATCGGTGAGGCCAATGTCAAAACGGGTTGGGTATCCCGTGAGCGCGGCGAGTTTGAACTGCGCGTCCAGCCCTGGGATTTGCGTTTCTCCGGCGATAGCGACGCCTTTTTTGAGCGCATAGGCAGTGGCCGCCCAATACCCAGACCAAATTAGGCATGGGAGAATAAGCAAAAAGGCAACGCGCCGCAGGAGTTTTACCGACCTTGTCACATTCCACTCATTTCAAGTTGTTTCACGCCCCGATTGCGGGCCGAGCATACCGAAATATGCGTGGCCCCAAGTGTAAGAAATATGTCCTGCATATGGAGATAATCGGCGCTCTTTATTCTATGGACATAATTCTAAAAAGCAGTTGTTATTCGGCCTTTTCAAGCTCTGCTTTAAGCGCCGCGATATAAGAGTTTCGAGCTGTTTGAAAAACCGAAATCTCGTTTTGCAGCTTGCGCATCTGAACTTCCAGAAATTGTAGGCTGGCCAATTGGGCCTTGCCGTTGTCTGTCAGCTCTTCGGTGTTGTAGTCCATGCCATCGACGGTAATTTTGGGCATTTTTTCTTCCTTTTCAGTTCGTTAGTCAAAGAGGGAGGCAATATCAACGCCGGATTTGCCCTTGATTATTTCACGTTTAAGCTCGTCTATGTAACTTCGCTTGGCGCGGGTAAAAATGGCGTTCAGATTTTGCATTTCCTGAAGGCGCGCATTTACTTCCTGAAGGGACGCAACCACCTTTTTGGCGTTTGCGCTCAGGGCGTCCAGGTCATATTCGGTGCCATCCAGGTTAATGCGCTGTGCCATCTGGATCGGCTTACTTGCGGCCAGCTTTCAGCAGCTCGCCCTTCAGGGCGGCTGTGTATCCGAGGCGGGCGGTGTCTGCGACAGCCCATTCGTTCTGACGCTGCTGAATTTGCTCGTCGACAAACTGAACATTCGCAATCTGCGCCTTTGCGGCATCAGACATTTCGGCCAGTTTATAATCCTTGCCATCCACTGTGATAACCTGATCGGATTGAGTTGCCATCATTGGCTCCTTTACGTTTATTGAACTCGGCGAATGAGTAAATCAGCCGGTCTGTTTGATTCCCAAAACAGTTATATGTTGCAAGGCCTTATTCCTTATTTTTATATACATCGAGTGGCTTATCTTCAACAGACAACTCCATTTTGGAGACTTATTAAGCAGAATAAAGTGGCACATATTTGCAGGCAACTACGGGTGTTGAACAAAGCTGCTGAGCTTTAGGTTTTTAGGCCGGGCCTTGGTGTCATATTGCGATATTTGTGACCTCTGGCAGAGAGGTGTGCCGACGGCTTTCGATGAATTGTGCCAGCTCGGCGGCAAGTTGTGGGCTTAACTTGAGAGACTTTCGACTCTTCTTTTCACTCCTGGTGATTTCCAGGCAGCCTTCTTCGATTTTGAGTTTTACAAACGCATACATGGTCATCGGGTTTTCTGTGCGCGTGTGCAACATATCGATGTAATTCCAGATGCCGAAATCGGGGTTGCCATCGAGCTCTGCAATGGTGAGCAGCAGCTCCCATTTGCTGAGGCTTTTCATAAATGGAAACAGCATTGATTTCGTGTCTACGCCACGCAGAACGAGCAATTCATTTGTGATTGTCATTATGGTGAGACTTTCTGCTAAATGGTCTTCTTCGGGTTCGGGTTAATCTCTCAGAGCGAGTTCTTTTACCTTGGCGACAGGCTGCCAGATATAGTCGAGCACGGTGCGCTTCCCGGAGACCACATCAACGGAGGCTGTCATGCCGGGCAGGAGCGTGACCTCCTCGCCGGTGGCCAGTGTGATGGTGCTGTCAAGAGAGACGTCGATCAGGTAGAACGTGCCGGCGCTATCACCGTTCTCAGAGATCGCATCCGGGCTGATGCTCATGACATGCCCGTTCACCGCGCCGTAGCGGGAGGAGTCATAGGCGCTGAGCCGAATGCGGGCCAGATCATCCAGACGAATGCTTGAGATGTCCTTCGGGTCAATCTTGGCTTCGAGCTTGAGCGCCTCACCGGTTGGAACGATCTCCAGAATAACGTCGCCGGCTTTGACATAGGCGCCGACGGTTTGGAAATTGATCCGGTTGACGATCCCATCAACGGGTGCGCGGATGATCGTGCGTTTCACGCGCTCCCTGAGAGCGGGCACAAGGGTGTTTACTTCGCTCAGCTCGGCCACAACTGCGTTCAGCTCTTCAAGCGCGCTGCGCTTGTAGCTGTCGAGGCTGTTGGCGATCTGGTTTTCTATTTCCGAAATAGCCGATCCGGCGCTGGCCACACGGGTGATGGCATTCTGGATCTCGCCCGTCATGCGCTGCTCTTCGCGGCGCAGTTCCAGAAGGCGGGTTTCAGGCATGATATTCTGGATGACCAAAGGATTGATGATGGCGATTTCAGAGCTGACAAGCTCCAGCATGTTGCGGGAGGTTTCCAGAGCCTGCTCTGCGGCGATCAGGGCTTGCTGGCGCTGTGCTTTTTGCTGTTCCAGAATAGACAGCGAGCCGGCGAGCTCTTTGCGTTTGGCCGTGTGCAGGGCGAGTTCTGTTGCGGCGGTATCCTTTGAGGTGGCAATCATGGCGCTGTCGGGTGCAAAGCTCTGGCCTGTGCTTTCCGCCTTGAGGCGCAGCTCGCGCACCGAAAGAGTGGCCGCGCGCTGTTGCAGTTTGTCGAGCTCAGCTTGCAGTTCAATCGGGTTGATCTCATAGAGCACATCTCCTTGTTTTACCAAAGAATTTTCGCTGACTGAGCGCGAGAGAATAACCCCCGATTCCGAAGATTGGACCATTTGGTTCTGGGTGGTGGAGACAACTTTGCCGTCACCCCGGGTCACATTGTCCAGCTCGGCAATAGAGGCCCAACCCACGATCACCACAATGAAAGCCGCGACAAGCACGATAATCAGCGAGTTTCCAAAGCCCTCTCGCTCTTCCATCTCCCGGGATAGCTTTTCGAATTCTGATATCGGCATGATACTCTCTTAACTCTAATTATTTCAGCTGCTCGGGGGGCGCGTCGACGATGATCTTGCCCTGATCCATGACCAGCACGCGCGTCACCAGCTTGAGCAGGGTGTTGCGGTGTGTGACAGCAATCATTGTGCGGTTTTGCAGATAGCCAGACAGGCGCTCCAGAACGGCAGCTTCTGTTGAGGAATCCATGGAGCTGGTGGGCTCGTCGAGCACCAGAACATTCGGCTCATGGAGCAGCGCGCGGCTGAGGTTGATTGACTGGCGCTGTCCGCCGGACAGGCCAACGCCGCGTTCCTTGATCTTGAGGTCATATCCCGCAGGGTTGCCCTTGATGAAGTCATCCGTGCCGGACAGCTGGCACACCTTGAGCAGGTGGGCATCGTCATATTCATAATATCCAAGCTGGATATTTTCGCGCACGGTTCCGGAGAAGAGCCAAGCCTCTTGCAGCATCACGCCTAGGTTGCGTTGAAGATCGGATTTATCAATCTGGCGCAGGTCGATTCCATCCATCAGGATAGAGCCTTCCGTGGGCTGGATCAGCCCGGCGCACAGCTTTGCAAAGGTTGATTTGCCCGAGCCCATGCGGCCCAGAACGGCCAGCTTTTCCCCCGCGGGGATCTTGATGGACAGATCCTTGATCAGCGGGGTTTTGGCCCCGGGGAAGGTGTAGGACACGTTCTTAAACTCGATCTCACCACGCAAGACAGGGCGGCTCAGGCGCTGGTCTGATTTGTCGACCCCATCCGTGCGTTTCATCAGGGCATCTATCGAGCGGAAGGCCTGTCGGGCCGAGTTGGCCCGAGACAGGGCCGAAGCCACCTGACCGAGCGGGCCAAGCGCCCGTCCGCCAAGGATCACGGCCGCAATCAGCCCGCCCATGGTCAGCTGTTGCGCCTGGATGAGAAAGACGCCGTAAAAGATGGTTGCGACCTGTGCGATTTGCTGGATGGAGGCGGCAGAGTTGATCGCAAATTGAGAGAAAATCCGACTTTTCAGACCGAGCTCTGATTGGTCCAGCGTGGCCACTTCAAAGCGGTTTTTCATCAGCCGGCCGGCGCCTGTGGCTTGGATGGTTTCCAGCCCGTTCAGGGTTTCCACGAGGACCGCCTGTTTTGACATGCCCGTGGTCATGGCCCCGGAGGCAAGCCGCGCAAGGATTGGCTGAATGGCCAGCCCGATCAGCAGCACGCAGGGCACAGCAAGCAGCGGCACGATCGCGATATTTCCACCGATCAGGTAGACGATGTAGATGAAGAAAAAGATAAATGGCAAATCCACGATGGCGACCAATGTGGCCGATGTGAAGAACTCCCTCAGGGTATCAAACTCACGCACCACGCTGGCCACGGCTCCCGAGTTCTGATTGCCGGTATCAAGCCGCAGAGTGAGGATTTTATCAAACACCATACGCGACATGCGCCCGTCGGCTCTTTTGCTGGCGCGGTCAATAAAGTTTGCGCGTAAAGATTTGGTAATAAAGTCAAATCCGAGCGCGATCATCACCCCGATGGAGAGTGCAATCAGGGATTCGATCGCTTCATTGGGGACAACCCGGTCGTAGACAACCATCACGAACAACGAGGTGGACACCCCAAGGAAGTTGGACATGGTCGCCGCGAGAATAACCTGGGCATAGAGCCATTTCCCCTGGGCAAAAGCCGATAGGAACCAGCGTTTGCTGGACTGGGGCTCTGCGTTTTTGGCGCGTTGGGTCAGGATCAGGTGGCCCGAGTATTTGGCGGTAAACGCCTCGGCGGCCATTTTCTTGACCTTGAAGCCGTTTGCGACATCGGCCACGCGGAAGCTGCCATCGGGCTTTACGTCCGTCAGGATGAAGGGGCTGCCATCCTTCCAGAAGCCAAGGAGCGGGCAGTGGTTTTGAGAGAGGGTTTTGGCCGGGATCTCGCCAAAGCTGGCAACCTGGCCGATTTCGCGCAGCACGCTGACCATCTCGGCCGGTGTGAAGCTTTCGCCCGGCTCGGCTGGCAGATCTCTGATGGCGGCCTCGCTGTAAGCTTCGCCCTGATCGCGCAGAAAACGCTGAAGCGTTTGCACCAGTGCGGTGTCATCTGGCGTGGTTTTCGCTCCGGCGTCGGCTGTTTGATCTGTTGTGACAGCAGGCAGCTCGCTTGCCGCGCCATCGGTTTTTGGGGCCGGCATGTTCATTATTTTGTCGCCTTCATAGGTGCGTTCTGGGCGCTGAGCCCGAGCTTGCGCGCCAGCAATCCGGAGCTTGCAAGCATTTCAAGTTCCAGCTTTGCGAGCTCTGCCTGGGCCAGTATTTTCCGGTCTGTGGTGCGGTAGCTGTTCACTTCGGCATCAATCAGTTGGCGCACCGAGGTTTGGCCTGTAGCCAGCTGCGACCAGAGGATTTCGATCTCTTTCGCTGCGGAGACCTCTTGAGCGGCAAGCGTTACGAGGCTCTCGCGCAGGGCGGCGCGCTGGCTGAGGGCGGTATCAAGCTCGGATTTACCGGCCAGCTTCAACCCTTCTAGCGCTTGCTCTGTCGCTTCCAGGCGGGCGGCTTTGGCCGCTGTGTCTGCTTTGCGGCGGCCACCATCTCCGAGGATCCAGCGGACTTCAAACCCCAAGGCGAGGTTGGTTTGCTCGTCGCGGTCCATGGGCGAGGAGACCCCGGCGCTCAGCCCGACCGTGGGTTTTTCGCGGCCCTGCGCCGCCAGCAGAGCTTGTTTGGCCGACAACACCTGCGCCGCAGACTGAAGCAGAATCGGAGCTGTGCTCCAGTCGCGTTTGATTTTGGCAAGGTCGGCCTCGGTGAGCAGGGCGGGAGGCGCACTCAGGGCCTTGGGCGCTGCGCCGAACTGCTTGATATAGAGCGCTGTCGTTGCGGCCTTGCTGGCATCAATTTGAGACTTTTCCAGCACCAGGCTGCGCACCGCAATGTCGGCAGATGTGCTGGCGCTTTTGTCGATCATTCCGCTGGCGACGAGGGTTTCCATTTGACCAAGCATTTCCGTGGCCTTGACCATCAGCGCGGTGAGGGCGTCTTCGCGGGCCTGAAGGGCGTGCAGGTCGACCCAGGTGGCGCCAGCTTCGCGGGCTGTTCTGTTGGCGACAATCTCCGCCTCTGTCAGGGCGACGAGAGCGCTGGCCTGAGCGCCGTCGATCATCGCGCTGCTCAGGCCGCCGTCATAAATGACCTGCCGCAAGGAGAGGTTGGCGCTGGCCCCGTTGGTTGTTTGGGAGGCAAGACCCGCGCCGCGCTCAACCATGGAGCCAAGGTTGGCGCTGGTTTCAAGCTGCGGCTTGCGGGCGGCCTCAGAGACAGTCACAAGGTGGCGGGCCTCGGCGGCAGCGCCCAGGGCTGCGAGGTATTCGGGCGTTGCACCCACAGCGCGGGTAATGTCGGCCTTGAAACCGCCGGTGAGCTTGCTGGCCGTGCTACGCGCCTGCGCCGAAGAGGCCGAAACCTGCGCCAGCGCGCGGACCTCGTTTTCCAGCGTCTCACCGGTATATTGCGGCGCGCCACAGGCGGCGAGCACCATCACAGGCGCGACAACGAGGAGCTTGCTTTTGGTTTTCATGGTCAACTTCCCTCATGGGCCATATAAACGGCTTTATTGGTTAATACGGCTATATGAGAATTGAATTTGTTAAAACCCTTAATTTTAACGAAATGCCAGTATTTGCGTTAGAAATTCTATAATAAATTATTAAAACACTTTCTGCAAAACAGGGCCGCTGGGGGGATTTTATATATAGTATTTTGAGTATTGAACTGGATGTTTCGCGCGTGGTTTAAGGCATTAGTCAATATAAATGTCTGGAGATAAATAATGACGATCCAACAACACGCGTCCTTCGACGCCGAGGCTGCAGGGCTGAATGCTACCAGCAACACCAATCCCGCAGTGTCCAAAATGGTTAAACTTTGGGAATCAAAGAACGCCCAACGTGCACTCAAAGGCTCGGGCCTCACGCTCATGGCAATGTCCCTGACAGCTTGTGGAAGTGATTCGGTTGACACGCCCGCTGCAGTTGCTGTCGTGGATAGCGATCTTACAGTAAGCCCTGATACAATTTCTGCTTCAGGTGATGTAACGGCCGCTCGTGCTTACACTCCAGGCGGGAATGATCTGGTAAATACCCTTCAGTCAGATGACGTGATTACTGGTTTGGCTGGAACAGCTCAAGCTATGACGATCACGTTCGGCAACAACAATGATGCGGGCGCTGCTACAGTGGCTCCGACAATCACTAATATAGAAATAATCAACTTTAACAGCGTAAGCTCTGATGGCAACGTAGACACACTTGATCTTGGTAATGCGACGGGCGTGACAAACGTCAACGTTACATCCCTTGATGATAGCTTGGTGATTCGTGGTATCGATACAGTCGCTGTAAACGTTGCTGCGAACTCAGTTTCAGACGAAACAACCGGCGTTGGCTTTGAATTTGATGATAGTGCGGTGAGTGGCGCAGCGGATAGTGTCGACCTTGCAGTGAACGGATTTAACGGTGCTGACATCAACGTCGGTGCGGCCGCTTCAGAGACAGCAGACGGTACAGGCGTTGAAACTCTCAACCTTTCAGCATCCGGTTCGGCTTCAACAATTGCTAATATTGGCTCAACTGGAAACACCACCGTAAATGTTGATGCCGACGCAGAGTTGACCGTAACGGCAATGTCAGCGACTGGTATCGAAACCTTGAACCTTACGGGTTCAACGGCTGCTACAAGCATCAACGTTGCAGCTAACATTTCGGCTAATGAATTTGCTTACACGGGCGGTGCTGGTAGCGACACGCTGATTGCAAACTCTGGCTTTACAGGAACCGACACGCTTAATGCTGGTACTGGTTCTGCTGACGTTTTGAGCATTCGTGCAGCAGCGGGCTCCGCAGACGTAACGGTTGGCGCATTGAATGCAGATCTAGCGGCAGTTGCGACTGGCTGGGACACCCTTGATATGCGCTCTGTTGACAATGCCGGTGCTAACGCAACTGATTTCACGGTAGATATGGATCACTTGCCAGGCGTTTCAGCCGTATCCATGCGTGCAGGTGATACTGGCACTAAAACAGTATTTACGCTGAATGACTTGTCTGTTGCTCAGGCTGGCGCATTGTCGGTAACGCATACTGGTACCAACGGTGGTACAGATAGCGAAGTTATCGTTGATATGAAAGTCAACGGAACGGATACGGTTAAGTTGGCGGCAACTGTAACTGCAGATACTCAGGTCGTTGAACTTAACGATGCAAACGACAACATTGAGAACGCAGAAATCACATTGGCAGGTGCTGCAACGACAAACCTTGATGTAGATGTTTCATCGTTCCTGACATCGCTGAAAGTATCAGGTGGTGCAGCTGATGAATCACTGGTCATCACTAACGCACACACCTCCGCCACTTTGGATATGTCTGAGGTCGTATCTGATGTAACTGCAACTTTGGGCGCTGGCACACAAACAGCTTCCTTTGGTAGTGGTGACGACGAAGTTACGTCTGCAGCTGGTATCAAGACTGTTACCCTTGGTGCAGGTGATGATACATTCACAACAACAGTTGCGCAGCTTGGTACTGCCGCTACTTCATGGGACAGTGTTAATGCTGGCGAAGGCACAGATACTCTTGCACTGTCAACTATGACTGCTGTTACTGCTGAGGCGGGTGTAAATCTTACTGGTTTTGAGCGTCTTTCGATTACTGGCGACGTAGGTGCAGCTGCAACTCACAATATGGCTGCATATGGAAGCACATTTGCACGCATCACAGTGGGTGATACAGATGATGACTTGCTCACTTTGTCTAACGTTGCTTTGTCTTTCTCCGATTTGCGCATCAGTGCAGCGGCCGAGTCCGATACGGAAGTTGCATTAGAGCGTGTGATCGATACGGCCACCAACTCACTGGCCGTTACAATTGAGCGTGGTGAAACCGTTAAGGTTCTGACGATCAATGATGAAGAAACAGGTAGCTTTGGTCAGTCTGGAACCGCAGGTAACGTAATTATCACAACTCTGAACAATGGTGATATGACAAGCATGACTGTTACAGGTGCTGGTGATTTCACTGTAACCAACGCAATGTCTTCGACTGTTCTCGCTACAGTAGATGCATCTATTGCGACTGGCAGAGTTGATATGTCGGCAGCTAATTCCACGGTTGCAATTACTGCTACTGGTAACGCTCTCGATGGTGGTGTATTCGACTTCACCGGTGGTTCTGGTGATGATGTGATCACTGGCGGCTTGGCAGCTGACATCTTGATCGGTGGTGCAGGTACTGACACGATTGTTGGTGGTGCTGGTGCTGATGATATCACCGGTGGTGATGGCGCTGACACTCTCACAGGTGGCACTGGGCTCGACACTTTCCACTACGTAGCAACTACAGTTTCTACACATGGAGCCGATACGATTGCTGACTTTACAGCTTCGCAAGGCGATGAGATCTCGATCGATATTGCTACTGCTGGCGGTGCTGCTGGTACAGCCGATGGCCTTGTGCTGGTTGACGCTAATGGTGAAGCAGCGGCAGCAATTACGAATGCTGATCTTGTAGTGATTGAGGACGGGATCGTTATTGATGTAAGCGGTAATGCAACTGCAGATCTTGCGGCAATTAATGCGGTTCTCACGGACGGCGGCGACGACGAGGCGGCTGCAAACGCAGAGTTTATCGTTATTTTGAACGCTGACACCAACGGTGACGGTAATGCAGATGCAATCCAAGCTTGGTATATGCATGAAACTGGTGGTGCTAACAGCCAAGCTGATGAAGCAGCATTGATTGCTACACTTTCAAACCTTTCAGGTACTGCCGATTTGACTGATGTATTCGGTGTTACGAATGTTGAATTTGTCTAATCAATGAATATGTTTCCTCCGCTTTAGTGCGGGGGTAACTTTAAAAAACTGTTCGCTGTGGGTTCAACTAAAATCTCCAGTCGTACAAATGCCCATGGCAAGGGAAGCCTTTCAGCTAGAGATAGTTGGAAGGCTTTTTCTTTGCTCATATAGTCCTCAAAATGGAGATCCTCCCAATGAAACATATACTCCTCGGTGCGGCGCTTGTGAGCTAGGGTGGCGGCGGCCCTGTGGCGTGGGCAAAATTAACGTGGTTGGCGGACAATCATGACCACATCGTAACAATTGAGCATAACCAGTGATATTTTGTATTTAAGCCCCCAATCATACTTTTTGGTAAGACAACCTCCTTAGTGTGGCACGGTGATTGCAACTCTTGCCTAGGCATAGGAGGCTTATATGACAACTATAGCGCAAATTGACCAACTTATCAGCAACTTACAGGGTTTAAAGGCGTCTATTGCAAAACCTGCCGCCGATGCAGAAGGGGCTGACTTTGCGTCCGTTTTTGAATCTGCTGTGAGTGATGCCGAGGTTGTGGACAAAGGGCTGGCACCCATGACTTTGGCAAGCAACAGCGCTGTGAGTGCTGCGCTGCTCGCTAGCGAAATTGGGGGCATTGCTCGGTTCCGTTCAATCGATTTGCTCGTTGATACTGTTCAGGTTTCTCGGACAGCTCGCCCGAATATGCGAGAGTTTATGGATGCAACTGGAGCAAGCGCCGCTGATGCAAGTGAGCTTCTCTACGGTGTGATTGGCAGCAACGGCGATTATCGAGATTGGGATACCATCATGTCGTCCGACAACCCTATCGATGCTGCTCGAGCGGCGACTGCGCAGCTCTACAACAGTAGCTTAGGCTATGAGATGGTGAATGACGCCAGCTATGGAACGCCAGAATTTGCGGATGAACTTGCTGCTAAATCACTTTCGGACGAAACCACGCTAGGCAAGCACGGTAACTTTGCGCTGCACTCAACTGAGAATGTCAGCTCGCTCATGGCAGTCAGCAGCTCTGGTTTGCTGCTGCGTGGTGCTGGGTCAACGCCCGACCAAATTGAGCGCACAGCTTGGTTATTTGGTTTTTCTACCGAGGGACTTGGATCACTAGCGCAGAAAGCTGAAACTGCAGCGCTTAAAGATGCGCTGGAGAGTTTCGCCTGAGGAAGGTGCTTCTTGCACGCCAGTAACGGGCGGGTGCGGGCCTGTAACATGGACAAGGTGAGTGTGGTGGGCGAGCGAGCAGCTCCACGCTGTAGTGAGTGGGCAG
>NZ_CAKZKL010000035.1 GCF_937123735.1 uncultured Lentibacter sp.
AGGGCTGCCCGAAGGGGCAGCCCTTTTGCGCACGGTGGTAGGGTGCGCATTGACTGCGCACCTTCCGGCACAGTGACGGTGCGCAGAAACTGCGCACCCTACAGGTTGGGTGGGGTGTTTGGCGCTTGTGAGCGGGTCTGGCGAGAATTCCAAATTTCCACTTGCCACACCTTGCTGGCTCTAGTATCTCGCCCCAAGTTCGCTGGGCAAACAGCGTGAAGCGGGATTCGGTCCCGCTTTTCATATTTGTCTGGGGTTCGACGAGGGCAGGGGGAATGAGCTTCCTGTCGTCCTATCAACTCTAAGCCTGAAAGGGCGAATGATATGCAAAGCCAAAATATCCGTATCCGGCTCAAGGCATTCGACTATCGTGTTCTGGACGCCAGCACACAAGAGATCGTCGCAACTGCCAAGCGCACCGGTGCGCAGGTGCGCGGGCCCATCCCGCTGCCAAACAAGATCGAAAAATTCACTGTTCTGCGTGGCCCACACGTGAACAAGAAATCACGCGATCAGTTCGAGATCCGCACGCACAAGCGCCTTCTCGACATCGTTGACCCGACACCCCAGACCGTGGACGCGCTCATGAAGCTCGACCTGGCGGCCGGTGTTGACGTCCAGATTTCGGTTTAAGGAGAGTATCACATGCGCTCCGGTGTAATCGCAAAGAAAGTGGGCATGACCCGCTTGTTCATGGAAGACGGCAAGCAGATTCCTGTGACCGTTCTTCAACTCGACGCGCTTCAGGTTGTTGACCAGCGCACAGAAGAGCGTGACGGCTACACAGCTGTTCAGCTCGGTGCCGGCACAGCCAAAGCCAAACGCACATCCCAAGCGATGCGCGGCCACTTCGCCAAGGCCTCTGTTGCGCCCAAGCGCAAGGTTGCCGAGTTCCGCGTGTCTGCCGAGAACCTCATCGCCATCGGCGAAGAGATTTCGGCCGAGCATTATGTGGAAGGCCAGAAGGTTGACGTTGCAGGCACATCTATCGGTAAAGGTTTTGCCGGTGCGATGAAGCGCCACAACTTCGGCGGCCTGCGCGCCTCGCACGGTGTGTCTATTTCACACCGCTCACACGGCTCTACAGGCCAGTGTCAGGACCCCGGCAAAGTCTTCAAAGGTAAGAAGATGGCTGGCCATATGGGGGCTGTGCGCGTCACAACGCAGAATCTTGAAGTTGTCAAAACCGATGCAGGCCGTGGCCTCATCATGGTCAAAGGCGCTGTTCCCGGCTCCAAAGGCGGTTGGGTGACAATCAAGGACTCTGTCAAAAAGAAACTCCCTGAGAACGTGCCTTTCCCGGCGGCTCTCAAATCAGCGGCCAAAGCAGCGCCCGTAACCGAAGCTCCGGCTGAAGACGCGCCTGCGGAAGGTGGTGAAGCATGAAATTTGATGTAATCAAACTCGACGGCGGCAAAGCCGGCTCGGTTGAGCTGTCTGATGACCTCTTTGGTCTTGAGCCACGCGCCGACATTCTGCACCGTGTGGTGCGCTGGCAGCGTAACAACGCCCAAGCCGGCACGCACAAGGTGAAGACACGCTCCGAAGTGAGCTACTCCACGAAGAAGATCTACCGCCAAAAAGGCACAGGTGGCGCACGCCACGGTGCGCGCTCGGCGCCGATCTTCCGCGGGGGTGGTGTCTACAAGGGCCCGGTTGTGCGCGACCACGGCCACGACCTCACCAAGAAGTTCCGCAAACTCGGCCTGCGCCACGCGCTCAGCGCCAAGATGAAAGCGGGCGAGCTTGTTGTGATCGAGACAGCGGATGCGGCTGGCAAAACGTCGGCTTTGGCCAAGCAGGTCAAAGATCTCGGCTGGAAGCGCGCGCTCGTCATCGACGGTGCGACCGTGAACGAAGCTTTCGCACAAGCCGCGCGCAACATTGAGGGTCTGGATGTCCTGCCGACAATGGGCGCAAACGTATACGATATCCTGCGCCGTGACACGCTCGTGATCACCAAAGCGGGCATCGAAGCACTGGAGGCTCGACTGAAATGAGCGCGAAGCACGAACACTACGATGTGATCCGCAAGCCGATTATCACGGAAAAGGCAACCATGGCGTCAGAGAACGGCGCGGTTGTGTTTGAAGTGCATATCGATGCGAACAAACCCCAGATCAAAGAAGCGGTTGAAACGCTCTTTGGTGTGAAGGTGAAAGCGGTCAACACGACAATCACCAAAGGCAAGGTAAAGCGCTTCCGCGGCCAGCTCGGCAAGCGGAAGGACGTGAAGAAAGCCTATGTGACGCTCGAAGAGGGCAACACGATTGATGTGAACACCGGTCTGTAAGGACTGGTGGTGGGTTCGCACCCACCCTACTAGAGATAGAAAAGCCCCTCGCCAGTTATGGCGGGGGGCTTTTTGTTTGGGATGGAATGGTTTAGGAGGTTTTTCGTCGAGTTTTCTTCAGAGTGCAGTGGGTTTCACTATGTTCATTATAAAACCAAAATCAACTTGGTATCCAAAACATTACGATGACTTGAACAACGTGTGTATTGCTGTTCCCAACGGGTCGGAGAGCAAACTGAATGCACTAGGCGTGACAACAGATACATCTCAGAAGCGATATGTAAGGCATCTATCTTCCGCTGCTTCCAAGTATAGGTTGGCCAAATACTGTGAAGGTTTCCGAGATGCTCTACCTGACTTTGACGGGGATACCGAGCCGAGCCAAGAACTCATCAACGGTTATTCAGCGCAGCTGATTGTAATGTTGGCGTTTGTGGCGCTTGAGAGCCATCTGAGGATGCGGGACACAAGTTGGCAAGATTTTGATTTCTCCAGTCATCAAACCCACACAGTGAAGCTCGCTGAACTTGCGCGAAAAAGCCTCTCAGATGAAGCCTTATGCGCCTTACAAAGGGCTATGGATAATGCCAACCTACGGAGAAGATTACAGCGCTTCCGAGAGGGAGATAACAATGAGGCTTTGGCGGTGATGTCTGCAGTCAGAAACGCTTTTGCGCACGGCAAGATGGGCGTTAAATTCTCTGTTGATCTCTCCTCCGCAAAAGCAATACGGGACGCGCTGCTTGACTTGATTGTAGCTGATTGTGAGCAAATGATTGCTTTCTTATCCGAGGAGTGATCGCTCAATCAGTGTAATCTCTAGCCCGGAATCAAGGCCGCAGGCCGCCGGGCATCGACGGGCCGCCCGCCGGCGCGTCGATTTGGTGAGGTTGGGTGCGACGAGTAGAGGGCAGATGGACTTGGCTGGGATAAAGTGCTTCTAACTGGTGTTGGTACGACGCGCCGCGGCCCGTCGAAGCCCGTCTTGCGTGGGCGCGTGGTGCGCAGGGACTGCGCACCCTACGGGGTGGGGCGGGGCCTGTGTGGCAAAGCCCAATAAATTAACCCCCGCCCTATAGACACCCCGCGTGTTCCCCACTATACGAGCCAAATCGCGTGGCCTCAGATTCGTCTGGGGCCCGTTCACTTTTTCGCTGGGGACCCTCGGGGCCCTAAAAGACCGAGAGGGAAACCCCCTTTCGAAACATAGCGGGGGAAACCTCGCGTTGCTAAACGGAAGACAGAAAGCATGGCACTTAAGTCGTATAAGCCGACGACGCCTGGCCAACGTGGGTTGGTGCTGATTGACCGTTCGGAGCTCTGGAAAGGACGCCCCGTCAAAGCCCTCACCGAGGGTCTGACGAAATCGGGCGGCCGGAACAACACCGGACGTATTACATCACGTCGTCGTGGTGGTGGGGCAAAACGCCTTTACCGCATCGTAGATTTCAAGCGGAACAAATTCGATATCGCTGCAACGGTTGAACGGATCGAATATGACCCGAACCGCACAGCCTTTATCGCTCTCGTGAAATATGAAGACGGTGAGCAGGCCTATGTGCTTGCGCCTCAGCGTCTGGCGGTCGGTGACCAGATCATCGCCTCTGCAAAAGCAGACATCAAGCCAGGCAATGCGATGCCCTTCTCGGGCATGCCGATCGGCACGATTGTTCACAACATCGAAATGAAGCCAGGCAAGGGCGGGCAGATTGCACGCGCCGCCGGCACATATGCACAGTTTGTTGGCCGCGATGGTGGCTATGCCCAGATCCGTCTGAGCAGCGGCGAGCTGCGCATGGTGCGTCAGGAGTGCATGGCAACCGTCGGTGCGGTGTCCAACCCTGACAACTCAAACCAGAACTTCGGTAAAGCCGGCCGTATGCGCCACAAAGGCAAGCGTCCGAGCGTTCGCGGTGTTGTTATGAACCCGATCGATCACCCACATGGTGGTGGTGAAGGCCGCACATCAGGGGGCCGTCATCCGGTGACACCTTGGGGCAAGCCAACGAAGGGTGCGCGCACTCGTAACAAGAACAAAGCGTCAAGCAAGCTTATTATCCGCTCGCGTCACGCCAAGAAGAAGGGGCGCTAACACATGTCACGCTCTGTTTGGAAAGGCCCCTTTGTGGATGCTTATGTGCTTAAGAAAGCCGAAGCCTCCCGCGAGAGCGGCCGTAATGAAGTCATCAAGATCTGGTCGCGCCGCAGCACGATCCTGCCGCAGTTCGTGGGTCTCACGTTCGGCGTCTACAACGGCCAGAAGCACATTCCTGTAAACGTCACAGAAGACATGATCGGTCAGAAGTTCGGTGAGTATTCACCAACGCGCACCTATTATGGCCATGCTGCTGACAAAAAAGCGAAGCGGAAGTAAGCCATGAGCAAGGATAAAAATCCCCGCCGCGTGGCCGACAACGAAGCAATGGCAAAACTGCGCATGCTTCGCACCAGCCCGCAAAAACTGAACCTCGTCGCCGCCATGATCCGCGGCAAGAAGGTGGACAAGGCCCTCGTGGACCTCACTTTCTCCAAGAAGCGGATCGCGGAAGACGTGAAGAAATGTCTTCAGTCGGCCATCGCCAATGCTGAAAACAACCACAACCTTGATGTCGACGAGCTGATCGTGGCCGAGGCCTATGTGGGCAAGAACCTTGTGATGAAACGTGGTCGTCCACGGGCACGCGGGCGCTTTGGCAAGATCGTCAAGCCGTTCTCGGAGCTCACCATCAAGGTGCGTCAGGTAGAGGAGCAAGCATAATGGGTAACAAGGTAAATCCGATTGGCATGCGCCTTCAGGTCAACCGCACTTGGGACAGCCGCTGGTTTGCGAACACAAAGGACTTTGGTGACCTTCTTCTGGAAGACATCAAGATCCGCGAGTTCATCAACAAAGAGTGCAAGCAAGCGGGCATCGCCCGTGTGATCATCGAGCGTCCGCACAAGAAGTGCCGCGTCACGATCCACACGGCACGCCCCGGTGTGATCATCGGCAAGAAAGGCGCGGACATCGAGACGCTCCGCAAAAAGATTGCCACGCTCACAAACAGCGAGCTGCACCTCAACATCGTTGAAGTGCGCAAGCCCGAGATGGACGCGGCTCTCGTTGCCGAGAGCATCGCCCAGCAGCTCGAGCGCCGTGTGTCTTTCCGCCGCGCCATGAAGCGCAGCGTTCAGAACGCCATGCGCATGGGTGCGCTTGGTATTCGTATCAACGTGGCTGGCCGTTTGGGCGGCGCGGAAATCGCGCGGACCGAATGGTATCGCGAAGGGCGCGTTCCGCTTCACACCCTGCGTGCGGATATCGACTATGCGCACGCCGAAGGTATGACCGCTTATGGCATCATCGGCATCAAGGTCTGGATCTTCAAAGGCGAGATCATGGAGCACGATCCACAGGCTCACGAGCGTCGCGCGCAACAATTCCAAGATGGCCCTGCACCTCGTGGTGCTGGCGGCCGTCGTTAAGGGGGGCTGAGATATGCTTCAACCAAAGCGCACCAAATTCCGCAAGCAGCACAAAGGCCGCATCAAAGGCCTTGCGAAGGGCGGTTCTGATCTGAACTTCGGGACATACGGCTTGAAGGCTCTTGAGCCTGAGCGCGTCACGGCCCGCCAGATCGAAGCAGCCCGTCGTGCCATGACGCGTCATATGAAGCGTCAGGGCCGTGTCTGGATCCGCATCTTCCCGGATGTGCCTGTCACAGCCAAGCCCATCGAAGTGCGTATGGGTAAAGGTAAGGGCTCCGTGGACCGCTGGACAGCCAAGGTTAAGCCTGGCCGTGTGATGTTTGAAATCGACGGTGTCGATGAGGACACAGCACGCGAAGCGCTGCGCCTTGCGGCGATGAAACTGCCGATCAAATCCCGCGTCGTTGTACGCGAAGATTGGTAAGCACCTGCACTCCGCTTACGCGGATTGTCAGGCCAGCGCGGCATAGGCAAACCCAAAGGGTTTGTCCGGGCCGCCCCAAAGCCAAAAGAAACCCCCGCCTGATCAGGCGGGGGTTTTTTGGTTGGGGCGGTGCGCAGTGAATGCGCACCCTACGAGGGCTTGGGCCGCCCCTCGGCGCGGCGATTGGCTGAGGCGAGCGCTGCAAATGGTTGTTGCAAGGATTTCGCCAAGATAAAGGAACGGGTGTTGGTTCGCCGCATTGCGGCCTGCTGATGTCCGGTTTGATCGCTGCGTTCTCGCGCGCGGTTGGGGCGAGCGATTGGTGCGCAGTGAATGCGCACCCTACGGCTCAGAGCAGGGTGATGGCCGAGCGGGTTGAGAGCGACTGCTCTTCGAGCTGTTTGGCGGCGCCGATGTGCCAGATCAGGCCAGATTGGCCTTTGGCCGCCGCGCGGCCCAGGTTGTCTGCCGCCGCGCGGGCCTTTTCGGCGCTGTTGGTCAGCGCGTGAGCGAGGGCTGCGCGGCTGTCGCGGATCTGGCTGATCCGGCTGTCATGCTCTGCCTGGGAAATGGTTCCGGCGGCGTGGCGCGCTTGCAGGGCCTTCAGCTCGGCATCCTGACGTTGCAGGAGCGCGGGCAGGTTGTTTTGCAGCGTTTCGAGCTGTGTATCGGCGGCGCGCAACGCGCCGGCCATATCGTCCCGCGAGACCTTTTCCAGGCGTTGGGCGAGTTTGCGCTGGCCATGCGCCTGGCCCATGACGGCCCCCACAGTGCCACCTGTAACTGCGCCGGCCAGGCATCTTTGGGCGTTGCCTTTGGACACCAGCCCGAGGCCGCAGCCTACGGCCGCTCCGAGGGCCGCGCCACGCCCGGTGGATTCGCGCAGAAGGTCGTCGGCCATACGGTTCAGGCTGCGCGCCTGCTCTGTGAGCGCGCTATACTCGGTGGATGCGAAGGCGGTATCCAGCGGTGCTGTCTGGGCGCGCGTGGCGGTGTCGGGCGGGGTGGCGCAGCCGGCAAGGGCCGTGCAGGCCATCAGCGCCAGCAGGGCGGGTTGAACAGGTTTCATGTGGGGTTTCTGCCTCCGATACTCGATGTGAGGGCAGTCATCCCAAAAGAATGTGGCAAAAATGGGGGGAAGGTTAACAAAGGTTAACCTTTCGGCGTGTTCTGGCGCATCTTGGCTTGGGGTGCGGGCAGGCGCAAAGCAGGCTGGCCAAAGCAGGCGGCGCGTTCTAGCATGGGGCATCACAGCGCAGAGGGGGGTTTTATGAAACATGTGCCCAAGCCGACGACCGACGACGCCCTGATCAGAGCTTTTCTGGAAAAAGGCGGCGAGATCAAGCAAGGCAAGACCAAGCCCATGCCGCAGGATCTGGGGTTGAGCAATAACCAGTGGGGCAACAAGCTCACCAAAGAAGAAAAGGCCGCCGTGAAGGCGCAGCAAGAGGCGGCAAAGGCGGCCAAGACGGGGTGAGCGGCGCGCAGCCTTTCAGCTCATGACCATTTGTAGTTGAAGCTCACCGAAATGCGGTCGTCTTCGCTCATGTTCATGGGGACTTCGTGGCGCAGCCAGCTTTCCCAGAGCAGCACGTCGCCCACCTTGGGCGCGGCGTAGACGAAGGTTTGCAGATCGCGCGGGGCGTCTTTGCGGCGCGGGGGGGCGGCCATCATACGCGCCGAGCGCGGGTCTTCGAGCTTGAGCGCGCTCGCGCCATCGGGCATGGCGACATAGGTTGTGCCGGAAATCACCGAATGGGGGTGAATATGCGACGAATGCATACCGCCTTCGGGCAGGATGTTGATCCAGAGGTCTTCCAGCTCAAGCTTGCCCTCGCCCAGATCAAACGCCAGCGCGCGCGCAAAGGCGGCGACATGCAGATCGAGTGCTTTGATCAGGTCGGCAAAGACCGGCGAGCGCCAGCCAAGGTCTGTCAGGGAGGCGTAGGAGGTATAGCCGGGGTAGCCGTTGTCCTCGCACCACTGCTGGCCGGCTTCGTCATCATCGGCGATGCCATAGCACGCACTCTCAAGCTCGGCGGCGTCAACTCTGGGGCCATGTGCGCTTAGCGCAGCGCGGTAAAGGCGGGTCACGAAGAGGGATTCTATTTCAGACATGTCCGTTTGATAGCGCGCGGCGGCGCAAAGCGAAAGCGCGATTGAGCCCGCTGGCCCCCTTGTGGGTTGCCCGCGATGGGGATAAGGCGGCTTGCCGGGCCGCGCGCAGGCGAAAACCGGACAAAAACCGGGCGAAAAGGATAGGCGCTATGAAGACTGTGGATGTCGTGAAATGGGTCGCCACGGCGATTCAGCTGGTGGGATACGGGCTGACAGGGCTCAATATTGTGCCCTGGAATGTATTTGCCTTCTTTGTGGGCATCTTCCTGTGGTTTGCCGTGGGGGTGATGTGGAAAGACCGGGCCATCATGGTGGTGCATGTGGGGGCGTTTGTCTCTTTGCTTGCGGGCTATCTCAACGCATAAATCCTGCGCGGGCGGCTTGTGTCCGTTAGGGCTTGCCAAGTCGGGGAATCCCACCTATACGGCCCACTTCTACCCATGACCTCCACTGGAATCAGGGTCACGCTTGTGCGGCCCTCCAGTGATGTTGAAAAGGAAAACACCATGAACGCATCAGACCTGCGTGAAAAGACGGTTGACCAGCTGAAAGAAGAGCTGGAAAACCTCAAGAAAGAAAGCTTCAACCTGCGTTTCCAATCGGCCACTGGCCAGATGGAAAACACCGCGCGCGTGCGCCAGGTAAAGCGGACAACAGCCCGTGTGCTGACCATCCTCAACGAAAAAGCCGCGCAAGCGGCGGCAGAATAAGGGAGCCTGAGCTATGCCAAAGCGTATCCTCACAGGCGTCGTCACAAGCAACCAGAACGAACAGACCGTCACGGTTTCAGTCGAGCGTCGCTTCACACACCCTGTTTTGAAAAAGACCATCCGTAAGTCCAAGAAATACCGGGCCCACGATGAGAAGAATGCCTACAATGTAGGTGACCAGGTGCGGATCGTCGAATGTGCGCCCCGTTCAAAAACCAAGCGTTGGGAAGTTCTGGAGGCGTAAGCCTGCACAACGACCAACATCAGAAACCCTGGGGACAAGGCCACGCATCGGCCCCCCATAGGTCAGGAGAAACCATATGATCCAGATGCAGACAAATCTGGATGTTGCTGACAACTCCGGCGCGCGCCGAGTTCAGTGCATCAAGGTTCTGGGTGGTTCCAAGCGTCGTTACGCTTCGGTCGGCGATATTATCGTCGTATCCGTCAAGGAAGCCATCCCACGCGGCCGTGTGAAGAAGGGGGACGTGCGCAAAGCCGTCGTCGTTCGCACCGCCAAGGAAGTCCGTCGCGATGACGGCACAGCGATCCGCTTTGATCGCAATGCCGCCGTTATTCTCAACAACAACAATGAGCCTGTCGGCACCCGTATCTTCGGGCCAGTTGTTCGCGAGCTGCGCGCCAAGAACTTCATGAAAATCATTTCGCTCGCCCCGGAGGTGCTGTGATATGGCTGCCAAGTTGAAAAAAGGTGACAAGGTTGTTGTGCTTGCCGGCAAAGACAAGGGCAAGCAGGGCACCATCTCGTCGGTTGATCCGAAAGCAGGCAAAGCGCTTGTGGACGGTGTGAACATGGCGATCCGCCACACCAAACAAACCCAGACCAGCCAGGGCGGCCGCCTTCCAAAGGCGATGCCAATCCAGCTGAGCAATCTGGCCTATGTTGACAAAAACGGCAAAGCGACACGCGTTGGCTTCAAGCTCGAAGGCGACAAGAAAGTGCGTTATGCCAAGACCACGGGGGACGTGATCGATGCTTGATACAGCAAACTACACCCCACGCCTCAAAGAGCTGTATGACACGACCATTCGTGGCGCTCTGAAAGAGGAATTCGGCTATAAGAACGCAATGCAGACACCTGCACTGGAAAAGATCGTTCTGAACATCGGCTGTGGCCGTGCCGCCGTGAAAGACAGCAAGAAAGCGAAATCGGCTGTGCAGGACTTGTCTGCAATTGCCGGCCAGCAGGCTGTCATGACCATTGCGAAGAATTCGATCGCGGGTTTTCGCGTGCGTGAAGGGATGCCAATGGGGGCGAAAGTCACCCTGCGTGGCGCCCGCATGTATGAATTCCTGGACCGTCTGATCACGATTGCGATGCCCCGTATCCGCGACTTCCGCGGCGTATCGGGCAAGAGCTTTGACGGCCGCGGCAACTATGCCATGGGCCTCAAGGAGCACATCGTATTCCCCGAGATCAACTTCGACGACGTCGATGAGAACTGGGGCATGGACATCGTTATTGCCACAACCGCAAAAACCGACGCGGAAGCCAAGGCGCTGTTGAAAGCTTTCAACATGCCCTTCAACAGCTGATCCGCGGGAGGAAAGAGACAATGGCTAAAAAATCAATGGTAGCTCGCGAAGTTAAGCGCCAGAAGCTGGTGGAGAAATTCGCCGCGAAACGCGCCGCGCTCAAAGAGATCATCAATGACCAAAGCAAGCCCATGGAAGA
The DNA here is from genome assembly GCF_937123735.1 of uncultured Lentibacter sp. Lineage (GTDB taxonomy): Bacteria > Pseudomonadota > Alphaproteobacteria > Rhodobacterales > Rhodobacteraceae > Lentibacter. The sequence continues at coordinate 10,711 of NZ_CAKZKL010000035.1, forward strand.
GCGTTTCCGCGCTTCTCTCGCGCTTGCCAAACTTCCGCGCAACAGCTCGGCCACACGCTTGCACAACCGTTGCCAGCTGACAGGCCGTCCTCACGCTTACTACCGTAAGCTGAAGGTTTCGCGGATCATGCTTCGGGAACTCGGCTCAAACGGCCAGATCCCCGGCATGGTTAAATCGAGCTGGTAAGGAGAGCATGATATGAACGATCCTATCGCCGATATGCTCACTCGTATTCGCAACAGCCAGATGCGCGGCAAATCCACAGTGATGACGCCTGCATCGAAGTTGCGCGCGTGGGTTCTCGATGTGTTGGCTGACGAAGGCTATATCCGTGGCTATGAAAAAACCACCGATGTAAACGGTCACCCAGCCCTTGAAATCAGCCTCAAGTATTATGAGGGCACGCCTGTTATTCGTGAGCTCAAGCGGGTTTCAAAGCCTGGTCGCCGCGTTTACATGAGCGCCAATGACATTCCCGAAGTCCGTCAGGGCCTTGGTGTGTCGATTGTCAGCACGTCCAAGGGCGTGATGTCGGATGCAGCAGCACGCAATGCCCATGTGGGCGGCGAAGTGCTCTGCACGGTCTTCTAAGGAGAGCGGAATGTCTCGTATTGGTAAAAAACCGGTCGATCTGCCTTCTGGTGTGACCGCGACAATTTCTGGCCAGACCATTGAGGTCAAAGGTCCGAAAGCCACGCAAAGCTTTACGGCTACCGACGATGTAACCCTGGCAGTGGAAGACAATGCCGTCACGGTGACACCGCGCGGCAACTCCAAGCGCGCACGCCAGCAGTGGGGCATGAGCCGCACTGTTGTGGCCAATATGGTCACGGGTGTGAGCGTTGGCTTCAAGAAAGAGCTCGAAATCAACGGTGTTGGTTATCGTGCCCAGATGCAGGGCAACACCCTGAAGCTGATGCTTGGCCTGAGCCACGATGTAAACTTTGAAGTGCCTGAAGGGGTCACGGTCACCTGCCCAAAGCAGACCGAGATCATCATTGAAGGTGATAACGCACAACTCGTTGGTCAGGTTGCGGCAAATATCCGCGAATGGCGCAAGCCCGAGCCCTACAAAGGCAAAGGCATCAAATATAAAGACGAGTATATCTTCCGCAAGGAAGGCAAGAAGAAATAAGGACCGGACAGATGGCAAACAGCAAACGACAACTGTTCCTCAAGCGCCGCATGCGCGTCCGGAACAAACTTCGCAAGGTGAACAGCGGCAAGATGCGTCTTTCCGTTCACCGCTCAAACAAGAACATCAGCGTGCAGCTGATCGACGATGTGAACGGCGTCACCGTCGCAGCAGCATCGACGCTCGAAAAAGCACTTGGTGTTGTCGGCAAGAACAATGTCGAAGCGGCAACGAAAGTTGGCGCGGCGATTGCCGAGCGCGCAAAGAAAGCGGGCGTGGACGTGGCATATTTCGACCGCGGCGGCTTTCTGTTTCATGGCAAGGTGAAGGCTCTGGCCGAAGCTGCGCGTGAAGGCGGTTTGAAAATCTGACGGTGCGCGCAGAGCGCACACCCTACGTTTGGGGTGTGACGGCGCACCAAGCAGACCTTGAGGAGGGCGGTCACGCCCTCCCGATGATCCGGGATCAGGCGATCACCAGGATTGACATAAAACAGGGCGCTTGCCCCCTATATGAAGGAATTGCCATATGGCAGAACGTGAGAACCGTCGCGGCCCGCGCCGCGAACGTGAAGAAGCCCCGGAATTTGCCGACCGTCTGGTCGCGATCAACCGGGTGTCCAAAACAGTCAAGGGTGGTAAGCGCTTTGGTTTCGCCGCTCTGGTTGTGGTGGGTGATCAAAAGGGTCGTGTCGGCTTTGGCAAAGGCAAGGCCAAGGAAGTTCCTGAAGCCATCCGCAAGGCCACAGAGCAAGCCAAACGCCAGATGATCCGCGTGCCGCTGCGCGAGGGCCGCACATTGCACCACGACACCCACGGCCGCCATGGCGCGGGCAAGGTTGTCATGCGCACGGCGCCACAGGGCACGGGTATCATTGCCGGTGGTCCGATGCGCGCGGTCTTTGAGATGCTCGGTGTTCAGGACGTTGTTGCAAAGTCGATCGGCTCGCAAAACCCCTACAACATGATCCGCGCAACCATTGATGGCCTGAAAAGCGAAAGCAGCCCCCGTATGGTGGCCCAGCGTCGTGGCAAGAAGGTTGCAGACATTCTGAAGCGTGATGAGGCCCCTGTGGCTGACGCCGCAGATGCTGACGCGTAAGGAGGACAGACAGATGGCGAAAACTATCGTTGTAAAGCAAATCGGCTCCCCGATCCGTCGCCCTGAAAAACAGCGCCAGACGCTGATAGGGCTTGGCCTCAACAAGATGCACAAGACCCGCGAGCTGGAAGACACGCCTTCCGTGCGCGGCATGGTCAACAAGATCCCGCATCTCGTCGAGATCATTGAAGAAAAAGGCTAAGGGCGGTGCGCAGTGAATGCGCACCCTACGCAGCATAGAACATGAGACGCCCTCGGTGAAAGCCGGGGGCGTTTTTCTTTGCCTTGGCTGCGGGGCCGGGTCATCCTAGGCAAAAGGGAGTGCGCCATGATTGTGAAGCATTTGAGCGAAATTTTAGGAACTGCCGCCCACGCCAGGGGCGAAGGCTGGGAGAGCCGGCGCATTCTGCTGGCGGGCGACGGGCTTGGCTATTCGCTGCATGACACGCTGGTGAAAGAGGGTGCTGAGCTCACGCTGGAATACAAGAACCACGTCGAGACCAACTATTGCATTGCCGGTGAAGGCGAAGTGGAGGAAGTGTCCACGGGGCGGATCTGGCCCTTGTCAGAGGGCAGTGTCTATGTGCTGGATGCCCATGAGCGGCATGTCTTGCGGGCTTTGAAAGGGGATCTGCGGCTTGTTTGTCTGTTCACACCCGCGCTCACAGGGCGCGAGGTGCATGACGCGGGTGGAAGCTACGCGGTGCAGGGGTAGGGTGCGCATTCACTGCGCACCGCTGTTTGCGAAGGTGCGCAATAAATGCGCACCCTACGGTGTTTAAGCCGCGCTGGAGCTGCGCCGCCGCCGCGAGCGTTGCGGCTTGCCGCCGCCCGCATTCGCCGAGGCACCCTGCGGTTTGCCACGGCCCCCGCCGCCGCCTTTGCCACCACGGCCACGGCCCCCGCCGCCTCCGTTGGGGCGCTTCTGGCCGGCTTTGGTTTTCTCCAGAAGTTCAGCCGCCCAGGCCGCTTTGCCCACAACGGGGATGTCACGGCCAATCAGCTTCTGGATATCCTTGAGCTCGCCCACTTCATCCGGTGAACAATAGGCGATGGCCGCGCCCTCACGGCCCGCACGCGCCGTGCGTCCGATGCGGTGGACATAGTTGTCCGCCACATTGGGCAGCTCGTAGTTATACACATGGCGCACTGCCGGAATATCGATTCCGCGCGCGGCCACATCTGTCGCCACCAAGACTTTGACCTTGCCGTCCTTGAACGCCTTGATCGCGCGTTCGCGCTGGCCCTGGCTTTTGTTGCCGTGGATGCTGTCGGCGGCAAAGCCTGCGGCCTCAAGCTTCTTCTTCAGCTTTTCGCAGCCGTGCTTTGTGCGGCCAAAGACAAGCGCTGCCTCGTCAGGGTGCGCGCCAAGGTGCTCGATGAGCAGCTCGGGTTTGCTGGCTTGCGAGACGAAGTGCACCGATTGCTCGATCCGCTCGATGGGCTTGCCGGGAGGGGCTGTTTCCACGCGGATGGGGTCTGTCAGATAGGCGTTGGCAATTTCGTTCATGCTTTTGGGCATGGTCGCCGAGAAGAGCATGGTCTGGCGCTCTTTGGGCAGCAGCAGAGCGATCTTGCGCAAAGCATGGATAAAGCCCAGATCCAGCATCTGGTCGGCCTCGTCCAGCACAAGGAAGCGGGCCGCATCCAGGCGCACGGCGCGGCGGTCGATCAGATCCAGCAGCCGGCCCGGTGTTGCAACAAGAATATCGGTGCCACGCTCAAGCTTGTTGGCCTGCACATTCAGAGACGCGCCGCCGATCACAAGATTGATCCGGGTATTGGTGCCCTTGGCAAAGCCGAGCATGGCTTCCTGGATTTGCTTGGCCAACTCGCGGGTGGGCGCGAGCACGAGCCCGCGCACCGATTTGGGGGCCGGTTTGCCCTCCATGCGGCCAATGGCGGTGAGGATGGGCAGGGAGAAGGCCGCGGTCTTGCCGGTGCCTGTCTGGGCGAGGCCCAACACATCACGGCCGTTCATGGCGTGCGGGATCGCCTTGGCCTGAATGGGGGTGGGCTCGGTCAGGCCGAGCTCTTTGAGGTTGGTGGAAAGGCGGGCGGGAAGGCCCAGCATGTCAAAATCCAAAGTGGATATCCTTATAGTGTGGTGCGCAAATGCGCGCGCAAAGGGCGCAGACACCCGAAAAACAGGGCCACGCGTTACGCTTGGGTGACGCTCTGGGCCAGACAGCAGCCGAATTGCCACCACCCGCCAAAAGCGTGTGACCCCCCGCGTGAAATGGGAACCGTTGGGAAAGTTTGCACACCGATCAGCGCCATGATGCGCGGCCCGCTCACGCGGCGGGCTCGGCTTGTGCTGAGGGGGATATGAGGGATGGGGGCGGATAAGTCAATGGGGGATGGGGGATGGGAGGTAATGCAGACATTTCGAGTGAAGGCCAACGCCAGCCCAAGGGAGGGGCTGACCCTTCTCGGCAGGTTTGGCGGGGCCAAATCGCCTATCAGGCAAAGGATGGCCGGGCCGCTACGCGGCTGTTGACCGGCCTGACGCGTCAAAGGAGCGTCCCACTTGGGCTCAAACCCGTCCTTCGCCGCGCCGCGCGCGAAAGCCAACTCTGCGAACAGCAACCTTCTCTCTTGATCCGCGCGCGCAACACGCCTATACGCCGCGGGTGGCCAGTCTGGCCGCAGAATCAAAATCAAGAAACGCCGTGTTCGCCCATGTCCGCTTCGGGGGCGCTTCCGGCAAGGAGAAGCGATATGAAACTGCATGAACTGCGCGACAACCCTGGCGCAACAAAACCCCGCAAACGTATTGGCCGTGGTCCCGGCTCCGGCACTGGTAAGACCGGTGGCCGTGGTATCAAAGGTCAGAAGTCACGCTCGGGCGTGGCGATCAAGGGCTTTGAAGGCGGCCAGATGCCGCTCTACCAACGCCTGCCAAAGCGCGGCTTCAACAAGCCCAACCGCAAGTCCTATGCCGTGGTGAACCTGGGCCTGATCCAGAAATTCGTCGACGAGAAGAAGCTGGATGCCAAAGCCGCGATCACCGAGGATGCGCTGGTGGCTTCGGGCCTCGTGCGCCGCAAGCTCGACGGGATCCGCGTTCTGGCCAAGGGCGATGTGACCGCCAAATTGAACATCGAAGTGACCGGCGCCTCCAAATCTGCTGTGGACGCAGTGGAAAAAGCAGGCGGCTCGCTGAAGGTAACAGCTGCGCAAGCCGCAGAATAAGTGGTTGTGAGGCGCGCTGAAGCGCCTTACATATCCTTTACAAGTTTTCCCGAAACGCCGCCTGTGCTTGGAGAGAGCGCAGGCGGCGTTCATGCATAAGAGAGACCCTCATGGTATCTGCCGCAGAACAAATGGCCGCCAACACCAGTTGGGGCGCACTGGCGAAAGCCTCTGATCTTCGTTCCCGCATCCTGTTTACGCTCGGTTTGCTGATTGTCTACCGTTTGGGCACCTTTATCCCGGTGCCCGGCATTGACGGTGCGGCGCTGCGCGAGTTCATGGAGCAGGCCGGGCAGGGCATTGGTGGCATGGTCTCCATGTTTACGGGCGGGGCGTTGGGCCGGATGGGTATTTTTGCCCTCGGCATCATGCCCTATATCTCGGCCAGCATTATCGTGCAGCTTCTCACCTCGATGGTGCCCGCGTTGGAGCAGATCAAGAAAGAGGGCGAGCAGGGCCGCAAAAAGATCAACCAATACACCCGTTACGGCACAGTGGCGCTGGCCACCTTGCAATCTTACGGTCTCGCGGTCAGCATTTATGGCGGCGAGCTGGTGCAGCCTGATCTGCCCTATTGGTTCTTTGTCAGCTCCTGCATGATCACGCTGATTGGCGGGACCATGTTTCTCATGTGGCTCGGTGAGCAGATCACCGCGCGCGGGATCGGAAACGGTATTTCGCTGATCATTTTCGTGGGCATCATTGCCGAGGTGCCCGCCGCTCTGGCGCAGTTCTTCTCGCAGGGGCGCTCGGGGGCCATCAGCCCTGCCGTGATCGTCGGGGTGATCATCATGGTGGTCGCAACGATCATGTTTGTGGTGTTTATGGAGCGCGCCTTGCGCAAGATCCACATTCAATATCCCCGCCGCCAAGTGGGCATGAAAATGTATGATGGCGGCTCAAGCCACTTGCCCGTCAAGGTTAACCCGGCGGGTGTGATCCCGGCGATCTTTGCAAGCTCGCTCTTGCTGTTGCCCACCACGATCAGCACCTTCAGCACTCAGGGCTCAACCGGCCCGGTGATGTCTTGGCTGCTTGCCTTCTTTGGCCCCGGCCAGCCGCTTTATCTGTTGTTCTTTGCGGGGATGATTGTTTTCTTCGCCTATTTTTATACGTTCAACGTTAGCTTCAAGCCCGACGAGGCCGCAGAGAACCTCAAGAACCAGTCAGGCTTTGTCCCCGGGGTGCGTCCGGGCAAGAAAACGGCTGAGTATCTTGAATATGTGGTCAACCGTGTTCTCGTTCTCGGCTCAGCTTACCTTGCGGCAGTTTGTCTCTTTCCGGAGTTTTTGCGTGGCCAATTCACGATTCCCTTCTATTTTGGCGGCACATCGGTTCTGATCGTTGTTTCCGTAACAATGGATACAATCCAGCAAGTGCAGAGCCACTTGCTTGCGCATCAATATGAAGGATTGATTGAGAAATCACAGCTATCTGGCAAGGGTCGGAAACGCAAACGTAAGGGAGCCACACGGCGATGAACATTATTCTTCTTGGACCACCCGGAGCAGGCAAGGGCACACAGGCTGAGATGCTTGTAAACGCGCGCGACATGATCCAGCTTTCCACCGGGGATATGCTGCGCGAAGCCAAGACCTCTGGCACGGCCATGGGGAAGAAGGTTGCCGAAGTCATGGACCGTGGCGAGCTTGTGACCGACGAGATCGTGATTGGCCTGATCCGCGAAAAGCTGGAAGGCGACAAGAAGGGCGGTTTCATCTTTGACGGCTTCCCGCGCACGCTCGCGCAGGCCGATGCGCTGGCCGAGCTTCTGGACGAGCAGGGCGAGACCCTGGATGCGGTGATCGAGATGCAGGTGAATGACGATGTGCTCGTCTCGCGCATTCTCAACCGCGCCGCCGAGGCTGTGGCCGCTGGCGGCACCGCGCGTGCGGATGACAATGAGGAGAGCTTGAAGGTGCGCCTGATGGCTTACTACAAACAGACCTCGCCGCTGATCGGTTATTACCATGCCAAGGGCCAGCTGAGCTCGGTTGATGGCCTTGGCACGATCGACGCTGTGAAGGGCGAAATCGCGGCCGTTTTGGGCTAAGCTTGCGGCGGCGGGTGCGGAGGGGTTGACGCCCCTCTGAAATCCTCCTAACACGCCCTATCTCTGCAAAGAGTTTGATTCTGCTGCGGGTCGCCCCCGAGCGTTTCACATCACCTGAATTCAGCTGCGGCCCGAGCGATTGCTTCGGGCCTACGTTGTGAAAAAAGGGTCTGGAATTACGGACCCGCAACGAAAGGACCAAAGACGTATGGCACGTATCGCCGGCGTAAACATCCCGACCAACAAGCGGGTCCCGATCGCCCTCACATATATCACAGGCATTGGAAACACCTCTGCCAAGGAAATTTGCGAAGCTGTTGGCATTGATGCCAGCCGCCGCATCAACGAGCTTTCCGACGCCGAAGTTCTGGCTGTTCGCGAGCATATTGATGCGAACTACATGGTAGAAGGCGACCTGCGTCGCGAAGTCACCATGAACATCAAGCGCGCCATGGACCTCGGGTCCTATCGTGGCCTGCGTCACCGTCGTAATCTGCCTGTTCGCGGCCAGCGCACGCATACCAATGCGCGCACCCGCAAAGGCCCGGCGAAAGCAATCGCCGGCAAGAAGAAATAAGGGAGGGTTTAATCAATGGCACGCGATACAAAACGCACCAAGCGTAAGGTCTCCAAGAACATCGCCACAGGCGTGGCGCATGTGAATTCTTCGTTCAACAACACCAAGATCCTGATCTCTGATGTTCAGGGCAATGCGATTGCATGGTCGTCTTCGGGCACCATGGGCTTCAAAGGCTCACGCAAATCGACGCCTTACGCGGCGCAGATGGCGGCTGAAGATGCGGGCCGCAAGGCGCAAGAGCACGGCGTGAAAACGCTGGAAGTTGAAGTGCAGGGCCCCGGCTCTGGCCGTGAATCCGCGCTGCGCGCGCTCGCGGCTGTGGGCTTCAACATCACGTCGATCCGTGATGTGACGCCGATTGCGCACAACGGCTGCCGCCCGCCAAAGCGCCGTCGGGTATAAGCTTAAGTCTATCAAGTGGGGCTGTGCGGTCTGCGCAGCCCCAATACGTCATTTTAGCCTCGGGCGCGTGTGTCTTTAGGACATGGGACAACACGCAGGAATGGAGGGACGCATGATCCACAAAAATTGGCAAGAACTGATCAAGCCGACACAGCTTGACGTGAAACCGGGCAATGACCCGGCCCGCCAGGCAACCCTGGTGGCCGAGCCGCTTGAGCGGGGCTTTGGCCTTACGCTGGGCAATGCGCTGCGCCGCATTCTGATGAGCTCTCTGCAAGGTGCGGCCATCACATCTGTTCAGATCGACAACGTTCTGCACGAGTTCTCCAGCGTGGCTGGTGTGCGCGAAGACGTCACCGACATCGTTCTCAACCTCAAAGGCGTGGCTGTGCGCATGGATGTGGAAGGCCCCAAGCGCCTTTCGATCAACGCCAAAGGCCCCGGTGTTGTCACAGCGGGTGACATCTCCGACAGCGCCGGCATTGAGATCCTCAACCGTGACCATGTGATCTGCCACCTCGATGATGGCGCGGATGTTTACATGGAGCTGACGGTCAACACCGGCAAAGGCTATGTTGCAGCCGATAAGAACAAGCCGGAAGACGCGCCCATCGGCCTGATGCCGATTGATGCGATCTTCTCGCCTGTCAAGCGCGTGAGCTACGATGTGCAGCCCACACGCGAAGGCCAGGTTCTGGATTACGACAAGCTCACCATGAAAATCGAGACAGACGGCTCGGTCACACCGGATGACGCCATGGCCTATGCCGCGCGCATCCTGCAAGACCAGCTTTCGATCTTTGTGAACTTTGATGAGCCTGAGGCCGCTGGCCGCCAGGAAGAAGACGACGGTCTCGAGTTCAACCCGCTTCTCCTCAAGAAAGTGGACGAGCTGGAGCTGTCCGTTCGTTCGGCAAACTGCCTGAAGAACGACAATATCGTTTACATCGGCGATCTGATCCAGAAAACCGAAGCCGAAATGCTGCGCACGCCGAACTTCGGCCGCAAGTCGCTGAACGAGATCAAGGAAGTGCTCTCGGGCATGGGCCTGCATCTTGGCATGGACGTTGAAGACTGGCCCCCAGAGAACATCGAAGATCTGGCCAAGAAATTCGAAGACGCCTTTTAAGGCTCCGTAGGGTGCGCATTAAATGCGCACCTTACCCCAACCCCCGGGCCTTCTGCCCCAAGGAGAGCGGCTGACACGCATCGGCCGCCAGACAAAGCAAAATCGCTCGTAGAGAGCACATTTAGGAGAAGAACTATGCGTCACGCACGTGGATACCGCCGCCTCAACCGCACACATGAGCACCGCAAGGCGCTCTGGGCCAACATGGCCGGCTCGCTCATCGAACATGAGCAAATCAAGACAACACTGCCAAAAGCCAAAGAACTGCGCCCGATCGTTGAAAAGCTGATCACACTGGGCAAGCGCGGCGATCTGCACGCCCGCCGCCAAGCCGCGAGCCAGCTCAAGCAAGACGCCTATGTGGCCAAGCTGTTCGAAATTCTCGGGCCACGCTACAAAGACCGCCAGGGCGGCTATGTGCGCATCATGAAAGCGGGCTTCCGTTATGGTGACATGGCTCCGATGGCGATCATCGAATTTGTCGACCGCGATGTCGACGCCAAAGGCGCCGGCGACAAGGCCCGCGTGGCCGCCGAGGAAGCTGCCGAAGAGTGATTTTCTGTCGGCTGACAGATGCAAAGGCCTCGCCCCTCGCGGCGGGGCCTTTTTGCTTGGGCGCTTGCAATTTTGCAGGGGTCTGAGCATATCTAGGCTCTGAAAGGAGCTTGCCGATGCCGCCTCTTCGTATTGCCCATCTGTCCATACGCCTAGCCATACTGCAAGCCACACTGCTTGCCACACTGCTTGCCACACTCGCCGTTCAGCCCGTTTTGGCTGAAACCCGCGTGCCAGAGACACAGGCCGAGATCAGCCTTGGCTTTGCGCCGCTGGTCAAGGCCGCTGCGCCCGCTGTGGTCAATATCTACGTCAAACGCGTGGTGCAGACCCGCGCGAGCCCCTTCCAGGGTGACCCCCTGTTTGAGGATATGTTCCGGGGTTTTGGCGAGCTGCGCCCGCGGGTGCAAAACTCGCTCGGCTCCGGGGTGATCCTCTCGCCAGATGGCTATATTGTCTCGAATTATCATGTGGTTGGCGAGGCCACAGACATCCGCGTGGTGCTCAATGACAGGCGCGAATTTGCCGCCCGCGTGGTGCTGGCGGATGAGCAGAGCGATTTGGCGCTCCTGCGCATCGAGGGGGCGCAGGGCCTGCCCCACCTGAGCCTGCGCGACAGTGACACCCTCGAGGTGGGTGAGCTGGTGCTGGCGATTGGCAACCCGTTTGGCGTCGGCCAGACCGTGAGTTCCGGCATCGTTTCTGGCCTTGCCCGCTCCGGCGGCGCCATGGGCTCGGCCCGCGGTTACTTCATCCAGACAGACGCCCCCATCAACCCCGGCAACTCGGGCGGCGCGCTCATTGACATCAACGGCGATCTGATCGGGGTAAACACCCGTATTGTCAGCCGCTCGGGCGGCTCCAACGGGATCGGCTTCGCCATTCCCGCGCGCCTTGTGGGGGCCTTTCTGGCGCAAGCCGAGGCCGGCAACGCGCGCTTTCTGCGCCCTTGGGCGGGCATCAACGGGCAGCCTGTGGACAGCGATATTGCCGAGAGCATCGGCCTCGGTTTGCCCGGCGGGATCATGGTCAGCGAGCTGCACCGCGAAAGCCCGTTTTTCAAGGCGGGCTTCGCGCCCGGGGATGTGATCCTTTCGATTGACGGGCAGCTTGTGAACACCCCTGCCGAGATGATCTTTCGGATGAGCGTGGCCGGCATCGGCAATACAGCCGAGGTCAGCGTTTTTCACGAAGGAAACATCGCGACCCGCGGGGTGACCCTCACCACCGCGCCGGATGTGCCGGCGCGCAAGGCTTTGGTCACAGGCGACAATACGCCCCTGCCCGGGGTCACATTGCTCAATTTGAACCCGGCCGTGCTGGCCGAGTTCGGCCTGCCGCTTAGCTCTGATGGGGTGGTTGTGGCCGAGACAGGGCCGCTGGGGGCACGGGCCGGTTTGCGCGCCGGCGATGTGATCACCGAGATCAACGGCACGCGGGTCTCTGATACGCGCGCAGCTCAGCGCAAGCTGGCGGCCTCGGGGCGCTGGCTGAGCCTGACGGTGGAACGGGGCGGACAGCTTGTGCAGCTGCGCTTCCGGCTTTGAGCGATGGCCGATCTGTTTGACAGCGCGCCGAACGGCGCCGAGCCCAAGGCCGCACCGCGCCCCCTGGCCGACAAGCTGCGCCCCAAGACGCTGGGTGAGGTGATCGGCCAGCCAAAGGTGCTCGGGCCAGAGGCCCCGCTGACGGTGATGCTGGCGTCTGGCACGCTAAGCTCACTTGTCCTCTGGGGGCCGCCCGGTGTGGGCAAAACCACGATTGCGCGGCTGCTGGCCGATGAGACCGACCTCCATTTTGTGCAGATCAGCGCGATCTTCTCGGGCGTGGCCGACCTTAAGAAAGTGTTTGAAGCGGCCAAGCACCGCCATGCCAACGGGCAGGGCACGCTTCTGTTTGTTGACGAAATTCACCGTTTCAACAAAGCCCAGCAAGACGGGTTCTTGCCCCATATGGAAGACGGAACTATCTTGCTGGTGGGCGCGACAACCGAGAACCCCAGCTTTGAGCTCAACGCTGCTTTGCTCAGCCGTGCGCAGGTTTTGGTGCTAGAGCGGTTGGGGCTGGCCGACCTTGAGTTGCTGGCGCAGCGCGCCGAAAAAGAGCTTGGCCGCGCGCTGCCGCTCGATGGGCACGCGCGCGAGGCGCTTTTGGAGATGGCCGATGGCGACGGGCGCGCTTTGCTCGGCCTCATCGAGCAAGTCAGCGCCTGGAGCGTGACAGATAAAATCGACCGCGAGGCGCTGGCCACACGGCTGATGCGCCGGGCAGCGAAATACGACAAATCGGGCGATGCGCATTACAACCTCATTTCCGCGCTGCACAAATCGGTGCGCGGCTCTGATCCTGACGCCGCGCTCTACTGGTTTGCGCGGATGCTGGAAGGCGGGGAAGACCCGCGTTTTCTCGCCCGCCGCCTTACGCGCATGGCGGTGGAAGACATCGGCCTCGCCGACACCCAGGCGCAGGATGTGTGCCTGCAAAGCTGGCAGACCTACGAGCGCCTCGGCTCCCCCGAAGGCGAGCTGGCGCTGGCGCAGGCGGTGATCTACCTTGCCCTCGCGCCCAAATCCAACGCCGCCTATGTGGCCTATAAGGGCGCGCGCAAAGAGGCCAAACGCACAGGCAGCGAGCCGCCGCCCAAACATATCCTCAACGCGCCCACAGCCCTTATGAAAGAGGAGGGCTACGGCACGGGCTATGCCTATGACCACGATGCCGAAGACGGATTCTCCGGGCAGAACTATTTCCCCGAAGGCATGAAACGCCCCGTGCTCTACCAACCTGTCGAGCGCGGCTTTGAACGTGAGCTTAAAAAACGCGTCGATTGGTTCGCCAGACAACGGCTCAAAAAAACGCCTTGAGGCTTCTTCTGGTCAAAAATACCTTGGGGGTCCGGGGGCAAAGCCCCCGGCGGGTCGCCAGCGTAAGCTGGTGAAACTTGACAAAGCCGCGCGCCCCTGAGACAGACGCGCCATGTTGACATCTCTTCTTCAGGTTGCCCTTGGCGGGGCCATTGGCGCGAGCCTGCGCTATTTGGCGGGCGTGGGGGCTGTGCGTCTCATGGGCCAGAGCTTTCCTTGGGGAACCCTCTTTGTAAATCTGCTGGGCAGCCTTGCGATGGGCGCGCTTGTGGTGCTTCTGGCGCAGAAAGATGCCACGCGGCTTGCGCCGCTTCTTCTGACCGGCCTCCTCGGCGGGTTTACCACGTTTTCGGCCTTTTCGCTTGATGCCGTCACGCTCTATGAGCGCGGACAGATCGGCGCGGCGGCCAGCTATGTTACCGCCTCAGTGGTGCTGTCGATTGCAGCGCTGTTTGCGGGCATGGCCCTTATGAAAGGAGCCCTCCAATGAGCGGCGTTCAACATATCACAGTCGAAGAAGGCGAGGGCGACCAGCGCCTTGATCGTTGGCTCAAGCGGCGCTTTCCGCTGCTCAAGCAAGGGCAGATCGAGAAGATGTGCCGCAAGGGTGACTTGCGGGTTGAAGGCGGGCGGGTCAAGACTTCGACCCGCGTGGAAGAGGGGCAGAACGTGCGTATTCCGCCGCTGCCCGATGCGCCTGCGCCTGACTATGAGAAGGCGGGCAAGGTGAGCGAAGCCGATGCCAAGCTCATCCGCGCCTGTGTGATTTACCGCGACGATCATATGATCGTGCTCAACAAGCCCGCGGGCCTGCCCACGCAGGGTGGCTCCAAGCAGACCCGCCATGTGGACGGGCTCTCTGAGGCGCTCAAGTTTGACTATGATGAAAAGCCCCGCCTCGTGCACCGGCTGGATAAGGACACCTCGGGCCTTCTGGTGCTGGCGCGCACGCGGCTGGCGGCCAAGGCGCTGACCGAGGCGTTTCGCCACCGCGAAACCCGCAAGATCTATTGGGCCGCTGTCGCGGGTGTGCCCAACCCGCGCATGGGGATGATCAAATGGGGCCTCGTGAAAGCGGGCGGCCATGGCGCGAAGGGCGAAGGCGAGAAGATGATTTGCGTGCATCCGCGTGACATCGCCAAGACCGAGGGCGCAAAGCGCGCGCAGACCGACTTCATGGTGATGGAGAATGTCGGTCAGCGCTGTGCCTGGGTGGCGATGGTGCCTGTCACCGGGCGCACCCACCAGCTGCGCGCGCATATGGCCGAGCTGGGCCACCCGATTGTCGGCGATGGCAAATACGGCGGCTCGGGGCAGGAGAACCTTGGCGACGGCTGGGGCGCACAGCTGGGCGGCGAGATCAGCAAGAAGCTGCATCTGCACGCCCGCTATCTGCGCCTGATGCATCCGGAGACCAAGCAAATTATGGAATTCAAGGCCGCGTTGCCGGATCATATGACCAAGACCTGGGCGACCTTCCAATGGGAAGAGAGCGACACATTGTCAGACCCCACCGAAGAGATGTCATGAGAGTTGTGATCTTTGATGTCGATGGCACGCTTGTCGACAGTCAGGAGGATATTTGCGCAGCAATGGGCGCGGCCTTTGCAGGGGTTGGGCAGGATGTGCCGGGCCGCGCGGAGATCTGTGCGATTGTCGGGCTGTCCCTGCCCGAGGCGATGGCGGTCTTGGCGCCCGAGCTGGCCGCGCAGCACGGCGCGCTCGTAGAGGGCTACAAGGCGGCCTATATGCAACTGCGCGCCGAGAAGGGCGCAGCGGAGTCCTCCCCGCTTTATGCGGGCGCTTTGGCCGCGCTTGAGCGGCTGCGTGCGGAAGACGAAACGCTTCTGGCTGTGGCCACGGGCAAGTCGCGCCGCGGGCTCGACAAGCTTTTGGAAGGCCATGGCTTGCAGGGCTATTTTGTCTCCGAGCAGGTGGCTGATCATCACCCGTCAAAGCCGCATCCTGCCATGCTGGAGGCTGTTTTGCACGAGACCGGTCTCTGCGCGGATCAGGCAGTGATGGTGGGGGACACCCGCTTTGACATGGAGATGGCGCGGGCCGCGGGGATTGCCACGATCGGGGTGAGCTGGGGCTATCATGCGCCCGAGAGCCTTGGGGCAGACAGGCTGATCACGCATTTTGATGCGCTGCATGGCGCGGTGAACGAACTTTTGGGAGAGCGGGCATGAGCGAATGGAAACTCAAGCGATTCTGGAAAGAGGTGGCAACACAACCTGAGGCCGGGGGATATGCCGTTGTCCTTGATGGGCGGGCTGTGAAAACGCCTGCCAAAACGGCGCTGGTGTTGCCAAACCAAACCCTTGCTCAAAAGGTGGCGCAAGAGTGGCGCGCCGTGGCTGAGGAGATCGACCCGCGGCAGATGCCCTACACGCGCTCGGCAAATGCGGCGCTGGACAAAGTTGCCCAGCAACATGCCGAGGTGGCCGGATTGATTGCGGCTTATGCCGAGACAGATTTGCTCTGTTATCGCGCCGATTCGCCTCAGGCTCTGGCGCGGCGCCAGGCACAGGCCTGGGACGACAAGTTGCGCTGGGCGCATGAAACTTATGCGCTTGTGCTCAAAGTTTCCACAGGCGTGATGCCCGTTGCACAGGATGCTGCCAGCCTGTCGCGCGCGTTAGAGTTGTGCAAGGCCATGAGCCCTTTTGCACTGACCGCCTTTCATGATCTGGTCAGCCTCTCTGGGTCGTTTGTCTTGGGGCTGCGGGCCGTTGCAGGCGTGGATGCGCCTGAAAACCTCTGGAATACATCAAGAATTGATGAAACCTGGCAAGAAGAACAATGGGGCGTTGACGAGGAAGCGGCCGAGATGGCGGCCTTGAAAAAGTCGCAATTTGCCCATGCCTACGCGTTTTATCACGCCAGTGTCGCAGGTTAGGCTCAGCAGCTTAACGCAAGGGAAATGAAAGAAAATTCGATCACCTGTTAAGGGCTTTTTGCACAGAGCAGTCTTGACCTTTGCGCGCAAATGCGACCAAACTTGGCCGCACTGGAGAGTTCGCTCTCCGAAAAACTCACCTTGGTTTGGGAGAACCGAGATAAACCGTCTGCTTAAAGGCGGACATTCAGGAAGAGGTAATCATGAAAAAAACCGTATTTCTTGGCGCACTGACAGTGGCCGGCCTTGCGGCTGGCGCAGCAGCCGCCGGCACGCTTGACGATGTAAAAGCGCGCGGCAAGCTGAACTGTGGTGTGACCACGGGTCTCGTCGGCTTCGCGGCTCCAGACGCAAACGGCGAATGGAACGGCTTTGACGTCGCGGTATGCCGCGCTGTTGCAGCCGCCGTTCTGGGCGACCCTGCGGCTGTTGAATTTGTGCCAACAACCGGCAAGACACGCTTCACAGCGCTTGCTTCGGGCGAGATCGACATGCTCGCACGCAACACCACATGGACATTCTCACGCGATGTGGACCTCAAGTTCACCTTCGTGGGTGTCAACTACTACGACGGTCAGGGCTTCATGGCTCCAAAGGCTTTGGGTGTGAGCTCAGCCAAGGAACTTGACGGCGCGACGGTTTGTATCCAGACGGGCACAACAACCGAGCTGAACCTCGCGGACTTCTTCCGTGCCAACAACATCAGCTACCAGCCTGTTCCAATTGAAACCAATGCCGAAGCACAGCAGCAGTATCTTGCTGGCGCTTGCGACGTTTTCACAACAGACGCATCTGGCCTTGCCGCGACACGCGCGACATTTGAAGCGCCTGGTGACCATGTTCTGCTGCCAGAGATCGTTTCAAAAGAGCCACTCGGACCGCTTGTGCGCCACGGCGACGACGAGTGGGGCGATGTTGTCCGCTGGACATTGAACGCTCTGATCACAGCTGAAGAGCTTGGCGTGACATCCGCCAACATTGGCGAAATGTCAGCGGCAGCCGGCGGCAACCCAGAAATCAACCGTCTGCTCGGCACCGAAGGCAACCTGGGCGAAATGCTCGGCCTGTCTGCCGATTGGGCGACAAAAGCGATTTCCGCAAGCGGCAACTATGGCGAAATCTTCGAGAAGAACATTGGTGAAAGCACACCAATCGGTCTGGCTCGTGGCCTGAACGCCCAGTGGACAAACGGTGGCCTGATCTACTCACCACCCTTCCGCTAAGATCTGACCGGAGAGGGCGCGGAAACTCCGCGCCCTCTTCTTATCTGCTTCGAACCTAAAACAAGAAACTGGACTCTTCGCGCGCAACGACGTGCTGTATTCCAGAGAGCCAGCCAATAACGGGGACGTCCTTGATGACGACACTTACCGACCCTCCTGCGGGTACGTTTCGGCTTTCCATGTTGCTGAACGACACGCGTTACCGTTCGCTGACATTTCAAGCCATTGCCCTCTTGGTGCTTATTGCTGCAATTGTTTTTCTGGCCAACAACCTGATGACAAACCTGCGCACGGCTGGCCTGAATATTTCTTATGAATTTCTTGGCAGCCCGGCCGGGTATGACATCAACCAGACACTGATCGCCTATGACAGCCAGTCGACCAACATGCGGGCGGCTTGGGTTGGTATTCTCAACACCATGCTGGTGGCTGTTCTGGCCTGTGCGACAGCGACAGTCTTCGGGGTGATTGCCGGTGTGCTGCGGCTTTCCAACAACTGGCTCGTGCGCAAGCTTATGGCGGTTTATGTTGAAATTTTCCGCAACATCCCTGTTCTCATCTGGATCATCATCATTTTCACCATCATGACCGCGGTGATGCCGGGCGCGCGCGACTATTTGGGCGCAGAGCCCAAGACCGAGCTGCTTTTTGGCATGTTTGCCTTCACAAACCGTGGCGTCTATGCGCCAGCGCCCGTCTGGAACGACGGGTCGGGGCTTGTGATTGCGGTCTTCGTGCTCTCGATCATCGGAATTTTCGCCTACCGCCGCTATGCGCGCAATCTGCTGTATGCAACCGGCAAGCTTTTGCCCACCGGTTGGCCCTCTTTGGCGCTGCTTATTGTGCCGGTTGTGCTGGCCTTTTTCATCATGGGGCAGCCGATTGGTCTGGATTCTCCGGATGTTTTGGCCAACCGCTTTAACCTCAAAGGGGGCATCCAGATTGGAGCGCCGCTGATTGCGCTGTGGTTTGCCCTGTCGATCTATACCGGAGCCTTCATTGCCGAAAACGTGCGCGCAGGTATTCAGGCGGTCTCCAAGGGACAAACCGAGGCTGCGGCGGCTCTTGGCCTGCGCTCGGGGCGGATCATGAACCTTGTGGTTTTGCCACAAGCCCTGCGGGTGATCATTCCTCCGCTGATCTCGAATTATCTCAACATCACCAAGAACACCTCGCTGGCCATTGCGGTGGGCTATGCCGATATCACCGCAACGCTGGGGGGCATCACGCTCAACCAGACGGGCCGGGCGATTGAATGTGTGCTGTTGTTGATGCTGTTCTACCTTGTCATTTCGCTGTCTATTTCGGCGCTGATGAATGTTTACAACAACGCCATGAAGCTGAAGGAGCGCTGAGCCATGTCAGACAAACGTGCAGACTCTGTCGCCTTCGTGCGTGACACCTTTATTGCGGAACAGCCCGCGCCCAGTTCGGCCACCGGAGTTGTGAAGTGGCTTCAGGACAATCTCTTTGCCACTTGGGCCAACGGCTTGCTGACGATTGTCTCGCTCTATGTGGTTTATCTTTTGCTGACCGCGACGATGCCCTGGATTTTCAACGGGATCTGGAACACGGAAAGCCTGGCCCAGTGCCGCGAAGTGCTGGATGGCAGCACGGGGGCGTGTTTCTCTGTTTTGAGCGAACGCTGGAACCAGCTTCTGTTCGGGTTCAAATATCCGCCTGACCAATATTGGCGTCCGACACTGGCCTTTGTGCTCATGTTCGCAGCCCTAGCGCCGGTGCTTTTCTTTGATTTGCCCCGCAAGCTTCTGGTGATCACGGCGCTCTTTCCCTTCACGGCCTACTGGCTGATTTGGGGCGGAACGATCCTGACACCGCTTTTTGCGCTGGCGGGCGTTGTTGTGGGCTATTTTGTCTATGCGCGGTTTGTGAAAAACAGTTTCGCCGCCGGATTTTTTGGGGCAATCGTGGCGGCACTGGTTGTTTGGATGCTGGGTGGCCAGATCATCCCGGAAAATGCCAATGACAATGCCCTTCTTGCGGCGGTTCCCAGCCGTGATCTTGGCGGCTTTATGCTCAACATGATGCTCGGGCTGACCTGCGTGTCGCTTTCGGTTCCGATCGGGATCGCTCTGGCGCTTGGGCGCCAGTCCAACCTGCCGCTGATCAAGGTGATCTGCGTGGTCTTCATCGAGTTCATCCGCGGCGTGCCGCTGATCACATTGCTCTTTGTGGCCAACGTAATGCTGGCCTATTTCTTCCCGCCCGGCTCTGGCGTCGACCTCTTCTTGCGGGTGGTGATCATGATCACCATGTTCTCGGCGGCCTATATCGCCGAGGTGATCCGGGGCGGCCTCGCGGCGCTTCCAAAGGGGCAGTATGAAGCGGCTGACAGCCTCGGGCTGGATTATCCGCAAGCCATGCGTCTGATCATCCTGCCGCAAGCGCTCAAGATCTCCATTCCGGGGATCGTGAACGTGGCGGTGGGCCTGTTCAAAGACACCACGCTGGTTTCGGTGATTTCCATGTTCGATCTTGTCGGCATGATCCGCGGCCCGATCCTGGCTTCGACGGAATGGAACGGTGTTTATTGGGAGCTGTTCATGGCGGCCTCCGTTCTCTTCTTTGTCGTATGCTACGGCATTTCACAGTATTCGCAGTGGCTTGAACGCCGTCTTGCGACAGATCATCGTTAAAGGGAGGGCTCAGGCAATGACCGAGACCGCACAAATGAAAGTGTCCGACGAAGTCGCGATCAACATTCAGAACATGAACAAATGGTATGGAGCCTTTCATGTTTTGCGCGATATTGATCTGACGGTCTATCAAGGCGAGCGCATCGTTATTTGCGGGCCCTCTGGGTCGGGCAAATCCACGCTGATCCGCTGTATCAATGCTCTGGAAGAACACCAGCAGGGCAAGATCGAGGTGGATGGCACGCTCCTCTCGTCTGACCTCAAAAATATCGACAAGATCCGCTCGGAAGTGGGCATGTGCTTTCAGCACTTCAACCTCTTCCCGCATCTGACGATCCTGGAGAACTGCACGCTGGCACCGATCTGGGTGCGCAAGACCCCCAAGAAGGAAGCCGAAGAAACGGCCATGCACTTCCTTGAGAAGGTGAAGATTCCTGATCAGGCCAACAAATACCCCGGCCAGCTTTCGGGTGGCCAGCAGCAGCGCGTGGCCATTGCCCGCTCGCTCTGCATGAAGCCAAGGATCATGCTGTTTGACGAACCGACATCGGCGCTTGACCCTGAGATGATCAAGGAAGTGCTCGACACGATGATCGAGCTGGCGGAAGAGGGTATGACCATGCTCTGCGTGACCCATGAGATGGGGTTTGCCCGCCAGGTGGCCAACCGCGTGATCTTTATGGATCAGGGCCAGATCGTGGAGCAGAACGAACCGGAAGAGTTCTTCAACAATCCGAAGTCTGACCGCACGCAGCTCTTCCTGAGCCAAATTCTCGGCCACTAAGCGCTGAGCCAGATACAAGGGGGCTGGAGCAAGGCTTCGGCCCCCTTTTGTATTGCCCCTATACAAAGGCAGCGAAAAGCTTTAGAGGACGGCGCTTGACCAGACCTTTAGCCCAAAGCAGGCCCTTCCTTTGAAAAATGCCCTCTCCCAAGCGCTTCAAACGCGCGGATACGACACGCTTACCCCTGTGCAGCTTGCGGTGACGCAGCCCGAACTGGAGGGCGTTGACATGCTTGTCTCGGCCCAGACGGGCTCGGGAAAAACGGTGGGCTTTGGCCTTGCGATTGCGGGCTCTGTGCTGGGCGAGGCCGAAGCTTTTGGCCCCGCAGCCGCGCCCCTTGCGCTGGTGATTGCCCCCACGCGTGAGCTTGCCCTCCAGGTGAAGCGCGAGTTTGTCTGGCTCTATGGCAACACGGGCGCACAGATCGCCTCGACTGTGGGCGGGATGGACATGCGCGACGAGCGCCGCGCGCTTGACAGGGGGGCACATGTGGTTGTGGCCACACCGGGCCGCTTGCGCGACCATATCATGCGCGGCAGTATTGATCTCTCCGAGCTGAAGGCCGTTGTTCTTGATGAGGCCGATGAGATGCTTGATCTGGGTTTTCGCGAGGATCTTGAGTTTATCCTGTCTGAGGCACCTGAAGAGCGCCAAACCCTGCTCTTTTCGGCCACTGTTCCCACAGCCATCGCCAAGCTGGCCAAGAGCTACCAGAAAGACGCGGTGCGCGTTGAGACGGTGACGGAAGAAAAGCAGCACGCAGACATCACCTATGAGGCGCTCAATGTGGCGCAGCGGGATGCGGAAAACGCGATTATCAATGTGTTGCGCTTTCACGAAGCCCCCAACACCATCATATTTGGCAACACCCGTGCGATTGTGAACCGTCTCACCACGCGGCTGTCCAACCGTGGCTTTGCCGTTGTCGCCCTGTCCGGTGAGCTTAGCCAATCCGAGCGCACCCATGCGTTGCAGGCCATGCGCGATGGGCGCGCCCGGGTGTGTGTGGCCACAGATGTGGCGGCACGCGGGATTGATCTGCCCAAACTGGATTTGGTGATTCACGCTGAGCTGCCCAACAATCACGAGACCCTGTTGCACCGCTCAGGCCGCACGGGGCGGGCAGGGCGCAAGGGCACCTCTGTGCTGATCGTGCCGCCCAAGGCGCGCAAGAAGGCCGAGCGGCTGCTGAGCTGGGCCAAGCTTTCGGCGCAGTGGGCGGAAGCGCCCTCTGCGGACGCGGTGCTTGAGCGCGATGCCGAGCGGATGCTGGCAGATCCGGCCTGGCATGAGCCGATCCCTGAGAGCGAGGCCAGCCGTGTGAGCATGTTGGCGGAGGCGTTCACAGCCGAGCAGCTGGCGGCGGCCTATTTGCGGCTCTATCAAAAGCATCATTCTGCACCCGAGGAACTGTCGTCCTCAGGGGCTTCTGAGCCGCGCGCGCCGCGAGAGCCTTTTGGCCCCAGCGTCTGGTTTGCGCTGGCGGGCGGCGCGAATGCCGGCGCCGAGCCACGCCGCGTTTTGCCGGCTGTCTGCACGGCAGGCGGGCTGAACAAGACCGATATTGGCGCGATCCGCATCGGCGCAGATGAGAGCTATATTGAAATTCGCCAAGCCAGTGTGGCCGGATTTATGAGTGCTCTGGGCGAGGCCATGGCGGTTGAGGGTGCCAAGCTGAGCAAGCTTGAAAAAGCCCCCGACCTTGCCAATTTGCCCAAACCGGCCTTCAAGCCCCGTGAGGGTGGCAAACCACGGTTTGAGAAGGACCGTGGCAAGGGGCCGCGCGGGGACAAACCACGCTATGACAAGCCGCGTGGGGACAAACCGGCCCATGCCGCGCCGAAATCAGATAAGCCGAAATTTGACAAACCCAAGGGCGACAGGCCCCAAAGCGATCGGCCCAAGCGGGATGCTGCTTGGGGTGAAAAGCCGCGGTATGAGAAGTCCAAGGGGGCAGCTCCTGCCAAGCCCAAAAGGCCCGAAGAGTCCCGGCCCAAGGGTGCGGTGATAGAGCCCAAGAAGCCCTCAGCACGCAACAATGCGGCCAACCCCAGCGAGCGTATGGACGCCAAGGGGCGCAAGGGCAAGCCTGGCCGCGCCAGCGCGGGCCCTGAGGATGGCAAGCCGCGTTGGAAAGCGGCAGGCAAGAAAGGCCCAAGCACCGGCATGGCCCCGGCCAAGGGCAAGCCAACCTCAAAGAAAAACAAGGCCCGGGCCGCTGCGGCCAAAGCCACCGCGAAGGGCGGCAACGCCGCACCCAAGCGAAAGGGCTGACAGCGCAGGCTTTTGCCCAAAGCCTTTTCAGCCGGATCAGCTCTTTGCGGTGATCCGGTTGGCGTGGCCCATTTTGCGGCCCGGCTTCACCTCGGCCTTGCCATAGAGATGCAGGGCGACATCAGGGGTTTTGGCCAGCTCCGGCACGCGGCCCATATCGTCACCGATCAGGTTCTCCATCACCACATCGGCGTGGCGTGTGCCATCACCCAGCGGCCAGCCTGCGACCGCGCGGATATGTTGCTCAAACTGATCTACCGCGCAGCCGTTTTGTGTCCAATGTCCCGAATTATGCACCCGTGGGGCGATTTCGTTCACGATCAGCCCCTGTGGGGTCACAAACAGCTCGACCCCCATTACCCCGACATAGTCCAAGGCATTGAGAATGCGCGCGGCCAACAAGACCGCATCTGTGCGCAAGGCGGCGGAAATGCCAGCCGGCACTGTGGTTTTGCGCAAGATCCCCCCTTCGTGGAGGTTCTCGCCCGGGTCAAAACAGGCCACCTCTCCGGAGGGGCTACGGGCCGCGATGATGCTGATTTCACGACTGAAATCAACAAACCCTTCGAGCACCGAGGGGGCCTCTGCCATGGCGCTCCAGGCCGTGGCCACGTCGTCTTGTGTGGCGAGCCGTGCCTGCCCTTTGCCATCATAGCCGAACCTTGTGGTTTTCAGGATCGCCGGGGTGCCAATTGTTGCAAGGGCCGCGCGCAGCTCGGCTTCTGAGCCAACGGGCGCATAGGGGGCGACATTGAGGCCGAGGGAGCTCAAGAATTCTTTTTCAATCAAGCGATCCTGGCTGATGCGCAGCGCTTCCCGAGAGGGATGAATGGGGCGCAGGGCCTCGAGAATATCGAGCGCTGAGGTGGGAATATTTTCGAACTCATAGGTGATCACGTCAACGCTTTGCGCAAATTTGCGCAGGGCGGCCGGGTCGTCATAGCTGGCCTGGAGATGGTAGTTGGCAGTGTGGCTTGCAGGGCAATCTCCGGCCGGCTCAAAGATACAGGTCTTGAAGCCAAGCCGTGCGGCGGCCACTGAGAGCATACGTCCCAGCTGTCCGCCGCCCAGGATTCCGATGGTGCTGCCTTGGGCAAGGGGCTCAGTCATCGGTGGGCTCCTCGGCGATGGAGGCGCTCAGGGCCGCGCGCCATGCGTCCAGCCGGGTGGCGAGAGCGCTGTCTTGCAGAGCCAAAATGCCCACCGCCATAAGTGCGGCATTGGCCGCCCCCGCTGCGCCGATTGCCATTGTGGCCACCGGAAAGCCCTTGGGCATCTGGACAATGGAATAGAGGCTGTCAACGCCAGAGAGCGCTTTTGTCTGCACGGGCACACCGATCACGGGGATGCGTGTTTTGGAGGCCATCATTCCGGGCAGATGCGCAGCGCCGCCAGCGCCGGCGATAATCACATTCAGCCCACGTTGTGCGGCGTCTTTGCCGTAGCTCCAAAGCCTGTCAGGGGTGCGGTGTGCCGAGACGATCCGCGCCTCATAGGCCACACCCAATTCATCCAGAATAAGCGCTGCTTCCTTCATGGTGGCCCAATCAGACTGGCTGCCCATGATGATCCCGATTTTCACGCTCATTTTCTGGCTCCGCTGTGTAGAAAGCGCGCACTATAAGCGCTTTTTGCGGCGGTGCAATGCTGTGTGGTTAGGCGATAATGTCAGGGAGCAACCTGTCTTCGATCTGGGCGATCTTGTCTTTGAGCCGCAGTTTTTGTTTCTTGAGCCGGCGAATGGTGAGCTGGTCGGCGGTGCCCTTCTCGGCCAGGGCCTCGATGGCGGCGTCCAGGTCTCGGTGCTCGCGGCGAAACACCTCAAGTTCGACGCGCAACACATCTTCGTTCTTCATGGCGATGTCGTTTGGGGCGCTCATAGGGTGGGGCTTTCCGGCTGTGATTCCAAGTGGGTTAAGGCCTGCAAGATACTGAAAGATAGGATTTTCGCAAAGCTCTTGCAGAGCTTGGCCTGCTTTCCCATATTATGAGGCAGGTGGCTGCCATAACGGGGCCGCACGCAACACACTGTCGCTTAAGAAAAAGGGCGTGTCTGATGAGCAAGTTAACTTTGGGGTCACACCCCTACCTTTTGGGGTTCGAACAATTGGAGCGCCTGTTGGAGCGCACCGCCAAATCGGGCAACGAAGGCTACCCCCCCTTCAACATCGAGCAGACCTCGTCCAATTCCTACCGGATCACCCTGGCCGTTGCCGGCTTTTCGCAGAGCGATCTTGCGATCACGATTGAAGACAAGCAATTGGTGATCCGCGGACGTCAAGCCGAGGCAGAGGATGAGCGTATCTTCTTGCACCGGGGCATTGCGGCGCGCCAGTTTCAGCGCAGTTTCGTGTTGGCGGATGGGGTCGAGGTGGGCGAAGCCGTGATGGAAAACGGCCTTTTGCACATTGATCTGACCCGCGCGGAACCTGAGCAGGTCGTCCAGACGATCAAGATCAAACCAGCCGGACAATAAGGGAGGTGACGATGAACACACCATTTGATTTCAGTGGCGCAGCCAAGAGGCCGATTGTCTATGTGCGCGAGGTTGCACATAAGGATTTGCCAGAAGACCTGCGCACACAGCTTCCCGAGACCGGCAAATTATATGCGCTGCATGACTCCGCAGGGGAGCGGCTGGCCTTGGTGAAAGACCGCCGCCTTGCTTTTCTGCTCGCGCGTCAGAACGATCTCAGCCCTGTGACCGTTCACTGAAGGGGGCAGGCCATTATTGGCCTGCGCCAGAGCGCAGAAGCGCGCCACTTACCCCGCTGCAATCAAGCCCATGCTCTCAAGCTTGAGCAAGACCTGATGCGCACAGGTGTCGACATCCACATTTTCCGTCTCAACGCGTAGCTCGGGGTTTGCGGGCACGTCGTAGGGGTCTGAGATGCCTGTGAATTCCTTGATTTTGCCTGCGCGGGCGAGCTTGTAGAGGCCTTTGCG
>NZ_CAKZKL010000036.1 GCF_937123735.1 uncultured Lentibacter sp.
ACGCCCTGGCCTGCAAAGGCTGCGTCCCCGTGCAAGAGCACGCCCATAACCTGCTTGCGCTCTTTGTCGCCCAGCTGGTCCTGCTTGGCGCGCACCTTGCCGATCACCACGGGGTTGACCGCCTCAAGGTGGCTCGGGTTGGCCGTAAGAGACAGGTGCACGGAGTTGCCATCAAAACTGCGGTCCGAGCTGGCGCCGAGGTGATATTTCACATCGCCGGAGCCGTCGACATCTTCGGGCTTGAAGCTGCCGCCCTGAAACTCGTTGAAGATCGCGCGGTAGGGCTTGCCCATGACGTTGGCCAGAATATTGAGGCGGCCACGGTGGGGCATCCCGATGACGATCTCTTTGACGCCAAGCGCGCCGCCGCGTTTGATGATCTGTTCCATCGCAGGGATGAGGCTTTCGCCGCCATCAAGGCCGAAGCGCTTTGTGCCCATGTATTTCACATGCAGGAACTTCTCAAAGCCCTCGGCCTCGACCATCTTGTTGAGGATCGCCTTGCGGCCCTCGCGGGTGAATTTGATTTCCTTGTCGTAGCCCTCGATGCGCTCCTTGAGCCAGCCGGCCTGCTCCGGATCGGAGATGTGCATGTATTGCAGCGCGAAGGTGCCGCAATAGGTGCGCTTCACGATGTCAAGGATCTGGCGCATGTTGGCAAAATCAAGGCCCAGCACCTTGTCGATGAAAATCGGGCGGTCCATGTCGGCCTCGGTGAAGCCGTAGGATTTTGGATCAAGCTCGGGGTGGGGTGTTTGTTCCACCATGCCGAGCGGGTCCAGATCGGCGATCAGGTGGCCGCGTATACGGTAGGCGCGGATGATCATCAGCGCCCGGATGCTGTCGAGCACGGCCTGGCGCACGGCTGTGTCTGAGGCGTCAACGCCGGCTTTGGCCGCGCCGTCCTTGATCTTGGCAGTGGCGGCCTTGGCCTCGGGCTCGCTCCACTGGCCTGTCAGCGCCTGGGTGAGGTCATCGGCGGGCATGGGGGGCCAATCGGTGCGCGCCCAGCTGGGGCCTTGGGCCTTGGCTTTCACATCAAGCTCGCCATCCCCCAGAGCGGCAAAGAAGCTCCGCCAGGCCTCATCTACCGCGTTCGGATCGGCGGCATATTGGGCGTAGAGCTGTTCCAGATACTCCGCATTGTGGCCCTGCATGAAAGAGGAAGCGTGAAACTGGTCGTTGGAGGATTGGTCGGTCATGAAAACACCTATGCGTTCGAGCCTGTGGGTCTGCGCGTTTTGGCTCGTGACGGGTTGAGGGGCAGCGGCACCGCC
Organism: uncultured Lentibacter sp.; assembly: GCF_937123735.1. Classification (GTDB taxonomy): domain Bacteria; phylum Pseudomonadota; class Alphaproteobacteria; order Rhodobacterales; family Rhodobacteraceae; genus Lentibacter. The sequence goes on from NZ_CAKZKL010000036.1 coordinate 1,278, forward strand.
TGGCGCCGCTGCTGTTTGGCTTGTTATTTGCCGATCGCTTCGATCACGGCTTCGCCGAGGCTGGCAGGGCTTTCAGCCACCACGATACCGGCTTTGCGCATGGCTTCGATCTTGTCTTCCGCGCCGCCCTTGCCGCCGGCGACAATGGCGCCCGCGTGGCCCATGCGGCGGCCGGGAGGGGCTGTGCGGCCCGCGATGAAGCCGGCGGTTGGCTTCCAGCGGCCCTTTTTCTTCTGGGCGGCGAGGAATTCGGCGGCCTCTTCCTCGGCGGAGCCACCAATTTCGCCGATCATGATGATGCTCTGTGTTTCAGGGTCATCAAGGAACATGTCGAGCACGTCGATATGCTCTGTGCCTTTGATGGGGTCGCCACCGATGCCCACGGCAGAGGACTGGCCGAGGCCAAGATCGGTTGTTTGCTTGACGGCCTCATAGGTGAGCGTGCCGGAGCGGGAGACAACGCCGCAGGAGCCGCGCTTGTGGATGTGACCCGGCATGATGCCGATTTTGCACGCCCCTGGCGTGATGACACCGGGGCAGTTTGGCCCGATGAGGCGGCTCTTGCTGCCTTCCAGCGCGCGCTGCACGCGCATCATGTCGAGCACGGGGATGCCCTCGGTGATGCAGACGATCAGCGGCATTTCAGCGTCAATCGCTTCAAGGATGGAGTCTGCCGCGAAGGGCGGGGGGACGTAGATCACCGAGGCATTGGCCTCTGTCACATGCATGGCCTCATGCACGGAGTTGAAGACCGGCAGCTCAAGGTGGCTGCTGCCGCCTTTGCCCGGCGTGACGCCGCCGACCATCTTGGTGCCATAGGCAATGGCCTGTTCAGTGTGGAATGTGCCCTGCGAGCCGGTGAGGCCCTGACAGATGACTTTTGTGTTTTCGTCTACGAGGACTGCCATTTTTTGGCTCCTGTGTTGGTAGGGTGTGCCCTTGTGGCGCACCTGAATCTGGGGAAGGTGCGCAGAGACTGCGCACCCTACGATTAACCTTTCACGGCTTTCACGATCTTCTGCGCGCCGTCCTTGAGGTCGTCCGCGGCGATCACGTCGAGGCCGGAATTGTTGATGATGGCTTTGCCTTCATCAACATTCGTGCCCTCCAGGCGCACAACCAACGGCACCTTGAGGCCCACTTCTTTCACGGCCGCCACAACGCCCTCGGCGATCACATCACAGCGCATGATGCCGCCGAAGATGTTGACGAGGATGCCTTTGACCTGCGGGTCAGAGGTGATGATCTTGAAGGCTTCCGTCACCTTCTCCTTGGTGGCGCCGCCGCCCACATCAAGGAAGTTGGCAGGCTCGGCACCATAGAGCTTGATGATGTCCATGGTCGCCATGGCCAGGCCTGCGCCGTTGACCATGCAGCCGATCTCACCATCCAGAGCGATATAGTTGAGGTCATATTTGGAGGCCTCAAGCTCTTTGGGGTCTTCCTCGGTGGTGTCGCGCAGTTCGGCGATGTCGGCGTGGCGGTAGACAGCATTGCCATCAAAGCTCACCTTGGCGTCAAGCACCTTGAGATCGCCGCCATCTGTGATGATCAGCGGGTTGATCTCGAGCATTTCCATATCCTTCTCAAGGAAGGCCTTATACAGCAAGCCCATGAGCGCCACACATTGCTTCACCTGTGGGCCTTGCAGCCCCAGCGAGAAGGCAATCCGGCGGCCGTGGAAGGCCTGATAGCCCGTGGCCGGATCAACAGAGAAGCTCAGGATCTTTTCGGGCGTCGCTTCGGCGACCTCCTCAATATCCATGCCGCCCTCTGTGGAACATACGAAGCTGACACGGCTTGTGCCCCGGTCGACCAGCAGGGCGAGATAAAGCTCGCGCTCGATGCCGGAGCCGTCTTCGATGTAGATGCGGTTGACCTGTTTGCCCACGGGCCCGGTCTGATGGGTGACAAGGGTGCGCCCCAGCATCCGCTTGGCCTCTTCGGCGGCTTCCTCGACAGAGCGCGCCAGGCGCACGCCGCCGGCCTCGCCGGCATCGGCTTCCTTGAACTTGCCTTTGCCGCGCCCGCCTGCGTGGATCTGCGCCTTGACAACCCAGAGGGGTCCGTCAAGTTCGCCTGCGGCTGTTTTGGCATTTTCGGCTTTGAGAACGACACGGCCATCTGAAACTGGCGCGCCGTAGGAGCGAAGGAGGGCCTTCGCCTGATACTCATGGATGTTCATGAAGCTTTCCCGTCTGGTTGCTGCTGTTCTGTGTCTACTTGCACAAGGTTTCTCAAAACCTAAGACTATTTTGCTTATTTGGGGGGTCTGACCGCATATTTCTGCAATTTGTGATCACAGGAAATATTTGTGTGATCACAAAAGCCGCTTCCGCAGCGTCCCGCAGAATCACTTTGGCGCAAATGACGGCTTTGGGCGCTGATGGGTCGTTGATGTTGCGTCCTGCGGTGGCAGCGGGCAGACTTGGGGCAGTTTTCGGGAGTGTGACATGCCGCTGCTGCACAGCGCGACGAGTGTGATTTTTTTTGCCCATATCCCCAAAACCGGGGGGTCAAGCCTTGAGCATTGGCTGGCCGGGCGTGGCCAGCTGCGCTTGCGCGGGCGCACCCCCCTGCCGGGTGCGCGCTGCACGCCGCAACACATGCACGCCGCAGACTATGCGCCGCTGTTGGAGGGACAGCTGATTGATGCCGAATTTGCCGTGCTGCGCGACCCTGTGGCGCGCATGGTGAGCGAATACCGCTATCGCCGTGCGCAGGTGCTCAAGAGAGGGCGGCGCGAGATGCCGCCTTTTGAGCGCTGGGCCGCTCGGGCGATGCGCCTTTACGCGCAAGACCCGTATTTTCTGGACAACCACATCCGCCCACAGGCGCAGTTTGTGCGCGCCACGACACGGCTCTTTGCCTTTGAGGCGGGGCTTGCGCCCATCACGCACTGGCTTGAGGCGTTTTGCGGCGTGTCAGGGCCCAAGCTTGAACACCGGCTGGCCAGCACGGGGGAGGATGTGCCAGTGAGCGCGGCGATGCGCGCGCGGATCGAGGCGTTTTACGCCGAGGATTACGCGCTGATTGCCCAGAGCTTTGGCGGCACAAAAAACGGCTGATGCCTTGGGCACCAGCCGTTTTTGTTGTGTCAAAAAGAGGCTCAGGCCAGGGTGGCGTCGATCTCTTTACAGGCGGCAACCAGGCCTTTGACCGCATCGACAGATTTGTCGAACATGGCTTTTTCGTCCTTGTTCATGCTGATCTCGACCACACGCTCAACACCGCCGGCGCCGATAATTGTGGGCACGCCAACATAAAAGCCGTTGAGGCCATAGGCGTTGTCAACATGCGCCGCGCAAGGCAGCAGGCGCTTCTGGTCTTTGAGGTAGGCTTCGGCCATTTCGATGGCGGAGGCAGCGGGGGCGTAATAGGCGGAGCCTGTTTTCAGCAGGCCAACGATTTCGGCACCGCCGTCACGCGTGCGCTGCACGATGGCGTCGAGCTTCTCTTGCGTGGTCCAGCCCATGTCCACAAGGTCAGGCAGCGGGATGCCACCAACCGTGGAATAGCGGGTGAGCGGCACCATCGTGTCGCCGTGGCCACCCAGAACGAAGGCTGTCACGTCGCGCATGGAGACGTCGAACTCTTCGGAGAGGAAATGCCGGAAGCGTGCGGAGTCAAGCACACCCGCCATGCCGCAGACCTTGTGCGCGGGCAGGCCGGAGAACTGCTGCAGCGCCCAGACCATCGCATCCAGCGGGTTGGTGATGCAGATCACGAAAGCGTCGGGCGCGTGTTTGGCAATGCCTTCGCCCACAGATTTCATCACCTTGAGGTTGATGCCAAGCAGGTCATCACGGCTCATGCCGGGCTTGCGCGCGACACCGGCTGTCACGATGCAGACATCTGCGCCGGCGATATCGGCATAATCGGTTGTGCCGGACATGGCGGCGTCGATCCGCTCGACAGGGCCGCTCTCGGCAATATCAAGCGCCTTGCCTTGGGGGATGCCATCGGCGATGTCAAACAGCACGATATCACCAAGCTCCTTGAGCGCTGCGAGGTGGGCGAGCGTGCCGCCGATCATGCCTGAGCCGATGAGGGCGATTTTGGGTCTGGCCATGAGGGTTCTCCAAATGAGAGTTGAATTTGGCGCATGGCCTAGGCGTTTTATCGGCGCAAAGCAAGGGTGCTGCGCCGCGGCATCTGCGCGGAGTGGCTTGTTCTGTGGCGACGGATAGCGCTAAACCGGTTGAGAAACCGTAACTTTAGGGCCGATACCGTGGATTTTGCATTTTTCGCCATTGCCGGCGCGGCGGTGACCTTTGCGGGCATTTCCAAAGGCGGGTTCGGCTCGGGTGCGGCTTTTGCGGCGGCGGCGATTCTGGCGCTGGTGGTGCCCCCGGCCCAGGCGCTGGGGATCATGCTACCGCTTCTGATGCTGATCGATTTTGCCACGCTGAGGCCCTATTGGGGCCGCTGGCGCTGGGCGGAGGCGCGGCTTCTGGTGCTGGCGGGCATTCCCGGTGTGGGGCTGGGGGCGTTGTTTTATGCCTGGGCTGATGCGGATGCTTTGCGGCTCATCATCGGGGCGATAGCGCTGTTGTTTGTGGCCTGGCAGATGGCGGGCCGCGCCGGGATGCTCCTGGCGGCGAAGCGTCCGTTTCCGCTCTGGGGTGGGGTGGTTGCAGGGCTCGTGGCGGGGTTCACGAGCTTTATCAGCCATGCAGGCGGGCCTGCGGCGGCGGTCTATCTGCTCTCGCGTGGGCCGAGCAAGACAGAGTATCAGGCCACCACGGTGCTGGTGTTCTGGCTGATCAACATCGTCAAGGTGGTGCCCTACGCCTTCATGGGAATTTTCACGCTGGAAACGCTCAAGATCGACCTGATGCTCGCACCTTTTGCGCTTCTGGGCGCCTGGCTCGGTGTGAAGGCGCATTTCCTGATCGGGGAGCGCGCCTTTTTCAGGCTCACTTACCTTTTGCTCACCGTAACGGGGGCAAAACTTGTCTGGGACGGGCTCACCTAGCCATCAGGCGTCGTTTTCGCGCGCAGGCAGGGCCTCGGCGAGGGCTTCGTAGGCCTGGCCAGAGGCAACAAGGCAGCTGAGCCCTTGCGCGGTGGTGACAAGAATGGTCCATGTGCCGCTGTCTGCACTTGCGAAGACCTCGACCATGGCATTGTTGGCCCCGAGCCCGACAGATTGGCGGGTTTCGCCATAGCGCTCTGCAAGCCGCGCCAAGACAGCCTCCCGTGGCGCGCAATTGGCTGCGGTTTGAGCCGTCGCACGCTCGGAGAATGCGGCAAGCGGCGCAAGCGCGCAGGCGGCAGGCAGCAGGACAGATTTGAAGTTCTTCAGGGTCATCACGTTACCTTTCTCACCGGCGGGGCCGATGCACTGTTGTGTCCTGTCCTCTTCAAATCCTGTTTTGGCTCGGGGTTGGCGGGTTGGCTCTGAGCACGGCTCAAGCTTGCCTGACAAGACTTGAAAAAGAAGTTAACCGGCCGCGCGCTGCCCCAAAGATGCGGAAAATTATCCGCAAAAACCCCGCCCAAGCGCTGCGAATTCGGAGGATTCTCGCAAAATTCTGCGGTGCAGCGCGTTTGGACTTGAAGTTTTCGGGCAAAAAATGCGACATCTGCGCAAGATTATTACTGGAGAGACCCATGGACACGCCCCGCCCCTACCGCTCGGTTCTGTATATTCCCGCCTCAAAGGAGCGCGCGCTTGATAAGGCGCGCGGGCTGGATGTGGACGCGATCATCTTTGATCTGGAAGACGCGGTGACGCCGGACGCCAAGGTGGCGGCGCGCGACACATTGAAAACCGCCTTGAAGGCGGGCGGCTATGGCGCGCGGGCGCGCATCATCCGGCTCAACGGGCTGGACTCGGCTTGGGGCCGCGAGGATGCGGCGGCGATGAAAGACGCTGCGGCAGATGCTTTCCTTCTGCCCAAGGTCGGCTCTGCCGCCGATGTGGACGCGCTGGCGGCGATCATTGGCACGGATAAAGACATCTGGGCGATGATCGAGACGCCCATGGGCGTGATGAACGCCGCCGAGATTGCGGCGCACCCGCAGATGAAGGGCTTTGTGGCGGGCACCAACGACCTCGCCAAAGAGCTCAACTGCCGCTTCCGTGCCGACCGTCTGCCGATGATCACCAGCCTGTCGATGCTGCTTCTGGCGGCCAAGGCCCACGGGATTGTGGCGATTGACGGGGTGTATAACCAGTTCAAAGACGACGAAGGGCTTGCCGCCGAATGTGCGCAGGGCCGCGACATGGGCTTTGACGGCAAAACCCTCATTCACCCGGCGCAAATCGAGGTGTGCAATGCGGCCTTCTCGCCAAGTGCCGAAGAGATCGACCTGGCGCGCCGCCAGATTGCCGCCTTTGAGGACACCGAGGCTTCGGGGCAGGGGGTTGCAGTTGTCGATGGTAAAATCGTGGAAAACCTGCATGTTGAGACGGCGCGCAAGATCTTGGCACTCGCCGAGGCCGTGGCCGCGCGCTAACGGGAGGCTTTCATGGCACTACTTATACTCGGCGTCGCGCTTTGGGCGTTTGCGCATTTTTTCAAGCGGCTCGCCCCGGCGCGCCGCGCCGCTCTGGGCGACAAGGGCAAGGGGCTGGTTGCGGTTGCGCTGGGTGTTTCCATTGTCTTGATGGTGCTCGGCTACCGCATGGCGGATGGCACAGTGCTGTGGGGCCGCAGCGCGGCGCTTGTCGGAATTAACAACCTCTTGATGTTGCTGGCCTTTTATGTCTTTGCCGCCTCGGTGCGTGGCACGCGGATCACCCGCTGGATCCGCCATGCGCAGCTGACGGCGGTTGCGATCTGGTCGGTTGCGCACCTGCTGGTGAACGGGGATACGCCCTCGTTTGTCCTGTTTGGCGGGCTGGCGCTTTGGGCCTTGGTGCACATGCAACTGATCAACCGCGCCGAGGGGCCACGCGCGCCCTATGTTGCGCCTGCGATGAAGTCGGAGATTCTGGCCGCGGTGATCAGCCTTGTGGCCTTCACGCTTGTTGCGCTTATCCACCTCTGGCTTGGCGTTAACCCTTTTGGATGAAAACATGAAACTTTACAGACTACTGACGAGCGAAGACACATCGGCCTTTTGCCACAAGGTGAGCGAGGCTTTGAGCAAGGGCTGGGAGCTTTACGGCTCGCCCACCTACGCCTGGGACCATGGCGCAAGCGTCATGCGCTGCGGGCAGGCTGTGACCAAGGAGGTGGATGCCGCTTATTCTGCCGATATGAAGCTGGGAGCGCAATGAGATGACTTCGACAATGACAAAGACCAACGCAGGCCGCTTTTTTGAAGACTATACGCTGGGCGAGGTGATCGAACACGCGGTGCCGCGCACTGTGGGCGAGGGGGAGCGCGCGCTCTATCATGCGCTCTACCCCGCGCGCCATGCGCTTTACTCCTCAGATGTGTTTGCAGCGCATTGCGGGCTGGAAGGCTCGCCGATGGATGACCTCGCGGCGTTTCATGTGGTGTTTGGCAAGACAGTGCCGGATATTTCGCTCAATGCGGTGGCCAACCTAGGCTACGCCGAGGGGCGTTGGCTGTTGCCGGTTTCCCCCGGCGATACGCTGCGCGCTGTTTCCGAGGTGATTGGCCTTAAGCAAAACAGCAACGGCAAAACAGGTGTTGTCTGGGTGCGCACCACGGGGCTTAACCAGATGGAAGAACCTGTGCTGAGCTATGTGCGCTGGGTCATGGTGCGCAAGGGCAATGTGGAGGCCCCTGCGCCTGAGACCCATGTGCCCGAGCTGGCAGGGGTGATTGCACCTGAGGATCTGGTGATCCCCGAGGGACTGGATTTCACTGGTTATGACTTTGCGCTGGCCGGCGAGAAGCACCGCTGGGGCGATTATGCGGTGGGCGAAAAGATCGACCATGTCGACGGTGTGACCATCGAGGAAGCCGAGCATATGCTCGCCACGCGCCTCTGGCAGAACACCGCCAAAGTGCATTTTGACGCCACGTTCCGCCCCGATGGGCAGCGGCTGATCTATGGCGGGCATATCATTTCGATGGCGCGCGCGCTCAGCTTTAACGGGCTGGCCAATGCGCAGATGATCGTTGGCCTGAACGGCGGGGCGCATGCCAACCCCTGTTTCAGCGGGCTGACGGTGAAGGCGTGGTCGGAGGTGCTCGACAAGGCCGAGACGGGCGCGCCCGGCGTGGGCGCTGTGCGGCTGCGGCTGGTGGCCACATCCGGCGGCGATGCGTTCACGCTCAAGGGCGAGGACGGCAAATATCTGCCGCATGTCCTGCTCGATCTGGATTACTGGGCCTTGATGCCGCTCTGAGGCGGCGATTCCGCTTGGCTTTGGGGCTGCTCTGGCCGGGCTTAGGCAGGGCTTTGAGCGCGCGGGCCTGCGCAAACCTGTTTTTGTGATCACGCTTTTGGCCAGTGTGATCACAAAAACCTCTTTTGAGCCTATTTGTGGCAAAAAAGCAGGGGGCAGGGGCGTCTCTTTGCGTGACTCTTTGCGCAAAACCGTTATCAAAGGTGTAACGCATGGTGCGCTATAGAGGCGTCCTGCACAGGAACAAGAGGATATGCCCATGGCCAATGGCAAACCCGTAGAGCGCCCGCTTTCACCGCATCTGTCGATCTACCGACCGCAGCTTACCTCCATAACGTCCATTCTCACGCGGATCACCGGCAATGCGCTGATCATCTCGGCAGTGCTGGTTGTCTGGTGGCTTTTGGCGGCGGCCACGGGGCCGGGCTATTACGCCATCGCCAACAGCGTGCTGACCTCCTGGTTTGGCGATATTGTCATGAGCCTCTCGGTTCTGGGCGTCTGGTATCACTACCTCGCAGGTCTGCGGCACCTCTATTTTGATGCTGGCCACGGGTTGGACATCCCCACCGCCGAGAAGCTCGGTTGGGCCTGTCTGATCGGCTCGCTCGTTCTGACCGTAATCACATTGATCATAGTATAAGGGGGCAAAAGATGCGCTATCTGACAGCTCGCAAGCGCGCCGAGGGCAAAGGCTCCGCCCACCATGGCGCAGAACATCACTGGTCCATGCAGGTCAGCGCGGTGGGGCTTGCCCTGCTGGTGCCGGCTTTTGTCTTTGTCATTGGCCGCGCGCTGGGGGCCTCGCACGCCGAGGTTGCCGCCACCTTCCAGAGCCCCTTTGTGGTGATCGTCGTGGGGCTGACGCTGTTCATCGGCCTCAGCCACGCCCGCAAGGGGGCGCAGATCATGATCGAAGATTACACCAAGGGCACCACCCGCAAGGGGCTGATTATCTTCGTGACGGCTCTGACCTATCTGATGACGGCCACGGCGCTTTTCGCGCTGGCCAAACTCGCGCTTTGAGGACCAAATAACCATGGCTGAATACGAATACGAAACACACGAATATGACGTTGTTGTCGTGGGCGCTGGCGGCGCGGGTTTGCGCGCCACGCTGGGCATGGCCGAGCAGGGCCTGCGCACAGCTTGCGTAACCAAGGTTTTCCCCACCCGCTCGCACACCGTTGCGGCGCAGGGCGGCATTGCCGCTTCGCTCTCCAACATGGGGCCGGATCATTGGCAGTGGCATATGTATGACACAGTCAAAGGCTCTGACTGGCTGGGCGATACCGATGCGATGGAATATCTCGCCCGCGAAGCGCCCAAGGCGGTCTATGAGCTGGAGCATTACGGCGTGCCGTTTTCGCGCACCGAAGAGGGCAAGATCTATCAGCGTCCTTTCGGGGGCCACACCACCGAGTTTGGCGAAGGCCCCGCCGTGCAGCGCACCTGCGCTGCGGCGGACCGCACCGGCCACGCCATTTTGCACACGCTGTATGGCCAGAGCCTCAAGAACAACGCCGAATTTTACATTGAATACTTCGCGATCGACCTCGTGATGAGCGAAGACGGGCAGTGCCAGGGCGTTGTCTGCTGGAAGCTTGACGATGGCACAATGCATGTCTTCAACGCCAAGATGGTCGTTCTGGCCACGGGCGGTTACGGGCGCGCTTATTTCTCGGCCACATCGGCGCACACCTGCACGGGTGATGGCGGCGGAATGGTCGCGCGGGCTGGCCTTGCGCTTCAGGATATGGAGTTTGTCCAGTTCCATCCCACCGGCATTTACGGCTCGGGCTGCCTCATCACCGAAGGCGCCCGCGGCGAAGGCGGCTATCTGACCAACTCCGAGGGCGAGCGCTTTATGGAGCGCTACGCCCCGCAATATAAAGACCTTGCCCCGCGCGACTATGTCTCGCGCTCCATGACTATGGAAATCCGCGAGGGCCGTGGCGTGGGTGCTGAGGGCGACCATATCCACCTCAACCTGTCGCATCTACCCGCCGAGGCGCTGGCCGAGCGGCTGCCCGGTATTTCGGAAAGCGCCAAGATTTTTGCCGGTGTCGATGTCACGAAAGAGCCGATCCCGGTGATCCCGACGGTGCATTACAACATGGGCGGCGTGCCGACAAACTACTGGGGCGAGGTGATCAACCCGACGAAGAAAGACCCCAACGCCATTGTGCCGGGGCTTATGGCCGTGGGCGAGGCGGGTTGCGCAAGCGTGCATGGGGCCAACCGCCTCGGCTCCAACTCGCTGATTGACCTTGTGGTCTTTGGCCGCGCCGCCGCCATCCGCGCGGGGCAGATTGTCGACGCCGAGGCGCCCAACCCCGAGCTGAACACAGCCTCTGTCGATGCGGCCTTTGCCCGCTTTGACGGGCTGCGCCACGCCAAAGGCACAACCGGCACCGCCGAGCTGCGCCTTGAGATGCAAAAGACCATGCAGGCCGATGCCGCCGTCTTCCGCACCTCCAAGACCCTCAAAGAGGGCGTCGACAAGATGGGGGCGATTGCCGGCAAGCAGGATGACCTGAAAGTCACCGACCGCTCGCTGGTCTGGAACTCCGATCTTATGGAGACGCTGGAGCTGACCAACCTCATGCCCAACGCCCTGGCCACCATTGCCGGTGCAGAGGCGCGCAAGGAAAGCCGCGGTGCACATGCCCATGAGGATTTCACAACGCGCGATGACGAAAACTGGCGCGTGCACACGATTGCCCATCTTGAGGGCAACAGCGTGAAACTCAGCTACCGCAGCGTTGGCACCGAACCGCTCACCAGCGAAAAAGACGGTGGCATCAGCCTCAAGCGGATCGCACCGAAAGAGCGCACGTTCTGATGGGTTTGCGCGCGGCATATCTTGCAGGGGCGCTCGCGCTGCTTGCGGGCTGTGACACGGCCGAAAAGGCCGTGGACGATGCCGCGCGGGTGACGGCCAAGGCCACGGTGGAGAAGGTGCTGACAGCCCATCTCCCTCAAAGCCTGGCCCAAAGCCAGATCACGCCCTATTCAGAGTGCATCCTCACCCATGCCAGCGGGCGCGAGCTGTTCCGGCTGTCGCGCGCCGCGATCACGGGGGTTGCGCCCAGCACAATCGGTTTGGTGACGGATATTATCCAGCGCCCCGCCACAACCACATGTATTGCCAAGGCTTCCACGGGCCTTTTGGCCTCCTAAAGGAGAAAAAGAGATGGCCGAGTTCAGACTTCCAGTAAACAGTCGTATCACCACGGGCAAGACATGGCCCAAGCCCGAAGGCGCCACCAACCTGCGCCAGTTCGACATTTACCGCTGGAACCCGGATGACGGGAAAAACCCCAGCGTGGACACCTATTTTGTGGATATGGACAGCTGCGGGCCAATGATTTTGGACGCGCTGATCAAGATCAAGAACGAAATCGACCCGACGCTGACCTTCCGCCGCTCTTGCCGCGAAGGCATTTGCGGCTCCTGTGCGATGAACATTGACGGCGTCAACACGCTGGCCTGTATCTATGGCATGGATGAGGTGAAAGACGGCACGGTTGTGAAGGTCTACCCGCTGCCGCATATGCCGGTCGTCAAGGATCTCATTCCGGATCTCACGCATTTCTATGCCCAGCACGCGAGCATCATGCCCTGGCTGGAAACCAAGACAAACCGGCCGCAGAAAGAGTGGAAACAGTCGATCGGGGACCGCAAGAAGCTTGACGGGCTTTATGAATGCGTGATGTGCGCCTGCTGCTCGACCTCTTGCCCGAGCTACTGGTGGAATTCGGACAGATATCTCGGCCCGGCTGCCCTGCTCCATGCTTACCGCTGGGTGATTGACAGCCGCGACGAGGCCACAGGCGAGCGGCTCGATGATCTGGAAGATCCGTTCAAGCTCTATCGCTGCCACACGATCATGAACTGTGCCAAGACCTGCCCCAAGGGGCTCAATCCGGCCAAGGCGATTTCCGAACTCAAGCGGATGCAGGTCAACCGCGTTGTTTGAGGCGCTGATTTAGCAGGTTTATTATTGCGGGCAGCGTCCATCGGGGGCTGCCTGTTTCTTTGCGGGCTGAGGCTTTCGGAGCGCGTGATTGGCCTTGCCCCGCGCGGCGGGCTGGCGCTAACCTGGCGCGCAGGCCTTGCGCTTGTTCGCGCGCCCCGCCAGAGGGGCGGGGCCACAGAGGGAGACGCCGCTATGAAGGCACCAGAAGATGCGGCCGCGCGCCGCGCTGTGACACCAGTGATCTGTTATCCCAACGACACCCTGCCCAGACCGCCGATGGCACTCTACCGCGCCGCGCGCGCGGGGGCTAAGAAGATCGGCGAGGCCCTGGCCGCGCCGCGCGCGGCCTGTAGCTTTGAGGTGCCGCAGGGCTGTTTTTTTCGCATCACGAGCGTCGAGGGGCCGCAAGTGGGCGATCTCAACCTGTGGAACCGCAACGATCTGGGCGAGCGCTTCTACTCGGGCAAGACCCGTGCGCTGCACGGCACGCATCTCACCGCGGGCGAGCGGATGTGGAGCAGCCTGCCGCATCTGCGCCCGATGGCCACCATCCTCGAGGACACGCTGGGCTGGTATGGCATCGACGCCTATGGCGGCGCGGTGCATGACGTGATCGGCACGCGCTGTGACCCCTACACCGGCAATTTGCTATCGGGCGCGCAGTATCACCACTGCTGCCACTCCAACCTGACGCGGGCATTGGCCGACCATCTGGGCGTGAGCCTCGCGGAGGCCGAGCCGCATGTGCATGATGTGCTCAACGTGTTTATGTGCACCGGCTTCACGCGGGACACAGGGCAGTATTTCATGAAGGCCAGCCCCGTGCGGGTGGGGGATTATCTGGAGTTTTTCGCCGAGATTGACCTTTTGGGCGCTTTGTCGGCTTGCCCCGGAGGGGACTGCTCCAGCGAGCACACCTCTGATGCGGCGGCTTGCTATCCGCTGCTGGTGGAGGTGTTTGAGCCCGCCGAGGGCGCGCTTGCGGGCTGGGAGGCCCCTTTGCCGAACGGCTATGACGGCAGTCACGGGCGGTAGGGTTTGGATCGGTTTCGCATTGCGCTGCGCGCAATCCGACCAAGGCGAGAGGGGCCAGCCCCTCTCGCGCTCTCCCCGAGGTATTTTTGACCAGAAGAAGGGTTAAGAAGGGAAGGCGGCTTTTAGGGCGATTTGGACCATATCGCCGAAGCTGCTCTGGCGCTCGGAGCTGGGCAGGGCTTCGCCTGTTTGCAGGTGGTCGGAGACGGTGAGCACGGCCAGGGCGCGTGCGCCGAAGCGGGCGGCGACGGTGTAGAGCTCGGCGGCCTCCATCTCGACGGCGAGGATGCCGTGGCGGGTCATTTGCTCGGTGAGGTCGGGGCGCTCGTCATAGAAGACATCGGAGGAGTAGATGCCGCCCACATGGGGCGCTGTGCCCATGGCCTCGGCGGCGTTGACGGCGGTGCGCAGAAGCGAGAAATCGGCTGTGGGGGCGAAGTTCACTTCGCGAAAGAGGCCCATGGAGGGGGTGTTGAGCGAGGTGGCGCTCATGGCGATGATCACGTCGCGGATTTTCACATGTGCCTGCATGGCCCCGCAGGAGCCGATGCGGATGAGGGTTTTGGCGCCATAGTCGCGGATCAGCTCGTTGGCGTAGATTGACAGGCTCGCCATGCCCATGCCCGAGCCGTGGATCGTGACAGGGTGGCCCTGATAGGTGCCTGTATAGCCGAGCATACCGCGCACCTCATTGACGAGTCGGGGGGTGTCCAGGAAGGTTTCGGCAGCCCATTTGGCGCGCAAGGGATCGCCGGGCATGAGGACGGTTTCGGCGATATCGCCTTTGCTTGCGCCAATATGGGGGGTCATTGTCAGGGCCTTTCGCTTGATTTGGCTCTAGTATGGCCAAAGCGAAAGGCTCTGCAATGGGGCTTGGGTTATTCTGCGGCTTCGGCCTTGGGATCGGCCAGGGTGATCACATCCATCATGATGGTGTTGAGCTCGAAATCCTTGGGCGTATAGACCCGCGCAACCCCCATGGCCAGAAGGCGTTTGGCATCGTCATCCGGGATGATGCCGCCGACGATCACCGGGATATGCGACAGCCCGGCCGCTTGCATCCGCTGCATCAGCTCTTCCACCAGCGGGATATGGCTGCCTGAGAGGATCGAGAGGCCCACCACATGGGACATCTCTTCTTGCGCGGCGCGCACCAGCTCTTCGGGGGTGAGGCGGATGCCGTCATATTTGATCTTCATGCCGCAGTCGCGGGCGCGGAAGGCGATCTGCTCGGCCCCGTTGGAATGGCCATCCAGGCCCGGTTTGCCGATGAGAAAGCTGAGCCGGCGGCCGAGCTTATCAGACATATGGTCTACAGCGGCGCGCAGCTCATCCAGCCCTTCGGTCTTGTTGGAGGGCGCAGGCGAAACCCCCGTCGGCCCGCGGTATTCGCCGTGCACGGCGCGCATCTGGGCGGCCCATTCGCCTGTTGTGGCCCCGGCTTTGGCGGCGGCGATGGAGGCGGGCATGATGTTTGCGCCCGTGGCGGCGGCGTCGCGCAGCGCGGTGAGGGCCGCTTGCACGGCCGCTTCGTCGCGCGCGGCGCGCCAGTCTTCAAGGCGGCCGATCTGCTCGGCTTCCACGGCCGGATCAACCGTCATGATGCCGCCATCGGCACTCATGAGCGGGCTTGGCTCGGTCTGGGTGTATTTGTTCACGCCCACCACCACGGTTTCACCCGCTTCGATGCGCCCGAGGCGCTCGGCGTTGGAGCTGACAAGCTGGGATTTCATATAGTCAATCGCGGCCACGGCGCCGCCCATGCCATCGAGCCCTGCCAACTCGTGGCGCGCGCCCTCTTTCAGCGCCTCCACCTTGGCGTCAACGGCGGGGTTGCCATCAAACAGGTCGTCATATTCCAAGAGGTCGGTCTCAAAGGCCATGATCTGTTGCATCCGCATCGACCATTGCTGATCCCAGGGGCGGGGCAGACCGAGGGCCTCGTTCCAGGCCGGGAGCTGCACAGCGCGCGCGCGGGCCTTTTTGGAGAGCGTCACGGCGAGCATCTCGATGAGAATGCGGTAGACGTTGTTCTCGGGCTGCTGCTCGGTGAGGCCCAGCGAGTTCACCTGCACACCATAGCGGAAGCGGCGGAACTTGGGGTCTGTCACACCGTAGCGCTCTTGCAGGATCTCGTCCCAGAGATCGACAAAGGCGCGCATCTTGCACATTTCGGTGACAAAGCGGATGCCCGCATTGACGAAAAAGGAAATCCGCCCGCAAAGCGCGGGGAAGTCCTCGGCGGGCACGCGGGGCTTGAGCTCGTCGAGCACGGCCACGGCGGTGGCGAGGGCAAAGGCCAGTTCCTGTTCTGGCGTCGCGCCGGCTTCCTGCAAGTGATAGGAACAGACGTTCATCGGGTTCCACTTTGGCACATGGGTGTAGCAATATTCGGCCACATCGCCGATCATCTTGAGGCTCGGCGCGGGCGGGCAGACATAGGTGCCGCGGCTGAGATATTCCTTGATCAGATCGTTTTGCACTGTGCCTTGCAGCTTGGTGACATCGGCGCCCTGTTCCTCGGCCACGGCAATATAGAGCGCAAGCAGCCATGGGGCGGTGGCGTTGATGGTCATCGAGGTGTTCATCTGCTCAAGCGGGATATCCTTGAACAGGCTGCGCATGTCACCCAGGTGGCAGACGGGCACGCCCACCTTGCCGACTTCGCCGCGCGCCAGCACATGATCGCTGTCATAACCTGTCTGGGTGGGCAGATCGAAGGCGACGGACAGACCTGTCTGACCCTTCTCAAGGTTGGCGCGGTAAAGCGCGTTTGAGGCCTTCGCGGTGGAATGGCCCGCATAGGTTCTGATGAGCCAGGGGCGGTCTTTTTGCACTTGCGTCATGGGGGCCTCGTGAATCAGTTTGAGTAATTATCTTACGTTGCAAGCTTAATACTTGGAATTTTCTGGCGCGTCAATTCGCTGCGTTGCGGCGTAGTTGCGGCTTTGGTGCAGGGCATTGGCGCCAAGAGGCTTGCAACGGCGCGCCGTTCTGACAAACATGCTTCATGTTTCAACCGGTGCAAATCCCGTTTTGGCTTTTGCTGGTCATCCTGCTGTTTGCGGCGGTGACATTTGCCTCGCATTTTCTATTCCCCTCGGTGCGCTGGTTTTTCCGCCGGCGAATGGAAAGGGCGGTGGCGCGGCTCAACAGGCGGCTGGTGCGGCCCATAGAGCCGTTCAAACTCGCGCGCCGCCACGATATGATCCAGCGGTTGCTCTATGACGGCGAGGTTTGGGCGGCGATCTCGGAACATGCCAAAGAGCAGGGGGTGCCTGAGAATGTCGCCTTTGAGCGGGCGCGGCGCTATGCCCGCGAGATTGTGCCCTCGTTCAGCGCCACGCTCTACTACGGCTTTGCGATTCGCCTGGCGCGGTTTGTGTCGCGCCGGCTTTATCGGGTGCGCCTGGGCGCTCTGGCGCGCGAAAAGCTGGCGCAGGTTGACCGTGAGGCCACCGTGGTTTTTGTCATGAACCACCGCAGCAATATGGATTATGTGCTGGTGACCTACCTTGCCGCCGAGCAGAGCGCGCTCTCTTATGCTGTGGGCGAGTGGGCGCGGGTCTGGCCCTTGAGCCGGCTGATCCGCGCGATGGGGGCTTATTTCATCCGCCGCAAATCGCGGGGGGCGCTCTATCGCCGCGTGCTGGCGCGCTATGTGGCGCTGGCCACCGACGGGGGGGTGACGCAGGCGGTTTTCCCCGAGGGTGGGCTTTCGCTTGATGGGGCGCTGGCCGACCCCAAGCTGGGGATCCTGAGCTATATCATCAACGGCTATCACCCGGAAAACCGCGATGTGGTCTTTGTGCCGGTGGCGCTCAATTATGACCGGGTGTTTGAGGACAGGCTGTTGGTGGCCGCTGGGCAGCGGGGCGACAGGCGGTTTGGCGCGCGCATTTCGGTGGTGCTCAAATACATGTGCCGCATCACATGGCGCTGGGCCACGGGGCGGTATCACCGCTTTGGCTATGCGGCGGTGAGCTTTGGGGCGCCGGTGTCGCTGCGCGGCTTTGCGGGCGCGGCGCCGGTCGATGTGGCGGCGCTGGCCAGCACCCTCATGGAGCGGATCGGGGCTGTTGTGCCCGTGTTGCCGGTGCCGCTGGCGGCGCAGGTTTTTTTGCAGGCCAAAGCGCCTCTCACCCGCGCCGGCTATGGCGCGGCCTTTGAGGCGCTTGTGGCGGCGCTGCCAGAGGCGCATATCCACGTCCCGCGCGAAGATATGGCCTATGCGCGCGACTATGGGTTGCAAAACCTGGTGGCGCGCGGCTTTGTCGACGAAACCGATGGCCACTACCGGATTTCGGAAAAAGCCGCGCCAATGCTGCGCTTTTATGGCAATTCCATTGCCCATTTGCTGCGCTAGCGAAAGTCTTTCTGCACTCGCTCGGTTATAAAATTACAAAAATGATCCATTTAGCGTTGCAAAGTTGCGCGCGCCTCGGTATTTCGGAAGCAGTAAATGCGATTCTGCAATGCAGCAGAGCCCCGCCTCAAAACACGGAGAAAACAGATGGCCTTGGACACAGAGACAGGTGTAGCGCCCTACGATGCGCCCGAAAAAGACCTTTATGACATCGGCGAGATGCCGCCTCTCGGCCATGTGCCCAAGCAGATGTATGCCTGGGCCATCCGCCGCGAGCGCCACGGTGAGCCAGACAAGAGCTTTCAGGTCGAGGTGGTCGACACCCCCGTGCTTGACAGCCACGAAGTGCTTGTCCTCGTCATGGCGGCAGGCGTGAACTACAACGGCGTCTGGGCGGGCCTTGGTGTGCCAATCAGCCCGTTTGACAGCCACGGTGCGGAATATCACATTGCTGGCTCGGATGCCTCGGGCATTGTCTGGGCCGTTGGCTCTGCTGTGAAAAACTGGAAAGTTGGCGATGAAGTCGTCATCCACTGCAACCAGGACGACGGCGACGACGAAGAGTGCAACGGCGGCGATCCGATGTATTCTCCCAGCCAGCGCATCTGGGGCTATGAAACCCCCGATGGCTCCTTTGCCCAATTCACCAATGTGCAGGCCCAGCAGCTTCTGCCGCGCCCCAAGCACCTCACATGGGAAGAGAGTGCCTGCTACACGCTCACGCTGGCCACAGCCTATCGGATGCTCTTTGGCCATCACCCCCACGAGCTCAAGCCCGGCCAGAACGTGCTTGTCTGGGGGGCGTCTGGCGGCCTCGGGTCCTATGCGATCCAGCTCATCAACGCGGCGGGCGGCAATGCCATCGGCGTGATCAGCGAGGAAGACAAGCGGGACTTTGTCATGGGCCTTGGCGCAAAAGGCGTGATCAACCGCAAGGATTTCAACTGCTGGGGCCAGCTTCCCACGGTCAACACACCCGAATATGCCGAATGGTTCAAGGAAGTGCGCAAGTTCGGCAAGGCGATCTGGGACATCACCGGCAAGGGCAACAATGTTGACATCGTCTTTGAACACCCCGGCGAAGCGACCTTCCCAGTTTCGACCTTCGTTTGCAAAAAAGGCGGTATGGTCGTGATCTGTGCAGGCACGACCGGCTTTAACTGCAC
Organism: uncultured Lentibacter sp.; assembly: GCF_937123735.1. GTDB lineage: Bacteria > Pseudomonadota > Alphaproteobacteria > Rhodobacterales > Rhodobacteraceae > Lentibacter. The sequence goes on from NZ_CAKZKL010000036.1 coordinate 20,103, forward strand.
CTTTGATGTGCGCTACATGTGGATGCACCAGAAGCGCCTGCAAGGCAGCCACTTTGCCCACCTCAAGCAAGCGGCCGCAGCCAACCGCCTGATGGTTGAGCGCCGCCTTGATCCTTGCATGTCGGAAGTTTTCCCATGGGATGACATCCCCGCCGCCCATATCAAAATGATGCGCAACCAGCACAAGCCGGGCAATATGGCCGTGCTCGTGCAATCGCCCAAGACGGGCCTGCGCACGCTGGATGATGTGGTCGCGGCCGGCAAGTAAGCCAAACCGCGCCCCTTTGGCCCCGCGTCTGGAGTTTCCGGGCGCGGGGCTTTTCTTTTCAAGGGCTTAAAAAACGCGCCCCCGCCAGTTTGGGGGAAGAAATACTCGCGAGTAGGTGCAAAAACATCGCTGAGCTATCCTCTAGAGACGCGGCGCTTAACCTTTCGTTAACCCTTCAAAGGCGAGTATCATCATGAAGAACGAGTGGATTCTGGACGTTCTGATTGATCTGCGCAGCTTTGCCGCGGCCAACGGCCTGCCCAAGCTTGCCGAGCAGTTGGATGACACGGCGCTTCTGGCGGCCTGTGAGCTGGTTTCTGCGCCTGAAGGGGGAGACGCGCGTGGCGCGAAAGACAGACGGCTTGGCCTTCATCACGATCTTGGAGGCGCTCGAGCAGGCCTCTGAGCTGGAAGAGCTACAAACGCTGTCAGAGCGGTTGCGCGACTATTTTCAGGTTGATCATCTGGTCTATCATTGGGTGAGTGGTGCAGGCGAGCAATATGGCTGCGGCACCTACGATCCTGCCTGGGTTGCGCGCTATGTGGCGCAAGACTATCTGCGCGTGGATCCGGTTGTGACGGGGTGCTATCAGCGCTTTCATCCGGTGGATTGGAAACATCTCAATTGGTCGGGCAAAGCGGCGCAGGCCTTCAAGGCCGAGGCGGTGTCTTACGGGGTGGGCAATCAGGGGTTTTCGGTGCCCATCCGGGGGCCAAGCGGGCAGTTTGCGCTGTTTACGGTCAGCCATCATTGCGATGATGCCAGCTGGGCGCGGTTTATCGTAGAGAACCGCCGGGAGCTGATCCTGACGGGACATTATTTCAACCAAAAGGCGCTGGAGTTTGAGCCGGGCCGCGCGCCCGAGGCGGCCCGGGCCCTCTCCCCGCGCGAAGTAGATGCCATGACCTTTCTGGCCATGGGCTACAGCCGGGCGCAGGTGGCGGATACGCTGTCAATTTCTGAACATACGCTGAGGGTCTATATCGAGTCTGCACGCTTCAAGCTGGGTGCCGCCAACACCACCCATGCGGTGGCGCGTGCGCTCCAGCAGGGGTTGATTGTGGTCTGAGCAGCGTGCGCTGCGCTCAGACTGTGTTAACCGCGCTTTCCTAATCCTTTCAGGCAGGTTCTGAAGGGGGTTCTCATGATCGTCTATCTCCATGCCGACAGCCTGCAAAAGCAGCCTGCGCTGGCCCACAGCATGTTCACCGACCGCGCAAAACAGTTCAAGGAGCGCCTCGGCTGGGATGTGAGTGTCAACAGCAAGGGCGAGGAGCGCGACCAATATGATGCGCTCAACCCGCTCTATGTCATCTGGCAAGAGCCCGGTGGCGGCCACGGCGGCTCGATGCGCTTTTTGCCCAGCACCGGGCGCACGATGACAAACGAGCATTTCTTGCACCTCACAGGCGGGGTGCGTATTGAAAGCCCGTTTATCTGGGAGTGCACCCGCTTTTGCCTCGCCGAAGGCGCAGGTTCGCAGACCGCCGCCGCGCTCATGCTGGCGGGGGCCGAGCTGATGCGCGGCCACGGGATAAAGCATTTTCTCGGCGTGTTTGATGCACCGATGGCGCGCGTCTATCGCCACATCGGGGCCAGCCCCGAGGTGCTCGGCAGCGCAGGTGCGGGGCGGGCCAAGACAAGCGTGGGCCTTTGGGCCTATACGCCCGCCGCCAAGGCCCGGCTGGTGGCCAAGGCCGGTGTGTCCGAGGCGGCCATGCGGCTCTGGTATGAGCGCGCCTTTGGGGCGCGGCCCAAGGCGAAATCGGCGGTGGCCTAATGCACCTCTGAGGGCGCTTTAGCCATTCAAAGCGCGGCAGAAAGCCTCTACTGTCGCGCCCATGAACACCGAGATCACACAGCTGTCCGAAGATCAGGCCGAGGCCTTTGACCGCGTTGCCGAAGTGCTGCGCCCCGCCGGTATCGACATCGAGGAAGGGCTGCTGCTGCCCCCCCAAGGCAGCGCCAACAAGACGCTGGCCATCACGGGCAAGGCCGGTTCGGGCAAGACCCTGCTGCTGGCCGCGCTCTACCGCGCCATGGAGGAAGCGGGGCTGGATGTGGTCTCTGCCGATTACGAGGGCAAGCGGCGCAAAGACCGCCGCACGCTGGCCATTCTGGCGCCCACCAACAAGGCGGCCTCGGTGCTGCGGATGCGCGGCGTGCCCGCCACCACGATCCACCGTATCCTCTACTCGCCCGTCTATGACCCCGAATACGAGCGCATCGCCGAATGGCTGACAGGGCAGGGCGAAAAGCCTCAGATCGAAGACCTGCCCGAAGTGGCGCTGGAGCGTGCTTATGCGTTTTACCAGTCCAACAAGTCGATCCCCGGCGCGCTGGCGGCGGCGGGCTTGCGCGGATCGGACTTTATCACCGGCTGGAAGCGGCGCGACGAGCCGCTCGATGTGGGCATGATCGACGAAGCCTCCATGCTTGATGACAAGCAGTTCGAAGACCTCAAGGAGATTTTCCCCACCCTCATCCTCTTTGGTGACCCCGCGCAGCTTGCGCCGGTGAACCAGTCAGGCACAATGGTGTTTGAAAAGTTGCCCGCGCCGGCTGTGCTCAACCTCAGCCGCATTCACCGTCAGGATGCCAGCAACCCGATCCTCGATCTGGCCCATGCGCTGGCCGATCCGCAACTGAGCTTTGAGAGCTTTGAGCAGATGGTGCAAGAGGCCGCCGCGCAGGACGCGCGCGTGGTCTGGTCCCAGCGGGTCGAGGTGGACCTCATGGCGCGCAGCCCCGTGCTGGTCTGGCGCAATGCCACCCGCATCCGCCTCATCAATGCCTTCCGCCGCGTCTATGACGCGCCCGAAGATGCGCTGCTTGAGGGCGAACCGCTCATCTGCGACGGGCTGGAGCTGCCGCTGAAGCACCGCAAAAAGCGCCTCGATCTGGAGGCGCGCGGCCTCATCAAGGGCGCGCAGGTGATCTACCTCGGCCCGGGGCGCAAGCCCGGCTTCTCGCGCCTGCATGTGGTGGGGGCGGAAGACCCGCAGGTCTCTGCCGCCTCGATTGTGAAGATCGAAAAGCCCGATGAGGAAGAGCCGTTTATTCCCTTCGCCGCCCGCATGGGCGCGGCCTTTTTGCATGGCGCTGCGGTGACCATTCACAAGGCCCAAGGCTCCCAGTGGCGCGATGTGCAGGTCTTCGCCCCCGATCTTTACGCCGCCGCCCGTATGGGGCGCAGCGAGGCGGGCCAACCGCTCTGGAAGCGGCTCGCCTATGTGGCCATCACCCGCGCAGAAGAGCGCCTGCTCTGGGTTGTGCGCAACCGGCTCTCCAAGCCCACAGCGCCGCTCACAACCGACGATCTGATCGTGCCCAAACCCAAGCTGGAGCTGGAGGCAGAAGACCTATGACATCCATCCTCATCACCGGCGCAAGTGCCGGCATTGGCCGCGCGACGGCCGAGCTGTTTCTCGCCCGCGGCTGGCGGGTCGGCCTTCTGGCGCGCAGGGCCGCCGCGCTTCACGCGCTCGCTAAAGGCCAGCCCAACGCCGTGGTGCTGCCCTGCGATGTGACAGAGCCCGCCGCAGTGGCTGAGGTCGTTGAAAGCTTCGTGGCCCAAGCGGGGCGGCTTGATGTGCTCTTTAACAACGCCGGCAGCTTTGGCAGGGCGGCCCCCATAGATGAGCTGCCCCTCAACGCCTGGCAAGAGGCGGTGGATGTGAACCTTCATGGCATGTTCTACGCCGCGCGCGCCGCCTTCGGGCAGATGCGCCGCCAAAGCCCCCAGGGCGGGCGGATCATCAACAATGGCTCCGTCTCCGCCCATGCCCCGCGCGAAAACGCGGTGAGCTATACGGTGACAAAACACGCCATCACCGGCCTTACGAAAAGCCTCTCGCTCGATGGCCGCGCCTATGACATCGCCTGTGGGCAGATCGACATCGGCAACGCGCGCACAGCGCTTCTGGAGGAGGTGGCGGCCAAGACGCCTGACACCCCGCCGCCGATGATGGATGTCGCCCATGTCGCTGAAGCGGTGTTCAACATGGCCAGCCTGCCCGCCGAGGCCAATGTGCAATTCATGACGCTGATGGCGACGAAAATGCCCTATATCGGGCGCGGCTAGGCTCAGCGGGGCTTTGGTGTGGCTCAGGCGGCGCTTTGGCCCTCTTTGAGGGCCTGCTCAAACCAGTCTTCCAGCTTTGCGAGGTCTGGCGCGATCAGCACGCTGCTGCCGCCTGTAAAGGCGTCAAAGGCGGCCAAATTCAGCCTGTTCACCCCCACCAGCACCGGAATATCCCGGCCAATCGCTTCGGCGATCACATTGCGAAAGCCACGTCCATCTGCCTCGTGTTTGCCAAACTTGTTGATGATCAACAGATCCGCAGCCTTGGCGAGCTCCGCCTGCGCCAATCCCACCGCGGCCTCCAGAACAGAAGGATCGAGCCGGCAGCCCTTTGAGTTGCGCCCAAGGCTCTGGGAAATCCGCAAAACCGGGCCGTCAGGCAAGACTTTGACATCCATATCGCAAAACCCCTGCTGACAGGCGGTGTTGATCTGAACCGCGCCACAGCAGCGCAGACCCCGTGCGGCAAGCGCCTGCGAAAGCTGGTGCAACAGCAGGTCCGTGTCGCCGCGCCCGGGGGCCATTGTATGTGCAATTTTCACCGTGATCCCTTTCAGCAAATGGCCCTGGAGCGCGCCTGCGCGGGGCTGTGCGCATCCTATCCGCTCTTGCAGGGGTTTCCTAGCGCGATGCGGCCTGTCTTTGCGCTCAAACCGCCTCAGCTGCGCTGGAAAATCCGGAAGGCAGCGGACGCGCCCCAGCCCGCAAAAATTGCGATGGCCAGCGAAAGAAGCCCGTAAACCAGAGGCTGTTGGCGGCTAAGGTTGTAAAGAAACCGCTCCAGCCCCACTTTTCTCACCTCGATCACCGTGTCAAACTTGGACACCACTTCTCCCCCGCGGGTGAGGAAAATCCGGGTGTCATAGGCCCCTTCGGTGAGGTTTGCCGGCATGGCGATAGAGGTTTTGAACAGGGTCTGCTCGGTCACTTCGATGCTGTTTTCGCGCAGCTGGTAGAGGCCGTTTTCCTTGCGGATGCGGATGACAGCGCTCACAAAAGCGGCGGCGTTCTCCACCTGCATGGGGGCCCCCACCGAGCGGATGGCGCGCGAAATGGACACTTGATGGCGCAGATCTTCTGTATCTGACAAGGCCTCAGAGAAGGGCGCAGAGCTGGCAATGGCGTAAAAGGCCGGCGCGCTGTCCACCTCGATCTCGTCGGTGTTGACCCAGATGCCAAAGCGGCGTTCCTTGCGGCGCACGGTGAGCGGCTGTGCCGGTCCGGCCACGGTGATGATCACCTCCAAAGGCGGCCCCACCGGGATCGCGGCATCCCGTTTCACCGCGCCAAAGATGAGAATTTCGGAGCCGTCAAAATTGGTGGTGATCGAGACACTTTTCTGGCTCAGCCCCAGGACCACATCTTCGGCACGGGCCAGAGGGGCCAGAAAGATCAGAACACAGGCAAGCAGCGCGCGCATCAGTGTCCCCCCGCCAGGCCGATGGAATAAAGCTCGCCCGGCTGCAACAGCAGGTCCAGCGCCAGCTTGCCACAGACCACAAGCACCATCAGCGCCAGAAGGATGCGCAGCTGTTCGGCCTTCATCTTCACCCCGATCCGCGCGCCGATCTGCGCCCCGATAACCCCGCCCACCAGCAAGAGAACCGCGAGCACCATATCCACCGTGTAGTTGGTCGTGGCGTGCAGCAGCGTGGTGAAGGCGGTGACAAAGATGATCTGAAAAAGCGAGGTGCCCACCACAACCTTGGTGGGCATTCCCAGAATATAGATCATGGCCGGCACCATGATGAACCCGCCGCCCACGCCCATGATGGCGGCAAGAATGCCCACAAACACCCCGACAATCACAGGCGGAATGGCCGAGATATAGAGCCCTGAGGTGTGAAAGCGCATTTTCAGGGGCAGCTTGGAAATCCAGCCCCGCTGGCGGCGGCGTTTGGGTGGGGCCGCATTGCCCTTGGCGCGGCGAATGGCGTTGAGGCTCTCGATGAACATCAACCCGCCAACAACCCCCAGAAAGACAACATAACACAGCCGCACAAGCAGGTCGACTTGCCCGAGCGCCTTGAGATAGTTGAACAAAACAACCCCCAAGGCCGCACCCGTCAGCCCGCCCACAAGCAGCACACTGCCCATCTTGAGATCAACGGTTTTGCGCTTGAGATGCGCCAGAACCCCTGAAAAGGAGGAGGCGACAATCTGGTTGGCCTCGGTGGCCACAGCCACAGCCGGCGGAATGCCGATAAAGAACAAAAGCGGTGTCATCAGAAACCCGCCGCCCACGCCGAACATCCCCGACAAGACCCCCACAATGCCCCCCAGCCCCAAAAGGACAAAAGCATTGACCGAAACCTCGGCGATGGGCAGGTAGATCATCATGGCGTGTCCTAAACCGCGGGTTCTGCGCACAAAGGGGCGTTGGGCCGCCCCGGGCGCAAGGGGGTTTTGTGAGTGTAACCTTGGCCAAGGCTTTAGCGCCACCCCCTCTGCCAATGCAAGCGCAACTCACCGCCTTATTGCAGCTGGAAACATCAATTTACTAAAGCTGGCGTTAAAGACGGCAGCTGCTGGCGTTAAAGACGGCAGCTACTGGCGCTAAAGGCGGCGGCTGGGGGTCTCTCAGCGCTCCTTGACATAGGGCTCCCCACCTGCGCGCGGCGGGATGGCCTTGCCCACAAATCCGGCCAGAATAACCACGGTCAAGATATAGGGCAGCGCCTCCATGAATTGCACCGGAATGGTGATCCCGCCCAGCTCAAAGCTTTGAAAACGCACCGCAATTGCTTGCAACAGGCCAAACAGCAGGCAGGCGTAAAGCGCTTGCACGGGCCGCCATTTGGCAAAAATCAGAGCCGCCAAGGCAATGAAGCCGCGCCCAGCGGTCATTTCTTTCACAAATTGTGCTTGCAAGGCGGTCGCCAGATAGGCCCCGGCAATGCCGCAAAGAACGCCGCAAATCATCACCGCCGCAAAGCGCATTCCCTTTACCGAGACACCCGCCGTGTCCACCGCCGCAGGGTTTTCGCCCACCGCGCGCAAGCGCAGCCCAAAGCGGGTGCGAAACAGACCCCACCAGGTCAGCGGCACCAGCAGCAACGCCAGATAGACAATCACCGTATGCCCAGACAGCAGCTCAGAATAGATTTGCATCACCGGCCCCGCTTGCGAAATCTCGCGCACACTGGTCAAGGCTCCGGGCAGGGTGATCGGCTCAAAGCGCGCCGCCCCCACCAGCGAGGGGGTGCGCCCGCCCTGTGCAAACCAGTCCTGCGCAATCAGCACCGTCAGCCCGGAGGCCAGAAAATTGATCGCCACGCCAGAAATGAGCTGGTTGCCGCGAAAACTGATCGAGGCCACGCCGTGAATGAGCGACAACACAAGCGACGCTCCGATGCCCGCCAGCATCCCGATCCAGACATTGCCCACGCTGAAAGCCACCGCCGCCGACAGCAGCGCCGCCGCCAGCATCTTGCCTTCAAGGCCGATGTCAAAAATCCCCGCGCGCTCTGAGTAAAGCCCGGCAAGACAGGCAAGCAAGAGCGGTGTGGCAAGGCGCATGGTGCTGTCAAGCACCTGAAGAATGGTGAGAAATTCCATCACAGACCCTCCGTCTTGCGCTTGGCCATGGCCAGAAACAGCCGCTCCAGCGGCGCGCGCACCATATGGTCAAGCGCGCCGGTGAACAAAATCACCAACGCCTGAATCACCGTGATCAGCTCACGCGGGATATTCGTCCAAAGCGCCAGCTCGGCGCCACCCTGATAGAGAAAGCCAAACAGCAGCGCCGCCAGCAGCACGCCGAAGGGGTGATTGCGCCCCATCAGCGCCACGGCAATGCCGATAAAGCCCGCGCCTTCGGTGGAGTTGAGAATAAGCCGCTCCGCCTCGCCCTGTGTGGTGTTCACCGCCATCAGACCCGCCAAAGCACCCGAGATAAGCATGGCAATGATGGTGATGCGCACAGCGCTGGTGCCGGCATAATTGGCCGCCGTCTCCGAAAAGCCGAAATGACGGATCTCATAGCCCAGCCGCGTGCGCCAAATCAGCAGGTAAACAAAGACACAGGCCGCCAGCGCCAAAAAGAAGCTCACATTGGCCGGTGCACTGCGAAACAGAGGCGTGGCCGCGGTGGAAAACATATCCTGAAAAGTGGGCAAATGGGTGGCCTCGGGAAAGCGCACCGAAGCCGGCTCGCCCGCGCCTTTGGGGCGCAGCACATTCACCAGCATATAGCCCAGCACGGAAAAGGCGATATAATTGAACATGATCGTGGTGATCACGATATGGCTGCCGCGTTTGGCTTGCAAATAGGCCGGAATCAGCGCCCAGGCCGCGCCAAACAGCCCGGCAAACAGGGCTGAGCCCGCCAGCGCCAGGGTCCAATGTGGCCAGGGGATGAACAGGCAGCACAGCGCCACGCCCAGCCCGGCAAACATGGCCTGGCCCTCGCCACCGATGTTAAACAGCCGCGCATGAAAGGCCACCGAAACAGCCAGCCCCGTAAAGATGAAATTGGTCGCATAATACAGCGTATAGCCCCAGCCCGACGAGCGCATGAGCGCACCGTCAACCATGAGTTTGAAAGCGGCCACAGGGTCTTCTCCGATGGCCAGAATGACCAGGGCAGACAGCCCCGCCGCCAGCAGCAGGCTGATCAGGGGCACCAATGTGGCATCTGCCCATTTTGGCATTTTTTCCATCAGGCTGCCTCCCCGCCGGTTGTGCTGTCTGTGCCGCGAATGCCGGCCATGAGCAGGCCCAGCTCGGTTTCAGTCGTGTCTTCGGGCAGGCGCTCGCCCATGATCTGCCCGTCAAACATCACAGCGATGCGGTCGGACAGGCTCATGATTTCGTCCAGCTCCACGCTCACCAGCAAAATCGCCTTGCCCGCGTCGCGCAGCGCGATGATCTGTTGATGGATGAATTCTATCGCGCCGATGTCCACGCCCCGCGTGGGCTGGCCAATGAGCAGCAAGTCGGGGTTGCGCTCGATTTCGCGGGCCAGCACCAGCTTTTGTTGGTTGCCGCCCGAAAAGTTCTTGGCCGCCAGCGTCGCATCCGGCGGGCGCACGTCAAAGCGGGTGATCTTGTCTTCGGCGTCTTGCAGGATTTTGGCCTGATCCATAAACATCCCGCGCTGAAAGGCCGGGTCGCGGTGATAGCCGAAAATGGTGTTTTCCCACGCGGCAAACTCCATGATCAGCCCCTCGCGCTGGCGGTCTTCGGGCACATGGGCAATGCCGCGCGCGCGCCGCGATTGCCCGTCCGAGCGCTGCCCTGTCAGGTCTATCTCGGCCCCGTTCACGCGCACATGCCCGTCGCCGGCCTGCATCCCGCCGAGCACTTTGAGCAACTCGCTCTGCCCGTTGCCCGAAACGCCGGCAATCCCCAGGATCTCGCCGGCGCGCACCTTTAGCGACACGCCCTTGAGCCGCGCAACACCCTTGCTGTCGCGCACCTTGAGGTCTTGCACCTCGAGCACGGTGTCCTTTGGCGCGGCGGGTTTTTTATCGACCCGAAGCAAGACCTTGCGCCCCACCATCAGCTCGGCGAGCGCCTCGGGGCTGGTGTCGCTGGTCTTCACCGTGGCGGTCATCTCGCCGCGCCGCATCACGCTCACCGTGTCGGTGATGTCCATGATCTCGCGCAGCTTGTGGGTGATCAGGATGATGGTCTTGCCCTCGGCCCGCAGCCGCCTGAGGATGCGAAACAGCTGGTCGGCCTCGGCCGGGGTGAGCACCCCTGTGGGCTCGTCCAAAATGAGAATATCGGCCCGGCGATAGAGCGCTTTGAGAATTTCGACACGTTGCTGAAGCCCCACGCCGATGTCTTCAATGCGCGCATCCGGGTCCACATGCAGCTCGTATTCTTCTTCCAGTGCCTTGAGGGTCTTGCGCGCCTTGGCGAGCGAGGGGCGCAACAGCGCGCCTTCTTCTGCACCCAAAATGACATTTTCCAGCACGGTGAAATTTTCCACCAGCTTGAAATGCTGAAACACCATGCCAATTCCCGCTGCAATCGCGGCCTGGCTGTCGGGGATCTGGGTCTTCTTGCCATGAATGAAAATATCGCCCCGATCGGCCTTGTAAAAGCCGAAGAGGATCGACATCAGCGTCGATTTGCCGGCGCCGTTCTCGCCGATGATCCCGTGGATTGTGCCGGGCATCACCTTGATGGAAATGTCCTTGTTGGCCTGCACAGGGCCAAAGGCCTTGGAAATGCCGCTCAGTTCAATCGCCGGCTCAGTCATGGTCTGTCCCCCAAGCGGTAAAGGCCGCGCAGGTTTGGGCGCGGCCTTCTGCTGTTGTGGTGCCTTGGCTCAGAAAGAGAGCGCCGGGCAGCTGTCGTTGGCATAGTAGCTCACCACATCAAGCTCGCCCGCGATGATCTTGGCGCGCGCCGCCTCCACGGCTGCTTTCATCTCGTCACTCACCAGGGCCGCATTGTGGCTGTCCATGGCAACGCCCACGCCTTCCTCGGCGAGGCCCAACACGGTGCTGCCCCCGGTCTCAAGCGCGGTGCCGGCCTTCATGGAGTTGTAGACGGCCACATCCACCCGCTTGAGCATAGAAGTGAGAACCTTGCCGGAGTGCAGGTGGTTCTGGTTGCTGTCCACACCGATGGAGAGAATGCCCTCATCCGCCGCCGTTTGCAGAACGCCCACACCTGTGCCGCCTGCCGCCGCATAGATCACATCCGCACCCTGGCTGATCTGCGCCTTGGCCAGCTCAGAGCCCTTCACGGGGTCGTTCCAGGCTGTCGGGGTCGTGCCGGTCATATTGGCCACAATGTTGATATCCGGGTTCACCGCTTTCGCGCCCTGCGCATAGCCACAGCCAAAATGGCGGATGAGCGGAATGTCCATGCCGCCAATAAAGCCCACGGTGTTTGTTTTGGAGGCCATGGCCGCCATCATCCCGACCAGATAGGAGCCTTGATGCTCCTGAAAGCTGATCAGGGCCACATTTGCCGGAATTTCGGGCAGCCAGCCGTCAATATTCACAAATTTCGTCTCAGGATAGTCGCGCGCGACCTCGTCCAGCGTTGAGGCAATGGCAAAGCCCGTCGTCACGATCGGGTTCGCGCCGGCCTCTGCAAAGCGGCGCAGGGCCTGCTCGCGCTGGGCTTCTGATTGCAGCTCGATCTCGCGATAGCTGCCGCCGGTTTCTTTGGCCCATTTCTCAGCGCCGTTAAAAGCGGCTTCGTTGAAAGATTTGTCAAATTTGCCGCCCAGATCGTAGATGAGGGCAGGTTCGGCCAGTGCGGCGCTCGCACTCAAGGCAAGCGCTGCGGCACCGCCGAGGAATTTTTGCATAAGGCTCATATGGGTCTCCCAGAATTATTGCGCAGGGCAAAGGCCGCTGCGAAAAAGAGCAGATCAGGTGATCAACGCCAATTAGGCGTGTTTCAGGCGAGAGGGTCAACCGATTCTTGCGCCCTGACCCTAAGGCAAGAGCGCTCAAACAGCGGCTTTGCGCCGCAAGACAAGCGCATCAATGGCCGGGCCTTCGGCGCGTGCATAATAGCCGCGCCGCCGGCCCACCTCGCCAAAACCTGCGCTTGCATAAAGCGCGCGCGCCGCGGCGTTGTCTTCGGCCACTTCGAGAAACAGCTGCCTGACACCCGCGCCCTGAAGCCGCGCCAGAAGCTCTGCCAGAAGGGCCGCCCCCGCGCCCTTGCCCTGCGCCTTGGGGCGCACGGCAATGCTCAGAAGCTCGGCTTCATCCAGCGTGATCCGCACCAGCGCAAAGCCCTCGGGCTGCGCAACACAAAGCACCGCTTCCTGCGCCAGCAGATCTGCCATTTCCGCCGCGCTCCAGGGCCGCGCAGGAAAGCAGAGCGCATGGATCTCTGCCAGGCTTGCCGCGTCGCCCTCAGGCATCATCAAGAATGCGCGGCGGCGCATCCGAGGCCGGGGCCGCATCGGCGGCGCGGATGTAAAGCGGGGCAGGGGGCGGGCCGTCGCCGCGCGCCGCTGCAATCCGAGCGATCCGTTCTACCATCTCTTCAGGCTCAGGCAAGTCAAGCGCCCCCGCCGCCTCAGCCACAAGCTCGGCCTCATTGCCCGCCGCTGACAGATAAACCTGCCCCTGCGGCGCGGGCAGGGCCACAGGGCGCGCCGCTGCGTGCCCAAAGCGCGCGGCCTCAAAGCCGCTCACCCCATGCGCCGGAATATTGAGCGAAAGCGCCAGCCCCCGCGCCGCCGAAACGGCAATGCGAATGCCGGTAAAATTGCCGGGGCCAACCCCCACGCCTATCTTGGTTATGTCTTGCCAGTCGCTGTCATGGGCGCGCAACAACTCCTCCAGCAGCCCAAAGAGCCGCTCGGACTGACCGCGCTTCATCGGCTCATAGGCCGTTCCAAGCAGCGCCTGCCCACGCAACAAAGCGGCCGCGCAATGCGCGGCCGATGTGTCAAATGCCAGTGTCAGCCTCTCAGACGGCAACAGGGCGCACCTCTGTCACCTCGGGGATATAGTGGCGCAACAGGTTCTCGATGCCCATCTTGAGCGTAATGGTTGAGGAGGGGCAGCCCGCGCAAGCGCCTTGCATATGGAGATAGACCACACCCTTTTCAAAGCCGTAAAAGGTGATGTCGCCACCGTCTTGCGCCACGGCGGGGCGCACGCGGGTGTCCAGTAGCTCCTTGATCTGGGTGACAATCTCACCATCTTCGCCTGTGTGCTCGGCATGGCCGCCGCCTTGTCCACCGCCGGTTTCGGCCAGCGCGGCCTCACCAGATTGGAAGTGTTCCATGATCGCGCCCAAGACCGACGGTTTGATGTGGTCCCATTCGATGCTCTCACCCTTTGTGACGGTGACAAAATCGGTGCCCAGAAACACACCTGTGACCCCGTCGACAGCATAGATCCGCCGCGCCAGCGGCGATGTCGCCGCACTCTCGGCTGTGGGGAAATCTGCCGTGCCCGTGGCCAGCACGGTCTGCCCGGGCAGGAATTTGAGCGTGGCGGGGTTTGGCGTGGATTCAGTCTGGATAAACATGGCGCGGCTTCCTTATCTCTTTGTCCAGATATGCGCGTGGCGGTTGGCAAAGTCAAGTTTTGGAATGGTTCTAAACTGCGCCGGTGCAGCGCGCGCTGGGGTAAGTTAATTTCTGTTTACAGATATGGCTTTTGGGCGGTGCACGCTCGGTGCACGGCCTGTGCACGCATGTCACCCCCCCCTTTTTGAGGGTGTGTTGCGGGCATTAAAGGCCCAAAACGCGGCCTTAACCCTCTGTTCATAAGTGTGTGGGGGGCAAAAAAACGGCCCGCCATTTGGGGGCCGTTTGAACGTTTGGACGCAGCACGCGCAGTGGCGGCTCTTGCGCGCTCAGAGCTCGGACGCGTGGGTGATGACGCGAGACAGAATGCCGTATTCGGTGGCTTCCTTGGTGTCCATCCAATGGTCCCGCTCGATATCTTTCATAACCTTTTCAAGCTTTTGGCCGGTTTGCTCGGAGATGATCCGGGCCAGACGGGCGCGCATGATCTCGATCTGCTCGGCCTGGATGGCAATGTCGGTGACCTTGCCGCCCACCCCGCCAGAGGGCTGGTGGATGAGAAAGCGCGTGTTGGGCAGGCACACGCGGTCCTCCTTGTCAGCCGCAAGGAAGATATGTGTCCCCGCCGAAGCCACCCAACCTGTGCCGACAATCCGCACCCGCGGTTTGATGAAGCGTATGATATCATGGATAGAATCCCCCGCCTCCACATGCCCGCCCTGCGAGTTGAGAAACAGTGTAATGTCCTCGTCACTCTCGGCTGCAAGGGCGAGAAGCTGGCTGACAACGCGGCTGGCCATCTTCTGGTCAATGGCCTCGCAAATCAGAATTTCGCGGGCCTCAAACAGCTTCTGGGCAAGGGAGCCATTTTTTTTGTCGTCGTCTTTCTTGTCGGTCTCGCTCATGGGTTTTCCTGTATTTTCAGTTATTTATGTGATTGCCTCAAGGCGCTCTTTGCTGAGCTCCCCGGGGACAATCGTGATGGGTATTTCAAGGCTGCCAGCGGCACGGGCCAATTGGGTCACAAGCGGGCCGGGGCCTTTCTTGTCGGGGCTCGCACCCAGCACGAGCACGCCGATCTCGCCATCCTCGCGCACCTGCGCCAAAATCTCGCTGATCGGTTCGCCCTCGCGAATGACCAGCTCAGGGTCCACACCCTGCCGGTCGCGCATCCATTTGGCAAAGACCTCGAAATGCGCATGTATCCGCTCGCGCGCCTCCTCACGCATGATGTCTCCCACGCCGATCCAGTGGTTGAACTCCTCCGGGGGAATCACCGCCAGGATTTCCACGCCGCCGCCTGTTTTGGCCGCTCTCATGGCCGCAAAACGCATCGCATTAAGGCATTCACGGCTGTCATCCAGGACAACAAGAAACTTACGCATTCGGGGCCTCACCTAAGCTGTCGGCTGATCATGACCGAAAGCGCAAGCGCGTTCAATAGAAGCCGTGCAGGATCAGCCAAAGGTTTTCGCGCACTCCAAGGCACGCTCCAGCCTGTCGTTGCCCCAAAAGAGCGTATCGCCCACCGTAAAGCTTGGCGCGCCGAACAGGCCCCGAGCTTGAGCCGCCTCGGTCTGCGCACGCAGCGCGTCTTTCACGGCGGGTTCAGCAGCTTGCTGAACAAGGGCCTGAGCCTCAAGGCCCAATGTGTTCAGCAGCTCGGCAATCACTTCGGGGCGCTCCACCGCCCGGTCTTCGGCAAAATTGGCGCGAAAGACGGCACGGGTAAAGTCCATGGCCCAAGGCTCATGCGCATTGGCGGTGACAATACGCGCGGCCAGAAGAGAGCCGCGCGGGAAACTGCTCGGTTTTTGAAAAGCCAGCCCCGCCGCCGCCGCTTCGCGCGCCATGTCCTGCCAAAGGTAAACGCCCTTGGCAGGGTAAAGCTTGAACGGGCTGTCATTCCACCCCTGTGCGGCAAAGATCGGTCCGAGCAGGATAGGACGCAGCACGAGCGCCACGCCGGCCTCGCGGGCCATGGTTTGGATCCGCATGGCGCTCAAATATGAGTAGGGGCTGGCAAACTCGAACCAAAACGCCAAGGGCTCAGCCATGAGATGCGGCCCAATCCCAATAGAGCGCGCGCACCCGTTGGGTGACAGGGCCGACCTGATAACTGGTGTCTTCAAAGGCCGTCACCGGGGTCACTTTTGACATGTTTCCAGACAGGAACACCTCGTCGGCCTCATGAAAATCATCAAAGCTCAGCACGGTCTCATGGACCTTGTAACCATCTGCGGCAAGGTTTGAGATATGCCGCGCGCGGGTGATGCCGGCCAGAAAGGTGCCATTGGCGATTGGCGTGAAAACCTCACCGTCCTTGACCATAAAAACATTGGCCGTGGCGGTTTCGGCGACATTGCCCATGGCATCGGCCACAAGCGCGTTGCCAAAGCCCTTGGCGCGCGCTTGTGACAGCATCCGCGCGTTGTTCGGATACAGGCAACCGGCCTTGGCATTGACCACCGCGCTCTCAAGCACCGGGCGGCGAAAGCTTGTGCGACACAGGGTTGTGCTGGCCGTTTCTGGCGCAAAAGGGATCTCCTCAAGGCAGATTGCAAAGCCGGTTTCCTCCCGGCTGGGCACAATCGCCGTGACATCGCCCCCGATGCCCCAATACATGGGGCGGATATAGACCGGCGCCTCCTTGGGGAAGCGTTTCAGGCCCTCATGGACGATCTCGACCATCTCCGCGCTGCCCACGGTGGGATTGAGCATCAAAGCTTGCGCCGAGCGGTTGACCCGCGCGCAGTGTAAATCAAGATCTGGCACCAAACCGTCGACTGCGCGTGCGCCGTCAAAGACGGTGCTGCCAAGCCAGGCGCCATGGTCGGCGGCCCGGATCACAGGCGCGTCGCCGTCATGCCAAGTGCCGTCAAAATAGGTTTTGATAGTGCTGCCAACTGCCATGAATAGTCCTCCGTTGCCCAAGGGTAGGCCCGTCAGAACAGAGGGTAAAGCGCGAAATCCCTGCGCCGCGGCTGCTGCTGAAAACAGAGGGTGACACCGACGCTTGCCCAGCCCCTTGCAGGGCCTCACCGCAGGATTTTTAGCGCGACACCAGTGCGCGGGCCAGACCGCGCTTAACGCACCATGCCGATGATTTCATAGGTCTTGTCAAGAATGGGCGCCGCAATGGCCCGTGCCGAGCTGGCACCTTGGCGCAGCAATGCGTCAATCTCGTCCTGATTTTCCATCAGCCGTGACATCTCGCTTGAAATGGGGGAAAGCTTGGCCACGGCCAGCTCTGCCAGCAGCGGTTTGAACTCTGAAAACGGCTTGCCGCCCACATCTTGTAACGCCTGCTGGAGGGTCATGTCAGACAGACCGGCATAGATGTTCAAAAGGTTGCGCGCTTCGGGGCGCCCCTCCAATCCCTCTTCCTCTGAGGGCAGCGCATCAGGATCGGTCTTGGCCTTGCGGATCTTCTTGGCAAGCGTGTCAGCGTCATCGGTCATGTTGATGCGGCTGGCGTCGGAAGGGTCGGATTTGGACATTTTCTTGCTGCCATCACGCAGGCTCATGACCCGTGTGCCCGCTCCCTCGATCACCGGTTCGGTGACAGGGAAAAAATCCACCCCGTAATCATTGTTGAACTTGATGGCGATGTCGCGGGTCAGCTCAAGGTGCTGCTTCTGGTCTTCGCCCACAGGCACATGCGTGGCGTGGTAGGTCAAAATGTCAGCGGCCATCAGCGAGGGATAGGCAAACAACCCAAGCGAGGCGTTCTGGCTGTTCTTGCCCGCTTTGTCCTTCCACTGGGTCATGCGCTGCATCCAGCCCATGCGGGCAACACAATTGAAGATCCAGCCGAGCTGGGCATGTTCGGCCACCTGCGACTGGTTGAAGAGAATCGACTTCGCCGGATCAATCCCCGAGGCGATGAACCCTGCGGCCAACTCGCGGGTTTGACGGCGCAGCGCGGCCGGATCTTGCCAGACGGTGATGGCGTGCAGATCAACCATACAATAGATTGTCTCGTAGTCTTCGTCTTGCATCTGCACAAACCGTTTGATCGCACCGAGATAATTCCCCAGCGTCAAGCCACCAGAGGGCTGGATGCCTGAAAAGACACGCTTTTTGAACACCGTGGCGTTGGTCGGGGCTTGGGGCGCATCTGTCATGATGGGTCTCCGTGTGGCAGTCTGTGCCTAGAAGTTTCTTTGCGCTTGGCTTACTCATGCAGAAAAGCAACGTCAAGCAGAGGCCGCCATGCGCCCCCAGAGCCCCGTGAACGATATTTCTCCTGTGGTTGTCGCGCTTGTTGCGCTGATGGTGATTGTGGAAGGGGTCTTTGCCGCTGCGCAGGCCGGATTGCTGGGCGGGCGCTTGGGGATCGGGTGGCGGGTGGCCGCGATCGAGGATTACGCTGTCTTCGGGAGCCTGCTCAAACTGATGTGGGAGCAAAGCAGCTGGCCGCCAGAGCAGCTCATGCGCCTTCTGAGCTATCCTTTTGTGCATGGCAGTTTCACCCATATGATATTTGCCGCCGCGATCACCCTGGCGCTGGGCAAATATGTCGGCGACAGATTCCGCCCCTGGGCGGTGCTTGCGGTGTTTTTTGCGGCCTCTGTGGCCGGAGCGCTGGCGTGGGGGCTGCTTGTGCGCGAAGCCGGGGTGCTGTTGGGCGCCTACCCGGCCGCTTATGGGCTGATCGGCGCGTTCAGCTACATTCTCTGGGTGCAGCTGCGCGCCTTGGGCGAGCCGCAGCTGCGGGCTTTTCAGCTCATAGGTGTGTTGCTGGTCATCCGGTTGGTCTTGGGGCTGTTGTTTGGTTCTGATGGTGCCTGGGTGGCTGAGCTGGTGGGATTTTGCACCGGTTTTCTGGTGTCTTTCCTGGTCAGCCCCGGCGGTTTTGCACGTCTGCGCGCCACTATCCGCGGCGCAGGGCGGCCCTGACCTCAGCCAGGCGGAAGGCCCCGAAAAGCTGGCCGAGGCCAAAATAGCTCACAAGGCTCACCAGCACCAGCAGGGCGAGTGCCAAATAGCGGCTCGGCCCTGCGGTAAAGAGCGCAGAGAGCGCAAGATTGCTGGCCCAAAGCAGCGCGGCCATGGCCAGAGCGGCCAGCACAATCCGCCAGATCCGTTGGCGAAAGCGCCTGTCCAGCCGGGCCAGTTCGCCGAATTTCAGCGCGCCAAAGCCAAGCTGGGCAACCATGACCCAAGCGGCCACCGAGGCCGCAACGGCCGGTGCAAGCCAGCCGAGATAGGGCTTGAGCCCGAAAGCCAGCGCCGCGTTGATCAGCATCGCCACAAGGGCAAAGCGGAAGGGGCTTTTTGTATCTTCGCGGGCAAAAAATAGCGGTTGCAGAGTTTTTTGCAACACAAAGGCGGGCAGCCCAAGGCCGTAGATGCTCACCGCCACAGCCGTTGCGGCAGCGTCATCGCTGGTGAAGTTGCCACGCTCAAAAAGCACCGATACCAATGGTAGGGGAATCACAAGCAGCGCCAATGCTGCGGGCAGGGTGAGCGCCAACGACAGCTCTGTGGCCCGCGAATAGGCATTCTGCGCGCCCGCTGTGTCTGCGGCTTTGAGGCGGCGCGACAGATCGGGTAGCAAAACGATGCCCACAGCGATACCGACCACCCCGAGCGGAAGCTGATAGAGGCGGTCGGCCGTATAGAGCCAGCTGACAGCTTTTTCATAATCCGAGGCCACCAGCTGCCCCACCACAAGGTTGATCTGCACAACACCCATCGCCAATGCGGCCGGCACGGCGACCCGCAACAGCCGGCCCATTTCGGGGCTGGGACGTGGCCATTTGGGCACAATGCGCAGCCCCGCACGGCGACTGGCGACAGCGACGAGCGCAAGCTGGGCGACCCCTGCGAAAGGCACCATCCAGACCAGAGCCAGCGCAACGTTGCCACCTCTCATGGCTGCATACAGCATGGCACAGGACAACAGGATATTGAGCAAGACCGGCGCAGCCGCAGCGGCCGCAAAGCGGCCCGTGGCATTGAGCACGCCTGAAAACAGCGCCGCCAGCGAGATAAAGAAAATATAAGGAAAGACAATGCGGCCAAAGCCTGTGGCCAGATCAAAGCGCTCATCCCCGGCAAAGCCCCCGGCGGTGGCCCAGACAAGCGCTGGCATGAAGACCAGGGCCAGCCCCGTCAAGGCCAATAGCGCAAGGCTCAGCCAGCTCAAAGCGGCGGCGGCAAAGCCTTCCGCATCTTCGCCCGCCTCGAATTTTTTGGCAAACATCGGCACAAAGGCCGCATTGAACGCACCCTCCGCAAAAAAGCGGCGAAACAGGTTGGGCAGGCGGAAAGCCACAACGAAAGCATCCATCACCGCACCAGGGCCGATGTAGGAAGAAATCAGAATGTCGCGCAGAAAGCCCAGGATACGGCTCATCAGCGTCCAAAAGCCGACGGTAAATATACCTGAGAGAAGGCGAATTTGTTTCATTCAGGGCGCTCGCTTGTTGCCTGATCAGGGTTTAGACGATTGGCCGCCCACAAGGAAGCGCAGGTTTTGAGCCCGCCCCCAAGGATATGTCCGCCAAAAGGGGATGTCGCTATGAGCGGGCGCGTTCGGCACCTTCGGAGATGGCGCTGCGCAGTTTGTTTTCCAGCGTTTTTTGTTTGCTCTCGGTATAGAATTTCAACCCGAACATGTCTTTGACATAGAAGGTGTCGACCACCTGTTCACCATAGGTCGCTATCACGGCAGAGGCGATGTAGACATTGGCATTGGCCAGCGTGCGGGTGAGATCATAGAGCAGACCCGGGCGGTCGCGGGTATCGACCTCGATGATGGTGTAGATTTCGGAGCCTTCATTGTCGAAGGTGATCGACGTCGGCACCCGAAAGGCGCGTTCGCGCTTCTTAAGCTTGTCGCGGGTCTGGATGGCCTCCCCGGTGATCAGCTCTCCGGCCAGGGTGCGCTCGATCATCTTGCGCAGCCGCGGCAGGCGGCTGGCTTCATAGGGGTGTCCCTCGGCATCTTGCACCCAAAAGGCTGCGGTGGCGTAGCCGTCTTTGGAGGTGAAGGTGCGCGCGTCAACAATATTGGCGCCCGCCAGCGCAAGAGCGCCGCACATGCGGCTGAAGATGCCGGGGTGGTCGGCCATCACAAAGCACACGCGGGTGGCGTCGCGGTCTTCATCCGGGTGCAGATCCATGCGGATTTCGCTGTCATTCAGCCCTTTGAGCAAATTGGCAAACACAACATGGGCGGTCACATGAAGGCCCTGCCAGTAGGGGGGATAATGGCGCGCAGTCTCGTGTTTGATGTCCTTTTTGGGCCAATCCGACAGCTCGGCCCGCAGGGTTTTCTTGGCTTCGGCGCCGCGGTTTTCGCGGTTGAGGGCTTCCATTCCCTCTTCCAGCGCATGGCGGGTCTGGCGGTAGAGGGCGCGGATAAGCGCCGCTTTCCAGTTGTTCCAGGTGTCCGGGCCAACGCCGCGGATGTCACAGACTGTGAGCACGGTGAGCAGATCGAGCCTTTTGACAGATTGCACGGCCTTGGCAAAATCGCGCACCGTGCGAGGATCGGCGATATCGCGTTTCTGGGCCATATCGGACATCAAGAGATGGTAGCGCACCAGCCATTCAACCGTGTCGCAATCATTGCGGTTGAGGCCGAGCCGAGGGGCAACTTTGCGCGCAATCTGGGCCCCGAGAACAGAATGATCCTGATCGCGGCCCTTACCAATATCATGCAAGAGCATAGCCACCATGAGGATCTTGCGGTCCACGCCACCGCCGCGCAGGATCTCGGTGGAGATGGGCAACTCTTCCTCAAGCTCAAGCCGCTCGATGCGCGAGAAATGCGAGATCACCTGAATGGTGTGCTCATCGACCGTATAGGCGTGATACATGTTGAATTGCATCATGGCCACGATCGGCTCAAATTCGGGAATGAAGGCTGCGAGCACCCCGAGTTCGTTCATGCGGCGCAGGGCGCGCTCCGGGTTGCCGTGTTTGAGCAGCAGATCCAGAAAGATGCGCTGGGCTTCGCGGTTTTCTCGGAATGGCTCGTCAATGAGAGGCAGGTTTGCTGTGACAAGGCGCATAGCATCTGGATGGATGAGCATTCCTGTGCGCAGCCCTTCTTCAAACACCCGCAAGAGATTGAGCGGATCGGAGAGAAAACGGGTTTCATCGGCAACGGCAAGGCGGCCGTGAATGATCTCATATCCTTCTTTTGCCTTGGGCTTTCGGGCAAAAATGCGCTGGAGCAACGGTTCTGGCTTGGCGTGTATCGCTTCAAGTTTGGTCAGAAAAATGCGCGTCAGATCGCCCACGCGGGTTGCGGTGCGAAAGTAGTCCTGCATGAAGTGCTCAACGGCGCGCCGCCCTGAGCTGTCGTGGTATCCAAGGCGCTCGGCCACTTCGACTTGCAAGTCAAAGCTGAGCTGTTCATTGGGCCGTCCGGTGATCAGATGCAGCTGGCAGCGCACCGCCCATAGGAAGTTTTCGGCCTTTTCAAACAAGGCGAATTCTTCGGGTTGAAAGACCTTCAGGCGCACCAGTTCTTCAATGCTTTCCACATGGTGCACATATTTTGCAATCCAGTAGAGCGATTGCAAGTCACGCAGCCCACCTTTGCCCTCTTTGACATTGGGTTCCACGACATAGCGCTCGCCCTGGCGCTCGTGGCGCTCGTCGCGCTCGGCAAGCTTGGCGGCTACAAATTCGGTTTCACTGCCTTGGAACAGTTCATGGCTCAATCGCTGGATCAACTGGCTGGCCACAGCGGCCTCTCCGGCCAGAAACCGCTGCTCCAGGAGGGCAGTACGAATGGTGAAATCTTCACCGCCCAGGCTGATGCATTCGGAAATTGTGCGGCTGGCATGGCCGACCTTGAGGCGCAAATCCCAGAGCATGTAGAGCATGGATTCGATCACGCGCTCCGCCCGGGGCGTGATGGTTTTCGGTGTCAAAAACAACAGGTCTACATCTGAGTGTGGCGCCATTTCGCCGCGCCCGTAACCTCCAACAGCCAGAAGCGCCAGCTGTTCGGCGGGGTCTGTTTTAACGGATGGGTGCATCACCTCGCTGGCAAGCGCGAAAGCGGCTGTCACAAGGCAATCGGCGAGCCAACAATAGGTTTGCCTGGCCTGTTTCGCGGCGAAAGGGGTGCTTGCAAGGCCCGCTGCAATTGCCTCCATGCCAGCTTTGCGCTGGCCCAGCAACAGGGTGATGGCCGCCTTGCGCAGCGCGGCTTCGTCAGGCCCGTGCTCGCGCGCGAGCTGTTGCAGCTGCTCTGTCAGGCGTTGCCGATCCAGGATTTGCCCGGCAGGGCAGATCAGCTCGGTGGGCGGCTGCGGGAGGTTGAATTGCATATGTGCCTCAGAAGCCCGCACCGGCGAAGGCACGGGGGGCGGCGTCAATGATCACAAGCTTCTTGTCTTGTATCTGCCCAATGGCCAGGCCGCGCTCGTTTGTGCCATCCGCACGAAACCGAAAGATTCCGTTGGACCCCTGAAACCCGGCGCTTTGCGTCAGGGATGCGCCTGACAGCGCATTTGGCTTCCCGGTGCTGGCCAGCGCGCCAACCGCGGCGAGCCCGTCATAGGCCAATGCGGCAAGCGGATGGGGCAACGCGCCATAGGCCGCTGCGTAGCGGTTTGAAAAGGCTGTGGCTGCTTCGGGCTGAGGCAGAGCGAACCAACCGCCCTGAAGCCCGGAAAGCTGCATGTTTTGCGCCGGGATATCCCACCGCGACAGCCCAATGAACTGGGTGTTCTGGGGGCTTATGCCAACATCGGGCAACATCTGGGCGTAAAACGGCAGGGCGGCATCCGAGGTGGAGGTGAGAAAGATCGCATTGGCGCCCGTGGCCTC
Organism: uncultured Lentibacter sp.; assembly: GCF_937123735.1. Lineage (GTDB taxonomy): Bacteria > Pseudomonadota > Alphaproteobacteria > Rhodobacterales > Rhodobacteraceae > Lentibacter. The sequence goes on from NZ_CAKZKL010000036.1 coordinate 43,222, forward strand.
TTTTGTGGCCTTGATCCGCTGGATCGCATCAGAGACCCCTTCTTGAGAGCGCTCGTAGCTGACTGTGCCTGCGAGCCTTGCCCCGCTTTGGGCGATGGCCTGGCTGATGGCCGCCTTGCCAAGTTGACCGCCGATCTCGTCATCATGAATGACAAGTATATTGTCTTTGCCATTGCGCTTGGCAAACGCTGTGAGGCGTTCGGCGGTGTTGGCAAAGGTGGCTCCGAGCAAGAACAGATTGCCCCCGGCAATGGTGGTGTTGTTTGAAAAGGCGAGCACATTTACCCCGCTTGGGGCAACAGCCACCGCGGCCGCATTGGCTGACTCGGCACGCAGGGGGCCAATGATGATCTGGGCACCGTCTGCGACGGCCTGCTTGGCGGCGAGTTCGGCGCGCTGGGCCTCGCCTGCGGTGGCATAGACCCGCAAGTCGATTTGCACGCCTTCAAGGTCGGCCACGGCGAGGCGCGCGGCATTTTCAAGCGAATCGGAAATGAGCGTATCCCCGCCAATTTCGCTTCCGCGCGGCACCAAAAGCGCGACACGCACCGGCACACCAGCCTGAAAATTCCCGCTGCCTGACAGGGCCATCGGCTGGCAAGCCGACAACCACAGCAGAGCGGACAGCGCCAAAAGGGCCACGAAGGACTTGCGAGCAGCATTGAAAACAGCAAACATGGATAACTCTTTCTCCCTGAGGCTTGAAGATCGGGGACAGTGCGCGCACAGTCTGTCCAAGCCGGTTTGATTGCCGGTGATAATAAACGTCACGACGTGGGGGTCTAGGGGTGATTCATAAAGAAACGGTGCTGGAGCCGATGCTCTACCTGCTGGCCACGCCGCTGGGAACCGCGCGCGATATCACGTTGCGGACCTTGGATGTCTTGGCCAGTGCGGATGTTCTGGCAGCCGAAGACACCCGCACACTCAAAAAACTTATGGAAATTCATGGAATTGCGCTGGGCGCGCGCCCGGTGATTTCCTATCACGATCACAATGGCGCGCGCGCGCGGCCCAAGCTGCTTGAGGCGCTCGCGGCGGGCAAATCGGTGGCCTATGCCTCGGAGGCGGGCACTCCGATGATCGCGGACCCGGGCTATCATCTGGTGCGCGATGTTCAAGCCGCCGGCTTTGGCGTGACATCTCTGCCCGGGCCGTCTGCTGTTATCACGGCACTGACCCTGGGTGGGCTGCCCACGGATGTGTTTACTTTTGCAGGCTTTCTGCCCAACGCCAAAGCGGCGCGGCGCAAGGCCCTGGCCGGGTTTGCGGACATCGAGGGCACGCTGGTTTTTTATGAATCACCCAAACGTGTGGCCGGCATGATTGCGGATGCTTCGGACATTCTGGGCGCCACGCGTGAGGCGCGTATTTGCCGCGAACTCACCAAGAAATTTGAAGAGGTGATTGCCGGTTCGCTGGGGGAGCTGTCAGAAGTGCTGGCAGAGCGCAGCCTGAAGGGCGAGATCGTTGTTCTGATCGGCAAAGGCGCACCGCTGGAGGTGACACAGGAGGCCTTACAAGAGGCTCTTGAGGCGCTTTTGCAGGACATGAGCCTGCGCGATGCAGCGGACAAGCTGGCGGCAGACACCGGTGTCAAGCGGCGCAAAATCTATCAAATTGGCCTTGAGCTGCAAACGCCTTAAGCCTTTGTTAGCCAATATGTGCTGAGATGCCTTATGATGTCTCACTGCCGCACTCATCCGTCTCGCCCCGCACAGCGCCGTGGAAAAACTGCCTACCTTGCAGGGATTGCTGCCGAGCAGTCGGCGCGCCGCCGTTATGAGCAGGCGGGCTATCGTCTGCTGGCAGAGCGCTGGCGCGGTGGAGGCGGGGAGATAGATCTGATTTTTGAAAAGAACGGCGAGACTGTTTTTGTTGAGGTCAAGCGGGCCCGGGAGTATGCGCAGGCGCTGGCGCGGATTGGCCCGGCGCAACAGGCGCGTATCGCGCTGGCCTGTGAAGAATATGCCGCCCGCCTGCCGCAGGGGCGGCTCAGCCTGATGCGAATAGATGTGGCCTTGGTCAATGGAACGGGTGCCTGCCATATTGTCAAAAACGCTTTTGGCGCGTGAGCCATTGAAGCTTGCGCCAATCTCGGCCATCAATGCGCTCATCGCTGCAAGAAGGCTGGCCCATGAAAATCGCATTTCAAATGGACCCGATTGGTCCGATCAACATCAATGCCGATAGCACGTTTCGAATTGCCGAGGAGGCGCAAGCGCGCGGACATGCGCTTTTTTATTATACGCCTGACAAGCTGAGCTATCGGGAAGGGCGCATTCTTGCGCGCGGGCATGCGCTGACAGTGCAGCGCGTTGAGGGTGACCATTTCGCCCTTGGGCCAGAAACCGAGGTGGATTTGTCAGACTTTGATGTGGTCTGGCTGCGCCAAGACCCGCCTTTTGACATGTTTTACATCACCACCACCCATTTGCTTGAGCGCATTCACCCGAAAACGCTGGTTGTGAATGATCCTTTCTGGGTGCGCAACTACCCTGAGAAGCTCCTTGTTCTGGACTTCCCCGATCTGACGCCGCCCACCATGATCGCGCGGGATTTGAACGATCTGAAGGCCTTCAAGGCCGCGCATCAGGATGTGATTCTGAAGCCGCTTTATGGCAACGGTGGTGCCGGAGTTTTCCGCCTCACACCGCAGGACCGCAACCTTGCCTCTCTGCATGAGCTCTTCACAGCCAACAGCCGTGAGCCATTGATTATGCAGAAATTTCTGCCAGATGTCTCCAATGGTGACAAGCGGGTGATCCTTGTGGATGGCACAGCCGTCGGGGCGATCAACCGTGTTCCGGCGGCAGGGGAAACCCGCTCGAACATGCATGTTGGCGGCCGGCCTGAAAAAGTCGGCTTGAGTGAGCGTGATCTTGAAATTTGCGCCCGCATCGGGCCGCTTTTGAGGGAAAAAGGGCAAATATTTGTCGGGATAGATGTGATCGGTGACTATCTCACCGAGATCAACGTCACTTCGCCCACCGGTATCCAGGAGCTGGAACGCTTTGATGGTGTCAATATTGCCGCCAAAATCTGGGATGCGATTGAGGCCAAGCGCCCTTGACCCTAGGGTGAAGGTTCGGCCGTGGGGCTTGCGCGAAAGCTGACCGCCTCGGCGATGTGGGGTTTGCGCAGATGCTCTGCCCCGTCGAGGTCGGCAATGGTGCGCGCCACCCGCAATATGCGATGATAACCGCGCGCCGTCAGGCCAAACCGGTCGGCGGCTTTGAGCAAAAAGGCCCGCCCCTCGGGGTCGGGGGTGGCAATCTCCTCCAGCAGGGCACCTTCGGCATCTGCGTTGAGATGCACGTCCTTGACCGCCTCAAAACGCTGCACCTGCCGTGCACGGGCACGCATGACATTGCCGGCAATCTCTTCGGAGGTGGCGCCCGCCGAGGGCAATTCAAGCTCGCTCAGCGACACGGCGGGCACCTCAAGGCGAAGGTCAAAACGGTCCATCAACGGCCCGGAAATACGCCCGAGATAATCTTCGCCACACTGTGGCACCCGCGCGCAGGCGCGCGCCGGGTCAAACAAATACCCGCATTTGCAAGGGTTGGCAGCTGCGATGAGCAAGAAGCGACAAGGGTAGCGGACATGGGCATTCGCCCGGCTGACCACAACCTCGCCTGTCTCGATGGGCTGGCGCAGGGTCTCCAGAACCGCACGAGGAAACTCGGGGAATTCATCCATGAACAACACCCCGTTGTGCGCAAGGCTGATTTCGCCCGGTTTGGCGCTGCGCCCACCGCCGACAATGGCCGCCATCGAAGCCGTGTGATGGGGCTCGCGAAAGGGGGCTTGGCGCGAAATGCCCCCTTCTTTGATCAGCCCCGAGAGGGAATGAATCATGGAGGTGTCCAGGGCTTCTGTGGCCGTGAGCGGGGGCAAAAGCGCGGGCAGCCGTGCTGCAAGCATGGATTTTCCAGCCCCCGGTGGGCCGACCATCATCATATGGTGGCGGCCCGCTGCGGCAATTTCCAATGCGCGTTTTGCCCGTTCCTGCCCTTTTACATCCCGCAGATCGCGCCCGCCTGCTGGCGCGCGCAGCTCGCCGGGCTGGGCAGGCGGCAGGGGCATCTGCCCGGTGAGGTGCTGAATGGCATGAAGCAACGAGGCGGGCGCAATCACCTGTGCGGCCTCCACCCAGGCGGCTTCCGCCCCGGACAGCTGTGGGCACATCAGGGTGCGGTTTTCCTGCGCGGCGGCCAAGGCGGCAGGCAAGGCACCACTCACCGCAACCAGTGCCCCGTCCAGTGACAGCTCGCCAAGAGAAGTGAGCCCTTCCACCGCATCTTTGGGCAAAATTTCCAAGGCGGCCAGAAGCGAGAGGGCAATCGGCAGATCGAAATGGCTGCCCTCTTTTGGCAAATCTGCGGGCGAGAGATTGATTGTGACCCGCTTGGAGGGCAGCGCTATGGCGAGCGCACTGAGGGCCGCGCGCACGCGGTCGCGCGCTTCGGACACAGCTTTGTCGGGCAGCCCCACGATCGAGAAGGCTGGCAAGCCGGGGGTCAGGGCGCATTGGACTTCAACAGCGCGCGCCTCAACGCCTTCAAAAGCAACTGTATAGGTGCGTGCAACCATGTCTGCCTCTCGTGTGATGGTTAACGGTTAGGCAGCCAAGGTTTATAATTGGTTAACAAATGGACTGAAACAGCGGTCTTAGGCCATCGGATCGGGCCAGGGGGCTGTTGGCAGCGGCTGTGGGTAGGGGAAGGGATCATAGCGCCGTGCGATGCCGTCAGCGCGCCAGGCGCAAAAGGCGGGGTCGGCCAGCGTGAGATCGCGATAGCGGGCCAGTTCGGGGCTCGCCGGCAGGCCATATCCGGCAAAGCGTGCCATGAGGGGGGCATAAAAGACATCAGCCAGGCTGTAGGCACCAAACAACCATGGCCCGTCGACCGTATGGGCGCGGGCCAGCGCCACCAGTGTTTCAACACGTTCCAGATCGGCTTGCACCGACTCCGAGGGCTCATAGCCGACCCATTGATGAAACAATTGCATCGGGCAGGCTTGCCGCAGAGCGCCAAATCCCGCGTGCATTTCTGCCACCATGGAACGGGCCCGGGCGCGGGCCAGCGGCGCGGCGGGCCAATACCCCAAATCAGGATGGCGTGTGGCCAGCTCTTCCGCAATGGCGAGGCTGTCTGTGAGCAAGGCCCCATCGGCGCATTTGAGCACCGGCACGCTGCGGGCCGGTGCAAGTGGCAGCAGATCAAGAGGCAACTGCCCGCTGTAGAGCCCCAGCAGATGGGCGCGATAGGGCAGCCCGAAGCGTTCCAGCATCAACCAGCCCCGGAGGGACCAGCTCGAAAAGGCTTTGTCGCCAATAAAAAGATCATATGTCATGGCGCATACAATAGGCCCCCAAACGACCAGAGAACAGTGCATTCTGGCGCCGCTCTGGCCGGTCACGCCGTGCAAGGGCCATTGAGTTTATGGTCTGCTCGGCATAACTCTGAGACAGCGGGAAGATTTGGAGGCCCAACATGCTGGCAGGCAAAAGACTGTTGCTCATCATCGGGGGAGGCATTGCCGCCTATAAATGCCTTGATCTTCTGCGCCGTCTGAAAGAACAGGGTATGCAAGTGACCCCTGTGCTGACGGCCGCAGCGCAAGAATTTGTCACGCCACTCTCGGTGGCTGCATTGGCGGGTGAAAAGGTCTACACCGATCTTTTTGACCTCACTGATGAGTCCGAGATGGGCCATATCCAGCTCAGCCGTGTGGCTGATCTTGTGTTGGTGGCGCCGGCCACGGCCGATTTGATGGCCAAGATGGCAGGGGGGCATGCCAATGATCTGGCGAGCACGCTGCTCATGGCGACAGATACACCTGTGATGATTGCGCCGGCCATGAACCTGCGCATGTGGCAGCACCCGGCGACACAGCGCAACGCGGCGCAGCTGCAAGCCGATGGCATCACGCTGGTGGGGCCAAATGCGGGGGGCATGGCCTGCGGGGAATATGGCCCCGGGAGGATGTCTGAGCCCCTGGAGATTGTTGCGGCCATCAAGGCGGCGCTGTCAAACGGGCCGTTGACGGGCAAGCGCCTGTTGGTGACCTCGGGGCCAACCCATGAGCCGATTGATCCGGTGCGCTACATTGCCAATCGCTCATCCGGAGCACAGGGCAGCGCCATTGCCGCGGCTCTCGCAGCGCTGGGTGCTGAGGTTGTGTTTGTGACAGGTCCGGCCGATGTGCCTCCGCCTGAGGGCGTTGAGGTTGTGGCGGTGCAAACGGCCGCCGAGATGCTTGCGGCGGTTGAAAAGGCGCTGCCGGTCGATGGGGCCGTCTTCGCGGCGGCCGTGGCCGATTGGCGCGTGGCCAGCGCCCAAAAGTCCAAGATTAAGAAAGACAAGGGCAAGCTTCCGGTGCTCGAATTTGCGGAAAACCCTGATATTCTGGCGCAAATCAGCCAGATGAAAACCGGACGCCCCAAGCTTGTTGTCGGGTTTGCTGCGGAAACCGATGATGTGATTGCCCTTGCCCAGGCCAAACGTGTGCGCAAAGGCTGTGACTGGATTGTTGCCAATGATGTCCGCCCGCAAACCGGCATCATGGGCGGAGAGGAAAATGCGGTGCATGTGATCACGGCTGACAGCTGCGAGAGCTGGCCGCGTATGCAAAAAACACAGGTTGCTTGTCAGCTTGCAGACCGTATTGCAGCGGCTCTTGCGTGAGGATTTGAGTATTTTTGCCAAGAAAAAGAAGGGCGTAATGTGGTTACGGTAAGATTTGCATGGGAGCCTTGGGCGGATATGTCCTTGGGCCTGCCCGCCTATGAAACCACGGGGGCGGCGGGGGCGGACTTGCGCGCGAATTTGGCTGATCGCGGCGAGATTGTTTTGGCCCCAGGCGCGCGCGCGCTCGTGACGACGGGGTTGCGGGTCGAAATTCCTGCGGGCTATGAGGCGCAGCTGCGTCCGCGCTCGGGGCTTGCGCTCAAACATGGGATTACCTTGCCCAACAGCCCGGGAACCATTGATGCGGATTATCGCGGCCCTCTCGGGGTGATTGTCTTGAATGCGGGGCAGGAGGCGTTTTGTTTGAGCCACGGCGAGCGCATGGCGCAACTGATTGTGGCACCGGTGGTGCAGGCACGCTTTGAGCTGGTTGCCGAGCTTTCGCAAACCCCGCGCGGTGCCGGTGGTTTTGGATCGACGGGGCGCAGCTGATGGCGCTCGCGATGGTCGGATGGATGGGGATTCTCTGGGCTTTGGGCGGGTATTTTCGCTGGCCCCGGCCTTTGGTTTGGGGGCTCATTGTGGTGAGCTATCTGGCCGGGTTGGGGCTGCAAATGACTGTGCCACAGGGCGAGCCCGGGGGGTGGGCGTTGTTTGGCGGGCTGGCGGCGCTTGCGGGGCTTTATGCTTTCGGACTGGCGCGGCTGAAGGCCCGCATGGTGCCGCAACCGGACCCTGCACCGCGCCCAACGGGGCTGTTTCGCGACGCGGAGCTGGAGCGCTACACACGCCATATTGTGCTGCGCGAACTGGGCGGGCCGGGGCAGCGCAAGCTCAAAGAGGCCAAAGTTCTGGTCGTCGGGGCGGGGGGGCTTGGCTCACCTGCGTTGCTGTATCTGGCGGCGGCCGGTGTCGGGACCCTTGGGGTGATTGATGCGGATCGGGTGGACAACAGCAATTTGCAGCGCCAGATCATTCATCGGGACGGCACAATCGGCCTGCCCAAGGTGCAATCGGCCGCAGAGGCGCTGCGCGCGCTCAACCCTTTTGTGGCGGTGCGCCCCTATGAACGCGCCCTGACAGAGGAAATGGCCGGCGAGCTTTTTGCGCAGTATGATGTGATTTTGGATGGCACAGATAATTTTGCCACCCGATACTTGAGCAATTCTGCCGCTGTTGCCCAAGGCAAGCCATTGATTTCAGGGGCTTTGGCGCAATGGGAGGGGCAGATTTCTGTCTTTGACCCCGCTGAGGGAGGGCCTTGCTATGAATGCATCTTCCCGGAGGCCCCGGCGCCGGGGCTGGCGCCGTCTTGCGCAGAGGCAGGCGTTGTTGCCGCGCTGCCCGGGGTGATCGGCTCCATGATGGCGCTGGAAGCGATCAAGCAGATCACCGGGGCAGGCCATGTAACACGAGGCGAGATGCTGATTTATGACGGGCTTTACGGAGAAAGCCGCAAAATCAAGCTCTCGCCGCGCGCGGGCTGCGCTGTTTGTGGTGCTCTAGAGAACCGTTGAAACGCTGGTTTTACGCCAATGCAGGCGGGTAGAAAAAGGAAGATCATATGAACAATCCGCTCTTGGCAGACTGGGACACGCCTTTCCGGATCGCGCCGTTCCAAACTTTCTCTGATGACGATTTCGCACCGGCTCTTGAGGTCGCTCTGGGGCGGCACAACAGCGAGATCGCGGCCATTGCTGCCCAGCAAGATGCGGTTTCGTTTGAGACGGTCATCGGGGCGTTGGAACGTGCGGGGAAAGACCTGGAGAAGGTGCTCTCGGTGTTTTACACGGTGTCAAGCGCAGACAGCACAGCTGCGCGCGAGGCTCTGCAAAGGGAATTCGCGCCCAAACTCGCGGCTCATTTTTCGCAGATTACAGCCAATAAGGCGCTGTTTGCGCGGATTGAGGCGCTCTGGACGGTGCGCGACACGCAGGATTTGACCCCAGAGCAGCAGCGGGTGTTAATGTTGACACGGCGCGGCTTTTTGCGCGCCGGAGCGGCGCTCACCGGTGCGCAGGATGTGCGGATGGGCGAAATCAAATCACGCCTGGCGCAGCTTGGAACAAGTTTTACGCAAAATCTTCTGGCAGATGAACGCGATTGGTTCATGCCCCTGGGCGATGGTGACCTGGCAGGGCTGCCACAATTTGTAATTGATGCGGCGTGCGCCGCGGGGGCTGAAAAAGGCCAACCCGGCCCCGTGGTAACCTTGTCACGCTCGCTTATCGTGCCTTTCTTGGAGTTTTCCTCGCGGCGGGATTTGCGCCGCAAAGCCTTTGAGGCCTGGAGCGCACGCGGAGCCAACGGTGGGGCCACAGACAACCGCGCGATCTGTGCCGAGATTCTCGCGCTGCGCCAGGAGCGGGCCGCACTCTTGGGATATGAAAGTTTTGCAGCCTATAAACTGGAAACGGAGATGGCCGGAACGCCGGAGGCGGTGCACCAATTGCTGAGAGATGTTTGGGGGCCTGCCAAAGCGCAGGCCGAGGCAGACGCCAAGGTGCTGACGGCGATGCTGAAGGATGACGGTATAAATGAACCGCTGGCACCTTGGGATTGGCGCTACTATGCGGCCAGGCGACGCGAGGCGGAGCATAACCTAAACGAGGCGGAGCTAAAGCCCTATTTTCAGCTCGACAAGATGATTGAAGCAAGCTTCGCCTGTGCGAACCGGCTGTTCGGGCTGGACTTTGCTCCCTTGGATGTCGCGCTTTATCACCCGGATTGCCGGGCCTGGAATGTGACCCGGGATGGCAAACATGTTGCGGTCTTTATCGGCGATTATTTCGCGCGCGGCTCAAAACGCTCCGGAGCGTGGTGTTCGGCGATGCGTGCGCAAGCAGGCTATCCGCAGGCACAGAGCCCGGTTGTGATCAATGTGTGCAACTTTGCCAAGGCAACACCAGCATTGCTGAGCTATGACGATGCGCGCACCTTGTTTCACGAGTTTGGCCATGCGCTGCACCAGATGTTGTCAAATGTCACCTATGAGAGTGTCTCCGGAACATCCGTCGCACGGGATTTTGTGGAGCTGCCCAGCCAGTTGTTTGAACATTGGTTAACCGTCCCGGCGATCCTGACAGAGTTTGCGATCCATTGCGAGACGGGCGCCCCCATGCCGGCCCCACTCTTGGAAAAGCTGTTGGGGGCAGCCCATTTCGATATGGGGTTTCAGACCGTTGAATACCTGGCCTCTGCCATGGTTGACCTGGCGTTTCACGAGGGGGCGGCTCCGCAAGATCCGATGGCGCGGCAGGCCGAGGTTTTGGCCCAGATCGGGCTGCCTGCGGCGATTGCCATGCGCCATGCAACGCCGCAATTTGCGCATGTGTTTTCCGGCGATGGCTATGCTGCGGGATATTATTCTTACATGTGGTCGGAAGTTATGGACGCGGACGCCTTTGCCGCCTTTGAGGACTGCGGCGATGTGTTTGATCCGGCGCTCGCAGCATCTTTGGAGCGCAATATTCTGTCGCGTGGGGGGGCAGAGGAGCCTTCCGAATTATATGTGGCGTTTCGGGGGCGGATGCCTGGGGTTGAGGCTTTGCTCCGCGGGCGCGGGCTTGGCACATGAAACAAACGCCCGCCCCCGGGGCGCTGCCCCCGGACCCGCGCGATATTTTGAAAGAGAAGAAGATCAGAAGGTTTGATCATAGGCCCCAACCGCGGGCTCTGTGCGAATGATGCTGTCGAGTGCGCCGAAAATGGCGCGCATTTCTGTTTCGCTATGGGCGCTTTCACATACGACCACGAGATTGGGAGTGTTGGAGCTGGCGCGCACGAGCCCCCAGGAGCCGTTGTCCAGAATAACCCTTGCACCATTGACCGTGACCACGTCCTTGATGGCGCGCCCAGCCAGGGGTTCATGGGCGTCTGCCATGGCTTTGATCTTGTCGACGAGACGTTGCAACACGCTGTATTTTTCGAGATCAGGGCAATGGGGTGACATGGTTGGTGTGGCCCAAGTTTGCGGCAAGGCGCGGCGCAAATCTGACATTTTCATATCCGGGTTGCGATCCATGAGCTTGCAGATTTCGACCGCGACGCGCAGCCCACAATCATAGCCCCGCCCGATGGGGCCCGCGAGGAAGTAATGCCCCGATTTCTCAAAACCGGCCAGCGCGCCCAGCTCCTTGACCCGGCGTTTCATGTGGCTGTGGCCTGTTTTCCAATAATCGGCGCTTGCGCCATTGGCTTTCAAAACGGGATCTGAGGCGAAGAGCCCTGTTGATTTGACATCGGCAACAAAGATGCTGTCGGGGTGAAGCTTGCTCAGGTCGCGTGCCAAGATAACGCCCACTTTATCGGCAAATATTTCTTCACCTTCGTCATCAACAACACCACAGCGATCGCCATCTCCGTCAAAGCCCAGGGCAAAATCGGCGCCGCTGTCTTTGACCGAGGCGCTCATGTCATGCAGCATCTCCAATGCTTCCGGGTTCGGATTGTAATGGGGGAAGCTGTAATCGAGCTCGGTATGGGAGGGGATAACCTCCACGCCGATCCGCTCAAAGACCTCAGGTGCAAAGGCGGCGGCGGTGCCGTTGCCTGTGGCGCAGACCACGCGCAGCTTGCGGCGCATTTTGAAATCGCCCACGAGATCGTTGATATAGGCGTCGCGGACCCCGTCAACAAAGCTATAGGCGCCGCCACTGCGCGGTTGTCCACGGCCTTGCAGCACAATATCGCGCAGCTCGGCCATGTCTTCTGGCCCGTGGGTAAGTGGGCGCTCAAACCCCATTTTCACGCCGGTCCAGCCGTTTGGGTTGTGTGAGGCTGTGACCATGGCAACGGCGGGGACATCAAGATGGAACTGGGCAAAATAGGCCATTGGCGAAACCGCTGGACCTATATCCTGAACATGAATACCGGCCTGCATCAGCCCGAGCATCAACGCATTTTTGATGGAGAGGGAATAGTCGCGATAATCATTTGCGACCGCAATCACCGGTGCAACCCCACGGGCGTGCATCTGGGTGCCAAGGCCAAGGCCAAGCGCTGTGATCCCAGGCAGGTTGATCTCTTCTGGGTATTTCCAGCGCGCATCATATTCGCGAAAACCTGTCGGGGTGATCATCGGGTCGCGCAGGAACGACCAGGTGTTGGGGGTGCAAACGTCAACTGGGTGCATTTTGGATACTCTTGTAAAGGGCGTCTTCAGTTGGAGACTTGTTCGCGCAAGATGGAACTTGTCAATGAAACCATGAGATATATGCCCGAGAAAATCAAAAATGCCAGAATCGTGTTTTCAAACCTGCGTGGATAGCTTGGGGCATCCGAGGCGATCGGACGGACAGGCACGGTGAGATAGCGCACTTGTCGCCCGGCTTCGAGCGCGGATTGTTTTTCGCCTTGCAGGGCCGATTGCAAGAAAGCGTCAGCCGTGGCGAGGTCGGCGCGCGAGAGTTCTATTTCCGTGGATTGCTGAACGAGCGAGAGCCCCGAGGCGTCCGGCTCGATCATGCGGGCATAGAGCTCTTTGAGCAGGTTCTCCAGGCGCCGCACATCGCCGCGCGCGCCATCAACCTTGGCCTGGTTTGGGCGTGGATTGTCGAGCATGGCCTGCAATGCCAGCTTCTTTTCGAGGAGCTGTTGGTCATAGGAGGTGATCTGGCTGCGCAGCGCGGCGAGCTGCTCTGTGGGGTCTGCGGAGTATATTTCTTGGAGGCGGATCAGGTTTTCCTGCGCTTGCCGGCGCTCCAGTTTGGCTGTTTCAAGGTTGCGCTGGGCATCGGCCATGGCATCATTTCGGATGTTTTGGGACAGCGCATCCACCCGTTCCTCGGCATAAGAGATCAGCGCCTGAGAAAAATCTGCGGCGGCCTGCGGGGAGGCGGCAATCACCTCCATGCGCACAACACCCTCGGTCGGATCATACCCTATCTTGATGTTTTTCTTGTAAACTTTATGAACGGCTTCGTTGGTTGCGTCTTCGTCCAACCGTTGAATTGCATCTATTTCAGGTTGGGAGAAATGTTGCCTATACCCCAGTTCCTCATTGAGACGGATCATCGCGTCTTTAGAGGTGAGGTAGGATTGCACGGCAATGCTCTCCTGACTGTTGGCCAATTGCGCCGGGATCAGGCCGCTCAAGGGGCCGCCACCGCCACCGCCATCCGCGGACTGAATGAGAAATTCGGATTTGGTGGAATACATGGGTGTCGCGATCATGTAGTAATACCAGCCCGCCAAAAGCGTGGGCAGAAAGACAAATGCAGACAGCCGCGCCAAGAGCAGCATCAGGCGTTTGTGCCGGCGGCGAGAAATATCACGTTGGATCTCAGTGATTTCGACAGAACGGCGGTCGGCCGTATAGGCTTCTGTTTGTGGCAGCTGCGCGCTGGCAGGTTTGACGGTTTGCGGCAGCTGGATCTTGCCCATGCCGGGCAGCACAGTTCCCGTTTCGGCCTCGGCCTCCTGTTGGCCGGGCACCACAAGCTCCAGCATGTTGGAGGCCTGAAACGGGTCAATGCCCTTCAGGCGGAGTTGGCGTACAGCGTCAAAATCGGAGATAGGAACCAGCCCGTGCTTTTGAGCCATGCGACGGGCCATGCGCAGCTGTCGGCCGGTCAAGCCTTCCCGGCGAATGGCGTCGATATCTGTTTCAGCAGCCACCTCGCGCGGCGATTCCACCGCGCCGCTGCGCGCGTCGGGCGCCGCCCCGGCGTCATCGGCTTGCGGGTTTTCCGGCTCCGGGCCCTTGGCGGGCGGGGAGCTGCGTTTTATGCGAAACTTTTTAGCTTTGGGTTTGGTAGTCATACAGATGTTTCGCTTCTTCTAAAGTGTCAAACATTTGGAGCCGGCCATCTATCAATACCGCGGCGGAACGCGCAAATTTTTCAAGCACTTGCGGCTGATGGGAGACGATAATGACCGTTGTTGTGCGCAGCCTGTCGCGCAGGATTTCGCCGGCCTTGCGGTTGAACTCAACATCCGTGGAATTGGGCATTCCCTCGTCTATCAGGTAGATGTCAAAATCCAGTGCCAGCAGGAGGGCAAAGGCAAACCGCCCACGCATCCCCTGGCTGTATGTGCCCAGCGGCTGGTCAAAATACTCGCCCAGATTGCAAAGCCAACGGCAGAACGCCTCGACGTAGTCCGGGTCCAGCCCGTAGAGACGGGCGATGTAGCGGCTGTTTTCAACGGCTGAGTGGCGTGCCACCACGCCGCCCATGAAGCCCAGCGGGAAACTGATTTTGCAGTCGCGCAAGATCGTGCCTTCGTCAGGCTTCTCAAGGCCGGACATCATGTTGATCAATGTTGTCTTGCCGGTGCCGTTGGGGGCAAGAATGCCGAGCGAATTGCCGATCTCCACGCGGAAAGAGACCTTTTCAAGGATCACCTTTCGCTGCGTGCCGGTCCAAAAGGACTTGCTGACATTGTTAAACTCGAGCATTGCCGCTCCGTTTCTTCTCTGGTTTGACAGGTCTAAGCCAATTTCACTAAGGCTTTATGTATGTGCCTCAAAAACACGGCACTTAGGGGATGACTCAGACATTTTATTGTTTCGTTTCAGTATACAGTCGTTTGGGGCAAAATTAAGACAAGTTGAAACTATTTGCGCAGATCCGCCGATTGCCGCGCACTGGCCGGACTTTGCAGCCTTGCGCCGCGATTGGCAGGCACTATCTTTTGGCCATGTCCGGCCTTGTCCAGAAAATCCACAGCTGCCGGCTTTGCGCGGCGCGCTTTGCGGCCACTGCCACCGCGCATTGCCCTCGCCCGGTGCCGTGGTTTGATGCGCGCGCCAAAGTGCTGCTCGCCGGACAAGCGCCGGGTGCGCGTGTTCATGCCAGCGGACGCCCGTTTGATGACCCGTCCGGAGAGCGGTTGCGCCGCTGGCTGGCGCTTTCGCCTGAGGCTTTTTATGACAGAGCCAAAATTGCGATTGTGCCCATGGCCTTTTGTTTTCCAGGGTATGACAGCCACGGCCGTGACCTCGCGCCGCCCCCGATATGTGCGCAAACTTGGCACAGTGACGTGATGCAATCTTTGCCTGCCCTCAAGCTGCGTATTGTCATTGGCGGTGCGGCGCAACGCTATCACCTTGGGGCGCGTGGCACCGTCACAGAGACAACCCGGCGCTGGCGAGACCATGCGCCACAGGTTTTCCCCTTGCCGCATCCGTCTTGGCGCAATACGGGATGGATCAAGAAAAATCCGTGGTTTGAGGCCGAGTTGCTGCCCGAGCTGCGTGCCGCACTGAAAGAGGCCCTGCCATGAGCGAAAAGACAGTTCTCGACACAGCCCATGCCGCCATGACGGCCAACCCCGAGGACGTCTCGCTGAGAATGAGCTTCTATGCGGTTCTGGCGGATATTGAAGTTTTCTTGTTGCTAGACGCCGCTCCCAAGGCGGGCTCCATCGAGCCTCAGATGATCGCTGTAGAGGGGGAAAACTATGTTCTCGGCTTTGATTCGGCTGAGCGGCTGGCCTCTTTTGCGGGTGGTGCGGCCCCCTATGCGGCGCTCTCCGGGCGGATCATGGCCCAGATGCTGGCCAGCGAGAGGGCTGGGTTGGCGCTCAACCTTGAGGTGGCGTCCTCCTCGATCATGTTGCCAGCCGAGGCCCTGGTCTGGATGCGGGACACCTTGCAAGCCGCCCCGCAAGAAGCCGAGCCCGCCCCCAAGCGCAAGAGCGGGCTGGCCGCGCTGAGAAGCCCCGATATTCCCGAAGTGTTGCTGCACGCGCTGGATGCCAAATTGTCCCGCGCTGCGGGGCTGGCGCAGGTGGCCTACCTTGTTTCCAAGGAAGAGGGAGGGCTGATGCTGGCAATTCTGGGTGCCAAGGAACCTGCCCAAGCCCCCTTGGCGAAAGCGGCCAGCGAGGCGCTTGTGTTCTCAGGGCTTGAGGACATGGCGCTGGATGTTGCCTTTTTCAACGACAGTCCGGGGCTGCGGGCCCAGTTCGGGCAGGCGGGGCTGCGCTTTGATGTGCCACAGCCAAGCCCCCTCACAGGGCCGGCCACCCCGGGCAGTGACCCGGCCAAGCCGCCCAAGCTGCGTTAGGACGGGCCTAAACCCCCACTTCGGGGCCAAGGCACAGCATCGGCTCGCTGGTGCGCTCGATCTGATAGAGCGGCGGCGCTTCGGCCCCGTTTTCGAAGCTGGCGCGCAACCGGCCGTTTTCGGAAAAAAAGGCCCAGCATTGCGGAGCGTCGGGGCGGTCTTCATAGACAAAGCAGATGAGCTGTTCGGGGGTTTCATACCAATAGCCGTCTTTGCACTGCCCATCCAAGAAAGACCAACGCACACGGCGGTTGTCGAGATATTCTTCTGCTCCGTAAGGCACGGAACCATAACCGTAATAAAATGTTTGTCCTCGGGTCAACGCGTCAAAGGCCGCGCCGTCCAGCCGCTGTTGGGCGGGCACTGGCAGGCCGCTGATGGCCAAGAAGACGACAAAAGAAAAAGCGCGCAACATAGCGCGAGTTTAGGGGGTTTTTCAGCCAGGCTGCAAGCGGGCAAGCGCGCGGGCCATGACTTTGCGATAGAGCGGCGGGTAGAGCGCGATCACGGCCATCACCGGTAGGGAATGCGGCAACATGGGCATCTTTGACGGGGTGAGCTGCAACAACGGATAGGGGCGTTGCGGGTGCATATGATGGTCAGAATGGCGCGGCGCATTGAACATGAGTGCCGCCGAAAACCAATGTGGTGAATTCCAGGAATGAGCGCTGCTCACAGGCTCGAGCTTGCCGTCGTTCAGGCGCTTTCTGCGCAGGCCATAGTGCTGCACATAATCTGCGAGCACGATCTGGATCTGGGCATAAAGTGCCAACGCAATATAGGTGATGACGCCGGCCAGCCCTGCAAGCAGGGCGCTCGACACGATCATCCCCAGCCCGATCAGCGCATCAGTGAGATAGGGGTGGGCATAGGGCGGTTTTGCGGCTTGCTTGAGCCGCGCGCTCTCGCGCCTGTAGCCCTCGAAAAACCCTCTTGCCCAAGCCATCAGGAAAAAGCGGTAAAACCCTGTGCCCTTGGGGGCCGAGCTTGGATCGTCGCGGCTGGCCACATAGACATGGTGCAGCAAAACATGTGCGGAGGCATGATGCCCCATCAACAAAGAGGCATAGACGGCGCGGCCAAGGCGGCGCGGTCCGCGCGCGCTACGGTGGATCAATTCATGGGCATTGGGGTGGGAGACCTGCCCGAAAAACAGTGCAAAGGCAAAGAACAGCCCCAGTTGCCCAAGGGCCGTCTGTGCCTCCTGGGAAATCGTGGCCACGGCCAGCCCGAGCAATCCGAAATGTATCAGCCCCATCAACACCGAAAGGCGCGCGCCTGTGGGAAATTCGGCCCCCTCCGGCAATTGCGGCAGAACATGCGGCACAAACCGGTCCAGCGCAGCGGTGAAAAGAGTGATGTAGAGCAGCGCGAAAGCGATGAACCCGCCGCCGAAGATGGCCGCCAGAGCGAGCAGAAAGACATGCGCCAGAGTTGCGAGGGAAAAATATATCATGCAGACCTCATCTGCACCCTGCCTAGCGCAACGCCATGGCGACACTGGGGCATAAATGCGCAAAGATTGTGGGAGACAACGCGAATGATCCGCCTAAGGTCGTTTTTGACCTCGCGTCTCAAATCCGCAGCCTCTAGGCTCTTTTCAAACGCAAAACAGGGGGCTCTCACCCATGGGGCTGGATGAACGCAAAGGTGTCTGGAAATCAGGCAAGGGCAAAGGTCGGCACACGCCCAAGGGCCGCCAGCTCGAGGATCAGGCCTGGAGCGAGGTCACGGAGCTTCTGGGCGATGCGCCGCGCCGTCGCGATCTGCTGATCGAGCATTTGCACAGGATTCAGGACAGGTTCGGATGTCTCTCGGCGGCACACCTGCGGGCGCTGGCCGAAGAGATGCGCCTCTCCATGGCCGAGGTCTATGAAGTTGCGACCTTCTACGCCCATTTTGACGTGGTCAAGGAAGGAGAAACCCCGCCGCCAGCACTGACCATTCGGGTTTGTGATTCCCTGTCTTGCGAGCTGGCAGGGGCCCAGGCGCTCAAATCTGCGTTGGAAGATGGCCTTGATCCTGAGCAGGTCCGCGTGCTGCGCGCGCCCTGCATGGGGCGCTGTGACACGGCCCCAGTGCTGGAACTCGGCCACAACCATATTGACCACGCCACCCCCGAAAAGGTGGCCGCGGCAATTGCGGCCAAGGACACCCATGCCAAGCTGCCCCCCTACGAAACGCTGGCAGCCTATCAGGCCGCAGGCGGGTATTCGGCCTTGTCAGAGCTGCGCGACAACGGCGATTGGGAGGCGGTGCAGGCGCAGGTTCTGGACTCAGGTCTCAGGGGCCTTGGCGGCGCTGGTTTTCCTTCGGGCAAGAAATGGGGCTTTGTGCGGATGAATGATGGTCCGCGTTA
Source organism: uncultured Lentibacter sp. (assembly GCF_937123735.1). Lineage (GTDB taxonomy): Bacteria > Pseudomonadota > Alphaproteobacteria > Rhodobacterales > Rhodobacteraceae > Lentibacter. The sequence goes on from NZ_CAKZKL010000036.1 coordinate 61,290, forward strand.
TCTGGCCGTCAACGGCGATGAGGGAGAGCCAGGAACCTTCAAGGATCGCTACTACTTAGAGCGCACACCTCATGTCTTTCTTGAAGGAATGCTGATCGCGGCATGGGCTGTTGAGGCGGAGAAATGCTTTATCTACATGCGCGATGAATACCCGGCTGTCCTTGAGATTTTGCGCCGTGAAATCGCGGCGCTCGAGGCGGCCGGGCTCGCGCCTCAAGGCTATATCGACCTGCGGCGCGGTGCCGGGGCCTATATTTGTGGCGAAGAGAGCGCCATGATCGAAAGCATAGAGGGCAAACGTGGCCTGCCGCGCCACCGTCCGCCTTTTGTGGCTCAGGTTGGCCTGTTTAACCGGCCCACACTCGTGCACAATGTTGAAACGCTCTATTGGGTTGCCAAAGTCGTCAGAAGCGGCCCTCAGATACTCAATGCCCATGAGAAAAATGGCCGCAAGGGGCTGCGCTCCTATTCCGTGTCGGGCCGTGTTGCGGCCCCTGGCGTCTATCTATTGCCAGCGGGCTCTACGATCACCGATGTAATTGCCGCTGCGGGTGGCATGATGGCCGGGCATCGCTTCAAGGCCTACCAGCCGGGCGGCCCGTCTTCGGGCCTGCTTCCGGCGCGCATGAAGGATATCCCGCTGGATTTTGACACGCTCCAACCCCACGGGTCGTTTATCGGCTCTGCGGCCGTGGTTGTGCTGTCCGATCAAGACAGCGCCCGCGCTGCTGCGCTGAATATGCTACGTTTCTTTGAAGACGAGAGCTGCGGCCAGTGCACCCCGTGCCGTGTCGGCTGTGAAAAAGCCGTGAAGCTGATGCAGGCTGAGCGCTGGGACAAGGCTTTGCTGGAGGAGCTTTCGAGCGCGATGGTGGATGCCTCCATCTGTGGCCTTGGGCAAGCTGCGCCCAATCCGATCCGGATGACAATTGCGCATTTTCCAGAGGAGATCTGATGTTTGGCTGGCCCGATCATGTGACATTGCTGTTTCTGGCCGCCAGCTTCTGTGCGCTCTGTTATCTGTTTGTATGCGCGCGTCCGGGCCGCTCTTGGCTGAAATCGGTGCTGAAAACCCTTTCGGTCGGGCTTCTGGCCCTGGTGGCCTTTCAACTGGCCGACAGACTGCTCTTGGGCGTTGCGCTCACATGCTGCGCGGTCGGTGACTTTTTTCTATCGCGCACGACTTCCGATCAAGGGCTGTCGGAGGCCTTTGTCACCAGCCTGGGCGCTTTTGGCATCGGGCATCTGGCCTATGCGGCGCTGTTTGCCTTGCAGCCCGGGGCCGATCTTTTGCGCCTCAAGGATGGCTGGCCGCTGGTGCTGGCGTTGGGGTTGCTGGGCCTCGTGGTGCTGTATCTCGCGCTGCGCCGCGCGGGCCGCCTGCGCTTTGGTGTGGCGCTCTACATACCCTTCATCCTGTTGATGGGGGTGGCGGCCATGGCTTTGCCACCGGTCGGCGCGCTGGCGCTTGTCTTGCCGGCGGCGTTGTTGTTTATCCTGTCCGATTTTGCCCTTGCCCAGGAGCTCTTTGTGCTGCCCCGGGGTCACAGGCTGCGCCGCCCTCTGCCCTATGTGATCTGGAGCAGCTATTGGCTGGCGCAGGCGCTTTTCCTGATCGCCTTTACCGCCGGTCCCTGACAGCTCTTGCTGTGCTCTTCAGGCGCCTCACGGCCGCAGGAGGCTCTTTTCACTTGGCGGGCGGCAGGTTACAGGTGGACCAGAAATAATCTCTGGGGCTGACATGGCTTTTTTCAAAAAACTCAAAGACCGGTTGTTCAAGTCATCTTCCAAACTGGAAGACGGCCTGGACGCGATCGTGAGCGATGGCGGCACAGAAGAGCCGCTGCAAGCGCCTGCCTTGCCGCCAACGGCCGAAGCGCCCGGCCAGAGCCTTGACAGCAAAGCAGAATCGCCCGCTTTTCCAGAGCCAGAGCCAGAGCCAGAGCCAGAGCCAGAGCCAGAGCCAGAGCCAGAGCCAGAGCCAGAGCCAGAGCCAGAGCCAG
>NZ_CAKZKL010000037.1 GCF_937123735.1 uncultured Lentibacter sp.
TGCCCCGGCGAGATCACCCGCGAGAAGCTGGAAATCCTGCGCAAGGCCGATGCGGTCTACATCGATCAGATCCGCAAACACGGGCTTTACGACGAAATCTGGCAGGCCTTTGTGGCCATTTTGCCCGTGCGCACCGTGGGTGTGATGGGCGACGGGCGCACCTATGACTTCGCCTGCGCTCTGCGCGCCGTGACCAGCGTTGATGGGATGACCGCCGATTATTATCCGTTCTCCCATGACTTCCTCGGCGAAACAGCCACGCGCATTATCAACGAAGTCAAAGGCATCAACCGTGTGACCTATGACGTGACCTCAAAGCCGCCCGGAACGATCGAGTGGGAATAAGAGGCCGTTCCGACGACAACCGCGCGACAACCGGCAGATCTCTGAAAATACAGCCAAAAGGCCAGTCATAATAATTACTGGCCTTTTTGTGCAAAAACCCTAACGTCAGACCTCAAACCCGGAGCCGTTGCGCCGTTTAGATCTCTAAGAGCGCGCACTGAAAGCAAGGAAGGTATGCTGGCTTCTGATTTAAGTGTTGAGTGCACTTTGAATAACCAAGAAGGACCGCCGGCGCATGGAAACTTATTTTGCGGTCATTATCGTCATAGAACTCTTTTTTATTCTCGTCTGTGTCGGCACGATCGGGCTTTTGCTTTGGAAATATGTTTCCATCCTCAAGGCAATTTCACTAGACACCGATGAGTTGAAGCTCAAGGTGGAGCGCCTGAACACGGCCCTGACGCAGCAAGAGCAGGCCGTTATCCTGAAAGCCTTTGACAGTTAAACAAACCGCTTGCACGTCCTCGCGCGCCGTCTAAACTCTGCGCCAAAGGTGTGAGGTCAAAATAGGCTCACCAAGGCGCGAGGGCGGGGTTTGAGCTTCCAAAACATCAAGTCAAGCGGCGCTGGCCCGTTGCCCCCTCTACCACTGCAATCGCACCGCGCCCCCCATGACTGAACCCTCCAAGACCCTGCCCGCCATGCTCTGGATGATCGGTGCTATTGGCTCGTTTACGGCCATGGCCGTGGCCGGGCGCGCGGTGAGCTTTGAGCTCGATACCTTTGAAATCATGATGTATCGCAGCTTTGTGGGCATTGTTATCGTGCTTGCCGTGGCCCGCGCTTCTGGCCATCTGCACGACATCACGCGCCGGCATCTCGGGGTGCATCTCATCCGCAACATCGCGCATTTTGCCGGTCAGAACCTGTGGTTTTTCGCCATAACCGTCATTCCGCTGGCGCAGGTTTTTGCGCTGGAATTCACCTCTCCCATCTGGGTGCTTGTGCTCTCGCCGCTGTTGCTTGGGGAGCGGATGACCCAGACACGGGTGCTGGCCGCTTTGCTGGGCTTTGCGGGCATTCTGATCGTGGCCCGCCCGTTTGGTGAAACGGTGGGGCTTGGCGTTGTGAGTGCTGCGCTTGCGGCCATCGGCTTTGCGCTGTCAATCATCTTCACAAAGCGGCTCACCCGCAGTGAGCGCATCACCTGCATCCTGTTTTATCTCACCGCCATGCAGGCGGTCTTTGGCATCCTCTGCGCCGGGTATGATGGCGATATTGCCCTGCCCTCGCCTGCAACGGCCCCTTGGCTGCTCTTAATCGGCTGTGCCGGTTTGCTGGCCCATTTCTGCCTCACCACCGCCCTGAGCCTGGCGCCGGCCACAGTCGTGGTGCCGGTGGATTTCATACGCCTGCCGCTGATCGCGGTGATCGGCTGGGCGGTATATCATGAGCCGTTGGATCTTTGGGTCTTGCTCGGAGCGGTGCTGATCTTTGCGGGAAATTACTACAATATCTGGTCTGAGACCCGCTCGGCCTGACTTGATTTTGCACAGCCACGCACAGTGGCCCGTATACTTTTTGCCACAAACATAGCGGCCGTTGCGGGCAAAAAGCCGGCTTTTGTGCCACATATCCTGCGCCGTGCAGGCATTCCGCAACGGAAACTGTTTGAGAATCAAAAGTTGCCCCCTACCATCGAAAGATGTTTTTGGGAGGAAACACTTATGAAAACCCTTGTCACGAGTTCGGGCCTTATGGCCCTGTTTACCAGCGCCGCCTTGGCTGGCGGGATAGACCGCTCCGGCCAATGGATCACCCCGATCTTTGAACCCGGCGATACGGTCACCTTTTCAGTCGGCTCGGTCGATCCGGAAGTCACAGGCAGCCTTGGCACCAATGATGCCACCACCCGCTACAACCCGATGAGCTTTTCGGTCAAGAAAGCCATCACCGAGCAGGTGGATGTGGCGGTCATTGTCGATCAACCGTTTGGTGCCAACATAAAATACACCAGCGGCCCCTTCGCGGCCACGCCCATTGGCCCGTTTGCCGGCGGCTACGCCGATGTTTCCAGCAAGGCGCTCACCTTTGTGGGGCGCTACAAATTTGACAACAATTTCAGCCTTCATGCGGGTGCGCGCGCGCAATCCTTGTCTGGCACAATCGCCTCAACTCCGGGCATCCTGATCGGCTCAAGCGATTACGCCTGGGGCGCGCTGGTGGGGGCCGCTTACGAGCGCCCTGACATCGCGCTGCGGGTTGCACTGACCTACAACACATCCATCAAGAACACGCTGGACGGCAGCCAGAACTTTGCAATTCCCGTGACAGCCAGCCATGAAACGCCTGAAAGCCTCAATCTCGAGTTCCAATCGGGCATTGCCAAAAACACGCTGCTGTTCGGCTCGGTGCGCCATGTCAAATGGGCGGGGTCCTCGCTGGACTCAACCCCCGTCGCCGGCGGTGCCAGCACCAATTGGGTCAACTTCCGCGATGACAGCACAAGCCTCACGCTCGGTGTGGGCCGCAAGATCAACGACAAGCTCAGCCTTGCCCTCACTCTGGGCTATGAGGCCGCTGGAACACGGCCGGGCAACACGCCGCTTTCACCCACAAACGGTTACAAAAGCATTGGCCTCGGGGGCAGCTATAACATCTCTGACTCGGTGAAACTGACCGGTGGTTTGCAATATGTGAAGCCGGGCAGCCAGACTGTTGGTCCTGTCACCTTTGACAACAGTGAAGCCATCGGATTTGGCCTGAAGATCAGTTACAGCTTCTGACGCCCGGCAACGGTGCCACGGCATTCGCGCCCAAACCACCAGCGCCTAAATAAGGAGCGCCCTGTGCCATGTCACAGGGCGCTTTATTATGGCACGCTTTATAACGGTGCGCTTTCGTTTGGCGATAGCGCAAAAAACGGGTCGCCACAGCCTGTCAAAACCCTCATACCTGCCCCATGACATTGCAAAAAACACTCTCCGCGCGCGCCTGGGGCGAGCTTTTTCTTCTCGGGCTTATCTGGGGGGGCGTCTTTCTGGCTGTGCGCGTTGCGCTCAACGAAATTGGCGTGCTCACAAGCGTGGCCCATCGGGCGCTCTGGGCGGCGTTGCTGCTGTGGGGGCTGGTGTTTGCACTGCGCCTGCCCTGGCCGCATGGCGCAAAGATTTGGGGGGTCTTTCTGGTCATGGGACTGCTCAACAATATTGTGCCCTTCACCTTGCTCAACTGGTCCCAGCTTCACATTGAAAGTGGCCTCACCGCCATTCTCAACAGCACCACGGCGGTTCTGGGGGTCTTGGTGGCGAGCCTGTTCTTGCGCGATGAGCGGCTGACAGCGCGCAAGGCCACCGGGGTGCTCATCGGGGCGCTCGGGGTCGGCACAGCCATCGGTTTGGAAAATTTACGCAGCCTTGATCTGCGCTCTCTGGCCCAACTTGCCGCCCTTGCAGCCACGCTCTCCTATGCCTTTGCCGGGGTCTGGGCGCGCCGCTATCTCACCGCGCTGCACCCGCTTGTGGCCGCCGCCGGAATGCTCAGCTGCACGGCGCTCGTGATGGTGCCGCTGGCTTGGACGCTTGAAGGGCCACTCACCCTGGCATTGCGCTTTGAAACGCTTTTGGCCATCGCCTATTACGCGCTGATTGCGACGGTCTTGGCCTATCTGCTTTACTATCGCGTGTTGGCCATGGCGGGTGCGGGCAATCTCATGCTCGTGACCTTGCTGATCCCGCCCATTGCCATCGTTCTGGGCTGGGCCGTCTTGGGGGAAGCGCTGCCGCCGCGCGCGGTTCTGGGCTTTGGCATTCTGGCCTTTGGCTTGCTGGTGCTGGATGGCCGCGCCCTGCGGTGGTTGCGCAATAAGGTTTGACCCTGTCGCCCCACCGCTTTACTCCATGGAAAGCTGTGAAAGACGAGGCCAAAATGATCTATCCCACCGCAGAAAGCTGGCGCGCTGCCCCGCAGAAAAGGGTGCTGTTTTTTGGCATGTCCGGCCTTGGCAAAACCCATATCGCCTCGCTGTTGCGCAGCGCGGGCGACTGGTTTCATTACTCCGTCGATTACCGCATCGGCACGCGTTACATGGGCGAATATATCGCCGACAATGCCAAGCGCGAGGCGATGAAAGTGCCGTTTCTGCGCGCGCTTCTGATGAGCGATTCCATCTATATCGGCTCCAACATCACATTTGAGAACCTGGGCGCTGTCTCAAGCTACCTTGGCAAACCCGGCTCTGCGGCCGCCGGCGGGCTCAGTATGAATGCCTATGCCGCGCGCCAGGAGCAATTTCGCCGCGCCGAGATTGCCGCCTTGCTGGACACCCCCTATTTCATCGAACGCGCCCGGGCGCTTTATGATTATCCCCATTTCATCTGCGACACCGGCGGTTCCATCTGTGAATGGGCAGATCCTGACAACCCGCAAGACGAAATTCTCAAAACACTCAGCGCAAATACGCTGATGATCTGGCTCAAAGGCTCGCCCGCCCATACCCAGGAGTTGATCCGCCGCTTTGACAAAGCCCCCAAACCCATGGCCTATCAGCCGGCCTTTCTCGCGCGTGTCTGGAGTGATTATTTGAATGAAAACAACTGCAAAGAAGGCGACGTTGATCCTGACAGCTTCATTCGCTACACCTATGCAAAGGCCTTGGCCCACCGTCAGCCGCGTTATGAGGCCATGGCCCGTTGGGGCGTGACCATCGAGGCCAGCAATCTTGCCAACCTGCGCGATGAACGCGACTTTGACGAGGTGGTCGCTGCTGCCATCACCGCGCGCAACACCGCCTCTTAACCCCGCACTCCAGCCAAAACGAGCCCGTCATGCCCATCAAACTGCCCGCCCATCTGCCCGCCTATTCCGTGCTCTCGCGCGAGGGTGTCAGCGTCATGAGCGAAGATCAGGCCATGCGGCAAGACATCCGCCCTTTGCGCATCGGTCTGCTCAACTTGATGCCCAAAAAGATCCAGACCGAAACTCAATTTGCCCGCCTGATCGGTGCCACGCCCTTGCAGATCGAGCTCTCCCTCATCCGCATGAGCGCCCATCAGACCCGCAACACCGCCGCTGCGCATATGGAAGAATTCTACCGCCCCTTTGCCGATGTGCGCGATGCGGGCGAGAAATTTGATGGCCTGATCATCACAGGCGCGCCCATTGAGCACCTCGAATTTAAAGATGTCACCTATTGGACAGAGCTCACCGAGGTCTTTGACTGGACACAAACCCACGTCCACAGCACCTTCGGGGTCTGTTGGGGTGGAATGGCCATGCTGGGATATTTTCACGGGGTGAAAAAGCACCTGCTCAAGCAAAAGCTCTTTGGCTGCTATCGACATCTCAACCTGGCCCCGCAGAACATGCTGCTGCGCGGTTTCTCAGATGATTTTGTGATGCCCGTCAGCCGTTGGACCGAAATGCGCCGCGAGGAAATCGAAGCCGCAGGGCTCAACCTTTTGTTGCATTCCGAAGAGGTCGGCCCCGCACTGGTGGAAGATCCGGCCCACCGCACGCTCTATGTCTTCAACCATCTGGAATATGACAGCGACACATTGGGCGAGGAATATGCCCGCGATCTGGCCGAGTCCCAAGTGGCGGGGGCCAAAATCGCTCTGCCGGTCAATTACTTCCCCGAAGATGATGCCACCAAGACACCTCTCAACCGCTGGCGCAGCCATGCCCATCTGCTCTATGGCAACTGGATCTCCGAAATTTACGAGACAACGCCCTATGACATCGCGAAAATTGGGCTGGAAACCACCGATCTGCGCGGCTAGAGCATGTGGCCCTGGCTTCTCTTGGCCCTGCCCGGGCTTTGGCTTGTGCTCTGGCTTGTGGGGCTGCGCGCCAGTGCGCGCGCCGAGGCCGCGGCCCCGGCCCGAGGCCAGAGGCTTATCATCAATGGCAGCCCGCTGCATCTGCGGGTGATGGGGGCCAAGGCTGGCACGGCCCCCGATCTTGTGTTGATACATGGCTCCAACGGTCACACCGCTGATCTGAGCTTCTCCTTGGCGGCCAGACTTGCTCCCCATTTCCGCCTCTACCTCGTGGATCGCCCCGGGCTTGGCTACAGCGCCGCGCGCGCCCCAGATGGAGACAGCCTGCGCGCACAAGCCCGCCAAATCGCCGATGCCGTGGCCACGCTGGGCGCGCACAAGCCGCTTGTCATGGGCCACTCCTATGGCGGGGCGGTGGCGCTGGCCTGGGCGTGCTATATGCCCGACAGGGTTGCCGCCCTCGTCCCTGTGGCCGCCCCCTCCCACCCTTGGACCACCGCGCTGGATCCGCTCTATCGTTTGGGCGCACACCCGATATTGGGCCCGCTCCTTTTGCCCTTGCTGCCGGCCCTTGTCCCGGAGGCCTATCTTGAGCGCACCTTGAGTGAGGTCTTTGCCCCCAACCCGGTGCCAGACGGGTATTTTCAACATTTCGTGCCCAAACTGGCCCTGCGCTACAGATCCATGCGCGCCACCGCCTTGCAACGGGCCAATCTCTTGGATGAAATCACCGCCATGGCCCCGCTCTATCCCAAGCTCACGCTGCCCATCGAAAGCCTGCACGGCAGCGCCGACACCATCGTGGGGCTGCATATCCACGCCGAGCCGCTGTGCAAAGCGGCCCCCACAACGCGCCTCACCCGTCTCACAGGCCACGGCCACATGATCCAGCACAGCGCGGAAGACGCCGTTGTTGCGGCCCTTCTGCGGGCTGCGAAACGTGCAGGATTGCACCCCAAAGCCTAAGCCGCCATACTGCGCCAAAAGAGAGGGAAAAGGGCCATGGATCTGCCTTTTGACGGCGCCATCAGCCGCTATTTTGAACAGAGCGCTCCAGACGAAATTCGCGCCGCGATCTTGCGGGCCGACAAAGACGATATCCTCAACCCTGCCTACCCCTACAGCGAAAGGCTGCCGCGCAAAGCCTATGAAAAAGACCTCGCGCAATTGCAAATCGAGCTGGTCAAAATGCAAACCTGGGTCAAGGAAAGTGGTGCCCGGGTGGCGGTGATCTTTGAGGGGCGCGACGCCGCGGGCAAAGGTGGTGCCATTCGCCGCTTTCGCGAAAACCTGAACCCCCGTGGCGCCCGGGTGGTTGCGCTCGCAAAACCAACAGAACGCGAACAAAGCGAATGGTATTTCCAACGCTACATCAACCACCTGCCCGCCGGCGGCGAAATCGTCTTCTATGATCGCAGCTGGTATAACCGCGGCGGTGTCGAAAAGGTCTTCGGCTTCTGCACAGACAGCCAACGCGCGCAGTTTTTCAACCAGGTGCCAAGTTTTGAGAGAATGCTGATCGAGGATGGCGTGCAGCTGTTCAAACTCTGGCTCAATGTCGGACGTGCCGAACAATTGCGCCGCTTTCTGAGCCGCGAACGCGACCCGCTCAAACATTGGAAGCTGAGCTGGATCGACGTTGAGGGCCTCAAGAAATGGGACGCCTACTCAAGCGCCATTTCCGAGACGCTCCTCCAAAGCCACACCGATGTGGCCCCCTGGACCGTGATCCGCGCCGATGACAAACGCCGCGCGCGCCTCATGGCCATCCGCAGCGTGCTGAGCCAGATCGACTACACGCACAAAGACCTCAAAGCCCTCGGGCGCCTTGACAGCGCAATCTGCGGCAGCCCCGAGATCTGGGATGCCTAAAAAACGCGGCTATCACCACGGCAACCTGCGCCAGGCGCTCGTCGAAGCCGCCCTAACGCTGATCGAAGCCAAAGGCCCGACAGGCTTCACACTGTCAGAAGCCGCCAAACTCGCCGGGGTGACCCCGGCAGCGGTCTACAGGCATTTTGAGGGCCGCGAAGACCTGATCGCCGAAACGGCCCGACAAGGCTTTGAAAGCTTCGCCGATCTCATGCGCTATGCCTATGAGAAGGGCCAACCCTCTCCTCTGGCGGCCTTTGAAGCCACGGGCCGCGCCTATCTCGCCTTCGCAAGGCGCTATCCGGGCCACTACATCGCCATGTTCGAAAGCGGGATCTCGCCAAACCGCACCCCAGAGCTTGCCGCCGCCGCCACGCGCGCGCGCAGCGTTCTTGAGCAAGCGGCCAGCGAGCTGAGCCAACATATTCCGGCGCACAAACGCCCTCCCGCCTCGATGTTTGCAGCCCATATCTGGGCGATGAGCCACGGGGTTGTCGAACTTTTCGCACGCAACTCCGCCGGCACCCAAAGCCCCTTCTCGCCAGAAGACCTGCTCGAAAGCGGTATCGGCGTCTATCTGCGCGGCCTCGGATTGATCGCCGCTGACAAGGAATAACCCAAGATTTGGGGCCACACCCACGCCTTTTTTATGAAAAAGAAATGGCGCACCCGAGAGGTGTTGGCTCTCTTTAAGTCCACCAGTTTCTACGTAATCCCTATGTTTTATTGATGCCATAACCCTGTAGTTTGATGCAAGTAGGCGCATATTGGTCAGTAATCTGGTCAGTATTGACTGGGAGCTACATACGGGCTGTTTCAAGCGGGCTGCTAATACCGCCTGTCCAAGCAGGCCGTATTCTCGCAGTCCCTTGACAACAGCCTAGACGGGGTGGGCATGGGCCACAGGGGGTATGCTGGGTGTATAACTATGCGCTCTGCCAGTGAGGGTGGCTATTGCATTGGGTATAGCTGGCTGAGGGGTATGGTCAGTATGCTACAAGTATAGCCACCTCTGGGAATATCTGCAGTCATTGGGAATGTAGCTACTGAAAGCACCACATCGGCCCTGTATCGCAGGGTTTAAGCATGTAGTCTGTAAACCAGTTGTCTCTGTTGGTTTGAGCCTACGTATAGCTTGCGAGAGTGTACGGCCTGTATGATCGGCCTGATTGACTGGCTGAGCCTCTGAAGGCGAGGGCTTTTGGTCCCCACTGTCCGGACATTTTGCTATAAGAGATTATATAGATTTTTGTCCGGTCAAGCGAACACAAGGTGGGGTTTCCTGATAGCCCCCCAGCCAGCGAGACTAGCGAGTGCAAGGGCCTGTTGGTCTATTGGTCCTAGTAATGGGAGAGAGGTAAAGGAGGTGGTGCGAGATGCTTTCAGAGCAAGTCAGTTCTTGTCTTCTCTGGTCTCTCTCCACTTCAGGAACTTCTGATAGCTCTCAACATACCTCTCCGTCCTTGTAACAGGAGCAAGAGGCTTGGAGAAGCCGGAGACCTGCAATGAGTAATAGTAGTTAGGATCATGCCTTCTGAAGTCGTTTAGGATCTGTTGCCTCTGTTCTGGTGAATAGTCATCCTTGTCAGCTGGCAGGCTAGCACCAATAATTGAATTAGTGGCTGCAGCCATTGCTCTCTCTAGGTCAGGCACTTGGGTTCGCTTGACGATATAGCTGTCATGAACTGAGAGCACGATTTCTTCTCTTTCAATGAAGTCTTGGAGGATCAGTTCAGTCACCTGACTATCCTTCCACATCAAGCTGATACCTCTATCTGAACAGATTCCATCATCCAGAAATGGGTTCCTCTCTAGGAAGGCATCTAGGAGACATGATAGTTCGTTGTCAGTCAGGCTTATAGGGGAGTTATCTCTGAATGCTTGGTAGGCGGACTTCCTGCTTTTGTCATTTACAGCTGTTAGTACAAGAAGTGTCCGTCGTCAGGGTTTTTGGAACCAATGGCGGCCTAAACTAAGAGAGTCTTCGGCTCATCTGGTTAGTTTGATTA
>NZ_CAKZKL010000038.1 GCF_937123735.1 uncultured Lentibacter sp.
CGAATTGGTATGCCTCTCGAAACGAAGGCGGACATTGCCGCAATCTATCTCCTCATCTTTGCAGGCGTGGTTGCCACCTTTCAGATACTTAGCTTTACCTCGGTCGGTATCGTTACAGCAGTGGCTGCGATTGCGTCAGGCGTTTTATCGTGGCTGCTGTTTCGCTGCATTGCAGAACACTTGCGTCTTCAAAAGAAGATGGCTGGTGTGCCGTTCGAGGGCCGGATCACGCCGGCTGGCGAGGAAATGTGCTGGGCCGGTAGCTCACTGTCCTTGATCCTCAGATGATACCAATATTCATCAAGTTGTGATGCATCTCTTGTAGCCCGCGATGCTGCAACGGACAACGATATGGGTGTCGATGGCGGCCTTACAGAAGCGGCCGTATTGTTTAATCTAACGTCAATTACAAATGTAACTGATCTAGCAGCTGCATTCTCAGCAGACAGCTTTGTGATCTAAGCATAGGCCCTCTTTTCCAGAGAGCTAGCTAAGCCCCCCAAGGAAACTTGGGGGGCTTTTTGCGGTCAGTTTGTGGGGGGTGGCTTTGGTGGTTTGTGGCGAAGTGGCCAGTGTTTATTGGGTATTGGGCCAGCAGTGCTGCCCTTTACTGGTGGATCGAGCGGTTTGGGCTTGCGGTATAGTTGCGGAACGGGGTTTTTGAGGTGGCAAAGCGGCGGTTAAATGCAGCGCGTTTTGGGGCGTCGATATAATCGCGAACCCGTCCAGAGATAAAACACCTGACGCATTATAAGAACCCGAACCTTTTATAATATCGCTCCTGCGTAGCTCCGGGTATTACCGTATTCTATTGCGCTCTGCTCACCTCGTCACGCGCGGGGGGGTATTTGGCGTTTTCAAACCAAGGGCTTTGCCGTAGGTGTCGTCGGCCACGGCGGCGCTTTGGAACAGGCGTTCTGATGAAAGATGCGCATAGCGTTGGGTTGTTTTGATACTGCTGTGCCCAAGCAGCTTTTGCACGTCATACAAAGAGACCCCGTTGTTGACCAATGTCGAGGCATAGGAATGCCGCAAATCATGCAGGCGCAGATTTGGCAGGCCAGCTGCGGTGCGCACGTTGTTCCAGGCGTTGAACACACAGCGATAGGGCAGACCTGTCTTGGGGTTGGCAAAGAGATAGGGGGTCTGCCTGTCAAAGAAGGGCTCGCTTTTCAGCCGTGCAAGCACAGCAAGGGCTGAGTCTGACAGGTAGATATGCCGAGGCTGCCCTGACTTGGCTAAGGGCACCAGCCATGTCTTGCTGCTGTGGTTGATATGGGCCCACTTGGCGTTGAGCGCTTCAGAGCGCCGTGCGCCGGTCATCAGCATGAAGCTGATAATATACTTCAAAAACAGGTTGCGGCTGTCTTCAAGAGCCTCGGCAAGGCGCTGCACCTCTGCCGACGAAAGATGGGTTGTGTGCTTTTGCACAACCTTCAGCAGCTTAATTCTCAAATCGGCCCGTGCGGGAACGCCTTCCAGCTCAAGCTCGTTGGCAAGCGTATACAGGTTGCCAAATAAGATCAGGATCCGGTTGATGAACGCTGGCGCATAGCCGCGCGCCAACAGGCTGCCGCTCCAGTTTTGGACCATCAGACGGCTGATGGCATTCATCCGCTTGGCGCCAAACCGTGGTGCGATATGATGCTGGAACAGGCTCTTGTTGCCGTAAATGTCCCGGTGCTCGTTTTGGCTATAGGGCATATAGACCGTGTCAAAAAACGCTTTGATCGTGGGGCTTTGCATTTTGTCGTGTTTTTCTTCCAGCGGGTCATTTCCCAGGAAAATCTGGCGTTTGAACGCTTCGGCACGCTTGCGGGCGTCGCCGATGCTGAGCGCGGGGAAGGGGCCAAGCGGGAGTGTTCGTTGCCGTCCCTCAAAGGTATAACGCAGATAGAACGACCGCCCCGCAGGCCTCACTTCAAAGACCAGTCCTCTGGTTTGAGGGTCGGTCAGGGTAAGTTTTTTCTTACCGTTCGGGACCTGAATGTTTTTAAGTTTTGATGCTGTCCACATGATTTGCTCGCCTCTTATGGGTATTGGCGAATCATTATTATGTCCCAAATTGAAACTTCAAGCAGAATATTTCATATTATAATAAAATTAATTTTATAGAGATATTTTGCCATGATGAAGTCTGCATAAGAATTGTGCTGGCCTGCGCCCGTTACATCATCCTGCCGGAAAGGTTTTTGGCCTGTGGTTTTTTGCGGTGTCGCGGTTGGTGGCTCAGTGCTTTGGTGGCAGAACGATCTCGGCTGGGCGCGCGTTTTGGGTGACAAAATCGGCGTTTTTCATATCGTTGTTCAAGACGCGGGCCCGGGCATCCTGTGGCGATAGCCCGTGTTGCAGCCACCGCGCCAGCAGGCGGCGCTCAAGCGTGTCGCGCGCCACCTCAAGGGCCACCGTCATGTCAAACAGCGTTTCAAGGCTGTCCCAAGGGGGGCTGCGCAGGAGCAGGTAGTTACCTTCCACCAGCACAATGCGGGTGTGCGCGCTGAGTTGGCCCGCATCGGGGCGGGTGCAATCGGCTTGCCTGTCAAACGTCGGAAACTGAAGCTCTGGCTCGGTGCGCACCCGTGCCAACAGCTCTGCAAACCCTTGCGCATCAAAGGTTTCCGGCGCGCCTTTGCGCTCCAGCAGCCCCCGCGCGCGCAGCTCGGTGTTGTCAAGGTGAAACCCGTCCATGGGCAAAACAGACGCCACGGGCCCCAGCCTGGCGGCAAGCGCGCTGGCAAGGGTTGTCTTGCCGCTCGCCGGTGGCCCGGCAATCGCCACCAGACAGCGCATTCTTCCTTTGGCGCGGGTGGTGATCAGCTCCAGAAGCTTTGTTATGTCCATGTTGTCCTTTGCGTGGCTTTACGGGTTGTGAGCCAGTGTCTGGGCCAGGGGTGTTTGGGCCATATAGCTGCGCAATGTGGCTTCACAGCCGTCCTCCCAAAGATGCCGCAGCCAATGCTCAAACGCGTTTGCAAAGGGCGCAGCCCCGGCCAGACTGCCATAAAGGCTTTCCTGGGCCAACCAGAGCTTTGGCGCGGTGCGCGCGTTTTGAGCAACTTGCGTAAGTGCGCTCCAATGCGGATCATTGGGCGCAATCTGGCTCCCGTCTTCGCGCGTGCCAGCGCACATCCGCGCCCAGAGCGCCTCCACCAGCGCGAGCCCATCAACAGAGCCCCCCCGCGCGAGCTGATCACGCAGAATGGGCAAGACAAACCCCGGATGACGGGCCGAGCCGTCAAAGGCCACCCGCCGCGTGGTGTCTACAATGCGCGGGTTGGCAAAGCGTGTTTCGATCAGCTCAAGATAGGCCGCAGGGGCCATGCCCGGAACCGGCGCAACCGTCTGCGTGATCTCATCGGTTTGCACCTTGCGGAACATGCCGGCAATCAGCGGGTGGGCCATACAATCTGAAATGGTCTTGAGGCCCAGCGTTTCGCCGACATTGGCCAAAACCTGATGGCCTGCGTTCAAAATCCTGATTTTCATGGCCTCGTAAGCATGAACATCGCTTGAGAATGTTGCGCCGGTTTTGTCCCACTCTGGCCGGCCAGCGCAGAAATCATCTTCCATCACCCATTGGCGGTAGGCCTCGTGTGTCACGGGGGCGGCATCGGCAATTCCAAACCCCTGTGCCAGGGCCATTTCGCCTGCCCCTGTGGCGGGGGCAATACAGTCTACCATAGAGTTGGGAAAGCTTACCTGGGCTTCAATCCAGTCGGCCAAGGCAGGATCAGACAGGCGCGCCAGCGAAACCACCGTTTGACGCAGGATGTCGCCATTGCCTTGCAGGTTGTCACAGCTCAGGGCGGTGAAAGGCCCGTATCCGGCGTCGCGCCGGCGCTTGAGCGCAGCCACCATCGCGCCAAAGGCTGTGCGTGGTGTCAAAGGGTTGGCTGCATCATGCCGGATATCCGCATGGCCCGCATCAAAGCCCTTTGTGAGTGGGTCGATGAAATAGCCACTTTCCGTCACCGTCAGCGCAACAATGCGAATGGCCCGATCTGCCATCTGCGCAATCAGCGCGGCGTTGCCCTCCTCGATGGGCAGGTAATCAATCATCGCGCCCACAACCTCGGCTGAAACTTCCGCCGGATCGAGCTGGATGAGGGTGGTCAGGCAGTCTTGTGCCAGAAGCTTTTCGCGCATGGCCGTGTCATAGGGGCGCACACCTGCGCCAATGATCGCCCAATCTTGGGCAAGCCCCTCCTGCATCAGGCGGTGAAGATACCAGGCCTGATGGGCGCGGTGAAAGTTCCCCACCCCGATATGCACAATGCCGGGTGTCAACGCCGCGCGGTCATAGCGCGGATGCGCCACCGGCAGCCTGCCAAGCGTTGCATTGGAGAGTTTGATCAGCTCAGTCATTCGTCACCGTCCAAGAATCAGGTTTTTGCGCGCCTCAAAGCGCCCGCAGAGAGGGCCAGAAAACGGCCCAACTGATCACCGCCCAAAAGCCACGCCGTCACGCCACCCGCAGCCCCTGTGCATCAAACCTGTGCAGTTTCTCCAGCTGTGGTGTCAGGAATATTTCGTCGCCATGCTTCACGGGCAGCTCGCCATCCACACGCACGGTGAGCGGATCACACCCGGGCACCCCGTGAATGTGCAGGAAGGTGTCAGAGCCAAGGTGCTCGGCCACGCCGACAGTGGCTTTCCAGAGCCCTTCGCTCGCGGAGACATCCACATGCTCTGGGCGGATTCCTATGGTGGCTGCCCCGTGCTTTTGCGCCTCGGCACCCTTGATCAGGTTCATCTTGGGCGAGCCGATAAACCCGGCGACAAATTCGTTGCAGGGCGCATGGTAAAGCTCCAGCGGGCTGCCCACCTGCTCGATCACACCGGCGCGCAGCACCACGATCTTGTCGGCCATGGTCATGGCTTCCACCTGATCATGGGTCACATAGATCATCGTGGTTTTCAGCTTCTTGTGCAGTTCGGCAATTTCCATCCGCATCCCGACCCGCAGAGCGGCATCAAGGTTTGACAAGGGCTCGTCAAACAAAAAGGCCTGTGGCTCGCGCACAATGGCCCGGCCAATCGCCACGCGCTGGCGCTGCCCGCCCGAGAGCTGCCCGGGGCGGCGATCGAGGTAATCGGTGAGGTTCAGCGCTTCGGCCGCCGCCGAAATACGGCGCTCCTGCTCCTCAAGCGGCACCCCGGCCATGCGCATCGGAAAGGCGATGTTCTTCTTCACCGACATATGCGGATAAAGCGCATAGGACTGAAACACCATGGCCAGGCCGCGCTTGGCGGGGGGCACATGGGTGGTGTCCGCCCCGTCGATCTCGATATGTCCGGCGCTGACATCTTCCAGCCCCGCAATCAGGCGCAGCAGCGTTGACTTGCCACAGCCCGAGGGGCCGACAAACACGGTGAATTCGCCGTCTGCAATTGTCAGGTCAAGGGGCGGAATAACCTCCACTTCGCCAAAACGCTTTGACACTTGGCTGAGTTTGATATGTCCCATTGGTCTGGTCCTTCCTTATTTCACAGCGCCAAAGGTGAGGCCGCTGACAAGTTGTTTCTGGCTGAACCAGCCGAGGATGAGAATTGGAGCAATGGCCATGGTCGAAGCGGCGCTGAGCTTGGCATAAAACAGCCCCTCCGGGCTAGAATAGCTGGCGATAAAGGCCGTCAGCGGCGCGGCTTTGGCCGCCGTCAGATTGAGCGTCCAGAAGGCCTCGTTCCAGGCCAGAATGACATTCAGCAAAACGGTCGAGGCAATGCCGGGGATGGCCATCGGCGTCAGCACATAGAGCACCTCTTCCTTGAGGCTGGCCCCATCCATCCGCGCCGCCTCAAGGATCTCTCCGGGGATCTCCTTGAAGTAGGTGTAAAGCATCCAGACAATGATCGGCAGGTTGATCAACATGAGGATGATCACCAAGGCGATCTTGCTGTCCAGAATGCCAAACTGGATACAGATCAGATAGATCGGATAGAGCACCCCCACCGCTGGGAGCATCTTGGTGGAGAGCATCCAGAGCAGAATATCCTTGGTGCGCTTTGAGGGCACAAAAGCCATCGACCAGGCCGCCGGCACCGCAATCAGGATCCCGAGCAGGGTCGAGCCACCGGCAATAATGATCGAATTCCACAAAAAGCGGCTGTAATTGGAGCGCTCCATAACGGCGGCATAATTCTCCAATGTCCAGTCAAACCCGAGAAAGATGGGCGGATCGGCGATCGCCTGCGCCTCGGTCTTGAAGCTGGTGAGAATTGTCCAGAGGATCGGAAAGAAAATCAGCAGGCCCACACCCCAGGCGAGGGTTGTGTTGATGATCTTGCGTTGCTGCGTGACTGCGCGTGCCATGGTCCGCTCCTTATTTGGCCAAGTTCTTGCCAACAATGCGCATCAGGAAGATGGCAATGATATTGGCCAGAATGATTGCATAGACGCCCCCCGCCGAGCCCAGCCCGACATTCTGGCTTTCCAGCACCCGCTGGAAGATCAGATAGGTCAGCGTCTTGGTCCCGAAAGCGCCGCCGGTGGTGACAAAGATTTCCGCAAAGATCGAGAGCAGGAAAATCGTCTGGATCAGGATCACAACGGTGATCGCCCGCCCCAGATGCGGCAGGGTGATAAAGGCAAAGCGCTTGTGCGCCGGCGCGCCATCCATCTCCGCGGCCTCAAGCTGTTCGCTGTCCAATGACTGGATCGCCGTGAGCAGAATGAGCGTGGCAAAGGGCAGCCATTGCCAAGACACGATCATCACAATCGAAGGAAGCGAGGCCTGGCTCAGCCATTCCACAGGTTGCGCGCCAAAAAATTCCCAAAGATGCGCCAGAAGGCCATAGTTTGGGTCCATAAACATGTTCTTCCAAACCAGCGCCGAGACCGTTGGCATCACAAAGAAGGGCGCGATCACCAGAATGCGCACCATTCCCTGGCCCCACATCGGCTGGTTGAGCAAAATCGCGAGCACCACCCCGAGCACGACGGTGATCAGAAGCACGCCCCCCACAAGCGTGAGCGTGGTCAGAACCGAGGGCCAGAAGGCGCTGGAGCTGACAAAGCGCACATAGTTGTCAAACCCCACCCAGCCCAGATCACCGCCGCGCAGTGGCAGGTATTTCTTGAACGAGAAATAGAGCGTCATGGTCAGGGGAACGAGCATCCACCCAAGCAGCAAGACCACCGCCGGAGCCATCATAAGGCGCGCTGCTGATCGGGAGTGATGAGTGGCCATGGGGCATATCTCCTCTGTTCGCGGGCTGTGACCGCCTCAGATCGTTGATAACATATTTTGAATGGTGGGGGGGTGTAAGGGCGGCACAAAGCGCCGCCCTTTGGTCTGGGGCGTTAGCGGTAGCCGGCAGCTTCCATCGCCTCGTTGGTGATGGCCTGCGCCTTGGCAAGCGCCTCTGCAACCGTCTGCTGGCCAGCATAGGCCGCCGAGAACTCCTGGCTCACCTCTGTGGCAATGCCCGCAAACTCGGGGATCGCTGCAAACTGCACACCCACATAGGGCGAAGGCTCAACCGTCGAGTTCTGCGGGTCCGCCGAGAGGATCGAGTCCAGGGTCATCTGTGCAAAGGGCACTTTCTGATACTCCGGGTTCTCATAAAGCGAGGTCCGCGCGCCGGGAGGCACGTTGGCCCAGCCTTCGTTGGCCGCCACAAGCTCGATATAGTCTTTGGATGTCGCCCATTCGATGAACTCTTTGGCCGCCGCTTCTTTTTGCGTGCCAGCCGGGATCGCCAGCGCCCAGGCCCAGAGCCAGTTGGAGCGTTTGCCAAGGCCCGTGTCAGGCGCAAGCGCAAAGCCGACCTTGTCTGCAACAGTTGAATCGTTGGGGTTGGTCACAAAGGATGCCGCAACGGTGGCATCAATCCACATGCCGCATTTGCCTTGCTGGAAGAGCGAGAGGTTTTCGTTAAACCCGTTCGTCGCATAGCCCGCAGGGCCGCTCTCATCCATCATGCCTTTGTAGAAGTTGAGCGTGTTGGCCCAGGCGTCGGTGTCAAACTGGGCGTTCCAGTCCATGTCAAACCAGCGCGCGCCAAAAGAGTTGGACATCGCCGTGATGAAGGCCCCGCCCTCGCCCCAGCCGGCCTTGCCCCGCAGGCAGATACCGTTGATGTCGTTGTCACGGTCGGTCATGGCCGCAGCCGCCGAGCGGATGAAATCCCATGTCGGCGCTGCCGGCATTTCCATGCCCGCGGCGTCCATCAGGTCCGCGCGATACATGATCATCGAGCTTTCGCCATAGAACGGGGCAGCATAGAGCGTGCCGTCATGGCTCAAACCACCGGCCATCGCTGGCAGGATGTCGGCGGCGTCATAGTCAGCGCTCAAATCATCGAGGCCAACAAGCCAGCCGTTTGCGCCCCAGATCGGCGTTTCATACATGCCGATCGTCATGATATCGAACGTCCCGCCCTTGGTCGAGATGTCGGTCGTGACACGCTGGCGCAGAACATTCTCCTCAAGCGTAACCCACTCGACAGTGTGGCCTGTCTTGGCCGTAAAGTTGTCGGTGTAGCCTTGCATACGGATCATGTCGCCGTTGTTCACCGTGGCGATCGTGATCGTTTCAGCCGTCAAGGCACTGGCGCTGACAAGCGACAGCGCTGTGGCTGCAAAAAGTTTTGTCTTGATAGACATCCGTAGTCCTCCAATTCGGGATGATGGACGGAAGGTAGTTTAAATTGCAACGCGGGGTCAATATTATTTTAACGCGCGTAAAGAAAATCTGCAAACACCCGCTTTCCCAAGCTCTTACGCCGAGTTGCGCATGACAAGAGAACCGTCAAAAAGCGTTTCTTCCCGTGTCTTGAGGCGCTCGCCGGTGTCCAGAATGTTGAAAAGCGTGCTCGCCGCGCGATTCGCGATGGCGGCATAATCCTGTGCAATCGTGGTCAGCGACGGCGAGGTGAAGCGTGAAAACGGGTGGTCGTCATGCCCGGCAACGCGCAAGGCCGCCCCGTCACCATGGCCCACACGGATGCCCAGATTATAGGCCGCCGAAAGCATCCCGATGGCGAGCCTGTCGTTGCTACACAAGATCGTGTCTGTCTTGAAGCGCCCCTCATAGAGCAGCCGCCCGCCTTCGGAGCGTCCGATCTCTTCAAAGCCCCAGCCTTCGCCGTCCACCTGATAGACATGCGCCTCAAACCCGTGTTGCCCCATGCTCTCAAGATAGGCCTGACGGCGCTTGTTGGCGTTGGGGTTGAGCGGTGATTTCATCTCAAAAAGGCAAGGCGGCTGGCCGCTGCGGCACAGATATTCCACAATCAGATCGACACTCTGAAAGTTGTCGGTGCCCACAAAAGCCTCGCACAGCCCCTCGACATTGGCATCAAACAAGACAACCGGCACATCCTGGCTAAATTTCTCGATGTCCCTGCGGTCTGACACACGGCCAAACGGCGCAAGCAACACCCCCGCAGGCTTGAGCGAGCGCAACGCCTCAAGGTTGCGGCTCTCCTGCTCGGGGCTTCCGTGCGAACTCATCAAAATGGGGCTATACCCCGCCGAGATACAGGCCAGCTCAACTTTGCGCCCGATTTCGGCGAAAAACGGATCCGATAGGTTGGGCAGCACCACCCCAATGTTGCGCGTCGTGCGCCGGTTCTGGTTCACGGCAAAGACATTGGGCCGATAGTCATATTGCGTGAGCGCCAGCTCGACCTTTTCCCGCGTCGACTGGCGCACGCTCTCCGGGTCGTTGAAATATTTCGACAGCGTGGGGCGTGAAATACCACTCACGGCTGCAAATTCTTCCATATTTCTTATCTTCTTCAAGAGATGCTTTCCCGAAAGTTATCCAAAACATTACGCGAGTAAACGCTATCTTGAATATGATCACTTTGCCACAAAAGACAAGCCCGCTCCCTTGTCTTCCAAAGAGCGGGCCAGCCGGTAGCTTTTGAGCAGCGAAATGTCAGATCGCCAGTTTGGCCAGAAGGCCGCGCGTCGAGGCATCCTTCCCCACAGCCGGCGCGCCCTGCACCATGGGCAAAAGCGTATTGGACAGCTCCTTGCCCAGCTCCACGCCCCATTGGTCAAATGAGTTGATCCCCCAGATAACCCCTTCTACAAACACGCGGTGCTCATAAAGCGCAATCAGCTGTCCAAGCACAAAGGGGGTCAGCTTGTGATAGGCCAGCGTCACAGAGGGGCGGTTGCCCGCAAAAACCCTCTGCGCCGCCTGGCGCTCCTGCTCGGCCCCCTGAAAGCCCTGCGCAGCCGCGATCTGCATGGCTTCCTCAAAAGAGCGCCCCACCATGAGCGCTTCTGATTGCGCCAGGCAATTGGCCTTCAAAAGCGCGTGGTGCTGCGCAAGTTCAGGCTCATGGCCCTCGGCCGCAATCAGAAACTCTGCCGGAACAACATCTGTTCCCTGATGCAACAGCTGGTAAAAGGCGTGCTGCCCGTTGGTGCCCGCTTCGCCCCAAACCACGGGTCCGCTCTGCCGGGGAAGCGGGGCACCGTTTAGCCCCACGCTTTTGCCGTTGCTCTCCATGTCAAGCTGCTGAAGATAGGCCGGCAGCCGCGCGAGGCGCTGATCATAAGGCAGCACAGCGCGCGTGGCATAGCCACAAATATTGCGGTGCCAAATGCCGACAAAGGCAAGCAACATGGGCAGATTGCGCAGCGTAGGCGCCTGCAAGAAATGTCGGTCCATCGCCGCCGCACCGGCCAGAAAGGCGCGAAACGGTTCTGCCCCAACCGCCAGCAAGATCGGCAAGCCGACAGGTCCCCACAAAGAGTAACGCCCGCCAACCCAATCGGCAAAGCCAAACACCCGCTCCGGGGCAATGCCCATGTCGGCGGTGCGCGCAAGCGCGCTAGAGACCGCCGCCAGATGCGCGCCGATATCTGGCCCCACGCCCGCGCGCAGCCAGTCCAGAACGGTCGCGGCATTGGTCATGGTTTCAATTGTCGTGAAGGTCTTTGAGGCCACAATCACCAGCGTCGTCTGCGGGTCCAGCCCGCGCAAAATATCTGCGGCATGAGCGCCGTCGACATTGGAGATAAAATGGCAGCGAGGCCCGCTCTGATAGGGCGCAAGCGCCTGGCTCGCCATCACAGGTCCAAGGTCAGAACCGCCGATCCCGATATTGATCACATCCGTGAAGCGCGCACCATTTTGCGCCACAATACGGCCCTCGCGCACACCCTCGGCAAAGGCTTCCATACGCGCCAGCGTCTGGGCAATGGCGGGGCGCACATCGGCGCCGTCGATCACAAGCGGCGCAGTGTCATCCGCGCGCAGCGCCATGTGCAAAACAGCCCGCCCTTCGGTTTCGTTGATCGTCTCTCCCGCAAACATCGCCGCGCGCTTTTCAACCACGCCTGCCGCCTCGGCCAGGTCACGCAACAGCTCCAGCGCGGCCGGGTCAATGTTGGTTTTGGACGCGTCCAGCAGCAAGCCATCCGTGTCCACTGCGAACTGCTCAAAGCGCGCTGGGTCCTCCAGAAGCGCGGCGATCCTGCGTCCCGATGTGTTGGCCCGGTTGGCCGCAAGCTGCTCCCAAATCCCTGTCATGACGGCGCACCAAGCCGGGCGGCTTTTTGCGCCAGCGCCTCGATGCCGTCCCAGTCGCTTCTGGCCACCATGTCTTGCGGGGCAACCCAACTGCCCCCGGCGCAGAGCACGTTGGGCAGGCTGAGATAGCTGGGCGCATTGTCCGGGCTTATCCCCCCTGTCGGGCAAAAGCTGATCTGGGGCAAAGGTGCGCCAATGGCCTTGAGCGCTGGCGCGCCGCCTGAGGCTTCGGCGGGGAAAAACTTCATCATATCATAGCCCCGCGCCAGAAGCCGCATGGCCTCGCTGGCCGTGGCCGCGCCGGGCAAGAGCGGCAGGCCCTCGGCCTCACAGGCGGCCAGAAGCGCGTCTGTCGCGCCGGGCGAAACGCCAAATGTTGCTCCGGCGGCCTTGGCCGCGCGCGCATCCTCTGGCGTGATCAGCGTGCCCGCGCCAACATGTCCACCTGGCACTGCGGCCATGGCCGCGATCGCCTCCAGCGCGGCTGGCGTGCGCAATGTCACCTCAAGCGCTGGCAGCCCACCGGCCACGAGCGCCTCGGCCAAAGCCCGCGCCTTGTCTGCGTTTTGCACAACAAGCACCGGCACAATCGGCGCGATCGCACAAATCTCGCGGGTGCGCGCACTTGCCTCTTTTGGGGATAGGGTCATGGGTCACTCTCCAAAAATGCTGGCGCCGTCTGTGGCAGCGCTGACTCGGTTGCGGAACATGGCAAAAAGCTCGCGCCCCGTGCCCCATTGGGCAGAGGCCAGCTCGGGTTTGGCATCCGCGCGCGCCTCCACGTCCGGCGCCAAAATATCCAGCGTGCCCGCAGCGCCGTCCACGCGGATCATGTCACCATCCTGCACCCGTGCAATCGGCCCGCTGTCCACAGCTTCGGGCGAGACATGGATCGCCGCGGGCACCTTGCCCGAGGCCCCCGACATCCGCCCGTCTGTCACCAGTGCCACCTTGTGGCCCTTGCCCTGCAAGATCGACAAAAGCGGCGTCAGGCTGTGCAGCTCGGGCATCCCGTTGGCCTTTGGCCCCTGAAAGCGCAGGACCACAACGGTGTCTGTGTTCAACTCACCGGCCTTGAACGCGGCCTTCACAGAGGCCTGATCTGAAAACACCCGCGCGGGCGCCTCCACAATACGGTTCTCCGGTGCCACCGCCGAGACTTTCATAACCGCCGTGCCCAGCGAGCCCGACATCCGCTTCAGCCCGCCTGTGGGCTGAAACGGGTCTGCCGAGGGCCGCAAGATACGGTCGTTCAGGCTCGCCGCAGGCCCCTGTGTCCAGGACAACTCCCCATCGGCATAAACCGGGTCTTTGGTATAATGCTCAAGCCCTTGGCCCGCGACGGTCTGCACTTCGGGGTGCAAAAAACCCTCTTTGAGCAGATCCCCGATCATATAGCCGAGCCCCCCCGCAGCGTGGAAATGGTTCACATCCGCCAACCCGTTGGGATAGACCCGCGCCATCAGCGGCGTGACATCGGAAATATCGGAGAAATCTTCCCAATCCAGAATGATCCCGCCGGCGCGGGCCATGGCGACAAGGTGAATGAGCAGGTTGGTCGAACCGCCGGTGGCGTTCAGCCCGACGATCCCGTTCACAAAGGCGCGCGCGTCCAGAATATCGCAGGTCGGCGTATACTCGGCCCCCAAAGCGCTCAGCGACAGGGCCTTTTGCGCGCCAAAGCGCGTGAGGGCCTGGCGCAAAGGCGTGTTCGGGCTGACAAAGCTTGCCCCCGGCAAATGCAGCCCCATAAACTCCATGAGCATCTGGTTGGTGTTGGCCGTGCCATAAAAGGTGCAGGTGCCGGGGCCGTGATAGGCCGCCATTTCCGCCGCCATGAGCGTCTCGCGCCCCACTTCTCCGGCTGCAAACTGCTGGCGCACCTTGGCCTTCTCGTCGTTGGAGAGCCCGCTTTCCATCGGCCCCGCTGGCAAAAAGACCGCAGGCAGATGTCCGAAGGCCTGCGCCGCAATCACAAGCCCCGGCACAATTTTGTCACAGACCCCGAGAAAGACAGCCGCATCAAAGGTGTTGTGGCTGAGCGCAACCGCCGCCGAGAGCGCAATCACATCGCGCGAAAACAGCGAAAGCTCCATGCCAGCCTCGCCCTGTGTCACCCCGTCACACATCGCTGGCACCCCGCCCGCAACCTGCGCTGTCCCGCCTATCTCGCGCACGGCGGCCTTGATGATCTCGGGGTAGCCCTCAAAAGGCTGATGCGCCGAGAGCATGTCGTTATAGGCCGTGACAATCCCCAGATTGCCAGACTGGCCTGCGCTCAATCGGCCCTTGTCATCGCCCGAGGCGGCATAGGCATGGGCCTGCCCGCTGCACGACAGATGGCCCCGCGCAGGGCCCTTGGCGCGCGCGGCAGCCATCTGTGCAAGATATTGCCCGCGCGGGCCTTCGCTGCGCGCAATAATCCGCTCTGTCACGCGCTCGATCGTTGAATTCAATGTCATCTTCGTGCCTTTCAATTCAGTTCCCGCCAGCGGCGGCCATCGCGGTGCAGCAGCATCAGCGCATCATCCGGCCCCGCGCTGCCCGGGTCATATGCGGAGGGCTTGGTGCCAGCCTCTTCCCAGCCTGTCACAATCGGATCGACCCAGGCCCAGGCCGCCTCGGCTTCGTCCCCGCGCATGAACAAGGTCTGATCCCCACGGATCACATCCATGATCAAGCGCTCATAAGCGTCCTGTGCATCCGCCTCCTGCTCCAGCGCGTCTGCAAATGTCATATCCAATGTCACCTCGGCCAGCCGGAAGCCGCCCGGTCCGGGCTCCTTGATGGTGTTGCGCAGGGTGATGCCCTCGTCAGGCTGGAGCTTGATGATCAGCGCGTTGCCCCGGCGCGACGCCATGTCCGGGAAGATCATATGCGGCGGATCACGAAACACCACCGCAATCTCCGAGCAGCGCGCCCGCAGCTTCTTGCCGGTGCGCAGGTAAAATGGGGTCCCCGCCCAACGCCAATTGCCGATGTTCACCTTCATCGCAACAAAGCTCTCAGTGCGGCTCTGGGGGTTGCCAGCATGGTCGCGGTAGCTGCCAACATCGCCTTGGGCGCGATATTGTCCGCGCACAATGTCGTCCTGGCTCACAGGCTCGAGCGCTTCGATCACCTTCACCTTCTCGTCGCGCACCGCATTGGGCCTGAACCGTGAGGGTGGCTCCATCGCGGTGAGGCACAATAGCTGCATCAGGTGGTTTTGCACCATGTCGCGCATCGCGCCCGACTTGTCATAATACTCGCCACGCCCCTCAACCCCGAGGCTTTCGGCCACGGTAATTTGCACATGGTCAATATGGGTCGCATTCCAGAGCGGCTCCCAAAGGGCGTTGGCAAAACGCAGCGCCATCAGGTTTTGCACCGTTTCCTTGCCAAGGTAATGGTCAATCCGGTAAATCTGGCTTTCCGCGAAGCTGCGCCGCAAATCGGCGTTGAGGGCCTGGGCTGTCTTGAGGTCGTGGCCGAACGGCTTTTCCACGACAATACGGCTCTCTGGCGTGGCGATCCCGTGGCTGTGCAGGCTCTGCGCAATCACCCCGAAGA
The DNA here is from genome assembly GCF_937123735.1 of uncultured Lentibacter sp. Classification (GTDB taxonomy): domain Bacteria; phylum Pseudomonadota; class Alphaproteobacteria; order Rhodobacterales; family Rhodobacteraceae; genus Lentibacter. Next base: position 15,048 of record NZ_CAKZKL010000038.1, read on the forward strand.
GCGCGGGCGAAACCGAAAGATAAAATGCCCGCACAACCCCCTCACGCAAGCGCGTGGCCAGCTCGGCCCAGCCGCTTTCGCCCGTGGCATCCACCGTGACATAGCTGATTTTTTCAAGAAAATCCGCCACCAGCGCCGCATTGTCTGCGGCACTGGGCGAAAAACCGGTCAGGCTTTGGCCCACCAGCGCCCGAAAATCGGCTTCGCTCATCTCGCTGCGCGCCACCCCGATGATGCGCGCCGCCTCGGGCATCTGCCCCACGGCAAAGCGGTGAAACAGGCCCGGCAAAATCTTGCGCTGCGCCAAGTCGCCGCTGGCCCCGAACACAACGAGGTCAAACGGGTCAACAGGGATAACTCTTGAGACCATGGCTTAGCTCGCAATCTGCATGTCGGTGGTGTGCATCAAATGGCCCATCCGTGCGCCCGTATCCAGCATCCGGTTGGAAAAACCCCATTCATTGTCATACCAGCTCACCACCCGGATCAGCCCGGCCTCGGTGATCGAAGTTTGCGCCGCCGCAAAGCACGACGAATGTGGATCATGGTTAAAATCAACCGAAACAAGCGGGTCGACCTCATAAGACAGAACACCGGCGAGCGCGCCCTGCGCCGCCTCGGCCATCGCCGCATTCACAGCTTCAGCCGTTGCGGACCTCTCGGGCATAAAGCACAGATCCACCATCGAGACATTGGCCGTCGGAACCCGCACGGCTGAGCCTTCGAGCTTGCCGGCAAGCTGGGGCAAGACCAGCGAGATGGCCTTGGCCGCCCCTGTCGAGGTGGGCACCATGGAGACAGAGGCCGCGCGCGCGCGGTATAGGTCTTTGTGGTGGGTGTCCTGGCTGGGCTGATCGCCTGTGAAGGCATGGATCGTTGTCATATACCCGGTCTTGATCCCGAATGCGCGCTCCAAGACCATGGCCACGGGGGCAAGGCAATTCGTGGTGCAAGAGGCATTGGAGACAATCACATCGTTCTGAGTCAGCGTGGCATGGTTGACGCCATAGACCACGGTTTTGTCGACATCTTTCCCCGGCGCTGAAATCAGCACACGTTTTGAGCCGTTTTGCAAATGCCGGGCCGCTGCGGAGCGCTCGGTGAAGAGGCCGGTGCATTCATAGGCGATGTCAACATCGTCCCAGGCCAGCTCTTCAGGGTTGCGCAGCGCGCTCAGGCGTATGCGGTGCGCGCCCACGCACAGACACGCTCCCTCAACCCGGACCGGGGCGGCCAAGCGCCCGTGGACACTGTCATATTTCAGCAGATGCGCAAGGGTTGCCGCCGGCGCCAGATCATTGATCGCCACCACCTCGATATCGGCGTCACCCCGCTCGATAAGCGCGCGCAAGACACCGCGCCCGATACGTCCAAACCCGTTGATTGCAATCCTGAGTGTCATAGGTGTCTCCTTACCACAGATTGGTTAGCGCTAACATTTTTGAATGAAAAGAGGGCCGAGCGGTCATTCATGTTACAGCTCGCTTGCCCAGGGCGGGTTCGCGCCCACCCGTGAAACCGTAATCGCCGCGACCCGCGCCCCATAGGCGAGGGCCGCCCGCAGGGTTTCAGGGGCCAGATCTGCCAGGCCGCTCTTGTGCAGGCAGCCCTGCTCAGAGAGTTTGGCCATGACGCCGGCATTGAAAGTATCGCCAGCCCCGACCGTATCAACCGTGTCGGCGCGCTCGGCGGGCACCTGCACCTCTGCGCCCCCGGCCAGAAAGCCCGTGGCCCCTTCGCCCCCGCGCGTGAGGATGACAAGCGAAACACCCTTGTCCAGAATCCCCTCGACTTTCTCGCGCAGCGAGAGTGGCTCTGGCGTGAGCCAGTTGAGGTCTTCGTCAGACACTTTCACAATGTCGGACTGCGCGATCATCTGGTCCAGCCGCGTCCGATAGCGGGCAATATCGCGGATAAATCCGGGCCGGATGTTGGGATCCAGCATCACGGCGCGCCCGGCCGCATTCTGGGCCAGCAGCGCCGCATAGGCATAGGCGCCCGGCTCACAGGCCAGGCTGATCCCGCCGAAGTAGAGCGCGGTGGCCTCTGCGGTGAGCAGGGGCATTTCTTGCGGCTCCAGCATCCGCCCTGCCGAGTTCTCGTCATAAAATTCATAGGTGGCATGGCCGTCGACAAGCCGCACAAAGGCCAGTGTCGTGGGGCGGTCGGAGGTGATGACGTGGCGCATATCAACCTGGCTTGCTCTCAGGCCCTCGCTCAGCAGCTGGCCAAACATGTCACGCGACAGCCCGCTCAGCATTCCTGTCTGCACGCCCAGCCGGCCAAGGGCAATCGCCGTGTTGTAAACAGCGCCGCCGCAATGGGGGACAAAGCCCTGCGCCCCGCCTTCCGTCGGGGCGGGGATCATGTCAATCAAAGCTTCTCCGCAACAGAGTATCATCTGCTCACCCCTTCAAAAATGCAGTCCGGTCCACCAGAAACCGGTCCGAAAGCGCCAGGCTGGCCGCGCCAAGCGCCTTGGCATCAAATCCAACCGTTCCCGGCCGGATATCAGGCCGCTCAACACCGGGCATGGCCAAGCTGGCCAGCGCCGCACGGGTGCGCACAATGAGCGCTTCGCGCACGTCCTCGGGTAGGGAGCCGTCTATCAGAACTGTGGTAAAATCAATCAGACAGACAGAGGCGGCAATCGCCTGCGCGAGCCCCTGCGCCGCCTGATCAAGCCAGGCGTCCAGCACCGTTTGCTGCGCGGCCCAATCGTCGTTGCGCGCCCAGATCTGCGCGCTCTGCTGCCCGGCACGGCGCAACATCTCTTCCAGGGTCACAAGCGATGCAACATCCACCAACTGGCACATCTGCCCCGCCTGCGAGACAATCGGCACAGAGCCAAGAGCCGCCGCATTGCCGCTTTTGCCGGTGTAAAGCATGTCATCCAAAACAAGCCCCCCGCCGACAAAATAGCCGATATAGACATACAGAAAATCTCTTGGCTGGCTGTGTGCGCTGTGGTCCCCGAAAACGAGCTCCGCACTGCACGCCGCTGAGGCATCGTTGCAAAGATACACCGGAAACGCCCAGGACGCGCCAATCTCGGCCGCAATATCGCGGGTGCGCCAGGCGGCAAGCCCGGCAGTTGCCGGCTCCGTGGCCTCTTGCCAATCCCACATCCGAAAGGGCAGCGCGATCCCCAGACCCGCAACCCGCGCAGCATCCGCCGCAGGCAGCTCGGCCAGAAAATCCCCGATCGCCGCATTGGCAAAGGCCACCGCATTGTCCGGCGTCGGGTGTTCATGGGTCTTGCGTCGGTGGGCGCGCACCTTGCCCAGAAAGTCACAGAGCAACAGCTCCGAGCCGCGCCGCCCCACCTTCAACCCGAGAAAAAACGCCCCTTCAGCGGCCAACCCCATCGGCACCGAGGGCTGGCCAACCTTGCCGCGCACCGGCGCGCCCCGAACCAGCAGCCCGTCATCTTCCAAGGCGCGCATGATCACCGAAACGGTCTGGGCCGACAACCCCGTCAGCCGGGCCACCGCGGCCTTGGGCATTTGCCCGGCCTGGCGAATGACAGACAGGACGAGGCGCTCGTTATAGGCCCGCAGCCCGCTTTGGTTTGAGCCGCGCACCGCAGGATCAGCGCTGCCGGCGCTGCCCTGTGAACTCAAGCTGGTGCGGGTCTCAAATGACATGGAAGGGTCCAAGCGTGGGGTCAGGTCTTTGCGCTGCATGTCCCAGATTTCGCTCCGCCTGTCAAATAAATAAATCAAAGTGATTTATTTATTAGTGGTGCCTCGGGTGCGTAGGGCCGGGCGCTTGCGCGGCTCAGTGGTTGATCCCGGAACAGATCGGGTTACCTATAGAGGGCACCAGCGCAGGACAAATCCATGACAGACCACCCCGGGGCCACCCCCGCCTTTGCCTTTGACAACAGCTATCACCGCGAACTGTCAGGGGCCTACGCCCCTTGGCAGGGCGAAAAAGTGCCCGCCCCTAGACTTGTGCGGTTCAACACCGCGCTTGCGCAGGAGCTGGGCCTTGATCCTGAGGCGCTGGACAGCCCGGCGGGCGCGGCGGTGCTCTGCGGTATGCGCACCCCCGCCGGGGCCGCGCCGCTGGCCATGGCCTATGCGGGGCATCAGTTTGGCGGGTTTTCACCGCAGCTCGGAGATGGTCGGGCGCTGCTCGTGGGCGAGATCATCAGCCCCGCAGGCGCACGGGTTGACTTGCACCTCAAAGGCTCCGGGCGCACCCCGTTTTCGCGCGGAGGCGATGGCAAGGCCGCGCTTGGCCCGGTCTTGCGCGAATATCTCATGGGTGAGGCCATGGCGGCGCTGGGCGTGCCCACCACGCGTGCGCTTGCGGCTGTCGCCACCGGCGAGAAGATCCACCGCGACAGCGGCGCAAAAGACGGGGCCGTTCTGGCGCGTGTCGCGGCGTCGCACCTGCGGGTCGGGACATTCCAGTTCTTCGCGGCCCGTGGAGACACGGAGATGCTGCGCAAACTGGCCGATTATGCAATTGCCCGCCACGATCCCGATCTGGCCGGACAGCCGGATCGCTATCTGCATTTTCTGGACCGGGTCGCTGGGCGTCAGGCCCGGCTTGTGGCCCATTGGGTCAGCCTGGGCTTTGTCCATGGTGTGATGAACACCGATAACATGACGCTTTCGGGGGAAACCATTGATTATGGCCCCTGCGCCTTCATTGACGGCTATGACCCCGCCGCGGTCTTCTCCTCCATTGACACAACGGGGCGCTATGCGCTGGCCCGTCAGCCCGATATTGCCGTGTGGAATCTTGCGCGGCTGGCCGAATGCCTGCTCGGGTTGATTGATGCCGATGATGCGGCGGCCATCGCCCGTGCGCGCGAGGTGATCAACGGGGTGCCTGCGCGCTACCAAGCCGCCTGGCTTGGGCATATGCGGGCCAAGCTCGGCCTCACACAGGCCACGCCCGAAGATCAGCCCTGCATCATGGGTTTCCTGCAAAGCCTGCAAGACCAGTCAGTGGACTATACCGCAGCCTTTCGCGCTCTGGCCACAGCCCTGCGCGGCAACAGAGCACCGCTCCGCGCGCTCTACCGCAGGCCCGAGGCGCTTGAGCCTTGGCTGGAGGGCTATCTTGCCCGCGCCGCTTCCGCCAACAGGGCGCCAGACGCCCGCGCCGATGCCATGGATCAGGTCAATCCCCTCTATATTCCGCGCAACCACAAGGTCGAAGAAGCGCTGCAAGCTGCCGAAGCCGGCAACATGGCGCCCTTTGAAAGCCTTCTGACCGTCCTGCAACAACCGTTTACACCCTCTCCCGATGCCCAGGCGTATGCCATGGCGGCTCCCGAGAGCTTTGGCCCTTACAAAACCTATTGTGGCACCTGAGCGGGGCGTTTTCGCTTTGGAGGCATCCCGGGGGCAGTCGGGCGAGCCATCTTAAGAGATAAAATACCCTAAAGAGGTTGTTTTTCATCTTTTGCACACCTAGGGTTGTGGGGCAAATAGGGCGCCGGGGGCCCCAGAGGTGCATAAATGCGGTAACTGGTAAGAGGTTAAAAATGACTGTCATCAACGTAAACGCTTGGATCGTGTCTTTCCCGTTCGGCAACAACCAAGTGCCGACGGCTGTTACGCCGGTCACTGTCAGCCTCGGCTTTGAGGGCAGCGACACCACCACAACCTACAGCGTGATACAGACCACGCCGGATGATCTGGAGGTCACCCTGACAACCCCGGGTCTGAACACCATTCTGGTCGACGGCGCACCGATCGCGACAGCGCCAGAAGATCTTTACGCCTTCGTGAGCCATTTCACCTGGGGCAATGGCAATGCCGCGAGCCTTTTGTCCCTCAATGATCTGGACCCCAACAACACGACCGAAGAAAGCCTGCTGGTCCAGATTGGCGGAGATCCCTTGCCTGCGCTCGCCACTTTGGCAGAGTTTATCGCATTCGCTTCAAACGTGTCGACAGGACCAAACATGCCCGCCGGTCTGCAAGCCGGAGACGTGATCGACCTGGCCACGCTGCCCGGTGCCACGCAGGCGGCTAACACGCCGTCAGATGGCAATGACCTGCTGATCGGCGGCAGCGCCGACGATCAATTCGCCGGGGGCGCCGGGGCTGATGACATCCACGGCGGCGATGGAAATGACGTGGCTTTTGGCGACACGGGCAATGATGAAATCTATGGCGGCCTCGGCGACGACGCCCTGCGCGGCAACGCCGGGCGCGATGACCTCTACGGCGAGGAGGGCAACGACAACCTCAAAGGCGGCAAAGGGGATGACCTGCTCGTGGGCGGGGCCGGGGATGATGTCTTGCTGGGCAACAAACAGGATGATGATCTCTTCGGCGGCGCTGGCAATGACACGCTCAAAGGCGGCAACGGAGATGACAGCCTGAACGGGCAGGGCGGCAGCGACTCGCTTTCCGGCGGCAAAAAGAACGACATCCTCGACGGCGGCGCCGGCGATGACCTGCTCAAGGGCGGCTTTGGTGCGGATGTCTTTGTTTTCACCGGCGGTGCCGATGTCATCAGCGATTTTGGCAAGGGCGCCGACAAGATCGACATCGACATCGAACTGGGTGCCGAAGGTGGCACCACCCTGGCCGAATTCCTGGCGGCTTACGGCACACAGGTGGGGGCTGATACGGTGTTTGATTTTGACAACGGCAACAGCCTGACCCTGCAAGACGTGATGCTCACCAGCCTCGATGGGAACGATTTCGTCGCCTGACCCGATGCGCCAGGCCCCCTGCCACGGGGCAAACCGATGCGCTCTACAGGCCGCTCTTCGGAGCGGCCTTTTCCGTCAGGCCTCGCTCAAGACTTCGGCCAAAACGCTCACAGCCAGCATCCGCGCGTCGCGCGCTGAGGGCACAAGCCCAATCGGGCCTTTCAGCCGCGCCAGCTCGGGGGCGGCCACGCCCATCTCCACAAGCGCGATCCGCCGCATGGCGGCCGCCCGCTGGCTGCCTTGGGCCCCCACATAAAAGGCCGGTGTGGCCAGAGCGCCGCTGGCAATGGGCGGTTCCCAGTCGTGGTCATGAAAAAACAACACAACAGCGGTGCGGCTGTCTGCCGCCAACCCCTCGGGGTAATGTGCATGGGTCAGATGCCGCCCGGCACAGCCCACGGCGCGCAGCGCGGCCAGTGTCTCCTCGTCGGGCGACAGCACAAGGTTGGGGTAGCCCGCCGCCTGCACCAGCCCGGCAAAGCTTGCGGTCTCTGGCCCTTTGCCAAAAATCAGAAAGCGGATCTCCGGCTCGATGCCAACACAGAAGACATCGCCCTCCCAGCCCGTGTCGCGTGCGGGCAGGCTGCGCAGGCCCCCGCTGCGCGGATCTATCTCAAGGGCCACCGCAGCACGCGCGCTGTGGGCGTGCAGCAAAGCCTGCAAGACGTCCGGATCGGGGCGGGGCACGAGCACAATGTCAAGCCCGCCACCGCAGGGCAGCACAATATCGCCAAAAGGCGAACCCTTGCCATAGCGCAGTGACCGCAGCGCCCCCTCCTGGAGGGCTTGCAGCGCATGTAGCCCGATATCAGATTCAACACAGCCCGACGACAGCGTGCCAATGCGTGTGCCGTCTTCCAGCACAGCCATCATGGCCCCAAGAGGGCGGTAAGACGGCCCGTCAACGCCACAAATCACACAAAGAACACCGGCCCCGCCCGCCTGCGCAAGCTGGCGGATCGGCTCGATCACTGTGCTGGCATCAAGCGCGGGAACGCTCATCTGATGTCCTTTTCTCTGGCAGGGTAACCATTTGCTAACCTTGTTGAGGCAACATGGTCAACAATGGGTGACCATCCGCCAACAAATTTGGCGCAAATGCAAGATATGCAGGGTGGCACCCGGCTCTACCAGACAATCGGTTTGTGCGCATAGTCAAAGAACTGCCCGCTTTGCGCGCGTTCCAGCCTCAGCATCACGTTTACAAGGTTCTCCGCCGCCTGTTCGGGCGTCACCGTGCTGTGGCGCGCGGCGTAATCGGCGGTGAAGTCTGTCGCAACGGTTCCGGGGTGCAGCGCCACGGCAATCGCCTCCTTGTGGCTGCGGCCAAGCTCGATGGCCGCGCCGCGCACAAGCTGGTTTGCCGCGGCCTTGGAGGCGCGGTAGGCGTGCCAGCCGCCTATCGCATTGTCGCCAATCGAGCCGACCCGCGCTGTCAGAACAGCCAGCACAGAGCGGCCCTTTTTGGGCAAAAGCTTCGGCGCATGGCGCAGCACATAGCCCACGCCAAAGGTGTTCACCCTGAACACCTCTTCAAAGCTCTCCTGCCGTATCTGGCTCAGCGCCTTTTCGGGCGCGCCGCCTTGGGCAGCCAGAATGCCCGAGGCCATGAAGACAAGCTCATAGGGCCCCTCAAGCGCGCCCAGATGCGCATCAACACTCGCCTGATCGGTGATGTTCAGCCCGTCTGCCGCGCGCGACAGGCGGGTGACCTCCCAGCCGCGGGTTTCTAGCTCCTGCGCCACCGCGGCCCCAATGCCGCCCGACGCGCCTATGATCAATGCTCTCTCTGTCATCTGTCCAACCTAATGCGCCAAACCCCCATTGCAAGCGCATCCGGCGCACCTATCTCTTTGCTAGCCCTTGTAGTTGCGAGTGATTTGCATTTACAGTTTCCCCAACCAGAAAAGGCCGCCCCATGTTTCGCTCTTTCGTGCTTCTTGCAGCCCTGCTCGCCAGCCCCGCGCTGGCCAAGGACAAGCTCAAAGTCGTCACCACGTTCACAGTGCTTGCCGATATGGCGCAAAACGTGGCAGGGGCGGCGGCGGAGGTTGTTTCGGTCACCAAGCCGGGGGCCGAAATTCACGGCTACCAGCCCACCCCACGCGACATTGTGCGCGCCTCCGGGGCCGATCTGATCCTCTGGAACGGCCTCAACCTTGAGCTCTGGTTTGAGCAGTTCCTCGCCAATCTGGGCGATGTGCCTTCTGCCACCCTGTCTGAGGGCATCACGCCCATTTCCATCGGCTCGGGCAGCTATGCGGGCAAGGCCAACCCGCACGCCTGGATGGGGCTTGAAAATGCGCTCATCTACATTGCCAATATCGAGGCCGCTCTGAGCAAGGCAGACCCCGCCAATGCCGCCACCTACGCGGCCAATGCTGCGGCCTATGCCGCCAAGCTGCGCGCCACGCTTGCGCCGCTGAAGGCAGAGATCGCGGCCATCCCCGAAGACAACCGCTGGCTTGTGACTTGTGAGGGCGCGTTCAGCTACCTTGCGCGCGATCTTGGTCTGCAAGAGCTCTACCTCTGGCCCATGAACGCCGATCAGGTCGGCACACCGCAGCAGGTGCGCAAGGTGATTGACGGGGTGCGGGAGCACACTATTCCCGCCGTCTTCTGCGAAAGCACGGTCAGCACCGCGCCCGCCGAACAGGTGGCGCGCGAAACGGGCGCAGCCTACGGCGGCGTGCTCTATGTGGACAGCCTCAGCGCGGCTGACGGCCCCGTGCCCAGCTATCTTGAGCTGTTGCGCGTCACCACAGAAACGGTCGTGCGCGGCCTGACAGGGGCGAAATGATGGCCGAACTCCAAGCGGGCATCCGCGCCAAGGGCGTCACTGTCACCTACCGCAACGGCCATACCGCCCTGCGCGACGCCAGCTTTGAAATCCCCCGTGGCACAGTCACCGCGCTGGTGGGGGTGAACGGCGCGGGCAAGTCCACGCTGTTCAAGGCGATCATGGGCTTCGTGCCAGTCTCTTCGGGCGAGATCACGCTCCTGGGCAAGCCGATCCGTGAAGCGCTCAAGTCCAACCTCGTTGCCTATGTCCCGCAGGCCGAGGAGGTCGATTGGGCCTTCCCCGTGCTGGTGGAAGACGTGGTGATGATGGGCCGCTACGGCCATATGGGCCTGATGCGCCGCCCCAAAGCCGCCGATCATGCGGCCGTGGAAGAGGCGCTCACCCGTGTCAACATGCTGCCCTACCGCAAGCGCCAGATCGGCGAGCTTTCCGGCGGGCAGCGCAAACGGGTCTTTCTCGCCCGCGCGCTGGCGCAGGCGGGGCAGGTGATCCTGCTGGACGAGCCGTTTACAGGCGTCGACGTGACGACCGAAAACCAGATCATCCAGCTTCTCGGCGAGCTGCGCGACGAAGGCCGCGTGATGCTTGTCGCCACCCACAACCTCGGCTCCGTGCCCGAGTTTTGCGACCGGACCGTGCTGGTGAAAGGGACTGTTCTGGCCTATGGCCACACCGATGAGGTCTTCACCCGCGACAACCTTGAAGACGCCTTCGGCGGCGTGCTGCGCCATATCACAATCGGCGGTGATACGTTGCATGAAGACTCTGACGAACGCGCCGTGACCATCCTCACCGATGATGAACGCCCTTTCGTGCAATACGGCGAGCAAACTCAACGGCAGGAGCGCGAGTGATGGCCTACTGGCTTGAGCCGTTCGGTTACAGCTACATGCTCAACGCGATGTGGGTCTCCGCCCTCGTCGGCGGTGTCTGCGCCTTTCTCTCGGCTTTTCTCATGCTCAAGGGCTGGTCGCTCATCGGCGATGCGCTCTCGCATTCCGTTGTCCCCGGTGTGGCGGGGGCCTATATGCTCGGCCTGCCCTTTGCGCTCGGCGCATTCCTCGCCGGCGGGCTGGCAGCGGCCTCCATGCTCTTTCTCACAGAGCGCTCGGGCCTCAAAACCGATGTCATCATCGGGCTGATCTTCACCAGCTTCTTCGGCCTCGGCCTCTTCATCGTTTCGGTTAGCCCCGTCAGCATTGATCTGCAGAGCATCACCATGGGCAATATCCTTGCGATTACCCCGTCCGACACGTTGCAGCTCGCCCTCATCGGCGGTGTCACCCTCGCGGTGCTGCTGGTGACGTGGAAAGACCTCATGGTCACCTTCTTTGATGAAAGCCACGCCCGCTCGATCGGCCTGCACCCCGCGCGGCTGAAGGCGATGTTCTTCGTGCTGCTCGCAGCCTCCGTGGTGGCGGCGATGCAAACCGTGGGCGCCTTCCTCGTCATCGCGCTCGTCGTCACACCGGGGGCCACGGCCTATCTGCTCTGTGACCGCTTCCCGCGGCTCATCATGACGGCAGTTGCTATCGGCACGGTGACAAGCTTCCTCGGCGCATACGCGAGCTATTTCCTTGACGGGGCCACAGGCGGCATCATCGTGTGTCTGCAAACGCTGCTCTTCCTTGCGGCCTTTGTCTTTGCGCCCAAACATGGCCGCTTGGCTGCGCGCCGCAGGGCCGCCAAAGCACTGGAGGCGCAGCCATGAGCGAGCTGCTCTTGCCCTTCCAGTTCCCGTTCATGCAAACTGCCTTTCTCATCGTGGCGCTCATCTGCGTGCCCACGGCGCTGTTGAGCTGTTTTCTCGTGCTCAAAGGCTGGGCGCTGATGGGTGATGCGGTGAGCCATGCTGTGCTGCCCGGCATCGTTCTGGCCTATATCCTCGGCGCGCCGCTCATTCTCGGGGCCTTTGCCGCCGGCATGATCTGTGCGCTCGCCACCGGCTATCTGTCAGAGAACAGCCGCGTGAAGACAGACACAGTTATGGGTGTGGTCTTCTCGGGCATGTTTGCGCTGGGCATCGTGCTCTATGTGGGCGTGAAAACCAACGCACATCTCGATCACATTCTCTTTGGCAATATGCTGGGCATTTCGGCTGAGGAGCTTATGACAACCGCAACCATCGCTGCGCTCGTCACAGGCGGGCTCTTGCTCAAATGGAAGGATCTGCTCTTGCACGCCTTTGACCCTGCGCAAGCACAGGCCTCGGGCCTGCCCGTGCGCTGGCTGCACTATGGCTTGCTGACAGCTCTTTCGGCCACCATCGTGGCCACGCTTTCGGCTGTGGGCCTCATCCTCGCCATCGGGCTGCTCATCGCGCCGGGGGCGATTGCCTTTCTCATGGTGCGCGAGTTTCGCACCATGCTCTGGGTCTCGGTGCTGGTCTGCCTCGGCTCATCCTTACTTGGGGTCTATGCGAGTTTTTTTCTCGACAGCGCCCCTGCGCCGACGATCATCCTCATTCAGACAGCGGTGTTCATCGCGGCGTTCCTGCGCAGGCTTGCGCGCAACAAAGCAGGCGTGGCGCTTTAGGGGTTTCGAATTTGGCTGCGCCAAATCCGACCGGCCGGGGGCTTTGCCCCCAGACCCCCAGGATATTTAGAGCAATAAGAAAGGCGGAATGCCTAATGTTCTATATCCGAAAGATCGGCTGGAAGAGCTTCGGGATGAAGGCGTTGAACTTCAGCGCCGCATCTGTGGCGGCGAGGCAGATGCACGCCTCGCCCTTGGCGGCCACCGGCTTGTGTTCAACTTCGTGATCGGCCACTTCCACATCGCCCACGCCAAAGCGCCCGCCTTCATCGGAGAAAGCGCCTTGTAGCACCAGGGTGAGCTCAAGCCCGCCGTGGCTGTGGTCGGGCATGTCAAGGCCCGGCGGGATGTAGAGCAGGCGCACGGAGCCCGATTTGCCATGTTTGAGAATCGATTGGCGCACCCCCCGCCCGAGGGGTTTCCATTTGGGCGGGCGCCCCTTGAGGGCTTCCATGACCGGCGCCGGAAAAATGCTGGACCGCTGGTAGACCGGCGCATCGTCCACGGCGTCATCAAGCTGAGACAGCACGCTGTGGCGCAGCCTGTCTGACAGCGGGGCGCTGTCATGGGCTTCCAGAACGGCCCCGCCTGTCATTTCATGTGCGCTCAGGCGCGCGCGGCAGTCATCGCAGAGGGACACATGCGCGGCCACCACCAGGGCGAAAGCTTCTGTCATGCGCCCGCTGGCGTAGTCCAGCAGGAGCTGGTCGGGGATGTGATGTGTGATACTCGTCATGGCTTGCGTATTCCGTCTAATTCATGGCGCAGCTTTTCAAGCCCGAGCCTGATGCGCGATTTGATCGTCCCCAGTGGCAGGCCTGTTTCGGCTTCTATGTCGGTGTGTGACAGCTCGCCGAGATAGGCTTTTTCAACCATCTCGCGCTGCGCGGGCTTGAGCTTGGCCAGCGCCGCTTTCAGCGCGCCAACCTCCTGTTCCAGCCCCAAGGCTTCGGAGGTGCTCTCTTCGGTCACTTCGCTCTCGGCTTTCAGGGCCTCGGGCATGGGCCGGTTTTCCTTGCGCAGGATGTCGATCTGCCGGTTTCGGGCGATCTGGTAGAGCCAGCTGGACACCTGCGCGCGGGTCGGGTCGAACAGGTGGGCCTTGCGCCAGAGCGACAGCATCACATCTTGCACCATGTCTTCGGCTTGCCCCGAGCTGAGCCCGGAGCGCATGGCGACGCCTTTCAGGCGCGGTCCAAAGTGGTCAAACAGGGCTGCGAAGGCACGTTTGTCGCGCTTGTCGCGCACAGCCAGCATAAGCTCTGTCTCTCGAGAGTGGATCTTCAATTTCTGAGTGCCTTGAAAACGGTTCAACCTGTGCGCGTGTTCTACCCTAGCAAGGGCAGGCGCAGGTGCAAGGCGATCTGGCGTTTCAAGGTGCAACATAGATCATTTTACGGGGCCCTGAGGGGTTTGGATCACTATTTTGAGGGCAGTTTGATCTGCGGGGAAAAAAACAGCGTAACCCCTGAAATCTAAGCGGAGTGACCATGTCTTTTGATGCCCCATCCCCCAAGCGCCAGCGCATCGCCATTGTCGGCGGTGGCATTGCCGGCATGAGCGCGGCTTATAAACTTGCGCCGCAACATGATGTGACGTTGTTTGAGGCGGCACCACGGCTGGGCGGGCACGCGCGCACCAAACTTGCGGGGCTGCGTGGAGATCAGCCGGTGGACACGGGGTTTATTGTTTTCAACTATGTGAATTATCCGCACCTGACACGGATGTTTCACGATCTCAATGTGCCGGTCGAGAAATCCAACATGAGTTTTGGGGCCACGATCGACAATGGCCGGGTGGAATACGGGCTGCAAACATTGGGCAGTGTTTTTGGCCAGCGCCGCAACGCGCTTCGGCCCGGTTATCTGCGGATGCTGCGGGACATTCTGACATTTAACGCCCGCGCCGAGGCCACCGCCACGAGCGACGAGATGACGATTGGCGAGCTGGTGGCCCAGCTTGGGCTGGGGACATGGTTCCAGCGCTATTATCTCATGCCCATTTGCGGCGCGATATGGTCGAGCCCGACCCAGGATATCCGCCAGTTTCCGGCCAAGTCGCTGGTGCGGTTCTTTTCCAACCACGCGCTGCTGAGCGCCACGCAGCCACATCAGTGGTATACGGTGTCAGGCGGCTCGATCCAATATATCACCCGCCTGGAGCGCCACTTGCGCGCCGCCGGGGTGAGCCTGCGCCCCAAAACGCCGATAGAAGCCATCAAGCGCGCGGGCGATGGGGTGACCCTCAAGGCGCTCAAAGGGGCTTCGGAGCAGTTTGACCATGTGATCCTGGCCACCCATTCAGACGACAGCCTCAAGCTGCTCGCCGATCCGAGCGCGCAGGAAAGCCGCCTGCTCGGGGCCGTGGCCTATCAGGACAACCAGATGATCCTGCACCGCGACGCAGGCCAGATGCCAAAGCGCCGCGCCTGCTGGTCAAGCTGGGTTTACAAGGCCGATGGCAGCGCCGAGGCCCCGTCCATTGGCGTGACCTACTGGATGAACCGCCTGCAAAACATCCCGGAAAGCGACCCGCTCTTTGTGTCGCTCAACCCCTACACGCCGGTGCATGATGCGTTGATCTACGATCAGAAAACCTTCCGCCACCCTGTTTTTGATGGCCCCGCGCTGAAGGCCCAAAAAGAGATCAAGGCCGCCCAGGGCACGCGCAACACATGGTTTGCCGGGGCCTGGTTGCGCAACGGCTTTCACGAAGACGGCTTTGCCAGCGCGGTGCATGTCGCGCGCGAGCTCGACCGGCGCGCCGCCTTCCCCGCCACGGAGCTGCGGGCCAGCGCATGAGCTTTCAGGCCGAACATATCGCAGGGGCCACCACCCACGCCCGGCGCGGGCAGATCGCCAATGCCTTTCGCTACGGTGTCGATTATGTTTTGATTGATCCGGCCGCCCCTGCACCCGGGCTGGCCTTGTTCTCGCGCAACCGCTTCAACCTTGCCGCGGTGGATGACAAAAACCACGGTGGCGCGCCCAAAAACGGCCGCGGGCTGCCCTGGGCGCAACAGGTCTTTGCCAAGGCGGGGCTCGCCAGCCCCTCGCGTATCCTGTTGCTCACCCAGCCAAGCTTTCTGGGCTATGTTTTCAACCCGGTGAGCTTCTGGCTGGCCTATCGCGGGGCCGATCTTGTGGCGGTGATCGCCGAAGTCACCAACACCATGGGCGACAGGCACAGCTACCTCTGCAAGCGCGAGGGCTTCGCCCCGATCCGCCCCGAAGACAGGATCATGGCCGAGAAAATCTTTCATGTTTCGCCGTTTCAGCAGGTGCAGGGCAGCTATCAGTTCAACTACGACATCACCGCCAAACGCATCTCGATCCGCATTGCCCATGAAAACGGCACAGAAGGGCTGATCGCCACGCTTTTTGGCCCCCGCGCCCCGCTCACCAATACGGCCATCCTGCGCGCTGCGCTGCGCCGCCCGACAGGGCCGCTCAGGGCGCTGGCGCTCATTCACTGGCAGGCCGTGAAACTCTTTATCAAAGGCGCACCGTTTCGGCGTCGGCCTTTGCCACCGCAGAAGGAAGTAAGCTGATGGGCTTAATTACACGCCGCGTTGCGCATGATTTCCTGGAAACATGTGCCCAGATCGACGAGGGCCGCATAGAAATCGTGACGCCCGAGGGCCACCGCCACCACTTCGGGCCGGGCGGCGGATCAGAGGCCGAAATGGTCATCCATGACTGGTCAGCCGTCACAGCCATCGCCGCGCGCGGCGATGTCGGCCTGGGCGAAACCTATGTCGCCGGCCTCTGGACAACCCCCTCAATCGAGGCTCTGGGCCGCGTGGCCATCTCCAACCTCGCCACGCTTGAGCCCTATGCCTATCCCAACCGCTGGAACACGCTCAAGTTCCGCATGGTTGACCGCCTTTTGCGGGCCAATTCCGTCAAGGGGGCTGCGCGCAACATCCGCTCGCACTATGACACCGGCAATGAGTTCTACCAGCTCTGGCTGGATGAAGGGATGAGCTACTCCTCCGCCCTCTTCGCCAAGGGTGACAACGACCTGACCCGCGCCCAAAACCGCAAGCTTGACCGGGTTCTCTCGCGCCTTGGCGGGGGCGAAACCGTGCTCGAGGTGGGCTGCGGCTGGGGCAGCTTTGCCGAGCGCGCCGCCGAGGCGGGCCGCGATGTGACAGGCATCACCATTTCCAAGGCGCAAAAAGGCTATGCCGACGCCCGCCTTGATGGCCGCGCCAGCATCGAGCTTTGCGACTATCGCAACACCCAAGGCACCTATGATAACATCGTCTCCATCGAGATGATCGAAGCCGTGGGCGAGCGCTACTGGCCCAGCTACTTTGCCATGCTCAAGGCGCGCCTCGCCGAGGAGGGCCGCGCCGTTCTGCAAGCCATCACCGTGCCGGACGCCTATTTTGACATCTACCGGTCCAGCTCCGATTTCATCCGCCAATATACCTTCCCCGGCGGGATGCTGCTGTCGGATGCGGTCATCGCTGATGAAGCCCGCCGCGCGGGCCTCAAAGTGCAAGCCAGCTTTGCTTTCGGGCAGGACTACGCCGAAACCTTGCGCATCTGGTCGGCCCGCATGGCCGAGAACACCAAGCGCATCAAGCAAATCGGCTATAGCGAGGCGCACCTGCGCAGCTGGCAGTTCTATTTGCAAATCTGCGCCGCCTCTTTTGGCGTGAAACAGACCGATGTGGTTCAGGTCGAACTGACCCATGCTTAAACTCTGGCTCATAGCGTTTCTGGCCCTGCCGCTCGCGGCGGGGGCGGCGCCCTATGTGAGCCGTGCTGGCGTGCCTGATGCGCGCGCCATTTCTGATGTCCCTGTGACCCTTCTGGGGATACCCCTTTACACCGCAGCCTTGTTAACGCCGTCTGGCAGGCCGTTTCGCGCCGATGCGCCCCATGCGCTTGAGCTGACCTATGCGCGCAGCTTCTCGCGCGCGCGCCTTGTGCGTTCAACCGTGGCCGAGCTGGCCCGCCTCGAAGGCCCGCAGCCTGACCACGCGGCCATAGAGGCCAAGCTCGCCACCTGCCTCAAGCCGGTTGCTGAGGGCGACAGGCTCGCCGCCATCGCGCCCAGCGCCGCGCGGCTTACACTCGCCTTCAACGGCGCGCCCGCCTGCACGCTGACAGAGCGCAACATTGGCGCGCGTTTCCTTGCCATCTGGCTTTCGCCCAACAGCCGCTCCGCCGCCACGTCGCGCAAGCTCAAGGGGCTCTGATATGTCCCGCACCCATGTTCAGGTCAGCCTCTTTGCGCTGATGCTCGCGGCCGCTGGCCTGCCGCTCTACATTCACTTGCCCGCCTATGCGAGCGGCGAGCTGGGCATGAGCCTTGGCGCTTTGGGCGGCTTGCTCATTGGGCTGCGCGTGCTTGATTTTGTGCAAGATCCGCTCTTGGGCCGCATGGTTGACCGCTTTCCGAATGCGCGCGCGCTCTTCGCTGCGCTTGCGCTGGCGGGGCTCGCGTTGGGGTTTGCGCTGGTGTTTACACTTTTGCCAGAGGCGGGGCAGCTCTATTGGCTCATCGCCGGTCTGGCGCTGCTGTTTACGGCCCATAGCCTTGGCAGCATCCTGTTTTATGGCCAGTCCACCGCCATCGCCGGGGGGGCGGCGGGTCTTGTGAAGCTGGCTGCCTTTCGCGAGGGGGGCAGCCTTCTCGGCGTGCTCCTTGCCGCACTGGCGCCCACGCTTTTTGTGGCCGCCGGGGCAGGGGGGGGCGGCTATCCCGCCTTCGGCCTCGGCCTCGTGGCGCTTGCGGGCGCTGTTTGGCTGCTCACCCGCCCGCTCTGGCGCATCGCGGGCCCTGCCACTGCGCCGATGCAGTTTGCTGCACTCAAAAGCGCAGGCGGCGTGCAGCTGCTGTGGATTGCGCTGATCAACAGCCTGCCCGTCGCGCTCACCTCGACGCTGTTTCTCTTCTTCGTGCAGGACAAGCTCGGCCTTGAGAGCCTTGCAGGCCCCTTGCTCATGCTCTTTTTTCTTGCCGCCGCGCTCAGCGTTCCGCTCTGGAGCTGGCTTGTGCGCCGCCACGGTGCGCGCCGCATCCTGCCGCTGGCCATGGCGCTCGCCATTGTCAGCTTCATCGGCGCGGCCCTGTTGCCGGCAGGGGCCGGGCTCGGCTTTGGGCTGATCTGCCTCGCCTCCGGCGCAGCCCTGGGGGCCGATATGGTCATCCTGCCGGTGCTCTTTTCCACCGCGCTCGCGCGCGCGGGCCTCTCGGCGGGCGCGGCCTTTGGGCTCTGGTCTTTCGCGGGCAAACTCGCCCTGGCGCTGGCGGCGGCCCTTGCTCTGCCGGCGCTTCAGCTTGCGGGTTACACGCCCAACGCCACCAACACGGCGCAAGCGCTCACCATCCTCACGCTCGCCTATGCCGTCGTGCCCTGCATCATCAAAATCATTGCCATTGTTCTCGTTACCCGATTGCCCCAGGAGGTAAACACCCTATGAAATTTCTCATGCTCATCGCCATCGCTCTGCTGGCGCTTATCGCTTTTCGCCCCGGGTTTTCCTTCAAAAGCCAGAAGCCCGAAGATTACGCCAGCAACACTCCCGCGTTTGACATCCGCGAGGCCCTCAGCGGCACGCTCATGTCGGAGGGGATGATCTACGGCCCCACAGGCCGCGTCACCTCGCGCTTCACCGCCGAGTTTACAGGCGCATGGGACGGGGCCACCGGCACGCTCGCCGAAGAATTCATGTATGACACCGGCAACCGCCAGTCGCGCAAATGGTTCCTCACCATGGGCGAAAACGGCCATTTCACCGCCACAGCAGAGGATGTGATCGGCGTGGCCACAGGCCGCCAGCTCGGCAACACCGTGTCAATGCGCTACAAAATCCGCCTGCCCAAAGAGGCGGGCAGCCATGTGCTGGATGTCACAGATTGGCTCTACCTCGTGGAAAACGGCAATATCCTCAACCGCTCCGAAATGCGTAAATTCGGCATCAAAGTGGCCGAACTCATCGCCACCATGCGGCCTGCTCCATGAGCTTTTCCGGCAAGCGATACTGGCTTATCGGAGCCAGCGAGGGCCTCGGCGCGGCGCTGGCAAAGGCGCTGGCGCTGTCAGGGGCCCATGTGGTGGTCTCGGCGCGCGCCGAAAACAAGCTGCAAGCGCTGGCCGCTCAGCTTCCCAATGTGAACACCGCCCCCCTGGATGTGACAGATATGGCCGCCGTTCAGCACACCGCCGAGCGCCTTGGCCCGCTCGATGGCATCGTCTATCTCGCAGGCTATTATGACCCGATGAAAGCCCAAAACTGGGAGAGCGGCGCCGTGGCCCAGATGACAGCCGTGAACTTCACCGGCGCGCTTAACGTGCTGGGCGCAATCGTCCCCGGTTTCGTCGGGCGCAATGCAGGCCATATTGTGCTCATCGGCTCGCTCGCGGGCTACCGTGGCCTGCCCGGTTCCATTGGCTACGGGGCCTCCAAGGCCGCGCTCATGCACATGGGCGAAACGCTCTACGCCGATCTGCACAACACCGGCGTGAAGGTGCAAAACATCAACCCCGGCTTCATCAAAACACGCCTCACCGCGAAAAATACCTTCCAGATGCCCCAGCTCATGCAGCCCGAAGAGGCCGCAGAGCATGTGCTCAAGGCGATGCGCTCAAACCGCTTTGAAACAGCCTTCCCCAAACCCTTCGCCTGGCTCTTTACATGGGCCAAATTCACGCCCCGCAAACTCTGGCTCAAGCTCTTTTCCAAGGTCTAGCCGCTTTATACGCCTCACACCGCCCACCGTAGGGTGCGCAGTCTCTGCGCACCTTCAAATGCCTCACACCATCAGCCAAACCTGAAACAGCAAACCGCTCACAAACGAGCCGCTCAGCGCCAGCGCCAGATAGAGTAGAAACACCTGCCGCTTCACCAGCGCCCAGACAGCCACAGCCGCCGGCAAAGAGCTCACACCCCCGGCCACAAGAAAGGCAAGGCCCGCGCCGGGGGCCATACCCTGCTCCATCAGCCCGCCCACAAGCGGCAGCGCCGCATAGCCGTTGAGATAGGCCGGCACACCCACAAGCGTGGCAATGCCGATGGGCGCAAGCCCCGTGCCGCCCAATGCGCTGGCCACAAGCTCTGCCGGCAGCCAGGCCAGCATCAGGCTTTCCAACAAGAACGCCAGTGTGAGCCACTTCGCCAAAAACAGGGTGGTTTTCAAACCTTCCCGCCAGAACTTTGTCACCCGTTCGCGCTCGCGCCAGAATTTCCAGACAACAGGCTGCACTGTGCGCACCTTTGAGGCCCCGCAGCCGCCGTTGCCCACCCCTTCGCGCAGCGGGTCCGAAAGCCCGCCCGCCCGCGCAATCAGGTGCACCGCAACCCCGCCAAAGATCCCAAGCCCCACAGCCGTCATCGTCTTGGCCACGGCAAATTCAAAGCCCAGCACCCCCGTGGTGAGCACAAACATCGACGGGTCCATCACCGGCGACGCCAGCCAGAAGGCCATCACCGCCGACAAGGGAACACCCATCGCCAAAAGCGCCGCGATCAGCGGGATCACCCCGCAAGAGCAAAAGGGCGAAAGCCCGCCTGCCGCCGCCGCAATCCCGATCATGAGGAGAGGCGAGCCGGTAAACGCCCGCGCGATCAGCCCGTCTGCCCCCGTCGCGCCCGCATAGGCCGCAATCCCGATGGAGAGCACAAGAAACGGCGCCACATTGAGCAGGTTCTGCGCGGCAAATGCAGCGCTTGTTGCGCCCTGCGCCGGCACAAAGACAAAGAGCACAGCCAGAAGGGCCGCCGAAAACAGCCAGACCTTCTCCTTGCTCCAAAGCAGATGTGCCGCCGCGCCAAGCGGCGAACGAGGGGGAAGGGTGTGGTCTGTCATCTCGATATCCTTAGAAAAGTCGTTCTGTTAAAGCCAAAAAAACGCGCCACAGGTTTCAAGCCGCATCCTCCTGTGTGAGGGAAACGCCAACGCAGCACTCCGATGTCAGAAACGAAACCGTCTGGTGCATCATGGCAAAATCCACACGGTTCAGAATCTGCCGCCCCGCGCGCGTTTGCGTCACCAGCTTTGCCTCCACCAGCGCGCCCAGATGGTGCGCCAATGTCGAGGGGGCCATGCCCAAGTGCTGGCCGATCTCGCCCACGTTCAACCCGTCTTGCCCGGCCTTCACAAGCAAGCGGAAAATGGCGAGGCGGGTTTCATGGCCAAGTGCGGCCAGGGCGAGGGCAGTGGAAGATTGGGTCATCATGCGCCCATTAAAACCACAAAACTAGTTTTGTCAAAGTGTTTTGCGGCGCGCGCTGCCTTTACCTTTTCCTCAAGGCCAAAAGGCGCATCAGGCGGTGTACGCCCGGTGCACGCCTTGTGCACGCATGTCACCCCCCCCGAATCGGCCTTTTTGCGCTTGTTAACCCTGCTGTGCGCAGCGTTCACGAAGCCGGTAAAAATCCCGCGCCGTTTCGCTGAAAACCGCGGCTTTCATCGGCTCAGGAATGAGCTTTTGATAGGCCGCAATCAGCGTGGCGTAATCCGAATAGAGGCTGTCCACAGGGAAGTTTGATCCAAACATCACCCGCGCGGGGCCAAACTGGTTGAGCACGGTTTTTACGATCGGCTCAATGCTTTGCACGCTCCATCTGTGGTCAAACATGCCAAGCCCGGAAAGCTTGCAGCGCACATGGGGCAGGGCGGCCAATGGCGCGATCTGCTTTTCCCAAAGCGCAAGGCCCTCGGGCGTTCTGTCAAACGGGCTGCCCGCATGGCAGAGCGCCACGGGCAGCTCGGGTATGTCGGCCAGCACCTCTGCGGTGGCCTGCATCAAAGGTGGCGTGAGTTGCAAATCAAAGCTCAGGCCCACCTTGGCCACAGCCCGCAAACCGCGTTTGAAATCAGCGCTTTGCAGCAAGGCGTTTGTGCCGCTCGCCGCGTCCTCTTCGGGGGCGCGTCCGACAATTTGGCGCACGCCGCGCACGGTGGACAGGGCCTTGAAAGCCGTGAGTTGCGCGTCGATGTCTGGCGCGGTCAGGTCACAAAAGACAACCTGCGCAAGCGGCCAGTCGGGCGCGGCCTCGGCCACGCTTTGCACCCATTTGGCTTCTGCCATTGCGTCTTGCGCGCCCACCTGAATATGCACCGAGCCGCGAAATCCGGCGGCATCATGGCGAAATTCGGGGAGCAGGTAGTTGCGTTGGATCGGGGCAGGGTCGCCAAAGAAGCGGGCCTCGCCCTTGGCCATGAGCCAGGGGTAATGCACGGCGGCAAGATCCCAGAGGTGATGGTGCGAATCGATCATTCTAGGCTGCCCGTGCCGATGCTCTGAAGCCGGCCCAAAACATCAACGCCCTGCGTCTTAAGGAAGTGTAAAATGTCGATGTATATCCAGTTTTCAGCCAATTTACCCCCCTCCCGCCGATAAATATCAATCACCCGAAACGCCCCTTTTTCTTTTCCCGCAGGAAGACCCATGAAACCACCTTTATGAACTGCCGTAAAATTGGGCCAGCCGAAGAAGCCGCCATAGCTGCCCTCCGCCATGCGGCAGATATGCTGTGTTTTGGAGCGCTCGGCGAAAGCGGCGCGAAACGGGCCGGAATGCTGTTTGGCATAGCGCGGGATCGTATAGGTCGCGCCGATGCCCTCAGGGCCCCACCAGAGCATGTCCTCATGCCAGCTGCGCCGCAATTCCTCTTCCAGCGGCAGGCCAAGCCCCCAAGTGCCTAGGTCATTCACCATTCGGTCAATCGCGGCCATGGTGGCGATGCCCTCTGCCTCGGGCTGCGGTTCAAACATCAACCCGTCGTGGGTGCGCGGGCCAGGCTGCACCATATGTTGTGCTGTTTGTGGGCCAAACGGGTTTTGCCCTGCCTGCACCATGAGATGTGGAATGTCAAAATACATCGCCGTCTCGGCGATTTTGCCGCCCTCAACGCGGTGAAACTCGCAATAGCGCAGCATGGCGAGTTTGCCCGTTGGGCGGATGCCAAGCCAGGCCCCATCAAACAGCCCCATGAGGTGCCCCATCGAGCAGACCCAGACCCCGCCGCCCAGCGTATTCTGCCCCGCCATAAACACATCCATCCGCCGCTGAAGCGAGCTCAGACTGGTCTTGAGCGGGGCCCAAAACCGCTTGGCCACCTCCTCGGGGGAGGTGATCTCATCAAACGGATGAAACCCGCGCCAAAGTGATTCTGCGGCATAAAATTCGGTCTGAACATCGGCCAAACTGGCCACATCAGCCCGCTCCAGCGCCTCGTAATAGTCGCGCACAACCTGCTTTTCGCTCTGAAAATCCACGCTTTTCTCCTGCCTCTTTGCGGCGCTTGCATACGCTTGCAAAAATACCTTGCCAAAATGCAGCGGCCTTGTCTACTGTTCCTGCAAGCGTATGCAACACGCTCTGCAAGGGGGGCACATGGCCGAAATTCAGCTTCGCAATCTCAGCAAGAGGTGGGGCAATTTTGTTGGTGTCGATAA
Source organism: uncultured Lentibacter sp. (assembly GCF_937123735.1). Lineage (GTDB taxonomy): Bacteria > Pseudomonadota > Alphaproteobacteria > Rhodobacterales > Rhodobacteraceae > Lentibacter. Next base: position 38,495 of record NZ_CAKZKL010000038.1, read on the forward strand.
TTTTGACCTGACAATTCAGGACCGCGAGTTCCTCGTGCTGCTTGGCCCCTCAGGCTGCGGCAAAACCACAACCATGCGCATGATCGCCGGTCTTGAAGATGTCACCGAAGGCGAAATTCTGATCGACGGCAAAGTGGTGAATGCACTTGAACCCAAGGACCGCGATGTCGCCATGGTGTTCCAAAGCTACGCGCTCTACCCCAATATGAACGTTTACGAAAACATCCGCTTTCCCTTGAAGGTGCGTGGGGTGGACCCGTCCACGCATGACGAAAAAGTCCGTCGCGCTTCGGCCATGGTTGAGCTCGATGATTTCCTGCACCGCAAGCCTGCCGAGCTTTCTGGCGGGCAGCGCCAACGCGTGGCTCTCGCCCGTGCAATTGTCCGCGAGCCCAATGTGTTCCTGATGGACGAGCCGCTCTCAAACCTTGATGCCAAGCTGCGCGTGTCTACCCGTGCGCAGATCAAGAACCTCAGTCACGAACTCGCCGTCACCACGATCTATGTCACCCATGACCAGATCGAAGCGATGACATTGGCCGACCGTGTTGTCGTGATGAAAAAAGGGATTGTGCAGCAGGTTGGCAGCCCGACCGAAATCTACGATATGCCTGCAAATACTTTCGTCGCGAGCTTCATCGGCTCCCCTGCGATGAACCTCATTGAGGGCGCGCTTGCAGGCGGAAAATTTACCGCGCAGCACACCGAAGTCGCGGGCCTTACGGCGCCTGATGGCAACATCACCCTCGGCTTTCGCGCCGAAGACGCCAGCCTTGTTGAGAGCGGTGGTCAGATCACTGCGCCCGTCTATACAATGGAGCTTCTGGGCGACGCAACGATGATTGCCGTGCGCATCGGCGGCGCGCTTGTCTCTGTTAAGGCCGACAAGACCTTCCGCGCCAAGATCGGCGAGACGGTGCATATCCAGATTCCACAAGATCATTGCCACTTGTTTGATACAGCAAGCGGCAAGCGCATTGAGTGTTGACCCCTCGATACCATAGCGCCCCTAAAAAAGGGCGTATCACCAAGGTCTGCGCGTCGACGGCAGACCAGACAAAAAACCGGGAGTTACCAATGAAACTGAAACATCTTCTTCTCGCAGGCGTCGCCTCGCTGTTGGGCACAGGTGCAATGGCCTGCTCGTTTGAAAACACTGTTCCGCTCAAATCTTTGTCAGCGGGCTTTGAGGCGTGGAAAGTTGTCACCGATGCGATGGCCGAGTGTGGCAATTTCGAAGCCTCGCTTGATCAGGAATTCAAGGAAAAGCAGCCAGCGGCTTTCGCGGCCAACCCCTCGCTTTACCACATCGGTGGTGTGGCCAACGCAACGCTTATTCCGCTGCTCAACGAAGGCACAATCCGCCCGCTGGATGACCTGATCGCCAAATACGGTGCCGGCATCAAGCCCAACCAGATGATCAAGATTGATGGCAAAACCTACGCCATCGCCATGATGGTCAATGCGCAGCACCTGATGTATCGCGAAGATATCCTCAACGATCTCGGAATCGCCGCGCCAACGACCTACGCCGAAATGATGGCCGCCGCCGACAAGATCAAGGCAGCCGGCGTGGTTGATTATCCGATTGGCGGCACATTCAAGACCGGCTGGAACCTTGCAGAAGAGTTCGTGAACAACTTCCTCGGGGAAGGTGGCGAGTTCTTTGGTGAGGGCAACATGCCCAACATCAACAACGCGCAAGGTATGGCCGCGCTTGAGGTGATGAAAGCGCTCACAGCCTATATGGACCCTGAATACCTTGTCTCTGATTCCACCTATGTGCAGCAGCAGTTCCAGCAAGGCAAAATCGCCATGGCCAACCTCTGGGCCTCACGCGCCGGTGCGATGAATGACGCGGCCGAAAGCCAGGTTGTTGGCAAAGTCACGATGGCGGCAGCGCCCATGGGGTCTGCGGCCCCTGCCAGTTCGCTCTGGTGGGATGGCATCGTGATCGCGGCGAACATCACCGATGAAGAGGCCGAAGCGGCCTTCAAAGTTGCTATGGAGGGCCTCAAGCCCGACGTGATCGCGGCGAACAATGATGCCGCCGTCTGGTTGGTTGATGGCTTTACAGCTGGTCCGCTGGCTGCCGGTGCGGCGGCAACCGCTGCCGCTGGTGCGCGCCCATACCCGGCCTCTGGCCCTATGGGCATCATGCACACAGCGCTGGGCAACGGCATCGCAGCTTACCTCAATGGTGACAAAGACGCCGCCACAACGCTGGCCGATATCGAAGCTGCCTATACCACAGCCGCCAAAGAAGCTGGCCTTGTGAAATAAGAAACCGTTAGGGCCGCGCCGCCTTTTGGTGCGGCCCTGATCCACTGACACCCCGCCAAAAGGGCGGCAAATCTGGGAAGGTAGATCCATGCCATTCAAGACATTCGCCGCCTTCGTGGGGCCGTCAATCTTCATGATGCTCCTGTTCATTGCGTTCCCGCTGGCAAGTGTGTTCAGCCAGAGTTTTCATGTTACCCAACCTGTCTACGAGATCGTCGAGGTTGAAACCTGCACCCCCGGGTTTCTCACACAGACCTGCATCACTGAAGAAAAGTCTGTCCCCAAGCTTGATGAAAACGGCGAGCTGATCAAAATTCGCCGGTTTGTCGGCTTGCAAAGCTACGCCAATGTTTTGGAGCTTGGCCGCGCCAAAGAGGCCCTGGCCACGGGGAGCTGGCAGGCCTTTCAGAACATCGATTTCTGGAAAGCCCTGCGCTTCACCCTGACCTTCACATTGATCACCCTGCCGCTTGTGCTCGGCGTTGGCCTGCTCATTGCCTTGGTGATCAACAACGCCTCTGCGCGTGTGCGCGGGCCTGTCATTTTTGTCTCGCTGTTGCCGTTCATCATCACGCCCGTCATCGGCGCGCTCTCGATCAACTGGCTCTTTCGCGGCGACGGTATTCTGACCGCCACGCTTGAATGGTGGCTGGCCCGCGATATCGCTATGTTTGCCCAGGCCTGGACAATCGAAATCCTGATGATGCTCTACCGTGTCTGGCACGTCGCGCCCTTTGCCGCGATTGTCTTTTACGCAGGGCTTCAGACGGTCAACCAAGACAGCCTCGAAAGCGCCGTGATTGATGGTGCCTCGCGCTGGCAGCGCCTGCGCTATGTGGTCATTCCGCATCTCATGCCGCTCATTGTCTTTGTGACCATGATCCACCTAATGGACAGCTACCGCGTGTTTGAAGAGGTCGTCGGCTTCTCCAGCCAGGGGCACGTTATCTCGCTGCAATGGCTGACTTATGATTTCCTTATCCCGGATCAGGCCGGCAACCGCTCGATCAGCCGCGCCTCGGCCAGCGCCATGCTCACCATGATCGGCATCGTGCTTCTGCTCATCGCACCGCTGCGCCGCACATGGCGCGAACACAAAGGAGGCCACTGACATGAGCGCCAAATCCATGCAGCCCTCCTTTGGCCTCAAGCTGGCCTCCGGCAGCTTCCTCGCCTTCTGGTGTCTCGTTGCGGCCTTCCCGATCTTCTGGATCCTGGTGATGAGCTTCAAATCACCGGTCGATGCCTTCAATGAAAGCGCCTTGAGCGTGATCTTTGGGCCGAGCACTTTGGCCACGGGCAAGGGGGTTTCAGCGCTCGATATTCTCCTGCTCATCGGTATCGTCTGGCTCACCGCCTGGATCACAACCAAGCGCTTGCCAAACCTTGTGCGCAGCTATGCGCCCGCTGGCGCGCAGGCCATCGGCTGGGGCATTGGCGTGCTGGCGCTTGCGGTCATGTTCCTTGTGCTGATGTTGGGTGTTGCGCCTTGGATTACGTCTTCTCTCGGCCCGTCGCTCGGCCCGCTGGGCCGTGATATTATCGGTTTCACGACAGAGCATTATACAACCGTCTGGGTCGATCGCGGCTTCTCGCGCAACTTTCAGAACTCGCTTCTGGTGACAGCGGGGGTTGTCACCATCTCGCTCACGGTGGGCACGTTGGCGGGCTATGGCCTTGCGCGCTCCGGCTCCAATCTCGCGTTTTGGATTCTCATCGTCGCGCTGGTCTTCCGCGCGCTGCCGCCCTCGGTTTTGGTTGCGGGCTATTTGCCTGTTGTCATCAATTCGGCAGAGTGGCTTGCGCCTCTCCTCGGCGAAAACGCCCCAACGCTTTACGGCAAGCCTTGGACCGTCATCGCCGTTCTGGTGGCCATCAACCAACCCTTCACAATCTGGATGCTGCGCTCGTTTTTTCAGAACATTCCCGCCGAGCTTGATGAGGCGGCCCGTGTCGATGGCTGCTCGCATTTTCAGGCCTTCCGCCGCGTGATCATGCCGGTGATGTGGCCCGGGGTGATCACCACGGGGCTGTTCAGCTTCCTTCTGGGCTACAACGACTTTCTGGTGACATCGCTGCTGCTGGATGCGCAGAACCAGACCATGGTTCCGGCCATTGCCGGTATGTTCAACATGGAAACCACCACCACCGATCAGGTTGTCGCGGTGGCGGCTGCTGTCTCGATCACCGCGCCGCTTTTCCTTCTGGTGATGGTGTTTCAACGCCAGATCGTCAGCGGGCTGACCGCTGGCGCTGTCAAAGGTTAACAGAGGGGGCCATGCTCTGGCACGGCTCCCACCCACCCCGCCGCACCAGAGCATGGCGCGCACAAACGGAGAAAAAAGATGAAAGGCGCACGCCCCGAGCAAGCAACCCTGACCCGCGACACCGACCTTGGCAAAACCGCCGAGACAAAAGCGGTGATCGAAGGCATGGTTGACGGCCTCAATGACCATCGCATCAGCGACATCGGCGAGTTTTTCGCCGAGAGCTTCCGCTGGATGGGCAACTACGGCTGCGGCACAAAAAACGGGCTGCGTGAATTTCAGGACAACTGGCAAAAGCCCTTCCAAGCCGCCTTTGGTGACAAGGTCTGCATTGATGAGGCCCGCCTCTTCATGGGCGAATGGGCCGCTGCCTTTGGCCGCCAGGAGGCCACCCACCACGGCGAATTCATGGGTATCCCCGCCACCGGAAAGCGCATCGAGATCCGCTATATGGACTTCTGGAAAGTGCAAGACGGCAAGATCACCGACAATTATGTGATGGTCGATTTTCCCCATGTTCTCGCGCAGCTTGGCCATGATGTTTTTGCTGGCGAAGGCTGGGAGAGTTTTGACACGGGCGCGCGCAAGCCGCCCCAACCGCACTAAAAAGACGCAAGGAAAAGAGCCATGAGCATCACCTATCTCAAACAGGGCAAACCCGCTGCCGCCCGCGCCGAAGACGACGCACAGGTCGCCAATGCGGTTGCCGCCACGCTGAAAGATATCGAGGCCCGCGGCGATGCGGCGGTGCGCGAGCTGGCCAACAAGTTTGACGGCTATGACCGCGAGACATACCGTCTCTCAGAGGCCGAGATCGAAGAGATCATCGCGCAGGTCACGCCGCAGGAAATGGCCGATCTCAAGTTCGCCCAGGAGCAGGTCCGCAACTTCGCGCAGGCGCAGCGCGACTCCATGCTCGACATCGAGGTCGAGACGCTCCCTGGCGTGATCCTCGGGCACAAGAACATCCCCGTGCAGTCTGTCGGCTGCTATGTGCCGGGCGGCAAGTTTCCCATGGTGGCCTCCGCGCATATGTCTGTCGCCACCGCCTCTGTTGCGGGCGTGCCGCGCATCATCGCCTGCACCCCGCCTTTTAACGGCGTGCCAAACCCTGCCGTTATTGCGGCCATGCACCTTGGCGGCGCACATGAAATCTATGTGCTCGGCGGCATTCAGGCTGTCGGCGCGATGGCGATCGGCACAGAGACAATCGACCCCGTGCATCTCCTCGTTGGCCCCGGCAACGCCTTTGTCGCCGAAGCCAAGCGCCAGCTCTTTGGCCGTGTGGGGATTGACCTCTTCGCGGGCCCGACCGAAACCATGGTGATTGCCGATGAAACAGGCGCCGATGCCGAGCTCTGCGCAACCGATCTGCTGGGGCAGGCAGAGCACGGCTACAACAGCCCCTGCGTTCTGCTCACCAACTCCGAGAAACTCGCGCGCGAAACCATGGCCGAAGTCGAGCGTATTCTCACGATCCTGCCCACAGCCGACACCGCGCGCAAAAGCTGGGAAGACTACGGCGAAGTCATTGTCTGTGACACCTATGAAGAGATGCTTGAGGTGGCCGATGATATCGCCTCTGAGCACGTGCAGGTGATGACAGACCGCGACGACTGGTTCCTTGAGCATATGACCTGCTACGGCGCGCTTTTTCTCGGCGCGCGCACCAATGTCGCCAATGGCGATAAGGTCATCGGAACAAACCACACCCTGCCCACCAAGAAGGCAGGCCGCTACACAGGCGGTCTTTGGGTTGGCAAATTCCTCAAAACCCACAGCTACCAGCGCGTGCTCACAGATGAGGCGGCCACGATGATCGGCGAATACGGCTCGCGGCTCTGTATGCTCGAAGGCTTCGTGGGCCATGCCGAGCAGTGCAACATCCGCGTGCGCCGCTACGGCGGGCTCAACGTGCCTTACGGCGAAGGCGCGCCCTACCGCGATGCGGCGGAGTAACCTTCCGATGGATCTGCAAACCCAAAACAAAGCCGTCATCGCGCCCCTCAGAGCCGCGATGTATGACTTTTCTGAAAGCGCTGTGCGCGCGGCCCTCTCTGCGGCTGCGGCGCCTGATGCGGTGTTTCACCATTGCCACCCGCTGGGAGACAGCACGGGGCCAGACGCGTTCTACGCGCGCGCCTATGCGCCGCTGCTAACGGCTTTCCCCGACCTTGAGCGCCGCGACTATATCGTCATGGCTGGCCCTGATGATGACGGGGCCGAATGGGTCGGCTGCGGCGGCTATTACTGCGGCACGTTCACCGCGCCTTGGCTCGACATTCCGCCCACAGGCCATATGGCGCATGTGCGCTTTCACGAGTTCTACCGCATGGAAGGCGGCAAGATTGTCGAGTTTCAGGCGATCTGGGATATCCCCGAGCTGATGATGCAGGCGCGCGCCTGGCCCATGGCCCCCTCGCTCGGCCGCGAGTGGAACGTGCCGGCACCCGCCACAAACGATGGCATCCAGACCGCGCCCTACGATGTGGCGCAAAGCACAGCCTCCAAAGATCTGATCATTGACATGCTGGAGCATATGAAGCGCCACCCTTCCCAAGGCGGCCCAGACGTCATGGAAATGGAGCGCTTCTGGCATGAGCGCATGAGCTGGTATGGCCCCGCCGGTATTGGCACCGGGCGCGGCGTTTCAGGCTTTCGCAACTGGCATCAGATCCCCTTTCTCAACGGGATGCCCGACCGTGGCCAATATGTGGAAGACATCACCTATCACTTCTTTGGCGAGGGCAATTATGCCGCCGTAACGGGCTGGCCAAACATGATCCAGACGGTCACCCATGATGGCTGGATGGGCATCGCGCCTTCGGGCAAGAAAATCACCATGCGCAGCCTCGATTTTTGGCGGCTGGAGAACGGCAAGATCCGCGAAAACTGGGTCCTTGTTGATCTTTTGCACGCCTATGAGCAGCTCGGCGTTGATGTCTTTGCGCGCCTGCGGGAATTCAATAAGGTGCGCCACATCGCCCCTCTGAACATTCCGACAGGACAAAACCAATGACCCTTCCCAAAACCCCCTCCATGAACCTTGCTGGCAAGCGCGCCCTCGTCACAGGCGCATCCTCTGGCATAGGTCAGGGCTGTGCTGTGGCGCTGGCCGAGGCGGGGGCGCATGTGGTCTGCTCCGCGCGCGGCGTGGCGCGGCTCGATGAGACAGTGGCCGCAATGGCCGCCGAGGGCTGGTCAGCCGAAGCGCTGGCGCTTGATGTGTCCGATCTCGGGGCTATCGAAGCTGCTCTGGAAAGCCAAGCGCCCTTTGACATCATCGTCAACGCCGCCGGCTACGCCAAGCACGGCCCCGCCACCGAGACAGAGCCGGCCGACTTTGACGCCGTGATGAACATCAACCTGCGCGGCGCATACTTTCTTTCGGCGTGGGCCGCGAAATCCATGCAAGCGGCCGGTATCGAAGGCAGCATCATTCACATCTCCTCCCAAATGGGCCATGTCGGCGGGATAGACCGCGCCGTCTATTGCGCCTCCAAGTTTGGGCTGGAAGGCATGGTCAAGGCCATGGCCATCGAATGGGGCAAATCGCGCATCCGTATCAATACGATCTGCCCCACCTTCATCCGCACACCGCTGACCGAACCAACCTTCGCAGACCCTGCCCGCGTGGCGTGGATCGAGGAAAAGATCAAGCTGGGCCGTGTCGGGGCGGTCGAAGATATCATGGGCGCTGTGCTTTACCTTGCCTCGCCCGCTTCGGCGCTGGTCACGGGCACATCGCTCCTCGTGGACGGAGGTTGGACAGCCGACTGATGCCGCAGTTCAAAGTCACCTCTGCCGAAGTGGCCGCCAAGGCGGGCGTCAGCCAGTCTGCCGTGAGCCGTGTCTTTACGCCGGGCGCTTCGGCTTCCGCGCGGACGGCAGAAAAGGTGCGCAAGGCCGCCAAGGAGCTGGGCTATCGCCCCAATGTTCTGGCGCGCGCCATGGTCTCGGGCAAAAGCCGTATCATTGGGCTGGTGGTGGCCTATCTTGACAACCAGTTTTACCCCGTTGCCCTTGAGCGCCTCTCCAATGCGTTGCAGGCAGAGGGCTATCATGTGCTGATCTTCATGGCCTCGCAAACTGCGGGTGATATCGACGGTGTGGTGGCCGAAATCCTCGATTATCAGGTGGATGGCATCGTCGCCGCCTCTGTTGCGCTCTCCTCTGATCTCACGGCGCGCTGCGCCGCTGCCGGTGTGCCGCTCGTGCTCTTCAACCGCGACCAAGACAGCGCCGAAATCTCCGCTGTCACGTCAGACAACGTGGCTGGCGGGCGCAAGGCGGCCGAGTTCCTCCTCGCCGCTGGCCATAGCAAAATCGGCTATATCGCGGGCTGGGAAGGCGCTTCCACGCAACGGGACCGCGAGTTTGGCTTTACAGAGGCTCTGGCAGAAGCGGGCCTGTCGCTGCACAGCCGCGAAGTGGGCCAATACACCATGCAGGGCGCGCGCGAGGCGACCCTGCGGATGTTTGCGAGCGATGGCCCCGAAGCTGTCTTCGTCGCCAATGATCACATGGCCTTCGCCGTGATGGATGCGCTGCGCTACGAGCTGGGCCTCTCTATCCCTCAGGATGTCTCGGTCATCGGCTATGATGACGTGCCAATGGCCGCCTGGCCGGCCTATAGCCTCACAACTGTGCGCCAGCCCGCCAATCGCATGGTTGCGCAAACCGTTTCGCTTCTGCTCAGCCAGGTCGAAGATCACACAGCCGCGCCCCAACAAGTCCGTATTGACGGCCCGCTTGTCGTGCGCGGCTCAGCCAAATTGCCCAAAGGACAAACCCCATGAAAGGCTTCTCAAACCGCTTCACCGATTTCCCCGATTACATTATCGGCATCACCAAGGAAATCTGGGAAGACCGTGGCATCGCCACGCTGCACGAATACTACGCGCCTGACATCCCCGTGCGCTCGCCCGCCTCTGTGGTGAAGGGCAACCAAGGCGTGATCGCCGCCACAATGGCCACCCTGCACGAGTTCCCCGACCGCACGCTCTTTGGCGAAGATGTGATCTGGTCAGGCACACCGGAGGAGGGGATGCTTTCGTCGCACCGCCTGCACTCCACAGCGACCCACGCCAATGATGGTGTCTACGGCAAGGCCACGGGCAAGCGCCTGAGCTACCGCATCATCGCCGACTGCCACGCCATCAACAATCAGATCAACGACGAATGGCTGATCCGCGACCAAGGCGCAATCGTGCGTCAGCTCGGCTGGGAGCCGAAGGCCTATGCCCGCGACCTCATCGCGCGGGAAGGTGGCCCTGAGAGTTGCGTGCAACCCTTCACCCCCGCGATCGACATTGAAGGCCCCTACAAGGGGCGCGGCAATGACAACGCATGGGGCGCAAAATACGCCGACATTCTCACCCGCATCATGAACGCCGATTTCACCGTGATCCCGAAGGAATATGACCGTGGTGCAAACCTTGAATACGCGGGTGGAGTCTCGGCCCTCAGCCATGACGGGGCAGACAAGTTCTGGATGGGCCTGCGCGCCTCCTTCCCGAACGCCAAGTTCACCATCGAGCACCAGATCGGCCGGGATGATGCCATGATGCCGCCCCGCGCCGCCATCCGCTGGAGCCTGCACGGCAAGCACGACGGCTGGGGCATCTACGGCGAGCCGACAGGCGCTGAGGTCTACATCATGGGCGCAAGCCACGCAGAGTTTGGCCCTTGGGGCCTGCGCCGCGAATACACGCTTTATGATGAAACCTCGGTCTGGAAACAGATCCTGCTCAAAACAGGCGCTCTCTGATGCCACTCAAATCAAAATCTCTCAAACGCCGTCACGGCTATCTGGCGAGCCTGCGCGCGCGCCGGCTCAATCTGCATCCGCCCGGCTCCTAGCGCAGCCTTGTGCAGACAGACCAAACGAGACATTTTGAAAGAGTAGGACACCACAATGACACCCCAAGAGATGGAAGCCCGCATCGTTCGCTATGGCGACTTGCAGCCTTGCAAAACCGCCTTCATCGACGCCCACACGCCGGGCTCTGATCAGAAAGAAAACTTCACAATCATCGGTGGCGGCGTGTCTGAAAGCCCCGACCAACATGTCCACATCAGCATCCCGCACGGCTTCAACATCGGTGCCGCAGGCCAGCCGCCGCGGGTGACAAACTCGCTCCACGATCATCACACCGCAGAGGCTTTCTTTGTGTTGTCTGGAAAGTGGCGCTTCTTCTGGGGGCGCTGGGGAGATGCGGGTGAAGTGACGCTTGAAAAGGGCGATATCTTCAACATCCCCACAGGTATCTTCCGTGGCTTTGAAAACATCGGTGACGATTACGGTATGATCATGGCCATTCTTGGCGGTGATGATGCTGGCGGCGGTGTCATGTGGGCACCGCAGGTAATTGAGAACGCAGCCGACCACGGCCTCATCCTTGGCGAAAACGGCAAGCTCTATGACACCAAACGCCAGCAAAAGCTGCCCGAAGGGGTCAAACCCATGCCCGTGATGTCGCCCGAAGAGCTGGCCAAACGCCCCGAGCCGACCACGGCCGAGGTGTTGCCCAACCATGTGGCGCGCTACTGGGACATGGTCGCGCTGGCCGACCGTCAGCCCTGCAAAGTCATTGGCGAAAAGGGCCTTTTGCGCGATAGACCCGGCTTTGAGGTTGATTTCATCACCCGTGGCAGCGCCACAGCGGCCAAGCATTCTCACACGCGCCCCTCGGTGCTCATGCCCGTCACGGGCCACTGGCGCGTGGAGTGGGACGGCGGCCAGGCAACTCTCGCTCCGGGCGATACCATGTCCGTGCCCGAAAATCTCGCACACTCTGCCGTGCCCTCTATGACAGGCGACGCCGCGCTTTATCACATCGTCGCCACTGACGACCCCGCCGGCAAGACCTGGCAGGGCTAAACGCCACAGCAGCGCGCAAAGACTGAAAGGACAGGCCATGACGATCAAGACAACCCATGTCGGCTCTCTGCCCCGCACGCAGGAGGTGGTGGATTTCATCTTTGCGCGTGAGCGTGGCGAGGCCTATGACCAAGCCGCCTTTGACGCCGCCATGACCGCCGCAGTGCGCGAAACCGTGGCCAAGCAAAAGGCCGCAGGCGTCGATATTGTATCTGATGGCGAAACCTCCAAAATCAGCTACGCCACCTATGTCAAAGACCGCTACACAGGCTTTGACGGCGACAGCCCGCGCAACGCGCCTGCGGATTTGAAGATGTTTCCAAGCTTCCTTGAGCGCCTCGCCAACGATGGCGGCACGCCACAATACGCGCGCCCCATGTGTGTGGGCGAGGTAAAGTCAAAGGGGCAAGGCGAGCTGGAAAAGGACATCGCCAATCTCAAAGGCGCAATGGCCCATCACGGTATCGCAGGCGGCTTCATGAATGCCGCCTCGCCGGGTGTGATCTCGCTCTTTTTGCAGAACGATCACTATAAATCCCGCGAGGCCTATCTCGCCGCGCTGGCCGATGCGATGAAGGATGAATACGAAACCATCGTCGCCGCTGGCCTCGACTTGCAGCTCGACTGCCCCGATCTGGCGCTCAGCCGCCATATGCTTTTCACCGAGCTGACGGATGAAGAGTTCATCAAGGTTGCCGCTAGCCATGTCGAGGCCCTGAATCATGCGTTGCAAAATGTGCCTGCCGAGAAGGTGCGCGTGCACATCTGCTGGGGCAACTACGAAGGCCCGCACTGCTGCGACATCCCCATGAGCAAGATGTTTGACACGCTCATGAGCACCGATGCGCGCTATGTGCTGTTTGAAACCTCCAACCCGCGCCATGGCCACGAATGGGCGGTCTTCCGCGACCGCAAGGCCGATATCCCTGACGATAAGGTGCTTGTCCCCGGTGTGGTCGATACCACCACAAACTTTGTCGAACACCCCGAACTTGTGGCCGAGCGCATCCGCCGCTTTGTCGATATCGTCGGTCAGGAGCGGGTTATTGCCGGCTCTGACTGCGGCTTTGGAACCTTTGCCGGCTTTGGCGCGGTCGATCCTGCGATTGCCTATGCCAAACTGGAAGCCCTGTCAGAGGGGGCTGCGCGCGTCACATGAACGACTCTCTGCTCACCCTCTTGAAA
>NZ_CAKZKL010000039.1 GCF_937123735.1 uncultured Lentibacter sp.
TGGCGCACCCGAGAGGATTCGAACCTCTGGCCTCTGCCTTCGGAGGGCAGCGCTCTATCCAGCTGAGCTACGGGTGCACTGCGGGTTCTATAGCCCCCCCCGCGCAGGCTCGCAATCACGAATATCGCTGGACAAAGCCCGCAGACGCGCAAAAATGCGGGTATGACAGTTTCTAACCCGCCCCTTTGGAGTCTCGTGCTGGTGCAAACCGTGGTTTCGGCTGCGTCTTTGGTGGTGGAGATCGTGGCAGGGCGAATGCTTGCGCCCTATGTCGGCATGTCGCTTTACACTTGGACGGCCGTGATTGCCGTCGTGCTGGCGGGGTTTTCTGCTGGGCACTGGTGGGGCGGGCTGCTTGCTAGCAAGCCTCAGGCGCAGGCGCTGCGCCAGACCGGTTGGGTGCTGCTCGGGGCGGCCCTCACAACTGCGCTCGCCGTCAGCGTGTTGCATGGTATTGCGGGGCCGCTCCTTGCTGCGGTCGCGCATCCGCTCTGGGCGATTGTCGCGCTTTGCACGGGGGCGTTTTTTCTGCCCTCTCTCTTTGCCGGGGTGCCAGCGCCGGTGCTCGCACAGATCGGGGCGCAAACGTCCGTTCAGTCCGGGCGCGCGCTTGGGGCGCTTTTTGCCGCCGGGGCGCTGGGGGCCATTTTGGGCACGCTGCTGGCCGGGTTTGTCTTCATTTCCTATCTCGGCTCCACGCTCACGCTGGCGCTGGTGGCGGCGGTTTACGTTGCGATGGCGGTGCTGTGTTTCAGCCTCGCGGGGCGGCTGCCGCGCACGGCGCTTGCGGCCAGCCTGCTGTCGCTGGTGCTTGCGGGCTATGCGCTGGCCGCGCCCAGCCCCTGCGATCGGGAATCAGACCACTTCTGCATCCGCACCATCGTGCTTTCAGACGATCCTGAGGCCCCGGTGCATATGATGGTTCTCGACCACCTCGTGCATGGCACCAGCGCCCGGGCCAGCCCGCTTTTGATGTTCACCGATCATGCCGCCATGCTGGACAGCCTCGCTCGGCTGCGTGCGCCCCGCCCTGATTTCAGCAGCTTCTTCATCGGCGGCGGCAGCTACTCACTGCCTCGCGCCATGGCCACACGCGGCACAGGCCCGATCACCGTGGCCGAGATAGACCCGGCAGTCACCGAGCTTGCGGTGCAACGGTTCTGGTTTGATCCCACCAGCGCCACGGTGCTGCACGAAGACGCCCGCAGCGCCCTCGCCCGCCGTGCGGCGCGCTATGATATGATCATCGGAGACGCTTTCGCGGATATCGCCGTGCCCCAACACCTGATCACACAGGAGTTTTTCCAGCTCGTGCGCAGCCGCCTAACCCCCCAGGGCAGCTTTCTGATGAATGTCATCGACCATGAAGACCGCCTGCAAACGCTCGGCGCGGTGCTGCGCACATTGGCGACGGTCTTTGAGGAGCTGGAAGTCTGGACAGAGGCGCGCCAGCCAGACGCGGGCGCGCGGATGGTGTTTGTTATCGCTGCCGGTCAAAGCCGCACCCGCTCTGACAGCTTCACCACAGGCACCCCTGACCCAACGCGCTTTGCCGCCCTCTCAGACAGGATGGTTGCGCAGATCATGCGCGCCGACAGCCTGATCCTGACAGATGATTTTGCACCGATCGACCGCCTCATGGGCCTGCGCGCCCAATAACAAGCGCCGCACGGCGCGGTGACAGCGCCCGATCACCCCAGCAAATTATGCGCCAGCTCCAAAGCCTCGACCAGCACATCCACTTCCTCGCGCGTGTTATAAAGCCCAAAGCTCGCGCGGCAGGTGGCGCTCAGGCCCAGATGCTCCATCAAAGGTTGCGCACAATGCTGGCCAGCCCGCACGGCAACGCCCTTCTTGTCCAGAATGGTCGAAATATCATGCGCATGGGCCGCGCCTTGCATGGTAAAACTAAAGATCGCGGCCTTGTCAGGCGTTGTGCCTTGCAGCTCCAGCCAGTTCAACCCACCAAGCCGCGTGCGCGCATAGGCGGCCAAACCGGCCTCATGGGCGGCCACATTCTCCATGCCCAGCTCCATAAGATACTCCAACGCCACACCCAGCCCAATGGTCTGCACAATCCCGGGCGTGCCCGCTTCAAAGCGCATCGGGCCGCTGGTATAGGAGACAGCTTCCTTGGTCACATCGCGGATCATATCGCCCCCGCCCATAAAGGGGCGCATCTCTTCCATCCGCTCGCGCTTGACATAAATCGCGCCAGAGCCGGAAGGGCCATAAAGCTTATGCCCCGTGATGGCGTAAAAATCACAGCCCATCTCGGCCACATTCACCGGCGCATGCACAGCCCCTTGCGAGCCATCCACCAGCACAGCGACACCCTTCTCGCGCGCCGCCGCGCAAATACGTGTCACATCCACATGGGTGCCCAGCACATTGGAGAGCTGGGTGATGGCCACAAGCTTGGTCTTGGGGCCAATGGCCGCGATAACCTTCTCGGCATCCAGCGCGCCGGTGGGCTCCACATCAACCCACTTGAGCTGAACCCCCTGCCGCTCGCGCAGGAAATGCCAGGGGACGATATTGGCATGATGCTCCATCAGCGACAGAACAATCTCATCACCCGCCTCAAGCCGTGGCGCGGCCCAGGCATAAGAGACCATGTTTATCCCCTCGGTTGTGCCCGAATTGAGGATAATCTCCTCCTCTGAGCCCGCGCCCAGAAAGCGCGCCACAATCGCACGCACAGCTTCGTAGCGCTCGGTCGAAATATTGCTCAGCGTGTGCAAGCCGCGGTGCACATTGGCATATTCCTGCGCATAGCCGCGGTGCACCGCATCAATCACCGCCTGAGGTTTCTGCGCCGAGGCGCCATTGTCCAGATAGACAAGCGGTTTGCCGTTGATCTGGCGGCTCAAAATGGGAAAATCGGCACGGATCTTGGAAACATCATACATGAGCGACTCCCGAGGGCATGATCAGCCCGATAAGGGTGAGAAGAAACAAAAGCCCCACAGCCATCAGCAACAGCGACAACGCCACCGTGCCAATGCCCTTGATCAGGCTCTCAAAGTGATGCGCGCCGCTCAGCAACCCGATGAGCGCATACAGTAGCCAGATGTTGCCCAAAAACGAGAGCAGCTGCGCCAAGGCCAACGAGACAAAGCCCAGCCCCAAAATGGCCAGGCTCATCGCCAGCCCGACAAACTGCCACCAGGTCAGCACAGCCAGAACCCCCTCAAGACGGCCCTGCCCGCCAAGCATCCGCCCGCCGGCAAGAAAGGCAAAAACTGACATCACCAAAGCCAAGGCCACCGTCACAGCCACCCGCAGAGGGCTGCTGAAATAGCTGATCATGAAGGTGATTTGCGCCGTCTCTTCAGCGCTCAACCCCTCAAACCCTTGCGGTGGTTGCGCTTGAAACCCCAGCGAAAACAAGAGCGCATTGAGCACCGCCGCCAGCAACAACGCCAACCAAAGCACATCGCGCGAAAGGTTAAGCGCCATCACCGTTTGCGCCGCCGCAACCGGCTGTAGGAGCGTGGCTTTCACAAGCTCTCTAATGTCCATGCGTTGCACTTTCCTTTGCCGCCGCGCGGCTGCCACTCAGCCAAAACCATAAAAAGACTACGAGCCAAAGCGCCCCAACGATCATTCGCGGTGGCCCATCGCCCAGAAATCCGGTGACCAGCCCATGCAAGAGCATCAAGGGCGAGGCCGCCAAAAGCGCCCAGAAAAGCGCGATGCGAAAGGCCCAGGCCTTGCCCTTTAAGCCAAGTGCCCGCCCCAGCCCAAAGGCCAGACTGGCCAGCACATAAAGGACAAGCGGCATGATGAAGAGCCATGAAAACAGCGCGCCGCCAAGCAACATGCTCACATCTTGCCCCGACAAATGCGCCTGCCGCGAAAGCGCGGGCCATGTGCTGACAAAAACCACCGCACAGCCCGCCATGAGAATGGCCACCGCACGATCCTCGCGCTGGCCCGCCGCGGCAAACCGGCGCAACACCCGCGCCGGGCCGCGATAGGTCGCCACAATGTCCATCACAACCGACATGGATCAGTCACGGTGCCGCACAAGCCAGCCCTCAAGCCGCCCCGTGATCTCGTCAGCCAATGCTGCGTCTTCCACCTCTTCAACGGCTTCCGCCAAAAACGCCAGCGTCATAAGGTCGGTCGCCACATCCTGCGGAACGCCGCGCGCCCGCAGATAAAAGAGCGCATCTTCGTCAATCGCCCCGGTGGTGGAGCCATGCGAACAAGCCACATCATCGGCGTAAATCTCAAGCTCGGGCTTGGCCAGAAACTGGCTGTCGCCATCCAGCAAAAGAGACTGTGACTTTTGGTAGCCGTCGGTCTTTTGTGCGTCAGGCTTCACAAGGATCTTGCCCTGAAAAACGCCCGTCGCCCCGTTGCGCAGCACCTTCTTGAAGACCTGACGGCTCTCGCAATTCACTGCGTCATGGGTGATGAACACCGTGTCATCATGCACAAAATCGCCATCGCCAAGCGCCGCTCCGGCCACATGGGCCGTGGCATTGTCGCCGGTGAACTCGATGATGCACTCATTGCGCGTCAGACGGCCATTGACTGTAAGCGTGAAGCTCTTGAACACGCTTTCGCGCCCCAGCTCAACAAACATATGCGTCACCGCGCGGCGCTCGTGGTCGCGGCCCTGCGCA
This sequence comes from uncultured Lentibacter sp., assembly GCF_937123735.1. Taxonomy (GTDB): domain Bacteria; phylum Pseudomonadota; class Alphaproteobacteria; order Rhodobacterales; family Rhodobacteraceae; genus Lentibacter. The sequence continues at coordinate 4,638 of NZ_CAKZKL010000039.1, forward strand.
CGCACATGATGCAGCTCCGCGCCATCGGCCACACGCGCCTCAAGGCATTTGTTAAACCGCGCCGCCGCCGGCCCGTTTTCCAAAAGCGTGAGCGAGGCCCCCGCCTCCACTTTCACCACATGATGCAAGGTGGCATCCGAGCTGTCACTCTCGTGGCGATAGATCAGGCTCACCGGCTTGCTCGGCGTTTTTGTCACACGGATCAGCACACCATCGCTTGCAAAAGCCGTGTTGAGCGCCGCCAAAGGCCGTTCCACAGGGTCTTGCCCGCGCTCTTCGAGCTTGCCGTAAATGTCTCCAGCCCAGGAAATATCCGCCGCATCCGCAAGGCGCGAAATTTCCACACTCTCCAGCGCCAGATCGTCAGAGGCGGCAGCATCAAAGACACCGTCCACAAAGACAATCTTGAGCCGATCAAAGCTGTCAAACACCGGCGCCTCATCATGCACAAACACCGCCGCGTGCGGCGCGTCTGCCTGCGTGAGCGTGTCGGGGCGGGTGAATTTCCAATATTCATCGCGCCGCGACGGCAGACCCATCCGCTCGACCCGCGCCAAAGCCGCCGCACGGGCGGGCGTGGCCCAATTGGCACTCTTAGGCGCGCTCATGGCGTCCAGCCGCGTGGCCGCCGCCGCCTGCTTGGATTTCAGAATTGCCGTCATCATGCCACCTCGGCCAGAATATCTGCATAGCCGTTGTTTTCCACCTCAAGCGCCAGCTCGGGGCCGCCTGATTTCACAATCCGGCCATCCGCCATGATATGCACCACATCGGGTTTGATATGGTCGAGCAGACGCTGATAATGGGTGATCACAAGAAAGCCGCGGCCCTCGTTGCGCAGCGCGTTCACGCCATCGGCCACAAGCTTCATCGCGTCCACATCAAGGCCCGAGTCAGTCTCGTCGAGCACACACATGCGCGGCTCCAGCATGGCCATCTGCAAAATCTCGTTGCGCTTCTTCTCGCCGCCGGAGAAGCCCACATTCACCGGGCGCTTGAGCATCTCAGCATCAATCTTGAGCTCCTTGGCCTTGGCGCGGATCACTTTCAGAAACTCGGTCGAGGACATTTCCTCCTCACCACGCGCCTTGCGCTGCGCGTTCACAGCGGTGCGCAGGAAGGTCATGTTGCCCACCCCGGGAATTTCCACAGGGTATTGAAACGCCAGAAACAGCCCGAGCGCCGCGCGCTCCTCTGGTTCCAGCTCCAACAGGTCATCCCCGTCCAGTGTGGCACTGCCGCCAGTCACTTCATAGCCCTCTTTGCCCGAAAGCACATAAGACAGCGTCGATTTGCCAGAGCCGTTCGGCCCCATGATCGCATGCACCTTCCCGGCTTCCACCGTCAGGTTCACCCCCTTGAGGATTTGCTTGTCTTCTTCTTCCAGTTTCACCCGCAGGTCTCTGATTTCCAACATAGTCGCGCCTTTCCTTAATGTGTCGCCCCAGCCTTCAAATGGGCTGGAAAATCTCTGATCAGTCTCTCTTTTGCCTCGGCAACCGCGCTGGCATAGGGCAGATCACCCGTCGCCAGCCCGGGCAATGCCGCAGCGATGTCCTCATGGCGCAGGGGCAGTGGCATCACCCGCCCAACCCCTGCGGCATAGTCGTAATACTTAAGCCGCCCGTGCTGCATCGGGTCGAGCCATGTGTTGGGAACCCCGTAGCTGTCTGCCACAATCAGCCCGTGCAAACTTGAAGAGATCACATGCGCACAGCGCCCGATCTCGCGGCACACCTGCTCAGGGCTTTGCTGCACATCAATATAATGCAGCGCCGGCTGCGCCTGTAACAGCGCCGTCACCCGCGGATCCCCCAACTGGGCATGGTGCAAAACCAACCCGACCTTGTCCTCGCGCACAGGGCGCTCTCCAAGCGCCTCTGCCGTCAACACTCCCGGGTCTGCAAAGCTCTCGGTCTTCACCCCCAGCAAGGCGGCGCTGATCGGCCCGCGCAACATGGCAATGTCCACATGTGCAACAAAATCATTGCGCAAAGCACCCATCATGCCCGTGCCCCAAATAACAGGCCGATGCGCCGGGCGCGTGTCCTTGCCCCAAACCCGCTTGGCAAATTGCAAAATGGAGCCAACCGCAAACAGCTCGGCGTCGCGCGGCTGCGCATGGACAACAGCGCGCCCGCTGGCATAGCCCGTCACAATCCGGCTCAGCACATCGCCAAAATTGGGTTTGGCATCCCACCAATAAAGCTTGAGTGGCGCAGCTGCCATCGTCAGTGGCCCCCGTTCCGGCCCAAGCGCGGCGCAACATGGCTCTCATAAAGCGCCATCAACTTGTCAGAGCCACGCGCCACAACTGCCGCCACCACAGCTCCCACAATCCAGGCAGGCACATCAAGCCAGTTGAGCACAAGCCCAAGAGCAGCCCCCGCCACAACCGGCACCACAAGGGCTTTGTTGGTTTCGATAAAGCTTGAAATGGTCTCTTTCATGGGGCGCACTCTCTCGCAAAAAGGTCATCGGCACGCGCCCTGCCAAGGGCTGCGTGGCACATATCAAAGGAGCCCCGCACAGACCAGCCGTGCAGGTTCAAACCGGGTAAAGGTGTTGCCGTTCGGGTCAGAGGCGGCTTTGCATCAGGCTGCGCAACCCGCGCAAGCGGCTGTGAAGAGCGGCCTCTTCGCTCTGTTTTTGCACCAGATAGGCGGGCGAAAACATCTGCTGCCACAGCGCGGGCACCTGTTGAGCCACTCTGGCCTCGCCCACAAACATCAGCGCAAAGCCCGCCGCCAGCCAGACCAGCCGCAGCTTTCGGCGCACCAGTAGCAGAAGGCACAGCGCAAAGCCTGCCCCCAACACCAGATCGGCCCCATGGCGCAAAAACGCCCCATCCCAGCCCGACAGGCTGGACAGCGCCGCAAAATAAGGCGCCACAAGATGATGGCTGGCCAGCCGCCCTAACAGAAGCGCCAAACCGCCCAGAGCCAAGCCCGCGGCTGGGCGCAGCACAAAATGCACACACCATCCGGCCAGCCCGGCCTGTCTGCCAGACTGGACCGCGCTTTGAGCGGCGCGGGCGCGCTTGATCTGGGCGGCGCTGATCCGTGTTTCGTTGACCGCGCCCTCGCCCGCAATCAGCTGGCGTGCGGCCCCCTCTTCGCGGGCGATCCGCCCGATCCGCGCCTGAAACGCATCCAGATTCCTGTTGAGCATTGGCGCCCCTCACTTCATGACCTGCCATAAAGGTTAACGGGCCAGTCGGGCATAAATACGGCAAAAGCCGCGCGTTTTTGCGCAGGGCTTCTGGCGCATCTGGGCCATATGTGGGGGCGCGCAGGCGCATCAGCCAACCGAGCCTTCCAGGCTGATTGCCACGAGCTGCTGGGCTTCCATGGCAAACTCCATCGGCAAGGCTTGCAGCACTTCCTTGGCAAAACCATTGACGATCAGCGCCACGGCCTCTTCCTCGCCAATGCCGCGCTGGCGGCAGTAAAACATCTGCTCGTCATCCACCTTGGAGGTCGTCGCCTCATGCTCCACCCGGCTCGAATTGTTCTTCACTTCAATATACGGCACCGTATGGGCACCACATTTGTCGCCGATCAGCAGGCTGTCGCATTGGGTGTAGTTGCGCGAGTTCTTCGCCTTGGGGTGCATGGACACCAGCCCACGATAAGTGTTCTGCGCCACCCCCGCGCTGATCCCCTTTGAGACGATCCGGCTCTTGGTGTTTTTGCCAAGGTGGATCATCTTGGTGCCGGTGTCGGCCTGCTGGTGGTTGTTGGTGATGGCAATCGAGTAAAATTCGCCCTGGCTGTCATCGCCGCGCAAAATGCAGCTCGGATATTTCCACGTCACCGCCGAGCCGGTCTCCACTTGGGTCCACATCACCTTGGCCCGGTCGCCCCGGCAATCGGCGCGCTTGGTCACAAAGTTGTAAATCCCGCCCTTGCCGGTCTCGTCGCCCGGATACCAGTTCTGCACCGTCGAATACTTCACCTCGGCATCTTCCTCGATGATAATCTCGACAACAGCCGCATGAAGCTGGCTCGTGTCACGCTGCGGCGCGGTGCAGCCCTCAAGATAGCTCACATAGCTGCCCTTATCGGCAATAATGAGCGTGCGCTCAAACTGCCCGGTGTTCTCCGCATTGATGCGGAAATAGGTCGATAGCTCCATCGGGCAGCGCACGCCGGGGGGCACATAAACAAACGAACCGTCCGAGAAGACCGCCGAATTGAGCGTCGCATAATAATTGTCCGTCACCGGCACAACCGAGCCGAGATATTTCTTCACAAGCTCCGGATGCTCGCGGATGGCTTCAGAAATCGAGCAAAAAATCACACCCGCCTCTTTGAGCTCCTTTTGAAAGGTCGTGCCAACCGAAACAGAATCAAACACCGCGTCCACCGCAACCTTGCGGGGCGCATCGGTGAGCTCTTCCGCGCCCTCCACACCGGCCAGAAGCATCTGCTCCTTAAGCGGGATCCCAAGCTTGGCATAGGTCGCCAGAAGCTTCGGGTCGACCTCGTCCAGAGATTTTGGCTTCACTTCCATACTCTTGGGGCGCGCGTAATAATACTGGTCCTGAAAGTCGATCTCGGGGTAATCCACCATCGCCCAGTCTGGCTCTTTCTGCTCTTTCCAGCGAGCATAAGCATCCAGCCGCCAGTCGGTCATCCACTGGGGCTCCTCGTTCTTGGCCGAAATCAGCCGCACGATATCCTCGTCAAGTCCGAGCGGCGCATAGTCCATCTCGATCTCGGTTTCCCAACCGTATTTATACTTTTCGCCAAGCGAGCGCACAGCCTCAACTGTTTCTTCCTCGACACCGTCTTTGACAATCACGTCACTCATGGCAAATTCCTTTTTCATCCTGTTCGCTCACACCGCCCTCAGGCGGCCTTGTCCTGTCTCTTCTTGGCCCGCGCCGTCCAGACTTCGGCAAAGCGCAGCACATCTTCCGCTGTCGTCTCAAGCCCGAGGCTCACGCGCACACCGCAGCCCGCCTCAGCCTCCTCAAAGCCCATCGCCCTCAGCACAGGGCTCACCTTCACCTTGCCGCTCGAGCAAGCCGAGCCCGCCGAAATCGCAAATCCTGCCAGGTCCATCTGCATAACCTGGGTCTCCCCCTTCCAGCCGGGGCTGACAAAACAGGAGGTGTTGGGCAAGCGCCGCCCCCCTTTCCCGACCAAAATAGGTGGTTTAGGCCCAGCCACAAGGGCCGCCTCCAACAAATCCCGTGTCTCTTCTACTGCGTCCCACCGGCCCCGGATCACATCCTGCGCCGCCGCCTCGGCCGCCGCCGCAAATCCGGCTATGCCAATCAGGTTCTCCGTGCCCGCGCGGCGGCCCATCTCCTGCCCGCCGCCCTTGAGCACCGGATCCAGATCAATCCCGCGCCGCATCACAAGCGCGCCCACACCCTTCGGCCCGCCCAGCTTATGCGCCGAAACAATCGCCATCAGCGGCCCGGAGCGCAGAAAATCCACCGCCACCTTACCAAAGCCCTGGGTGAAATCACTCATCCAAAGCCCCTCGGGCACATCCTGCATCACACCGGTCTCCGAATTGGCCAGCTGCAATGTGGCAAAGCCCGGCTCGGGCACAAAAACCTGCCCCCCGGCGTTTGCCGTGAGCGCCACATCACACCAGCTCGCCACCGCGTCATGCTCAACACCGCTGCAAACCACCCCGCGCCCCGCCAAGGCCATCGCCGCCGCCTCGGTGGCCGAGCCGGTAAAGACAATCTCCGCGCCAGACGCGCCCAAAGCTTCGGCAAGCCGCGCGCGACAGCCCTCCAGAAACGCCTTCGCCCGCCGCCCCTCGGCATGAACAGACGAGGGGTTGCCAACCATATCCTCGGCCTCAGCCATCGCCGCGCGCGCCTCAGCCCGCAAAGGCGTGGTCGCATTATGATCGAGATAAACCCGGCTCACAGACCCTGCCCCGCAGTCACAAACCCCAAGCCCTTTTTTATTGCCACAAATATCCCGGGGGTCTGGGGGCTGGCCCCCAGTTTCCCCTGCGTCTGGGGGCTGGCCCCCAGTTTGCCCCGTGTCTGGGGGCTGGCCCCCAGCACCGCGACGCGCGCAGCGCGGCGCAAAACCTGTCTCGCCGCAGGCGAGGCCATATGCTCAGAAAAGCTCATGCCTCATCCACCACGGCAAAAAGTGACGGCACAGCCGGGCAAGGTGCGAGCTCGTTCTTGATCACATCCGAGAGCCGCGCGGCGTGCAGATAGACATAAACATGCGCGCTCAAACCCTCCCAGAGCCGGTTGGTCATCGATTGCGCCCGGCTGCCAGACGCCGCACCGCTTGCGCCCGCGCCCTTTTGCAGCGCGTCCACCGTCTCGTCCACCGCCGCCAGCACATCCACAACCCGAATGTCGCCAGGGCTGCGCGCCAGCTTGTAGCCGCCCCCCGGCCCGCGCACCGATGCCACAAGCTGTGCACGGCGCAGTTTCACAAAGAGCTGCTCCAGATAAGGCAAAGAGATGTCCTGGCGCTTGGAAATATCTCCAAGCGTCACCAAAGCACCCTCGCCCTGAAGCGCAATATCCGCCAGCGCGACCATCGCATATCTGCCCTTGGTGCTGAGCTTCACTTTATCCCCTCTTTCGCCTTTGCCTTAAAGCCGCTTGTTGACCTCGCCTGCATCACAGACTATCTCGCTATCAACACTAGGCATCCCGTCTAGATTTAGAATAGTTCTAATATGCTCGACGGATTTCGTCAAGATTAGCCGCGCGCATTTTCAAGGAAGAGAAGACACGACATGCCCGAGGTAATCTTTCCTGGTCCAGAAGGCCGTCTTGAAGGCCGCTACCACCCCCAGCCAGAGCGTGACGCGCCCATCGCCATCGTGCTGCATCCGCATCCGCAATTCGGCGGGACGATGAACAACAAGGTGGTCTACAACCTGCATTATGCCTTTTACAACATGGGCTTCACCGTCTTGCGGTTTAACTTTCGCGGCGTGGGCCGATCTCAAGGTGAATATGATCAGGGCGTGGGCGAGCTCTCTGATGCGGCCTCGGCACTGGATTATCTGCAATCCATGAACAACAATTCCAAGCACTGCTGGGTCGCGGGCTTCTCTTTTGGCGCCTGGATCGGGATGCAGCTGCTCATGCGCCGCCCTGAGATCACCGGCTTCATCTCGGTCAGCCCGCCCGCGAATATGTATGACTTCTCCTTCCTTGCGCCCTGCCCCTCCTCGGGTCTCGTGATCAACGGCACCTCAGACCGTGTCGCGCCGCCTGCGGACACGCGCACGCTGGTGAGCAAGCTGCATGAACAAAAAGGCATCACTGTCACCCATGAAGAGGTCGACGGCGCCGGCCATTTCTTTGAAAAAGACCACATGGACACGATGGTGGACAGCGTGCAAGGCTACGTCAAACGCCGGCTCACGGAGAACTCTCGCTGATGTCCACGATGCAGGAAACCGCCTCAAGACTGGCGGATGACACCCTCAAGATCATGGAAAAATCAGGCGACGATCGCTTGCACTTTGAAGTGGCCGACCTCTTGGGGAAATCCTCGCAAACCCTCGAAGAAGCCTACCTGACAGAGGTGCGCGTGCGCATGGCAGGCAAGGCCGCGCGGGCGTTTTTGCACAAAAAAGCGCAGGCGCTGCTGGACGCCCAGAAGCCGCAGGAATGAGCGCGCGCCTGACTGCCCAGATGGCCTTCCTGATGGAGGCCGACAAGCTCAAGCAAATTACCCGCGCCACCAAACTCGCCGATGGCAGCCGCTACGAGAATTCCGGCGAGCACTCCTGGCACATTGCGCTCTTTGCGCTGGTTCTGGGCGCCGATGCCCCGTCTGGCGTGCGCGTGGACCGTGTGATCCGTATGCTGCTTCTGCATGATATTGTCGAGATCGACGCAGGGGACGCGCCGATCTTTGGCGATCACGACCCCGCCGACATGGCCGCCGCCGAACAGGCCGCGGCCGAGCGCCTCTTCGGCCTTCTGCCGCCGGATCAGGGCGCAGAATTCCGCGCGCTCTGGGAAGAATTCGAAGCCGCAGAAACGCCCGACGCGCGCTTTGCCAAATCGCTTGACCGCTTCCAGCCCCCCAACCAGAACCTCGCCGCCGATGGCGGCTCCTGGGCCGATTATGGCACGCGCTATGACCAGTTTGAGGCGCGCGTCGGCACCCAGATCAAACGCGGCGCACCCTGGCTCTGGGACTGGCTGAAGCCCAAAGCCGCCGCATGGTTTGAGGCGCGGGGGAAGCTCTGATCGTTCGAATTTGCTACGCAAATCCGACCCGCTGGGGGACGCTGTCCCCCAGACCTAAGCAGTTCGCAACGCGAACGCGAACCTGACAGAGGGCACTTGCTGCGTGGAGTCAGGCCCTGGGATATTTGTGGCAATAAGAAAGGGCTATAGGCGCGGGATTTGGGGCGCGGCGCTTTCGGGCAAGCGGCCTGTGGGGCGCGGATCGGGAGAGATTTCAACGCAACGCTTGTAAGGCCTGAAGCCTGAGCGGATGTAAAAGGCCAGCGCATTCGGGTGATCAAGCGTGCAGGTGTGCACAAACAGGCGCGTAATGTTTTGCGCCCAGGCCTTTGTGAGCGCATGGGTCATCAGCCAGCGCCCCGCACCGCCGCCGACATAGTCCGGCGCAAGGCCGAAATAGGCCAGCTCGCACTGCCCCGCTGCGCGAAAATCAAGCTCCAACAGCCCCGCATCGGCCGCGCCTTTGCGTGCAATGTACAGATGCACCTGCGCATCTGTCAGGATCGCTTTAAGCGCAGCGTCGTCCAGTTGCAGCCGCGCATCCCAGAGATAATCGCCCCCCACAGCGCGAAACAGCGCGCGGTAGCGGGCGAGATCAGGCGCTGTGACACGCTCCAGCGTGAGCTCAACCTCCGGCACAGCGCGCAGCGCAGGCAAGCCATGCATCTCAAGATAGGTCACAACCGAGGCCGTATGCCCCTCAGGCACATCGTGATAACCGCTCTCAAGCATGCGCCTTTGCCTTTCTGGCCTTCTTTTCATCGGCCACTTTCTGCGCCAGATCCCGCGCAATCGCGAAGGCGCCCTTGATCTTGTCGCCGTCGCTCTTCCAGTCACGGCGCACCACGATCTTGTTGTCGCGCACCTTTGCCAGCCCTTTCTGGTCGCGGATGAACTCCACGAGCCCCGCAGGCGAGGCGAATTTGTCATTGTAAAATTGCACCGTTGCGCCCTTGGGTCCGCCATCGAGCTTGGCAATCCCGGCCTTTTTGCACATCGCCTTGATCCGCACGACCAGCAAAAGCGTGTTCACCTCGCGCGGCAATGTCCCGAAGCGGTCAATCAGCTCGGCGGCAAAACCCTCCAGCTCCACCTTGCCCTGCAGGCTGCTCAGGCGGCGATAGAGCCCAAGCCGCACATCCAGATCCGGCACATAGGCCTCCGGGATCAGAACCGGCACCCCAAGGTTAATCTGCGGAGACCACTCGCCATCTTCCACAATCCCCTCGGCCTCGCCCGCCCGGATTTTGGCAATCGCCTCCTCCAGCATCTGCTGATACAGCTCATAGCCCACATCGCGCATCTGGCCGGACTGCTCCTCGCCCAGCAAATTCCCCGCGCCGCGAATGTCCAGATCCTGACTGGCCAAAGTGAAGCCTGCACCCAAAGTATCCAGGCTGCCCAACACGCGCAGCCGCTTCTCGGCTGTTGCGGTCAGAGGCTTGCGCGGCTTGGTGGTGAGGTAGGCATAGGCCCGCGTCTTGGAGCGGCCCACGCGACCGCGTATCTGGTAGAGCTGTGCGAGGCCAAACATATCGGCGCGGTGAATGACCATCGTGTTCGCTGTCGGAATATCCAGCCCGCTCTCCACAATCGTTGTGGCCAAGAGCACATCATATTTGCCGTCATAAAAGGCGTTCATACGGTCATCCAGCTCGCCCGCCGCCATCTGCCCATGGGCAATCCCATAAGACACCTCCGGCACATGGGTCTTGAGGAAATCCTCGATCTCCGCCAAATCCGACACGCGCGGAACCACATAAAAGCTCTGCCCGCCGCGATAATGCTCGCGTAGCAAGGCCTCGCGGATCGTCACCCCGTCAAACTCGCTCACATAGGTGCGAATGGCGAGCCGATCAACCGGCGGGGTGCCGATGATGCTCAGGTCGCGCACCCCTGACAGGCTCAGCTGCAAGGTTCGAGGGATCGGCGTCGCGGTGAGCGTGAGCACATGCACATCCGAGCGCAGCTGTTTGAGCCGTTCCTTGTGCCCCACGCCAAAATGCTGCTCCTCATCAATGATCAAGAGCCCCAAGTCCTTGAACCGAATGTCTTTTGCCAAAAGCGCATGGGTGCCGATGACAATATCCACCGTGCCATCCTTGATCCCTTCGCGGGTCAGCTTGGCGTCCTTCGTGCTGACAAAGCGGCTCAGCGGGCGCACCTGTAGCGGGAAGCCGCGGAAACGCTCCGCAAAGCTCTTGTAGTGCTGACGCGCGAGCAGCGTTGTCGGCGCAATCACGGCCACCTGCGCCCCCTGCATCGCCGCCACAAAGGCCGCGCGCATGGCCACTTCGGTTTTGCCAAAGCCCACATCCCCACAGATCAGCCGGTCCATCGGCTGGCCAGAGCCAAGGTCAGTGAGCACGTCCTCAATCGCGACGAGCTGATCGTCGGTTTCCTGAAAAGGAAAGCGCGTGGCAAACTCCTCCCAGGCGTGGGCCATCGGCTCCATCACGGGCGCACGGCGCAGCGCGCGCTCGGCGGCCACGCGGATGAGCTTGTCGGCCATCTCGCGAATGCGCGCCTTGAGCTTGGCCTTCTTGGCCTGCCACGCGCCGCCACCCAAACGGTCCAAGAGGCCCTCTTCATGGCCATAACGGCTGAGCAGTTCGATGTTTTCAACCGGCAGGTAAAGCGTTGTCTTTTCGGCATATTCCAGCTTGAGACACTCATGCGCCGCGCCAAGCGCTGTCACCACCTCAAGCCCGTGATAGCGCCCCACACCGTGATCGACGTGGACAATCAAATCTCCCGCCGAAAGGCTCTGCGCCTCGGTCAGGAAGTTGTCGGCGCGCCGTTTGCGGCGCGGCGCGCGGATGAGCCTGTCGCCCAGCACATCCTGCTCGGCAATCACCGTGAGATCGGGCGCATCAAAGCCGTGCTCCAGCGGCCAGACCGCCAGATGCAGCCCCCGCTTGCCGATGCGCGTGGCGTCGCGCACCGTGACAGCGCCGCTGAGGCCTTCATCTTCCAGCAAGCCTTCGATGCGCTCGCGCGCGCCCTCCGAATAGCTTGCCAGAAGCACCGGCTTTTCAGCCATCTTCGCTTGAATATGGTCTTTCAAAACACTGAAAAGATTGGCGCTTTCCGCCTGGCGCTCTGGCGCAAAATTGCGCCCGATCCGCCCGCCCGCGTCAATCACCCCCGCGCCCGTGGGCTGGGGCAGCGTCACCAAGCGAAGCGCGCGAAACGGGGCGATGGCCGCGCTCCAGGCCGCCTCGTTTAGGTAAAGCTGTTCGGCCGGCACGGGCTTATAGACCGTGTCCATCTTGGAGCGCGCGCCCTGCGCCAGCTTGCGGGTCTCGTATTGGTCCACAATACTGTCCCACCGCGCCGCACGCTTGGTCTCCAGCCCCTCATCAAGGCTCAGCGACGCCTCGGGCATGTAGTCAAAAATCGTCTCAAGCCGCGCGTGAAAGAACGGCAGCCAATGCTCCATACCGGCGTGCTTGCGCCCGGCAGAAACAGCCTCATAGAGCGGATCATCCGTTCCGGCGGCGCCAAATTCCAGCCGGTAGTTCTGCCGGAAGCGCAAAATCGCCGCCTCATCGAGCAAAACCTCCGAAACAGGCGCCAGCTCCACCGCGGTCATCGTCTCCGTGGTGCGCTGGCTCACAGGGTCAAAGCGGCGCACCCCGTCCAGCACATCACCAAAGAAATCAAGCCTGACAGGCCCGCCATCCCCGGGCGGAAAAATGTCGATGATCCCGCCGCGAATGGCATAATCGCCCGGCTCCGTTACCGTCGGGCTTTGCGAAAAGCCCATGCGCACCAGAAAGTTGCGCAACGCCTCCTCATTCACCCGCTCGCCCACCCGCGCCTTGAACGCCGCCTCGCGCAGCACCTCGCGTGCGGGCAGATACTGCATCGCCGCACTCAGCGTGGTGAGCAGCACAAAAGGCTTGGGCCGGCTGTGCACCAGCCCCGCCAGCGTGGCCATGCGGCTGGCGGAAATATCGGGGTTGGGCGAGACACGGTCAAACGGCAAACAGTCCCACGCGGGAAAGGCAAAGACAGGCAGCGCAGGCGCAAAAAAGCCGAGCGCCGCCTGCATCGCCGCCATGCGCTTGTCATCGCGCGCAATGTGCAACAGCGCCCCGCTTTTTTCGGCCTCTGCGGCCAGCAGCTTGGCGTCAAAGCCCTCCGGCGCACCGCTCACGGTGATTTGTGTCATCCCGGATGCCCCATCTCTAAAGCGCACTATAGGTCAGGTTCTGGTACATGCCCCAAAGCGCTGTCACAAAAATCGACAGCATCCCGATCATCTGGGTGATCATCCGCTGCCGCCCAAGGAGCTTATAAAGCCGCGCCCCCTGGGCCTGTTGATCTGCAATCGTGCGCGCCACCCAAAGCGAGCTGACCCCCACAAAGCACATGGGGCAGGCCAGCAAAAACACCGCCTGCGCAAATTCATAGGCATACACAAAGCCCAGCAACACCAGCATGGTGAGGAAAAAACAGGCAAAGCCCGCCAGCCAAAGGCCCGAAACCCGCGCAATATGCAACAACCGGTTGGTGTTGATGCGCACAATGTCATGCAGGTCGGTGTCATATTGGTCCTGGCTGCGCTGCGCCCTGAGCACCATATCCCACGGCACGCCCAAAACCCAATGCGACGCGGTCGACCACATCACAGCCAGCGCAATCCAGAACCACAGGTTTGAAAACGAGCGCATATCAATCAGCTCAAATACGGTCGAATACCAGTCCAAGGCCCGCGCCCCTCACATTGTTTGGCCTCTCATAGCGCGCAGCGCAGGCAATTCCTACCCTTGAGGTGGCGCAATTTCCGTGACAGTTTCATAGAGCACAAATTTCGGAGTTTCCCATGCGCGCGATACAGGCTTCCTTCCCCGCAACACGGCTGCGCCGCACCCGTCAAAGCGCAGGTATCCGCGCGCTTGTGGCCGAAAACACCCTCACCCCAGAGGATCTGATCTGGCCGCTCTTCGTGCGCGAGGGCGAGGGCGTGGAAGAGCCCGTGCCCTCCATGCCCGGTGTTGTGCGCCGCTCGGTGGACAAGGTGGTTCAGGCCGCCCGCGAGGCCCATGCCCTCGGCATCCCCGCGATCTGCCTCTTTCCCTATACTTCCGCCGCCAACCGCACCGCCGATTGCGCCGAGGCCTGGAACCCCGACAACCTCTCCAACCGCGCCACCCGCGCCATCAAGGAAGCCGTGCCAGACATCGCCATCATGACAGATGTGGCGCTTGACCCCTACTCCGACACCGGCCACGACGGCTTCGTGGTTGATGGCAAGATCGTCAATGACGAAACAGTGGAGGCCCTCGTCAAACAGGCCCTCAGCCAGGCCGAAGCGGGCGTTGATATCATCGGCCCAAGCGACATGATGGATGGGCGCATCGCCGCGCTCAGAGCCGCGCTTGAAACTGCGGGCCACAAGGATGTGCTGCTGCTGTCTTACGCCGCCAAATACGCCTCCGCCTTCTACGGCCCCTTCCGCGATGCGGTCGGCGCAGCCGATGCCCTGAAGGGCGACAAGAAAACCTACCAGATGGATCCCGCCAATTCCGACGAGGCCCTGCGCACCGTGGCGCGCGATCTGGCCGAAGGGGCCGACATGGTCATGGTCAAGCCCGGAATGCCCTATCTCGACATCTGCCGCCGCGTCAAAGACGCCTACGGCGCGCCCACCTACGCCTATCAGGTCTCCGGCGAATACGCGATGATCATGGCCGCCGCCCAGAACGGCTGGATCGACGGCGACAAGGCCATGCTCGAAAGCCTCATGTGCTTCAAGCGCGCGGGCTGTGACGGTATTCTCACCTATTTCGCCCCGCAAGCGGCCCGCGCGCTGGGCTAACGCGCCCCCGCCAACGCAAAACCGGCACAAAACCGGGCGCATACGGGGCCAACATCGGCCCACACCCGCCAGCGCATCTGCCGAGCTTATGTGCGCCGCCTTGCCCGCCTGCACGGCCAGTTTCGCGTGACACCCAACCCAAAACGCGGTATACTAGAGCCAAGCTGGGCCAAACCAGCACCCCTCAGGCAATACGGCAGTGACATCATGACCCCACTTTCACGCAGATCTTTCGCATTTGGCGCCCTCGCAGGCGCAAGCCTTTTGGCCGGCTGCGGCAACGGCATCGGCTCCAACGGCGGCTCAGCCATTGATGCGCGGGTCGATCAGACCCTCGATTTTCTCTATTCCGAATACCCCTCCACGCGCAGCCTGGCCCAAAAATCGGTCGGTATGCTGATCATGCCGCTGATCACCGAAGCAGGCTTTGGCGTGGGCGGCGGCTACGGGCGCGGCGCGCTGCGCGTCAATGACGCAACCGTCGATTATTATTCCGCCGCCAAAGGCAGCTTTGGCTTGCAGATCGGCGCCCAGCAATACGCCCATGTTCTGTTTTTCATGACCGAAGACTCGCTGATGAACTTCCGCCGCTCGCGCGGCTGGGCCGCCGGCGCCGATGTGGAATATGTCTTCAAAGACCGCGGCGAAAACATCCGCGCCGAAACCACAACCGCAACCGCCCCCGTGCTGGCTGTCGTCTTTGGCCAGGCGGGCCTGCATGTGGGCGCCACGCTCGAGGGCGTGAAATACTCGCGCATCATCCCCTAACACAGACCGGGCCGCGGGATCTTCTCCCACCCGCAAGCGCCCTGAAGACTCCCTCCCCACATCATCGGGGAGGGTTTTTTACAGCCGCCATACCACCCCCCGGGCAGCTCCAGCCGTCAAAAGACATTCCTGCCCTTTCTTATTGCTCTAAATATCCATATCCCGCCGCCCGCGCGGCACGCTGGCCTGGGCGCCTGTCTTAGGGCCGCAAATATCCAAATCCCAGACATGCCCCAAACGCCTCCGGTCAGGGCTGCCTCCACAGGGGCGTGGCAGGCCGCTTCAGCGGGCTGTCACGCCCGCGGAGCGATTTGGCGCAGCCAAAGCGCAAGACCTGCGCGCGCTGGCTTAAGTGAATGCGCGTTAACACTTGCGCCTCTGAGCCGGTGCACGCTGTGTGCACGCCCTGTGCACGCATATCACCCCCCGGTTTTTGGCCGCAAAAAAGTCGTTAACAGCCCCCTGCGCAGCCTTAACACATTGTGCCGCTCCTCCCGGGGGGCTGCAAACCCGTGCAAGGCGCTCAAAACGCAATTAAAAACCTATATATACCAACAAGATACCCCCTGCTCGCCCGCAAGGGCCAAATGAGCAACCCTGCCCCCATTGCACCCTATATCATGGCTCTGATATAAGGTCAGGAACAAGATATAGATCCACAGGACAGGCGAGATAATCACGTGAGCGACACGCCCGAAACCCCTGAAACCAATAACGAAAACGTGCCCGCACGCTACGTCTATGATGGCCCCCAGATCTCGATCATCGACGAGATGAAAACCTCCTATCTCGATTACGCCATGAGCGTGATCGTGAGCCGGGCGATTCCCGATCTGCGCGATGGGCTCAAACCGGTGCACCGCCGCATCCTCTATGCAATGTATGAGGCCGGCAACACCCACGAAAAACCCTACCGCAAATCGGCCCGCGCCGTCGGCGATGTCATGGGCAAATACCACCCCCATGGCGACTCTGCGATCTATGATGCGCTCGTGCGCATGGCGCAGGATTTCTCCATGTCGCTGCCGCTTCTGGATGGTCAGGGCAACTTCGGCTCCATGGATGGCGACAACGCCGCCGCCATGCGCTACACCGAAGTGCGCATGGACAAGCCCGCCGCCTTCGCGCTGGCCGACATCGACAAAGACACCGTTGATTTTCAAGACAATTATGACGGCAAAGACCGCGAACCCACGGTTCTGCCCTCGCGCTTCCCCAATATGCTGGTCAATGGCGCAGGCGGGATCGCCGTCGGCATGGCGACAAATATTCCGCCCCACAATCTCGGCGAAGTCGTCGATGCCTGCCTTGCGATGATCGACAACCCCGATCTCACCTCAGAGCAGCTGATCGACTATATTCCGGGTCCGGATTTCCCCACAGGCGGCATCATGCTGGGCCGCTCCGGCGCGCGCAAAGCCTATCTGGAGGGCCGCGGCAGCGTCGTCATCCGCGCCAAAACGCGGGTCGAGGAAATCCGAAAAGACCGCTTTGCGATCATCATCGACGAGATCCCCTATCAGGTTAACAAAGCCACGATGATCGAGCGCATCGCCGAAGCCGCGCGCGACAAGAAAATCGAAGGCATCAGCCACGTCCAAGACGAAAGTGACCGCAACGGCGTGCGCGTCGTTATCGAATTGAAAAGAGATGCCACAGCAGAAGTGGTGCTCAACCAGCTCTTCCGCTTCACACCGATGCAAACCTACTTCGGCTGCAACATGCTTGCGCTCAACGGTGGCCGCCCAGAGCAGCTTACGCTTCGGAATTTCTTGAAATATTTCATAGAGTTCCGCGAAGATGTTGTGGCCCGCCGCACCGCGTTTGAGCTGCGCAAGGCGCGCGAGCGAAGCCATATTCTCTGTGGTCTGGCCGTGGCCGTGTCCAACGTCGATGAGGTGGTCGCCACGATTCGCGCCTCGCGCGATGCCGCCGAAGCCCGCCAGAAACTCATGGAGCGCCGCTGGCCCGCTGGCGAAATCGTGGATTACCTCAAGCTGATCGACGATCCGCTGCATCCGGTCAATGACGACGGCACCTATAATCTCAGTGAGATCCAGGCCCGCGCCATCCTCGATCTGCGCCTGCAACGGCTCACCCAGATCGGCGTCAAGGAAGTCACCGACGAACTTGAAGAGCTGGCTGGTAAGATCAAGGAATACCTCGAAATTCTCAGCTCGCGCGAGCGCATCATGGGGATCATTTCCAGCGAGCTTTCGGAGGTGCGCGCGCTCTTCGCCGTGCCCCGTCGCACCGAGATCGTCGACTGGTCCGGGGATATGGACGACGAAGACCTGATCGAACGCGAAGACATGGTGGTGACGGTCACCTCCGCCGGCTACATCAAGCGCACCCCGCTGGCCGATTTCCGCGCCCAAAAGCGCGGCGGCAAGGGCCTGTCGGGAATGCAAACCAAGGAAGAGGACGTGGTCACCACACTCTTCGTGGCCAACACCCACACGCAGCTGCTGTTCTTCACCACCGAGGGCATGGTCTACAAGCTCAAGACATGGCGCCTGCCGCAAGGCTCGCGCACCTCCAAGGGCAAGGCAATCGTCAACATCCTGCCCATACCCACAGGCGTCTCCGTCGCCGCGATCCTACCGATTGATCGCGACGAAAAAGACTGGGACGATCTGCAAATCATGTTCGCCACCTCCGCAGGTGATGTGCGCCAGAACCGCCTCAGCGACTTCACCAATGTCATGCGCAACGGCAAAATCGCCATGAAACTGCCCGAAGATGGCTCCGTGCAATTGGTTAACGCGCGCATCTGCTCTGATCAGGACGATGTCATGCTGGTCACCAACGGCGGCCGCGCCATCCGCTTCTCCACCACCGATGTGCGCGTCTTCAATTCGCGCGCGTCAACTGGTGTGCGCGGCGTGCGCCTGAAGCCGGGCCAACGCGTTGTTTCCATGTCGATCATCCGCCATTTTGACGCCAGCTCCGACGAGCGCGCCGCCTATCTCAAAATGCGCCGCGCCATGGCCGGCCTCGCCGATGATGCCGAGGGCATTGAAGAGGAAGGCGACGCCAATTTCGCCATCAGTCAGGAGCGCTACGCCGAAATGTCCGCCGCCGAGAACCTGCTTCTCACGCTCACAGCAGGCGGCGCAGGCAAGCTCTCCTCCAGCCATGACTACCCCGTGCGCGGCCGTGGCGGCATGGGCGTCACCGCCATGGACAAGGCCATGCGCGGCGGCGAGATCGTGGCCTGCTTCCCCGTCGAGATGGAAGACCAGATCATGCTCGCCACCTCAAAAGGCCAGTCAATCCGCGTCCCGGTTGAGGGGATTTCCTTCCGCTCGCGCAGTGCTGGTGGCGTTAAGGTCTTCAACACCGGCAAGGGCGAAGAGGTCGTCTCCGTCGCCTGGATCGCCGATCAGAGCGAAGAAGACAGCCCGGATGACCCCGCATCCGAGAGCTAACCTTCTGCTCAATAACACAAAAAGGCGCTCCCCTCTGAGCGCCTTTTTTATGTGTGATGCCAACTGTGCAAAAACGCACAGACGCCTGATCACCCTGCCCGTATCGTGGCGCGGCCAAATAAACTAGCCCTGCGCCATCATCAAAACACGAGAGACACAATGACCCAACACAGCAACACAGCCCTTCTCATCGCCCGTATCTTCATGGGCCTTCTTTTCCTCATGGCGGGGCTTGGCAAGCTCGGCAACGTCGAAGGCTTCGCAGGCTACTTGGCTTCTGGCGGCCTGCCGGCGTTCCTTACATGGCCTGCCATCCTGTTTGAAATCGTTGCGGGCCTCCTGCTCGTGGCAGGCTTTTTCACCCGCTACACAGCGCTCGCGCTGGCTGCCTTCTGCCTCGCCTCTGGCCTGCTCTATCACTTTGATCCAAGCGATCAGAACCAGATGACAAACCTGCTCAAAAACATCGCGCTCGCGGGCGGCTTCATCGCCCTCGCCATCGCAGGTGCTGGCAAATTCTCGCTTGACGCGCGCAAAGCCTAAATCCAAAGCGCCTTGCCGCAAACCCTCCGGCAAGGCAACCTCCCCCTAACCCTTTTTTATTGCTAAAAATATCCCGGGGTCTGGGGCAGCGCCCCAGCGGATCGGCGTCAGCCGAAATCCCTCTCAGCCGAACTTGCCTTCCAGATAGCTCAGAAGCGGCCCCTCACTTGGCACTTGCCCCGAGGCTCTTTCGATCAAGTCGCGCGGCTTGTAGAGCCCGCCATGCACCTGCACCGCCTCCTTGAGCCAGCCGGTCGCGCCTGTCAGCTCGCCCGCCGCGAGCTCGCTGTCCAGATTGGGCCGCGCCACGCGCAGCGCCTCATAAAGGCAACCCGCATAAACATTGCCCAAAGCATAGGTCGGGAAATAGCCCCACAGCCCGCAAGACCAATGCACATCCTGCAAAATCCCGTTCGAGGGCTTGTCCACCTTGTAGCCAAAATCCGCCGCAAAGCGCGCGTTCCAGGCTTCCTCAAGGTCGCGCGCCTCAAGCTTGCCCAGCATCACATCGCGCTCCAGATCAAAGCGCAGCATGATGTGCAGGTTATACTGCACCTCATCCGCCTCGGTGCGGATATAGCCTTTGTTAAGCCGGTTCACCGTGCGGAAAAACTGCGCCTCATCAGCCACGCCAAAATCGCCAAAGGCGTCTTTCATCTGGCCAAAAAGCCAGCCGGTGAAAGCGCGCGAGCGACCGAGTTGGTTCTCGTAAATCCGGCTCTGGCTTTCATGCACGCCAAGCGAAACACCCTCGCCCAGCGGCGTGAGCAGATGTTGAGCCGCAATGTTCTGCTCATAGGCCGCATGGCCGGTTTCGTGGATGGTTGAATAAATACAGTTGAACGGATCGTTCAGCGCCGTGCGTGTGGTGATGCGCACATCCTGCCCCGAGCCCGAGGAGAACGGATGCACCGCCTTATCCAGCCGCCCGCGGCTCATGTCATAGCCAAATGTCTTGGCCAGCATCCGCGCCAGACGCATCTGTTTTTGCTCGTCAAAATCGTGGCTGAGCGGCGCGGGTTGCTCCGCGCCCATCACCTTGTCGCGCAGTGCCACGAGCCTTGGGCGCATCGCCGCAAAAGTTGCGGCCACATCATCGCCGCTGGTGTCGGGCTCATAGTCATCCAGCAGCGCGTCATAGGCGTTGCCACCATCCGCGAGCGCCGCCGCCTCCTCGCGCTTGAGTGCAATCATCTCGCTCAAGGCGGGCAGAAACGCCGCCACATCTTCGTTCGCGCGTGCCTCGCTCCAGATCCTCTGCGCTTGCGAGCTGAGTTTTGCCAGCGCTTCAGCGAGCTTGGCAGGCACGCGCTGGCTGCGCTCATAAGAGCGCGCAATATGGCGGATGTTGGCCGCCCCAACCGCGTCAAGCTGGCTGGCGTCAATCTTTCCCAGCCAGTCGCCAATCCGCGCATCGGTGCGCCGCGCATGGAGCACGCTTTCCACCGCCGCAAACTCCTCGGCGCGCTGCGCGGCCGCGCCTTCGGGCATCATGGTTTCCTGATCCCAGCCAAGCCGCCCTGCAACCTGCCCCAAGGCCTCTGTCTGGCGCTGAAACGCCATCAACGCGTCATATGCAGACATGGATTACCCTTCGCGGATTGAGGATGCGCGCGGATACTGCGCAAAAAAGCGCGCGCGAATGATCAAGACCCAAAGAAGCGCCGCCGTGGCCTGATGGGTGATCGCAATGTGCCAGGGCGCCGCCGTGACAACCGTGTAAATCCCCAGAACAATCTGGAAGAACAGCACATAGGCCGCAGCTGTGAACGCCTGTTTTGTCGTGCGGTTGGCCGACTTGCGTGCCTTAAAGAAGATCATGATCGTGAACGCGAGCAAAAGGTAGCCTGCCACGCGGTGAATAAACTGCACAAGCCCGGGGTTTTCAAAGAAGTTCCGCCACACAGGCTCAATCATCAAGGGGTTGGGCGGAATGATCTGCCCGCCCATCAAGGGCCAGTCGGTGTAAGAGCGCCCCGCATCAATCCCGGCGACAAGCGCGCCCAGCAGGATTTGCAGAAAGGCAAAATGCATCCAGCCTGTGCCGAGCGAGAAGAGCTTGCCCTCGCGCATCCGCCGCGCCTGCATGAGGTCGCGCTCAGGGCGCGAGAGTTGCAGCGCATACCAGGTGATAAAGCCAATGATCACAAAGGCCAGCCCCAGATGGGTCGCCAGACGGTAGCTCGCCACATCGGTCATCGAGCCGGAAAGGCCAGAGGAGACCATCCACCAGCCGATAAAGCCCTGCAAACCGCCAAGGCCGCCAAGCAGCAAGAGGCGCGGTGTCCAGCCCGCCGGAATCTGGCGGCGCAGCGCAAACCACAGAAAGCCAAGGGCCCAGACCAGCCCGACAACACGGCCCAGCTGGCGATGGCCCCACTCCCACCAGTAGATCACCTTGAAGTCATAGAGATCCATCCACTGGTTTTGCAGCTGGAATTCGGGGATTTGCTTATATTTGTCAAATTCCGAGGCCCAGTCCGCATCACTCAGCGGCGGGATCGCCCCCGTCAGCGGCCGCCACTCGGTGATAGAGAGGCCAGAATCGGTCAGCCGTGTGAGCCCGCCCACAACGATCATCGCAAAGACGAGCACACCCAGCACAATCATCCACGCGCGAATGGCAAGGCGTGCCCCGCCCTGGCCCCGGTCAATCATACCGCCCTTGGGCGCAGGGGGCTTTGCACCCGCCTCTGACACGTCTTCAAATATCGCACGTTTTTCGGCCATGGCTCACCTCATTCCTGTCGCTGGGCTCAACCTAGGGTGCCCCCCTCGGGGCTGCAAGCGCCCTCAGGCGTCTTTGCCCCTGATAAGTTGCCGCAGGGCGCCGTGCAACATCTGCACGTCGGCCCGCGTCAGCGGCATCCGGCTCCAGAGGTTGCGCAGATTGATCTTCATGCCGGCCGCCTTCTCGGGCGGAAAGAAAAACCCGCGCTCTTCAAGCCGCTCCTCAATGTGGCCCGCCCAGGCCTCGACATCCCCCGCCGTGGCCGGGTCTCCCCCGCGCGCTATCTCCATGCGCTCGTGGTCGATCTCGCCCTGCGCGCGCCGCCACTCATAGGCGGTGAGCAACACACATTGCGCAAGATTGAGCGAGGGAAACTCGGGGTTCACCGGCACGGTGATGAGCGCATTGGCCTTGGCAACATCCTCGTTTTCAAGCCCTGCACGCTCCGGACCAAACAAGACCGCCACCTTCTCGCCCGCTGCGAGCTTTTCGGCGGTGATCTGCATGGCCCGCTCGGGGCTGACCACTGGCTTGGTAAGCCCGCGAATGCGCGCCGTGGTGGCAAAAACATAGGTCGCATCTGCCAGCGCCTCCGGCAGCGTGTCGCTCACCTGCGCCTCATCGAGCAAGCGCCCCGCACCCGAGGCCATGGCCACAGCCTTCTCGCTCGGCCAGCCGTCGCGCGGGGCCACCACGCGCATCCGGTCCAAGCCGAAATTCCACATGGCGCGCGCTGCCGCGCCGATGTTTTCGCCCATTTGCGGGCGCACCAATACAAAGACGGGTTGTTTGCCTTCACTGGGCATAGGGGCTCTCCTCGCGGCTCATGCGTCCTTCTAGGGCAAAGCCGGCCCTGCCGAAAGCCCCTTCCCAAGCACATGCATCCCCCCTTTCACGCGCGCGCATTTGGGGCTAGAAGAGCGCAAACGCAGCGTGGGAGGCCGGCATGGCACAAGACGAACAGCCCCAAATCTATCTGATCACACCGCCCGAGATCGCGCTGGACAGCTTTCCAGACACGCTCGCGCGCGTGCTTGATACCCATGCGGTGGCCTGTGTGCGCCTTTCCTTGGCCACGCAAGACGAAGACAGCCTCAGCCGCGCCGCCGATGCGCTGCGCGATGTGACCATGGCGCGCGATGTGGCGCTGGTCATTGAGCGCCATATCCTGCTGGTCGAGCGCCTCGGCTTGGATGGCGTGCACCTCACCGACGGGCCCCGCTCTGTCGCCAAGGCCCGCAAGGCCCTCGGTCAGGATGCCATCGTGGGCAGCTTTTGCGGCCAGTCGCGCCATGATGGTATGGCCGCCGGCGAGGCCAGCGCAGATTATGTGAGCTTCGGCCCCATTGGCGCAACGGCTCTGGGCGATGGCACGCAGGCAGAGTTCGAGCTGCTGGAGTGGTGGTCACAGGTCATCGAGGTGCCGGTGGTGGCGGAGGGCGCGCTCGATATGGCGCTGATTGCCAAATTTGCCCCTGTCACCGACTTTTTCGGCCTTGGCAGCGAAATCTGGTCGCAAGACGACCCGGCAATAGCGCTCACGGGCTTTATCGGCGCAATGGGCTGATCCGCGCTTTTGATCCGCGCCTGAGATCCGCGCCTGTGGTGCGTCGCAGCCGCGCGGCTTAGTCGTTAAGCAGGCTGCGCGCCAGACCAGCTTGCACACCGGTGCGCACCGCAGCCTCGCAGGCTTTGGCCAGCGCCTTGCGGTCCTCAAACTGCGCCACCCTAAGCGGCGGGTGATAGATCACCCGCACTTGGCCTTGGCGCCGGGCTGCCAGCGTCTTGAGCAAATGCGGCCCAAACGCCATATCCCCCCACCACCCATAAAACCGCGCACTCTCCCCCTCGGGGGCGTGGTAGACAAGGCTCACGGGCTGCACCCAAAGCCGGTCGCGCAACTCGGGCGCAAAAAAGGCCTGAAACAAGGTCGGTTTGAAATCCAACACCCGCAAGCCATCCGTGGAGGTGCCCTCCGGAAAAAACAACAGCTTGTGCCCGGCCAGCAGCCGCGCTTCAAACAGCGCCTGTTGCTGGCGGGCCTCGCGCGCCTCCCGCCGGATAAAGACAGTCCCCGTGGCCCGCGCCAACCAGCCAATCCCCGGCCAATCCGCCACCTCGGATTTGGACACGAAATACACCCGCTTCTTGGCGTTGAGCGCGAAAATATCCAGCCATGAGGCATGGTTGGCCACAACTGCCCCGGGGTGGCGCATCTGCTGGCCCTCGGTGTGAAAGCCAACTTGCAAAAGCACAAAGGCCCCACGACAGACGGCCTGGGTGATAAAGGGCGTCCAGGGGCGGTGCAGCCCAAACAGCGGCCGCTCAATCAGGCGCACAAGCAGCAAGACAAGCAGCCCCCCAAAGACAAGCCCCCCCAACAGCGTGGCCCGCAGAGCCACCCGCAGCCATCCGGTCGGGGAAATGGGCTCTGCCTCAGGAGAATACTGCGCATCCCAGGTCATCCGCGCCCCTCATAAATCGCGCGGCTGCGCGGGGACATGGCGCTGACATCCAACATAAGGCAAACATCCGTCGTGTTGAAAGCATGGTCCACAAAGGCGCCCTCGCCCACAACCCCGCCAAGGCGCAAATAGGCTTTGATGAGCGCGGGCACCTGCATCATGGCCGCGCGCCGGTCCAGCGCTTGCGCCGACACCAGATCCATCCTCTGTGCGCCAGGCGCACGCGCGCGCACCCGCAGCGCCTCTGGCGCAAGATGACGGTGATGCAAGAGCGACAAGGGTTGCGCCAACTGAGCGGTGGCCGTGCCATGAAAGCTCGCCACCCCGAATAGAAGTTCCACCTGCCGCTGTGCAATCACCTCGGCCAATGCAGCCCAAAGATGAAACATCGCCGCACCGCCGCGATACTGCCCATGCAGACAGGAGCGCCCCAGTTCCAGCAGACGCCGCCCAGAGGCCTTGAGCTTGTCCAGATCATATTCGCTCTCCGAGTAATACTGGCCGATCCGCGCCGCGCCGGCGGCGTCCAGCAGGCGATAAACCCCCACAACATGCTCCAGCGCCCGCTCAGAGCGGCGCGCATCCACCAAAACAAGATGCTCGCTGACAGGGTCAAAGCGGTCACGCTCAAAGCGCCCCTGGTGGTCCACAAGCGGCCCGTCACTGCCCAGCTCGCGCACAAACACCTCATAGCGCAGGCGCTGCGCAGCCAGCAGATCGGCCTCGCTGCGGGCCAGTCTGACAGAAAACTCAGGCGTGCTCATCGTCTCTCTTTGTTCCGCTGGCCTGCTGGCCCTGCCGCCCTTCTAGGGCGCAGCACCGCACCATGCAAGCGCAGAGCCCCGCCACAGCGGGCAACAGACGCCAGAGCGCGACAGCACCACAGGACAAATTGCTGAATTATCCCAGCCGTTAACCTTTCGGTAACCTTCATTCGCCATCAAAGACAGGCACAAGCGCAACCCGTGCGCCCTCGATCACAACCTTGCCCGCGTCGGGAAAGGTCACCGTGATCTTCCCGCCGCTGTTGGACTGCACCTGGCCAATGCCCCAATCGGGCATTTCCGGGTGACAGACCCGCATACCGGGTGTCAGGATGGCGTTCAGGTCCGACATAACACGACCCTACAGGAAGGACGCCCCATGGCACAAGACAGACTGACACTCGCGCGGCTCATTGGCTCGCGCCTCTGCCACGATCTGATCAGCCCCATCGGGGCCATTGCCAACGGCATGGAGCTTGTCGCGCTCTCCGGCGCGCCCCAATCCCCGGAGCTTGAGCTGATCAATGCCTCCGTGGCCGGTGCCACGGCGCGGATCCGGTTTTATCGGATCGCCCTGGGCATGTCGTCAGGCGAGCAGCGGCTCGGCGCAAGCGAGCTGCGCCGCATCCTTGACGATTATTACCGCGACACCCGCCTCCGCTGCACCTGGGAGCTCATCGAAGATGCACCACGCAACGAGGTGCAGGCCGCATTTCTAGCACTCCTATGTCTGGGCACAGCGCTGCCGCTGGGCGGCACCATGCAGGTTCAGCACAGCGCGCAAGCAGGCTGGACGGTGCAGGCAAGCGGCCAGCTGCGCCTGGAGCCTGCGCTCTGGGAGATGCTGAACGGGGCCAAACCCCCCGAAGACCTTGAACCAGCACAGGTGCAATTTGCCATGCTGCCCGAATGCACCAGCGCCCTGCACCGGCAATTGCACCATCACAAATCTGAAGATCAGCTCACCATTAGCTTTTGAGCCCTAGGCGCGCAGGGTGCCGTCTCCCACCACCAGATATTTAAAACTGGTCAGCTGGGCCGCCCCCACCGGGCCGCGCGCATGAAGCTTGCCCGTGGCAATGCCGATCTCGGCCCCCATGCCAAATTCGCCGCCATCGGCAAATTGTGTCGAGGCATTGCGCATCAAAATCGCGCTGTCCAGCCGCTCAAAGAAGCGCTCGGCCGTGGCGTCATCCTCGGTCAGAATGCAATCGGTATGGCCCGAGCCATAACGGCGGATGTGCGCGATGGCCGCATCTGCATCCGCAACCACTTTGGCGGCGATGATCATATCCAGATACTCGCAGCCCCAATCGGCCTGCGTGGCCGGGCGCACGCCCTCTAGGGTGGCCACAGCCGCATCACCGCGCACCTCGACCCCGGACGCAAGCAGCGCCGTGACAACCTCCCGGCCAATCGTTTCCATCACATCCTGATGGATGAGCACACATTCCGCAGCGCCGCAAATGCCGGTGCGCCGCGTCTTGGCGTTCAGAATAACGGCGCGGGCTTTCTCAGGGTCGGCGGCTGCGTCGATGTAAATATGCACGATCCCCTCCAGATGGGCAAAAACCGGCACCCGCGCCTCGCGTTGCACAAGGCCCACCAGCCCCTTGCCCCCGCGCGGCACGATCACGTCGATGTGCTCCACCATGGTGAGCATTTCGCGCACTGCGGCCCTGTCTCTTGTGGGCACAAGCTGGATGCTGGCCTCCGGCAAGCCGGCGGCGCGCAGCCCTTGGACAAGACAGCCGTGCAAAGCCGCAGACGAATGGAAGCTCTCAGAACCGCCCCGCAGGATCACCGCGTTGCCAGCCATTAGGCAGAGCGCACCGGCATCCGCCGTCACATTGGGGCGGCTCTCATAGATCACCCCGATCACGCCCAAGGGCGTGCGCACGCGGCGGATGTGCAGCCCGTTGGGGCGATCCCAATCTTCCAGAACCTCGCCCACAGGGTCGGCCTGATCGGCCACAGCGCGCAGCCCGGCCACAATGCTCTCAAGGCGCGGCTCATCCAGCAAGAGCCGGTCCAGCATGGCGCTGCTCAACCCTTTGTCCGCGCCAAATTCCATGTCCTTGGCATTGGCCGCCATGATGGCCGCGCGCCGCTCCCAAACCGCATCTGCCGCCGCCAGCAGCGCCTGACGTTTCTGCTCAGCGCTGGCAAACGCCAGCTCCTCTGCCGCGGCCTTGGCCGCGCGTCCAAGGGTTTGCATCATCTCGCCAATATCTGTCATCGCCTTGCCCTTTTTCGTTGTGGCCCAGTTGCCCAATTACCCTGTGGCCCTCTTGCCCTGTTGCCTTGGTAGCTCAGCCAAGAAGCGCCATGTCGTCGCGGTGAATGAGCGCCGCGCGCCCGATATACCCCAAGATCGCCTCGATCTCTTCGCTCTTGTGGCCCATGATGGCCTCGGCTTCCTGCTTTGTGTAGCGCGCCAGCCCATGACCAAGCACATGCCCGTTTGCATCGCAAATCTCAACCGGCTCGCCGCGTCCAAAGCCGCCGCTGACCGCCGTGACACCCGCCGGCAACAGGCTCTTGCCTGCCGCCAATGCCCGCGCAGCCCCCGCGTCCAGAACAACCCGCCCCTGCGGTTTCATCGAGGCAATCCAGCGCTTGCGCGCCGCCTGCGGGTCGCCCTCGGCCACAAAAAGCGTATGCGGCGCGCCCTCCTCAACTGTTAACAAGGGGTTATCGCGCGATCCTAAAGCGATGATCATGGCACAGCCCGCGCCTGTCGCGGTCTTGGCGGCCAGGAGTTTGGTCTTCATCCCGCCTTTGGACAGGCCCGTGCCCGCATCCCCGGCCATCGCCTCGATTTCGGGGGTGATCTTTTCCACACGCTCAAAGCGCGTGGCGCGCGGGTCTTGCGCGGGGCTGGCCGTGTAAAGCCCGTCAATATCGCTCAGCAGCACCAGAAGATCCGCACCCACAGTCACCGCCACCTGCGCGGCCAGCCGGTCGTTGTCGCCATAGCGGATCTCGTCGGTGGCCACTGTGTCGTTCTCGTTCACAATCGGCACCACCCCGAGGCTCAAGAGCTGCTCCAGCGTGGCACGGCTGTTGAGATAGCGCCGCCGGTCGGCACTGTCCTCCAGCGTGACAAGCACCTGCCCCGTGGTGATCCCATGCGGGGCCAAAACCTCCTCATAGGCCCGCGCCAGCCGGATCTGTCCAACAGCTGCCGCCGCCTGGCTCTGCTCCAGCGCCAGCTCGGCCATGGGCAAGCCCAGCACCCCGCGCCCGAGCGCAATCGAGCCGGAGGAGACCAGAACCACATCCTGCCCCCGCGCCTTCATGCGCGCCACATCGGCCGCCAACCCCGTGAGCCAGCCTGCCTTCAGCCCGCCTTCAGCCGGATCAACCAGCAAGGCAGAGCCGATCTTGACAACAACACGCCGTGCCCGGCTCAGGGTTGCCATGGCGCAGCCTCCATCCCCTCGGCAGCCTCCGCCGCGCGCATATCCTGGATCTCGCTGCGCAGCGCGCGCAACACATCGGTCACGCCCTCACCGGTCACGCCTGACATCAGCAACAGCTTCACCCCTGTTGCCGCTTCCACTTCCTCCTTGAGGAACGCCCGCTCTTCCGGGTCCAGCGCGTCAATCTTGTTGAGCACGGTCACACGCGGCTTGTCGGCCAGCGCGCCGCCATAGGCTTCCAGCTCGCTGATGATGGTGGTGTAATCGCCCACAGGGTCGCCCGAAGTGCCATCCACAAGGTGCAAAAGACAGGCGCAGCGTTCCACATGCCCGAGGAAGCGCACCCCAAGGCCCACCCCCTCATGCGCGCCCTCGATCAGCCCCGGTATATCGGCAATGACAAATTCCGCCCCATCAACCCCCACAACCCCGAGGTTGGGGTGCAGTGTGGTAAACGGGTAATCGGCAATCTTGGGGCGCGCATTGGACGTCGCCGCCAAAAAGGTGCTCTTGCCCGCGTTGGGCAGGCCCAACAGCCCCGCATCGGCAATCAGCTTGAGCCGCAGCCAGATCGTGCGCTCAACCCCCTCCTGGCCGGGGTTGGCGCGGCGCGGCGCCTGGTTGGTGGAAGATTTGAAATGCAGGTTGCCAAAGCCGCCATTGCCCCCCTTGGCAATGCGCAGCCGCTGGCCCAGCTCGGTGAGATCGGCAATCACCGTCTCGCCGTCTTCCTCCAGAATTTCGGTGCCCACAGGCACACGCAAGACAATATCATCGCCGTCCTTGCCGGTGCGCTGGCTGCCCATGCCGGCCTGGCCGTTGTTGGCAAAGAAATGCTGCTGATAGCGAAAATCAATCAGCGTGTTGAGCCCGTCCACAACCTCAACCCAGACATCGCCCCCACGCCCGCCATCGCCGCCATCCGGACCACCGTATTCGATAAATTTCTCGCGCCGAAAGCTGATACAGCCCCCGCCCCCCGAGCCAGACCGGATATAGACCTTTGCGAGATCAAGAAATTTCATGTCGTCTCCTCAGCCCCGCAGGGCGCGCTCATGTGAGCTTGTAAATATAGGTCCATGTGGGCACCGTCGTGTTGCGCGCCACAGAAAAGGTCTCGGCGTCTCCGATATACTCAAACCCCTGATTCGTCAGCACACGCGCCGAAGCCGGGTTGTCCTGAAAGACGCTGGCAAAGATGGTTTCGCAGCCCTGCGGATTGGCCGCAAGCAAACACTGCACCGCCCCCGAGGCCACGCCGGTGTTCCAAAACGCCGGCGCCACCCAATAGCCGATCTCGCTCTGGTTGCGGTCCATCTTCTTGAGAGAGATGATCCCGGTGAGGCTCGGCCCGCGGTCCTTGCTGGCGTCAATCGCCCAGACATCCTCATTGCGCCCGCTGGCCAGCGCACGCTGAATAAACGCCTCCGGCTCCCCGGGCGGCAAAGGATGGGCAATCCGGCTGGTGCGGCTGGCCACACGCAGATCGCCCGCATAAAGCGCAATCAGCCCCGCATCCGCAGGTGTGAGAGGGCGCAGCTCAAACGACGCGCTCACAAGGGTTGGCTGCTCCAAAAGGGTCGTGTCCGTCATCTTGGTCTCTCTCAAAATAATACAAGTAAAACAGAAGCCACCGTCAACGCGGCAAGGCTCCACATCAGATATTTTTCCTGCGCCCGCCCTGCAACCAAGGCGGCAATCCTATCGCCCGCAAAGGTCCAGATCGGATGCAAAACAAGCTGCAAGCCCAAAAGGCAGGCCGCGATCGTGGCCGTGGCTTCCAGAGGCGGTGTGCCCGCCGCGGTAAAGCTCGTGAAGCCCGCCGTGATCATGGCCCAAGCCTTGGGGTTCAAAGGATGCACCCATAGCCCCGCCAGAAAGCCCGGCGCGGATGCGCCACCTGCGTCTGTCGCCAGGCGCATATTGGCCACCTTCCACGCCAGCCAACAGATATAGGCCACGCTGGCCCATTTGAGCGCTTCAAACACCCAAGGCGCACGCGCCGCCAGCTCCATGAGCCCAAAGCCCACGGGCCAGATCACCAGTTGCTTGCCAAGCGCCACTCCCGCCACAAACGGCAGTGCTGCGCGAAAGCCAAAGCGCGCACCCGTCGCCATCAACGCCATATTGGCCGGCCCGGGTGTGCCCACCTGAGACGCGCCAAAGACGAGAAATGCTGCCACGGAAACGCCCATTCTTGAGCTCCAGAAAAAGAAAAAGGGACCGGTTCTGCACCGATCCCTTGTTTTGTCTTAAAACCTAAAGGTTCGGTTACTCCGCGGCCTCCGCCGCCGGCAGGACCGAAATAAAGGTGCGGCCCTTGAGGCCCTTGTGGAACTTCACGTTGCCGTTGGCTGTGGCGAAGATCGTGTGATCCTTGCCCATGCCCACGCCTGCGCCCGGCCAAAACTTTGTGCCGCGCTGACGCACGATGATGTTGCCACCGATGACCACTTCGCCACCGTATTTCTTAACGCCAAGGCGGCGACCCGCTGAGTCGCGACCGTTACGGGATGAACCGCCAGCTTTTTTATGTGCCATATCGTGTTCTCCTTATCCGACTTATTTCGCCAGCTCGGCCGCTTGTGCCACCCACTCGGGTTTCACTTTTACGGCGTCAAAGCTGTCTACGTCTACTTTCGCGAGGTCTGCAAAAGTTGTGATGCCCGCTGCGACCAGCTTCTTGGCGGCGGCCGGGCCGACACCTGTGATGGCTGTCAGATCGTCGCCCGCTGCGGCTGGCGCAGCTTTTGGAGCGGCTTTCTTGGCCGCAGGCTTGGCTGCCGGAGCGCCCCCGGAGACAGACCCAGACACAGACCCAGATCCGATCGCGGCTTTTACGCCGGTCGTGTCACCACCCTTAGCAAGGATCTCGGTGATGCGCAGAAGCGTGAGCTTCTGGCGATGACCAACGGTGCGCTTGGAAGAGTGCTTCCGGCGGCGCTTCACAAAGTTGATCACTTTCTTGCCCTTGATCTGGTCGATCACTTCGGCCTGAACGGCCGCGCCGTCAACCATAGGGGCGCCCACAACAGGTGTGTCGCCACCGAGCATGAGAATTTCGTTGAACTGGATTGTTTCGCCAGCTTCGGCCGCAAGCTTTTCAACGCGGAGCACATCGCCCGATTGAACTTTATATTGCTTGCCGCCCGTCTTGAGGACCGCGAACATGGGTCTTTCCTTCTCTTCTTCCGCGTCTTACGGCCCCGCTTTTGCGGTGTTGTGGAGCGGGCTATTGCCTGTCTCCGCCTTCAAACAGCGCGCCTCTCTGGGAGACGTCATTAAAAACAAACCGGCCAGGGTTTCCCCTCCGGTCGCGCGCTTATCGTGAATAGACCCGCGCAAGTCAAGCACCAAGCGCGCGATTTTTACGCCTTTTTGGCCGCAAACCCCGCCTGCCCCGCCCTCAAAGCTCCTGGGCAGGGCCCAGCTCGGCCAGGCGCAGCGCCAGCTGCTCATAGCGCGTGCCGGTCAACAGGTTTTGCACACCATTCATCAGCTCGTAAACCTGCTGCATTGTCGGGTGCTCCAAAGCCTGCGCGTAGCGCAAAAGCTCCGCATCTGAAAAGGGCTCATAAATCCGCGCCGCCGCCGCCAGCGAGAGCTGCTCGATCTCCTCAGCCAGCGCGCTTGCCTGCTCCTGCATCAGACTGCGCAGCGCAGCCTCGTCAATCCGCGCGATCACCCCCGCATCCGACGCCGCCAGCAAAAACCGGATCTGCACCTCCTGCATCGCTTCCACGCCAATGTTTTGGGGGTCGATCGCATGGTTCATACGCTGCAAAATCTGAAGCCGCGCTGCCCCTGTCGCGCGCATCTCTGCCAGCAAGGCCTCTCCCCGCGCCACATCCTGCGGCGTGTCCGCAACAGCATGGGCCGCGTTTTCCACCGCAACCAGGCGCAATCCGAGCGCGCTGGCATAAAACTCCGCCGCATGTTCCAGCATCTGGGGGGAAAGCGCCGCCCCCAACAGCGCCTTTGCCTCCGCCCGGATCGCCTCGGGCGCAAAGACCTCATCCGCAATCTGGGTCCAGCGCAGGCCAAAATCACTGGCCTCAAGCCCCAGCATCTGCGGCGCATCCGTGGCCCCAAGGCGCATACTCTCCAGCGCCACATCAAACCCCGTCACCCGTAAGAAAGCCTCCAGCCGTGCATCACTCACAGGGGCCGCGAGCGCGCTGCCAGCAGCGAGCAAGGCCGCACACAGCAGGCCAACACGCCCCAAAACACTCCCTCTCAGCATGAGTCTCAACATGGTCTGTCCTTTCGCACCCTCTGCGCGCAGCCTAAGCCATCGCCGCAGAGGTTCAATCAAAATCAGCCACAAAGCCCGCCACAAACCGGTGGTTTGCCACGGCGGCCGGATGCGCTAGGCTCTGGCCACTTGCATGATACGAAAGCCGCCCATGGGCCTGCGCCTCTCCCTTGCCGTCACAACTGCCCTGCTGGGGCTGGGCCTCTTGGGCGCGCTTACCGCGCAGTGGCTCGGCCTGCCCCTGCCTTTTCTGCTCGGCGCGCTGCTTGCCACGGCCCCAATGGCCATCTGCGCCCAAGCGCGCCTGCCCAGCGGCTATCGCTTTCCCGAAAGCCTGCGCCTGCCTTTCATTGCGCTCATCGGGGCGCTGATCGGCGCTCAGGTCACCCCCGAGCTGCTCGGCGGGCTGCCCGATCTGCTGCCCTCGCTTTTGGCAATCCTTGTCTTCGTGCTCCTGGCGCAGGGCGGCAATTATCTGATCTTTCGCCGCTTGGGCGGCTATGATGCGGCCACGGCCTTCTTTGCCGGCGCGCCCGGCGGGCTGATTGAATCCATCGCCCTCGGCCAGGCCGCCGGAGCCACGCAACCCACCCTCATTGCCCAGCAATTCCTGCGCATTATCCTGGTGATCACCCTGGTGCCCCTGGGGCTGTCGCTCTGGCTGGGCGCACCGCTGGGCAGCGCCGATGGCATGATCCTGTCTCCCCATGCCCCCAGTGTAAGGATGTATCCGCTCGCCGCTGTGATACTGGGGCTTGGCCTCTTTGCGGGGCGGGCCCTGAAGCTGCCCGCCTGGCAGCTCACCGGCGCGCTGCTGGTGTCGGCAGGGTTTGCGCTTCTGGGCGCGCCGCTGGCCCTGCCCAACGCGCTCATGTTGCTGGCGCAGCTGGTGGTGGGCTGCGCTTTGGGGATGCGGTTTGCCGGCCTGACCCTGCGCAGCCTGCGCCGCTGCCTCTGGCTTTCTCTTGTGTCGCTGGGATTCATGTTTGCCCTTGGGGCGGGGCTGGCTGCGCTGCTGCTGCCCGCCACCGGCGAAACCTTTGAAACGCTTTTCATCACCTTCGCGCCCGGCGGGGTCAATGAAATGGCCCTTGTGGCGCTCAGCCTCAACGCCAACCCCGCCTTCGTCACGCTCCACCACATCTTGCGCATCCTGTTCACGGTGCTGCTTCTGGGGGCGCTGTCCAAACGGCTCTTCAAAGCGCCGCCACCGCAGTGAGGCGTTGACCAAGGCCCTTGAGACAAGTTATTGAACAATTGTTCATTTACACTCGCAGGGAGAGACACCATGCAACTCACAGCCACCAAAGCCATCATCACAGGCGGTGCCTCCGGCCTCGGCGAAGCCACAGCGCGCCATTTTCGCGCCGAGGGAGCCTCGGTCACCTTGCTGGACCGCGACGCCAGCCGGGGCGCGGCCCTGGCAGATGAGATCGGCGCGCATTTCTGCGAAACCGATGTGACAGATGAGGCCAGCGTTGCCGCGGCCATCGACAGCGCCGTGGCCGCCATGAACGGGCTCACCTGCGCCGTCAACTGCGCCGGCATTGCCCCACCGGCCAAAACACTGGGCCGCGAAGGGCCGCATCCGCTTTCGCTCTATCAAAGCGTGATCGACATCAACCTTGTGGGCTCGTTCAATGTCGCGCGCCTCGCCGCAGCGGCCATGGCCAAAGCCCAGCCCGATGAGAACGGAATGCGCGGCGTGATCATCAACACAGCCTCCATTGCCGGCTTTGAAGGCCAGAAGGGCCAGGTTGCCTATGCCTCCTCCAAAGGGGGGATTTTGGGCATGACCCTGCCCATGGCCCGCGATCTGTCGCGCGACAACATCCGCGTCATGGCCATCGCGCCGGGGATCTTCGCAACCCCCATGCTCAAAGGCCTGCCACAAGAGGTGCAAGATGCGCTGGCCAAAGACGTCACCTGCCCGCAACGGCTGGGAGACCCTGCGGAATACGCCAAACTTGCGGGTTTCATCGTGCAATCAGACTATCTCAACGGCACCTCGATCCGCATCGACGGCGCCTTGCGGATGCAGTGAACCGCCGTAGGGTGCGCAATCTCTGCGCACCTGCCGATCCGGCCGCACAGTGCCCCGCCTGTCCGGCGACGCGCCGACCGGATCACTTTTTTGTCAGAAATCTGAACGGTGTCCTGAAACCTTAACAAATCCACCGCCCCCCGGGGCGGTTTTGCCGGTGCACGCAGGGTGCACGCGGTGTGCACGCTTTTCACCCCCCTGTTTTGGCGGGTGTCACAAAGTCTCACCGGCGCGTTCGGCCTTGTCTTCAAGCGTTAACCATTCCTCTTCGGCGGCGGCCAAGGCGTCTTGGCGCTGCACCAAGGCCTCGGTGGCTTTCTTGAATTTGACCGGCTCTTTGGTGAAAAGGTCAGGCTGCGCAAGAAGCGTTTCCAGCTTGCCAATCTCGGCCTCAAGCCGGGCAATTACGCCGGGCAATTCCTTCAGCCTGTGGATTTGCGTAAAACTCATTTTGGGGCTGGGCTTGGGCTTGGCTTTCTTGGGCTTTGCCTTGGAAGTCTTTGAAATATCTTGCTTATCCCAGTCGTCACTCTCAGGGCGCTGTGCCTGATAGTCGCTCCAGCCGCCAGCATAGACCGTCGCCTTACCGTCGCCTTCCATCGCCACGGTAAGGTTGGCCACCCTGTCCAGAAAGTCGCGGTCGTGGCTGACCAGCAGCACGGTGCCGTCGTAATCGTCCAGAAGCTCTTGCAGCAAATCAAGCGATTCCACGTCCAAATCGTTGGTCGGTTCGTCCAGCACAAGCAGATTGCTCTCGCGTGCCATCAGCTTGGCCAGCAAGAGCCGCGCCTTCTCGCCGCCCGAAAGCGCCTTCACAGGCCCTCGCGCCTGCCCCTCGTCAAACAGAAATTCTTTAAGGTATCCAACAACATGGCGCGGCATTCCGCGCACCATGATCTGGTCGGCCTTGCCCGAAACCCGCATGTCAGGGTCGCCCGTGAGGCTGTCCCAGAGGCTCATTTCAGGGTCGAGCTGCGCGCGCGCCTGATCAAAGATCGCCGGAGCCAGATTGGTCCCGAGTTTTACCGTCCCCGAATCAGGTTTTTCCTGCTTCATCAGCAGCTTGATGGCCGTTGTCTTGCCCACACCGTTCGGCCCGACAAAAGCAATCCGGTCGCCACGCTGCACGGTGAGGTCAAACTCTGTTAAGATCTGCTTGCCATCATAGGCTTTGGACAGCCCCGTGGCCTCGATCACCTTTTTCCCCGACGCCACCCCACTCGCCAGCGCCATGCTTGCTGTTCCTTGGCGCCTGATCTGGCCTGCGCGTTCGGCGCGCAGCTCGGCAAGGGCGCGTACACGGCCCTGATTGCGCTTGCGCCGCGCACTGATCCCTTCCACAGCCCAACGGGCCTCGGATTTGATCTTGCGGTCCAGTTTGTGGCGCGCTTGGTCCTCTTCGTCCCAAAGCTTGTCGCGCCAGGCTTCAAAATGCTCGAAACCCTGCTCATTACGGCGGCATTTCCCCCTGTCAATCCAGAGGGTTGCGCGGGTGAGCTCACGCAAAAATGCGCGGTCGTGGCTGATCAGAACAAAGCCCGTGCGCGTGGATTTCAGCTCGCTTTCCAGCCAGCGGATCGCTTCGATATCAAGGTGGTTTGTGGGCTCGTCCAACAACATCAGCTCGGGGGCCTCGGCCATGAGCTTGGCCAAAGCCGCGCGCCGCCTTTCCCCGCCACTGGCGGTTTCCACAGGGCGCTCAGGGTCAAATTTCAGCCCCTCCCCAGCCCGCTCCACACGGTAAAGCTCGCCCGGCTCAAGCCCGCTTGAGGCATAGTCTCCAAGCGTTGAAAACCCCGACATATCAGGGTCTTGCTCCATATACCCTACGCGCACTCCCGGCCCGGAAACCACCTCGCCACGGTCCGGCTCCACCAGCCCGGCCATGACCTTCATCAAGGTGGATTTCCCCGAGCCATTGCGCCCCACAAGCGCCACCCTGTCTCCGGGTTGCACTGTGGCCGAAAGGCCCTCGAAAACGGGGTTTCCACCAAATGTCAGAGCGACATCATTGAGCTGTAAGAGGGGTGCGCGTGCCATGGGCAGAGCGCTATCCGCAGAGCCCTCTGGCGTCAAGCACTGTTAGGCCGCAAGGCTGCGCAACAGCCGCTGGCGCGCCGGCGGAATCGCCCCAACCTCAAGCCCCGTGAACACATGCAGCGTGCCCAGATGCGCATCCACCACCGCATGGTCACTCACCCAGCCGCCCATGGCCAGATAGCTGCGCAGCAAGGGCGGCATCTGCGCCAGCGCGCGTTTCAAATCAGGCCGCACCGGCGCGCGCGCCGCAAAGCGCACAACCCGGCGGGCCTTCACACCCGGCTGCCAGGGCGGCGGCGCAAGGTGACGTGCGCGCAGCAGTGCAAAACTGTCCTGATAAGGCTCAGGTGTTACCCCGGCAAAAGAGACGCACCCAAAGAGCATTTTAACTGCGTTTTCATCAACATAACGGGTCAAGGCCGCCCAAGCGATGCGCAGCACATCCGGGTCCCGCAGCGCCGGGTCCACACAGAAGCGGCCCAGCTCCAGCAGCGGGCCGTCAAACCCCGCCAGCGCCTCCAGCGCATAAAACTGCGCCGCATAGCTCTTTGTGATGTCGGCGCTTTGGGCCAGCAGCTGCAACCGAAAACAGCCCAGAAGCCGGCCGCCGAAATCTTCGAGTAAAATCTGGCTGCACTGGGCGTCAAAGGGGTCGCTGTCTTGCCCTTCGGTGCCAAAAAAAGCTTTGTGGCGCAGGCCGCGGGCGGCCCGCACATCAGCCGCATCCACCGCCACTCTGACGCGATACCCCCCTTTTTCAAAGGTCTGCATCCCAACACCCCTCGCCGCCTCAAACACACCACGCGCCGGGCAAGCCTAGCACAGTTCCTCAGCGGCGCGAGGGGGTATTTGCCTCAGAAGCCCTCGGGCGAGAAGCGGCCAATATTGCCCAGCAGCTGGCGCAAGAAGGTGTTGTTTGTCACGCTTGATTCGGTCACACGCCGCGACAGGGTGACAATCTGGCCATCCTGAAGCGAGAAGCGCTCGACATTCTGCACAAGCCCCGCATCTGTAAAGCTGATGGCCAGCACCTCGCGCTCTATTTCCTTGGGCCGCAACGCCCCGAAATAGCGCATCTTGCTTTTGACATAGTAATAACTGTTGTCATCCAACACCCCCGAAACCGACGGCGCGCCAAGGCTTTCAGACAGGCTCTCGCGGGAATCAACGCCCACAACAATCTCCGCCAGCGCGCTGTCACTGGGGATATAGCCAAAGTCGCGGTGGCTGGCCGCACAGCCGCTCAGCCCCATGAAAACAACCGCCATCAGCGCATAAAGCTGGCTCTGTCGAAAAACTGCGTGACTCGGTTTCATCTCTGCCCCTTGTGTCGGCTGACCTGGCCTCTTATCCCGATTACTAAGGATATGCCTCTGATTCAAGGAGCCAAGCAGTGGCCGAAGACTTTCAAGATGTCGCGATGATCGCCGTTTCGCGGCTGAGCGCAAACCAGAGCTACAGCTTTCAGCTGCGCCCGGATGCCGCGCTGCGCGCAGAGATCGCCGCCGATCTCGGGCTGATCAGCCTCAAGAAAGCCCGCCTCGTTGGCACCATTGCGCCACATGGCGCCGATGACTGGCTGCTGCGCGCAGCGCTCGGGGCCAGTGTTCAGCAGCCCTGTGTGATCAGCCTTGAGCCGGTGGGCGCCAGAGTGGAAGAACCTGTTGAACGCCTGTTCCTGCGCGAGATGCCCGAATTCTGCGATCTGGAAGACGATGCCGAAATAGAAATGCCCGAAGATGAGCGCGCCGAGCCGCTGGGCAGCCACATCAACCTTGTGGATGTGTTTCGCGAAGCGCTGGCGCTGGCCATCCCGTCTTATCCGCGCGCAGAGGGGGTGGCCCTTCAGGGGGCTGTCTTCACGGAGGCCGGCAAAACCGCGCTCACCGATGAAGATAGCAAGCCCTTTGCGGGGTTGGCCGCGCTCAAGGCCAAGCTGCAAACGCCGGAGGAGTAAAAGCCGTTTGCGGGCAAAATTCGCTCTTGCAACTTGATTGATTCCGGCTATTTTCGCGCGCTCTTACGAATTTAGGGTTGGACAGGCTCATGGCTTTTGCATATGAGCAGACAGAACCCGAACACGCAGGGCTTCGCCCTTCTGAAACTGGGCTTTTTTGCCCCTAGATAATTGAGGTTGTGACATGGCTGTCCAACAGAACAAAGTCTCCAAATCGCGTCGCAACAACCGTCGCGCCCATGATAGCCTCACGGCTGCAAACCCCAACGAATGCCCAAACTGCGGTGAGCTCAAGCGCCCACACCATGTGTGCCCTGATTGCGGCCACTACGCAGACCGCGAAGTGATTGCTGTCGCGGATGAAGTCGAGATCGACGAAGACGCGGCCTAAGCCGGGACTTACGCATGAGCCCGACACAAACGCCCACGCCTGCTTCAGAGACGCCGCAGGCACAGCGTGTTGTGATTTCGGTTGATGCCATGGGAAGTGACAAAGGGCCAGCGGCAATCGTCGCTGGCTGTTCGCGTGCGGCCAAGGCCGATGCGAGCATCTTCTTTTTGCTCCACGGCCAGCAGCGCGCGCTGGAAACGCTCGTGGCAGCCAAGAAACACTTGCAAGGCCGTTGCCAGATCATTGATGCCCCCGGGGTTGTCTCGATGGAAGACAAGCCTGCACAAGTCATGCGCACGGGCAAACAAACCTCGATGTGGTCTGCTCTGGAAAGCGTGCGCAAGGGCGAAGCGACCGTCTGTGTCTCTTGTGGAAACACCGGCGCGTTGATGGCGCTTTCGGTGATCCGGCTGCGCAAAATTCCCGGGGTCTACCGCCCGGCCATTGCGGTGCTCTGGCCCTCGCGCAACCCGCAGGGCTTCAATGTCATGCTTGATGCGGGCGCAGATATTCGCGCCGATGAGCGCGACCTGTTGCAATATGCGCTGATGGGCGCCTCCTATGCCCGCAACGGGCTTGATATTGCCCGCCCCCGCGTGGGTCTGCTCAATGTGGGCACCGAAGAGTTCAAGGGCCGCGCCGAGATCCAGGCCGCCAACGACCTGATCGCCGAGAATGCCGCGACAGCGCGGTTTGACTATGTGGGCTTTGTGGAAGGCAGCGATCTTCCGGGCAAACGCTGTGATGTGATCGTCACCGATGGCTTTACCGGCAATATCGCCCTCAAGACAGGCGAAGGCACCGCCAGCCTGATCCGCGATTTCTTGCGCGAAGCGTTCAATTACACACCTCTGTCGCGTCTCGCGGCGCTGCTGGCCTATACCTCTCTCAAACGCCTGAGCGCGCGGATTGATCCGCGGCGTGTCAATGGCGGGGTCTTTCTGGGTCTCAACGGAACCGTGGTCAAATCTCATGGCTCCGCTGATGCCACCGGCGTCAGTGCTGCCATCAAGCTGGCGGTTCAGCTTGCCCAGAGCGGCTTCAACCAGAAGCTCGCCGCGCGCATTTCGGCCGCAACCATGCTGGCGTCCGACACGGGCGAGACCGAAACCGAGCAAGGCGACAGCGCCGCACAGGAGGCAGGCGCATGACAAGTCGCAGCGTGGTGATCGGCTATGGCCATTATCTGCCCGAGCAGATTGTGGAAAACGCCGCCTTTGAAAAGACAATCGACACCAGCGATGAATGGATTCGCACCCGATCGGGCATTGAGCGGCGCCATTTTGCCGCCAAAGGGCAACATACCTCCGATCTGGCGGCCGAGGCGGCCACAGCCGCGCTCGCCAATGCAGGACTTAGCGCCAACGATCTGGACGCCATCATCGTTGCCACCTCCACACCCGATCTCACCTTCCCCTCGGTCGCCACCATGGTGCAGCAGAAAATCGGCATGGAGCGGGGCTTTGGCTTTGATGTTCAAGCCGTCTGCGCGGGATTCGTTTTTGCACTTTCCACCGCCAACGGGCTTATCCTCTCCGGTCAGGCCCGGCGTGTGCTGGTCATCGGGGCAGAAACCTTCAGCCGCATCATGGACTGGAGCGACCGCAGCACCTCGGTTCTGTTTGGCGATGGGGCCGGTGCGCTGATCCTTGAGGCCCAAACAGGCAGTGGCACCACAGATGATCGGGGCATCCTGGCCTGTGATCTCAATTCAGACGGGCGTTACAAAGACATGCTCTATGTCGATGGCGGCGTCTCCAGCACCGGAACGTCGGGCAAATTGCGGATGCAAGGCAATGCGCTGTTCCGCCAGGCGGTTGAAAAACTGGCCGCCACCGCCGAGGCCGCCCTTGAGAAGGCCGGTCTGGGCCATGCCGATGTCGATTGGATCGTGCCGCATCAAGCCAATATCCGCATCATTCAGGGGACTGCCAAAAAACTGAATGTGCCCATGGAGCGGGTTGTGCTGACCGTGCAAGACCATGGCAACACCTCGGCGGCGTCGATTCCGCTCGCGCTGTCTGTTGGTGCAAGCTCGGGGCGGATCAAACCGGGCGATCTGGTGCTGACCGAAGCGATTGGTGGCGGCCTTGCCTGGGGCGCTGTGGCGCTGCGCTGGTAAGAAAAGGCCGGTTGGCCCGGCCCCAGGGCCCGCCAGCGGCGGATCTGCCCAAAAATACGCCCACAAAGACACAGGAATGCCGCCGGAAAGCAACAGTGCAAGTCATTGATATTGACGCGCTCTCTCACTCAAGCCTATTCTGGCACGAAAGAGGGATGACGAAATTCCCTCATAGGGGGACTTTATGACTGAAAAAACACTTACACGCATGGATCTGAGCGAAGCCGTTTTTCGCGAGGTTGGCCTGTCGCGCAATGACAGCGCCGAATTGGTGGAAAGCGTGCTCCAGGAAGTTTCTGACGCGCTCGTGAACGGCGAGCAGGTCAAGATCTCGTCCTTTGGCACCTTCTCGGTGCGCCAAAAGACGGCGCGTGTGGGGCGCAACCCAAAAACAGGCGAAGAAGTGCCCATCAACCCGCGCCGCGTGCTCACTTTCCGCCCGTCGCATCTGATGAAAGACAGAGTCGCCGCAGGCAACAAAGGCTAGGAGCGACAGGGATATGGCCAAATCTGCCGACGCCTTTCGAACCATCAGCGAAGTGGCTGACTGGCTTGGCCTGCCCAGCCATGTTCTGCGCTTTTGGGAAAGCAAGTTCAGTCAGGTCAAACCCGTCAAACGCGCCGGTGGGCGGCGCTACTATCGCCCCAATGACATGCTTCTGCTGGGGGGAATCAAGAAACTTCTGCACGAAGATGGCATGACCATCAAAGGCGCACAAAAAATGCTGCGCGAAAGCGGTGTCAAAGCCGTGGCCGACCTTTCCCAACCGCTGGATGCCGAGCTCGATGCCGAGTTGAGCGAAGAGCTTGAGACCTCCGCCGAGCCCACCCAACTTTCGTCCGAGGCGGATGCGGCGCCAGAGGCTCCTTATGTGGAGGCGCCCGCAGAAGCCCCCAAAGCTTCGGAGGTGATTGCCTTCACCCCACAAGCGGCCGCGACAGACCCTGCCGACCCGCAAAGCGAGCTCCCCTTATCCGCGCCGACGGCCG
The DNA here is from genome assembly GCF_937123735.1 of uncultured Lentibacter sp. GTDB lineage: Bacteria > Pseudomonadota > Alphaproteobacteria > Rhodobacterales > Rhodobacteraceae > Lentibacter. Next base: position 46,603 of record NZ_CAKZKL010000039.1, read on the forward strand.
AACAAGCGCACATACCCTCAGCCGGCGCAGAAAACAGCGCACTCCCCTCACCGGATTTGCCAAAAGACCCCGGCGATCAAGACCCCGACGTGGATGCCGGCGTGCTCAGCCGCCTCGCCGCCTTCCGTGCGCCCATGAGCGCGCAGATGCGCAGCCGGCTTGAAGAAATCCGCACCGAGCTGAGGGCGCGAGGCGGCTAAGGCCCACCTTTGAGGCGCCTGCCTGCTTGCGGCCATAGCCTGCCCTGACACCGCGTGACGGTTCCTTGAAAAACCGGCCCGATTTGCCCTTGCCCTCCTGTGCAAATACGCTATGAAGCTGCCTAAGTCGGGCTATAGCGCAGCCTGGTAGCGCGTCCGTCTGGGGGACGGAAGGTCGCAGGTTCGAGTCCTGCTAGCCCGACCATTACCACCCTTCCCCAGCCCCATTGAGCCTACCACACCCTGCAGCAGACGTTTTTGAAACGGACGGTGCTCGGCGCATCGCGGCACCAGCCCCCCGGAGAAATGTCAAAAGTGAAGGCCGAGATTGGCATTTGTGAAAAGCAATGCTGCGCGCAGATTGGGCGTTTTTTGCCTGCCCCCGGGCACGAAACTTGTTACAACAGCCCAAATTGCCCGTGAAAGGACAGAGAGATGACAGGCGTTCTGGCCAGCCAACAGCTACTTGAGATGACCCAAGCGGGGATGATCCATGCTGCGCAGCCCTATGTGGAGGGGCAGGTCCAGCCCGCCAGCCTTGATCTGCGCCTGGGCGCGCGGGCCTGGCGGGTGCGTGCGTCCTTTCTCGCTGGTGCGGGCCGCACAGTGGCCGAGCGGCTTTCAGAATTTGAAATGCACCAGATAGACCTCACCCAAGGCGCCGTTCTGGAAAAGGGCTGCGTCTATGTGGTCGAGCTGCAAGAGCGCCTTGCGCTGCCCCAAACCATCCAGGCCGTGGCCAATGCCAAAAGCTCCACCGGCCGCCTTGATCTGCTCACCCGCACCATCACCGACGGGGGCGAGGAGTTTGACCGCGTGCCAGCCGGCTACAACGGCCCGCTTTACGCCGAGATCTGCCCGCGCTCCTTCTCGGTGCTCGTGCGCCCCGGGATGCGCCTCAACCAGATCCGCTTTCGCGATGGTCAGGCCGTGCTCTCTGATGACGCCCTGCGCGCGCTGCACGCCGAAATCCCGCTGGTCGATGGCGCCACGCCGCTGATCGACGAGGGCCTCGGCTTCTCGGTCGATCTACGCCCGGCCGGCAGCACCCTTGTGGGCTATCGCGCCAAACCACACACCGGCGTGATTGACCTGGACAAGCTGAACCACTACGCGCCCGAAGATTTCTGGGAAGAAGTGCGCAGCAAAAATGGGCAAATTATCCTCGATCCGGGCGCATTCTATATCCTCGTGAGCAATGAAGCCGTCTGCATCCCGCCGGATTATGCCGCCGAAATGGCCCCCTATCTGGCCATGGTCGGCGAGTTCCGGGTGCATTATGCGGGCTTCTTTGATCCGGGCTTTGGCTATGCTCCCGCAGGTGGGGCCGGCTCGCGCGGGGTGCTGGAAGTGCGCTGCCATGAAAGCCCCTTTGTTCTGGAACATGGCCAGATCGTGGGGCGGCTTGTCTATGAAAAAATGGCGCAGACTCCCGCCGAGCTCTATGGTGCGCGGATCGCTTCAAACTATCAAGGCCAGGGCCTCAAGCTCTCAAAACACTTCAAAAGTTAAAAACGCGCACCGCGCCGCGCCATGCGCGCAGCCTTGGTCAGGCCCTTGGTGGCGCTTGCGCTGCCCTTTTTGTTGGCGCGCTGCATGGCCTTGCGCATCACGAGCCGCAACAGCATGTTGATCAGCCTGTTGGCGTTCATGGTCAGTCTCCTCTGGCTGCGGAGAGGTTAACCGCACATTGTGCAGAAAATAAGGCGTTAATCCTCAAACAGCTCGCTTTGACCTTCCTGCGCTTCCTCCGCCAGATCCTCATCGCCCGCGCCTGGCGTGGGCATCATATTTGGCGGCAGGCGGCTTTCCAGAAGCCCCGAGGCACGCAGCTCTTTGAGCCCCGGCAAGTCGCGGGCCGATTCCAACCCGAAATGATCCAGAAAATCGGCTGTCACAACAAAAGTCACAGGCCGCCCCGGCGTCATCTTGCGCCGCCCAAAGCGGATCCACTCCATCTCCAGAAGCTGGTCAATCGTGCCGCGGCTCACGCTCACACCGCGGATCTCCTCGATCTCCGCCCGCGTGACGGGCTGGTGATACGCGATGATCGCCAGGGTTTCGATGGCGGCCCGGCTGAGCTTGCGCACCTCCACGGTTTCTTTTTGCATCAAAAACGACAGGTCCGGTGCGGTGCGCAGCGCCCAGGCGTCGCCCACTTTGACCACCCGCACACCGCGCCCCTCATAACGCTTGCGCAAGTAAACAAGCGCCTCTGCGGCGTCACTCCCGTGGGGCATCCGCGCATTCAGCTCCGCCACAGTCACCGGCTCGGCGCTGGCAAAGAGGATCGCCTCCACCATGCGTTCTTGCTCGGCAATCGGCGGAGCCTCAAAGAGACTTTCCTCTGTCTGATCAATGCTTTCTGCGTCGTCATTCATGTTATTCACGGCTCTCAGCTCTGCGGCGCAACTCGATGGGCGCAAATGTTTCTGACTGGCGCAACTCCACGCGCCCTTCCTTGGCCAGCTCCAGCGAGGCGGCAAATGTCGAGGCCGTGGCGCTGCGCATGCGCGCCGCGTCCTTGTCCCAGCCCTCGGGAATATAGCTTGAAATCACCGTCCAATCGCCAGCAAAGCCGATGAGGCCGCGCATCCGCTCCAGCGCGTTTTCCAGCGTGTAAACAGCGTCACGGTCCATCACAAACGGGCGAAACTCGTCGCGCGTTCTGAGCCGCGAATACCCCTGCATGAGGTCCAGCAGCGTGGCCGTATAGCGGACGCGCTTGATCCGGGTCACATCCTCTGGCAGCCCGCGCGCAAAAAAGTCGCGCCCCAGCCGGTCACGCGCCATGAGCCGCGCCGCCACATCGCGCATGGCCTGCAAGCGCTCAAGCTGAAACGCCAGATGCGCCGCAAGCTCCTCGCCGCTTGGCCCCTCCTCGCTCGGGTCCGGCGGCAAGAGCAACCGCGATTTGAGAAAAGCCAGCCATGCCGCCATCACAAGGTAATCCGCCGCCAACTCGATCCGCAGGCTCTTGGCGCGCTCCACAAAGGCCAGATACTGCCGCGCCAGTTGCAAAATGCTGATCTTGGTGAGATCCACCTTCTGCGTGCGCCCCAGCGTCAGCAGAACATCAAGCGGCCCCTCAAAGCCGTCAACATCAATAATCAGCGCCTCGGCGTCGAGCCGCTCGGCAACACTCAGGGGTTTTTGGTCTTCTTCAAAGTCATCAGCTGGCATAGACGCGCCCATTCAAAAGCGCCTCAAGCTCGGCTTCCAGCGCCGAAATGTCAACATCCGAGGGCGTGATCCGCTGGCTCAGGGCCTTTTCAGCCCGCGCCTGCGCCGTTTCGCTCATCTCGCCCGCCGCTTCGGCCACAGCCCTGCGCTCGGCCAGCGTGCCGTTGCAATGCAGGATCACATCACAGCCCGCTGCCAGTGCGGCGCGGCTCAGATCCCCCAAATCGCCCTGAAGCGCCTTCATCGAGATGTCATCGGTCATGATCAGCCCGTCAAAGCCAAGCTCATCGCGGATCAATTCCATCACCGTCTTGCTCAGCGTCGCGGGGGCCTCGTCAATCTGCGGATAGCGGATGTGCGCGGTCATCCCCATTGGCATGTCATTCAGCGCCAAAAAAGGCGCGCCATCGCTGGCAATCAGCTCTTCGCGGCTGACATCAACACTGGGCAGCTCGAAATGGCTGTCCGCCACCGCCCGCCCATGGCCGGGGATATGCTTGGCCACAGGCAGCACACCGCCGTCCAGCATCGCTTCCGCCGCCGCACGGCCAAGTGCCGAAATGCTTTCAATATCAGCCCCATAACAGCGGTTCTTCAGAAAGTCATGGGTCTCCGGAAAGGCGATATCGAGCATCGGCGCACAATTGCTGTCGATCCCACACTGGCGCAGCTCATGGGCAATCAGCCGAAAGCGCAGATAAAAGCTGCGCGCGGCCTCTGTCCCGGCGCGCTGCGCTTGCTCAAGCGGCGGCAGCCAAGCGCGCCACTCTGGCGCAGACAATCGCTGCACGCGCCCGCCCTCCTGATCAATGGTGATCGGGGCTTCGCGCCCCACAGCGTCGCGCATCTGGTCGCAAAGCCGGTTTATTTGCGCCGCGCTCTCAATATTGCGCGCAAACAAGATAAACCCAAAGGGGTTCACATCCCGAAAAAACGCCCGCTCATTCGCGCTCAGCACAAGCCCCTCAGCATCCAAGATGGTGGCCCCGTAGCGCCTCACTTGCTGGCCACCGAAATGCAATCGGCCCGCTCGGCCAGGAGAGCGGCACAAAAGCGGCGCGAATCTGCAAGATCTGCAAAGCCCTGGGCGCGCAGCCTAAAAAAGACCCGCCCGCCGCTCTCTGCGCGCTGCACCACAGGCGATTTGCCTTCAAAGTAGGCTTCAAACCGCTTGCTCAGCCGTGTCCACTCCCGCTGGGCCACTTCGGCGCTGTCATAGGCCCCCAGCTGCACAAGCCGCGTGCCCACAGGCAGGCGCTCAGAGGCGACATCCACCAAAGCAGCTTCAATGGCCGCAGCCACCACAGGGGCGCGCGCGCGGCTTGCGTTCGCGCGTTTGGGCCGCAATTGCGGGCGCAACGAGCGAATGACAACCGGTTGTGCCTGTGCCGCAGCTTCGGTTGCGGGCGTTGTCAGCGCAGCAAGCTCTAAATCCTGCTCCGTCACATCCTCTTGGGGGGCTGCCTCCTCGCTCGGAACCACGGGGCTAACCGCCGCTTCCGTGGCGTCAGGCATGAGCAGAGGTGCCTCGCCTTCGGCGAGTTTTTCCACCAGCGCGCGCACCGAGCTGATCTGCGCACTCACCGGCTCCTCCTCTATGCTGCCCTCCTCGGGCAGGAGCGCCACCGAAGGCGCAGCCACCACCACAGACGGCGCAAGCGCGCCCGCCAATGGCTGGTCTTCCTCCAAAAGGCTCACCGGCGCAGGTGCCAATACCAGACGGTCGGCGGGCTTCTCGGCACCGCCCTGCGCCATCACCTCATTGACTGACAACCCCTGGTGCGCCGCCGTCACCCCCCCCGGCGTTTTCGGAGCCACCCGCATGGGCCCGTCCGCGGCAGCAGAAACAACCGGCACGCCCCCCGCATCGCGCGAGAGCACACCATAGCCCCAGATGCCGATCCCCACGACCAGCCCAAAAGACACAGCCGCACCGGCGTAATGGGTCAAACTTGACAGGGACCGCGTGTGCGCGCCTGTGCCACCAGGTGGAGTTTGTGCCATACAGTGCCTCGTCTTCCTAAGCGTCGCACAAAGCGTCGCTGTTGCCTGCTCAAACCGCTTGTCACATTTTTCAGGTGATTTCATCCAGCGGCGTTGCCCCAAGAATAGCAAAACCACGCGAGAACACAACTTCACAAGCACCAATAACCGCAGGGCAAATGGCTTTTTCGCCACGCTTTTGAGCCGCCTGCCGCGCGGCCAGAAGCATCTGCGCCACTTGGGCCAGAAATTGTCCAAGCCGGTGGGGCTCCGCGCGCCTGTTCGCCAAGTCCAGCACCTGTGGAAAATACGCCAGATGCAAGGCCAGCCTGCGTTGCTCAGAGGGCCACGGCCCCTCTGCCCCGGCGTGCTGCGATGCAGCTGCCAGCCCCGCCAGTTTTGACGCCGCATATTGCATCACAAAAGCCGGGTTGCCCTGATCGGGGCGCAAATAAGGTTTCTGGGTCACATCCAGTGCAGCCTCTGGGCGGTGAGCCAGAACATACAGGCGCGCAAGCTGCTCTTGCGGCGGCAAGAGCGGCGGCCCCATGGCCATCGCGCCGAGCGCCTTGCAACGCAAGTCAGGCGCATCTTGCCCCAATAGGGCCTCAAACAGCCCCGGCCGAAACTTGGCCCCCCGGCTGGCAAAAAAGATCACCTCTTGCGCCCCGCCGAGCGCGGCTTGAAGGCGCGCGCCATCTTGGCAAAGTTGCGCCCACTCCGCCGGGCTGGCCGCCCCAAAGGCCTTGCCTGGGCCCACAAGCCGGGCCAAAGGCGCTTCCATGGCCTCTGGCGCCACATCCGCCGGCTGCGCCACAAACTGCGCTGTTGCACCGCTTTGCGCAGCCAAGCGCGCAACCGCTTGCGCACTCCAGAGCTGGCGGTTTTCCTGCGGGTTTTGACAGAGGCACAATAAGGGCCGCGCGGCTTTTGGCTTATGCGGGGCAAGCGCGTCGGGCCGCAGCCCTGCGTGCAGAGCCGTTTGGCTGAGGGTGAGGTTGACAAACCCGCTCCCCGCCACCTGCGCGCCCTCTACCATCTCGCACGAAAGCAAGGCTTGCGCCAAGTGCTCTGCCAGCGCGCGGGGGGGCAGGCCCAGCTCACGGGCCGCCCGCAGCGCCGCCGTCACGCAAACATCTCCGTGCAGCGCATCTTTGGCCGGCACCGCCGCGCTGACATCAAGGCCAGCCGCGTGCTGCCCCGCAATATCGCCCAAAGCCGCACAAACGGCGGCGTCAATCTGCTCATATAGCCCCAAGCGCGACATAAATGCACCCTGCCCCTTATTCTGACTGGTATTTCGTATGCGCGCGGTATATCGGCCCTCAACGAACAACCCAAGGACATATCATGGACCTGCGCAATATCGCCATCATCGCCCACGTTGACCACGGCAAAACAACGCTCGTGGACGAGCTTCTGAAACAGTCCGGTGCCTTCCGCGCCAATCAGGACGTGGCCGAGCGCGCGATGGACAGCAACGACATCGAGCGCGAGCGCGGCATCACCATTTTTGCCAAACCCACCTCTGTGGAATGGAAAGGCAAGCGCATCAACATCGTGGACACCCCCGGCCACGCCGATTTCGGCGGTGAAGTCGAGCGTATCCTGAGCATGGTGGATGGTGTCGTCCTGCTGGTGGATGCCGCAGAAGGCCCCATGCCCCAAACCAAATTCGTGACCTCAAAAGCACTGGCGCTGGGTCTGCGCCCCATCGTTGTGCTCAACAAGGTCGACAAAACCGATGCCGAGCCCGACCGCGCGCTGGATGAATGCTTTGATCTCTTCGCCTCTCTGGATGCGGATGACGACCAGCTTGATTTCCCGCATATGTATGCCTCCGGCCGCTCCGGCTGGGCCGATCACGAGCTGGACGGCCCACGAAAAGACCTCACGGCCCTGTTTGATCTCATCGTCAATCACGTTCCCGCCCCCAAGCAGGTGGCGCGCCAGGGCGAAGACTTCAGCATGTTGGCCACCACTTTGGGCGCCGATGCCTTTGTGGGCCGCGTTCTGACAGGTCGCGTGGAAAGCGGCACGCTCAAGGTGGGCGCAACCGTGCAGGCGCTCAGCCGCATCGGCCAAAAGATCGAGCAATTCCGGGTCACCAAAATTCAGGCCTTCCGTGGCCTCGCCCAGCAAGACATCGAAGAGGCCCAAGCGGGTGACATCGTCTCCATCGCCGGCATGTCCAAGGCCACCGTGGCCGACACCATCTGCGCTCTCGCGGTTGACACAGCGCTGCCCGCACAGCCGATTGATCCGCCCACCATCACTGTGACCTTCGGCATCAACGACAGCCCGCTTGCAGGGCGCGAAGGCAAAAAGGTCCAGAGCCGTGTTATTCGTGACCGCCTGATGAAAGAGGCCGAGAGCAACGTTGCCATCAAAGTCACCGACACCCCCGGTGGCGAGGCTTTCGAGGTGGCGGGCCGGGGCGAGCTTCAAATGGGCGTTCTGATCGAAAACATGCGCCGCGAAGGCTTTGAGCTGGGCATCTCCCGCCCCAAAGTGCTCCTACGCGAGGAAAATGGCCAAACATTGGAGCCAATCGAGGAAGCCACCATTGACGTGGATGATGAATACTCTGGCGTTGTCATCGAAAAGCTGACAGGCGGCCGCAAGGGCGATCTCGTTGAAATGCGCCCCGCCGGCGCGGGCAAAACCCGCATCATCGCCCATGTGCCCTCGCGCGGCCTGATCGGCTATCACGGTGAATTCCTCACCGACACGCGCGGCACCGGTGTCTTGAACCGTGTGTTCCATGGCTGGGCGCCGCACAAAGGCCCGATGCCAGGCCGGCGCGCGGGCGTTCTGATCTCGATGGAAGCGGGCGAGGCCGTGGCCTATGCGCTCTGGAACCTGGAAGACCGTGGCAAGATGTTCATCGGTGCACAAACCAAGATCTATCAAGGCATGATCATCGGCGAACACAGCCGCGAGAACGACCTTGAGGTCAATCCGCTCAAAGGCAAAAAGCTCACCAACGTGCGCGCTTCCGGCACCGACGAGGCCGTGCGCCTGACAACCCCGATCACGCTGAGCCTGGAAGAGGCGATTGCCTATATCAACGATGACGAGCTCGTGGAAGTCACGCCTGAGAGCATCCGCCTGCGCAAGCGCCACCTCGACCCACACGAGCGCAAACGCGCTTCAAAACAGCTCTAGAACGAAAAACCCCGCTCAAACGAGCGGGGTTGTTTTTCTTGGCCCGTAGGGTGCGCATTCACTGCGCACCACTTGCCCCGTAGGGTGCGCATTCATTGCGCACCCCACAGCGCCTCACTCTGGCGGCGCGATCAGAATGCGCCCTGTCACCGCAAGCTGGCCCTTTTGCATCTCCACCACGATCATCTCGCCCGATTGCGGAAAAATTCCCGTCAAAGCCGTGATGTTGACCTGATGGGTCACAAGCATCCGCCGCCCCTTGCTTTGCGAAAGCCGTGAAAGCGTGGCCGCGGTCTGGCCCAGCCGGTCGCCTTGCCCGCCAAAAAACGAGTTGAGCGACGGCTCCACCTGCACAGCCCCAAGCCCCAAAAGCGTGGCCGTGTGCTGACAACGGCACCATGCGCTGCTCCATATCTTGTCAAAAACCACGCCCCGCGCGCGCAGCTCTGCGCCAATCGTCTCGGCCTGGGCGCGCCCGGCGCGGCTCAGGTTGCGCTGCGTGTTGCAGTCCTCAAGCCGAAACCCCGCAGGGTCTCCGCCCCCCGGCGCAAGCGCATGGCGCATAAGCACAATGGCGTCAGGCGCCTCAAGCGCCTCCCAGCCCTGCGCCGCGCTCTGTGCTGGCACAAACCAGCTCAGCGCCGCCAAAAAAGCCGGGATAAGCCACTTCATTCGCTGGTTTCAACCACCATCAACTCGCGCTCTGAGGCCCCTTTGGCAAAGGCCAGCGCCGCTTGGTAGGCGTCCGAGTGATAGCAGGCCACCGCCGCTTCCAACGAGGGGAAGCGCGCCACCACATTGCGCGGCCGCTCCTTGCCTTCCAGCTGCACAAACCGCGCGCCACGGGCGATAAACTCGCCACCATGCGCCGCAATCGCCGGACCGGCCCCTTCGGCATATTTTGCGTAGGCTTCCGGCTCTGTCACCGTCACATGTGCAATCCAAAGTGCTGGCATTTATCCCTCCAAAACTGTTTTGGCCGCCGCAATCGCGGCCTCTGCCTTGCGCGCATCCGCGCCACCGCCCTGGGCCATATCAGGACGCCCACCGCCGCCCTTGCCGCCCAGTTCGGGCACGGCCGCCTTGACAAGGTCAACCGCCGAGACACGCGCAGTGAGATCCTCTGTCACGCCCGCCGCCACAGCCGCCTTGCCGCCCGTATCGGCAATGAGCAACACAGCCCCCGAGCCGATCCGGCTCTTGTGCGCGTCGATCAGGGCGGGCAGATCCTTGCCAGACACCCCCGAAAGCACTTGAGCAATCAGCTTTATCCCATTGATTTCTATGGCCTCTGCGCTTTCGCCATCGGCGCCACCGCCCATCGCAAGGTCGCGTTTGAGCTGCGCCACCTCATTGGCCAAGGCCCGGCGCTCCTCAAGCAGCGCTTTCACACGCGCAGGCACCTCGGCCACAGGGGCCTTCAGCTCCGCCGCCAGCTCTGCCATCCGCGCATCCTGCGCCGTCAGATACTCAAAGGCCGCCTGCCCCGTCAGCGCCTCGATCCGGCGCACACCCGCGCTGGAGGCCGATTCTGAGAGCAGCACAAACAAGCCGATGTCCCCGGTCTGGCCCACATGGGTGCCGCCACAAAGCTCGATGGAATATGTATGCCCATCGCTGCCCTTGCCTGAGCCTGCGGCATGACCCATCGAGACAACGCGCACCTCATCGCCATATTTCTCGCCAAAGAGCGCCTGTGCGCCCAGCTCGCGCGCCTCATCCGGCGTCATCACGCGCGTTTCCACAGGCGCATTCTGGCGGATATAGCCGTTCACTTCGGCTTCAACGGCCTTGATCTGGTCAAGCTCCAGCGCTTTGGAGTGGCTGAAATCAAACCGCAGACGCTCTGCCGCATTGAGCGAGCCGCGCTGCGCCACATGGTCTCCAAGTGCGGCGCGCAGGGCTTCATGCAGCAAATGCGTGGCCGAGTGATTGGCCCGGATCGCACTGCGCCGCCCATGATCAACCTCAAGCGCCACCGTGTCGCCCACGCCCAAACCGCCATCACCGGCCACAATCTTGTGGCCAAACAGCTTGCCATCCGCATGTTTGCGCGTGTCGCTCACCACGCTCACCTGCGCCATGTTCTCGAGCCGGCGCAGCCACCCGCTGTCACCCACCTGTCCGCCGGATTCGCCGTAAAACGGCGTCTGGTTGAGCACAACCCAGCCCTCTTGGCCAGCCTCAAGCCGCGTGGCGCGCGCGCCATCGGCCACAAGCGCCAGAACCTGCCCCTCGGCCACTTCCGTGTCATAGCCCAGAAATTCCGTCGCCCCCGCCTCATCGGCAATGTCAAACCAGACCGCAGCATCAGACGCATCACCTGAGCCAGACCAGGCCGCGCGCGCCTTGGCTTTCTGCGCGTCCATCGCGGCTTCAAAGCCCGCAACATCCACTTCGCGGCCCTTTTCGCGCAGCGCATCCTGCGTGAGATCCAAAGGAAATCCAAAGGTGTCATAGAGCTTGAACGCCGCTGCGCCCGAAAGTGCCGCGCCCTCGCCAAGCCCGTCCAGCTCGTCGTCCAACAGCTTCAAGCCGCGCTCCAGCGTCTGCTTGAAACGGGTCTCTTCAAGCAGGAACGTCTCTTCAATCAACGCCTGTGCGCGGCCCAGTTCGCCGTAAGCCGCGCCCATCTGGCGCACAAGTGCCGGCACAAGCTGGTGCATCACAGGGTCCTTGGCCCCCAGCAAATGGGCATGACGCATCGCACGGCGCATGATGCGGCGCAAAACATAGCCGCGCCCGTCGTTTGAGGGCATCACCCCATCCGCCACCAAAAACGCCGTCGAGCGCAGATGGTCGGCAATCACCCGATGGTGCACATTCTGCGCGCCATATGGGTCCACACCCGTCGCCTGCGCAGAGGCTTCAATCAGCGCCTTGAACAGGTCGGTGTCATAGTTGTCATGGCTGCCCTGCAACAGCGCGCCGATCCGCTCAAGCCCCATGCCGGTGTCAATCGACTGCATGTCCAGGTCGCGCATCGAGCCGTCTTCAAACTGCTCGTTCTGCATGAACACCACGTTCCAGATCTCGATGAAGCGGTCACCATCTTCTTCCGGGCTGCCGGGAGGCCCACCCCAGATATGTGCACCGTGGTCATAGAAAATCTCGGTGCAAGGCCCGCAGGGGCCTGTTGGGCCCATCTGCCAGTAGTTGTCTGATGTCGCAATCCGTATGATCCGCTCTTCGGGCACCCCGAGCTTCTTCCAAATGTTAAAGGCCTCATCATCGGTGTGATACACCGTGACAGTAAGCCTGTCCTTGTCGATGCCGAAAACCTCTGTCACCAGCTCCCAGGCATAGGCGATCGCCTCTTCCTTGAAGTAGTTTCCAAAGCTGAAATTGCCCAACATCTCGAAAAACGTGTGGTGGCGCGCCGTGTAGCCCACATTGTCCAGATCATTGTGCTTGCCGCCTGCGCGGACACATTTCTGGGCTGTGGTCGCGCGGTTGTAGTCGCGCGTCTCAACGCCCGTGAAAAGGTTTTTGAACTGCACCATCCCCGAGTTGACGAACATGAGCGTCGGATCATTGCGCGGCACAAGCGGGCTTGAAGGGACAATCTCGTGACCCTGTTTTGCGAAGTAATCGAGAAAGGTAGAGCGGATTTCGTTGAGGCTTGCCATGAGAGAGTGAGGTTCCAGCTTGATGTGACCCGTCAGGGTTTAGCCGCCCCACCCGCGCATGTCTACATGACAAAAGCGCCGGTGCCAAAACGGCCCCGGCGCTTTCTTTGTGCGGCTTTTGTGCCTAGCCTTCGAGCAGCGCGTCTTCGTCGCTGTCGCCAGCTGGTTTTACGGCGTCAAAATCCAGCCCATGGGCCGCGCGGATCTTGTCTTCAATGTCAAAGGCCATGTCCGGATGATCTTTCAGATATTGGCGCGCGTTCTCTCGGCCCTGTCCAATCCGCTCATCTCCGCAGCTGAACCAAGAGCCTGATTTCTGAACGATGCCCAAGGCCACCCCAAGGTCGAGCAACTCACCGGTTTTGGAGATGCCTTCCCCATACATGATGTCAAATTCCACCTGTTTGAAGGGGGGAGCCACCTTGTTTTTCACAACTTTCACACGGGTCTGGTTGCCGACCACTTCATCACGGTCCTTGATGGCGCCAATCCGGCGAATATCCAGACGCACCGAGCTGTAAAATTTCAGCGCGTTGCCCCCCGTTGTTGTTTCCGGGCTGCCAAACATCACGCCGATTTTCATCCGGATCTGGTTGATGAAAATCACCATGCAGTTGGAGCGCGAAATCGAGCCGGTGAGCTTGCGCATGGCTTGGCTCATCAGGCGGGCATGAACGCCCACGCTTGAATCGCCCATCTCGCCTTCCAATTCCGACTTGGGGGTAAGTGCGGCGACAGAATCAACCACCACAAGGCTGACCGCCCCTGAGCGCACCAGCGTATCGGTGATCTCCAGCGCCTGTTCGCCTGTATCAGGTTGGGAAATCAGCAATTCATCCAGATCAACACCCAGTTTCTTGGCATATTGCGGGTCAAGCGCGTGCTCCGCATCCACAAAGGCTGCAACGCCGCCCTTTTTCTGTTCCTCGGCCACACAATGCAGCGTCAGCGTGGTTTTGCCCGAGCTTTCGGGGCCATAAATCTCGATGATCCGCCCCTTGGGCAAACCGCCGATGCCCAGGGCAATGTCGAGCCCGATCGAGCCTGTGGAGGTGGCTTCGATCTCCTGAATGGCGTTTTCGCCGCCCATTTTCATGATCGAGCCTTTGCCGAACTGCCGTTCGATCTGCGCCAAAGCGCTGTCGAGCGCCTTCTGCTTGTCGGAATCTTGTTTGTTTTTCATATCCAGAAGGTCTGCCGTTGCCATTGTTATACGTCCTTATTTCACACCCTGCCGAAGGCGGCAATCGTCTCAAATGTTCACGTCTTGTTCCTTGTGGGGCAAAAAGGAGAACATTTCAATAAAAATTTTCCAATTCCGACTTTCCGGCAAAGTCGTTAAAGATTGGTTTACAGGCGTAAATGTTTTGAAAGCAGGCTCATGCTGATTTTTTCCAAGGCCAAATTGGTGGTTTTTTCCGTGCCCAAAACAGGCACCACCGCGCTGGAGGCCGCCTTGGCGCCCCATGCGGCGCTCGCAATTTTGGACCCGCCCGAGCTCAAACATGCGCCGGTGTATCGCTACAACCGATTCTTCCGGCCCATGGTCGAGAAGTTTATCGGCGCGGATGTCGAAACCCTCGCGGTGATCCGCGAGCCGGTAAGCTGGTTGGGCAGTTGGTATCGCTATCGCCAGCGCCCTTTTCTGGCTGGCCGGCCTGTCTCCACCCAATCCATCAGTTTTGATGAGTTTGTGCTCGCCTACCTACAAGACAGCCCGCCGGCTTTTGCCAATGTCGGGGCGCAATCCAAATTCGTGGCCCCGCGCCCCAATGGCACCGCCATCAACCGTTTGTTCCGCTATGAATCCCTGGACAGCTGCGTCGCCTATCTACAAGAGCGTCTGGAGCTGGAAATCTGCTTGCCCGAGGTCAATGTCTCGCCGCGCCAGGCGCTCTGCCTGTCGCCTGACACGCAGGCGCGGCTGCGGGCCCAATGCGCGGCAGATTTTGCGCTCTGGGAGTCTATCCCCGCGTGAGCTGCGCTTTGGGGCGCACCGCCGCTTGCACAACCTCGGCCAGTTCGGCCAAGGAGAAGGGTTTTTGCAAGAACCGCGAATTGGGAACATCCAACCCATTGTCATTAAAGACATCTTCAGCATAACCGGACACAAAAATAACCGTGATATCACCGCGCAGCGCGCGCGCCTGGGCCACCCAGTCAGGCCCCTTGAGCCCCGGCATGATCACATCGGTGACAAAAATATCTATTTGCAAGCTGTCATCGCGCACAAATGCGAGGGCTTCCTCGCCAGACCCGGCTTCCAAAACAGTATAGCCCTTCAGCTTGAGCGCACGCGAGGCAAACGCCCGCACCGGCGCTTCATCCTCCACCAGCAAAACCGTGAGATCGGGCCGTGCAACAGGGGCGGCCTTTGCCGCTGGCACAGCCTGCGTCTCATGGGCCTCACCCAGGCTTTCATCGGTGGGCAGCAGCAAGGTAAAGCAACTGCCCTTGCCCACGGTGCTATCGGCAAAAATGAATCCGCCCGTCTGTTTCACAATGCCATAAGCCGTCGAAAGGCCAAGCCCCGTGCCCTCCCCGGTGCGCTTGGTGGTGAAGAAAGGCTCGAAAATCTTTTGCAGCTTGTCACTGGGAATGCCCGTTCCCTCGTCAATCACCTTGATGGAGACATAGCGCGCAGCGGGCACTTCGGCGCGGTCGCGCTTGAGCGGGGTGGTCAAGGTCAGCGGCTCGGTGCGAATTCTGACAACCCCGCCCTGGGGCATCGCGTCCCGCGCATTCACCACCAGGTTCATCACAACCTGCTCAATCTGGCGTTTGTCGGCGCGGATTTTGAGGTTGTCCGCCATATGCTCCAGCTCCAACTGCACCCTCTCGCCCACCAACCGGTTAAGCAAATGGGTCAAATCCGAGAGAATTTCCTGCACATCAAGCCGCTGCGGGCGCAGGGTCTGTTTGCGGGAAAACGCCAGAAGCTGGCTCACCAAGGCCGCGGCACGGTTGGCGTTCTGGTTGATCTGCTCCAGATCCATGTAATCGGGGTCGCTCTCATCGCGCTTGTGCATCAACAAGTCACAATGCCCGGTGATCGCCGTGAGCAGGTTGTTGAAATCATGGGCCACACCACCGGCAAGCTGGCCAATCGCCTGCATTTTCTGGCTCTGCACAAATTGCGCTTCCAAGGTCTTGAGCTCGGTCGCATCATGCAGCACCGCCACAAGCACAGGCTCGCCCTCCTCAAGCGCCGATTTGAGTGTCACCTGCACAAAGGTCTCGTAGTCTTTGCGCCGCACCTTCAGAAACTCCGACTGACGGCTCGCCCGGCCCAGCACCGTATCCTGCAGCCAATCCTTGATCGAGCGCCCCAGCCCCTCCAGAAGCACCCCCAGGCTCTCGCCCACAACCGTTTCATGCCCCAGCAAGCGGCACGCCATCTTGTTGCCCTCAATGATGACCCCCTCTGGGGTAAGCTTGAGCAGCGGCACCGGCAGCTCGTCATAAAACCGTGCATTCTCGGGCAGCTCAACACTGCTTTCCAGTGTGGGCACAAAGGCGAGTTCGCGCCGCCCCGCCTCCAGGCACAGCTCGGTGATCACACAGGCCACGCGGCGGGTTTCGGTCTGCACCTCCTGCAAGCGGCCCAGCTTGACCGGCAGATCAGGGATCACCTGATCAAGGCTTTTCACCCGTTCGCCAAAGAAGCGCCGCGCCGCCTCATTCATGAACAGCACCGTGTCCTGACGTCCAACAATCAGCACCGGCAGGATATCCGACCCAATCAAGCCGCCTTCGGCGCGCGGGGGCGGCAGATCTTCCAGCCGCCAAAGCGCCCCGCCCTTGGCCAAGCGGTGGCACGACAGGCGCAAATGCGCCTCGCGGGTCACAACATCCTCGCGCGCAGCGCCCTGCTTGGCCGCCTTGAGATAAAGCCGTGCCACAAGCCCGGAGGGGGCGCTCAACACCGTGGCCAAGGCCGCTTCTAGCGTTTTGGGCTGGTCTGAAAACCGCGCCAGCGCCGCTTCATTGTGATACCAGATTTCACCCACATCATCGGCCACAAAACAGGCCGCAGAGTCATGGGACACAAACTCCGCAATCGCCTGCTGGCCCCGCCGGCTCGCAAGGCGAAAGCGCAGCGCCAGCAGCAGGCTGATCACCAAGAGAAAGCACAGGCTGGCCGCAACCACCCCCGCCCCCAGCCGCAAAGCCTGCGACGGTGCACCATAAGCCAAAACACCGGCCAGTGCGGCCAAAGCCGCCAAAAGGGCAGCGCGCGGCAGAAGGCGCATAGACACACGGGTGGCTCTGTCGGGGGTCAAGACTGCGAAACTCACTAAACGATACTCCTGCCGAGTTCACTCTCGGCTTACGCGAAACACGTTAAGGTATACTTAAGGCCCGCAGCAACAGCCTCCTGTCAATGGAGCGTCTCAGCCTGTCTTTCTGCCAAAGATCGCGCAAAAGAAGCCGTCAGCCCCAAAAGATGGCAGCCAGCGGGCTTCCTTCTCGCGGCGCCATTCAGGAAAATTCGCCTCAAATTCTGTGCAAATATCCTCGTTTTCCGCCCTGAGCAGCGAACAGGTCACATAGGCAAGCCGTCCGCCCGGCGCGACCCGGCTTTGCGCCTCGGCCAAAATAGAGCGCTGGATCTGGCCAAGCTCTTGCAGGCGCGCCTCTGTCAGCCGCCATTTGCCCTCAGGCGCGCGCCGCCAGGCCCCCGAGCCCGAGCAGGGCGCATCACAGAGCACCATATCAAAGAGCGCCTGCCGGGCCAGCGCCGCGCTCGTGAGCACGGTGATCTGCGCCTTGGCCCGCGCCGCGCGGGCCGCAATATCCTTCATCCGCTCGGGAGCCGCATCATGGGCCACCACCGCCAGCCCGGTTCTGGCGGCCAGCGCAAGGCTCTTGCCCCCGCCCCCGGCGCAGTAATCCAGCAAGCGCTCAGCGCCCTTGAGCGGCAGAAAATCAACCACAGCCTGGCTGGCCGCATCCTGAAGCTCAACGAACCCTGCCGCAAAAGCCGCACTCAAACGCAGCTGCCGCGCACCCTTGGTCACTTTCAGCGCCGTGGGGCTGAGCGCCACGGGCACGGTTTCTATGCCCCCCTCGGCCAATGCCGCCTGCGCGCTTTGCAGGCTGGCCAGCCGGGTGTTGACGCGTAAAAACACATCTGCCCGCTGGCGCATCAGCGCGGCTTCGCCCTGCGGATCTTTGAGCGAGGCGCAAAACTGCGGCCAGAGCCAGTCCGGAAGATCACAGACCTGCGCCCCATCTTGCGGCACGCGGCTGCCGCTGGCATCCGCCGTGCTCAAAGGCGCGGGCGCATGGCCCTCACCGGTGAAGACGGTGGCCGGATCAAGGCCCTCGGCCCGGAGCGCGCCAATCATCAGCGCGCGCCCGCTCGGCGCATCTGCCCCGCCAAGCGCCGTGTAAGAGCGCAAACAGCGCAGCGCCTGAAACACAAGGTCGCGCAGCGCAGCGCGGTCCTTTGAGCCGGCAAAGCGGTTGCCGCGCGCCCAGGTTGTGAGCGCTTTTTCGGCGGGTTCGCCAGCCAGAATCCGGTCCAGAATCTCGGCAGCAGAGGCCACCCGCGCAGCAGGTTGCATCTACATCACCCTGTAATTGGGGCTCTCGCGGGTGATCTGCACATCATGGACATGACTTTCCTTCAGCCCTGCCCCCGTGATCTTCACAAAGCGACAGCTGTTGCGCATTTCGGCCACGGTGGCATTGCCCGTATAGCCCATGGCGGCGCGCAAGCCGCCCACAAGCTGGTGCACCACAGCGCTCGCGCTGCCCTTGTAGGCAACCTGCCCCTCGATGCCCTCGGGCACGAGCTTGTCACTGGCCGCATCTTTCTGGAAATAGCGGTCCGCCGAGCCGCGCGCCATCGCGCCAAGGCTGCCCATCCCGCGGTAAGCCTTGAACGAGCGGCCCTGATAGAGGATCACCTCGCCGGGGCTTTCATCGGTGCCCGCGATCATGCTGCCCACCATGGCGCAAGAGGCCCCCGCCGCAATTGCCTTGGCAAAATCGCCGGAAAACTTGATGCCGCCATCGGCAATCACCGGCACATCGCCCGCCGCCTGCGCACAATCCATGATCGCTGTCAGCTGCGGCACGCCCACACCGGCGACCATCCGCGTGGTGCAAATGCTGCCCGGGCCAATGCCCACTTTCACAGCATCCGCCCCCGCATCAATCAGCGCGCGCGTCGCCTCGCCTGTGGCCACATTGCCGGCGATCACCTGAAGGCTGTTTGACAACGCCTTGGCGCGCTTCACCGCCTCGATCACCCCTTCGGAATGCCCATGCGCGGTGTCGACAACAACTATGTCACAGCCCGCATCCACAAGCGCCTCGGTGCGCTCGAACCCGGCTTCGCCCACGCTGGTGGCGGCGGCAACACGCAAGCGCCCCAGCTCGTCCTTGCAGGCGGTGGGGTTGAGCACGGCTTGCTCCGTGTCTTTCAGCGTCAAAAGCCCGGTGAGCTTGCCCTTGCCGTCATGCACCAGCAGCTTCTCAATCCGGCGCGCCCGCATGAGGCTCTTGGCCTCCTCAAGCTCGGCCGGCTCCGCCAGCATGGCAAGGTTCTCGCTTGTCATCATCGCGTGCACGGGCGTGTCATCGGAGCTTGCAAAGCGCATATCGCGGTTGGTCAGGATGCCGACAACACGGCCCTCCTCATCCACCACAGGAAAGCCGGTAAAGTTGTAGCGCTCCACCAGCGCCTTGGCGTCGGCCAGGGTCTGGTTCACCTTCAACGTCACAGGGTTGTAGACAATCCCGCTCTCAAAGCGCTTCACGCGGCGCACCTCGCGCGCCTGCTCTTCCACGCTCAGGTTCTTGTGCACCACACCGATGCCCCCCGCCTGCGCCATGGCAATGGCCATGCGCGCCTCGGTCACCGTGTCCATGGCCGAGCTTAACAGGGGAATGTTCATCTTGATGGACCGCGTCACAAAGGTACGCGTATCCGCGGTGCTCGGCAATACGCTCGAAGCCGCGGGAACAAGTAATACATCATCGAAGGTCAGCGCCTCACGAATCTCCATAGGACATCTCCAAAACAGGGTTCGTTTGACGCTTCCCTATTTCATGCCTCGCCCGAAAGGGAAAGTCCAAACTCAGGCTTTCGCCGCATTGGTCTTGAGCGCGAGCTGCCCGCTCATCCACATGCGTATGGCCTTGAGCGCAATGTAAGGCACAATCGCGCTGGCCGCCGCCAGAGCCATGCCGCCCAAAACCCGCTCCAAAGGCGCGCCGGTGCTGTTGCTAAAGCTCAGCATGGCTGTGGCAAAGGCGCTCAGCGGAAAGGTGTAGGCCCCCCAAAGCGGGCTGAACCCCGCCGCCAAGACAGGCCTAAGCGACACCAACACCGCCACAAGGATCACCACGGCCAGCCCCGAAAAGATCCGCGCCATCAGCTGCATCTCAGGATAGCCCTCTTGCGGAAAGCCAAGCGCCACAATGGTAAACAGACTCGCAGGCGCCAGATGGATCGCCAACAAGGGCCGCAACGCCAAAGGCGGCACACGCAACACAAGCTGCACCGCACTCAGCGCCCAGATCACCAGCGCCATTGCCAAAGTTCCCCAAAAAATGGCCTGTGCCAGGCCGGTGTGGCCCAGCTGCACCGCCGGCACGGCCGCCACGATAAACCCCACAAAGCTGAGGTGCCACAGAGGAGTCACCTGCCGTTGCTCGGCCGGTCCGCTCAGCAACACATAAGCCACCAATAGCGCCATAACCGCCTGCGCGCCAAGCGCCAGCCACATGAGCTTTTCGGCCAATGCAGGCATCAGCGGCGCAAGCCCCGCCGACAGCGCCGCCGCACTCACCGCCAAGGCAGCCAGCCCGCCCCGGCCCGGCAGAATGCGCGCATCCTCCACCACCGCGCCCAACCGGCGCACCGCCTTGCGCCCGTAAGCCAACAGCGCAAACCCATACAGAAGCGCCACCGCCCCCAAAAGCACCTCTGAAATCTGAACCGGCATAACCGACCCCTGCGCCGCCGCCCTCCAGGCCATCGTAAGGCCAAAGAGCCCAAGGATAATGGTGAAAATGGCAGGTGGGGTTTGCTCCCCGAAAGCTGATCTGGACCGCATCACATTCCTCTTACCGCATATTTCCACAAGCCTTACGCCCATCTGCCGCCGAGGCCAAGCCCCCCATCGCCGCAGCCCCGGCGTGGCGGGCCTGATCGGCACAGTCTTGCCATTTGCGCGCCCAGGCCGCAGGCTCTGCGCAAAAGGAGCCCGCCATGAGCCAAAACACCTATGATACAGGCCGCCTCAACCTGCCCTTCGTGGGAATCGCCACCTTTGCCAAACGCCCCTATGTGGCCGATTGGACAGCCCTTGAGGCCGATGTGGCCATTTTGGGCGCGCCGTTTGACTTTGGAACCCAATATCGCTCCGGTGCGCGCTTTGGCCCGCGGGCGGTGCGCGAGGCTTCGACGCTGTTCTCTTTTGGCCATGCCGGTGCCTATGACCACGAGGATGATGTCACTTACCTGCCCGGCTCCGTGCGCATGGTTGATATGGGCGATGCCGATATCGTCCACACCGACACCGCCAAGAGCCACGCCAATATCGAAACCGGCGTGCGCGCCGCGCTGGCCGCAGGCGCGCTCCCCGTGGTCATCGGCGGGGATCACTCGGTCAACATCCCCTGCATCAACGCCTATGACGGCCAAGGCGATATCCACATCCTGCAAATCGACGCCCACCTCGACTTTGTCGATGAACGCCACGGCGTGAGGAACGGCCACGGCAACCCGATGCGCCGCGCCGCCGAAAAGAGCTATGTCACAGGGCTCACCCAAGTGGGCATCCGCAATGTCAGCTCCACCACGCTTGAAGGCTATGAGGCGGCCCGCGCCATGGGCTCCGATATCCTCTCCGTGCGCCAGATGCGCGCGCTCGGCCCCGCCGCCACGGCCGCGCGCATCCCCAAAGGCGCGCGGGTGTACATCACACTGGATATTGACGCGTTCTGCCCCTCCATCGCGCCGGGCACAGGCACGCCCAGCCATGGTGGTTTTCTCTACTATGATGTGCTCGAGCTTCTGCAAGAGGTCGCCAAAACTCATGAGATCGTCGGGATCGACTTGGTCGAAGTCGCCCCGGACTATGACCCGACAGGCGGCACCGCCATCCTCGCAGCGCAGGTCTTGCTGAATTTGCTGGGGTTTGTGTTTCACGCGCGCCAGGGCTGAGGCTCACAGGCGCACGCAGCCGCTTTCAGGCCGCGCCTTCGCCTGCCCGGGCACAGGCCTCCGCTTCAAGCTGGCTGAGAAGGCCGGGCAAGTCTTGAATGGTGTCAATCACATGATCCGCCCCCGCCGCCTTGAGCAAGGCAGTGGCCCTGTGGCGATGTGCGGCGATCTCGCCCTGCTGTAACTGCGCCAGGGCCTCATGGGTCATGCCCACAGCATTGCCTGACAAGGCAAGCCCAACCGTCACACAACCGGCCGCCACGCCTTCGGCAATCCCGGGGGCCGTATCGTCAATTTTCAAAATTTCAGAGGGCGGGTAAACCGCCATATCAATCATGCACTGATAGATCCCCAAAGGCCCCGGACGGGTTTCAGGCAAGTCATCCGAACAGACAAGGCAATCGGGCTCATACCCCTGCGCGGCGGCCACGGGCAGCACCTGTTGCATGATCGCGCGGGTGTAACCGGTGGTTGAGCCGATCTTCATCCCACGCGCGCGCAGGCTGGCCATCGTCTCCAGCGTGCCGGGGATAAGCTCCGCATATTGCGCGGCGACCCTTTCATTCATCGGCACAAAAACCTGAAAGATACGATCCACATCCGCCTCCCCCGGTGCCGCGCCGTATATCTCTCGCCATTGCCGGGCGACTTCCGGCATGTGCAAGAGCGCTTGGATGTGGTCCCACTTGGCCGCCCCCATGGGCGCGCGCGCCTGCGTAACCGTCACCTTGATGCCAAATTGCGCCATCGCCTCAACAAAGGCTCCCGTCGGGGCAAAAGAGCCAAAGTCAACCGTCGTTCCAGCCCAATCAAAAATGGCGGCTTTGAAATATGTCATGCGCGTCTGCTCCAAAGGGGGTCAGGAGGCCCGCCGCCCCTGGCTCCATGTTTCCTGCAAAACAGGTGTTTGATCTTGAAGGGTGAAGCGGATGAGATCGGCCCGCTGCCCCACGGCCAAGGCGCCGCGATCGTTCAGTCCAACCGCCCGAGCCGGTGTGTCAGTGACCGTGCGCATCCCGCGCGCCAAATCGCCCCACAGCGCGCCCAGTTGCACAGCCGCCATAAGCAAACCGGCCGGCACATAATCTGACGACAAAATATCCAATCGGTCAAGCTTGGCCAGCTCCTCTGCCGCAACATTCCCGGAATGAGACCCGCCCCGGATCAGGTTGGGCGCGCCCATGATGGTGGCAATGCCTTTGGCATGACAGGCATCGGCAGCCGCGACCGTCGTTGGGAACTCGGCCACGGTCACACCGTAAGAATGGCTGGCCGCCACCTGCGCTTCCGTGGTGTCGTCATGGCTGGCCAAAGTCGCGCCCAGCCGCGCCGCAGCGGCCACCGTCGCCGCCTCATGCTTGGCGCCATATTCGGCCTGAAGCCCATAAAGAAACGCGATATAGCGCTCCCATGCCTCATCCGAATAGCTGCGCTTGCCGCGCACATAGGTCTCGAATTTGGAAATATCGCCAAACTGGCGCTGGCCCGGCGTGTGATCCATCATGGACACAATCCCGATCCGCTCCTCGGGCGAAAACTCATCCAGCTCCTCTATCAGGGTCTCTGAACAGACCTCCGCGCGCAGGTGAATATGATGGCTGATCCGAAACAGGCCCGCGGCCTGCACCGCAACAATCTCATCTGTCATCTGGCGTGCATATTTGGGATAGCCCGCGCCGGTGTCAGACAAGATAGACCCGACCCGGATGGCATCAAACACCGTGGTAATCCCCGCCCCCGCCAATTCCCGATCATGGGCCAGAATGGCCGCCCGAAAAGGCCAGCTCACCTTGGGGCGGGGCTCTAGATGGCGCTCCACGTTGTCGGTGTGCAGCTCCACCAGCCCCGGTGCGAGATAAGAGCCCTCAAGATCAAGCGCCCCAGCCGGAACAGAGCCCCCTGACGCAATATCGGTGATCACACCGTCGCAGAATGTCAAAGACCCCAAGATCACCTCATCTTTTAGGATCAACCGGGCATTTGCAAAAATAGTCTTGTTTTTCATTTGTTTGGCACACTGGTTGGGCACAGCAAACGGCTCTGCGGTGACATTGGAAGGCGCGCGCAACAGCGGGTCACAACGCTCATGGGGCTGGCCTGCCAGCAGAAAGATGCGCAAGCACCGCTTGAACGGTCTGCTCAAGCGGGCCGCTGTTGTCAAAATCTCGGGCCAGAAGGCCCTTGGGCAAGCCCGTGGCTGCGCGATCCAGCCGCGCCGCAATCTGCGCATCTGTTTCGCGGCCCCGTGCCTTGAGCCGCGCCGCAAGCACGCTGCGCTCTGCACTCAGGGTGATCACCTCAAAATTTGCAAACCGGGCCTGTGCCGCCAAAAGCGCGCTGCGCGACAGGTTTGCCAAGACATCAAAGCCCGCAGCAAGCGCGGTGTCTACCGTCACTGGGATCGCATAGTGCAACCCATGTGCCTGCCAGCTGAGCGCAAAGGCCCCGGCGCTTTTGCGCGCAGCAAACTCTGCCAGGCTCACCGCATCAAAGGCCTCGCCGCCTGCGTCGCTGGCGCGGGTGATCACACGCCGCGCCAGGCTCAGCTGCGGCGCGCGCGCCGCCACCGCTAGCATCACGCTGTCTTTGCCAACCCCCGACGGCCCGACCACAGCGATAAAGCGCCCGCTCATGCCGCAAGCCCCGGTGTGAACTGGGTGACATCAAGCTGACGGTCGCAAACCGCGTCGCGCGCCGCATGATCGTGGAAAATCCCGATGAGTGCCGCGCCGCGCGCTTTCGCCTCTTCAATCATCGCCAGAACCGTTGCGCGGTTTGTCGGATCAAGGCTCGCGGTCGGCTCATCCAACAGTAGCGCCGGATAGGGAAAGGCAAAGCCGCGCGCAATGTTGACGCGCTGTTGCTCGCCGCCTGAAAAGGTGGTCGGGCTGAGCGCCCAAAGCCGCTTCGGGATATTGAGCCGCCTTAACAGGGCTTCGGCCTGTGCCATGGCGTCATCGCGGGCTGTGCCCGTTGACAAGAGCGGCTCCGCCACAACGTCCAATGTCGACACGCGCGGCACAACCCGTAAAAACTGGCTGACATAGCCCAAAGTCTCGCGGCGCAGCCGGATGATCTCGCGCGGTGGCGCACTCGCCACGTCCAGATCACCCACCATGATCCGGCCCGAGGCCGTCAGGTAGTTGCCATAAATCATGCGCATCAGCGTTGATTTTCCGGCCCCGGACGCCCCCACCAGCGACACGCATTCGCCTGCGGCCACCCTCAGGCTTGCGCCCTGCATTACAGGAATTTCCGCAGCACCCTGGTTGTGCAGCACGAAAGATTTTGAGACGTTTTCAACAAAGATCATCGCGTCACACCTGCAAGACTGAAGAAACAAGAAGTTGTGTATAGGCCTGTTGCGGGTCGTCCAAAACCTGATCGGTCAACCCGGTTTCGATGACATGCCCATCTTTCATCACCATCAGCCGGTCCGCCAGAAGGCGCACAACAGCCAGATCGTGGGTGACGATGATCGCGCTCAGGTTCATCTCGCGCACAAGGCTGCGCAGCAAATCCAGCAAGCGCGCCTGCACCGAAACATCAAGCCCGCCTGTTGGCTCGTCCATAAAGACAAGCCGTGGCCCCGTCACCAGATTGCGGGCAATCTGCAACCTTTGCTGCATCCCGCCTGAAAAAGCCGTGGGGCGCTCGTCGATGCGATCTTGCGTTATTTCGACGCGCCCGAGCCAATCAATCGCCTCGGCGCGGATATTGCCATAGTGGCGCGCATTCACCGCCATCAACCGCTCACCCACATTGCCCCCCGCACTCACATTCATGCGCAGCCCGTCGCGCGCATGTTGATGCACAAAGGCCCAATCGGTGCGCCCCAGCATACGCCGCTCCGGCTCTGACATTGTAATTGTGTCTTTCAGGCCTTCGGCACGGGTATCAAAGCGCACAGCGCCGCGATCTGGCGTCAAATGACCCGCGAGGCAGTTGAGCAAGGTTGACTTGCCCGACCCGCTTTCGCCCACAATGCCCATGACTTCTCCGGGAAAGAGATCAAAAGAAACATCCGTGCAGCCGATCCGGTGGCCATAGAATTTGGCAAGGTTTTCAACCTGCAACAAAGGTGTCATGCCGCATCCTCCCTGTGAGGCGCGCCTTGAGCGCCAATATGCCCGCCCTTGCGCCGGGTTGCGCAATAATCCGTGTCCGAGCACATGAACATCCGCTTGCCCGCGTCATCCATGATCAACTCGTCGAGGTAACTGTCCTCGGCCCCACAAAGGTCACAGGCATGATCTGCTTTGGTGGGCTGAAAGGGATAATCCTCAAAATCAAGGCTCACAACATCGGTGTAAGGCGGAATGGCATAGATACGCTGCTCCCGCCCTGCTCCAAAGAGCTGGATGCCGGCCATTTTCAGCTTCGGATTGTCAAACTTGGGGATCGGGGAAGGGTCCATCACATAGCGCCCCTCAACTTTGACGGGGTAAGCGTAAGCTGTTGCAATATCCCCGTGCTGGCTGATGTCCTCATAGAGCTTGACATGCATCAGCCCGTATTCCTCCAAAGCATGCATCTTTCGGGTTTCAACTTCAGACGGCTCCAGAAAGCGCAGGGGTTCGGGAATGGGCACTTGATACACAAGGATCTGATCCGCGCGCAGCTCTGCCTCGGGGATCCGGTGACGGGTCTGGATCACGCTCGCCTCTTCCGTCGCTTCGGTTACGGCAACACCCGCTGTCTTTTGAAAGAACCGTCGGATCGACACTGCGTTGGTCGTATCATCTGCCCCCTGATCAATCACCTTGAACGTATCATCCGGCTTCAAAACAGCGGCAGACACCTGCACACCACCTGTGCCCCAGCCATAGGGCATGGGCATCTCACGGCTCGCAAAAGGCACCTGGTATCCCGGGATCGCCAAACCTTTCAGGATCGCCCGGCGGATCATGCGCTTGGTTTGCTCGTCCAAATAGGCAAAGTTGTAATCGCTCATTGCGCCGCCTCCTGGCTCATGTTGCCCTGCGCCTCACGGCGCAGCTTGCGGATCAATTCCAGCTCAGATTGAAAATCAACATAATGCGGCAGCTTGATATGCTCCAAAAAGCCGGTCGCCTGAATGTTGTCGCAATGATAGAGCACAAATTCCTCGTCTTGCGCCGGGGCGCCAAGGTTGTCTTCGCCCAGCTCTTTCCAGCGCAAGGCCCGGTCAACCAAAGCCATCGAAATGGCCTTGCGCTCGGTCATTCCAAACACCAGCCCATAGCCGCGCGTAAACTGCGGCGGTTCGGTCTTGGAGCCTTGAAACTGATTGACAGTCTCACATTCCGTCACTGTGATCTCGCCAATCTCGATCGCAAAGCCAAGCTCCGCAATCTCCATCTCCACCGCCACAACGCCGATCCGAAGCTCGGCCACAAAAGCGTGGTTGCGCGCATATCCGCGCTGGGTGGAATAGGCCATTCCCAACACAAAGCCCTCATCGCCGCGCGTCAAGGATTGCAAACGCAAAGCCCGGCTCGCAGGCAGCTCCAGCGGCGTGCGTGTCAAATCGTCTGGCACGTCCGGGCCCGGCGGCTCTGGCTGAATCAAACCCTCTTTGTCCAGAAAAGACATGATATGCGGCGTATGCCCCTCATGTGTGGGCGCAACCGGCGCTGCCGCCACCGCGCCCTCGGCGGCCAGTTTGAAATCCAACAACCGGTGGGTATAGTCAAAAGTCGGCCCCAGAACCTGACCGCCAGGCGCATCTTTGAAGGTTGCAGACACGCGCCGGTCACAGGCCATGTCTTCCGTGGCAATCGGCTCTGAGCCGCCAAGGCGCGGCAGCGTGGTGCGGTAGGCGCGGATCAAAAAGATCGCCTCGATCAGATCCCCGCGCGCCTGCTTGATCGCCAAAGCCGCGAGATCCGGGTCATAGAGCGAGCCCTCCGCCATCACGCGGTTCACCGCCAGCGCCATCTGCTCTTTGATCTGCGCAAGGCTCAGTTCGGGGACAGAGCTGTCGCCGCGCCGCTCCTCGGCCAGCCACGCATGGGCATTGTCAATCGCGCGCTCACCGCCTTTTACCGCCACATACATCAGCTTACCCTCGTTGTGCGCGGCAAGGCCGCAAGGCGCGTGTCGCAGGTGAACAGAAAGTCCAGACCCAACGGAAACAGCGCCGCATTCTGTTGAAAGGCCCGCGTTTCAGGCAGCGAAAGCCGGGCCGTGCCGTCTATCCCCGGCCCGCGCAAAACAGCCCCCTCATTGGCCAGATGCGCAGAGTCCACGATCAAGGTTGCAGAGCGGTCTGGATACTCAGCACGCCCAATCGAAAAGGCCCCGAGGGGCAAATCATCCCATACCCCAAGCGCAAACACCGCGTCATGTGCCGCCACACAGGGCGCGCCCGTATGAAAGCTGATCCAGGCGCGAACTTGCTCTGTGTCATGGCTGCCCGCCAGATAAATCGGGGTCTCAGGGTCACAAAGGGTCAGCACAACCGCCCCCGCCGCAACACTCATGGGCGCAGGCGGCTGCGCGCCGCAGACCTGCACAATGTCACCCGGGCGCGCCATCGCCGTCATCACAGCGCGAAAGGCCTGTGCGGCCTGCACCGGAACGTCGTTAAAACCGCCCTCCAAAACTTCGTGCATCAGTCTTCCCCTCTCACCATTGTGAAAAAATCAACCTTGGTGGCCGCAGCCTTGGCGGCCCGCTGGCTCTGGCGCGCGCGCATGGCCTCGCGCAACGGCGCCAAAAGACCCGCCTCAACCGCAGCAGAGGCATCGGTCTGCATCAAGGCATCCACCAAAGCCGATTGAAGCGCGTGCGCCTTGCTGCGCCCTTGCACATAGCCGTGCCCGATGGTCCCGTCTGACAACTTCACCGAGGCGCGAGTCACCGTCATCTCCCCCAGATTGAACGCAGCACCCACCGCGCCCGCGCGCCCGCGCACCATGACCCCGCCCACCTCGGGGCTGCGCAATACATGATGCTCCACCACTAGGCCCAAAGCGGCCCAATGATGCGCCACATCCGCTGCCGGCGACTTTGCCAAAAGGCTCAGCCAGGCCTTGCGCGCCATGTTTTGATCGCTCGTCACCGTCATCTGGACATCTTTCGCAATTTACTATACAACTATACAAATACTACAGAGCCGCCGCGCCTCTGCCAATCCCCCAAACTGTGAAGATTTCGTGACATGCCCCGCAAAACCCCTCTCTGGAAAGCCATTGCCGCCTCCCTGCGCAGCGAGATTGGCGCAAGCCTCACCCAGGGCGACAAACTGCCCACAGAGGCGTCCCTGGCCGCGCGCTTTGGGGTGAACCGGCATACTGTGCGCCAGGCTCTGGCCGCGCTGGCTGCGGAGGGGCTTGTCCATGCGCGGCGCGGCGCGGGCGTCTTTGTGACGATGACTCCCACAGATTACCCGATCAGCCGTCGCGTGCGGTTTCACCAGAATCTGATCGCCGCAGGGCGCACCCCGGCAAAGAAAGTCCTGCTGTTGCAAACGCGCGCGGCGCGCGCCCATGAGGCCGAGGCTCTGCAAATTGACCCCGGCGCGCCGGTGCATGTCTACGAAGGCCTGTCTTTGGTGGATCGCACGCCAATCGCCCTTTTTCGCAGTGTCTTTCCCGCCGAACGCTTGCCGGACATGCTGACTTTCCTGCAAGCAGACCCCTCGGTCACGGCCGCCTTGGCAAGATCCGGTGTGCGCGATTACACCCGCGCCTCCACACGCATCAACGCCAAGCTGGCCACGGCAACACAAGCGCTTCACCTGCGCATCGCCGAACACGCTCCCCTGCTGCGCAGCATCAGCGTGAACCTTGGCCCTGATACACGCCCCGTCGAACTCGGACGGACATGGTTTGCCGCAGACAAAGTCACTCTGACCCTTTCAGATCCTGAGCACCCGGCTCATAACGCTCCAGAAACGCCTTGGCGCTGAGGTTGCGAAAATCGTCCAGCGCAGAGCGCAACTGCGCATGGGGCCAGTCCCACCAGGCCAGCGCCATCATCCGCGCGGCAATCTCTGGCGTGTAGCGCGCCCGCAGCGGCACAGCCGGTATGCCCGCCACGATCATGTAGGGCGGCACATCTTTGGTCACAATCGCCCCCCCGGCAATCACGGCGCCATGGCCGATGCTCACGTCAGGGCGGATTTGCGCCCCATGCCCGATCCAGACATCATGGCCAATCACCGTGCGGCGCGTGCGGCGGTGGGCAAACCACGCCTCGTCTCGCGCGGCGTCATCAAAGTAATCATCCGAGCGGTAGTGAAAATGGTGCAAACTGGCTTTTTCCATGGGGTGGTCTGTGGCCCCGATGCGCACGAAAGCCGCAATATTGGCAAACTTGCCCACCGTTGTGTTGGCTATGTCTGCATAGCGGTCGCAATAGGAATAATCGCCCCAGTCACAATGCGCCAAACGGCTTCCCCGCCCGATCTCGACATAGCGGCCAAATGTGGCATCTGTGATCTCACACTCAGGGTGCAGAAAGGGAGCTTCCTCTTTCAAACGCGCCATCAGTGCCCGCCTCCATCACCTTGGATCAACTTGCGGCGCAACCAGCCCGACAGCGTGTCCATGGCAAAGACCATAAGCACAATCAGAATGATATAGTAGCTGACTTCTTCCCAATCCTTCTGGGTGATGATCGCCTGGGTCAGGAAAAGCCCGATACCGCCCCCTGTAATCGCCCCGATGATGGTGGCGGAGCGGGTGTTTGACTCAAAGTAATAAAGGATCTGGCTCAGCAAAACCGGGGTCACTTGCGGGATCACCCCAAACCGGTATTTCTGCAACGGCTTGGCCCCGGTAGAGGCCACCCCCTCGATCTGCTTCTCGTCAACATTTTCGAGCGCCTCAGAGAACATCTTGCCAAAAGAGCCCGTGTCCGTGAGCAAAATGGCCAAGGCGCCTGTGAGCGGCCCGGGGCCAAAGGCACGGCTCAGAACGATTGTCCAAATGAGCCCATCCACACCGCGCAGAAAATCAAACAAGCGCCGGGCCGCAAAGCGCAATGTGCCAAGCGGCGTGAAATTCTTGGCCGCAAGAAACCCGAGCGGCAGCGCAATGATCGCCGCGCCGAATGTCCCCAGAAAGGCCATAAGGATGGTCTCGACAATCGCCCAAGCCACCTCTGCATGGCGCCACATCTTGTTGCTCCAGAAATCCTGCAAAATTGCGCCCGCCTCGCCGCTCAAAGCGGCCGTGGCAATCTGGCCCCAGCTCATGCTGTGATAGGGGCTGTCGAGCGTGAAAAAGAACAACTCCCACCCGGCGCTATACTTGAAAACCTCAGTGCGGTTGCGCGTCACCGTCAAGCGCCCCGCATCCGTCACAATCATCAGACGGTTCTTTGACGCGCTGATATACTCAGGCACCGCGCCCTCAGGAAACACAGCATTCACACCCGAGGCCCCGGGCTTGGCCGTCACTCGCCCATAGCCCGGAATGTCATAACTCACCAAAGCCCCCATGGTGATCACATGCCCGCCTGAAAGCGTCACAACCGTCTCATCGCCCAAGCTCACCCAATCGGGGCTATCGCCCGGCGCATAGCGCCCTTTGCGCTCGCCCTCGATGGCAATTTCAAGAGAGCCGTCGCGGTTGTCACGCGTCACATGGGTCTTGTGGCTATAAACATCCGACACCAGCGTCGCCGCGTTTTTCACATTTACCCGCGCGCCAAGCCCGGCCATGTCAAAGGCCACAAAGATATAGGCAAAATACCCCAAAATGAGCGCCGGCACCGCAAAGGAAACCAGCCGCTTGCGGGCAAACTGCTGCTGCACAGAGCCCTCTAAACTCAGCGCGTTCATACCCGCACCTCCGACAATTTTGCCCCATGCGTGAAGCGGTTGCGAATAAGGCTCGACATCTGGTCCACCAATACAATCGTGCCAAACAACAAGAGGAAAATCGCGCCAGCCTCGTCAAATTTGCCCTGCCCCCAGCTCATCGTGTTGCGCAAATCATAGCCAATGCCCCCCGCGCCCACGAAGCCCAAGATCGCCGAGGCGCGAATGTTGATCTCAAACCTGAGCAGCGCATAGCTGAAATAATTGGGCGCCACCTGCGGCACCACACCAAGCCACATCCGCTTGCTCCAGCTCGCTCCGACCGATTCAAGCCCCTCAACAGGCTTGAGCGAGGCGTTTTCATTCACCTCTGAAAACAGTTTGCCAAGCGCGCCCACCGTGTGCAGCGCAATCGCAATCATCGCAGGCACAGGCCCGCCCCCTAAAAGATATATCAAAACAAGCGCCACAACGATTTCGGGGATCGCCCGCAAGAAATCGAGCACCCGCCGCAGGGGGCCCACAAGCCAAGGCACTGGCGCCAAACCGCGCGTCACAAGCAGCGAAAAGAACAGCCCGATCAACCCGCCCAAAAGCGTGGAGGCCGCCGCAATATTGATGGTTTCAATCAAGGACGGCAGGTATTTCAAAAGATACCCGGGCAAGAGATGCGCCCGCGAGATGGCCTCGCCCACAACATCGGCCGGAAAGTCAAAAATGTTGCGCACCCCATCCAGAAAGCCACCGGCGTTGCGCTCTTCTGCGGTGCGAAACCCCGCCGCCATCAGGCCGATGAAGACGATGAGCAAAATCATGTTCAACAGACGCTTCTTGCGCAGTTGCGCCATGTAATGCCCGCGCAGCTGGGCTGTTGCCTGCGCACCACTGCTGTGCTTGTCCATGTTCTGCTCCATATACTTGGCTGGCCCCAACAAAGCGTTGGAGCCAGCACTGTGTTCAAAACTGCGTTGGATCAGTTTGATTTGGCCTTGCGGGCCTCGATAATCGATACATAGGCGTCATGCCCGATCGGGTTGAAACCGAGGCTTTCCCCTGCCGCAACGCCATAGGCGCAATCCGCATCCGCTTCGTGCAGACCATCCACAAGCGCGATCATCTTGTCTTTTACGTCCTGCGGCAGCGACTTGCGCAGCACAACGGGGCCTTCAGGGATCGGCTTTGAGCGCCAGATCTCGACAAGGTCGTTCATGTCCACAAGGCCCGCATCCACAGCTTTGCGCAGCGCGCCGGAGTTAAAGCCGTCTTCCCAGTTGCCCTGCCCGTCGGCCCATGTCACGCCGCCGTCAACATCGCCGTTGTTCACAGCCACAATTGTCTGCTCATGGCCGCCAGTGAACTTCACTTCGCCAAAGTAGGCGCCGTTTTCCATCGTGGAACCGGTTGTTTGAGGAATTTCAATCGACGGGATCAGATAGCCGGATGTGGAGTTTGGGTCGCCAAAGCCGAAGACCTTGCCCTTCATGCTTTCCAGCGATGTGATGCCGCTGTCTTTGCGGGCAAAACCAATGGAATGATAGCCAAACGAGCCATCAAGGTTGATCTTCACGAGCACAGGCTCAACCGCCTCAGGGTCTTGCAGATAGACAGCCGCATAAGAGGATGCACCGAGCCAGGCCATATCCAGCGTGCCGCCCAGCAGGCCCTGGATCACACCGTTGTAATCAGCCGGAGCAAAAAGCTTTGTCTCAACACCCAGCAAGTCTTGCGTATAGGCGCGCAGGCATTCGTTTGAGTTCATCCGGTCTTGTGCGTTCTCACCACCCAGGATGCCAATGCGGAATTCTGTGATGCCCTCTGCCATAGCGGCAGAAGACAAGGCCGTCGTGGCCAGCGCCGTTGCGATAATCAGGTTTTTCATCAGTCGTCTCTCTCTTATCATGCCCCACAGCGGGGCCTCGGGGTTTGGCGTGCGCGGCTCAGGCCGACACGACCTCTTCAATCAGCTTTTTCGCAGCCTCACTCTGTTCAATCTGGGTTGAGGTCGTGGCTTCCGAAAAGCTTGCATCCGCGCCATAAATATCGCGCGCAACGCCGGTGGTGAGCTGCTCTGGCGTGCCGTCAAAAACGATCTTGCCGCCGCGCATTCCGATCACCCGGTCGCAATAGCGCCGCGCCGTATCAAGCGTGTGCAAATTGGCGATGACCATGCGGCCATCCTGCTCGTGAATGTCGCGCAAAGACTGCATCACCACCTGCGCATTCATCGGATCAAGCGAGGCAATCGGCTCATCCGCCAGGATGATCCGCGGGTCTTGCATCAGCGCGCGGGCAATGGCGACACGCTGTTGTTGACCGCCCGAAAGCGCCTCGGCGCGCTTGGGCGCGTGTTCGGCAATCCCGAGGCGCTCCAGAATATCAATGGCGCGGTGAATATCCGCATCCGGATAGAGGTTGAACATCGTCGCAAGGGTTGAGCGCTGGTTCAGGGTGCCATGCAAGACGTTTGACACAACATCCATGCGCGGAACCAGATTGAACTGTTGAAAGATCATCGCACATTGCGATTGCCAGCTGCGCTTGGCCGCCCCCTTCAAAGCGGTGACATCCACACCCTCAAAGGTCATTTCGCCCGAGGTTGTGTCGGTCAGCCGGTTGAGCATCCGCAACAGCGTTGACTTCCCCGCCCCCGACCGGCCAATGATCCCGATCATCATGGGTTTGTCGACGTCAAAACTCACCGAATCCACCGCCGTATTCGCGCCGAAAACTTTTGTGACTTTCTTCAATTGCAGCATAGCAGCCCCCTAGGTTGGAGCTTGGATATGTGCCTTTAGATTCATTTTTGTGTTCGTTTGAATAAGCTTTTGTAACACGGCCCCGCCGTTGGGGGCGCACGCTGCATTCACTTATTTTGTGTTAACGCCCCCCGTTTTGGCCGGTGCACGCATGGTGCACGCACTGTGCACGCATTTCACCCCCCCGTTTTGGCCCCTTGGCCAAAGCTTAATCCGGCGTTGCGCAGCCTTAAGCTGATGGAAAGGAAAATATGACGTTCCCAGTCAGCTTTTTGCCGCTGCCCGCCCTATACAATCGGGCGCGCCAGACTATCTTATGGCCAAAGAGACCCCAATCAGGCAGTTCGAATATGAGCAAAGATCCTCTCGTTGTCTTCACGCCCTCCGGCAAGCGCGGTCATTTTCCCGTGGGAACTCCGATACTTACCGCCGCGCGCCAGCTTGGCGTTGATCTTGATTCTGTCTGCGGTGGCCGCGGCATCTGCTCCAAATGCCAGATCACGCCCTCCTATGGCGAGTTCTCCAAACATGGTGTCACCGTCGCCGACAACGCCCTGAGCGCATGGAACGCCGTGGAAGAGCGCTACGACAGCAAACGCGGCCTGCCCAAGGGCCGCCGTCTGGGCTGTCAGGCCACCGTCCAAGGCGACATCGTCATCGACGTCCCGCCCGAAAGCCAGGTGCATAAACAGGTCGTGCGCAAACGGGCCGAGGCTCGCGATATTACAATGAATCCAACGGTTAAGCTTTACTATGTTGACGTGGAAGAGCCAGACATGCACGAGCCTTCAGGCGATCTTGAGCGCCTGCGCGAGGGCCTCAAAACGCAATGGGGCCTAAAGGTGCCAAAGGCCGATCCGCATGTGCTCTCGCACCTGCAATCCGCGCTGCGCAAAGGCGGCTGGAAGGTGACGGTGGCCGTCCACCAAGGCCATGCCGAATCTGCCCCCTCCATCATGCAGGTCTGGCCCGGTTTTCACGAAGGCGGCATCTACGGCCTCGCCGTCGATCTCGGCTCCACCACCATCGCCGGCCATCTGTGCAACCTGCAAACCGGCGAAGTCGTCGCCTCCTCGGGCCTGATGAACCCGCAAATCCGTTTTGGCGAAGACCTGATGAGCCGGGTCAGCTATTCGATGATGAACGCAGAGGGCGCGGAAGAAATGACCGCCGCCGTGCGCGCCGGCATGAACGATTTGTTTGATCAGGTCGCCACCGAAGCGGGCATCGACAAACGCCTGATCATGGATGCGGTCTTCGTCTGCAACCCCGTCATGCACCACCTCTTTCTGGGGATTGATCCCTTCGAGCTGGGCCAGGCCCCCTTCGCGCTGGCCACCTCGGATGCCCTGCGCCTTGAGGCCCGGGATCTGGAACTCGATCTGCACCCCTCCGCGCGGGTTTATCTCTTGCCCTGTATCGCTGGGCATGTCGGGGCGGATGCCGCCGCCGTGGCCCTCTCCGAAGCGCCTGACAAATCCGAAGACCTTGTGCTTGTGGTTGATGTGGGCACAAATGCCGAAATTCTTTTGGGTAATAAATCCAAAGTCTTGGCCTGTTCGTCGCCCACCGGCCCTGCCTTTGAGGGCGCACAGATCAGCTCGGGCCAGCGCGCTGCCCCCGGCGCCATCGAGCGTGTCGAAATCGACCCTGTCACCAAGGAGCCGCGCTTTCGTGTCATCGGATGTGAGCTCTGGTCTGACGAGGAAGGCTTCAACGAGGCCATCGCCACCACCGGCATCACCGGCATCTGCGGGTCCGGCATCATCGAGGCCATCGCCGAGATGCGCATTGCTGGCATCGTCGACGCCTCCGGTCTGATCGGTTCAGCCGAGCAAGTGGGCACGCCCCGTTGCTTGTCAGACGGGCGCACCCACAGTTATCTCATGTGGGACGGCTCCGCCGAGGGCGGCCCCACCATCACAGTGACCAACCCCGACATCCGCGCCATCCAGATGGCCAAGGCAGCGCTCTACTCCGGCGCGCGCCTGCTCATGGACAAATTTGACGTGGCGACGGTGGATCGCGTGGTGCTGGCCGGCGCTTTTGGCGCGCATATCTCGCCCAAACACGCCATGGTGCTGGGCATGATCCCCGACTGTCTCATCGAAAAGGTGACCTCCGCAGGCAATGCCGCGGGCACCGGCGCACGAATCGCATTGCTCAACAGCGAGGCCCGCGCCGAGATCGAGAGCACCGTGCGCAGCATTATCAAGGTTGAAACAGCGGTTGAGCCAAGGTTTCAGGAACACTTCGTAAATGCCTCGGCGATTCCAAATTCGGTAGAGCCCTTCCCTGTTCTGGCCAGCGTGGTGACATTGCCCGATGTGAGCTTCAAC
The DNA here is from genome assembly GCF_937123735.1 of uncultured Lentibacter sp. Taxonomy (GTDB): domain Bacteria; phylum Pseudomonadota; class Alphaproteobacteria; order Rhodobacterales; family Rhodobacteraceae; genus Lentibacter. The sequence continues at coordinate 82,796 of NZ_CAKZKL010000039.1, forward strand.
GCGGGGGATGGCGGCGGCGGACGGCGGCGGCGGCGCGCCTAAGCCTCTATAGCGCTTGACCGCTTTGCCCCGGCAGGGTATCGCAAACGCCGTGCGGGTATGATGTAATGGTAGCCTGTCAGCTTCCCAAGCTGAACGCGCGGGTTCGATTCCCGCTACCCGCTCCAGCCCTTGCACCAGTCCTGCTCTGGCTACGGTCTGGTTTGGTTGGCCCGGTTGGCGTCATGAAAAAGGGTGTGACGGCGGAAAAAGCCTGAGTCTCTAAATATGGGGGTTCAGCCGCGCCCAATCACAATATCTGCGCGCAACCCGCCCAAAGCACTGCTTTCCCCGAGCCGCAACACGCCCCCGTGGGCGCGTGCCACATCGGTGGCAATCGACAATCCCAAGCCAACACCTGAGCCTTGGTTTTGGTTGCGCGCCGCGTCGAGCCGCGTGAAGGGGCGCAGCGCCTCCTCGCGATCATCCGGAGCAATGCCGGGGCCGTCATCTTCCACCCGGATGCGCAGCGCCCGCTCCGTCAAAGCCACCGACACGACCGCCCGTGTGCCATAGCGCACCGCATTGCCAATCAGGTTTTCCACCGCGCGCCGCACCCCAACCCGGCGCAAAGCAACCGCCTCGTCCCGCGTGCCCAGCATCTCCCCCAGCTCCACAGCCAGCCCTGCACGCTGGCAATCATGCACAATCTCTTCAACCAGAGCAAAAGGCTCGCTTGGCTCGGGGTCGCCCTCCGATGCGCCCTTGGCAAATGACAAGAACTCATCCACCAAACGCTGCATTTCCTGCACATCTCTTTCCAGAGGTTCACGCTCTTCATCCTCCAAAAGCGAAAGCCCAAGCTTCATGCGTGTCAGCGGCGTGCGCAGGTCATGACTGACCCCAGAAAGCATGAGTGTGCGTTGTTCGATCTGGCGTTCAATACGGTTGCGCATGTCCAAAAAGGCATTGCCCGCAGCCCGCACTTCAACAGCGCCAGACGGGCGATACTCAATCACCTGCCCCCGCCCGAAGGCCGAAGCCGCAGCCGCCAGGCGCTTGATCGGGCGCAGCTGGTTGCGCAGGTAAATATAGGCAATCACCGTCATCAAAATACCAACAAGGATCATATAAACAAGCAGCTGGTGCGGGTTTGAGGCCGACACCCGCAGGCGCTCGAAAGTGAGCACGACAGGGCCGCGCTCGGTCATCACCGCCAGATAAACGACACGGCCATTTGGCAGATCAACCCCCTGCACCGCCGCAATCGCCGCCTGCAATTCACGGCGCACGACAAGGCCCGCAAAATCATACCAACGGTGCCGCTCTTGCACAGCGCCCCCCTCGACGAGATCAATCCGCAGAGCCTCAGCCGAAGCGCTGGTGCCAGTCTGGCGATACTCCGCAAGCACAAGGCGCAGCTCAACCGCCATAGAGCGGGTCATCTGGGTGGTGACATCGTCAAAATGGCGTTGCACAAAAATGATCGACACAACAAGTTGCAACCCGACAATCGGCACAATCAGAATAAGCGCAGCCCGCCCATAAAGCGAGCGGGGCATATAATGTTTGAGCCAGCCAAAAAACATGCCTAAACCTAACCAGAGCCGCAGACAGAAGGAAGAGCCATGAATGATCTGGAGCAATTTAATCCACCTGCTGGCAAAGCCGAGATGCTCGGAGCCAATGTGCAGCGCATTCTCGCCAACAACCCCTCGCCCATGACCTTCCGAGGCACCAACACCTACCTTATCGGCTCCAAGGGGCTTGGCTTGATTGATCCTGGCCCTGATGACACGGCCCATCTCAACGCCATTCTGGCTGCGCTCGGGCCAAACCAGCATATCAGCCATATTTTTGTCACCCATTCCCATGTGGATCACTCCCCGCTCGCTGGGCGGCTCTCTCAGATCACAGGGGCCAAGATCTACGCCTTTGGAGACAGTCAGAGCGGGCGCAGCCCTGTGATGCAGGCCCTTGCAGCCAGCGGCCTCTCCGGTGGCGGTGAAGGGGTCGACCACGGCTTTGCCCCTGACATCTGCTTGCAAGACAAAGACAGGGTGCAAGGTGATGGTTGGGCGCTCACAGCCCTGCACACCCCTGGCCATTTTGGAAACCACATGTGTTTTGCCCTAGATGACACGCTTTTTTGTGGCGATTTGGTGATGGGCTGGGCCAGCTCTCTCGTCAGCCCCCCTGATGGCGATCTAACCGCCTTCATGGCCTCTTGCGCACGCCTGCAACGCCAAAGCTGGCAGGTTTTTCATGCGGGCCACGGGGCGCCCATAGAACAACCCAATGCGCGCCTGAAATGGCTTATCGCCCATAGGAAAACCCGCGAAGCCGACATCCTGGCAACCCTCGCCAAAGGCCCCGCATCAGCAAGGCAATTGGCCAAAGAAATCTACACCGAAACGCCACCCGCACTTCTCACGGCCGCCGAACGCAACGTCTTCGCCCACCTGGTAGATCTGACGCAAAAAGAGCAAATTCGCCCCATGCCCCAACTGGCACAAGACGCCCTCTTCCAACTTTGCGAAGAGCAAAAAGTTTTTGGCCAATAAATCACAAAAACCGCTGGACGCCCCCCAAGCGCATTGCTATACGCGCCTCACATTCCGGCGTAGCTCAGCGGTAGAGCAGTTGACTGTTAATCAATTGGTCGTAGGTTCGATCCCTACCGCCGGAGCCAAACACCTGCCCAGGAAATGCTGGGCTGATTTTTGGCAAAATTGTATCTCAAAATTTGGCGCCTAACCTGCAAACCGCAGAGAGCGCGCAAAGCATTGCCCCTCACATTTCGCTTGTGCAAGGTGCGGCGTCATGGGTGGCGCGCCCGGCGGGGTTTTTCGCCCCTAGCCGCGCGATCATATTGGTGTCAAAGGCCCACATGCGCTGGGGCAAGGCCGGCGGCGCAGTGATGAAGAGCCCCTCCAACGCCGGCAGAAACAAATGGTTCGGCAGGACTGCAAGATTTGATGTTCCTCTGACAAAAATTCAGGCGGAACCCATCACATACATTCGCAATGGGCCATATTGATATTATCAACATGGCATAAAACTGAATATATCCGATAAATATAGCGCCGGGTTAAGTTTCATTATAAAGGTTAATAAGAGATAACACTCAAACCACAGGAAGGCGACAGCATGAAATTTTCTCGACGCCAAGCAGCGAAATTTCTGGCAGCACCGATTTTTTTTGGGGCGGCCGCCACACAAGCACCCAAAAAGGTGTCAGCGGCAACTGCAACGCCTGAGTTTCGTGAGGCCGTGCAAGCTGCCATGTTGGAGTATATTGACGCCACAAAAATAAACGGAAAACACCTCGTTTTTGACCCCGTGCAGGGTGACTACATCTCCGCCACGTTTCAGAAACTTCATACCAACCTTATGATGGTTGCCGATACATTTTTTGTATCCTGTTCAGACTTTTTGACCGACGACGGCGAGCTCTTGGATATCGACTACATGGTCGCAGAATCGGGCGGGTATTGGACTGTCTTTCAAGCTGCCATTCATGTCCGCGGCGGCGAGTTGCGCGAGAGCCATATGGAAACAACCAAAGTGTTGTTTGAGCGTGAGGGCGGCTGCGGTGGCAAGTGCTGCGGCACAAAATGCTGCGCAGCCAAGTGTTGTTCTGCCAAGTGTTGTGCTGCAAAGTGCTGCGCGGCGAAAGACTGAGCACAGACAGATATGACGGACGCAGCCAGTTTTGCAGCCCTCGTGGCAAGGGTTGAGTGGCTAGATCAAGCTGGCGCAGATGTTATTGCCACGCTCGGGGGCGCAGAGGCTTTTTTGCAGACCATGGCCGCGCTTATGGAAAAGGAGACGCTTGGGGTTTTTGATCTCCTGCCCAGCACAGACGCGCTGCGCCTTCCCGAGGAGCATGACGCCCGGAGCACTTGCGGGCATTATCGCTGGTTTTTTCATTTTCACTCAAAGACAGAAAAAGCTGACCGGTTGGCAGGGCATTTTCACCTGTTTGTGGCCCCGTCTTTCTTTGAGGCTCCTCGCACTGTGGGGCTCAGCCACTTGATCGCAGTCGAGCTCGACAGCACGGGAGACTTGCAGGGGTTTTTTGTGCCCAACCGTTGGGTAACTGATGAGCATATGCGGCCAGCGTGCGCACTCGTTGATGCCTTGCCGGGCTTTTGTGGCACAGAAAAAACGCCGGCTCTGATTGTCAGTTATTGGCTTGATGCCCTCCTCCAGTTGTTTCACACCGAGATCGTCACTTTGCTCACAGAGCGCGACCGCTTTTTGACACAGATGAATGACACCGCCCGCGCACATTATCTGGAAAACCAGACGTTTGATCGCATTTGCGAGTGGAGGCTGTAACGCCATGTTCCGCCAATTCAGCATTGTCTCGCGCCTGTTCTTCGTGATGTGTGGCGTATCCCTCGTTCTGGCCTTATTGGGCGTCGGCGTCTTCTGGCAGACCGCCTACGAATACAAACGCAAAGATTTGTCTGTGCGCATCGCCACGGCAAGTGTGCGTCTTTCACGCGCCATTATACCGGCGCTGGCAAACCAAGATACCAAAATGACAGAAGCCGTTATTTCCGCCTTTGCAGGCACTCCGGAGGTCTCCTGTGTCACCCTCAAAGCCCGCGGCACAACCGAGCCCCTTTATTGGCCTGACGCAAATTGCGTCGCAAACAATCCTGAATTGTTGCTGCATACCCAACCCATCAGGCGCGGCATACGGGTGTTGGGCGAGGTTAACGTTTATTTCACAAATCAATTTATCCTGACCGAGCTTGGCCTTGCTCTGCGGATCATCGCAATTGGCCTTGTGTCCATTCTGCTGGGTTGCCTGATCGCCCTCTGGATTGCCCAACGGCGGATCGCATTGCGACCGATCAACCGCATTGTTACGACAATAAACCGCTTTCGCCAGGGGCTTATGGAGGCACGCATTGGGCCGCTGCCCGCCGCGCCAGAGCTGCGCGCCATTTCAACCGCCTTTGACGCCATGGCTCAAGAACTTGAAACTGCGACAGCAAAGATTACCCAACAAGCAACAGAGCTGCGTGAAAAGCACGATATCATCACCCAGAGCCTCGACTATGGCTCTTCGGTTCAAAACAAGCTGATCTCGCTCGATCCGGTCAAGGGAAGCCCGATTGAGGTAGACGGCTTTGTGCAGCAGCTCTCCCAAGTTGGAGGGGATTTTTATGTCGGGATCGATCAGCCTGAACGCTATGTCTTGTTCTTTGCAGATGCGACCGGCCATGGCATTCCCGGGGCATTGGCGACCGTCGTGTTGTCTATGGCTGTTCGCAACGCAGTTGCACTGCAACCCGATGCCGGACCCGGAGTGATCATTGAGGATATTCATCGTCGCATCATCACCGGTCTGCGCGACAGGCGTGTCTCGGAGACGGATGTAAGGCTTGGCGCAGATGCCACGCTGTTGATGTATCACAAGGCCACGCAAAAAATTACCTGGTGCAGCGCGAAACAGCCGTTCTTGATTGCTCATGCGGGTGAACTTACCTTTGCACAAGCTGACCGCCAAAGCCTCGGCTATGAAGTCGAGGCCAAGACATTTACTGTCTTTGAAGCGTCATTTGGTGACGCAGGAGATGTGCTTGTATTTTGCTCGGACGGCATATTGGATGCCCCTGGCGGCGCAAAAGGGTTTGGCTTTGGCAAACGCCGATTGAAACGCGTTGTGCAAGCCTCCCTTTCAAATCATGCCACCGCATCACAGATCGTGCAGAGTATACGCGCGGAGACATTTGCCTATTTGGGAGATCACAGCTTGGTAGATGACATGAGCGTTGTGGTGATGCGGGCGACCTTAGCGGGCAACTGAGCGGCGCCCAACCGTATCAACAACAGCTCCCAACATCTCCGTAACATTTGCTTCGGCCTCTGACAGATCATCCAAGACATGTGATTTGTCGATCGCAACCACACTGGTAGAGCGTTGCGCGATCACTGTTCCAACAATTTTGCCGCCCTTGAGTATTTCGGACATGCCCAACACTGACTTTGGGCCATATACCGCAATAACCTCATTGTTCTGGTCCAAAAGCTCCAAAATTCCGGATTTCACCAAATAAAGATGTTCCACAGGTTTCAAACCTGCGTCTAACGCTTCCCTGGCAAAAAGATGGCGGATCTCCATGTTAAGACCAATACCCCGGCGTTTCAGTATCTTTTGCAAGCAAGAAGGAATGCATCAACTTATGGGTTAAGGTGCCCTCAATAGCCACCAGATCCTTTTTCACCGAGCTGAAGCGAACTTGTGCTTTTGTGGTGGCAACGGCAGTTTTGGTGTAGGTGCCGCGCAGAATGGCATCAAATATCCCCAACACATCCCCAGGCCGAAACAGGACGGCCCCATCAACATGACTGATCTCGAATTCACCTTGGGTGATCAGGTAAATCGAATCCGCAACCTCGCCCTTTTTGTAGAGAATATCGCCCTTTTTGAGATGTCGAATGGTATCTTTTTCCTGCATTACGACACCTCTTGCCCAATCAATTCAAACGTCACCCCGTCACACAAGTCACGATAGTCTTCGCCCTGCTCTTCTGTCTGTTCATCTTCCGGGTCAAAATACCATTTTATCCGAATTTGCCGGGAGCTTTCGCTCAAAATCCGCTCTGCGTCTTTGATGAAATTGATGATCACTCGGGTCGTGCCGCTGTTGTGATAGGTCAAGGCGAATTCAAACGTAAACAAGGCGTCCCTTGCGTTGAGAAGGGTTTGCACCTGGTCTGTCACCGGTTGCCAAAACGCATAGAGATCCTCAGGGTAAGACTTTCCAACAATACGCAACGTGTTGGTATCCGCATCAAATGAGATTTCAGGTGTCTTGCTCGTTTGGGCTGCAATAATATCGGTCATTTTCGGCCCTTACACCCAAGCAGAGACATGAAAAACACTCTTTCCATTGTCCAAAAGCTCAAATCCAAATTCGATTGGGCGTGTCGATTTTCGTGCAATATCAAAATATCCAAGGCCCCCGCCCCGGCTGTTTGGATCATCAAAGGTTTCAAGCATACGCTGCTTGTAAAGGCGGCCAATCTCATCGGATGATTGCCCCTTAATCTGACTGAATATCTTTTCCAGCTGCTCTTTTTGGTGCGGCAAGACTTCGTTGGACGCATGGATACGGACATGATCTCCGTCAGTTGAGATAGAGAGTGTGCCAAAACCCGCTTCGTCATTGGGGATTTCAACTCTGTCAGGTGCGTAAAAGATAATGTTTTGCGCCATTTCAACGAAAATGCCAAATATCTTGCGATATGACTTGTTGGTTTCGCTGCGTGCGGCGAGCACATCCTCAATGCCTGCGGCAATCCCGTCTAAAACCCGATTTGTAATATAACCCGAGAACGAATAAAGCTGATCGCCGGGCGCAAGGGTTCTCCAAGATAAGGCATTTTCCATGTCATCATTCCCGCTGCGCAATTTAGCGCCGATACCATCTCGCGCTATTAAGCACCAAAACAAAACTCAACAATATTTGCAAATTAAATGTCTTGAATACCCGTATAACTGACTAAAAGCTTTTCTGCGCAAGGGGCCTGCCCCCGCAAGCCCACCAAAGGGAACGCTGACGGCAAAACGTCCCAGCTTGTGCAGTGACTTCATGGAATTCACGTTTTGAAAAGCTGCCGACGAAAGCTTACTTCAGACCCGAGGCACTCACACGCCGCTCATGAGACTGGAAACCTAGACTGGCAACTAAGGGTCACGCGGATCTGCGTGCCAACTCACGCAAGGGCATTATCAAATTAAACTGCCTTGTCGGCTTCGTGCCGCCGAAAGCCTCCTATTGCCATCACAAGGTCCTGTTAGCTTGGTTCTCAGCCAGCACAGCGAAAAAACAATAGCTGAAAGTCCCGGAAGGTGTTCTTTTAATCAGTTTAATCTGAAAATGCCGTGTGGAGGACCAAGTCAAAGGCCCTCCACAGCTTTATCTTAGTTCAGAGCGGCGTCTGTGATCTCATGTGTCCATGCCCCTTCAGGCATTTTGGTGATGACAGGATCAGAACCGCCTTCCAGCAAAGACGTGACAGTGCGCTCGTAGTCCGCAACATCAAGCGCGCCGTTTGAGCCGGCCGTCAGCTTGGCCACTTCTGACATCATGCGGCGCTGGTGCTTTTCGGTCTGGGCGCCTGAGGCATCGTTATCAAGAACAATATCAGCCGCTTCATCGGTGTTTGCCTCGGCATATTTCCAGCCCTTCATGGACGCGCGAACAAAGCGCACCATCTTGTCCTTGAAGGCAGGGTCTTCAAGGTTTGACCCAAGCACATACATCCCGTCTTCAAGCGTCGAAACGCCTTCGTCTTCGTATTTGAAAACAACAAGCTCCTCAGGGCTAAGACCGGCATCAATCACCTGCCAGTATTCGTTGTAAGTCATGGTCGAAACACAGGCCGCCTGCTTTTGCAAAAGCGGATCAACATTGAAGCCCTGCTTGAGAACCGTCACACCGCCGGCAGAGCCATCAGTTTTCAGGCCCAGTTTGCTCATCCAGCTGAGGAACGGATATTCATTGCCAAAGAACCAGACACCCAATGTCTTGTCAGGAAAGTCCGCGGGGCTGGCGATACCCGCATCTTTGCGACAGGTCAGCATCATTCCAGAGGCTTTGAACGGCTGGGCAATATTCACCAAATCAAGGCCCTTCTCGCGTGAGGCCAGAGCCGAGGGCATCCAGTCCAGAACAACATCAGCACCGCCGCCGGCAATAACCTGCGCCGGTGCGATGTCCGGGCCGCCGGGCTTGATGGTGACGTTGAGGCCCTCTTCTTCGTAAAATCCCTTATCCAAGGCCACATAATAGCCTGCGAATTGCGCTTGGGTGACCCACTTCAATTGCAGGGTCACATCATCAGCCGCTTGGGCGGTCGTCCCCGCGAGCATCAATGTGCCAGCAATCACCCCTTTGAATATACTTTTCATTTTGTCTCTCCTAACTGGTGTTTTGTTTAGTTTCGTTGCGATGGATGCCAGAAGGTTACAGCCTTCTCGATAAGGGCCACCGACCCATAAAACGCCGTTCCCGCAAGGGCAGCGACAGTTATTTCCGCCCAGACCATATCGAGCGAGAGCCGCCCGACCTCTGTGGAAATACGAAAGCCCATACCCCGTATGGGCGAGCCAAAAAATTCGGCCACGATTGCACCGATCAGGGCGAGAGTCGTGCAGATTTTGAGGCCATTAAAGATGAAGGGCATGGCCGCAGGCAAGCTGAGTTTCATCAACCTTTGCCAATAGCTCGCGCCATAGGTGTTCATCAGATCGCGTTGGATCGCATCCTGAGCGCCCAACCCCGTCACGGTGTTCACCAGCATCGGGAAAAAGACCATAATCACTACAACCGCCGCCTTGGACTGCCAGTCAAACCCGAACCACATCACAAGAATAGGTGCCATGCCGATAATCGGCAGCGCCGCCACAAAGTTTCCAATCGGCAAAAGGCCACGCTTCAAAAAATCGGACCGGTCCACGGCAATCGCGGTCAGAAACGCCGCGCCGCAGCCTATGACATACCCCGAAATTGCCCCCTTGATGAAAGTCTGCACAAAATCTCCCCACAAGATCGGCAAACTTGTAGAAAACCGCAGCGCGATGGAGCTTGGCGGTGGTAAGAGGATCGGGCTGATGTTCAGCCCGCGGACAAGCCCCTCCCACAAGATCAGGATCGTCACGCCAAACAGCGTCGGCACGAGAAACCGGGTCAGCCGCGTCTGCACACCATTGGCCAAGCGCACATTCACAGCGCACATCAGAAGCCAAAACAGAAATGCCAACAAGGCCCAATTCATTGCAACATCCCCATTTTACGCAGAGTAATCCGCTCGATGAGCCCGATCAAAGCCACCAGACCGGCCGCAAGAACCGCCGCGCAGATAAGAGCACTCCAGATCTGGATGGTCTGGCCATAATAACTGCCCGCCAAGAGCCGTGCGCCCAATCCCGCGACAGCTCCGGTCGGCAACTCTCCGACGATCGCCCCGACAAGTGATGCGGCGATACCAATTTTGAGCGAGGCAAAAAGATAAGGCATAGAGCGCGGCAGGCGCAGCTTCCAAAAGGTTGTCGCCCCGCCAGCATTCCATGTGCGCATCTGGTCAAGTTGCATCTGGTCTGGCGCGCGCAGCCCTTTGACCATGCCCACAACAATCGGAAAGAAAGAAAGATACATCGAGATGATCGCCTTTGGTAGCAACCCCGACACCCCCACCGCGTTGAGCACCACAATAATCATTGGCGCAACAGCAAGAATAGGAATGGTCTGGCTGGTGATTACCCAGGGCATCACCGACATATCCATCGCGCGGCTGTAAACGATCCCGATGGCCAGCAAAATGCCGAGTGCCGTGCCAAAAGCAAAGCCCAGCAAGGTCGCCGAAAGCGTGATCCAGCCATGCCAGATCAAAGAGCGCTTTGAGGTGATTTTTTTCAACACGGTGGTTTTGTAAATCTCTTTCACAACCTGATGCGGCGCGGGCAACAGCGGCTTTTCCTGATTCATCGTGTCAGCCACAAGTTCAGAAAAGCTCAAGCTCGTGTTGGCGCGAGCCGCCTTGTCCTTGGCCCAAGCCGCATTGAGCGCAACAGCCGCAGCATACCAAAGCGCGACCAGCAGCAAGATCATGGTCAAGACAGGCCCAGCCCTATGCCAAAACTCAGTCATAAGCGTGCCCTGCTCTCAAGCCTTCGCGCACCCGATGCGCGATGTCGGCAAACTCTTGTGTCTCCCTGATATCAAGCGTTCTATCGCGTGGCAGCGTGCTTTCGATCACATCCGAAATCCGCCCCGGGCGTGGCGACATCACGACGATCTTGGTCGACAAAAACACCGCCTCAGGAATGGAATGGGTCACAAATCCGATGGTCTTTTCGGTGCGCGCCCAGAGCTTCAGAAGCTGCTCGTTGAGGTGGTCGCGCACGATTTCGTCCAAAGCTCCAAAGGGTTCATCCATCAACAGGATATCCGCATCAAACGCCAAGGCCCGTGCAATGCTCGCTCGTTGCTGCATCCCGCCCGAAAGCTGCCAGGGAAATTTGTTTTCAAATCCCGACAGCTCAACAAGCTCCAATACCCGCGCCACCCGCTCGGCCTGATCGGCCTTGTCAAAACCCATGATCTCAAGCGGCAGGCGAATGTTGCCGCCAATCGTGCGCCAGGGATAAAGCCCTGCGGCCTGAAACACATAGCCGTAAGCGCGCTTCATTCGCGCCTCAGACGCACTCATACCGTTGACTTCAATCGTGCCTGACGTCGGTGTTTCAAGATCGGCCATGACCCGCAAAAATGTGGTCTTCCCACATCCGGAAGGGCCAATAAACGAAATGAAATCGCCCTTGTTGATCTCAAGATTGACGTCTTTGAGCGCATGGACAGGCCCGTCATTGGTTTGAAAGGTCAGCGATAGGTTTTTCGCCGAAATTACCGTTTCGCTCATCTAGATACCCGCCGGAATGTTCAGAGGATCACGGTTGATGGCCCGTGGTGAGTTGAGTGTTTTCCACTGGCTCAGGGCTTTCTGGGCCGAAGAGAACGCCGGACGCGGAACAAATCGCCCCCGGCCCGGTTGTGGCTGGCTGTTGCGGCCCCAGGCCCAGATCACATCGCCTCGGCTCAACGTAAAGCGCGACTGCGCTTTGACTTCGAAGCCTTCAAAGACGTTGTAATCAAGCACAGAGTGGTGATTGCTCGGGCTGATTGTTTTGCGCAACGCCGGATCCCACACGACAAGATCCGCGTCGGCCCCTTCCACGATCGCGCCTTTCTTTGGGTAGATATTCAGAATTTTGGCGATATTGGTCGAGGTTGTTGCCACAAACTCTTCTTTGGTTAAGCGGCCTGTTTCGACACCTTCTGTCCAAAGCACCGCAAGCCGCTCTTCCAGGCCGTTGGACCCGTTGGGAATGATCCGGAAGTCGTTTCGGCCTGCCCGTTTTTGTTCGGTGCTAAAGGCGGCATGATCCGTCGCAACCACCTGCAAGGAGCCCGATTGCAACCCCGCCCAAAGACTGTCCTGATGGTCTTTGGAGCGAAAGGGCGGGCTCATCACACGGCGCGCCGCATGGTCCCAATCGGTGTTGAAATACTCGCTTTCATCCAAGGTCAGGAACTGGATCAGCGGCTCGCCGTAAACCCGCATCCCTTTCTGGCGCGCCCGGCGGATAGCCTCATGGGTTTGCTCACAGGACACATGCACAATGTAAAGCGGCACCCCGGCTGTATCCGCGATCGTGATAGCGCGGTTCGCCGCCTCGCCCTCAAGCTCCGGTGGCCGCGAAAAGGCATGGCCCTCGGGGCCAGTGATGCCTTGGTCAAAGTATTTTTGTTGCAGCTCGGCCACCAGATCACCGTTCTCGGCATGAACCATTGGCAAAGCCCCAAGCTCTCCACAGCGCTTGAAAGAGGCAAACATCTCGTCGTCTTCAATCATCAGTGCGCCTTTGTAGGCCATGAAATGCTTGAAGCTGTTGACCCCCATATCGACCGCATCCTTCATCTCGTTAAAGACGCTCTCGTCCCAGCCGGTGATCGCCATATGATAGCCGATATCCGAGCAAATCTGGGGGGCCGATTTTCGGTGCCATTCATTGATCGCGTTCTTGATGCTGCCGTCTGCCCCGGGCAAACAGAAATCAACAACCATGGTCGTTCCACCCGCCGCAGCGGCCCAGGTGCCGCTCTCGAAGGTTTCGGCCGCCGTTGTGCCCATAAAAGGCATTTCAAGATGGGTGTGCGGATCGATTCCACCCGGAATGACATAGGCGCCCTCGGCGTCAATATATTCCTCTCCCGTCAGGTCCTGGCCGATCTGTTTGATCACCTCTCCCTCGATCAGGATATCTGCCTTAAAACTGCGGTCCGCCGTGCAGACTGTTCCGCCCTTGATTACTTTGGTGTTCATTGTCATCTCCCCTATTTCGCGGATGTCGCGCGGCCCAGAGACCGTTTTACTCGACGATCTCGGCAACCTCTAAGACCGCCTGCATCAATACATCAGCCCCTGCTGTGGCCCATTCTTTGGAAATCTCTTCCGCCTCATTGTGCGAAAGCCCATCCACACAGGGGCACATTACCATCGCTGTTGGCGCCATCCGGTTGATCCAGCACGCGTCGTGGCCCGCGCCCGAGATAATATCCATATGGCTATAACCCAGCCGCTCGGCTGCATTGCGCAATGCCGTGACGCAGCCTTCGTCAAATGTGACCGGATCAAACCCGCCCACTTTTTCAAACGCGATTTCCAGCCTCATATCATCAGCAATCTTTTGCGCTTCAAAACGCAAGCGCGCCTCCATGTCCTCAATCACGGAAAGCTCGGGCGAGCGAAAATCCACAGTGAACACGGCCTGGCCGGGAATCACATTGCGCGAGTTCGGAGACACATCGATATGCCCCGCTGCGCCCACCGCGTGAGGCGCGTGCGACCAGGCAATCTCGTCAACCTTTTCCAACACACGCGCCATGGCCAGACCGGCGTTCTTGCGCATGGGCATGGGCGTGCTGCCTGTGTGGCTGTCCTTGCCGGTGATGGTGACTTGGGTCCAGCTCAAGCCCTGTCCGTGCGTGACGATCCCGATGTCTTTCCCTTCTGCTTCCAGAATTGGGCCCTGCTCGATGTGCAGCTCGAAAAAGGCCCGCATCTTGCGCGCGCCAACCGGCTCATCTCCGCGCCAACCAATGCGCTCCAGCTCCTCGCCAAACTTCAGCCCCTTGGCATCTTCCCGCTCATAGGCCCAATCCTGCGTGTGAACACCCGCAAAAACGCCCGAAGACAGCATCGCCGGGGCATAGCGCGTGCCTTCTTCGTTGGTCCAATTGGTTACAACAATCGGGTGCTTGGTCTTAATTCCCAAATCGTTCAAACTGCGCAACAGCTCAAGCCCGCCCAGCACACCCAATACGCCGTCATATTTGCCACCCGTCGGTTGGGTATCAAGATGAGAGCCAACGTATACAGGCAGAGCGTCAGGATCCGTTCCGCCCCATGTGGCAAACATGTTGCCCATCTGGTCAAGCCCCATGGTGCAGCCCGCCGCCTCGCACCAAGACTGAAACAAGGCCCGCCCCTCAGCATCCTCATCCGTCAATGTTTGGCGGTTGTTGCCGCCCGCAATACCGGGGCCGATCTTTGCCATTTCCATCAAGCTGTCCCAAAGGCGCTCACCGTTGATACGAAGATTTGAGTTGAGTGTTGGCATCAAGACCTCCCGGAGACATTCCTTGACGGAATATTTTTTGACTATATGGTCAAGTATTGTAGCGACCTGACTAATCGGTCAAGTTTTATTTGGAAGAAACACACCTTGCCCCCAGAGCCGATAGCCTTTCGCAAAATTTCTAAGCGCTCGCAAAACCAGACGGTTATTCTGAAGGCAGCGGAAAAAGTTTTTGCCGAAGCCGGCTTTGCAGGCGCGACCACCCAACTGATCGCCGATGTTGCGGGGCTTCCCAAAGCCAATGTGCACTATTATTTCAAAACCAAGGAAGAGCTTTATCGCCGCGTCGTCTATAATATTTTCGACACATGGATGGAGGCGGCTTCGGCCTTTGATACGGCCCTAGGCCCCAAGGAAGCCCTAAGCCGCTACATCGATACAAAAATGGAGCTGGCGCGCAGTCATCCATACGGATCAAAGGTTTGGGCAGCAGAAATCATGCATGGTGCGCCAATTATTCAGGATTATTTGGAAGGCCAATTGCTCGACTGGTCCAAAGACCGCGGCCAACATATCGAACGCTGGATCAAGAACGGCGAAATGGATCCTATTGATCCGGCCCATCTGCTCTACCTGATATGGTCAACCACACAGCACTATGCCGATTTCGGTCACCAGATCGAAACTCTAAACGGTGGACAACCATATAGCGATGCCCAATGGAAAGCTGCGAAACGATCCGTTAAGACCATCATATTGAAGGGTGTTGGATTGACGCCCGATTGATTGAAAAGGTCGTTTGATTTAGATATGCCGCGCTCGCAAACCACAAAAAAACCAACGCGCATTCAACGCGAGAAAACCCGCGCGATCCTTGAAGCGGCGCTTGATGTGTTTTCCGATTTCGGGTTTCGCGGCTCCACGATCGACATGATCGCCGCGCGCGCCGGCCTCTCCAAGCCCAATATCCTCTATTATTTCGACAATAAGGAAGCCATTCACAAAACCCTGCTCGCAGAGCTTTTGCAAACATGGCTTGACCCTCTGCACCAGATTGATGAGGCCGGAGACCCAATCGAAGAAATCTGCGGATATGTGGCCCAAAAGCTGAAAATGGCCCGCGAGTTCCCGCGGGAAAGCAAGCTCTTTGCAAACGAGATTCTGCAAGGTGCACCCCATATCCTGCCCGAAATTCAGGGCGAACTGAAAGAGCTCACCTCGCTCAAAGCCAAAGTTGTCAAGAGCTGGATCAAAGCCGGCAAACTCGCCGACATCGACCCTTACCATCTGTTTTTTTCGATCTGGGCAACAACCCAGCATTATGCCGATTTTGATATTCAGGTGCGCAGTGTTTTGGGCGATGGCAGCGATCCTTTTGAGACGGCGGGGCCGTTTTTGGACAAGATGTATCGCACCATGTTGCGCCCTTGATGTCTCTTGCCTTCAAAGCGGCGCTACGCCTGTGACTTAAGCAACAGCCCAAGCGCCATCACCGTCAGCGCAACACCGATCATCTCGGGGCCAAGCGGCACACCACGGCCCAAAACAAGCTCCCAGACAATAACCCAACTCGGGATCAGATAGGTATGCGCCATGACTTTGACAGAGGGCAGGCGCAAGGTGGCAAATTGGATCAGCGAAAACGTTGCCGCACTGGCAAAAACGGCGAGATAACAAATCACAAGCCAGACCTGTAGGGCAACGCCGCTATAGTCGGTCTCAATAAGATCGCGCGCAGCAAAAGGAAGTGTCACCAGCAGCGCCCCCAAGGTGACTGCAAAGGTAAACACAACTTGCGGCTCCTCCCGTTTGAGCTTGCGCACAAGCGGCGCATAGAGGGCATAACACACCATACCGACCAGAAAGATCAGCTCGCCTCGTCCGATGTGAAAGGCCAGAAGCAGGCTCAAATCGCCCCGGAAGATAACCCAGATCGCGCCAAGCCCGCCGATCAGCAGCCCCAGCAAAACGCGCCGCGAAACGCCCTGCCCGAGCAGAACATATCCAAAAATACCCGTCACAAGCGGCGTCAGTGTAAACAAGACCGCAAGCGAAACGGGTGATGTGGTCTTCAGGGCCTCAAACATCAGCATGAAATAAAGCGCAGGGCTGGCCCCCAAGGCAACATATCGCCAGGGCGTCTTGACGCGCCACTCCCCACGCACCAGCGCAGGCCACGCCAAAGCACCCAAGAGAGCCGCTGTCAAAACAAACCGAAGTGCCGTGACCACAAGCGCAGAGAGCTGATCGCCAATCAGCGCCCCAAGCGAAAACGACCCCGCCACAAGCGCCGCAAAACACATCATGGCCATGTGACCGGACAACTCCCGCCCGATCACACCCTCAGGCCTTTTGGCTTACTCGGCCGCGACTGCGCTGGGGTTGTTCGGATGCGTCGTCCAGTCACCATGCTCTTTCACCACAACTTTCTGTGTGCGCTCATCCACCGTTCCGGGCGCTTGCTCGACCATCGTGATGCAGTCCTCGACAGGGCAGACTTCAACACAGAGGTTACAGGCCACGCATTCAGCATCATTGACAGTGAAAACACGGTCTTCAGACATGATGATGGCCTGATGCGAGGTGTCTTCACAAGCGGCAAAGCAGCGGCCACAACTGATGCAGTCGTCTTGGTTGATCGAGGCCTTTGTAACGTAGTTGAGGTTCAGATACTGCCAATCAGTAACATTGGGCACAGCCATGCCCTTAAACGCATCAATTGAGGCATAGCCCTTCTCATCCATCCACTGGGACAATCCACTCTTCATTTCCTGCACAATCTTGAACCCATAGGTCATAGCCGCCGTGCAGACCTGCACATTGCCACAGCCAAGCGCCATATATTCCGCCGCGTCGCGCCATGTGGTGATTCCGCCAATGCCCGAAATCGGAAGGTTGGAAGTCTCCGGCGTGCGTGCAATCTCGGCCACCATGTTCATCGCGATCGGCTTGACCGCCGGGCCACAATAGCCGCCATGCGTGCCCTTGCCGTCAATCGTCGGCTCCGGCGCCATGGCGTCCAAATCAACCGAGACAATCGAGTTGATCGTGTTGATCAATGACACAGCATCCGCGCCGCCACGCATCGCCGCCGCAGCGGGCTTGCGGATATCGGTGATGTTTGGCGTGAGCTTCACAATCACCGGCTTGGAGTAATACTGCTTGCACCAGCGCGTCACCATCTCGATATACTCAGGCACCTGCCCCACGGCCGAACCCATACCTCGTTCCGCCATCCCGTGCGGACAGCCAAAGTTCAGCTCGATTCCGTCTGCGCCCGTCTCCTCGACCAGCGGCAAGATAGCCTTCCAGGCCTCTTCCTCACAGGGCACCATGAGTGAAACGACAATCGCGTGGTCAGGATAATCCGCTTTCACACGTTTGATCTCATCAAGGTTTTGATAGAGGTCGCGGTCGGTGATCAGCTCGATGTTGTTCAGCCCCAGAACACGGCGGTCCGCCCCATGAATCACGCCGTAGCGTGGCCCGTTGACATTGACCACAGGTGGGCCCTCCGACCCGAGCGTTTTCCAGACAACGCCGCCCCAGCCCGCCTCAAAAGCGCGGCGCACGTTATACTCTTTGTCCGTCGGCGGAGCCGAGGCAAGCCAGAACGGATTGGGAGAGGTGATCCCCACGAAGTTGCTTGTAAGATCTGCCATTGAATTACCCTCTTTTTGCTTTAGCCCAAAAGTGTGGTGTGAATATCGATCGCCGCGTCACGGCCCTCTGCAACCGCCGTGACCGTCAGGTCATCGCCGCCTGTGGCACAGTCGCCCCCGGCCCAAACCTTTGGCACATTGGTGCGCCCGTTTTCATCGACCTTGATTTTACCCCCTTGCAGGGTCAAAGCCTCTGGAGCGCCTGTCAACGACTGGCCAATCGCCTTAAATACCTGATCAGCATCAAGGCGGAAAGTCTCGCCGGTTTTGGTCAGCTTGCCCCCGTTGGTTTCGGTATAGGCAAACTCGACAGACAGCGCCGGCCCCTCGCTGAGCACCCGCACAGGCTGGGCGTTGTAAATTATGCGCACCCCTTTTGAGGTCGCAAGATCTTGCTCAAAAAGAGAGGCGCTCATGCTGTCTTTGTCGCGGCGATACACCAAGGCCACATCCTGCGCGCCCAGAAGCTTGCTCTGCACCGCCACATCCACAGCGGTCATCCCCCCGCCGATCACAACAACATGACGGCCAACCGCAAGCTGGCTCAGATCTGCCGCTTGGCGAATATCGGAAATGAAATCAACGGCATTGATCACACTGTCCAGCTCCTCGCCTTCGCAGCTCAGCGCATTCACGCCCGCAAGCCCCATCCCAAAGAAGACAGCATCAAAGTCCTCCCGTAGGGAGACCAGCGAAATATCCTCGCCAACTGTCTTGCCATATTCGATGGTGATGCCACCAACCGACAAAAGCCACTCCAGCTCCTTTTGCGCAAAATCATCGACAGATTTGTAAGCCGCGATGCCAAATTCGTTCAGCCCTCCGCCCTTCCTGCGTGCCTCATAGATCGTCACGTCATAGCCCAGCACCGCGAGCTTGTGCGCACAAGCCAGCCCCGCCGGCCCCGCCCCGACAATACCCACAGTCTTCCCCGTGGGAGCAGCCCGCTCAAAAGGATGCGTGCCCGCGGCCATCAAACGGTCGGTGGCATATCGCTGCAAACGCCCGATTTCGACGGGTTTTCCCTCCGCCACCTCACGCACACAGACCTGCTCGCAGAGGGTTTCTGTCGGGCAGACCCGAGCGCACATGCCTCCCAGAATATTCTGTTCAAAAATGGTCTTGGCCGAGGCTTCCGGCGTCCCGGTGGCGATTTGCCGGATAAACAGCGGAATATCAATCGAGGTCGGACAGGCCGTTACACAAGGTGCATCATGACAAAAGTAACACCGATCAGACGCCACAAGCGCCTCATGGTCGCTCAGCGGCGCGTGAAGATCTTTAAAACTTTCCGCCAAGGCTTGCTTGTCTTTGCGGCCTGACACGATTCCCGTAGTGGATACAGAGTTGCCCATGTGCGTCTCCAAATGTTGACATCTTGGATCGAGGCTACTCCCAGTTAAAAAATTTATCAAACGGTAAATTTTAAAAAGTTCCCCCGATCTATTCAGCCCCATAATCTATGAGGAGCTTGACCTTGTTTCTGAGCTTCTCAAACATATCAGCCGCAGGCTGGCTTTCTTAAAGCACTTCACGCCCAATGAAGGGTAGCGCAGGAGCATTCTTACCCAAACCGCCGCCGCACAGGACCGCACCTAAATTCAAAGTGCAGATGCCAAAAAGTTAATTGCAGGAACAGCAATTTGACAACTCGCCCGAACAAGTTGACAACTCGACACTTAAGGCGCTGAATTAAAAAGGACTTTCGAAAGTATGGCGGACAGGAAGTCCGTATAATTGTTATTCCAAAATCTTCCAAAGTTAGCGCATAATAGGCATATTTTGCTGAATATTGCTGTTCCTATCATCTCTAATATTCCTTACAATACCCATGTGTTCCAAGATTTTTGTGGGGGCGAATGTGGGGGCGAATGGCCAAGAAACTTACAATCCAATATTTGAATTCACGACTTGAAGCTGGACGGTATTACGACAGCTCAGGAACGGGTCTTCATATCCATGTGAGATCAAGTGGCTCGAAGAGCTGGTCTCAAAAGCTGCGCTTTCGAGGCAAGCAAATCGAGCTTGGACTTGGCAGCTACCCCAGCGTCTCTCTTGCAGAAGCCCGTGAGTTAGCCGCGAAAAACAAGAAGCTGGCAGCAAGCGGCGAAAACCCACGAGTTGCACGGCGCGTACCTACTACGATACCGACGTTTGCCGAGGTCGCAGAAATCGTAATACGCCTCAAGCAATCGGAACTCTCAAACCCAAAACACAAAGCACAATGGCGCTCCACGCTAGAAACCTATGCATTTCCGTTACTCGGGCACATGGCTGTTGACGAAATAACTGTGAATGACGTTCATCTCGCCTTGGAGCCGATTTGGTCCAAAAAACCCGAAACTGCAGGAAGAGTTCGCGGCAGGATACAATCGGTCCTCGACTATGCCACGGTTAAGGGACATCGCTCAGGGCCAAACCCTGCAATTTGGGGCGGCAACCTTTCCATACTTCTCCCCGCAAAACCCAAGAGCAACAATCATCACCCAGCACTTCAACTTAAAGATGCACAGCGGTGGTGGCATGAACTGAAACGGAGAGATGGCATCGGCGCAAAAGCACTTATGCTTGTTACGCTGACAGGATCACGATCCAACGAAGTACGGGGCACGGATTGGTCTGAGTTTGAGCTTTATTCAGAAGATAAGGCTGAGGGGTCTGGCTTCTACGGTGAGTGGACAAGGCCGTTTGATCGCATGAAGGCCCGCGTCGAGCATCGCATCCCCATAACCGGCCCTATTCTTGAGGTGCTGCATGCAAGCAAAACAAGTAGTGGGCTTGTTTTTAGGTCGTGGTCGGGCAGTCCTATCTCCGACATGACAATGTCTGCCCTGATGAAGCGCATGCACGCTGCAGACGAAATTGGATTTGTTGACAAAGTCAGTAAACGCCCCGCGGTCCCCCACGGCTTACGTTCGACTTACAGAGACTGGGTAGCTGAACACGGTCACTCTCGCGAGGCAGCGGAGTTGCAACTTGCTCATAAATTTGGCGGGGCTACCGAACACGCATACTACCGAACAGATTTACTCGAACAACGTGCCGAGCTGATGAACAAATGGCATGCGTTTCTGGAGGGAACGGGATGAGTAAGAAACGTGTTCGTGGCATTCTTGACCTTGTCAGCTTGGCTGATGGCGAAGAGTGGGAGCTTGAGCCAATGAGCGAAGACTATGTGTATGGTATGGGGATGGGTGCAACAAAGGACGCAACGCGCTGGGCATACAAAGGCTTTTGCTTGGAAGTAGGCCAGTCCATCAGAAAAATTGCGGCCAAGAATAACGGTCGACCGCGTAAAGAAGCATATCAAAGTTACGACTGTCTGAGAGCACTCGTTATTTGGGAGCATGTTCAAAAGTATATTCCACAAGAACTACGCTCAGGGATAACTAATCGTGCGCTCATCGAAATCATGCAGGATGGCGAAGCAGCACTAACTCTAAGTGGTGCGCAGAATAGTTCGGAGCTGTTTCCAAAAACATCTGCCACCCTAGAGACGTCACTGTCCCGCGGCAGGAAAGAATTAAAGATTGATTGGAATTGGGAAAGTGAGGTTTGCGAAAAACTAATCAAAAGTTATCCGCAAACGACAGACTGAAAGTCAGCGAATACCCTTCCAGCAGTGACTAACTGCATCGAAGGAAAACCCAATGGTTCCCACAATATTACGCCGAACTGATCTGGAAAAAAGGCTCGGTCTGTCTCGCAGCTCTATCTACAAAATGATGGATGAAGGCGAATTTCCTCGCCCAGTCAGAATAGGTCGACGCGCTGTCGGTTGGCTGGCCGAAGACATCGAAAAATGGTTTGAGGCCATGCAGGGGGTGTCAGCAGATGACTAAAACACCCCCAACCCCGCATCAAAACAACGGGGGTAGCTCACCACAGCCCTCCTCACGCATGGAGAGCGCGGACTACTACGATGATGTGATCCTTCACCTCACCGCCCGCTGGCGAATTATCTTTTGCAAGGATCGCATCCAGTCGATAATCCAAAAGAAAGAGGCCTCCCATGAAGGTCCTTGGCGGGGCGTTAGCTATCACACATGCCGCGATAGCCTGCTGCGGACGTGTGGGAGCTTAAACTTGCTCTCAGTAGCATCAGAGGATCACCTCCTCCATGCCCTGCCCTCCTCTTTCCGCGAATACGAAAAACAGCGCTCCCGCTCATAGAAAAACCGCGCACTCAGAAAGCACGCGGTTAGTTCGATATGACAAATTCGTTGGGGAGCGTTTGTCTGGTTGAACATTAGCATGTTTTTTGGTTCGCCTCAAATAAATGAGGTCTTAAAATGATACTCGAATACAACCGTAGCGCCATCGAGCGCCACATTGACCTGCTGACAAAGCCATGGATTGAGGATGGGCTGTCCGCCCTGCTCGAAATCAGGTGTCTACAAGATAGAGGCCACTCCAAAAGCCTTTATATCGATCCAGCCGACGCAGACTTTCTCGATGATGCGATCACTAAAGTCTGTGATCTAAATCAGGCTGGGTGGAACGCCTACATCTGTGTAAACCCAATGGATAACACCAACGTTGGCCCGGCGAACGACGGAGCCATTGTAGGGGCATACTTCGTATTTGCTGATGCAGATGATGGAGAAGCATCAAAGCAGCTTCTAGCTTCAAATGTAAAACCAGACTTTTACGTTCAAACTGGTAGTACGCCAACCCAGAGGCTTCATGCCTATTGGCGTGTCGACTGCATCCTCAACCTTAATAACTGGAAAGTGATGCAAAAACGCCTCGTCGCAAATTTTGGCAGCGACCCAGCGATTTGTAACCCATCACGCATCATGAGGCTGGCCGGCACTGTTGCTTACCCTTCAAAAGCCAAACACACGCGTGGCTACATACCCGAATTAACTCTGCTCAAGGAGGACTTTTAATGCCGATGTCATTTGAAGATTTTATGGCTGCGTTTCCGATACAGAAAGATCAGACCGCAAGCACCGTCGCGTCCCACGACACATCGTTCTTCATCGATACCGGAGACAAAAACGCAAACCGCTTAAGAGCTGCACTCAACGGGGAGAGTTGGCACAGCAATGTGCGAGACCTCGTCGCTTCACTCGTCACTGCTGGCCTCTCTGATGAGTTCATTGCTGCTCTTGCGCCTGCTGTGACCCTTGATGGCTATACAGTTGCCCAAACCACAGCAGAACTGCGGCCTATGATTAGAGGCGCAAGGCAAAAGGGCTATGGGGAGGTTCACATAGACGAAGATGATCCTCTAGCCGGATACACGATCATGTCTGCTCAGGAGTTATCAGCGAAAGTCTTTCCTCCAATCGACTGGCTGATACCGAAGCTATTGCCTAAGCCCGCTCTAACTATGCTGGCCGGCCCCCCAAAAGTTGGTAAATCTTGGCTTTGTTTTTTCTTTGCACTGCAAGTCGCCGAGGCTGGACATGAGGTCGTCTACCTCGCGAGTGAAGACAATGACAGCAGATTGCAAAGTCGTTTGTCGGCTCTCTGCCCCTTTCCGCCCCCCGACATTCACTTCATTGCGGGCTTGTCGTGCGAACGGCCGTTACCAAAAGGACAAGCCGCGCATGCGTTCATACGAGGATTGAAAGCCAAGTATCCAGCAATGAAGTGCCTAGTAGTTGATACGCTCGCTTCTATCCGCGCGGCGCCATCATCCAAAACGAAGAAAGATGAATATACACTCTCAGAAGAAGAGTTCTCTGGTTTGCGGAAGCTGGCCCATGACTTGGACCTTTCCATTATTCTTGTGCATCATACAAGAAAAGCCAAAGAAGGCGACGCTTCTCCTGTCGAAACCATTCTCGGCTCACAAGGTATCGCGGCGACAGTAGAAACGATAATGGTGATGAAGCCCGAAATCGGTAGCCAAGATGTTGGCCTCTACATCACCGGCAAAGACGTCGAGCAGCAGGAGCTTGTACTTCCATGGCAGTCGCCAGGCTTTGGCTGGCCACAGGACATGGTTGAGGGTCGTCTCGGCACGTTTCAACAAAAATGCCTTGAGTACATCCGTGCCCATCCTCGCTGCACTCAAGCCGCCATTGTCGAGCATCTAAGCTGCGACAAGGGTCAACTCAGCGCAGCAGTTAACAAAATGATTACGAGTGGGTTAATCAGCCGCCGAGAGGGACTTCTGATTGCCAACTAATGGGTATCAACCTTGTCAACTCTATCAACTATGACCCGCGCAAAGCTCGCGTAGTTGACACAGTTGATAGGGTTGAGAGCCATTGGATTTGTGAGGTTTACGCCCCCCCACCTAGACGGACAAACGCGGACATCCCCTCTAAAGGGGCGCTCAGTTGTCCGGTGGGGGTAGGAAGCCCAAACTAACGAAGCTCTAAGTTTATCAAGAGATAGAATTCATAAACACACTTTTTGCTGTGTTGCTGGCTATTTTGACAGCTGAATCAGAGTGTTGGCATATTTTTTGTGCAAACACGGTTTGAGAACACAGATGATGTGTGGGCTTGCTTTCCACCCAGAGCGGACATTTACGTTAGGCGCGGCGAATGGCAGCTGTGAGCCCACTTTACCCAATGCTGCAAAGTGCGAGAATGGCTGCTATGTGACCCAACGGATCAAAAATTCAGAGATGATACGGCCATCGCCTAGGGAGCTGTCACAGCAATCAATGACTATCTGTCGAAAACTCACGGGCGTTGGCTCATGATTGTGCTGCGAGCTCCTTTGCGTGCTCACGCAGCGCAAACTTTTGAATCTTGCCGGTCGACGTTCTGGGAATGGTTGTCACGACAAACCGACCGGGAACCTTGTAGGCTGCCAGCCTGCCACGGCACCATGTCCGCAGCGTCTCGGCGTCAATCTCCTGGCCCGGCGTCAGTTCGATGAACGCGCAGGGGGTTTCGCCCCATTTATCATGCGGCATGGCGACAACAGCGGCAATCTCGATGGCGGGGTAGCTGTAAAGCACTTCTTCGATCTCGATCGAAGAAATGTTCTCGCCGCCCGAAATGATAATGTCCTTTGAGCGGTCCTTGAGCTGGATATAACCATCGGGATGGATCACGCCCAGATCGCCGGAATGGAACCAGCCGCCCTCAAAGGCCTGCCGCGTGGCAGAGGGGTTACGGAAATAGCCCTTCATCACGACGTTGCCGCGGAACATGACCTCGCCCATCGTCTCGCCGTCGCGTGGGACGGGCTCCATGGTTTCAGGAACAAGCACATCGAGCCCCTCAAGAGGCAGATAGCGCACGCCCTGGCGTGATTTCAGCCGCGCTTGTTCTTCGCCGGGTAGGGATGACCAGCTTTCATGCCAATCGTTCACCACGGCAGGGCCGTAGGTTTCGGTGAGCCCGTACAGGTGGGTTACGTCAAAGCCTGCGGTTTTCATATCGGCCAGCAGCTTTTCGGGGGGCGGTGCGGCGGCGGTGAAGAATTGCACAGTGTGATCGAGCGCACTCTGGACGTCCGAAGGTGCCGAGATCAGCCGCGACATGATGATCGGTGCGCCGCAGAGGTGGGTGACTTTTTCATCAGCGAGCGCGTTCCAGATCGGCTCGGCCCGGACTTCGCGCAGGCAGACATGTGTGCCGATGATCGCCGAGAGCGTCCATGGAAAGCACCAGCCGTTGCAGTGGAACATTGGCAAGGTCCAAAGGTAGACGGCATGCTTTTGCATCGACGTGGTCAACGCATTGCCTTGGGCCAGCAGATAGGCACCGCGGTGGTGCGAGACGACACCCTTGGGATCGCCTGTCGTCCCAGAGGTGTAGTTGATCGAGATCGCGTCCCATTCATCTTCGGGCATGAGCCAGTCAAACGAGGGATCGCCGCCTGCGACGATGTCTTCATAGTCTGGCCCGTCAAACGCCATGCGCGCGCCGTCATATTCAGGGTCATCCACCAAGATCACTAAAGGGTCGACCTCGGCCAGCACCAGCGCCTCTTGCATCAGCGGCAGGAACTCGGCATCAACGATGACGAGCTTCGACATCGCATGATCGAGCTGAAAGGCGATGATCGCCGCGTCCAGCCGCGTGTTGATCGAATGCAACACACCGCCGCACATGGGCACGCCATAGTGGCATTCGAGCATGGCTGGTGTGTTGGGCAGCATGGCCGAGACGGTATCGCCCCGCCCGATGCCTTTGTCCGCGAGGGCCGAGGCAAGCTGTCGCGCGCGGGCATAGAAGCTGGCATAGCTGCGCCGCAGGGGGCCATGGATGATGGCAGTATGTACGGGGAACACCGTGGCGGCGCGTTCAAGGAAGGTGAGCGGCGTCAGCGGCTGGTGGTTGGCCGGGGTGCGGTCCAGGTCGGTGTTGTAGGGGTTTGCACTCATTTTTTAAGCGTCCTGCCACTGGGGCGCGCGCTTTTCGATGAAGGCGCCGATGCCTTCCTCGGCGTCGCGCGCAAGCATGTTATCGACCATCACTTGGGACGCATAGTCATAGGCCTCCGCCAGCGGCATTTCGCTTTGTGCATAGAAGGCGCGCTTTCCGGTGGCCAGCGTCATCGACGACTTAGAGGCAATCTTGCGGGCCATTTCCAACGTCGCCTCTTGCAGCATGTCTTCGGGCACGGCGCGATTGACGAGACCCATCTTGGCGGCGCGGGCGGCAGGCGTCATGTCGCCTGTCAGAAGCATTTCCATCGCGTGTTTGGCCGAGACATTGCGCGACAGGGCGACCATGGGTGTCGAGCAGAAGAGGCCGATGTGAACGCCCGGCGTGCTGAACTGGGCCGTGTCCGCCGCAACCGCCAGATCACAGCTGGCCACGAGTTGACAGCCCGCCGCGGTGGCGACGCCTGTCACTTCGGCGATCACCGGCTTGGGGCAGTTGACGATGCCCTGCATCACGCCCGAGCACATGGACATGACTTTGGCGAAGTACGCTTTGCCGCCATCCGCGTCTGCGCGGCATGCTGTCATTTCCTTGAGGTCGTGACCTGCACAAAAGGCCGGGCCATTGGCGGCAAGGATGATGACGCGCACCGCCGGGTTTTGCCCGGAATCGGCAATAGCTGTGCCCAAAGCGCCCAGCATCGCTTCGGAAAGCGCATTGCGGCGGGCCACATCATTAAACGTAAGACGCAGGACGCCATCATCACCCAGTTCAGAGAGGAGAATGTCTGTCGTAGTCATGGGGCGCTCCTTTAGCGGATGTTGATCTCGACGCTGTCAGCCAGCGTGTTGGCGATAAAACAATAGCGGTGTGCGCGGTCCTGCATCTGGGCCAATTGCGCATCATCCACGGCAAAGCCGGTGTCAAAGCGCACCACCGGGTGCAAGTCGATTCGCGTGACCGACATCTGGCCCTTGGGGTTCTTGCCCAGATGCGCTTCGGCATAATCGTGATAGCTCGCCACGGGCCAGCCCGCCTTTGCCGCCAGAGCCAGGAAGGTCATCATATGACAGCTGGAGAGCGCGGAGGCCAGCGCTTGCTCAGGGTTGGTGTTGGCAGGATCGCCGCCCCAGTCGGGCGCGGAATCGACCTGAACATCATAGACACTGTTGTATTGGACGGTGTGCTCGTTGGAGTATTTACCGGTTTGCAAAGCGGGCTCGGAGCGCTGCCAATGCAGCTCGATGGCAAGATCGGACATATCTTAGGTCTCTTGTTGGGCGAGAAGAAGTTGGGCGCGCGCATCAAGACGCGCGCGCCGGGAAAGACGAGCAGCCTTAGGCCGCGGCGATCTTTTTCTTCGGGTCGTAGAAGGGGCGCTCCACGATCGTTGCGGGTGCCGGACCCGACTTGGTGACAACCTCGACCTCTGCGCCGATGTTGGCGCACTCGGCGTCGACCATCGCCAGCGCGATGTTCTTCTTAAGACGCGGCGAGTAGACCGCCGATGTCACCTTGCCGATCGCGTCGCGGCCGAAGTTGATCTGCCAGAAAGTCGTGTTCGGGCCGGTAAGCGGGTCGCAGTCGATCACGAGCCCGATCTGCCGGCGCTTGGGGCCTTCTTCCTTGATGCGGCGCAGTGCGGCCTTGCCGATGAAATCAGCTTCCATGCCGAGGTTCACAAGACGGTCAAAGCCGAGCTCGTAGGGGTTGGTGTGGATGTCGGCATCGGCATGGTAGGATAGCATGCCGCCCTCGATCCGGCGGATCGACGAGGTGTGCCCCGGCTTGAGGCCATGCTGCATGCCTGCGGCCATGATCCGTTCCCAAAGCTGATCGCCTTGTGACCCATCACGCAAGTAAAGCTCGTAGCCCAACTCACTTGACCAGCCTGTGCGCGAGACGATCAGCGGGATGCCATCCAGATCCACCTCACGCAGCCAGTAGTATTTCAGGTCCATGATGTCTTCACCGAAGAGCTCTTGCATGATGAGACCCGAGTTCGGCCCCTGAAGCTGAAGCGGAGAGACATCAGGCTCGCAGATCGACACGTCCATGCCCGAATGCACGGCCACGCCCTGCGCCCAAAGCAGGATGTCGCTGTCAGCCAGCGAAATCCAGAAGTGGTTTTCCGCAAGGCGCAGGAGGATCGGATCGTTCAGGATGCCGCCCTCTGCGTTGGTGATAAGGATATACTTGCACTGGCCCACAGCCATCTTCGACAGATCACGCGGGGTCAGCAACTGGACGAATTTCGCAGCGTCCGGCCCGGTGATCTCGACCTGGCGCTCGACGGCCACATCACACAGGATCGCCTCGTTTACGAGGTTCCAGAAGTTCTGCTCCGGATCGCCGAAATCACGGGGAATATACATATGGTTGTAAACAGAAAACCCCTTGGCGCCCCAGCGAACTGTCGCGTCAAAATACGGAGATTTGCGAATTTGTGTGCCGAAGCCAAAGCCGTCTGATTGTGTCATGTTTTCGCCCTCGTAGCAGGTGGTCTGACAGACCCGTGAAGTGGTAAAACCTGCTGGTGATCTAGATCGAAAAACTTGGAGATATTGGACTTAAAAAAGCGCGTTCACAGGCTGAACGGCCTAATAAACCCGCGGTTTTCAGACTGTTCAGGCTGCGCCTGTTTTTCATGATCTGTTTGCGACAAGTTTTGCCAGATTTGGCCGACTCGTCTTGACCTGCCGAGTTGCGATGTAGGTCATGTAGCGGTCGATTTGCAGATCGGCTGATAGCATCTCTTCCATCATCGCTTGAAACGCAGCCAGGCTTGGCGTTGCGGTCTTCATCACATAATCCATCCCGCCACCTGTTGCGACGCAGTCTGTCACCTCATCCAAGCCCTGAATATGGGCTTCAAAGCGTTCGAAATCCGTCTTGCGATGATGGGTGAGCGAGACCGTCACGACGACTTGGGTGAAATCGACAATGCGCTCTAAAGCGAGCGTTGCGTGATACCCACGAATGTAGCCTGCAGCCTTTAGACGATCGAGCCGCGCCCAGCAGGGTGTTGGCGACAGGTTCACCAGCTCGGCCAATTTGGTTTTGCTCAGTTGTCCATACTGCTGAACAGCACTCAGTATGCGGATATCTGTTGCATCAAGGCTGAGTTTTTTCATGAGACAGTTACTCCGTTGGAGTGCAAGGCATAGTCTGACAATTGCCCAGGTTTTGGAAGATGAAGACATTTAGACGGTGAATGCCGAAAAATGCATCTCGTTTTCCGCCCCTTTCTCTCCTAAGCCCGCCAATTTTGCCATTGCTACGTCTCAGGCCAGTAAACCTCCAACCCGAATTGAGGCCCTGGAACACGACAAAGATCTACGCCGCGATAGGAACTTTGGCGCATCATTCGACGCAAATCTGTGCGGCAAGCAGACCTTGGCGCAGCCGCAGCGAAATGGTGCTTCGTCCGCATAGCAGACCTTAATACAGAGCGCAGCGAATGCCCTAAACTCTCAAACACACACTTCCATAGACTTGTTGGTGCGCCCGCCATAGCGTTGTGACAAGGAGAGGGCCCTGCGGCAGCTGCCGGATGACACACATCTGATACTGGACGGCGAGGTGC
>NZ_CAKZKL010000040.1 GCF_937123735.1 uncultured Lentibacter sp.
CAGGCGCAAGGCGACACGCCCCAGATTGCGTTGTGAATCGGGGTCTGACGGATCGTAGCGATGGGCGTTGTCAAAAGCTTGAAACGCATCTTCCAGTGCGCCTGCCTGAAGGTGCTGTCGCCCCAGCTCAAACCAAGCCAAGGCATAGCGCGGGTTGGCGCTGACAGCGCGTTTGAGCCATGTCGTGATTTGGCCTGTCTTGCCCGATGCTTCCAGAACTTTGGCGAGATTGTAGAACACCTCAGCAGGGGCCGCCTTGCTTTTGGACAGCCGCCGCAGCAACCGCTCCGCGCTGGCCCAGTCTTGGGCAGCAAGCAACGCTGGGAGATGTTTCATTGCGTCCATATCTGAGCCTGCCGAAGTGTCACAAGGGTTTCACGTGTCTTGCCTAAAAGCATAGCAAACAAGAGGACACAGGTCATGTATGAAGATATCTTCGCACTTCCGGGAAAATTTTGGCGCGGCAATTTGCACACGCATTCAAAGCGCTCTGACGGGGTGCTTGACCCCGCCGAAGTCTGCCGGCGCTACAAGGCCGAGGGCTATGATTTTATTGCGCTGACCGATCATTTCATCGGGCTGTATGATTACCCCATCACAGATACCACAGGGTTCAGGGATGCAGGGTTTACCACCTTGCTGGGGGCTGAATTGCATTCCGGAGCAATGGAAAACGGCGAGCTCTGGCATATTCTGGCCGTTGGGTTGCCTGCGGATTTTGAAAGGCCAAATGCCCCCGGCTTTCACCCCTTGGCGGATCAGGAAACTGGGCCTGCGCTTGCAGCACGCGCGGCAGAGGCGGGCGCTTTTGTGGCTGTGGCGCACCCTGAATGGTCTGGCCTGACGACGGCGGATGCACGCAGGATGGAAGCGGTTCATGCCATCGAGGTATACAACCACGGATGCGCTGTTGGGTGTGACAGACCGCACGGGTTTTACACGCTGGACCAGTTGCTCAGTGAGGGGCGGCGGTTATCGCTCTGTGCCACCGATGATGCGCATTTCTCAGAGCCAGACCATTTTGGCGGCTGGGTCATGGTCAAGGCGGTGGAAAACACGCCGGAGGCTTTGCTTGCGGCGCTGAAGGCAGGTCATCATTACAGCACGACCGGGCCCGAACTGCGGGGCATTCACTGGAGTGATGGTTCGGTCCATGTGGAAAGTTCGGCGGTTCAGTCTGTGATCGTGCAAGGAAAGGGGGCCGCTGCGACGGCGGTTCACGGCCATTCGATGACCTCAACACATGTGCCGCTTGAGCGGTTTGCGCAGTGTGACTGGTTGCGTGTGACGGTGGTTGAT
This sequence comes from uncultured Lentibacter sp., assembly GCF_937123735.1. Taxonomy (GTDB): domain Bacteria; phylum Pseudomonadota; class Alphaproteobacteria; order Rhodobacterales; family Rhodobacteraceae; genus Lentibacter. The sequence continues at coordinate 1,300 of NZ_CAKZKL010000040.1, forward strand.
AAATCTGGGCAGCGCGCCTGGAGCAACCCTGTTTGGCGCGACGAGGTGACGGCAACATAAACCCAGAGCTAAGGGATAATGTCACCTGAATTGCCGAGGGATGCCAAGGCAATGCGCCAGATCCGCTCCACACCCTTGTGGCAGCGGGTCAAGTCCGCCTCGGGCACCACTAACAAAAAACAGGCTTGTGCCGTTGATTGATGTGAGAGGATAAGCTTAATGTATACTCAGCGTTCCAAATACGTTTCTGAACTTACCAACACGCGCCTTATTTCGCATATTGAACGGTTTTTCAGTGCAGCCGACAAGAGCGGCTCACTCACACCTTCAGAGTTCGGCCAATTATACATCAAAGCAAAATTAAGTGCGAAGCAGTTGCGTCTGAATGCCGTCAACGGCGAAAACACCTCCCTGAACGCCAAAACCGTAGATATTTTCGCTTTTGTAGACCAGCAAATTACCGGAAGCTATTCTTCGCTAAAGTCAGATAATACGGTGAAGTTGAGAGAAGTGCTGCACCACCTCAGGGCCGTTGTGACGAATTAGCCGGCCTTCTCTAAACCAAATATCTGTGTATGGATGAGACCAATCACCCCTGCAACAGCGACAGAGCACCTTGTGGCGCCTGATGAGCGCGGCCCAGAAGCTGCATGGCCGCTTGCTGAAGCACCTGTGCTTTCACAAACCTCGACATTTCAACCGCAAAGTCGGCATCTTCAATCGTGCTCCGTGACGCTTGGGTGTGCATAACCTGGTTGCCCATATTGCTGATTGCATGGTCCAAACGGTTCTCGATGGCCCCCAAATTGGACCTGACCGAATTGATATTTTCAAGCGCACGATCCAAGATGGCCAAAGCTTTCGTCGCCCCATCCGCTGTCGACAAATCGATGGATCCAACAGAGCCGGCATAGACGATTTCCTCCGCCCCAGCGCCCGAACCACCGGAGGATCCAGATCCCCCGGACCCACCAACCCCGCCAGAACCAGGCGTGCCCGCTCCGGCTGCGCCGGACGGTGTTGCATATCCGACCGTGCCAGACGCCACATTGTAATATTGAGCGCCACTGCTCAGGCCTGCTGCACTTTGCAACGCCCCGGTGCCAGTTCCGTCAGATATGCCAAGTGCAGTTTGTAGGGTCGCGTCGCTCGCGTTGGAAATACTTACGCTGCTTGAGGTGCCGGTTGAGTTGGATGTGATTGTCAGAGGGCTGTTTACGGTTACGCCAACAGCATCGGAGGCGAACGCAAGATCGATTGCCGCATCAAGATCGTCAGCAAAGTCCTGAAGCGTGTGCCCCCCAGATGTATAATCTTTTGCCGCAAGTGTGACCGTTTGAGAAACCCCATCAATAGACAGATCGAAAGTAACGTCGGCCGCAAAGTTCTGAAGTGTTGCGTCAAACTGCACAAAGCCGGCTGTTGGCCCTGTAAACTCAAGATACTCGACGTTTGTGATCGTGTCTGTGCCGTCTCGGCTGGCTGTGTTGTCAGCAACAGTTACAACAGATCCACTTGTTGAGATGGTATAATCGTCGCGCGCGCCGCTAAATTTGGCAACGTCTGCATCACCGGTGCCACCATCCAGGGTGTCATCCCCACCATTCCCGACAAGCAAGTTGTTAAGATTGTTGCCCGTGATGTCGTCATCGCCGGCACCCCCAAGAGCGTTTTCAATCTCGACGCCATACGCAATCGCAACGTTGTCTACGCCGGAATACAAAAGCGACGCAGCGTTCATATCTGAAGACACAGCATCGCTGCGACTGTCGCTTGCTGTATCCAACCATGAAACGATCCCCGCATAGACACCGGACAAATTGGAGTTGAGAGCGCTCAATTGCTCAGTCGCTGAAAAAATGCCGATCGACGAGAAAGAACCAGCCGCCAAGTTAATTTCCGAGGCGCGTGTTTGGGCAGATGCATCAATCGCATCAATGCCATCGCTGTCATAAATGGTTTGAATGGTCTGGGGAGTGTCTTCAAAACTATAGGTGTTATCTCCGGTGCGCGTGTCTTCTGCGGCGCCATACAAATACTGCCCTGTCAAAATGTCATATAACATCGGCGTTGACGCAGAAATATCTGTGAAACCATAGGAGACTGAATACCCACCACTCGTGGAAATATTCTCTATCTCGTCGTAGGTGTAGGTGTTCGTGCCGTTGTCGTCATTTACGGTAACGGTAAACATCTGGTTGCGGTCCACATTTGTGTAAGACATGAATGTGTTGCGCATGATGTCCAAGTTGTCAGGCAGCGCTGTGCCTGTAACGCTGCTGCCGTCTCCAAAAGGATGGCTTAACCCGATTGCGTGGCCCACTTCGTGTAGAGCCGACCTGAAGCTGTATCCGTCAGCGCCTACCCCCGAGCTGTCAAACGCAGAATTATCAGCCGTCTCAAACCAGATGTCGCCGTTTACAGCGTTGTTCCCTGGCGCATAGGCAAACGCGGCGCGACCGTATTCTTCACCGTCGTCTGTAAAAGCAACACGGAGTTCGCCAACCGCGTCAGAACCCGCACTCTCATCAACTTCAGAAAAGTCTATCGCGAGAACATCATCC
>NZ_CAKZKL010000041.1 GCF_937123735.1 uncultured Lentibacter sp.
CGTCCACGTTTGTTCAGGGGGCGTTCATGATCACCAAGACCCTGATTATCCCAGCTGGACTTTGCATGACGTGTCAGGATCAGAGTTCGGGTCATGAGGGATGAAAGGCTCTCATATGATGGGCCGATTGTTCGGGGTCGCGCCCTGCGCCTGTACTGAGGGGGCACGCAAGGCGGGCCAGACACCCACCAGACATGCAGGTCTGACCTTCAGCGGTGCCAAGATGGTCGTGGCATGCAGCGACGTCATAGAAATCCTGCGCGTTCAGCGCGCTGACCGGACAGGTCGTCGTGCAAGGCGCGGCGCAGGTTTCGCAGGGCGATACCCCGGCGGGGGCTGGGATGGGGAACTCTTCGGCAAAATGCAGTGCGCCCCGAGACGAAATCATCCTGCCCGGCGATTTCCAGCTTTGCGTCCAGCCCGCTGGCGCGCAGGAGCCGGAGGGCCTCGATCAGGTCTTCATGGCCCTTCACGATGTTGAGCCGTCCACAGCAGAAAAGCCGCAACGGCGCACCTGCCTTGGGCGGGGCGTAGGGGGCCGTGCGCGTCAGCGCCACGGTATCAACGCCCATAGGCTGCACAAACAGCGCTTTGGGCAGGTCGTCTCCCAAAGCCGCGCGCAGCTCGTGCAACAACTTTCGGGTGATCACAGTGCCAAAGCGCGCGTGCCGCCACTTGAAGCCCTGACCGGGGCCATAATCCGACATTGGCCCGTGTAACGTCACGGAATAGTCGAGCCCCCAGATCACTTTGGCCAAAGCACAGATGGTGGCGGCGCGGCGCGCGGAATGGGCATGCACATGGGAAATTCCCTGGGCCGTGCACAGACGCGCAAGCTGGCGCGCCGCAGGCAAGCTCAACAGGATATCTTTGAGAAATGCCAAGGGGTTCTGCTGCAAATCCGATGTCAGCGCCCGAAAAGGAAACCGCACCAGGGCCAGCGCAGCATTGAGCGGCCCCCAGTCCACCAAATAGCGCGTTCGGGCCATGGCCTCGTCTGACCAGCGATGGGCGATCAACCCTGCGGGGGGTGGACGTGTGCTGAACAGCGTCACATTCACGCCCATATTTTGTAGTTCAAGGATCTCACGCCAAAAGAAGATATGGGTTTGGCCCGGGAATTGAGGTATGAGCAGAGCGATTTTTTCAGGGGTGTTTTCACGAGCGTTTTTTGGGGTTTCTTCAGAAGTTTCTTCAGAAATTTGCTCAGGAGTTTGTGAGGTGTTTTGCAAAATGCGCCGCTTTCTCGATAACAGAATCAGAACTGGTTACAGCGCCATTGCGCGGTGTGGGTCGCGCCGAGTTTGCACCGCAGCCAGCAGGCCATGCAACCCTGCATCTGCGGCCGGGCTTGTGCAGGAGCGTTGAATGGCGGGTCTGACAATCATCCTGCCCGCCTGCAACGAAGCCGCCGAGATCGGTGGTTGTCTGTCCGCGCTGCTCGCCGCAGAGCCAAAGCCTGGCTATGGCTCAGGCTCCATTCCGGTGCCGATGCCGATAGAGGTGATCGTGGCGGCCAATGGCTGCACCGATGACACCGCAGCGCTGGCCCGCAGCTTTGCGCCCAGCTTTGCGCAGATGGGCTGGGATTTTCGCGTGCTGGAGCTTGCTGAGGGCAGCAAGATTGCCGCGCTCAATGCGGCGGATGCACAGGCAAGGCACGGTGCCCGCGCCTACCTTGACGCCGATGTGCGCCTCTCGCCGCCCCTGCTGGATCAGTTGGCGCGGGCGCTGCAAACCGACAAGCCGCTCTATGCCAGCGGGCGCTGTCAGATTGCCCCCGCCAAGACCCCTGTGAGCCGTGCCTACCGCCAGTTTTATGCGCTGGTTCCGTTTATGAGCACGGGTGTGGCCGGGTGCGGGCTCTTTGGGGTGAGCAGGGCGGGCCGACGCCGCTGGGGTGTGTTTCCGGACATCATCTCGGATGATACCTTTGTGAGGTTGTCTTTTGCCCCCCATGAGCGCCTCTTGCTGCGGGCCTGCTATGCGTGGCCGCTTGTGGAGGGTTTTGGGAATCTGCTGCGGGTGCGCCGGCGCCAGAATATCGGTGTGGCCGAGGTTGCCCGGCGCTTTCCCAACTTGCTGAAAAATGATGACACGCCCGCGCTGACACCCGCGTCGCTGCTGGGGCTTGTGCTGCGTGCACCGGTCGGGTTTGCCGTTTATGGGGCTGTGGCTTTGCTCACTCGTTTTGGGCGCCGCAGCCGAGAATGGAGTCGGGGTCGGTGAGCCTTGTGTCGCGCATGATAGCCGCCGATAGCCTGACAGCGCGTGTGCTGCGCGGGGCGGGGCTGACAGTGTTGGGGTTTGGCTGGAGCCAGATTTTGCGCTTGCTGTCCAACCTCATTCTGACACGGCTGCTGTTTCCCGAGGCGTTCGGGTTGATGGCGCTGATCACTGTTTTCTTGATGGCGCTCAACATGTTTTCGGATGTTGGCGTTTCACCGGCGATCATGCAATCACGGCGGGGCGATGAGCGTGCGTTCCTGGACACCGCCTGGACCATACAGGTGGTCCGTGGCTGGCTGCTATGGTTGGTCGCTTGCGTGCTGGCCTGGCCTTTGGCACTGGTCTACGGCCTGCCCGAGCTTGTCTATATGCTGCCGGCCGCGGGCTTTGGGCAGGTGATCGCCGGCTTCAACACCACCCGCTATGATGAGGCCAACAGGCACTTGCGGCTCGGGCGGATCACCGCTTTGGATATGCTCAGCCAGCTTGTCGGGGTGCTCAGCGCGATTGTCTTGGCCTATTGGCTCCAGTCTGTTTGGGCGCTGATCCTCTCCGGGTTGATCGGCGCCTTGGCAGAGTTGCTGATCTATGAGCTGTGCCGGCCGGGCCTGCGCAATCGCTTTCGCTGGGAAAGGGCGGCGGCACGCGAGTTGATCGGCTTTGGCAAATGGATCTTCCTGTCAACGGTGGCAGGGTTTGTGATCACGCAGGCGGGCAAGTTGATGCTTGGCAAATACCTGCCGCTGGATCAATTCGGGGTCTATAATATCGGTTATTTTCTGGCCTCCTTTCCGCTGCTTCTGGGAATGGTTCTG
>NZ_CAKZKL010000042.1 GCF_937123735.1 uncultured Lentibacter sp.
GTGGTTAAGTGTTGTTGTTGGGTCCGGTCTTCATTTTGCTGAGCAAGGTAAACATAATCACCATGGTGACAGAGACCCCGATCAGCACAGTCGAGATCGCATTGATCTCGGGGGTAATCACGCGGCGCAACTGGCCGAGCATATAGGTGGGCAGCGTGTCCTGCCCCGCCGATTTGACAAACTCGGTGATCACCACATCATCCAGCGAGATCACAAAAGCCAGCATCGCCCCTGCCAAAATACCGGGCCAGAGCTGCGGCAGGGTCACACGGCGAAACACCTGAAACGGTGTGGCGTAAAGATCGGCCGCCGCCTGTTCGAGGCTCAAATCCATCCCCTGCAAGCGCGCGCGGATCGGCAGATAGGCGAAAGGAATACAAAACGCCGAATGCGCAATAATCAGATACAACAGCCCCGAATAGCCCGTGGCCACCTTGATCATGGCGAAAAAGATCAACAGCGCCACAGCGGTGACAATCTCAGGAACCATGAGCGGCTGGTTGATCATGGCAAAAACAGCGCCCTGCCCCTTGAATTTTCGGGAGCGTGTTGTCGCCAGCGCGGCCAAAACGGCGCAGGTCGTGGCAATCAGCGAAGCCCAGAGCGCGATAATCAGGCTGCGCACAGTGGCCTCCTGCACCTGCTCGTTGGCCCAAGCCGATTGATACCAACGCCAGGAAAACCCCTCCCAGATGGCAATCGAGTTCCCGGCATTGAACGAGTAGATCACCAACAAGAGGATCGGCAGATACAACATCGCAAAACAGCTCACAGCGAGCGTGGCAAAGCCGGGCTGCTTGCGGATGTTGAAGCCTTTTCCCCTAGCCATGCTTCACATCCTCATTGCCCACCGCCCGCACATAAGACATGAGCGCAATCATCACGATCGCCAGAAGCGTGATCGACAGCGCTGCACCCAACGGCCAGTTACGCCCCTGTCCGAACTGTAGCTCGATAAGGTTGCCGATCATAAGCTGGTTGCCCCCACCCATGACCCGCGGGGTCACATAAGCACCAAGCGACGGCACAAACACAAGGATAGAGCCGGCAATCACCCCGGGCTTGACCAGCGGCAAGATCACCCGCCGCAAGACCTGAAGCCGCGTGGCGTAGAGATCATATCCTGCCTCCACAAGGCTGAAATCGAGCCGCTCCATCGAAGCATAAAGCGGCAAAACCATCAGCGGCAGATAAACATAGACCATCCCCAGAGCGATTGAAAACTCTGTGTAAAGCATCTGGATCGGTGCACTGATCACTCCCAATGCCATCAAGATGGTGTTGAGCGTGCCTTCGTTGCGGATGAGCTCCACAATCGCAAAGGTGCGGATCAGCAGGTTGGTCCAGAACGGGATGATGATCAGCAACATCCAGAAATCACGCTGCGATTTGGGCCGCGTCGCGATGAAATAGGCCGTCGGAAAACCAAAGAAGATACAGATCAGCGTGGTGATCAGCGACAGCTTCACCGAGCGCCAGAAAATGCTCAGATGCGCGTCCGAAAAGCTCAGCGTCTCATCAAAAATATCACGTTGCATCACCACGTTGAACCACGCATCCGTGGAAAACGTCCACACCACCCCGCCATAATCTCCGGGGCTAAGAAACGAATAAACAAGCGTGATCAGAAGCGGCCCGCTCGCGGCAAACAACAGGATCACAAGCGCCGGCGCCAGAAGCATCCAGCGCACCCGCGCTGCGCGTTTTTCAACCCGTTGTGAGAGATCCGCCATCCGTTAATCCCTCAAGACCTGCGCGACATCTGCGCCAAATTTCACACCCACCCGCGCACCGCTTTCAAAACGCGCCGTAGCATCCGGTGTATTCTGCTGCCGCAAGACAAAGGCCGTCCCATCATCCAGCTGCACATGAAAATGCGTGTCCGTGCCAAAATAAACGATGTTGCCCAGCGTGCCCGCGAGCATCCCCTCGCCCTCGCTCACAAGGCTGGCATGTTCCGGCCGTATCGCCAGCGTCACCTTGCCCGACGTCGCGCCATCCTCGGGCGCGCGCGCCGTGGTCGTCTGCCCCGAGGCAAGCCGCACCTCAGCCTGCCCGCCCTTGGCGGCAATAAACTCGGCAGGCAGAAAATTTGTGTCGCCAATGAAATCCGCGACAAAGCGCTCGGCAGGGTGGTCATAAATATCGCGTGGTCCGCCAATCTGGCGGATCGTCCCCGCTTCCATAACGGCTATGCGGTCTGACATCGTCAGGGCTTCTTCCTGATCGTGGGTCACAAAAATAAAGGTGATCCCCGTCTCCGTTTGAAGCCGCTTCAGCTCGAGCTGCATTTCCTTGCGCAGCTTGAAATCAAGCGCGCTCAAAGGCTCGTCCAGGAGCAAAACCTTGGGCTTTGGCGCAAGCGCACGTGCCAGCGCCACGCGCTGTTGTTGTCCGCCCGAAATCTGGCTTGTTTGCCGGTCGGCCATCGCCGTCATCTGCACAAGTTCCATCATCTCACCAACCGTGGCCTTGATCTCGGCCTTGGGTTTGCCAAGCATTTCAAGCCCGAAGCTGATGTTCTGCGCGACAGTCAAATGTGGAAAGAGTGCATAGCTCTGGAACACCGTGTTCACGGGCCGTTTGTAGGGCGGCAGATTGACGATGTCCTCGCCAAACATCTCAAGTGCGCCGGAGGTCGGGCTTTCAAACCCGGCGATCAGCCGCAAAAGGGTGGTCTTGCCACATCCAGATGGCCCCAAAAGCGTAAAAAACTCATTGTCGTTTATGGTCAGACTCGCATCTTTCAGCGCCACCACAGGGGGCTGCCCCGCATAGGTTTTTCGCAAATTTCTCACGCTGATTGCTGCGGTCAAATTCAGTCTCCCCGTCTCGCCAGCCCGGCGATTGCCCTGTGTTGAGGCGTGCAGCGCCCTCGTCCATCTCTTCAGGTTACGCCGAATATTTCTTTGCGTAATACCCCGACTGGGGTATTTTTTAACTAATTTGGGCCTCAGGCGGGGTATAAATGCCAGAACAACTCTCTCACCGTGACATCCTGCGCCTGCGCAAAGCCATGGCGCAGGTGCGCAGCGATTCTTTTTTGCGCTGCCTGAAAAACCTTCTGATCGCCAAATTGCCGATAGATACGTTGCTGATCTTGCAGTTTGAAACGCATGGCGTGCCCCGCCTGCACAACGGCTGGCTGCGCCGCTCGGCGCTGCTTGATGAGGCCATGGCCCAATATATGGCCGGCGCCTACCGGCTTGACCCGTTTTACCAGTTTCAAGACCTCCCCGCTGACGGAGGGCTCTACCGCCTCTCCGAAATTGCGCCAGACCGCTTCTTTATCAGCGAATACTATCTCAACTACTATGGTGCCACGCGCCTCTGTGATGAGGTCGGGCTCCTCTGCCCCCTTCCCGATGGCAGCCGCGCCCATCTTTCTTTGAGCCGTCGCGCCAAGACCGGCCCTTACAAGCGCAAAGAGCTGAACTGCCTGCGCCACTACGCACCGCTGTTGTTGGAATTGCTCAGGGCGCATTGCCTCTCGTTAGCCCGCTCCCAGACCGATGGCGCGCGGCTGCCAGAAGCTGCGGCACGCTCGCTGGCCAGTATTTTACAAACCGAAGCCACAGGCATCCTCGGTGTCACCCTCACCCGTCGCGAAGCCCAGATCGCCGAGCTGGTCCTGCAAGGTCACTCGAACGCCTCCGCAGCTCTGAAACTGGGCATTGCCTACGAGACAGCCAAGGTCCACCGCCGCAATATCTATCGCAAGCTGAGCCTGTCCTCCCAGGGCGAGCTCTTTGCCCTGTTCAAACATGTGATATGAGCCTGCACTCAGGCGGCCGCTGCGCTGCGCACCAACGCAGCCACATCCTGAAGCTGTGCAATCAGGGGGCTGCTCTTGCGCCACACCATGCCCACACGCCGTGTAGGCTCCGGCGCAGCGAACCGCGCCAAGGCCACCGCCGCAGAGCGGGTTTCCACTGGCACCGCCATCTCCGGAATCAGCGTTACCCCCATCCCCGCGCCCACCATCTGCACGAGTGTCGAAAGCGAACTGGCGTCAAAGCCATCTCGCGGGCGCACTTGCGGCAGCGAACAGACCGCCAAGGCCTGATCTCTGAAGCAATGCCCCTCTTCCAGCAGCAACAGCCGCATCTGGCTCAGGCTGTCCGCACTTGGCACAGGCAGCCCCGCATCCCCTTCAGGGCGCACCAGCACAAAGCGCTCTTCAAACAGCGTCACCTCCTCAAGGCTCGGCTCCGCCACAGGCAAAGCCAGGATCGCCGTATCAAGCCGCCCCTCTTCCAGCTCTTCCAGCAGCTTTGATGTCAGCGTCTCACGCAGTTGAATATCCAGCCGCGGATAGCGCGCCGCCAGCGCCTTGAAAACCCGAGGCAAAAGATAGGGCGCAATTGTCGGAATAACACCCAGCCGCAGCCGTCCGCTAAACTGCTCCTGCGCCTTACGGGCCATCTCCTCAAGCGCTTCGGCCCCACGCAAGACGTCGCGCGCGTGGCGGGCAAAATCCTCCCCAAACGCGGTGAGCCGCGCCTGTCGGGACATCCGCTCAAACAGCGCCATGCCAAGCTGCCCCTCCAACTCCTTGATCTGCATCGAAAGGGCCGGTTGGGAAACAGAACAGATCTCTGCTGCGCGGCCAAAATGCCCCTGCCCGGCCAAGGCCTCGAAATACCGCAACTGTCGGAGTGTGATGTTTGTCATAGTTTTTGCTTATAACAACCATTAGAAAATGCAACTTTTTCCTATCAAAACCCTTCGTTAGAATGGTTCTAGGATTCGCATCAGACAGCGCGCCATGCGCCGCAACCCCAGGGAGAAAAGACATGGACGGAACCGCAGCAGGTAAATGCCCCGTAATGCACGGCGCAGCCAGCATGAACACACGCTCAAACCGTGACTGGTGGCCAAACCAGCTCAACCTCAAGATCCTGCATCAGCATGACAAAAAATCAGACCCGATGGGCGAAGGCTTCAACTATGCTGAAGAGTTCAAGAAGCTTGATCTCAAGGCCCTCAAAGCCGATCTCACCGCCCTGATGACAGACAGCCAGGACTGGTGGCCAGCAGACTATGGTCACTATGGCCCGTTCTTTATCCGCATGGCATGGCACGCCGCAGGCACCTACCGCACAGCCGATGGCCGCGGCGGTGCAGGCACAGGCAACCAGCGCTTCGCGCCGCTCAACAGCTGGCCAGATAATGGCAACCTCGACAAGGCCCGCCGCCTGCTCTGGCCAATCAAGCAGAAATACGGCAACAAAATCTCCTGGGCCGATCTTTTTGTGCTCACAGGCAATGTCGCCATCGAAAGCATGGGCGGGCCAACCTTTGGCTTCGCCGGTGGCCGCCCCGATATCTGGGCCCCCGAAGAAGACATCTACTGGGGGGACGAAGCCGAATGGCTCGCCGACGAGCGCTATTCAGGCGACCGCGAGCTGGCCAACCCGCTCGCTGCTGTGCAAATGGGCCTCATCTATGTGAACCCCGAAGGCCCCAACGGCAACCCCGACCCCATCGCCTCCGGCCGCGACATCCGCGAAACCTTCGCGCGCATGGCCATGAACGATGAAGAAACCGTCGCCCTCACAGCAGGTGGCCACACCTTCGGCAAGGCCCACGGCGCGGGTGACCCCGCCCTCGTCGGCCCCGACCCCGAGGCAGCGCCCATCGAGCAGATGGGCTTTGGCTGGAAGAACAGCCACAAGTCCGGCAAAGGCGTCGACACCACCACTTCAGGCATCGAAGGCCCGTGGACAGCCAATCCGATCCAGTGGGACAACGGCTATTTCGACCTGCTCTTCGGCTACGAATGGGAGCTGACAAAATCACCCGCAGGCGCGCACATCTGGCATCCGGTAAACCTCAAAGACGAAGATCACGCCTTTGAAGTGGACGGCTCCGGCAAGAAAGTCATCCCCATGATGACAACCGCCGACATGGCCATGCGCATGGACCCGGCCTATGAGAAAATCTCCCGCCGCTTCCATGAGAACCCCGACCAGTTCGCCGACGCATGGGCGCGCGCCTGGTTCAAACTCACCCACCGTGACATGGGCCCGAAAGCCCGCTACCTCGGCGCAGAAGTCCCGGCAGAAGACCTGATCTGGCAAGACCCGATCCCGGCCCACACCGGCCCGATGATCAACGACGCCGACATCGCGGCCCTCAAGGCGGCACTGCTGGGCTGTGGCCTTTCCACAGCAGAGCTTGTCAAAACAGCTTGGGCCTCGGCCAGCACCTTCCGCGCCTCCGATATGCGCGGCGGCGCCAACGGCGCGCGCATCCGTCTCGCGCCACAAAACAGCTGGGAGGCCAACGAGCCTGAAGCCCTTGCCAAAGCCCTCAAAGCAATTGAAGCGGTGCAAGCCGAGTTCAACGCCAAGGGCGGTGCGCAGGTGTCTCTCGCCGATCTCATCGTGCTGGGCGGAACAGCCGCCATCGAGGCCGCCTCAGGCGCTTTTGTGCCCTTCACACCGGGCCGCACCGATGCCAGCGAAGATCAGACCGATGCCGCAAGCTTCGAGCCAATGGAGCCCGAGGCAGACGGCTTTCGCAACTACCAAAAGCAGGAATACGCGATTGCCGCCGAAGCCATGCTCGTCGACCGCGCCCAGCTTCTGACGCTCACAGCGCCAGAGATGACAGTGCTGATCGGCGGCCTGCGCGCCCTTGGGGCTGTGCACGGCGCGTCCTGCCACGGTGTCTTCACAGAGACCCCCGGCAAGCTGACAAACGACTTCTTCCGCAACATCACCGATATGGGCATCACATGGTCGCCCGCAGGAGATGGCGTCTATGAGGGCCGCGATACGTCAGGCAAGGTGAAATGGACAGGCACACGCGTTGACCTCGTGTTCGGCTCCAACTCACAGCTGCGCGCCCTAGCCGAGCTATACGCTCAAGATGACAGCAAAGAGAAGTTCGTGGCCGATTTCGTCGCCGCCTGGACAAAGGTGATGAACGCCGACCGCTTCGATCTGGCATAACACCCCCAGAACCGCCAAAATTCAAAGGGGCGCAGATATAATCTCGCGCCCCTTTCTTATTGCTCTAAATATCCAAATTCCCGACATCTCCCCAAGCGGGCCGCTTTCGGTGAGCGCCCTAAGCGCCTGCGGCAAGTGTCAAGGAGACCCCAGCAAGCCCGTCAATCCCGCCGCTGATTGTGTCCCCCGCGCGCACAGGCCCAACTCCAGCTGGCGTCCCTGTCAGGATCATATCCCCCGCCCCGAGGTGATAATAATGCGACAGATGTGCGACAATCTCTCCACAGCTCCATACCATCTCGGCAAGGCTCGCGTCCTGCTTCACTGCGCCATTCACCTTCAGATGAATCCGCTGCTCCGCCACCGCGCCAAAATCTGCTGCGCGCGTGAGCGGCCCAAACACCGCCGAGCCCTCCACATCCTTGCCAAGCGACCAGGGCCTGCGGCTGTCCTTGCCATCTTGCTGGCGGTCACGCCGCGTCATATCCAAGGCACAGCCATAGGCATATATCGCTGCCTGCGCTTCAGCCGCGCCCGCGCAAAACACGGGTGCGCCAAGCACAAAGGCAAGCTCCATCTCGTGATGGTAATTCGTCGTTCCGGGCGGATAGGGCAGCACCGCCCCGCTCTTTACCGCGTGCGCCACCTGCTTGGTAAAATACCACGGCGCCTCTCGGTCAACTTCATTGCCCATCTCCGCAGCATGAGCGGCATAGTTGCGCCCAACACAAAAAATGCGCCGCAGCGGATAGCCCCGGGCCTCTCCGCCAACCTCCAACGAAAACACAGCAGGCGGTTCAAACAGATAATGGCTCATCAGGCGCTCCTTGTGGTTGGGCTAAGTGAACCCTGATGCCCCCGAAAAGCAAGACTTTCCATCCACACTGGCGCGCACAAAACCGCCCACACCCGCCGCTTTCCTGCGGCACTACAGCAGCCGTCAGGGCGCGCACAGACCGGAAAACCCGGCCCTGCGCTCTGTCAAGCCGGCCTTTTTGGGCCAGATGCGGCGCTGCCTTTAGGTGTTTTCATAAACCATCTTGGCCACATACCATGTAACAGGAATAGACACGACAAACCCAAGCAATGCCGACAACAAAATCGGATTGAGCGTATCATAGCCCATGGTAAGGGCTGCAACCATGGCAACACCGGCCAGTGTTGTGCCGATGAAGAGGTGAAAAATTAACGCGATACGGAGCATAACTGTCCCTTTCTTTGGCGGCGCTTCGAGACGACCCTAGGCGCGCCACAGGTGCCGGTCTTTGATCTGGGTCAGATTGCACAGGCCTAGCGCGCCCGCTTCATCCGGGCCATCAGCCCGTCTTTGAGCACAAACTGATGATACAGCGCGCCAATCACATGCAAGGCCAAAAAGCCAAGCAGTGCAAAGCGCATCAGCCCGTGGGCCGTGGCCGCACCTTCATGGCTGCCAAACCACGCAACAGCGCCCGAAACCGGCATGAGGATCATCAAGGCATAGAGCATTCCATGCGTGAGAGGGGCAAGCAAACGGCTCACCTTGTCCTGCCCCTCCGGCAGGGGTGGCACGCCATGCTTGCGCCGCAGCCCAAGGCGCCACAGCGCGAGAACAAGCACCAGCACTCCGCCCACAACATGCCCCGCCACCAGCGGCGAAAAGGCTATCTCACCGCCCTTCATCCACATATCAAAGGCCTGTTTGATCGGCTCATGGCCGATAAACTGCGCCGCGATCAGCACAAATACCACCCAATGCAGAAGGATCTGTGACCTCGTATAGCTCATTGTTTTTACTCCCAAAAACCGCGCACAACCCTGATACGCCAGAGCGCGTGCCCGCCGTTGTTACTTGGCACAAGCGGCGCAAAGCGGCGTGGCCGGCAAGAGCTCAAGGCGCGCCCCAGCGATCTCGCCACCGCATTTAACGCAGGCGCCATAGCTGCCGTCTTCTACCCGCGCCAAAGCCGCATCAATCTGGCGCAGCTCGGCCAATTCCTGCGCGCCAAGAGCCTCCAGAACCTCGTCCCCCTGCCGCTCGGCAGAGCGGTCTTCCCAATCTGGCGACACAGGCTCGTCCAACTGATGCTCCACCTCACTGAGATGCGCCGTCAACTCCGCCCTGCGTGCGAGAAGTGTCTGCTTTGCGAGTTCGATGTCCATGTCCACCTCCCATTGGGTTTCTAGAGGAGGATGGGACGGATCGGGGGAGCGTGCTTTGATTTGGGTCAAGGGGGGGTATAGAGCACCGCGCCCGAACCGAGAGGCAGGAAGCGAAGTGCCCGAGTCACACCAAAGGCGTGCCTCTGGCGCGACGGGGGCGGTTTGGGCGCTGCCAAATCTGTGATTTGGCAAAAGAGCCATACCCAAGCATTACACAACGCACTTTTAGCTAGAAGGTATCGAAATCCAATAGTAAACTGCAATCATTGGTTGATTAAAGGTAACGATATGAAGTTTAAACTCACCTCAGGTGACTCCATCTTTTCCTTTGAAGGAGAGCTACAAGAAGCCCAAGCGTTGCTAGATGCCTACTGGAAGCCTCAACCAAAGGCACACAGTGTCGCCAATAGTAAGAACGAGGCTGCCCCACCCCTTGCACCCAAGAAATCTAGAGCCAAACGCGCCAAGTCTGCTCCAACCGGAGCGGCTGCTACTTCAGCAGGTTCAATCTCAATCAACGCGCAAGAGCTAGCAAACAAAATCAAGACGAGCGAAAATTTTGCGAAGATAAAGTCACGTATACTTGACGTAAAAGCGGATTGGGTCACAAAGTGCAAATTGGTAGGGCACTTTGCAGACGAACCGATAACATCAGGTGATGTTCACCGCACAATGGATGCACTCAAAGTAAAAAATAGCCTATCAACACTCTCCACGACTCTTTCAAATAATGCAGATAAGTTCCTCACCAAGGGCGACAACCCTGTAAAGTATGAACTTACGAGCGCGGCCGAAACCGAGTTTCTTAACTGGTTGACCACAAGTTCAGATGATTGATGCCGGCGATTTTGCACATGCAATAGCCATGGAAGCAGGATTGACCGAAATTGACTTGGTTGTTCGCGCCGCATGGTTTGAAAGAAGAACAACTGGAGCGCTCGAAGTTCCTTTGGAAACAGCTGTCGAATTCCTTAAAACTTGGTCAATTCGTCCCAACATCAACACCCCTCGATTGAAGACAAAGCTTCGTACAGCTAAAGGCGTCTCATTCAAAGCAAACGGGCTACTGCACTTGCCCGCGATCACCGTCAAAAAATTGGACGATACCTATCCTGAATTTGTCGCTCCCAAGCCACCACAGATAAACGACCGTATTCTGCAAAGCTCTGACTTTGAGAGTCAACGGCGCTACGTCCAAGAGCTGGTCCGACAAATAAATGGAGCACACCAATTCCAATTCTTCGATTGCTGCGCAGTAATGATGAGGCGTCTTGCTGAAGTTCTAATTATAGAAGCATATTTGGCCAAAGGACATGATGATCAAATTCGCGACGGCGATGGCAACCTGAAAATGATGAATGGCCTGATAAGCGCCCTTAAGTCAGGTCAGGCTTTCAAACTCAGCAGAAATGCGCCGAAATATCTGGAAGACCTTAAAACGCTAGGTGACACCGCGGCTCATAGCAGAAATTACATTACCAAGCAAAAAGACATCGAAGACTTCGCTCAAAAGTTTCGAATACTGATCGACGAACTCAAAAGCCTAGCCTAACCATCCATCTTCAACGCCGAAATAAACGCTTCCTGCGGGATATCCACTTTCCCGAACTGGCGCATTTTCTTCTTACCCGCTTTCTGCTTGTCCAGAAGCTTGCGCTTGCGAGAGGCGTCGCCGCCATAGCACTTCGCGGTCACGTCCTTGCGCATGGCAGACAGCGTTTCGCGGGCAATCACCTTGCCGCCAATCGCCGCCTGGATCGGGATTTTGAACATATGGCGCGGGATCAGGTCTTTGAGCTTTTCCACCATCGCGCGGCCCCGCGTTTCGGCGCGGTCGCGGTGCACCATCGTGCTCAGCGCGTCCACCGGCTCGTCGTTCACCAGAATGGACATCTTCACCAGATGGTCCTGACGGTAGCCCAGCATCTGGTAGTCAAAGCTGGCGTAGCCCTTGGTCACGCTTTTCAGGCGGTCGTAGAAATCAAACACAACTTCGTTGAGCGGCAGATCATAGACCACCATGGCGCGGCTGCCCGCATAGGTCAGGTCTTCCTGTATCCCGCGGCGGTCCTGGCAGAGCTTGAGCACATCGCCAAGGTATTCGTCAGGCACAAGGATCGTCGCCTTGATGCGCGGCTCCTCCAGGTGGTCCACCACAGAAAGGTCCGGCATATCCGCAGGGTTGTGCAGCTCCAGCATCGTGCCGTCTTTGAGATAGACATGGTAAATCACGCTCGGCGCTGTGGTGATCAGCTCGATATCATACTCGCGTTCGATCCGGTCGCGGATCACCTCAAGGTGCAACAGCCCGAGAAAGCCACAACGGAAGCCAAAGCCCAGCGCCGCAGAGGTCTCCATCTCATAGCTGAAGCTCGCATCATTCAGCGCCAGCTTCTCGATCGCGTCGCGCAGGTCTTCAAACTCCGCGCTGTCCACAGGGAACAGGCCACAGAACACCACAGGCACAGAGGGCTTGAAGCCCGGCAGCGCCGTGTCAGTGCCCTTTTTCTCATGGGTGATCGTGTCGCCCACCTTGGTGTCGCGCACCTGCTTGATGCTCGCCGTGAGAAAGCCGATCTCCCCCGGCCCCAGCTCGCTCACCGGCTGCATCTCGGGGCGGAACACGCCAATTCGGTCCACATGGTGCTTGGAGCCGTTTTGCATCATCACGATCTGGTCACCCTTCTTGAGCACCCCGTCCATGATCCGCACAAGCACGATAACGCCCAGATAGCTGTCATACCAGCTGTCCACGAGCATGGCCTTGAGCGGCGCGGCGCGCTCGCCCTTGGGGGCCGGCAAATGGGTCACAATCGCCTCAAGCGTCTCCTTGATCCCTTCTCCGGTTTTTGCCGAAACCCGAATGGCGCCCGAGGCGTCAATCCCGATCACATCCTCGATCTGCTCCGCCACACGGTCACACTCGCTCGCAGGCAAGTCGATCTTGTTGAGCACAGGAACAATCTCGTGATCCGCATCAATCGCCTGATAGACGTTGGCCAGCGTCTGCGCTTCGACACCCTGCGTGGAATCCACCACAAGCAAAGAGCCTTCAACCGCGCGCATGGAGCGGGAAACCTCATAGGCAAAGTCCACATGCCCGGGCGTGTCGATGAGGTTGAGCACATAGTCCTGCCCGTCTTGCGCCGTATACTCGATACGCACAGTATTGGCCTTGATGGTAATCCCGCGCTCGCGCTCAATATCCATCGCATCGAGCATCTGTGCCTTCATATCCCGCGCCGCGACTGTATTCGTCTCCTGAATAAGCCGGTCGGCAAGCGTGGATTTCCCGTGGTCAATATGCGCCACGATCGAAAAATTGCGGATGTGTTCAAGCTCTGTCATAGATTGGGATATGATGTGGATTAAGGGTTTGGTCAAGGTGGCTTCTGCGCAGATATCCAAGCATTGCTGCGCGCATAGCCGACCAATTCCAAGACCATTTCCTCAACGTCCAAGATGACCTTCTTGCGGCTCTTGAATGTCCGCACACCATGGCGCGACACAATCAGCTTCACAGCCTTGGGGGCCTGCTTTTGCCCTTCGCTGTAATACTCAGGTTCGCTCAGAAAAGCCTCAAGGGTCAACAAGACGTCTGCTCCACGTCCGGGCCAGATAATGCAGATGCTTGCGTCTTCCACTGGCTGGTTCGTAAATACTTTCGCCAACCACGACAAAGTGGCTTTCGCGCCCTTGTTGCCCGGCAAAGGGATATCCATCGCCGCCGTCATCCGACATGCACGCAAATCGAGCAATACCTCTGCCGTTAGCTTTTGCTCCCTGAAGTGGTAAAGTGCTGACATCTTGTAATCATCCGCCAGCATCTGTCGATCCGCCTTCGTGCGCGCCGCATCATCCGCCCGCACACCGGCGATATGTCTCAACTCAACATCCAACCCCAAGAAGTGTGTCAGCTTAGAGCACAGGTCTCGCCGCTCCTGTTGCCATCCATAGACAACCTCCGAAAGCCCTTTCACATTGGCACTAAAGCCCAGCGCCGTAGAAGCCGCCTCTCCAATGCAGGCCAGACCTCGGGCATGATATCATATGTCGCCACACCCGAGCGCTCATCCCAGAAAAAATCGAGACACTCTTTCAGCAGCGCCATTTCAATCGCGTCAAGCCCGCCATTGGCGCGCAACATTTCAAGGGTCGTCCTGATATCTGCCCAAGCAAAATGAAACACATCAATGTTCCGCGTTTTCTTCACATCCAAATGATACGGAGGCGAGTCAGGCGTTCGCGCGAATTCGTTTGAGATTGTAATAACAGTGGTTACGCCCGTTTGCTTGGCCAGTTCCAGATAGCTATGGATCTGCTCTGAGCGAATAGCGTTCTTCTCTGCTTTCGCCTCGATAAAAGCCGCCCACTCGCTTTTGCCACGCGTGCACACGATCAGCCCGTCAGGCCGCACATCCGAAACCAACGAACTCTTGAAGGCAACCTCCATCGCACTTTTGAAACTACAGCTTTTGCCCGCGTTGTAACCACAATTGCGCAAAAACACTTCTCGCGCGCTGGGCAAAATACCGAGCAATGCCAAGAAAACAGACAGTAGTTTTCGCTCAGGCTGTTTGAAATTCGGTATGAGTTGCGGCGTATTGGGCGTGTTCGCAAAAGGTTCCAGATACTTCATGGGCAAATTCCTGCTACTTGATACACCAAAAGAGTGCTCTACCGCGCGCCAAAGCGTCAACCTTTAGGTGTTCAGATAGCCGGTGCCCTTTCCATCCTCTAACCCCTTCTTCTCTCCCCAAATATCCCTAGGGTGCATTGGGCGTCAGCCCATGAAGGGGCGCAAGCGCCCCTTTCCTCCGTCAGCCACACAGCGCACCCCTGCGCCGAGGCCCGCAGGGCCGAGGCGCCACCGGGCGATTTGGCGCAGCCAAAGCGCAACCCTCTTGGCATCTCCCATTGAAACCCCTGTCAAAAGCCGTCATGTTGATATCGTAAATCTCACCGCCCGCCGAGACCCGTCCTGATGAACAAGTTACTCCCCTTTTTGGCCCTGACAACTCTCGTCTCATGCGGCAGCAACGGCTATAAATCCGCGCCACGCTACACCGCCGCCATTCCGGCAGCCACATCAGGGCCGATCTCGCGCGCCTGCCTCGTCTCCGACAGAAAGGCCCGTTCGCGTCAGCTCTGCGGATGTATCCAGGCTGTCGCCGATATGACCCTCTCAAAGCCCGACCAATCCTTGGCAGCGTCCTTTTACGGCAACCCCCAAAAAGCCCAGGACATCCGCCAGTCCAGCGCAGCAGGCCATGAGCGGTTCTGGGCCAAATACAGTGAATACGCCGACACGGCCGAGCAAATATGCGGCTAATTTGTGGCGAGATCACCCCGCCGCCAGCCGCGGTTTTTGGGATGTCGCAGGCCGGTGCGCCTCCAGGCGGATCTCCGCGGCGCGGGCATGACCGACCATTCCTTCGTGGCGCGAGATATTCGCGCTGACCCGCGCCAGATCGGGCAGACCCGCCGCGCTCACCCGCTGCCAGGTCACGGTTTTTAGAAACTTATGCACGCAAAGCCCGCCCGTGTAGCGCGCGGCCCCCGATGTCGGCAGGGTGTGGTTGGGCCCCGCCGCCTTATCACCAAAACTCACCGTTGTCTCCGCACCAAGAAAAAGCGAGCCATACGAGCGCAGCGTGGCGCGCCACCACCCCAGGTCTTGCGCCTGCACATGAAGGTGCTCCGGGCCATAGGCATTTGCCACCTCGGCCATCTCCGCGCGCGTGTCACATAAAATCACCTCGCCCAAGTCCCGCCAGGCCGCTTCGGCGGCATGCCGGTTGTCTTGGGGGAGCTGCGCAGCCAACTCCGGCACAAGCCTCATAACCTCCCGCGCCAAGGCCTCGCTGTCGCTCACCAGCCACACGGGCGAGTTGTGCCCATGTTCTGCCTGCGAAACAAGATCCCATGCCACGCGGAGAGCCTGCGCCCCCGCATCGGCAATCACCATACTGTCGGTTGGCCCCGCGAACATATCAATCCCCACCGGCCCAAACATCTGCCGTTTGGCCTCGGCCACAAAAGCATTGCCCGGCCCGATCAAGATATCCGCAGGCTGAGCGCCAAACAGCCCCCCGGCCATGGCGGCAATCCCCTGCACACCGCCCAGCGCCAGAATATGGTCTGCCCCCGCCAGCTGCATGGCATAAAGGATCGCAGGGTGAATGCCCTGTCCGGGCTTGGGCGGAGAACAGGCCGTGATATGGCCTACCCCTGCCACCTTCGCGGTGGTGATGGTCATCAAGGCGCTGGCAATATGCGCATAGCGCCCGCCCGGCACATAGGCCCCCGCCGCATGAAGCGGAATCAGCTTCTGCCCCGCAAAAAGCCCGGGGCGCAGCTCCACTTCCATCTCGCTCACCGTCGCCAGCTGCGCCTCGGCAAACCGGCGGATGTTGTCATGCGCCCAGGCAATGTCGTCTTTCAGCTCCTGCGGCACAACGCGCACAGCCTCGGCCACAGCCGCCTCGCTCACCACGATGTCGCCGTCCCAGCCGTCCAGCCGCTTGGCATAATCGCGCGCCGCCGCCTCGCCACCCGCCTTGATCCGCGCCAGCATCACCTTCACGGTGTCGGTCACATCCGCCGTCGCACGGGCCTCAAGCTCCTTGTCCGCAGTTTTCAAATAGTGAATGGCCATGGCGCGCGCTCCTGTCATGCTTGCCCCAGTTCAGCGGGCGCGCGCGCCTGAAATCAAGCACCCTCACAGATCAAAGGCCCGCCGGACAGGCTATTTTTCGTGCCGCCAAAAGGCTTGTTCGATCTTTCTGAAACCGCCCCTAACCGCCGAGCGTCTCAAGCGCTGCCGCGGCGGCCGCCGAAGGCGTGATCTCGCCTGCCTCGACCTGCCCTGCCAGTGCATCCATCACAAGGCGCATCTCGCCGGTCTGCAACCGCGCCAGCAAGCCCTGGCGCACATCTTCTGCAAACCAGTGCCGGGCTTGGCGCGCCCGCGTGTTCTCAAAATGTCCGTTCGCGCGCCGCCAGTCCGTGAGCGCGCACATCGCCTCCCAGGCCTCAGCCAACCCCAGCTCTTCCACAGCCGAAACCGTCATCGCTTTCGGAAAGCCTTCAGGGTCCTGCGCGCGCTTCCTCAGCAAGCGCAAAGCGCCCGCATAATCCGCACAGGTGCGCGTTGCGGCAGGCTTCAAATCCCCATCCGCCTTGTTGATCAGGATGATATCGGCCATCTCCATGATGCCGCGCTTCACACCCTGCAGCTCGTCGCCACCCGCAGGAGCAAGCAGCAGGATAAAGAGGTCCGACATCTCGGCAACAACGGTCTCGGACTGCCCCACACCCACGGTCTCGATCAGGATCACATCAAAGCCCGCCGCCTCACAGAGCGCCACTGCCTCCCGCGTGCGCCGCGCCACACCGCCAAGCTGCGTCTGGCTGGGCGAAGGGCGGATAAAGGCGCGCGGCTCACGGCTCAGATGCTCCATGCGCGTCTTGTCACCCAGAATAGAGCCGCCAGAGCGCGCCGAACTGGGGTCAACCGCCAGCACAGCCACCCGCAGCCCTGCTTTCACAAGCATGAGGCCGAAGCTCTCGATAAAGGTCGATTTTCCCACACCCGGCGTGCCCGACAGGCCAATGCGCAGGGCTTGCCGCCCGGCCCCCTTCAAGCGCTCCAGAAGGTCGCGCGCTTGGGTGCGGTGGTCCGCGCGGCCGCTCTCCACAAGCGTGATCGCCCGCGCAAGCGCGCGCCTGTCCCCGTCCAGAATTCTCAAGGCAACTGCTTCAATATCCATGCGCCCAGATATGCCCTCTTTGCCGCTTGATTGTCCAGCCCGCGCCATGCTCCATAGGACCATGTCCAAATTGCCCATCCACGAGGCGCTGCCCGCGCTGCTCTGCGCTTTTGAAAATGGTCCCCGCGCCGTGCTGCAAGCGCCCCCGGGTGCCGGCAAAACCACGGTTGTGCCCCTCGCTCTGATGCAGTCGGGCCTTATTAAGGGTCGCATCCTCATGCTGGAGCCGCGCCGCCTCGCCGCGCGCTCCGCCGCCGAGTTTATGGCCAGCACGCTGGGCGAAGAGGTCGGCACAACCGTGGGCTACCGCATCCGCGGCGAGAGCCGCACAAGCCAGCACACCCGCGTCGAGGTTGTCACCGAAGGTATCCTCACCCGCATGTTGCAATCTGATCCCGAGCTTGCAGGGGTCGGCATGGTGATCTTTGATGAATTCCACGAGCGCTCGCTCAACGCCGATCTGGGCCTCGCCCTCTGCCTTGAGGTCAGTGAGGCCCTGCGCGATGACCTCAAACTCCTCGTTATGTCCGCCACGCTCGATGCCGCCCCCGTCGCAGCCCTCATGGGCGACGCCCCCGTGGTCACCTCCCAAGGCCGCAGCTTCCCTGTGCAGACCCGCTGGCTTGAGCGCCCCCTGCCCAAAGGCGCGCGCATTGCCGAAGCCATGGCCGAGCAAGTCCTCACAGTGCTCCCCGAAACCTCAGGGGGCCTCCTCGCCTTCCTCCCCGGCGAGGGCGAAATCCGCCGCGCCGCCGCACTACTGGACAAGTGCCTGCCCGATGGCGTCCGCGTGCATATGCTTTTCGGCGCGCTGCCGTTCAAAGAGCAGCAAGCCGCCATCCGCCCCGCCACCACGGGCCGCAAGGTGGTGCTGGCCACCTCCATCGCCGAAACCTCGCTCACCATCGAAGATGTCCGCGTGGTGCTCGATGCGGGCCTCGCGCGGCGCGCGCGCTACGATGCAGGCTCTGGCCTCTCGCGGCTGGTCACAGAAAAAGCCTCCCGCGCCGAGGCCACCCAACGGCAAGGCCGCGCAGGCCGTGTCGCACCGGGCATCTGCTACCGCCTCTGGACACGCGGCGAAGAAGGCGCTTTGCCCGCCTTCGCCCCCGCCGAAATCGAGGTGGCCGATCTTGCCCCCTTCGCGCTGGAGCTGGCCCTCTGGGGCAGCGCCGATCTGCCCCTGCTCACAGCCCCGCCCGAAGGCACGCTGGCCGAGGCGCAGAGCCTCCTGCAAGCGCTTGGCGCGCTCGATGACGCGAAGCACATCACAGCCCACGGCCGCGCGCTCGCCGCCCTGCCGGTGCACCCGCGTCTCGGCCATATGCTCGCGCTCGCAGGCAAGGATGCAGCAGGGCTGGCCGCCCTTCTCTCCGAGCGGGACATCCTCAAATCTGCCCCCGCCGATCTCTCCCTGCGCCTCAAAGCGCTCGATAGCCCCCGCGCCGTGCCGCAGCAAGTGAACCACGCCGCGCTGGCGCAGGTGCGCCAAGAGGCCAAGCGCCTCGCCCGGGTCGCGCCCGCGAGCGCCCGCGCGCTTACGCCGCCGCAAATGGCCGCGCTCGCCTATCCTGATCGTATCGCGTTGCGCCGCGCGGGCGATGCCCCGCGCTACCTCACATCCGGCGGCAAAGGCACCTATCTCGCCGAGGATGACCCCCTCGCCGCCGCCCGCCTCCTCGTGATCACCGATACTGACGGCCACCCGCGCGAAGCCCGCATCCGCGCCGCCTTGCAGATCAGCGAGGCCGAGCTGCGCGAGACATTCGCCCGCGAGATCACATGGCAGAAAAGCTGCCACTGGTCGCGCCGCGAGCGCCGTGTGCTGGCCAGCGAGGAAGAGCGCTTCGGCCAGATCGCCCTGCAAAGCCGCCTCTGGAAAGACGCGCCCGAAGAGGCCCTCGCCGCCGCCATGTGCGAAGGCATCCGCGAGCTGGGTCTCAAACCCTCGCCCGCCGCCGAGCGTCTGCGCGCCCGCGTGGCCCTTCTGGCCGCCGCGGGCCACGCCATGCCCGATATGTCCGATGACGCGTTGCTGGCAACGCTGGAAAGCTGGCTCGCGCCCTACCTCACAGGCGTCAAAACCAGCGCACATTGGAAGGCGTTTGACATCCACGCCCCCTTGCAAGCGCTGCTGTCTTACGAGCAGACACAGCTGCTTGCACAGCACGCGCCCGCGCATTTCACCACGCCTCTGGGCCGCAAAATCCCGATTGATTACGCAGGCGAGCACCCCGAAATCTCCCTGCGCCTTCAAGAAATGTTCGGCCAGCGCTCGCACCCGCAAGTGGCAGGCAAGCCTTTGCGCGTCACGCTTCTGTCGCCCGCCCAGCGCCCGGTGCAAACGACGCTCAATATACCCGCCTTCTGGGACACGTCCTATGCAGACGTGCGCAAGGATATGCGCGGTCGCTACCCCCGCCACCCATGGCCCGAAGACCCCCGCGAAGCCGATCCGACCCTGCGCAGCAAGCGCCGCTCTTAACCGCCGATATGCCCCTCTTTTGCAATTTTCAAACAGATCGGCTATGGTGGCGTTAATCAAAAATAAATTTGCGGCAGATAGTCAGTAAACCATGACCGATACCTTCAAGAAAGCTTGGGAAGAGCTCCTAAGCCCGTTTTTGCGCCGCCCCAAGCGGCTGCAAGTGGCCGCGCTCTGCTACAAGCAGGGCTCTGGCAACGGGGAAAAGAAGATCCTTCTCATCACCTCGCGCGATACAGGCCGCTGGATCATCCCCAAGGGCTGGCCGATTGATGGCAAAAACGCCCCCGAAGCCGCTTTGCAAGAAGCCTGGGAAGAGGCTGGCGTGCGCAAAGGCACAGCCGGCAAGTTGCTCGGTCACTACGACTACGACAAAGAGCTCAAAAGCGGCCTGCCCGTGGCTGTGCAAACACTTGTCTTCCCCGTGAAGGTCAGCGAAATGCGCGATGACTACCCCGAGGCCTCCGAGCGCAGCCGCAAATGGGTCTCTCCAGATGAGGCCGCGAACATGGTCTGCGAACCCCAACTTCAGGACATCCTCCGCAATTTGTAACAGTTTTGTATCAATTTTATGACAAATTGATTGAAAATTGCGCTCACCTTGGCTACCGACCCCCAAAGCCAGGGGGGCACAATGACCGACTTTCACAAACACAACGCAGATCACCTCGAAACACTCGACCGCGATCTGCACCGCCTCTCCTATCTGGAAAACGCCACCCAATATGTGTCGCGCCCCATGGTCGGGCCGGGCATCGCGCTGGCCTTCATGGTTCTGGCCGGTCTCTCGGCGGCCATCTTCTTTGGCTTTGAGCCACAAAACTCTGTGGTTATCCTCGCCGCTGTCTTCGGGGCCTATATGGCGCTGAATATTGGCGCCAATGATGTTGCCAACAACATGGGCCCGGCTGTGGGCGCCAATGCACTCACCCTGAGCGGTGCCATTGCCATTGCGGTGGTGTTTGAAAGTGCCGGCGCGCTCTTGGCCGGTGGTGATGTGGTTTCAACCATCTCCAAAGGCATCATCGCCCCCTCCACAATGGCCTCCGCCGATATCTTCATCTGGGCGATGATGGCCGCGCTCATCTCGGCCGCGCTCTGGGTCAATCTGGCCACATGGGTCGGCGCACCTGTCTCCACCACACACTCGGTGGTGGGCGGCGTTATGGGCGCAGGGATCGCCGCGGCGGGCTTTGCCGCCGTCAACTGGCCCACCATGAGCAAGATCGCCGCGAGCTGGGTGATTTCGCCTGTCTTAGGCGGCCTCATCGCCGCCGCCTTTCTCGCGCTCATCAAATCCCGCGTCATCTATCAGGACGACAAAATCGCCGCCGCGCGCAAATGGGTTCCGATCCTTGTGGGCATCATGGCAGGGGCCTTTGCCTCCTATCTTGCGCTCAAGGGCCTCAAACGTGTGATGAAAATCGATCTCCCCACAGCCCTGCTCATCGGCCTCGCGCTCGGCGTCATCGCCTGGCTTGTGACAATACCCCTCATCCGCCGCCAGGCCGAAGGGCTGGAAAACCGCAACAAATCTCTCAAGGTGCTCTTCGGTATCCCCCTGGTCATCTCCGCCGCCCTGCTCAGCTTTGCCCATGGCGCCAATGATGTGGCCAATGCCGTCGGCCCCCTCGCCGCCATCGTCCACGCCGCCGAATACGGCAGCTTCGCTGACAAGGTTGCCATTCCCATGTGGGTCATGGTGATCGGCGCCTTCGGGATCAGCTTCGGCCTCTTTCTGTTCGGTCCCAAGCTCATCCGCATGGTCGGCTCCCAGATCACCAAGCTCAACCCGATGCGCGCCTATTGTGTCTCGCTTTCGGCCGCCATCACAGTGATCGTCGCAAGCTGGCTCGGCCTACCGGTCTCCTCTACCCATATCGCCGTGGGCGCAGTCTTTGGCGTCGGCTTCTACCGCGAATGGGATGCCCTCCGGCGGATGCGCACCAGCGCGCAAACCCTGCCCCAAGAGCGCCGGATTGCTCCCGAAGAGCGCCGCCGCCGCAAGCTCGTGCGCCGCAGCCACTTCATGACCATCATAGCCGCATGGGTGATCACCGTGCCCGCCGCCGCCATCATGTCAGGGCTGATCTTCTACATCCTGAATGCTGTCGTAAACTAACCCAAAGCGCGCGCACTTTCTTTTTGCCCGAAATATCCCAGGGGGTCTGGGGGACTGGTCCCCCAGTTAAAACTGCGGTCTGGGGGACTGGTCCCCCAGTCAAAAAAACCTGCGCGCCGTCAGGCGCACAATTCAGACGCCCAAACACCAGCGCACAATCGCTTTTTGCGCGTGCAACCGGTTCTCGGCCTCGTCAAAAATAACCGAATTGGGCCCGTCCATCACAGCGCTCGTGGCTTCATCCTCGCGGTGCGCCGGCAGACAATGCATAAACAGCGCATCAGGCTTGGCGTGCTTCATCAGAGCTTCATTCACCTGATAGGGCCTCAGCATGTTGTGCCGCCGTTCCTTGGTGCTCTGCCCGTCATGCATACTCACCCAGGTGTCCGTCACCACAAGGTCCGCGCCCGCTACGGCCTTGGCCGCGTCCCGCTCGATGCTCACACTCACACCCGCCTTGCGCGCCAGCCCGATGAACTCCTCCTCCGGATCAAGCTGGCTTGGCCCCGCAAAGACCATATCAAAGCCAAACTGCGCCGCCGCGTGCAAGAAAGAGGCGCAGACGTTGTTGCCATCGCCACACCAGACAACCTTTTTGCCCCTGATCGGCCCACGATGCTCTTCATAGGTCAGCACATCCGCCATAATCTGGCAGGGGTGCGTGCGGTCGGTCAGCCCGTTGATCACCGGCACACTCGCGTGTTCGGCCATCTCCAAAAGCACGCTCTCGTCAAAGGTGCGGATCATGATCAGGTCCACATAACGGCTCATAACCTTGGCGGTGTCGGCAATCGTCTCGCCATGGCCCAGCTGCATCTCGCTGCCGGTAAGCAGCATGGTCTGCCCGCCCATCTGGCGGATGCCCACATCAAAGCTCACCCGCGTGCGCGTGCTGGGCTTCTCGAAAATCAGCGCCACCATCTGCCCGTCCAGCGGGCGCGTGTCGTCCATTTCGCCTTTGGGCCGCCCTGCGCGCGCCGCCTTCATGGCCGCCGCCTGGTCGATGATGCCGCGCAAATCTTCCTTGCTGGTCTTATGAATGTCGAGAAAATGGGTCATGCCTTCAATCCTTCGCTTACCGCTGTCGCGGCTCTGTCAAGGCGTGTCACGGCCTCAGAAATATCATCCTCGCCAATGTTGAGCGCCGGCAACAGCCGCACCACATTGTCCGCCGCCGGAACGGTGATCACCTCGGCCGCATAGCCCGCGCTCACAAACTCCGCAGGCGCCACCTTGCACTTGAGGCCCAGCATCAGCCCCGTGCCGCGCACGCCCTCAAACACATCGGGATGCGCCGCCACCAGCCCTTCCAGCTTCTGGCGCAAACCACCCGCACGGGCGTTCACATCGGCCAGAAACGCGGGCTCGGCCACAATCTCCATCACCTTGAGGCCTACAGCGCAGCCCAGAGGGTTGCCGCCATACGTGCTGCCATGGGTGCCCGCACCCATGCCGCGCGCCGCCTCGGCCTTGGCCAGAACAGCCCCCAGCGGGAACCCCCCGCCAATGCCCTTGGCCACCATCATGATATCCGGCTCGATCCCGGCCCACTCATGGGCAAAGAGCTTGCCCGTGCGCCCTACGCCACATTGCACCTCATCGAGCACCAAAAGCGCACCCGTCTCGTCACACATATCGCGCAAGCCCTTCAAGCACTGGTCGGGCAGCGGGCGAATGCCCCCCTCGCCCTGCACCGGCTCGATCAGGATCGCAGCGGTCTTGTCGCTCACAGCCGCGCGCAAGGCCTCATGGTCGCCCCATGGCAAATGCGTGAAACCACCGAGCAAAGGCCCGAAGCCCTTGGTCATCTTCTCGCTGCCCGCCGCCGCGATCGCGGCCGAAGAGCGGCCATGAAACGAGCCGTCAAAGGTGATGATCTCGACCCGCTCCGGCTGGCCCTTGTCATACCAGTGTTTGCGCACCATCTTCACCGCCAGCTCGCAAGCTTCCGTGCCCGAATTGGTGAAAAACACGGTATCCGCAAAGGTTGCCTCAACCAGCCTGTCCGCCAAAGCCTGCTGCTGCGGGATTTCGTAGAGGTTGGACAGATGCCACACCTTGCCCGCCTGCTCCGTCAGCGCGTCAACAAGTGCCGGGTGCGCATGGCCCAGCGCGTTTACGGCAATCCCGGCGCCTAGGTCCAGAAAGCGTCGTCCGTCCGCTTCCGTCAGCCAGCTGCCCGCGCCTTTGACAAAGTTCAAAGGCGCACGGCTGTAGGTTGGCAAAACAGATGGGATTGCAGAAGCAGTCGCAGAAGGAGTCATGGTCCAGTCCTCTATAAGAAGCCCGATAAGTGCCGAAGCAGGCAGGCATAGTCAACATTGGGAGGGAAAAGAGCGCCTTATGGCCGCGCCCAAGCCCATGCATCCGAAGAGCTTACGCTCGTCGACGTCGTGAGAAGAAAGAGATCACAGCCTTGCACATACGCGCGCTTTAACAGCCTGCTTGCCGCAAGGAAAGCAGAAACCGCTTGCCACGGCCCGGCCATCCACTATCGCTTGCCCAATGAGCCTATTACCTAGCCCCAACCCACGCCGCGCCGTCTTGCTGATGCTGGCAGCCACATTCTTCATCGCCAGTTCCACGCTCATGGCCAAGCTCGCCTCCGATCCGCGCTTTGGCGCGCCTCTGCATCCCTTGCAGATCAGCCATGGCCGCTTTCTCTTTGCCTTCCTGCTGATCAGCACCGTGGTCGCCACAACGCGCCAACCCATCCGCGCACCCGCACTTGCCCTCCATGCGGCGCGCTCGTTTCTGGGCTGGGGCGGCGTCACACTGATGTTCACGGCCGTGGCCTTCGTGCCGCTGGCCGATGCCACGGCCATCAGCTTTCTTAACCCCGTCTTTGCCATGATCTTCGCAATTCCGCTTCTCGGCGAGCGGGTGGGGCCCATCCGCTGGAGCGCTGCCAGCATTGCCCTGCTGGGCGCAGTTTTGCTGCTGCGCCCCTCGTCGGCCAGCTTCGCGCTCGGGGGGCTCTTCGCGCTGGCAGCCGCGCTCGTCATGGGCCTTGAGATCATCCTCATCAAACGGCTCTCAGGGCGCGAACCCGCGCTGCAAATCCTCTTTGTCAACAACGCCTTCGGCCTCGCCATAGCCAGCCTCGCCGTGCTGCCTGTCTGGGCAGCACCAACCGCAGCGCAATGGCTTGTTCTCGCCGGTGTTGGCAGTGCCATGGCGGCGGCGCAGTTTTTCTTCGTCAACGCCATGGCCCGCGCAGACGCCAGCTATGTCGCCCCCTTCTCCTTTGCCACGCTGATCTTCGCCGCGGCCTATGATGCCACCCTCTTTGCCACATGGCCCGATGCCGTCACCCTCTTGGGTGCCACCACCATTCTCTCGGGCGCCGGCCTGCTGGCGTGGCGCGAAAGCCATCTCAAACAGTCCCCATCTGAGCGCAAGTGATTCTGTGCCTTGTATCTGCGGCTGCGATGCTTAGTATAGGGCGCTGATCCGAGTTCTGGCCCGCCTCCTGCGCGCGGCCCCCCAACCTCAAGGAAACCGCATGTCCTGGACAGACGAACGCGTAGACGTATTGAAAAAAATGTGGGGCGAAGGCCAGTCGGCCAGCCAGATCGCCAAAGAGCTTGGTGGTGTCACCCGCAACGCGGTGATCGGCAAGGTGCACCGCCTCGGCCTGTCCAACCGCACCACCACAGGAACCGCCAAAACCGAAACCAAGCCAGCGGCCGCACCCGCTCCGAAAAAACCCTCCAAGCCCAAACCGGCACCCGCAGCCAAAAAGCCCAAACCCGCCGAGCCTGCGCCCGTGGCGGCTCCGGAAGCCGAGGCCAAACCCTTCCCCAAAAGCCCTGCGCGCCGCGCCATCATTCCCGCAGGCCAGCCCCTGCCGCCACAGCCCTCCAACAACGAGATCAGCGCCGAGGCCCTCGCCAAGGTCAACGAGATCGAGAAGAAGGCCAAAAAACTGAGCCTCATGGAACTCACCGAGCGCACCTGTAAATGGCCCGTGGGCGATCCCGCCACAGATGATTTCTGGTTCTGCGGCCTGCCCACACAGTCCGGCAAGCCCTATTGCGAAGCCCATGTGGGCGTGGCCTTCCAGCCCATGTCCTCACGCCGCGACCGCAAGCGCTAAATCCCTAGGAAACCGTGCCGGTGTTTTCAAACAACGCACAACAGCCCTTTCTTATTGCCAAAAATATCCAAAGCCTGCGCTGTCATCCCGCGCAGGCTTTCGCGTTTCTGCCGCCCCGCAGCACGCGCCACCGCGATTTAGCGAAGCTAAAGCGCAAACCCTTTCAAGGAGCACGACATGAACCTCGGTTTTCTCGGCACAGGCACCATCAGCACAGCGGTTGTCCACGCCCTCGCCCCTCTGGGCCATACCATCGCGGTGTCCGAGCGCTCCGCCGCCAACGCGCGCGCGCTCAGCGCGGCCTACCCGAACGTCTCTGTGGCCGACAACGCGGGCGTTGTCACCGCAGCCGATGTGCTTTTTCTCGGCCTTATGCCCGATGTGGCGCAAGGCCTGCTGCCCGCGCTGCCCTTCCGCGCGGGCCAGCGGGTGGTTTCCTTCATCGCCGATCTGCCCTTGCCCGAAGTTCAGGCGCTTGTCGCCCCCGCCACAGCCGAAAGCCTCGTGCTGCCGTTCCCGGCCATCGCCCATGGCCGCTCCCCGCTCATCGCTTTCCCACAGTCAGAGCTGGTTACAGAAATCTTCGTCGCGCATGATGTCTTCGCCATGGACAGCGCGGCAGAGTTCGCCGCCATGCTCTCTGCGCAAGCCGTGCTCTCCCCCGTGGTGCAGATGCTGCTTGAAGCCGCGGGCTGGGCCGCCACCCAAGGCGCTGAGGCCACCAAAGCGCAAGACTTCCTGCGCAGCCTCGTGGCCTCCAATCTCACAGCCAGCCCGCTTGCGCCCCTGCTCGCTTCCTTGAGCACAGAAGGCGGCTACAACGCCCGCCTGCGCGCCCATATGGAGGCCACAGGCAGCTTCGCCGCGCTCAAGAGCGGCCTCTCCGCGCTCTGAGCGGCACGCGCCGCAGCACAGTCGCCACCATCAGCTGCAAATCGTAGCACAGGCTCTGCTCGCGCGCATAAATCAGGTCGATCTTCGCCTTCACGGGCACACAGCGGCGCACATAAACCGCCTCTGTTTGCTCCGCCGTGGTGCAGGCCGCAAGAAGCGCCTCCTCGCGGCGGTGAAACGCCAGTGTCGCCAGCCCCGTCACACCGGGGCGCGCCTTCAGCACCTCGCCGTAAAGTTCAGGGAACATCTCGACATAGCGCCTCAGCGGCGGGCGCGGCCCGACAAAGCTGATATCGCCGCGCAAGATGTTCCAGAGCTGCGGCAGCTCATCGAGCCGCGTGCGCCGCAAGAAACGCCCCACCGGTGTGATCCTGTCGGCCTTATCCGCGCCCGAAACACCCTCGTTGGCCGCAGCAGGGCGCATGGTGCGAAACTTCCAGAGCAGGAAGGGCGCCTCTACGCCGCGCATCCGCTCAGCCACATAAAACACATCGCCCCCGTCGGTGAGCTTAATGGCAAGCGCAATCACAAGCGCCACAGGCCAAAGCAGCGTCGCCAGCACAAGCGCCAGCACAAGGTCCATTGCCCGCTTGGCCGCGCTCATGCCCAGCCTCCCCAGCAACGCCAGCTCTCCACCAGTGCTTCGGGCGTCACCTCGGGCAAACCGACAATCCGCTGCAAGGCGCGCACATCCAGCGCCACGCGCGCCAAGGCCCCCGCCGGCGCAGGCCGCCAGCACACAGGGGCCCCCGCCGCCGCCGCAATCGCGCCCATCTCGGCAACCCCGGGCTGCGCCACGTTCAACACATCAGGCAGCTCGGCCAGCGGCAACGCCAGAAGCGCCTCCAGCACACGCCCGAATTGGGGCACGGAAATATAGCTGCGCTGTGGCCCCTTGCCGCTTTCAAACTGGTCAATCTCGGCGACACGGCCCTCCGCAAGGGTGCGAAACAGACTGTCACAGCCCGCCACATTGCCCAGCCGCAACACACAGTTGCGCGGGCGCGGCCCAAAAAGCGCAATCCGCGCCTCCATATCGGCCTTCGCCTGCCCGTAAGCGCCCAGCGGCGCAAGCGGTGCGGCCTCGCTGGGGTCTGCCTTGGCGCAAGCGCCATACACCGCCGCGCTGGAGAGATGCAGCACCCGCTCCGCGCCACTGGCCTTGGCCAGAACCCGCGCGGCCTCGGCCAGCGGCACATTCTGCGCCAGCGCCTGTGCCGGGCCGTGGGTGACCCCCCACAAAGCCACAACAGCTTGGGCCCGGGGCAAGCGGCTTTGCGTTTCTAGCGCCTTGCGCCCGAGCCACAGGGGCTCAAGGCCCTCAGGGGGCGATGCGCTCCAGACGCGCTGCAAGGCGCGGCCCAGCTTCCCTGTCGATCCCAGAAAAATCACTCTGCCCAAAAATAAACTCCACTGGCTATTTGGCCTTCCTAGCACCCCCTTGCCCGTGTAAACAGGGCAAAGCACCCAATTTGTCTGGGGGGGTCTTGTGCGTTTGTTTGCCCGTTTCGGTCTTTTGGCCTGTTTGAGTCTCAGTCTTGCCGCCTGTTCGCTGCCGCGCGGAGCGGCGCTTGTCCAAGAGGTGGTCCGCGAGACACGCTCCCAAGATCCGAGCTTTCAGGTTGTGCCGGTCACCCGCGCCGCGCTGCCCGATATTGCCAGCTGGCCACGCACGGGCGCGACAACGCCCTACAGCTGGCCCAGCGCCACCCGCGGCTCCAACGCCGATACAATCCGCGCCGGCGACAGCATCGACCTGATCATCTGGGACAGTGATGCCAACTCCCTGCTGACAGGGGCCGGCTCAAAATCAACCGATATGCGCGGGCTGAGGGTCTCGCCTGCGGGCACGGTCTTTGTGCCCTATCTGGATGAGGTGGTCGTCTCCGGCTTCAGCTCCACAGAAGCCCGCCGCCATATCCAGCAACGCCTCACCGAAATATCGCCCTCAGCACAGGTGCAGCTCATGTTGAGCGCCGGACAGCAAAACTCGGTCGATCTGGTGGCTGGCGTTGGCAAGCCCGGCAGCTACCCCTTGCCCAGCAAGAACACCTCGATCCTGAGCGTGCTCTCGCTGGCTGGCGGAATCGACCAAGGGCTGCGCAATCCGCTTGTGCGGCTCAACCGCGCCAACCGCTCCTATGCGGTGCGCGCCGAAAAACTCTATACCGATCAGTCCCTGAACACCGTGTTGCGCGGTGGCGACAAAATCATCGTGCGCGAGGATGACCGCTACTTCACCGCCCTCGGCGCAACCGGCACAGAGACAATCGTGCCCTTTGATCAGGAGACCATCACCGCCATGGAAGCCCTGTCGCGGCTGGGCGGGCTCTCAGATGCGCGCGCCAATCTCAAGGCGGTTCTGGTGTTGCGTGAATACAGCGCCGCACAAACCGGCGCAGGCCCCGGGCGGCCCGAGCTTGCCCATGTGGTCTTCACCTTCGATCTCACCCATGCCGACGGCCTCTTTGCCGCCCGCAGCTTTGAGATCGCCGCCGGAGACACCATTCTCGCCACAGAATCGGCCGTCACAGCGGCGCGCTCACTCTTTGGCCTGATCGGCTCGGCCTTCGGACTGGCCACAACCCTGAGCGGCAGCTAACCCGCTGCGGGCCGCTCTGGTTGCTCAAAAGGACGGCAACCAGAGCGCAAGCCCGGGAAAGGCGATCAGCAACCCCACCAGAAACAACGAACAGAAAATATAGGGAAATGCGGAGGTATATATCTCTCGCATGGTCGTTCCCGCCGGGGCCACCCCCTTCATGACAAACAGAAGCAAGCCAAAGGGCGGCGTGGTAAAGCTGATCTCCAGCGAGAGCAGCATGATCAGCGCAAACCAGATCGGATCAAAGCCAAGCGTCTGCGCCAGCGGAAAGAAAATCGGAACCGTCAGCAGCATGATCGAGATCTGTTCCATGAACATTCCAAGCAGCAAAAGCACCCCGAACATGACAAGCAGCATCACAAGCGGTGCCAGATCAAAGCTGGTCGCCCAGCTTACAAGCCCGCGTGATGCGCCGGAAAAGGCCAGAAGCTGGCTGAACGTGGCCGAGCCGAACACGATGAGATAGGCCATCAACGTCACCCGCATCGCCCCGAGCACCGACTTTTTCATCGCCTCCCATGTGAGGCAGCGAAACACAGCCGCCAGCAAGAGCACGCCCAAAGCGCCAAAGGCCGCAGCCTCCGAGGGGGTCACAAAACCCTGTATCATCAGCACGATGATAACAACCATGACGCTGATCATCGGCACAACCTCCCGCAAGAGCAGAGCCAGCTTGGTGCCAAAAGACATGGGCGCAACCTCATAGGCCGGGGCGGCTGTCGGGTCTATCTTGGTCTGAATCCAGATCGTTGCCATGTAAAACCCCGCCAGGATCAGCCCGGGGATCACCCCGGCAATCAGCAGGGCAGCCACATCAATTTGCGCCAATGTGGCCAGCAGCACAGCCAGCGCAGACGGCGGGATGATGATGGCCAGCCCACCTGTTCCAAGGATCGGGCCGATGCTCATATGCGATTTGTAGCCACGGCGGCTCATCTCCGGAACCATGAGCGAACCAAGAAGCGCCGTGGAGCCCATAGAGGAGCCTGACAGCGTGGAAAACGCCGTGCCACCCAGCACCGTGACATAGCTCAGCCGGCCAGGCAAACGGCCCAACAGCTTGTCAATCGCCGTGAACATCCGCCCGCCAAGCCCGGTGTGAAAGAAAATCTCCCCCATCAACAAGAACAGGGGGATGGGCATCAGCGCGTATTTGGTCAGCGCGCCCAGCCCGTTGTTCAACAGCTGTGTGATGCCACGCTCTCCGCCCATGAAGACCCAAGCGCCAAGGATGTTGGCCGCCAGAAAAGCCAGTGCAATCGGCATCCCGATCGCCATGAGAAAAACGATAGTGCCCAACAGTAGGGCCAGCGCCTCGAACCATTCCATTATTCGTGTATCCCTGCTTCGCCGCTGTGCATCAGCTCGGAACCGAAAACGAAGCGGGAAAATTCTACAGCCATCAGGCCAAACGAGAGCGGAAAGGCAATCGTAAGCAGCCACCGCGGGAAGTAGTAGGCGCGGGTGTCAAAGTCGCCGCGCTCCAGGTTGGTGAGAACCAGTTCTGCCCCCTTCCAGGCCAGGATCACGCAAACCAGAACACAGGCCAGCGCCACAGCCCGGCTGAGACTCTGGCGCGCGCGCTCGGGCAAACTGGCGGTGACCAGCTCGATATGCACATGCCCCTTCTCGCGCACCAACCAGGGCGCGCCAAGCATGGTCATATAGAGAAGGCCATATTCCGCCGACGTGAAAAGCCAGGCAAAGGGCTGCACTCCAAAGTTGCGCATCACAACCGACGTGATGACCGACACCATGATCCAGACAAGCATGAAGCCCGATATCGCGGCCATCCCGTAGAGCAGACCCTTATAGGTTTTGGTGATCATCGCAGAGGGCTCCAAAAAGCAAAACGGGCCCACCCCCAAGGGCAGGCCCGCGTGGGGGGTTATTTGGCTGCGTCAAGGTCGTAGAACAGCTCAAGCAGACGGTCGTAATTGCCTGTGCCACCGGGCTGTCCGGCCATGACCTCCTTCATGCGCTCCCATGTTTTTTCACGGGCTGCCGCAAGATAGTTGGCCTTGGCTTCGCCCTCCAGGGAGATAACCTTCATGCCCGCAGCAT
The DNA here is from genome assembly GCF_937123735.1 of uncultured Lentibacter sp. GTDB lineage: Bacteria > Pseudomonadota > Alphaproteobacteria > Rhodobacterales > Rhodobacteraceae > Lentibacter. The sequence continues at coordinate 31,143 of NZ_CAKZKL010000042.1, forward strand.
CAAGCGCGGCAAAGTCCTCATCTCGCTTGGATTGCAACGCGGCAACGCTGTCTTTCTCGTGCTGGATCGCCACATCCTGAAGGATCGTGCGGGCCTCCTCAGACAGTGAATTCCACTTTTCGTTGTTCACGATCACGCCAAGGTCAGTCGAGAAAAAGCAGGGCTCGATCCGGTAGTTGAGAAACTCGTTCCACTTCAGATCAATCAGGCCGATCTGGGTCCAACCCGTCGCATCAACAACACCGCGCTGCAACGCGGAATAAACTTCGCCTGTCGGCAAATCAATGACCTGCGCGCCGAGGTAGTTTGTAAAGAACGCGTTATACACGTTGTTGCCACGCAGCTTGAGCCCTTCCACCTCAAGGTTGCCGTTCGCATCAAACTGCGGCTCATCGCGTGTCCAGAGGTTGTAGCACACCCCGCTGTCAAACCAGCCCAGATACTTCAGGCCCATCTTCTCCTGATGGATTTGGTCAATCAGGGCGATGCCACCGTTGACGCGTGTTTCCACCGCGGTGAGGTTTGAGGCCACCATCGCATCTTTTTCAGGCAGCGCACCGCCATAAAAAGAGCCGGGCGTATAGACCATATCAACAATACCATCACGCACCGCATCGGGCTGCTGGAACATGCCAATCGCCTCGGGGCCACCGCGCACATCAATCTGGATCACCCCCTTACCGGCGGCATTTACCTTGTCCACAAAGCTCAGGAAGCTCTTGGTGTAGATCAGCGTTTCCGGAAAAGCATGCACCGCCGAAATCGTCTCTTCCGCTTTGAGTGCGCCCGCAACCAGCGTGGCACCTGCAAGCAGGCTTCCCAGTAGTTTCATCTTCATCGTGTCGTCCTCCACTGTTTCGGGGCAGTCGCCCCCTTCTTTCGGGCCTGTTTCTGCCCAATGTTTCCGCCCAAGGTGGCGGTTTTCAATCCGGTCCGCTGGGCCAGGCCCAAGGGGTGGTTTGATAGCGTAAATCTTTGAATTTCTTGATGGCCATGCCCTGCGCCAGCGACAGGTCAATATCGTCCCAGCCGTTGATGAGTTTCTTGGCCCAACTGTCATCCAGCTCAAAAGCGCCACTCAGCGTCCCAAGCCGAAGCTGGCGGGCGCTGATATCAATCTCGATGTCCCGCGCGCCCTCGGCCAGAGCCGTGGCCAGCTCACCCTGAAGCGCCCCGTCTATCCTGGCAGGCAACAGCCCGTTGTTCACAGCATTTGAGGCGAAAATATCGCCAAAGCTCGGGGCGATCACCGCACAGATGCCCGCATCAACAAGCGCATAGACAGCCGCCTCGCGCGAGGAGCCGCTGCCAAAATTGCGCCCGGCCACCAGCACGCTGGCCCCCTCATGACGGTTGAGCGCAAACTCCGCGCGCAAGCGTCCCTCTGCGTCTCGGCGCATATCATGCAGCAAATAGGGCCCATAGCCCTCCGCGCGCGGCACCGACATGAAACGCGCCGGAATCAGCTGGTCCGTGTCGATGTTGGCCTGCGGCAGGCCAACCGCCAAACCCTTGTGGCTGTTCCAACCGCTCATCACACCCGCCCCTCAAGCAAGGGGCGCACATCGCTCAGCACACCTGTCACAGCGGCCGCCGCCACCATCGCCGGGCTCATCAGATGGGTGCGCGCACCGCGCCCCTGACGGCCTTTGAAATTGCGGTTGGTCGAGGACGCACAGCGCTTGCCTTCTCCCACAAGGTCGCCGTTCATCCCCACACACATCGAACAGCCCGCCGCGGCCCACTCAAGGCCCGCCGCGCCAAAAATCTGGTCAAGCCCCTCGCGTTCGGCCTGCGCCTTCACCTGTGCCGAGCCGGGCGAAATCAGACCGGGCACCTTCGCCTTGCGCCCGGCCAGAACAGCCGCCGCCGCGCGCAGATCCTCGATCCGCCCGTTGGTGCAAGAGCCGATGAAAACCTGGTCCACCGGGGTGCCGGCCAGCCTCTGCCCCGGTGTCAGGCCCATATAGGCATAGGCCGCGTGGGCCGCTTCGGCCTTTGCGGGGGGCAAATCGGCCGGATCAGGCAGAACAGCGGTGATGGGCAGGGCCTGCTCAGGGCTAGTCCCCCATGTCACCGTCGGGGCGATCTCGCCCGCATCCAGCCACACCTCGCGCTCAAAATGCGCATCTGCGTCGCTGGCCAGCGCCGTCCAATCCGCGCAGGCTGCGGGCCAGCCAGCCCCCTGCGGCGCAAAGCGTCGCCCTTGCAGATACGAAAATGTCGTTTCATCTGGCGCAACCATCCCGAACCGCGCGCCGCCCTCTATCGAGAGGTTGCACAGCGTCATGCGCCCCTCCATGGACAACCCCCGGACCGTGCTGCCCGCATATTCAACCGCATGGCCCTGAGCGCCATCGGTGCCAAGGCGGGCAATCCAGCCAAGAGCAATGTCCTTTGCGCTCACCCCCGGGCCCAACGCCCCATCCACCGTAATCCGCATCGCCTTGGGCTTGCGCTGCCAAATGGTTTGCGTGGCCAGAACATGGGCGACCTCAGTGGCGCCAATGCCAAAGGCCAGCGCCCCGAAAGCCCCGTGGGTCGAGGTGTGGCTGTCACCGCAATTGATGAGCAGCCCCGGCAGCGTCAACCCCTCCTCGGGGCCAAGCACATGCACAATCCCCTGCAACGGGTCATCCAGATCATAAAGCCGCACCCCATGCGCGGTTGCATTGCTGCGCAGCGTTTGGATCATCCGTTCGATCTGCGGATCAGCACGCCGTGCGCGGCCCCGCGTGGGCGCATAATGGTCCACAACCGCAAATGTCAGTGCAGGCTCGGCCAGTGCCAAACCACGCGCCTTCAGCTTGGCAAACGCATGATGCGAGCCTTCATGCACCAAATGCCGGTCCACCCAGAGCAGAGACACGCCATCCTCGCGCAAAAGCACCTCATGCGCACCCCAGAGCTTGTCGAGCATGGTTTGCGCAGCGCCCATCAACGCTCGCTCCCGCTCTCGCCAATCGCCGGCTCCCAGTGGCGCGCGCCCCCTTCGCCAACCCGCGTCAGCGGCATGTCCAGGCGAAACATGTCGGGCCGGTAGAGCCCGGACAGATATTCCACGCCATTGCCCTCCACATCCCGCACAACGCGGCGCAGCGAGAGCAGGGCAGAGCCCACTTCAACCTCAAGCGCCTCGGCCACATCCGGCCCCGCCAGCATCGCACTCACCGATTGATGCGCTTCCTTGATCTGCACGCCACTGCGCTCCAGAAGCTTGAAAAGCGGCGTGGTCGCCAAATCGTTTTCCGAGTAGTTCTGGGCAATCTGCGCCGGCACATATGTTGTCAAATGCGAAAACGGCACATCCCCCGCCAGGCGCACCCGTGTCGCGATCTGGACTTTGGCCGCCCCGCCCAAACCCATCGCAGACGCAACGAAATCAGGCGCGCTGCCATAGGAAAACGACAAAAGCCGCGCGGTTGTCTTCTGGCCCATCTCCACAAGCTGGGGCATGAGCGTGTTGAAATTCATTTCGGCGCGCTGGCCGCTGGCCGCGCGGGCGCGCACCCGCGTGCCGCTGCCGATCCGCCGCTCGATCAAGCCGCCCTGCGCCAGGGCATCAAGTGCCCGGCGCACCGTCACCCGGCTGACGCTGAACGCCTCCGCAAGCTTTTGTTCGCCCGGCAAAGTCTCGCCATCGCGCAAATCGCCACCGCTGATCTGGTCGCGCAGAGCAAGGTAAACACGCCGCGCCTTGGCCCCTTCTGGCAGTATCTGGACAGCTTCCGGCCGCATCGATGATTCTCCCGACATTCGCACCCGACCGTAAATATGTTACTTTCAAAAGCAAGTATTAGTATTCATAATATCCAAAAATTTTCGCTGGTAAGATACAATATTTGTATTACAAATAATACAACTTGAAGCGCAGGAGGGTGCCATGCCGATCGTCGAGCTACATCTGCTGGCCGGATATAATCCGGAGGAAAAACAACGTCTTGGCGAAGCTCTGACAGATGCCGTGCGATTCGTCGTGCCGGCGGCTCCAGAGCTGGTCACCGTCATGATCCACGACATGCCTGCCCAAAATTACTACCGCGGCCGCACTCAGCGCAGCCCGGCGCCCGCCCGTCCCGATCCGGCCCAGCTTGTGGCCACCTATCTGGCAGCCATGGAAGCACGCGACCTTGACAAGGCCCGCGCCATGCTCGCCGCAGACTTCACCATGACCTTCCCCGGAACGGCCCCGATGCACAGCCTGAAAGAGCTGATTGCCTGGTCCAGACCGCGCTACAAATTCGTCACCAAAACCTTCGAGGGCTTTGACGCAATGCAAGGCGCAGGCGACGCCGCCATTGTCTATTGCCGCGGAACCCTGCAAGGCGAGTATCACGACGACACCCGCTTTGAAGGCATCCGCTTCATTGACCGTTTTGAAGTCAAAGACGGCAAGATCACCCAACAAGATGTTTGGAACGACATGGCCGAAGTGAGCGCAAAAAAATGAGCACGATAGACCCGATCACCCTCTCCGTGCTGGCCGGACGGATGGAACAAATTGCCGATGAAATGGACGCCACGCTGTTTCGCGCGGCCTTCAACCCGATCATCGCCGAAGCCCATGACGCAAGCCACGGCCTCTACCACGCCACCTCCGGCGACACGCTGGTGCAAGGCAAGTCGGGCCTGCCCATTTTTGTCGGTGTCATGTCCTTTGCCGTGAAGGCCGTGATCGAAAAGGCCGCCAAAGACGGCGATCTGCAAGACGGCGACATCTACATTTTCAACGATGCCCACATCGGCGGCACGCATCTCTCCGACATGCGCCTCGTGCGGCCCTATTTTCGCGATGGTGCGCTGTTTTGTTACCTCGCCTCCGTCGGCCACTGGCATGATGTCGGCGGCGCCGTGCCCGGCAATTACAACCCCGCAGCGACAGATGTGTTTCAGGAGGCGTTCAACCTGCCGCCCGTGAAGCTTGCCCGCGCTGGCACGATCAATCAGGACATCGTGGACATCCTGCTGCGCAACACACGCCTGCCACAATCGGCTATGGGCGATCTGAACGGGCAGCTGAGCGCGCTGGACCTCGGTGTCAAACGGATGGACGAGCTGCTCGACGAATATGGCGGCGAGACGATCACCGCCGCGCTGGAGGCTCTGGGCCACCGCGCCGAAGCGCTCATGCGCGCCGAACTCACCGAGCTACCCGATGGCCGCTGGGAGGCCGAAGATTACCTCGACAACGACGGCATCACCGACAGCCCCCTAAAAATCAAGATCGCGCTTGAGATCAAGGGCGACGAGATGGTGCTCGATTTCACCGGCTCCGCGCCACAATGTGCCGGCCCTGTCAACATTGCCCTGCCAACCACCGTGGCAACGGCCTATGTGGCCATCAAACATGTCTTCCCGGCCCTGCCAGCCAATGCCGGTGTCATGCGCCCGATCGATGTGATCGTGCCCGAGGGCAGCCTTCTGGCGGCACAGTTCCCCGCCCCGACAGGTGGCTACACCGAGACGATCCTGCGGATGATCGACGTTGTGTTTTCAGCCTTTGCGCAGGCCGCACCAGAGCGGGTTGTGGCCAATGCCTACGGCACCATCAACGCGCTCTCGATTGCAGGCAAGCGCGCCAACGGCCAGCCATGGGTGATGTTTTCCTTCTACGGCGGCGGCCATGGCGGCTCTATCGAGACAGACGGTCTCAACCATGGCAACGCGCCGATCTCAACTGCCACCATCCCGCCCATGGAAATTCTGGAAGCGGCTTACCCGGTGATGTTTCGCACATGGGCGCTGCGCCCGGACAGTGCCGGTGCAGGCACACACCGGGGCGGGCTTGGCGCCGTCTACGAAATCGAGGTGCTGGAAGAAAATGGCGCCGAGGCCTTCCTGTTCGGCGAGCGCGGACGCTTTGCCCCCAAGGGGATCGCCGGCGGCGGTATGGCCGCGCTCAATGCCTTCCAATACGAGCAGGACGACGGCTGGCACAGCCCGCCCCTGGCCTCAAAAATGCGGGGCATCACGCTCAAAGCGGGGCAGGCCGTGCGTCTGGAAACACCGGGCGGGGGCGGCTATGGCGCGCCCGGCGCGCGCAGCCCAGACGCCATCGCCCGTGATGTGGCCCGAGGTCTGGTCAGCGCAGCCGAGGCCGATGAAGCCTATGGCCCAGAGTGGCGGGAGAAAACAGCATGAGCACTCTTATGATCGGCGTGGATGTGGGCGGCACGTTCACAGATGTCTTCGTTCTGAACGAAGCCGAAGGCACGGCCCGCGTCGCCAAGGTTCCCACCACGCGGCCAGACCAGTCCGGCGGTTTTCTCGATGGCATCCGGCGCGAGGTGAGCGCGCTGTCTGATATTTCCGTGGTTGTGCACGGAACCACAGCAGGCACCAACGCCCTTTTGGAGCGCAAAGGCGCAAAAACCGGCGTGATCTGCACGCAAGGCCTGCGCGATGTGCTCGAAATGCGCCGCCGTGACCGCCCGCGCACCTGGGGGCTGCGCGGCGATTTTGAGCCCGTGGTCGACCGCCGCAACCGCCTTGAAGTGCCCGAGCGCACGCTGGCTGACGGAACGATACGCACCCCGGTTGATCTTGACGCCCTGCGCGCCGCCGCCAAAACCTTGCAAGACAACGGCTGCGAGGCCGTCGCCATCCTCTTTGCCAACGCCTATGCCAACAAGGCCAACGAGGCGGCCGCCGTGGCCGTTTTGCGCGAGATCTGGCACAATGCGCATGTTTCGGCCTCTTCCGAGATCCTGCCGGAGATCCGCGAGTTTGAGCGCTTTTCAACCACCGCGCTCAACGCCTATTTGCAACCCGAGGTCTCGGGTTATCTCGCACGGCTTGAAAATGCGCTGACATCAGATGGCTTTGAAGGCGAGTTCATGATCGTGCAATCCAACGGCGGGGTCATGGCGGTCGAGACCGCCTGCCGCCTGCCGGTGCGCACAGCCCTCTCCGGGCCCGCCGCCGGGGTGATCGCTGCCGCCTATATTGCTCAGTCCGCCGGCTTTGAAAATGTCATCACCGGCGATATGGGCGGCACGAGCTTTGATGTCTCGCTTATTGCCGAGGGGCAGTCGATGCTCTCGCCGCAAACCTCGATTGATTTCGGCATGGTCGTGCGCAACCCGATGATCGAGATCACAACAATCGGCGCGGGCGGCGGCTCTATCGCCTGGGTCGATAAGGGCGGGCTGCTCAACATCGGCCCCGAAAGCGCCGGCAGCAACCCCGGCCCTGTCGCCTATGGGTTGGGCAACACGCGCCCCACAGTGACAGATGCCAATGTCGTGCTCGGGCGCATTGACCCGGACAATCCGATCGGCGGCAAGCTCGCACGGCTCGATGTGGACGCCGCGAGCCAGGCCATCGACACCCATGTCGGCCAACCCCTCGGCCTGAGCACGGTTGAGGCCGCCGAAGCCATCCTGAAGGTGGCCAACAGTCGTATGGCCGGCGCAATCCGGCTGGTCAGCATCGAGCGCGGCTTTGACCCCAAGCGCTTTGCCTTCATGCCCTTTGGCGGTGGCGGTGCGCTCCATGCGGGGGCCATGCTCGCAGAGGTGGGCATCGCCCGCGCAATCGTGCCGCGCTACCCGGGGGTGACCTCGGCCATGGGCTGTGTCATTGCCGATATGCGCCAGGATTTTGTGCAAACCATCAACGCGCTCGTGGACCAGCTGGACACAAACGCCCTTGCCGAATTCATGCAGGCGCACGCAGACCAGGGACTGGCGCTGCTTGACGCCGCGCGCACAAATTTTCAGGCCCGCACCCTGAGCTTCGAGCTGGACATGGCCTATGTTGGCCAGACCCACACGGTCGCCGTGCCCCTCACCGTGAAAACAGAGGCCGGGCAAGTCATCGCCCCCGCGCGCGCCGAGATCGAAACCGCCTTTGACACCGCCTACCGCGCGACCTTCGGCAGGCTCTTGCACAATGGCGTGCGCCGCATTCTGAACCTGCGCAGCGCCGTGACGGGCCAGCGCCCCAAGTTTGATCTTGGCACGCTCGCCCCTGCGGGCACGGGCCGCACCGCGCCGTTTGGCCACCGGCCGGTCCATTTTGGCGACCGCTGGCATGAAACCGCCCTCTATGAACGCCTCGCCCTGCCGGTCGGCAGTGTCATCCAGGGCCCCGCGATCCTCACCCAGCCAGACACCACCGTGCTGATCGAGCCGGGGCTGCAAGGCCGCGTGGACCGTTTTGGCAACACCATTATCGAACCTGTGGAGAAGGCCCCATGAGCAATCCAACCACCTGGGATATGTCCCGCACCGCGCTGCTGACAATTGATTTGCAAAACGATTTCTTGCACCCGGAAGGAGCCTATGGCCGCGCCGGCCAGACGGCGGCCAGCATCGCTGCCCTGCCCGCCCGGATCGCCCCGCTGGCGCGAGCTTTGCAAGCCAGGGGGGGGCGCTATTTTTCGGCCCAGTTCACCCTTGTGCCCGACAAAGACGGCACGCCGCTCATTGCCCCACACCTGAAAGCGCTGCGCCCCTTTCTCGGGCCGGGAGATTTCGCACCCGGCAGCTTTGGGCACAGCCTTGTCGACAGCCTCCAGCCCGCGGATTTCGTGGTTGAAAAAGTCGCTTACTCCGCCTTTTACCAAACCCGGCTGGAATATTTGATGCGCGCACTCGAGATTGATCACCTGATTGTCGGCGGTATCGTCACCAACGGCGGCGTCGCCTCGACCCTGCGCGACGCCCACCTGCGCAACATCGAAACCGTCATGCTCACCGATGGCTGCGCGGCCTTCAAATCCGAGGTCCATGAGGCCACGCTCCTCTCGCTTGGCACCGTCACCCACCAGATGAGCTGCGCACAGATGCTGGCCCTTGTAGAGGGCACAGCATGAGCCTCAGAACACGCCTCAAGAGCAAAGAGATTGTCGTCGCCCCCGGCGTCTATGACGGGCTGACGGCCTCGCTGGCCGAGGCGGCAGGCTTTGAGGCCCTCTACCTCAGCGGTGCGGCGGTCGCCTATACGCGTCTGGGCCGGCCCGACATTGGCCTCACCACCGCCTCGGAAATGGCCGACACGATGATGCTGATCGCCGATCGCACCCCCCTGCCGGTGATCATTGATGCCGACACGGGCTTTGGCAACGCGCTCAACGCCCAGCGCACCATGCGCCTTTACGAGCGCGCAGGCGCCTCTGCGTTGCAAATCGAAGATCAGAGCTACCCCAAACGCTGCGGCCACCTGGCCGACAAATCGCTGATCAGCGCAGGCGAAATGGTGGGCAAGATTGCCGCCATGGCCGATGCCCGCGCAACCGAAAACACCCTGATCATTGCCCGCACAGATGCCATTGCCGTGGAGGGCTTCGCCGCCGCCGAAGACCGCGCCGGAGCCTATCTTGAGGCCGGTGCCGATGTGCTGTTCATTGAAGCCCCGCAAGACAGATCCCAGCTGGAGCAAATCGCCGCGCGCTTTGGCGGGCGCATTCCGTTGCTCGCCAATATGGTCGAGGGCGGGGCCACCCCCATCACGGGCGCCCAAGATCTGGAGCGCCTCGGCTTTTCCATTGTGATCTTCCCCGGCGGTATCGTGCGCGCCCTCGCGCGCACCGCACAGGACTATTACCAAAGCCTCGCCACACACGGCTCCAACAAACCCTTCGCAGAGCGGATGTTTGATTTCAACGGGCTCAACGGCGTGATCGGCACCGCAGAGATGCTCAAAACAGGGGCCCGCTATGACGGCTCCGACAGTTGAACCCCCGCCCCCCAGCTTTGATCTTGAGGTTCAAACGCTGATCATCGGCGCAGGGGCCTGCGGCCTCGTGGCGGCCCTCTCGGCCAAAGAAGCCGGACAAGACCTGTTGGTGATCGAGGCAGACCCCCTGCCGTCTGGCTCAACGGCCCTGTCAGCGGGGCTGATCCCCGCTGCCGGCACAAAGCTCCAGCAGGCTGCCGGCATAGAGGACAGCGCCGCACAGTTCGCGGCCGATATCCAAGCCAAGGCCCATGGCGAAAATGACCAGGCCCTTGTTGATCTGCTCGCCCAGAATGCCGGCCCTGTGATCGACTGGCTGTCAGAGGCCCACGGCTTGCCCTTTTCGGTCGTGGATGACTTTGATTATCCGGGCCACAGCCGCCGCCGGATGCACGGCCTGCCCACCCGCGCGGGCCGCGAGCTGATTGATGCGCTGCGCAGCGCCGCCGAGCGGGCCGACATAGACATTATCTGCGAGCGCCGTGCCACAACACTCTATTTCGCCGATGGCCGCGTGCAAGGCATCGCCGCACGCCGCCCCGATGGCGGCCTTGAAACCATCGGCTGCGCGCGGCTCATCCTGGCCTGCAACGGTTTTGGCGGCAACCCGGCGCTTGTGGGGGAGCATATGCCGCAAATCCGCGAGGGGCTCTGGTTTGGCCATGATGGCAACCAAGGCGAAGCCGTGCTCTGGGCCGAGCCCATCGGCGCCCAGACACAGCACCTTGGCGCCTATCAGGGCCATGGCAACGTCGCACATCCGCACGGAATCCTGATCACCTGGGCCACAATCACCGAGGGGGGCGTGCAGGTGAACCGCGACGGCCTGCGCTTCTGGAACGAAGCACAGGGCTACTCCGAGGCGGCCCGCGCCGTGCTTGCCCAACCGGGCGGAGAGGCCTATGCGATCTTTGACAGCCGGATCGCCGCCATCGCCCGCCAGTTTGAAGATTTCAAACACGCCGAGGCGCAGGGGGCCATCAAAACCGCCCCAACCGTCGCCGGGCTGGCCGAGGCCCTCGGCCTGCCCGCCAAGGCGCTGCAAGACACGCTCAAAGCCCTGCCCCGAGGAGGGCGCGACTCCTTTGGCAGGCCATTCGGGCCCAGCGCGCTGCAAGCGCCCTATTGCGGCGTGCGTGTGACCGGAGCGCTGTTTCACACCCAAGGCGGGCTGCGTGTTGACACCCACGCCCGGGTCATGGGGCAAAGCGGACAGCCGATCGCGAACCTCTTTGCCGGGGGTGGGGCCGCCTGCGGCGTTTCCGGTCGCGCAGACAGCGGCTATCTGTCGGGCAATGGCCTGCTGGCAGCCGTGGTCCTGGGCCGCATCGCAGGGCAGGACCAGAGCGCCTGATCGGCCTCAGCCCGCGCGCGTCCCGTTGGGCACGGCATTTTCGGGCATGGCCAGAACCGGCGTCACCCCGTCAGCATAGCCAATGTCAAACAACATCGCCTCCGAGGTGATCCCCGCCATGACCTGCGGCGCGAGGTTCACCACAAACAGCGCTTGTCGTCCGACAATCTCGCTCGGATCATCGCGCTCGCCCTTCATGCCCACCAGCACGGTGCGCGTGGCAAAGCCGAGGTCCACCCGCAGCTGCACCAACTTTTTGGACTTGGGCACATCGGCCACCTCCAAAATTGTCCCCACACGGATATCGAGCTTCTGGAAGTCCTCAAAAGAGACCGTCTCTTTGGGCTGCGCAGGCGTCATCCGAGCGGCTCAAGCGGCACATCCACCTTGATGTGCTGCTCGCCTCGCTCTGCGGCCAGCCGGATCTGCTTTTGGCGCTCGCGAAAGCGCGCCTTATCGTCCTCGGTGGTCTCGTCAATGCAATGGTGGCAAGACACCCCCTGCTCCCATGTCGCGCGCGCCTTGTCTTCGGGCAAAACAGGCCGGCGGCAGGCATGGCACAGCTCGTGCGGCCCCTCACGCAAGCCATGGCCCACCGAAACGCGCCCGTCAAAAACAAAGCACTCGCCGTTCCAGGTGCTCTGCTCTTGAGGCACTTTCTCAAGGTATTTCAAAATACCGCCCTTGAGGTGATAAACCTCTTCAATCCCCTGCCCGAGCAGGTAATTGGTCGATTTCTCACAGCGGATACCGCCGGTGCAGAACATGGCAATGCGCTTGTTGTGAAAGCGCTCCTTGTTCTCCTCCCACCAGGCCGGAAAGTCGCGAAAGCTTGCGGTTTTCGGGTCAACAGCCCCCTCAAACGTGCCGATAGCAACCTCATAGTCGTTGCGCGTGTCAATCACCGCCACATCTTCAGAGAGGATCAGCGCGTTCCAGTCCTCCGGCGCCACATAGTTGCCCACATGGGCGCGCGGGTCCACATCGGGCTGGCCCATGGTGACAATCTCTTTTTTGAGCTTCACCTTCATGCGCGCAAACGGCTGGTGCGCGGCGGTGCTTTCCTTCCACTCCAGTGTGGCGCAGCCGGGCAGCGCGCGGATATAGGCCAACACCTTGTCCAGCCCCGCACGGTGGCCGGCAATCGTGCCGTTGATCCCCTCGCGCGCAATCAGCAGAGAGCCGGAAATTCCGTTCTCCCGGCAGACATCCTGCAAAGGTGCCTGCATGGCGGCAGGGTCGTCAAACGGGGTGAAATGATAGAGTGCAGCAAGTATAAACATGGGCTTCGCCTAGCTGGGAATCGCGGTTTCGGCAAGGCTTTTACCCTTGAGTTTAGCGCTTTGCACCCCTACCCATTGTCGCAGAGAGCCGAGCCAAGGAGCCCGCCATGTCAAACACCGCCCTCCTCGTCATCGACGTCCAGAATGATTTTTGCCCGGGCGGCGCCCTCGCTGTTGCGGGCGGCGATCAGATCGTATCAGGCATCAACGCGCTGATGGACGCGCATTCCTGCATCGTCCTCACGCAAGACTGGCATCCCGCGGGCCACTCCTCCTTTGCCTCCTCGCACGCAGGCAAAGCGCCTTACGAGATGGTCGATATGCCCTACGGCGCGCAAGTCCTCTGGCCCGATCATTGCGTCGCTGGCTCCCAGGGCGCGGCGTTTCACCCCGACCTGCGCACCGATGCCGCCCAGATGATCGTGCGCAAAGGCTTTCGCCATGCCATCGACAGCTACTCCGCCTTTTTCGAGAACGACCACACCACAGCCACCGGCCTGCACGGCTACCTGCAAGAGCGCGGCGTCAAATCCGTTGTGCTCACCGGCCTCGCAACGGATTTTTGCGTCGCCTATTCGGCGCTGGACGCTGCGCGGCTCGGCTACCATGTCACCCTCCGGGAAGACCTCTGCCGCGCCATCGACCTCAACGGCTCCCTTGCAGAGGCCAAAAGCCAGATGCAGGCCGCCGGCGTGATATGCGAGGGCATCTTTACCTGAGACACGGCGCGAAACGCCTAAAAATAAGTGCAAATAGGGGGTGGCTGTTACCTGTTCGTTAAGGGGCAGAGGCGTAACTCTGGGCCAAATGCAGGCCAAGAGTGAAAGCAGCGATGCGAGCAGGCAGTCTCGAATTTGAAAACCGGTTGACCGAGTTTGAAGCGCGGCAAAGCCCCGAGGGCTTGCTCAAGCGCTACGCGCGCCAGCGGCTCAGCTTTTTCTGGTTCCGACAGATCTTTGTGCTCGGCGGGGCGGCTGTTCTGTTTCTCACGGGGCACCCGCTGGCCGGGGGGGTGGCGCTGCTCACACTGCTGCTGGGCGATCTCTTGGATTGCGCCTATCTTGCCGGCGTGCCGCGCCGCCTGGCAGCCGGTGCCCCCGTCAAACGGCTCTACTTTGTCTCAACCCTCACCGCCGCGGTGCAGGCGCTCACCACCGTCTTGCTGATCGGCCTGCCCATCGCACTGTCCGGCGGGGCCGAGACGCTGGCTTTTGCCTTTGCCTTTATCGCCGGCGGCGGCATCAACTCCAGCTATCTCTACAGCTTCCACCGCGCCGCCACCCTTGTCAGGCTGGCGGTCCTGCTGGCCAGTGGTGTCGGGGTGATGGCTCATGCCTGGCTCGCGGGAAGCGTGAGCCCGGAGGGGCAGCTCTACGGGCTGTTTGCCTTCGCCATGACCCTCTTCCTCAACTACACCTTCCTGCAACACTCCCGCCGCAGCATTGCCCATAAAACCCAAAGCGCCCACCGCCTGCTTGAACAAAGCCAGAAACTGGCGCTCACCAACACCATGCTCCATGCGCATCAAAGCGAAATGCGCCGCCTTGCGCTGGTGGCGCAAAACGCCAATGACAGTGTCTTTGTCGCCGATCCTGAGGGGCGCATCCTTTGGGTCAATGCCGCCTTCACACGGCTCACCGGCTACAGCGCTCAGGAAGCCGTGGGCCAGCGCCCGGCCGATTTGCTCAACGCCCCCACCACCGACCCGGCCACCAGCGAGGCCATCCGCACCGCCATCACCCAGGGGCGCCCGCTGCGCAGCGAAATCCTCAATGCCCGCAAAGACGGCTCCGAAGTCTGGGTGGAAACCAATCAGGTGCCCGTTCTCGACGCAAACGGCGCCGTGGAAATGGTCATCGCCGTGGAGCGCGACATCAGCGCCGCCAAACACCACGAAGAAGAACTGGCCCGCGCCAAACACTCAGCCGAGGAGGGCGAGCGCGCCAAGGCGCAATTCCTCGCCACCATGAGCCACGAAATCCGCACCCCCATGAATGGCATCATCGGCATGGCCGATCTGCTGCGCGATTCCGGGCTGGCCAAAGAGCAACGCAGCTATGTCGAAACCATCCGCTATTCAGCCGAAGCTCTCATGCGCATCATCAACGACATCCTCGATTTCTCCAAACTGGACGCCGGCAAATCCGTGATTTGCCCGGTCGATTTCGAGCTGTTGCCCTGTGTCGAGAGCGCGCTCTCGATCCTGCGGCCAAAGGCGCTTGAAAAACAGATCTATGTCGATCTGACCTGTGCCACACCGCTGCCGCCCCTTGTGCGCGGCGATGACGGGCGGATCCGCCAGATCATCCTCAACATTGTCGGCAATGCGATAAAATTCACCCAACAAGGCGGTGTCACCCTGGATCTGTCCTGCACCACGAGCCCCGAGGGCCACAGCCTGACCCTGGCCGTCACTGACACCGGCATCGGCATCCCCGCCGATCGTGTGGACCTGATTTTCGACCAGTTCAGCCAGGCCGACGGGGCCATCACCCGCGAATTTGGTGGCACCGGCCTCGGGCTGACCATTTCGCGTATTCTCGCCCGCGAGATGGGCGGAGACATCGCAATCCGCTCGGTGCTGGGAGAGGGCTCGACCTTTACCATCACCCTCAAGCTCGCCCAAGCCCTCACCCCTGCACCTGATGAGGCCCAGCCCCGCGAGGCAGGCTCCGCCGACAACGTTATCAAACTGCCGGGGGTGAAAGCGCTGGTGGCCGAAGACAATCTCACCAACCAGCTTCTGATGAAATCCTTCCTCAAATCCACCGAAATGGACGTGATCTATGCGCGCAATGGCCGCGAAGCCGTCCGCCTCGCCCGCCGCCACGCCCCCCGGGTGATCTTCATGGACATGTCCATGCCGGAAATGGACGGCCTCAGTGCCACACGCAAAATCCGCGCCGATCCGTCGCTTGTCCAGCCGACCATCGTGGCATTGACCGCCAATGTCTATGCCTCCGACAAAGCCGCCTGCCTCTCGGCGGGGATGGACGGTTTTCTCTCCAAGCCGCTCAAACGGGCCGAGCTGATGGGCTGGCTCAACCAGATCTGAGCCCCCACTCAGGGCTTGAACCCCCGCGCGCCCCGCCCCATTGTGGCGCCAACATTTTGCAAGGGGGCCGCAGCCTTGGACATCGCCACACGCGTCTGGAATCACAAATGGAAGATCGACCCGATCGTCCGCTCCCTGATCGACAACGATTTTTACAAATTGCTCATGTGCCAGTCGGTTTTTCGCAACAAGCCCGACGCCACCGTGCGCTTCTCGCTCATCAACCGCGCCGCCGATGTCCCCCTCGCCAAGCTCATCGACGAAGGCGAGCTGCGCGAACAGCTCGACCACATCCGCTCCCTCTCGCTCACCCGCGGCGAAAGCACCTACCTGCGCGGCAACACCTTCTACGGCAAACGCCAGATGTTCCGCCCCGACTTCATGGAGTGGTTCGAAAACCTGCGCCTGCCCCCTTACCACCTTGAGCGCGTGGGCGACCAATACGAGCTCACCTTCGAGGGCAAATGGCCCGAGGTCATGCTCTGGGAAATCCCCGCGCTCGCCGTGCTGATGGAGCTGCGTTCCCGCGCCGTTCTCGGGCAAATGGGCAAATTCGAGCTGCAAGTGCTCTACGCCCGCGCCATGACAAAACTCTGGGAAAAGATCGAGCGCCTGCGCGCCGCCCCCGGCCTCAAACTGGCCGATTTCGGAACCCGCCGCCGCCACTCCTACCTCTGGCAGGACTGGTGCGTGCAGGCCATGCTCGAGGGCCTCGGCCCCGACACCTTCATCGGCACATCCAATGTCCACATCGCCATGCGCCGCGATATCGAGGCCATCGGCACCAACGCCCACGAGCTGCCCATGGTCTACTCCGCCCTCGCCCGCTCCGATGCCGAGCTGGCCCAGGCCCCCTACGAGGTGCTGTCCGATTGGCACGAGGAACACGACGGCAACCTGCGCATCATCCTGCCCGACACCTACGGAACCGAAGGCTTCCTCAAGAACGCGCCTGACTGGCTCGCCGGCTGGACAGGCATCAGGATCGATTCAGGCGATCCGGCCACAGCCGCCGAAACCGCCATCCGCTGGTGGCAAGAGCGCGGCGAAGACCCGACCAAAAAACTGGTCATCTTCTCCGATGGTCTGGACGTGGACAAAATCCTCGAACTCCACGCACAATTCGCAGGCCGCGTCCGCCCCTCCTTCGGCTGGGGCACGCTCATGACAAACGACTTCCGCGGCCTCACAAAAGGCAACGCCCTCGCGCCCTTCTCCATGGTCTGTAAAGCCGTCTCCGCCAACGGCTCCCCCACAGTCAAACTCTCCGACAACCCCCGCAAAGCCATGGGCCCAGCGGA
>NZ_CAKZKL010000043.1 GCF_937123735.1 uncultured Lentibacter sp.
GATCGGCCGCCTCCACCTTCATTTTTTGCGCACTGTCATAAGAGACATACAGCTCGGGGATAGGGGCAAGGTTGGGTGCAAACATAATCTTTACTCTTGAGTTGTGACGCTGCGCAGGCGCGCAGGCAATATTGTATTCGGGCTCAGCTATGACAGCGAGCGGGGAGATTTCAAGCCAAAGGCCATCTTGAGGCGGCAAATAAGAATGTGGTGAGTCATTTGGACCGCAGAATGACGATATTGTCCTCGTCAAAATCTTTTTCTGGACAGGGATGTCCATTGGTGGTGAGGTTCTTTCAACAGAGCAAATGACTCGTCAAGGCCCTGCACAGGGGGCCTTTTTCAGACTTCGGGGAGGGAAGGTATGAATACGCATTATCGTGTTGTGGTGATTGGCGGCGGCGTTGTTGGAACGTCTGTTCTCTATCATTTGGCAAAATTTGGTTGGAAAGATGTCTGCTTGCTGGAGCGGTCAGTTTTGACGGCCGGATCAAGCTGGCATGCCGCTGGAGGGTTTCATGCGCTCAACGCCGATCCGAACATCGCGGCGCTTCAGGCTTATACCATAGACCTGTTTGAGGAGATTCAGGCCGAGAGCGGACAGGACATCGGCTTGCATATGACGGGCGGGCTGACTTTGGCGGGCACGCCCGACCGCTGGGAATGGCTGCAATCGGCCTACCGCACCTTCCAGTCTATCGGAATTGAGGATTGCCGCCTCGTGACGCCTGAAGAGGCAGGCGAGCTTTGCCCCATTATGTCAACCGAGGGTATTCTGGGTGGCATGTGGGCCGACCGCGAGGGCTATATCGACACCACCGGCACAGTTCACGCTTATGCGGGCGCGGCCAAGAAGCGCGGTGCGAGCATTTTTGAGCATACCAAGGTTGAAAGCCTTCAGCAGACGGCGGACGGCTGGCGCGTGATCACCGACAAGGGGGTGATCACCTGTGAGCATGTGGTTAACGCGGCGGGCCTCTGGGCCAAGCAGGTGGGCCGTATGGCAGGGATCGAGCTGCCGGTTGCACCGCTCAAGCATCACTATCTGATCTCGGACACCATCCCGCAGCTGGAAGAGATCGACTTTGAAGTCCCCATGACGGTGGACCTTGAGGGTTTTACCTATCTGCGGCAGGATCAGAAGGGCGTGCTGCTCGGCATTTACGAGATCAACCATGAGCATTGGGCGCTGGATGGCGCGCCGTGGGACTATGGCATCGAGCTGTTTCAGGAGCAGACCGACCGTATCGAGAACGAGCTGGTGCTTGGCTTTGAGCGCTACCCTGCCTTGCAGGAGGTTGGCGTGAAAACATGGGTCAACGGCGCGTTTACCTTTGCGCCCGATGGCAACCCGCTGGTTGGCCCCGTGCGTGGCAAGCCCGGTTATTGGTGCGCTTGCGCCGTGATGGCGGGCTTCCTGCAAGGTGGCGGTGTGGGCAAATCTCTGGCGGAGTGGATGATCCACGGTGAGCCTGAGGCCGATGTTTTTGGGATGGATGTGGCGCGGTTTGGCGATTATGCGGCCAACCGCGAGTTTATCAAGCAAACCACCGGGCAGTTTTACACCCGCCGCTTTGTGATGACCTATCCGAACGAGCAGCTGCCGGCGGGGCGGCCTTTGAAGATGGCGCCGGCCTATAGCGACATGACCGAGGCTGGCTGCCGTTGGGGCGCAAGCTATGGGCTGGAAGTGCCGCTCTACTTTGCGCCCAAGGATTTCGTCGAAACCCCCACGCTCAAGCGCTCGAATGCGCATGATATTGTTGCGGCCGAGTGCAAGGCTGTGCGCGAGGCTGTGGGCCTTCTGGATATCTCCGGGTTCTCGCGCTTTGAAGTGTCAGGCGCCGGGGCCGAGGCCTGGCTTGACCACATCATGGCCTCCAAGCTGCCAGCACCGGGCCGCGCGCGGCTGGCTCCTATGCTTTCTGAAACAGGCAAGCTCAAGGGGGATCTGACAGTCTTTAACTGGGGCGACGGAACCTATTGGATCATGGGCAGCTACTACTTGCGCGAGTGGCACATGCGCTGGTTCGAAGACCACATGGGCAAGGATGTGATCCTTGAGGATGTCTCGGATGCCATGGTGGGCTTCTCGCTCTCCGGGCCGAACAGCCGCAAGGTTCTGGAGAAGCTGACGGTGGATGCGATCGGCGATCTGCCTTTCATGGGCTGCGGCACATATGACTTGGGCTTGCTCACCTGCAAGGTCGGGCGGCTCTCCGTCACGGGTGAGCTGGGGTATGAAATTCACTGCTCCGCCGCCGAGCACATCACCCTGCGCAAAATGCTGCTGGAAGCGGGGGCTGACCTTGGCCTGAAAGAGGTCGGCTTTAACGCCCTTCTGAGCCTGCGCCTTGAGAAGAGTTTTGGCATCTGGAGTGCGGAGTTCACCCAAGGCTACACGGCGGCGCAGACAGGCATGGACCGTTGGATAGACTGGGACAAGGCGTTTGTCGGCAAAGCCGCCGCCGCTGCCGAGCGCGATGGCAATGGCCCGGCCCAGAAGCTTGTTATGCTGGAAGTGGCGGCAGAGGATGCTGATGCCAGCGGCTATGAGCCTGTCTGGCAGGGGGAGGCGCTTGTCGGCTTTGTCACCTCGGGTGGATATGGCCACACGATGGGCAAATCCTATGCCATGGCGATGGTCAACAGCGACCTCACCGCCGAGGGGACGGAACTTCAGGTGCATGTGGTGGGTGTTGCGCGGGGGGCAAAAGTGATTGCGGCCTCGCCCTATGACCCGGCGGGCAAAGCGATGAGAGGTTAGGCATGGAACAGCAGAGCAAACCGCGCGCCCGAAGGCGGGGGCGGGCCGAAGCAAAGGCCACGCCATTTGAGCGCACAACGAACTACAGCCAGCTCAAGAATCCGTTTCCTCCCATGAAGGTGTTTTCGGACGACCAGATCGAGGACATGCACGCCACGGCGCTGCGCACGCTGGAAGAGCTTGGGATGCGGGTGCTGTTGCCCGAGGCTGTTGCCCTGTTTAAGGCCGGCGGAGCACGGGTTGAGGGGGATATGGTCTATCTCGGGCGCGAGATGGTTGAGGCCGCTTTGGCGACTGCACCCAAGTCGATTACGGGGCGCGCGGGCGCGCGGCATCGCGATATCACTCTGGAGCTCGGGAGCCTCGTATTTCAGCCCGGAGCAGGTGCGCCCCATGCCACCGATCTGGTGCGCGGCCGCAGGCCCGGTTCGGCGCGCGACTTCAACGAGCTTTTGCAGCTCACGCAGCATTTTGACGTTTTCCAGATGATGCCACCGCTGGTGGAGCCGCAGGATGTGCCGACCCATGTGCGGCACTATTTCACGATGGAAAGCCAGCTCACCCTGACAGACAAGTTTCCCTTTGTTTTTGCGCGGGGCACGCCGCAAGCGGAGCAGAGTTTCGAGATGCTCGCAGGCTTTCGCGGGCTCTCAGATGAAGCCTTCAAGGCAGAGCCGCATTGCTACACCATCATCAACACCAATAGTCCGCGCACTCTTGATGTGCCGATGGCCCAAGGGCTGATAGATTTTGCCCGCGCAGGCCAGATCAGCATTGTGACCCCCTTCACGCTCATGGGGGCGATGGCCCCGATCACTGTGGCAGGGGCGATCACCCTCAGCCATGCCGAGGCCTTGGCCGCGATCACGCTCACCCAGCTTGTGCGGGCGGGCGCGCCTGTGTGCTACGGAACCTTCACCAGCAACGTCGACATGAAATCAGGCGCGCCGGCCTTTGGCACGCCCTCGCATTTTCAGGCCAGCCTCGCGGCAGGGCAGCTTGCGCGTTTCACCGGATTGCCGTGGCGCTCGGCGGCTGGCTCTGCCTCAAATCTCAATGATGTGCAGGCGGCCAATGAAAACCAGATGGGCCTCTGGGGGTGTTTGATGGCCGGAGCCACGGTCATCATTCACTCGGCGGGCTGGCTTGAGGGCGGTTTGAGCGTGTCTTACGAAAAGCTCGTCACCGATGCAGAAGTGCTCAACATGATTGCCGAACTTTGCGCAGGGGCCGACGCAGGGCCCGACGAGATAGGCTTTGAAAACGCCCTAAGCGAGGTGCAGCCTTCGGGCCACTTCTTTGCCACGACGCAAACGATGGCGCGCTACAACAGCGCCTTTTATGCCCCGCATGTGCATGACTATGCAAACTTTGGCACATGGACAGAGCGCGGCGCAGAAGACGCGAACACCCGCGCCACCAAGGTCTGGCAAGACATTCTGGCCGCAGACAAGCGCCCGGCGGTGGACGAGGGCAAACACGGCGCGCTAAAAGAATACATTGCCCGCCAGTCAGAGGCGGGTGGCGCGCCGCCGGAAAGCTGAGAGAACAACATGTCCAAGACGCCCGCCCTATTGCACCGCAATGATCCGGATAAGCCCCCGCTTGTGGGCCATGTGAAGGTCACCCGCGAAGACTGGCTCAATGTGGCGCGTGACATCCTGATCAGCGAAGGTGTGGGGCAGGTCAAGGTGCTGGGGATTGCGGAGCGGCTCGATGTCTCTCGCTCCTCGTTTTATTGGTATTTCAAGAGCCGCAAGGATTTGCTGAACCATTTGTTGGACGACTGGAACACCACCAACACGGGCATCATGGTGCATCACACCGAGCTTGTGGCCGAGACGATCACAGGGGCGCTGAACAATTTCTTTCGCTGCGTGGTGGACCCGGAAGGGTTCAACCATCAGCTGGACTTTGCGGTGCGTGAATGGGCGCGCCGGGATGGCTTTGTGCGCCGGGTGATTGACCGCGCTGATGCGACACGCCATGCGGCGATCATGCGGATGTTTTTGCGCCACGGCTATGAACCTGCGGAGGCAGATATCCGCGCTCGGGTTCTGTATTATCAGCAAATTGGTTATTATGCGCTTGATCTGGCCGAGACGCTGGAGGAGCGCCTCAGCCGTGTTGCGGGCTATCTCTATTGTTTTACAGGCGTGCAGCCAACGGCCTCTGAAATTGAGGCTTTCGCCAGCTTTAGCCGAAAAATCGCCGCAGACTGAAGCAAGATAGCGGGTTTGGGGAGCAAGAAAAAAGCGCCTCTCTATTGGGTCTGTTGTGAGACTGGTTTTATCGCCGCATGAAACCGACTATTATAATAACGCCATGACTTATAATATTTGAGGCAATAATGAAAAAAGCCCACTTTGCCCTGGCGGGCGTCTTGTTAATCGGACTTGTCGCCGTGTTTTTCAGCCGCGACATGATCGGACGCGCCCTGAGCTCGGAGCCAAGGGCCGTTGTTGCGCATGTGAGCCTCAGGAACAACTGCGCGCTGCCGGACCAGAATTTTGTGGTGAAAGATCTGGCCACAAACCGCACGACTCGTTTTGCCGGCGGGGTTGCACGGGTGAACACCTATAGCGATCATGCGTTGATCCTACATTTGGCGGCCAAATATGACGGCGTCCAGTTCAATGGCACAGCGCAACGCGCCAAGGCGCGTATGACCCTGACCGCCGATTGCGACAGTTCCGAGAAAGAGGCGGCAACCATGAAATCTTTGCGCAAGACCTTGGGAGGCAACTGAGCAAGCGCTTGGGTTATTAGCACCCCGAGCAGCCAAGCCGTCCCTCTGCCATTGGCAGTGCACAGCGTCGCCTGATGTGGAAGCCTCACGTTGCGTATTGGGCCTTGATCATATCGGCACATTTCTCCGCAATCATGATTGTGGGGGCATTGGTGTTGCCGCTGGTGAGCGTGGGCATCACAGAGGCATCGACCACGCGGATGCCCTCCAGGCCATGTATTTTGAGCTCTGGATCAACAACGGCCATATCATCGACCCCCATCTTGCAGGTGCCGACGGGGTGGTAGATTGTATCGGCGCGCGCGCGAATATGCTGTTCCCACTCCGCATCACTCATATTGTCTCTGACGCCAAACAGCTCTTTTTTGCAGTAAGCGGCCAGGGGTTCGGTTTGAAGGATGTTGCGGGTGATCTTGGCCCCCTCTATCATTTTGGTGAGGTCGCGTCCGTCTGACAGGAATTTTGGATCTATGCCAGGATCTGCCAAAGGATCAGCGCTCTTGAGAAAGACTTCGCCACGGCTTTCCGGGCGCAGCACGCAGACATGACAGCTGTAGCCGTATCCGAGGTGAAGTTTTTTGGCGTGGTCGTCCACGACAGAGATCACAAAATGCAGTTGAATATCGGGCTGCTCCAGCGTCGGATCTGTCTTGAGGAAAGCCGCTCCCTCGGCAAAGGGCGTTGCAAGAAGGCCGGTGCCTTTCCTGGCCCATTGGGCAATTGCCGCTGTCAAGCGCAGGGTGCCCCGCAGGCCTATGCCAAAATTGTCTGTATCGCGGGTCTTATAGGCAAGGATAAAGTCGAGGTGGTCTTGCAGGTTTTGGCCAACGCCCTGAAGGTCATGCACCATTTCGATGCCGTGCCGAAGAATATCTTGGCTGCGTCCAACACCTGACAGTTGAAGCAACTGCGGCGACTGGAAGGCGCCGGCTGACAAGATGACCTCTTTTGAGGCCCGCACCTCGCGTATCTTGTTGCTGTGTTGATAGGCCACGCCAACGGCGCGCTTGCCTTCAAACAGTATCTTTGTGGCCCGGGCTTTTGTGATCACCGTCAGGTTTGGCCTGTCCATCACGGGGCGTAGGTAGCCATCGGCGGCCGAACACCTCTTGCCGTTGTTTTCGCGATCATGAAACTGGGTCACTTGATAGAGGCCAACACCTTCATTGTCGCCAGTGTTAAAATCTGCCCTGTGGCGATGCTGAAGGCGCGTGGCGGCCTCAACGAAAGCTTTGGTTATGGGGCGCGGGCTTTTCTGATCAGAGACGTGCAAAGGACCCCTGCCGCCATGGAACGCATCTTCCCCGTTTTCGTTGTTTTCGGCCTTCTTGAAGTAGGGGAGGCAATCCTGCCATGACCAGCCAGAGCAGCCAAGCGCGGACCAGCCGTCGTAATCAGCTTGGTGGCCACGCACATAGAGCATGGCGTTGATGGCCGAAGATCCGCCAAGCGCCCGGCCACGGGGCTGATAGCCCCTGCGTCCGTTCAATCCGGGTTGGGGCACAGTGTTGAAAGCCCAGTTGAAGAGCTTTCCATACCCCGGCAACACGGCCACCACCCCGGCAGGCGCGCGCAGGAGGATGTTGGTGCCCTTGCCACCGGCTTCCAAAAGGCAAACATTGATGTTTGCATCTTCGCTGAGCCTTGCTGCCATGGTTGCGCCGGCTGAGCCGCCGCCGACAATTACGAAATCATAGTCCATGTCTATCTCCCGGATGGTCTCCGCATTGGGCGCATAAGAAGCTGCTCTGTGAGCGCCTGAGTTGGGCTGATAGGGAAACTTGATATAAAATTGGCGCGGCTGTCCAACTTTTTCAGAAGGCCAAGCCCCCAACACAGCTCTGGCCCTGTGATTGCCATCGCTGTGCGGTTGCGCGGTTTGGCGCTGCTGCGCGACGCGTGGGTGCAGCCTTGGGTGTTCTGACCGTCAGCCGACGAAGGCTTTTTCGATGACGAAATGGCCCGGCTCGGAGTTTGAGCCTTCCGACAGCCCTGCCTGTTGCAACAGCGCCTTGATGTCGTGATTGAAGGCCAGCGAGCCGCAGACCATGGCACGGTCTGTTGCCGGATCAAAGGGGCCAAAGCCCAGATCGGCGGGGAAGCTGCCGTTTTCGATCAGGGTGGTGATGCGGCCTGTTTGGGCGCTCGGCGCGCGGGTTGTTGTGGGGTAGTAGCGGATCTTGCCGTAAGCCTCTGCGCCGAGAAGCTCTTGCAGGGTGTCGTTTGTTCTCAAATCCTCGATGAGCGCCTTGCCATAGGCGAGTTCGGCCACGGTGCGGCAGGTGTGGGTGAGGATTATCTCTTCATAGCGCTCGAAGGTTTCCGGCTCGCGCAGGAGCGAGGCGAAGGGCGCAAAGCCTGTGCCTGTGGCGAAGAGATAGAGCCGCTTGCCGGGCAAGAGCGCGTCATGCACCAGCGTGCCGACGGGCTTGGGGCGCAGGATGACGGCATCGCCTGTTTTGAGGTGTTGCAGCCGCGAAGTCAGCGGACCATCGGGCACTTTGATCGAGTAGAACTCCAGCTCGTCATCCCAGCTGGGCGAGGCGATGGAATAGGCGCGCAGCAGCGGTTTTTGCTTGCCTGTCTTGGGGTCAGGGTCGCCCATCAGGCCGATCATCACGAATTCGCCGGAGCGGAAGCGCAAGGAGGCGGGGCGGGTGATGCGGAAAGAAAACAGGCTGTCGGTGTAATGCGTCACCGCTGTAACTTCTTGTGCATCGGGCAGGGCCGCAGCGGGGCTGAGGCCTTTGGGATTGTGTTGTGTCATGGGATTTGCGGCCAAAGATGCCGCCCTTTTCTTGAGGGGTGATGGCGTCAGCCGCGCAGGCGGGCCTGATAGTTGTGGGCGCGCCAATCTGCCCGCGCGCGCCATTGCTCTTCTGGCTGGCGGGCGGCGAGGGCGGCGCTGATTTCGACCTCGTCAAAGCCGCTGCGGCGGGCCATGGCGTATTGGTCGGCCAGAATATGGCCAAAGGCGCGCAGACGCCCGGTGTAGCCCGCGAGCCTGAGCAGCGCGGCAAGGGTGAAGCCGCGCCCGTCGGCCGAAGAGGGAAAGTTGACCCGCAGCATCGGAGCCGAAAGCAGCGCTGAGAGCGCCTCTGGCGGGGTGTCGGGCGCAAGGTCGATGCCGCTGGCGCAATCATTTGCCGGACGCTCTGCAAGGGGCAGGAAGCCGTGGGGCCAGTCCTCGGCGGCGAAGCCTGTGTCTGTTACGATGACGTTCATCAGCCTGTTTTCCTGTCAAAATGGATGCCGCATTCTGTTTTGGTGCTGTTGCGCCAGCGGCCTGCGCGCGGGTCTTCCTGAGCGCTGACGCGGGTTGTGCAGGGGGCGCAGCCAACCGAGGGGTAGCCCTGCGCAACCAGCGGGTGGCGGGGCAGCGCGTGCGCCTCGATATAGTGTGCGATTTGCGCTGCATCCCAATTGGCCAAGGGATTGACCTTGATCCGCCCGTCGGCTTTTTCAAACAGGGGCAGCTCTGCGCGCTGGCCGTTCTGGAAGCGCTTGCGCCCTGTGATCCAGCTTCCGAAACCTTGCAGGGCCTGCTGAAGCGGCTGTGTCTTGCGCAGATCGCAGCAGGCATCGGGAAAAGCGATGTGCAAGAGCCCGTCCACGTCCTTTTCCAGCAGCTCTGCGCGCGAAGGTGTGATTATGCGCAGATCTGTGAGGCCGAGGGCCTCGGCCACATCTTTCTGATAGCGCAGGGTTTCTTCAAAGAGCATTTCTGTGTTGAGGAAGATCACCGGCACGGTGCGGTCAATCTCGGCGGCCATGTGCAAGAGCACGACGCTTTCCGCGCCAAAGCTGCTGACAAGCGCTGTCTTTCCGATCAGCACATCTTGTAGCGCATGTTTCAACACGGTCTGCGCGCTTGATTTGGCGTGCAGGATGTTGCGGCGCTCGGCCAGTTCTTTAAGGGGCATATTACGCACTCCTTTCAGGGTAGAGCGCGGCCTTGAACGGCGCAGCGCCAAGGCGATGATAGGCTTGCAGGAAGGTTTCCGAGGCGTCTTGCCGCAGCGCGAGGTAGCCCAGAACCAGCCGCTCTATGGCCGGCACGATGGCATCGGCGGCGAAGCCCGGCCCTGCGCGCTCGCCGATGCTGGCGGTTTCGCTGCCGTCGCCCCCGAGGGTGATCTGGTAGTTTTCGACACCGGCGCGGTCGAGGCCGAGGATGCCGATATGGCCGACATGGTGATGGCCACAGGCGTTGATGCAGCCTGAAATCTTGATCTTGAGCGCGCCGATGTCGTGCTCCAGCTGAAGCGCCGCAAAGCGCTCGGCTATCTCCTGGGCCACGGGAATGGAGCGCGCTGTCGCAAGGGCGCAATAGTCCATGCCGGGGCAGGCGATGATATCGGAGGCGAGGCCGATGTTGGCTGTGGCCAGATCGGCGGCGCGCAGGGCCGCGTAGACTTCGGGCAGATCGGAGAGGTGCACATGGGGCAGGATCACGTTCTGCTCGTGGCTGATGCGCAGCTCGTTGTGGCCATAGTGCTCGGCCAGATCAGCCATCACGCGCATCTGCGCACTGGTGGCATCGCCCGGGGTGGCGCCGTGCTTCTTGAGGCTGATGGAGGCGATCGCGTAGCCCTCGGCCTTGTGGGGGCTGAGGTTTGTATCGCTCCAGGAGCGGAAGAGCGGGTCTGCCTGCCGCGCGGCATCAAAGGGCGCGGTGCTGGCCTGTTTGAAGTGCGGGGGCGCAAACATTGCCTCGATCTGGCCGAGGATCTGCTGGCTGGCCCCTGTGAACCGGCTTTTCAGCGCCTCAAAGCGCGCCTCGACAAGTTCGCGGATGCGCGCGATTCCGTGTTCGTGCACGGTGATCTTGATGCGCGCTTTATACTTGTTGTCGCGCCGCCCAAGCAGATTGTAAACACTCACAATGGCCTCGACATAGGGCAGCAGCTCGGCCACGGGCAGGAACGGGCGGATCACCTGACCGATCATGGGCGTGCGCCCGAGGCCGCCGCCCACGATGACCTCGAAACCGGCTTCGCCCGCAGCGTTGCGGACCATGCGCAGGCCGATGTCATGGGCCTTTGTCACGGCGCGGTCTGTCTCGGAGCCTGTCACGGCGATCTTGAATTTGCGCGGCAGGGCCTGAAACTCCGGATGGTCTGTGGACCATTGGCGCAACAGCTCGGCGATGGGCCTGGGATCGGCGATTTCGTCGGCGGCGGCGCCTGCGAAGTGATCGGCGGTGACATTGCGCACGGTGTTGCCCGATGTCTGGATGGCGTGCATCCCGACTTCGGCGAGGGCGTCGAGCATATCGGGCACGTCTTGCAGCTTGGGCCAGTTGAACTGGATGTTCTGACGGGTGGTGAAATGGCCATAGCCCTTGTCCCAGCGCTCGGCGATCATGGCAAGCTGGCGCATTTGGGCGGCGTTGAGCGTGCCGTAGGGGATGGCCACGCGCAGCATATAGGCGTGCAGCTGTAGGTAGAGACCGTTCATCAAGCGGAAGGGTTTGAACTCATCTTCGGTTAAAGAGCCGTCGATGCGCCGGGCCACCTGTGCGCGGAACTCCTCAGCGCGGTTGGTGACGAAATGGCTGTCAAAATCGGAATATTGATACATCAGCTTGCCTCGGCTTGCTTTCCATGGGGGTAGTTTGAGGGGCCACGCGCGCGGAAGGCCTCACGGAAATGCACGGGCGCGGGGCCATTGGCTGTGGCGCGGGCGTCGGCCAGATAGACGCCGACAACCTCGCTGGCGCGGGCCTCGGCTGCGGTCAGTTTTGTCGTGGCTTGGGCCTCATCCGTCAGCAGCTCGGCGTGAGAAAGTTCGGTGCTCCAGCGCCCCTCCGGGGTGAGCCAGACGGCATCTCCCGAAAGCAGGGCATTGGCGGTGATCACTTTGGGGGTGAAGGCGCGTGGCATCAGGCAAGCGCCTCCAGACACTGTGGGGCGCGGGCTGTTTCGCGCGGGGCGAGGCCGAGGAAAATGATGGCTGGCCCTGTGAGAGCGGCCTCGGCCAGAGTGCTGGCAAGCTCGGCCAGTGTTGTGGCCAGGATGCGCTGGTTGAGGCGGCTGGCGTTCTCGACGATTGTGACAGGTGTTGCCGGATCGGCCCCGTGCATCATCAGGCGGCTTTGCACGAAGCGGGCGGATTTCTTGCCCATGTAGATGGCGGCGACTTCGCCTTTGCGGGCGAGTGAGCGCCAGTCATGTTCGGCGAAACCTTTGGTGTCATGGCCTGTGATCAGACGCACGGAGGCGTTGCGGCCCCGCTTGGTGAGGCTTTGAGAGAGGCTGGCAACAGCCGCTGCGGCAGAGGTGATGCCTGGCACGATGCGATAGGAAATGCCAGCTTCGGCGCAGGCGTCGAGCTCTTCGTCCAGACGGCCGAACACTGAAGGATCACCGGCCTTGAGGCGCACGACGTAAGCCCCGCTTTGGGCGTGTTCCACGATCAGCGCGTTGATCTCGGCTTGGGTTGTGGCGGGGCCAAAGCCTGTTTTGCCAACGTCGATGAGAAGCGCTTCGCGGCGGGCCAGCTCGAGGATTTCTGTGGAAACGAGGCGATCATAGATCACGACATCTGCGGCTTCCAGCGCCTTGCGCGCTTTGAGCGTGAGCAAATCCGGATCGCCGGGGCCAGCGCCGACGAGATCGACCGAGCCTTGTGCTTCGGGTGCGGAAAGATGCTGTGCCAGAAGCTGCTCAAGCGCGGGTGTGAGCGCCTCGGGGCCATCTGCCTCAAGGGTTTTGGGGCCTGCGCCAAGGTAATAGTCGCGCCAGAAAAGGCGGCGTGCGAGCCCCATGGGCAGGGCCTCTGCGGCGGTGCGAAACGATTTGCCGATGCGCGCGAGCACGCCCAGAGAGGCGGGCAGGCTCTGCTCCAGATCAGATTTGATGGCGCGGGCGAGCACGGGTGCTGCGCCTTCTGTGCCGATGGCGACGACGACGGGGTCACGGTCTACAATGGCGGGGGTGATGAAGGCGCTGTCTTGCAGGTTGTCGACAATGTTCACGAGCGCACCCTCGGCACGGGCGAGGGCTGCCACGCGGGCATCTTCTGCATCGTCTTCGTTGGCCGCGTAAAACAGGGCGGCTTGCGCGACATCACCTTTGCTGAGAGCGCGGGAGGTGACGGAGAGCTTGCCCTCAGCCTGCCAAGCGGCGATTTCGGGGGCAACCGAGCTTGCAAAGACCTGCACATGCGCTTCTGTTTTCAGGATGAGGCGCAGCTTAGCCACCGCCGCCTCACCGCCGCCGGAGACAACAATTGCCTTGCCGGCAACATTCAAGAAGATGGGGAAATGGTTCATGGCAGCCTCATGGGTTTGTGGCTGCAATATGGATCAGTATTCTAATTTATAGCAATATGCCTTTAAAAAATAGAAAATAATACTGAAATAACTGGACTGAATCCGATTTTGTTCTCATGTGGCGCTGCATTTGGATCAGGAAGGTCGTTCTGGCCGCTTGGCCTGAATGCCTGTTTTGGGGGGTATGCGCCAAATTGTCTTGTGACAGCGCAGCCAGCAAGCGCAGCTCAAAAAGATGACCGGGCTGCATCTTGCCCGTGGTTTGCTTGTGACGCATCTGCAACGGCAAAGTTTCGCGGCTTGTGAAAGGGTGCAGATCTGGAACGGAATACTGACGAAGAGCTTCAGGAATTGGAGCCAGCGTTGGCGCATGATTTTGAATTGGCGGATTTACTCAAGGCTAAAACCTGGGTGCGCTCGGCAAAACCGCGAGAGAGCTCTCGGAGAAAATAGAACGGCTTGGGGGCATATCGTAAAGAGCCCGAGTGCTCTGGTATATTAAAAATATTGAATTCCAATTGGCGCAATGCAACCATTACACGCGGCAGGCAACGAAATTAGAGGCGCGCTATGAGATTAATTCTTGTTATAAATATTATTGCGATTTTTATATTTAGCGATCTTGGTCTGGCCGAGTCTGTTAAATCGTCTCCAATACCGCGCGCCACGGCTACTTTTGAGCCAATGTCCCAAATTGATCCTACGGTGGGCGGCACGGATTCACCCGAGCAAAAAGAGATGCAGGAGCCAAAGACATTCCAAACGTTCTGGGGCGCTATCTTGACGATACTGGGTGTCGACCAAGGCGATACCCAGCCAAAGCCGCAGGAATGAGTGGCTATTGAAAGCCTGTAAAGGCGAAATTGTGTCAATTTTTGACTAAACATTCCCTCTCATAGGCCGTTTTTGCATGTGAGAGGAGTGCATCGATGACGATATCCACAACTGAAACGGCAAATGCTTTGCTTGCGCGGCTATCGCTTTCGCAGGCGTCTGACGGGAGCAGTGTCGCTGCGACATCTGGCGTATCGGCACCTGAACGGGTTGCGCAATCTGACACTTTGACAGTGAGTGATGAAGTCCACACACTGCTTTTGCGGGATAAACTGAGCTCTAGCGCTCAAATGATTGGCTTCGTGTCTATTGCAGGTGATGCGCTTGAAGACGTAGGCAATTTTCTCTCAGATATTAAAGACCGCATGTTGCAAATAAATAGCGGCACCCTCTCAGAGGGGGACGTGGCCACACTCACCCAAGAAGTTGCAGCGATAGAGACGGAAATGTCGCGCTTTATCGGAGAGCTTTATCACGATAATACCCTGAACATTCAGATGCAGTCATTCAGTGAAGAGATAGACGCTGATTTTCTGGAAATTATCAGCCTGTCGGACGATACAGGTGCAAACATCGGGTCAATAGCATCGGTAGAAGTTGATTTTAAGGCGCTTGTGTCAAGCATTCACGATGTGTCCGTCGTCAGGGTTTTTGGAACCAATGGCGGCCTAAACTAAGAGAGTCTTCGGCTCATCTGGTTAGTTTGATT
>NZ_CAKZKL010000044.1 GCF_937123735.1 uncultured Lentibacter sp.
GATACTCACAGCGCACACTGAGCAATATCGTACCCCCAAACGTGAAAAGAGCGAGCCGAAGCCCGCTCTTTCCCCAACTCAAATCCGGGTAGGATTAGAAGTTGAACATCACACCCAGACCAGCTGTTGTAACGTCAGCTTCGTCTGTTTGAGCGTTTGCAATCAGAGAAACACCACCGAGGTCGTGTGAAAGCTGAACACCGTATGTGCTGCCAGCTGTCTCATCCATCATACCGAAGGCAACAGTTGTCGCTGCGCCTACAGACGTGCTGGCTGTCAGGGAGGTTGTTTCGAGATCATTTACACCCAAAGCGATAGATACACCACCAACAGTCGCTGCAACTTTAGCTGCCCAGAAGTCGTTTGAGCTGGCGGCTGCGCCTACAGTGATGTTGTTCATGGTGTACGAAACACCATATTCTGTCTCACGACCAGTCTCAGACGCGTCAGCAGACAAGCCCAGTGTCAGGCCACCAGTTGTGTATGCAGCATACAGGTTTTGTCCACCATCGTTGTGTGTCAGCGAGCCGGGGGCGTTGTCGAAGTAGCCGATGCCGCCGTTGTTGTAGCCATGGAAGCCTGCAACGCGTGCCAGCTTGCGGATCGCACCGTGGGTGCTACCGGCTGTCAATGACGCGCCGCCGCTTGCAACTTTAACGTAACCGTATGTGTTGGGGTTCACAACACGCTGGTATGCGGAGAACGTGAGACCGCCATCTGTTTCGACAGAAGCGTTCAGCCAAAGGCGAACACTTTGCTGTGCATCAACTGTTGTGCCGTTGTCGGTGATACCTGCGTAAGCAAAGCCACCAAATGATACGTCAGCAGCTGCGACTGATGCAGTTGCGACTAGCGCTGTTGTAGCGAAAAGAATCTTTTTCATGATTTTTCCCTCGGTTTTCATGTCATAGGCCCAAGCGGGGAATCCGCATTGGGTATGGATGCTGTTTCGCTCCAAACAGGGTCTCAATGCAAGCGCGCTAGAACCCTGCCGCGGAAAGGCCCCAAAGTTGGTGCATCCATGCCACAGTTGTGCGCCGCGTGGTTAACCCTTGCGTGAGGTGGTTAAAACTTGCGGAAAATTGTCGTCAGTCCATAAAGACTTGCCCCTTCGCCGGGGCTTGGGTAGGACAGTGCTGTGTATAAAGAGCAGGAAACTCCTATGCTAAGCCGTGCGATCAGGTCTTTTGTTGTGCTTTGCCTCATCGGCGCTCTGAGTGCCTGTGGCGCTGGCCTTGGGAGCTTGGGCCGCATCGGGCCAGCCGCCTCGCAAGAGGAGGGGTCTGGCGCGCCGGGCAAAAACCTGCCCCAGGATGAAGCCAATGAGACCGGCTCCACAATCTGGGATGCCTTTCGCTCAAGCAATTCGGAAGCGAGCATCAAGGTAAACCGTTATATCTGGCAGGCGGCGCTGGATGTGCTCAGCTTTATGCCGCTCGAGTCGGTTGATCCTTTTTCCGGGGTGATTGTTTTTGGATATGGCAACCCGCCCGGCAGCTCAAAGGTCTATCGGGCCACCGTTTATGTCAAGGACCCAGCGCTGGACGCCCGCTCTTTGAATGTGGCGCTGGCGGGGCGCGCAGGCCCTGTTGCGCCAGAGACCCAACGTGCCGTTGAAGATGCCATCCTCAACCGCGCCAGACAAATGCGCATTGCCGACAGCCGATATTAACAGCCGGCTCGGCTCCCTTTCGTTCTGAATATGTTTATTCTTGGGCCGCCGACAGAGCGGCCCCATCGAGGCGCGCCTGCCTCGTCGTCTTGATGCGGGGAGAGCGCGAGAGGGGCTTGCCCCTCTCGCACGGGTCGGATTGGCGAAGCCAATTCGATCAGACCGTCTCACAGGCTCATCACCCAGTCCAGCTGGCGTGGCAGGCAAATCTCTGTCAGGTCATAGTTGCGAACAATCAGATCGCGCGCCGCCGCGCCCAATGTGGCACGTTCTTCTTCGTTGTCCAGAAGCGTGCAGACTTCCGCCACCAAGGCTTCCTTATCAAAGAAATCGACCAGCTTGCCCTGCACCCCATGGGTGATCGCCTCTTCTACCGGCGGCGTTTTGCTGGCCACGATTGCTCCTTTCACGCTCATGGTTTCAAACAGTGACCAGCTCAGCACGAAAGGGTAGGTCAGATAGATATGCACGCGGCTCACCTTGAGCAGAGATTGAAACGGCTCATAGGGAATACGCCCCAGAAAATGCACCCGGGCCCAATCCGTGTCGGGGATTTTAGGACGCACCTCGTCGATGAAGATCTGTTTCCAGCTTTGCCCTTTGGGGGGGCGGGCGCCGTAGCTCACATCCTCGCCCCCGACGATCAGGATTTGGGCTTTTGGGCGCGCCTTGAGGAGCTCGGGAAGGGCGCGCATGAAGATATGATACCCTCGATAGGGCTCAAGATTGCGGTTCACAAATGTGACCAGCTCGTCTGCGCGGGTCAGAACCTGGCCGCCGGGCAAGGTAAACTGGGCGTTTGGGTCCTCTGTGAGCAGGTCGGTGCGGATGCCGTCATGGCAGATTGTGATTTTGTCGCGGAAGGCGGGCGGAAAGGTATCGGCCTGAAAGCGGGTTGGGCTGATGCCCGCATCACTGATCTCAAAATGCTGATGATTGTTGAGGTTTTTGAGCCGCAGCCGCAGCACATCGGTGGGCTGGATGTCCGGTTGGAACTCGGGGTCAAAGGCGGTGTGGGGGTAAGTCGCTTTGTGGTAGAGCTCACAATAGATCGCCAGTTTGGCCTTGGGCCAGACATCTTTGAGAAACAGCGATTCTCCCCAGCCGGGGTGCGCGATGATCAGATCAGGGGTGAACCCTTGGTCGCGCAGCTGCACCGCCGCATGATAGCAGGCTTCTGCGCGGGTGAGCTTGGTGTCAAAATCAACCAGCCAGCGGTGCGTGTTTTGGGCGTCACGCTCTTTGAGTTGATAGGGCAATACCTTCACCCCGTTCCAGCGGGTTGCCTTTCGCACTCTGAGCGTGAGCGCCACGGTCTCATGTCCTAGCCCTGCCAAGGCAGGCGCCAGATGCTTGAACTGGCCGGGGAAATTTTGGTGAATAAACAGGATCTTCATGGTTAACTCTAGAAACTCGTCACTGGCACACAGTCTGTCTGCACCATAGCCTCACAGCACAATAGGGCAAGAGCACGGCAGGCACGCATGTTTTTGGGGGTGCGCAAACAGAAGTGGCCGGATCTGCGCAGATCCGACCACACCCTGTTGGACTTATCAGTGCTCTTTGCGCAACGGGAGGAGGAGTGCCGCGCAAAGAGCCTTTTGTTGCGGTGCTCTACGATAAGGGAGGAGATGTAGAAGCGCCGGTTGTGTCTTCACATTTGCCGCAACGCAGCGAGACCACAAGGCGAAAAATGCTGCAACTGCGAAATTTCTTTTGGTCTCCCTTGAAGCGGCCAAAAACGCGGCAGATGCCTCATTTCTGGGCGGTGAAAATTTGGGCGGTTGGCTCAGGGGAGGCAATTGAGGATTTAACCTGCGGTCAAAACCCTTTATCACCGCGCCCAACACCAAACATAACCCGAGAGACACGCAATGAGCCGCTACAACGCCGCCGAGATTGAAGCCAGATGGCAGGAAGCCTGGGAGAAGGCAGGGATTTTCACTGCCGAGCGCAAGGAGGGCAAGCCCAAGTATTATGTGCTTGAGATGTTCCCCTATCCTTCGGGCAAGTTGCATATGGGCCATGTGCGCAACTACACGATGGGCGACGTGATCGCGCGCTACAAGCTTGCGACGGGGCATAATGTGCTCCACCCGATGGGCTTTGACGCTTTCGGGATGCCGGCCGAAAACGCTGCAATGGCGATTGGCGGGCATCCGAAGACCTGGACCTACAACAACATCGACGACATGGTCGAGCAGATGAAGCCTTTGGGCCTCTCGCTCGACTGGAGTCGCATGTTTGCGACCTGTGACCCCGAGTATTACGGGCAGCAGCAGGCGCTTTTCCTTGATTTTCTCGACAAGGGGCTGGTCTATCGCAAGAACGCGGTTGTGAACTGGGACCCTGTGGACATGACCGTTCTGGCGAACGAGCAGGTCGAAGGTGGGCGCGGCTGGCGCTCGGGCGCGCTTGTGGAGCGCAAGGAGCTGACGCAGTGGTTCTTCAAGATCTCCGACATGGCGGATGAACTTCTGGGGGCGCTGGACGGGCTTGATAACTGGCCTGCCAAGGTGAAGCTCATGCAGGCCAACTGGATTGGCAAGTCTCGCGGTTTGCAGTTTGCTTTTGAGCGCGCGGATGGCGGGGAGCCGATCACTGTTTATACAACGCGGCCTGATACGCTGAACGGCGCGAGCTTTGTCGGGATTTCGCCGGATCATCCGATTGCCAAGGCAATGGAGGGAGATGCGGCTGTGGATGCCTTCCTTGCGGACGCGCGCAAGGGCGGCACGACGGAAGAGGCCATCGAGACCGCCGAGAAGCTGGGCTTTGACACGGGCATCAAGGTGAAACATCCGCTGACGGGCGAAGAGCTGCCTGTCTGGATCGCCAACTTTATTCTGATGGATTATGGCACAGGCGCAATTTTTGGCTGCCCTGCCCATGACCAGCGCGACCTTGATTTCTGCCGCAAGTATGATTTGCCGGTGATCGACACCTTCTTTGCGCTGGATGACGACACACCTGTTGGCAAAGTGGCCTTTGTGCCTGCCAAATCCGAGAAAGTGCGCTGGGTGAACCACTTTGCCGGGCTTGAAGAAGCCACGGGAGAAGAGGCGATCAACGCCACGATCGACTTTATGGAAGCCAAGGGGCTGGGCGAGGGTGTGACCAAGTTCCGCCTGCGCGACTGGGGGCTTTCGCGCCAGCGCTATTGGGGTTGCCCCATTCCTGTGGTGCATTGTGAGGCTTGTGGCGTTGTTCCGGAGAAGAAAGAAAATCTGCCGGTTGTTTTGCCCGATGATGTGACATTTGACGTGCCGGGCAACCCGCTTGACCGCCACCCGACATGGCGCGATGTGCCCTGCCCCTCTTGTGGCAAGGCGGCCAAGCGCGAGACCGATACAATGGATACATTCGTGGACAGCTCGTGGTATTTTGCCCGCTTTACGGCGCCACGGGCCGAAACGCCGACAAATATGGAAGACGCCAAATACTGGATGAATGTGGACCAGTATATCGGCGGGGTGGAACACGCGATTTTGCACCTGCTCTATGCGCGCTTCTTTGCGCGGGCGATGCAGATTTGCGGGCATTTGCCGGAGAGTGCGAAAGAGCCGTTTGACGCACTGTTCACCCAAGGGATGGTGACGCACGCTATTTACAAGACCGAGGGTGCCGACGGGCGGCCTGTGTATCACTACCCTGAGGAAGTGACGCTGAAGGACGGCAAGGCGCTTTTGGAAGACGGGCGCGAGGCCGAGATTGTGCCTTCGGCCAAGATGTCAAAATCCAAGAACAACGTGGTGAACCCTCTGCACATCATTGAAGGCTATGGCGCGGATACGGCGCGGTGGTTTGTGCTCTCGGACTCCCCGCCCGAGCGAGATGTGGAGTGGACAGCCTCGGGCGCTGAGGCGGCGCATAAGCACCTTGGGCGTGTTTACCGGATTGCCAGCGAAATTGACGCGCAGGCCACGGGCAGCGCGGCCGATGACACAGCGCTTCTGCGTGAGATGCACAAGGCGATCCATGATGTGACGATGGGGGTTGAAAGCTTTGGCTTTAACGCCGCGATTGCGAAGCTTTACGGCTTTACCAATGCCTTGGGCAAATCGAAAGCCGGCGGCGCAGCCAAGCGGCAAGCGGCGATGGTTCTGGCGCAGCTGATGAGCCCGATGACGCCGCATCTCTCTGAGGCTGTCTGGGAAAAACTGGGCGGCGAGGGGCTTTGCACACTTGCGCCATGGCCCAAGGCAGACGAGGCGATGCTGGTGGATGATGAAGTCATCTTGCCGATTCAGATCAATGGCAAGCGGCGCGCGGAAATCAGCGTGCCCAAGGATATGGACAAAGCCGAGGTTGAAAAACTGGCGCTCGCGCATGAAGCTGTCATCAAGACACTGGACGGGGCCACGCCCAAGAAGGTGATTGTTGTGCCGGGGCGGATTGTGAATGTGGTCGCTTGACAGAAGAGCTGTGATGCTGGGCGCCCTGGCGATGCTGGGCGGATGCGGCTTTGCGCCGGTCTACGCGCCCGAAAGCGAGGCGCGCGCCTTGTTGGGGGCGATCGAAATTGATCCGCCCCGCGACCGTGCGGGCTACTTGCTGGTGCGCCATCTTGAAGAGCGGTTGGGGCGGGGCGCCCAGCCCCGTTTCGGGATGTCGGTGGCCATTGAGCTCACTCCGGAGCGCATGGCGATTTCGGAGGACAATGTGGCCACACGGATCAACCTGTTGGGCAAGGCCACCTATGCGGTGCGCAGCCGGGAAACAGGCAAAGTGCTCACAAGTGGTGTGGCACAGAGCTTTGTTGGCTACTCGACCACCGGCAGCACCGCCGCGACCCGCGCCGCTCAAACCGATGCGCAA
This sequence comes from uncultured Lentibacter sp., assembly GCF_937123735.1. GTDB lineage: Bacteria > Pseudomonadota > Alphaproteobacteria > Rhodobacterales > Rhodobacteraceae > Lentibacter. The sequence continues at coordinate 6,491 of NZ_CAKZKL010000044.1, forward strand.
GACAGGCTGATGGTTATCCTCGGTGACCAGATTGTGATGCAGCTGATGGCCATGCCGCGTGAGGCCGCCATATGAAACTGGGCGGGCGCGAGGCGAACGGCTATTTCAAAAAGCCGGACCCACGGCGCACAGGTCTATTAATTTATGGTGCCGATGCCATGCGGGTTGCGCTGAAGCGGCAAGAGGTGATCAAGGCCCTGATCGGCCCCAAGGGCGATGAGGAAATGCGCCTGACCCGCCTTGCCGGAGGAGACCTGCGCAAAGACCCCGCTGCCTTGCTGGACGCTGTGAAGGCGGTGAGCTTTTTTCCGGGGCCGCGTGTGGCGTTTGTGGAAGAGGCCAATGACACCGCTGCCCCCGCTATTTTGGCGGCTTTGGAAGATTGGGCTGAGGGGGATGCGCAGATTATTGTGACCGCAGGGCAGCTCAAAGCCACCTCCAAACTGCGCAAGGCGTTTGAGGCGCATAGGAATGCCTATGCCGTGGGGCTTTATGACGATCCGCCTGGCCGCGATGAGATTGATGCGATGCTGGCGGAGGGCGGGCTGGCGCAGCTGAGTCGGGACGCCATGAGCGACCTCACGGCGCTGAGCCGCGAGCTGGGCCCGGGAGACTTTCGCCAGACCATCGAGAAACTCGCGCTCTACAAACACGGCGACCCCAGCGAGGTGAGCAGTGCCGATATCGAGGCTTGCGCGCCGCAGAGCACCGAGGCAGCGCTGGATGATCTGCTCAACATCATGGCCGAGGGCAAGATGGGCGAGATCCACCCTGTGCTGTCCAAGCTCAAGGCGCAAGGCGTGCAGCCTGTGGGGCTGGTGATTGGTGCCACGCGGCATTTCAAGGCGCTCTATGCGGTGGCAAGCGACCCTGCGGGCGCAAGCCAGGGCATTGCACGGCTGCGCCCACCGATCTTTGGACCGCGGCGCGACAGGATGCTCAAACAGGCGCAAGGCTGGGGCGCGGCAAAGCTGGAACAGGCTCTAAGCTACCTTATAGAGACGGATTTGCAGCTGCGCAGCGCGGGGCAAACCGCACCGCAAATGGCGCTGGTCGAGCGCACGCTGATCCGCCTCGCAGGACTTGCAGCGCGGCGGTAGGTGATGGTGCGCAGTGAATGCGCACCCTACGAGGGCACGGCTTGGTGGGGGAACATCCACCCTCCGGCGTTTGGCTCTTGAAGCTTCTTTCAGTTTGATGTCACCTGACTTGCGAACAAGGGAGAGAAAGCCATGTATGAAGTCTTTGGAGGCATTGCCAGCCGAGCGTTCCGGGTGATTTGGTTGCTGGATGAAATGGGTGTGGCGTTTACCCACCATGATCTGAAGCCTCATGCGCCGGAGCTTTTGGCGGTAAACCCCTCAGGCAAGGTGCCAGCCCTCAAGGTGGCGGGGGAAATTCTCACCGACTCTTCGGCGATCATGACCTTTCTGGCCGATAAGCATGGCCAGTTTACCCACCCAGCCGGCACAATAGCGCGCGCCAAGCAGGATGGTTGGTTTCACCAGATCCTCGATGAGGTGGATGCGGTGCTTTGGGCCGGTGCGCGGCACTCGTTCATCCTGCCGGAAGCGCAACGTGTGCCCGAGGTCAAGGACTCGCTCAAATGGGAGTTCAAACGCAATGTGGCCCGGATCGCCGAGCGCATGGAGGGGCCTTATTTGCAGGGTGAGGAGATTACGATTGCGGATTTCCTGCTGTTGCATTGCCTCAACTGGGCCGTGAGCGCAAAATTTGAACATGGCTCTGAGAAGATTGATGCATATGCCAAACGCATTCGGGCGCGCGAGAGCTTCAAAGCGGCGCGCGCCAGGCTGGCCGCATGAGCGACATCCGTGCTGAAATTCGCCTGCCGACAGATGCGCTGAGGGATGATCTGCCGTTTTACACCAAAGTTCTGGGAATGCGGCTCGACGAGATTTTCCCCGCCGATGACCCGCGAGTGGCGGTGCTTTCCGGGCATGGGCTGCGGCTGCGGCTTGAAACCGGTGCCAGCGAGTCTGCCGGCACGCTGCGTATTCTGACCGATGACCCTGATGGTTTTGCTGGCGGTGCGCGCAGCCTGACCGCACCCAACGGCACCCAAGTCGAGATTGCTGAACTCAATCCGCCCATGGTGGTGCCGGCGACTGAGCATATGTTTGACGTGCGCCGCCTGCGTGACAGCGCCCCTTGGGTGATTGGCCGTGCCGGGATGAACTACCGCGATCTGCTGCCCACACGGCTTGGCGGGGCGATCATCGCCAGTCACATCCGGGTTCCGGGTGGTGGGGATGTGCCGGATATGGTGCATTACCACACGGTCGGCTTCCAGCTGATCTTTTGCTACAAAGGCTGGGTGGACGTGCTCTATGAGGACCAAGGCGATATGATGCGGCTTCATGCGGGGGATTGTGTGATCCAGCCACCCGAAATCCGCCACCGGGTCTGCCATGCTTCAGCGGATATTGAAGTGATCGAGATCGGCGTGCCGGCTGACCATGTGACGACGATTGACCACGAGTTTACCCTGCCCAACGGCACGGGTGACCCAGCGCGCGAATGGCAGGGCCAGCGCTTTGTGCATCACGTGAAAGACGGCGCCACTTGGCAGCCGTTCCGTGTGCCCGGGTTTATCTGCCGTGAAACGGGGATCTGCGAGGGCACCAAGGGCGTCGCCGGGATCCAGATTGTGCGCTATGAGGGCGGGGAACCACCCGCGACGCGCACAGATGCGGATATTCACTTCACCTTCGTGATGGAGGGGGAAATGGTGCTACACGCCGAGGGTCAGGAGCCGCGGACCTTACAAGCCGGTGACGCCTTTGTGCTGCCGCCGAACATGGCGGCACGCTACACAGAGTGCTCGCAGAACCTGGAACTTCTCGAATGCGCCCTGCGCGGCGATTTTACCAGCACGATCCTAACCTAACCCACCGCCACCGATCCGCTATCCCTCGCCGCCCGCCTTGGCGACCCCGGCAGGATTCGAACCTGCAACCTGCCCCTTAGGAGGGGGCTGCTCTATCCAGTTGAGCCACGGGGCCGCTGGGGGGGTCTTAGCGGTTTGTGGGGGTGCTGTCAGCCCCAAAGGGGGGTGCGGCGAGGCTTTGGGGCCCCGCCTTTTTTGTTAAAAATGGCCGCCTCCGACGATCCCGCCGACGATTTCTGTCCGGTTTTGCAACAGGTCGGGCGCAAGGTGGGCGTAGCGTTGGGTCATCTGGACAGAGCTGTGGCCCAGCAGGGTTTGCACCTCATAGAGGCTGACCCCCTTGTTGATCAACAGGCTGGCGAACGTGTGGCGCAAATCGTGGATGCGCAGATCGCTCAGCCCGGCAAGGTCACGGGCCACAAACCACGCGGCATAAAAGCTTTGATAGGCGGTGAGCGTGGCGGGGTTTGTGAAGAGAAAATTATCGGCCTCGCTGGGCAACAGCATCTGATCGGATTTCTTGCGGATGTCGCGCAGCACTTCCATGGCGGCGTTGCTGAGAACAATCCGCCGGGAGCGGCCGTTCTTGCTGCGTGGCACGGTCCAGATCCGTTTCTCAAAATCAACATCAGCCCAGCGGGCCATGCGGGCCTCGCCCTTGCGCGCGCCTGTGAGCAGCAAAAACCGCACGAAGAGATAGAGAAACGGGTGCTGGCTTGCGCGGCAGGCCTTGAGCAAGCGTTCGATCTCCTCGGCGCTGAGGAACCGCTGGGTATAGTCGCCCATGGAGAGGCGTTTGATATTTTGCTGCTGGGGGTTGTGGTTAACGATATAGCCCCAATGCCGTGCGAGGCTGAGCATTCTGTTCATCAGATGGATATGTTTGTTAATGGTGCTGCGCTGGTAGCCTGCTATGGTCTGTTCACGCACCCAGACATCAAGAATGGGGTTCAGAAGCTCATCAAGCTGGTGGCGGCCAAGGCTGTTGCGGATGTGCTTGTTGAAGATGCTCCAGTCATGGTGGGGCTGTTTTTTGGTGGCCTTGGCGTGGGGAAAATACACATCATCAAAGAACTGGTTTAGGCTCAGCTTGACTCCCGCGCTACTCTTGTCGAGATCAGCGGTGTGTGAGCGGTTGAAGAAAGGTATCATTGGTGCTCCTTCTGCCAAAAATAAGGCAGTTTGCGCGTTTTCATGGTCATGTTGCTGGAGCGTTTGTCTAGCAACGTGGTTGCATACGGTAATCCCACTTCACTAATAACGCGCTAACAATAGTCTTTTCGCTACGACAGCTCTGGTTGCGACAGCTTCCGTTGCTGCGGCCGAAATCTCAATGGGCGGCTACGGCCGCTTTGGCGTTTATTATGATGGCGCAGCATCCAGCACAGACATCACATCGCGTATGCGTCTGACAGTTGACGCCACAGCGGAATCAGATGCCGGCGTAACATTCGGCGCGCGCGCGCGTATGCAGACAGCTGAAGGTTCAGCCCCCAACGGCTTCAACGGCATCCGTTTCTCAGCGAAATCAGGTGGCCTTGAAGTTGGCGTTGGCAACATCTTCGGCGCAATCGAAAGCATGCCTGGCCAGTATCCAATCGACCTCGGCCTCACAGGTCTGGGCTATGAATACACAGCCTACGGCGTTGGCGGTGCAGACGCTTACTCATCAACAGGCAACGGCTCTTCAGGTGCAAACGGCATCGAAGTGATGTATTCTGCGGGTGATCTGTCAGCACATATTTCTGCTTCTGACACCAATGATCGTATCGCCCTTTATGGTGCATACACATTCAGCGGCTGGACAGTTGCTCTGGGTTATCAAGACTCAACAGCCGCAGCAGACGTAGAATACACTGTCACAGTTGGCGGAACAGTTGGCCCGGCCAAAGTTGGCCTTGCCTATGCAGAAACAAATGCCGGTGATGACCGTCTTGTTCTGTCAGGTGGCATGGACGTTGGTGCGGCCACAAACGTTGAGTTCTACTATGCTGACCAAGGTTCAGACGACAGCATGGGCCTCGACTTCAACCACGACCTCGGTGGCGGCACATCGCTGCGCGGTGGTGTGGCTCGTAAGTTCGACGGCGAGACATATGCTGACTTCGGTGTTCGCTTCAACTTCTAATCTTAGAAGCTGAGCAACCCTTTAGTTAAGGGCAGGCCTCGTGCCTGCCCTTTTCTTTTGCGCCTGCCTGCTGTTATTTGTCCAAAAGCGTTGCAAAGCGGCCCGGTCATTTGACCTCAAAAATCTCGTAAAATATTCGCATGGTATTTTATGAGAAGTTTGTTCAAATTTTACGGTTTGCGCCGCAACGCGCCCACACAGGAGCGCCCCATGTCCCTATCCGAAATCACCGCCCGCATCACCAAGGCCGAGGCCGCCGCAAACCGCCCCGCTGGCTCTGTCAAGCTCATCGCCGTCAGCAAAGTGCAGCCCGACGCGCGGGTTGAAGCCGTGTTGAGTGAAGGCCACAGGCTGTTTGGCGAAAACCGGGTGCAAGAAGCGGCGGGCAAATGGCCCGGCTTCCGGGAGCGCTTTGACGGGACAGAGGTGCACCTCATTGGCCCGCTTCAGACCAACAAGGCACGCCAGGCCTTTGAGCTGTTTGACGCTATCCACACGCTCGACCGTATGAAGCTCGCCACAGCCTTTGCCCGCCTCGCGCAAGAAATGGGCCACTGCCCCGAGGTGTTCGTGCAGGTCAACACCGGCGAAGAGCCGCAAAAAGCCGGCGTCCTCCCCGCCGAGGCCGACAGCTTCATCGCCGAGTGCCGCGCACGCGATTTGCCGGTGGTGGGGCTGATGTGCATCCCGCCGGTCGATGAGGAGCCAAGCCTGCATTTCGCTCTGCTCGCCAAAATCGCCGCGCGCAACGGGCTCACAGGCCTCTCCATGGGCATGAGCGGCGACTTTGAAAGCGCCATCGCGCTGGGCGCAACCCATGTGCGCGTCGGCTCCGCCATCTTCGGTGCGCGGGCCTACGAATTGTGACCCTACCACCGCTGCAAACGGTGTCCACGGGGCTGGTTGTGGCTGTGGTGGGGTTTTTCAGCTCCTTTCCCATCGTGCTGCAAGGCCTCGCCGCCATGGGCGCAAGCCCCGCGCAAGCCAGCTCTGGCCTCATGGCCGCCGCGCTTTCCATGGGGCTCACGGCGATTGTGATCAGCCTCGTGTCGCGCCAGCCCGCCTCCGTGGCTTGGTCCACACCCGGGGCGGCCTTCCTCGCCGTTTCCGTCGCGCCAGCGGGGGGCTTTGCCGAGGCGGTGGGCGCGTTCCTCCTCGCAGGGGCGCTCACCGTGCTCGCGGGCCTCTACCGCCCCCTGCGCCAACTGGCGGCCAATGTGCCCCTGCCGCTGGCCCACGCCCTGCTCGCAGGCGTCCTCGTGCATATCTGCGCCCAGCCCTTCCTTGCGCTCGCCACAGCGCCGGCCACGGCCGTGCCCATCCTGCTCACATGGTTCTTGGCGGGCCAGCTCTCGCGCCTCTTCGCCGTGCCCGCCGCTGTGCTCATGGCGCTGGCACTCACACTCTGGCCCGCAGGTGTGCCCCTGCGCGAGGCCCTGCTTGCCGCACCCGTGCTCACCACGCCGGCCTTTTCCCTCACGAGCGCCTTCTCCCTCGCACTGCCGCTGTTCATCATCACAATGGCCACCCAGAACAGCCCCGGCATGGCCGTGCTGCGCGGCGAAGGCTATCCGCCCCGCCCGCGCGGCTTTCTCTCTGCCGTGGGTCTCGCCAGCCTCGCCTCCGCCCCGTTCGGCGCGCCGCAAACCTGCCTCGCCGCCATCACCTCGTCCCTCTGCGCCGGGCCAGACTCGCACCCCGATCCGCAAAAGCGCTACCTCTCCGCCGTCATGGCGGGCCTCTTCTACTGCGCCTTCGGCCTCTTCGCCGCGCTCATCATCGCCGTGGCCGCCGCCGCTCCGCCCCAAACCCTTGAGGTGCTCGCAGGCCTCGCCCTGCTCGGTGTCTTCGCCAACTCCGCCAACCTCGCCCTGACAGAGCCCAAGGCGCGCGAAGCCGCCGCCATCACCTTTCTCACAACAGCCTCTGGCGTCACGCTTCTGGGTCTCAGCGGTGCGGTCTGGGGCCTCGCCCTCGGCTCCATCGCCTATTTTGTCGCCCACAAGCGCTAAATCATGCGACGACTCTTTGGTATTTTAAGGAGTGCGCCCATGCGCCGCCGCACCTACCAATGGACAGCCACAGCCAAAGGCGGCAGCAAAATCCTCGCCAAAGCCATAGCCGCCAAAAAATACCCCTAAAGATTATCTCAAAAGGGCCCATCCTTTTTTCTTTCCACAAATATCCCAGATCAACCGCGCAACAAGTGCGCTCTATCGGTCATCGCCTTTGCTGCGCAAACTGCTTGGGGGTGCGGGGGCTGGCCCCCGCCACCGCGATTTGGCGAAGCCAAAGCGCAAAACCTCAGCGCACCACAAGCCGCGTGCCAATCTCCACCCGCGCCGCGATCCAGTGCAAATCTTCCCGCGCAAAGGCCACACAGCCCTCCGTCGGATAGCCCGCCCGCCGCCACTGATGCAAAAATATGGCCGAGCCTTTGCCCGCCTCGGCCTTTGGCCAGTTCCAGTCTGTCACCAGCACAAGGTCATAAAGCGGGTCGGCCCGCCTGAGCCGCTCGTGGCTTTGCCCATAAGGTGCGCGCACATGCTGGTTATAGGCAGCGTCCCCGCTGGCATCCGACCACAAGTCGCGCGGGCCAATCGGCTCCGCCCAACTGCGCGGCTGCACCATACGATCCGGCCGGTAAAGCATCCCGACAATCCGGTGCACTCCCACAGGCGTCGCCCCATCGCCCTCGCGTTTGTCTGCCCGCTTGCCACCCTTGCCAATCACACAGGGCAAACGCCGCTTCGCAAACCGCAGCCCCGTGGGCGACAGCGTCATATCATCCACACTCACAGCAAATGCCCCGATTTGGCCGCCTTGACCTTGAGATACCCGTGGTTGTGCCTGTTTTCGCCCACCACCAATGGCACCCGCTCCACAACCGCCACGCCGGTTTTTTCCATCATGGCAATCTTGGCGGGGTTGTTTGTCATCAGCCGGATTTGCGCAAACCCCAGCCCCTTCAGCAGCCCGGATCCCACCCTGAAATCGCGCTCATCGTCCTCAAAACCAAGCCGGTGGTTGGCCTCTACCGTGTCAAAGCCCTGGTCTTGCAAGGCATAGGCGCGCATCTTGTTGGCAAGCCCGATCCCGCGCCCCTCCTGGTTGAGATAGAGTAAAATCCCTGCGCCCTCGTCACCCATCTGCGCCAGCGCGCCGCGCAGTTGCGGCCCGCAATCGCATTTGAGCGATCCCATCAGATCGCCCGTAAAACAGGCCGAATGCAGCCGCGCCAGCACGGGCTTGTCGCGGTCGGGCCGGCCAATCTCGATGGCATAATGCTCCTCGCTCCCGTCCTCGGGGCGAAACACATGCAGCCGCGTGTTTTCCGCCACCTCGATGGGCACCCGCGCTGCAACAATTTCCTGAAGCTCGGCGGAAAGATCCATCACAGCCTGCGCTTGGGCGGCGTCCACCACCGTCAGCTGCTCTGCGGCTGCAAAGGCCTCGGGCTGGCTGAGCGCGCCAACCAGCGCCGCCGGCAAAAGCCTTGCGGCCTTGCACAGCATCAGCGCGAGCCGGTGCAGCCCGGCATCGCCGGTGCGCACAGAGCGCAGGGGCCCTTTCATCGGGTGTTTCAAGTCATCCTTGGGGTCGGCCACAGCCGCCACCCAGCGCAAATCCGTGCTCTCAGGCAGCTCTATGCGCGCCAGATCGCCGTCATAGGCTCTTGCCTTCAGCGTTTCAGCCCGGCGCGCCGTAATCGCCAGCACAGGGTGCATACCGCTTGCCTGCATGGCGGCAAGCCGGGCGGTGTCTGCGGTTTCAGCCGCCATCACCAGCGCCGCGCTCTCTGCGCTGCGCAGCACAACCGGGACGCCAATCCGCAAATCTGCCCGCGCGCGGGCCAATGTCTCGTTTATGTCTGGACCAAATTTCATGCCTCACCCTTACGCAATCCTTGTGCGGAATTGAAACAAAAACACACCGGCCTACACGAGCGCGTGAAAGCTTGCTACAAAACTTGTCAGCGCCGTGATCGACCCTACCTTAAACCCAAGGCAACTTCGGGAGGCCGTTATGGCACAACTCAAGAAAATACTGCTGGTCGATGACGACGACGACCTGCGCGAAGCTCTCAGCGAACAGCTGGTGATGACCGAGGATTTCGACGTCTTCGAGGCCGACAGCGGGGCCGGGGCCATGCAGAAAACCAAAGAGGGCCTGTTTGATCTTGTCATCCTTGATGTCGGCCTGCCGGATACCGATGGCCGCGAGCTCTGCCGCCTTATGCGCAAACAAGGCGTCAAATCGCCCGTGCTCATGCTCACCGGCCATGACAGCGACGCCGACACAATCCTCGGTCTTGATGCGGGCGCAAATGACTATGTCACAAAGCCGTTCAAATTTCCGGTGCTTCTGGCCCGTATCCGCGCCCAGCTGCGCCAGCACGAGCAAAGCGAAGATGCGGTTTTCACCCTTGGGCCCTATACTTTCAAACCAGCCATGAAAATGCTGGTCACCGAGGACGACAAGAAAATCCGCCTCACCGAAAAAGAAACAAATATCCTCAAATTTCTGTATCGCGCCAGCGAAGGGGTCGTGCCGCGCGATGTGCTGCTGCACGAGGTCTGGGGTTACAACGCCGGGGTGACAACCCACACATTGGAAACCCATATTTACCGCCTCCGGCAGAAAATAGAGCCCGATCCCTCCAACGCCCGCCTGCTTGTCACAGAGTCAGGTGGCTATAGACTGGTCTCATAATGCGATTTTCGCGCAACTTGATCTGAATCAAAGATGTATACCAAAGTCGACAATACAAGTTAAACATCCCGTCGCATATGCGGGTCATCATATGCACCTCCCTGTTGGACTTCGGCCGAGCTTTGTGCTCGGCCTTTTTTTCTTCCCCAGAGCAGGTTTCACAGTCGGCTTCTTCTGGTCAAAATACCTCGGGGGTCTGGGGGCAGCGCCCCCAGCGGGTCGGATTTGGCGCAGCCAAATTCGATCCCTGCAAGCCCACACCGCAGACAAAACACTTTAGACAACCACATCAAACAGGCGGCCCAAGAGCGCTGTGACAGCCATGGCAAACACGCCCCAGCCCACCACCCGCACCACAGCGGGCAGCTTGGGTGCACCGCCGGCCAGCGCGCCCAAAGCGCCCAGTGCGGCCAGCGCCAGCACGGTGACACAAAGCACCGTCACAATGATCCAGCCCACAGGTGCAAGCACAGCGGCCACAAGCGGCACAGCCGCCGCCACGCTGAAGGTCACACCCGAGGCAAACGCTGCCTGAAAGGGCCGCGCCGCATGGACCTCCGAAAGCCCCAGCTCGTCGCGCATATGCGCCCCCAGCGCGTCATGCGCGCTCAGCTCATGGGCCACCTGCTGCGCGGTTTTTGGCGCAAGCCCCCGCGCCTCATAGATCTGCGCCAGCTCCTCTGCCTCCGCCTCGGGGTTCTGTTCCAGCGCCACGATCTCGCGCTGCATGTCGGCCTTTTCAATGTCCGCCTGCGAGGAAACCGAAACAATCTCCCCCGCCGCCATGGAAAGCGCCCCGGCCACAAGCCCGGCAAAGCCCGCAAGGAAAATGGTGCGCGCATCAGGCTCCGCCGCCGCCACCCCGACAATCAACGCCGAAACCGAGACGATTCCGTCATTCGCGCCCAAAACCGCCGCGCGCAGCCAGCCGCTGCGGTTCACATAATGGCGCATTTCGGGGTGCGCCGCTGGGCCCTTCGCCATGCCTGTCTCCTCACCAATGCCCCCTTGCAATAGCCGATTCCCTGCCCCCCCGTGTTGTGCTAGATCATGGCTTCACCCAAGCAGGAGCCCCCCATGCCGTTCACCCTCGCCACCTGGAATATCAACTCCGTGCGCCTGCGCGAGCCTTTGGTGCTCAAGCTGCTTGAGGAGGAGGCCCCCGATGTGCTCTGCCTGCAAGAGTGCAAAAGCCCGGTCGACAAAATCCCCCTCGAAGGCTTCCGCGCGTTGGGTTACGAGCACATGGTCGCGCGCGGCCAGAAGGGTTACAACGGCGTCGCGATCCTGTCCAAGATCCCCATGGTCGAGGCCGGCGCAGAAGACTACGCCCAGCTCGGCCACGCCCGCCATATCGCGGGCAAGCTTGAAAACGGCGTGACCATTCACAATTTCTACGTCCCCGCAGGCGGCGATGTGGCCAATCGAGAAGTGAACGAAAAGTTCGGCCAGAAGCTCGATTACCTCACCCAGATGCGCGATGCCTTCCACGCCGAGCGCCCCGAAAAGGCGATCCTCGTGGGCGATTTGAACATCGCCCCGCGCGAAGATGATGTCTGGGACCATAAGAAACTTCTGAAGGTGGTCAGCCACACCCCCATCGAGGTCGAGCACCTCGCCCAAACACAAGACGCTGGCCGCTGGGTCGATGTCACACGCCAAGACATCCCCGAAGGCAACCTCTACAGCTGGTGGTCCTACCGCGCCCGCGACTGGGACGAAGCCGACAAAGGCCGCCGCCTTGACCACGTCTGGGCCACCCCTGACATCTCCTCCGCCGCCCACGGCTCCCGCATCCTGCGCGCCGCCCGCGGCTGGGAACAGCCATCTGATCACGCGCCGGTGTTTGCGACGTTTGATATTTAGCGGGCGGTCATCGCCAGCCCAAGGGAGGGGCTGACGATGGCCGGGCCGCTACGCGGCTGTTAACCGGCTTGGTGCAGTAGACCGCCTCCCCAGCCCAAAACTACACCCCGCAAAACCGCGTATGAAGCCCGCCCCCCTTGCAAGCGCGCGCTGCATCCCTCACATGTAAGGCAACACGATTTTCCAAGGAGCCGCCCGATGGACCTCAACCTGTCTCAACCCGCAACCGACAATCTCATCTTCGATGTCACCGAAGCCACCTTCATGAAAGAGGTGGTCGAAGGCTCGATGGAAACGCCGGTGATTGTCGATTTCTGGGCCCCGTGGTGCGGCCCCTGCAAAACCCTCGGCCCCATGCTCGAAGACGCGGTGAAAAAGGCCAAGGGCGCGGTCAAAATGGCCAAGGTGGATGTCGATCAGGAGCAGCGCCTCGCCCAGATGCTCGCCCAGCAGGGCCTGCCCATCCAGTCCATTCCCACCGTGGTCGGCTTTTACCAGGGCCGCCCTGTGGATATGTTCCAGGGTGCGGTTCCCGCCTCCGAGCTTGACGCCTTCGTGAAGCGTATCGTCGATGCCGCAGGCGGCGATGCCTCTGGCGGGCTTGATGAGGCTGTCGCCGCCGCCGAAGAAATGCTCACCGAGGGCGCCGCCGCCGATGCGGCCCAGACTTTCGCCGCCATCCTTGAAGAAGAGCCAAATCACGCCGCAGCCTACGGCGGCCTCGTGCGCGCCTACATCGCGCTCGATGATCTTTCAGGTGCCGAAGCCACGCTCAACGGTGCCCCCGCCGAGATCAGCGCTGCGCCCGAGCTTGAGGCCGCCCACGCCCAGCTCGAGCTGGCCAAACAGGCGGCCAACGCCGGCCCCGTGGCCGAGCTGCAAGCCGCCTGCGAAGCTGCGCCGGATGATCATCAGGCGCGCTTTGACTATGCGAATGCCCTGCAAGCCGCCGGGGATGTCGCCGAGGCTGTCACCCAGCTGTTGGAGCTGTTCCGCCGCGACCGCGCGTGGAACGAGGGCGCCGCCAAAGCCCAGCTCTTCACGATCTTTGACGCTCTTCCCCCACAAGACCCGATCGCGCTGGCTGGCCGCCGCAAGCTCGGCTCGATGATCCTGGTCTGAGCCGGCCATGCGCAAATTCAAAGATCTTCCCAGCGTCATTCCGGTCTTCCCGCTTCCGGGCGCATTGCTTCTGCCGCGCTCCAACATGCCGCTGCACATCTTTGAACCGCGCTATCTTTCGCTGGTTGAAGATGCCCTCAAGACGCCCGAGCGGCTGATTGGCATGGTCCAGCCCGACACCGGCCTGCACCGCAGCGAAACCGCGCTCATGAGCATTGGCTGCGCAGGCCGCATCACCCAGTTCAGCGAAACAGAGGATGGCCGCTACATGATTACCCTTACGGGGCTGTCGCGCTATCGGGTTTCGGCCGAGGTCGAGGGTTTTACCCCTTACCGGCGGGCACAAGTCAGCTGGGAGGGCTTTGCCGCCGATATGGGCCCGGAAGAGCATGACCCTGCCTTTGACCGCAGCAAGTTCCTCGCGCTGCTGGAGCGGTTCTTTTCCGCCAAGGGCCTCAACACCGATTGGGACACGCTGCAAGATGCCGACGACGAGCTGTTGATCAACTCGCTCTCCATGCTGCTTGATTTCACGCCCGAAGACAAACAGGCGTTGCTTGAAGCGCCTTCGCTTTCCACCCGTCGCGAAACCCTCGTGACATTGATCGAATTCGCCCTGCACAGCGGCGGCGACGGTGAGGATATTCTGCAATGACCGAAAGCCAGACCTTTGATCGCCACATGCTCGAAGCCCTCGTTTGCCCGCTGACCCAAGGTCGGCTCGAATATGACGCAGAGGCGCAAGAGCTGGTCAGCAAATCCGCCAATCTCGCCTATCCCATCCGCGAGGGCATCCCCGTGATGCTGTTTGACGAGGCTCGCAAACTTCAAGATTGAGCCCGCTCCGTAGGGTGTGCATTTCATGCGCACCACTCTTTCGCTTGGGCTCAAATTCTGAAGATTTCGCAAATTATGCGCGCGCAACGGTTACAGGGCAGGGTGCGCGCAAAACCCTGTTTTGCCGGTGCACGCTTTGTGCACGCTCTGTGCACGCATGTCACCCCCCCGGTGTCAGCCCCTGTGAGTCGCGTTAACGATTTGGGTCAAGCTTTCATGAGATCCGGCAAATCGCCGTTCAAACCCGCCGCTTCACGCATGAATCCGCGCTTGAGATCAGGCAGGGCGTTGACCAGCCCCATACCCAGGTCGCGCCCCATGCGCAGCAGCGGATTATCGTTTGAAAACAGTTTGTTGGTTAGGTCCGTGCTGGCTGCCAGCGTGGCCGTATCAAACCGGCGCCAGCCTTGGTAGCGCTCCAGCACAAGTTGGCTTGAAAAATCTTCGCCGCGTCTTTCGGCATGGTCGATCACATGCGCCAGCGCGGCCACGTCGCGCAGCCCAGCGTTCAGCCCCTGTCCGGCAATCGGATGCATCCCGTGAGCCGCATCTCCGACAAGCACAAGCCTCTGATCTATAAAGGAATTTGCGATTGTCAGCTTGAGAGGATAGGCATAGCGCTGGCCGTCCAGTTTGATCTGTCCCAGAAAGTCTCCAAACCGCGGTCGCAGCACCTCCAGATAGGCGTCATCCGCCAATGCGTTAACCGCTTCTGCCCGCTTTGTGCGCTCTGACCACACAATCGAACAGCGCTGGCCGGGGAGGGGCAAAATTGCCAATGGCCCCTCTGGCATAAAAAATTGATGGGCAATGCCAAAATGTGGCAATTCATGCGAAATTGCACAGACAAGCGCCGTCTGGCCATAGTCCCAGCCTGTGCGCCTGATTCGCGCCCGCTCTGCTGTCCCCGAGGCGCGCCCATCCGCGCCCACAATCAGCCGCGTGGAATGCACCGTGCCGTCTGCCAAAGTGAGCCAGGCGCCACTCTCGTTGGTCTCCTGTGAGATGACAGTGCCCTCACGCGTTTCAATCAGCTCATGGGCCTGCACGGCGTCCAACAGCGCCCGCCGCAAGTGGCGGTCTTCCAGCATATGGCCCATCGGCCCTTCTTCCAGCTCACCGCGTTCAAAATGCAGGAAAAAAGGAGCCGGCCCCTGGCCTGCACGGCCGTCGCTGGCCTTGATTTCCTGCATGGGCTGGGCGTGTTCAGACACGGCTTTCCAGAGATCAAGCCGTTGCAGCAGCCGAATGGACGCCAGCGCCAGCGCATAGGCGCGCCCATCAAAATTTGCGGTTTTGCGCAGGGGTTCGGGCTGTGCATCGATCATGCACACCCGCCGCCCCCGTCCAGCCAAGGCCAACGCCAGCACCGGGCCGTTCAGCCCCCCTCCAACAATCGCAATATCACTGTCATATGTCATGTTTCCACTATGCTCTCCCAAGCGGGATTGTCCATGCAACAGAACGCCGCTACCGTAGCGTCAGACATAGGAAAAAGGGGCAGCGAAATGCAAAACTGGCTGGAAATGAGCATGGCGTCTCTTGGGCAAGGTATTGCCGCAGGTGAGATTGATCCTATTGATCTTGCAGAAGAATATCTGGCCGCAATCGAGTCACATCCGCTTGCGCCCCGGATTTATGCGCGCCTTACCAAAGAGCGCGCGCGCCAAGAGGCTCAGGCCGCTTCCGCACGCGCCAAAGCAGGGCTGCGCCGCAGCCCGCTTGACGGTGTTCCAATCAGTTGGAAAGATCTTTTTGACACGGCAGCTGTGGCCACAGAAGCCGGCTCTGCCCTGCTTGCGGGCCGTCGTCCGAAGGCCGATGCCTGGGCCCTCGCAAATGCCACTCAGGCGGGGCTTGTGTGCCTTGGCAAAACCCATATGAGCGAACTTGCCTTTTCGGGCCTTGGCCTCAACCCGATCACCGCCACCCCCCCCTGCGTGAACGATACCGCCGCCGTTGCGGGAGGCTCGTCTTCAGGGGCCGCAGCGTCTGTGGCATTCAACCTGGCCGCCTGCGGCATTGGCTCGGACACCGGCGGCTCTGTCCGCATTCCCGCCGCCTGGAACGACCTTGTGGGCTTGAAGACAACGGCAGGCCGCCTGCCGCTTGAAGGGGTTGTGCCGCTGTGCGAGAGCTTTGATACAATCGGCCCGCTTTGCCGCACCGTCGAAGATGCCGCGCTGATGCTTGCAGCGCTGGAGGGCGGCCAAGCCGCCGACCTCCGGAGCGCATCACTGGCGGGCACACGCCTCGCCGTCCTGGAAACGGTTGCCTTTGATGATCTGCGGGAAGAGCCCGGCCAAGCGTTTGAAAACGCACTTGAAAAACTTGCCCAGGCCGGAGCCGAAATCACGCATATCGCAGCGCCGGAAGTGTCCGAAATCATGCCCTTGTCTGCCATCCTCTTCACGTCAGAAGCCTACGGAACATGGCAAACCGAGATCGAAGCCGCCCCCGAGAAGATGTTTCCCGAAATTCTTGCGCGGTTCCGGTCGGGCAAAGACCATGGCGCTGCTGAGTATGTCGCCGCGTGGCGCGCCATGGCCCGTGCCCGCAAAACCTGGGCAGACCGCGTGGCCGGCTTTGATGCTGTGCTGTTGCCCAGTGCCCCGATCCTGCCGCCCGATGCCGCGCGCCTGCTGAGCGATAGCGACTATTACATCACTGAAAACCTGCTTTCCCTGCGCAATACGCGAATTGGGAATTTGCTGGGCCTCTGTGCCATAACCCTGCCCACGGCCACACCCAGCTGTGGAATTCTTCTGATGGGCAAGGCGTTTGGCGAGGAAAAGCTGCTCCGGGTTGCAGCGGCGGCCGAGGCGGCCATGTCTTAAATGCCACAAACTATCTGACTCTACACAGTTTTTCTGGACGAAACACCATTGCTTGAGTAATTTGATCTCAAACGGGGCGCCAATGACCCCGAAATTGAGGCAGTCTGAATATGTTTCCCGAGCGGTTTTCGAACCTTCCGGCCTATGCGTTCCCGCGCCTGCGGGCGCTGTTGGATCATCATCCAGCAGGCGGTGATACCGTGCATATGACCATTGGTGAGCCAAAGCACCCGTTTCCGGCTTGGGTCGGGGAGGAGCTGACGGCACATCTTGCGGGGTTTAACAAATATCCGCCCAATGATGGCAGCGAGCAGCTGCTGTCTGCCATTTCCGGCTGGCTCAAGCGCCGCTTCAACATCACCGTCGCCAGCGATACGCAGATCCTTGCGCTCAATGGCACTCGTGAAGGGCTCTACAACGCATGTATGGCGTTGGTGCCTGAAACAGTGTCCGGCGCGCGGCCCAATATCCTGATGCCCAATCCGTTTTATCAGGTCTATGCCGTGGCAGCGGCATCAGTTGGCGCGCGGTCCGTTTTTGCAAACGCCACCCGCGCCACCGGGTTCCTGCCCGATTTTGCCGGTTTGCCTACGGATATTCTCAAGAAAACAGCCGCGGCCTTTATTTGCTCGCCCTCCAATCCGCAGGGTGCTGTGGCCAGTCAGGCCTATTTGCGCGAGCTCATTGCACTGGCGGAAGAGTTTGATTTTCAAATTTTTTCTGATGAATGCTATTCCGAGATATACCGCAATGACCCACCTCCCAGTGCGCTTGCTGTGGCGGCGCAGATGGGGGCACATCCCGAGCGGGTGGTGATTTTCCACTCGCTGTCCAAGCGCTCCAATCTCCCAGGTTTGCGGTCAGGGTTTGTGGCTGGCGGGCCGGAGAGTATCCGCCGCCTGAAACAGCTGCGCAACTATGCCGGCGCGCCGCTTCCCACGCCGCTTCAGGCGGTGGCAGCCCGCGCCTGGAGCGATGAGGCGCATGTTGTGCAAAACCGGGCGCTCTATCAGGAAAAATACAAAATTGCCGATGACATCATGGCTGACTTTGAAGGCTACAAAGGCCCGGAAGGCGGCTTTTTTCTCTGGCTTCCGGTGGAAGACGGCGAGACGGCTGCGCTGCGGCTCTGGCGCGAAACAGGCGTGCGTGTCTTGCCCGGGGCTTACCTGAGCCGCGACACCGAAGGGCGCAACCCCGGAAAAACATACATCAGGGTCGCCATGGTGGCCCCAAAAGAAGAAATGCAGCAAGGGCTTATCCGCCTGAAAAGCTGCTTGCAAAGCTGAGGACGAGGCAAAATGGCATATCAGACACGCGGGCGCGACCCGCTCCTTGATAGCAACATGGCAGAGGCCATTGAGAAACGCGGCAAGGAGCTGCTCGGCATTGCGCTGGTTGTGGCGGCGCTTGCGGCGGCGGCCATGTTCCTCTCCTACAATCCGAATGATCCGTCCTGGCTCTCCGCCACCGATGCCCCTGTGCAAAACTGGATGGGGAGTATCGGGGCAGCCATAGCGGCCCCGCTCTTCATGATCGTGGGTTGGGGTGGTTTTGGCATTGCCGTGGCGCTCCTGGCCTGGGGTGCGCGTTTTGCGCTGCACTTCGGAGCAGATCGCGCCGTCAGCCGGCTTGTTTTCGCACCGATCTGGCTGGCCATCCTCTCAATCTACGCCTCCACGCTGGTGCCGGGCGAAAGCTGGACACATTCTTTCGGCCTTGGCGGCTTGTTTGGCGATACGGTTCTTGGCAGCCTCTTGGGGCTTTTGCCGGTGGGAGCAAGCTTTGGCCTCAAGCTCTTGTCGCTTGTGCTGGGCGCTGTTGTGGTCAGTGTCGGGCTGTTTGTATTGGGCTTCACGCGCCCCGAGCTGCGTTACATCGCCCGGTTTTTGCTGATTGGCACAATCATGACATATGCCACCGGGATGAAACTGCTTGGCAAGACAGCATCAGGCGCTGTCGCAGCCGCCCAGACCATGCAGGAACGCAACCGCCTACGCCGCGACCAGCGTGCGCTGGCTCGCGCCGAAGCAGCAGAGCTGGTGGCCATGGAAGATGCGCAAAGCCTTGAAGTAGAGGCCTACCCCCAGCCTTCATTTGCCCCCTACCAGACAGAGGCGGATCTTGTCTCGGCCAAGTCCGAGAAGACAGGGTTGCGTGCCTTGATGCCGAGTCTGATCCGGCGGGCTGAGGGGGTTCATGCCAGCCTGCCAGAGCCAGAGCTGGTCGAGTCTGAGCCGTGCTTCTCTTCAGAAGAGGCCGCACAGGCCCCCTCAGACGACCGCATCAAAGCCAAGATCGCAGATGTTATCAAATCCCGTGTGCGCCAGCGCCCTTCCGTGCAGGCTGCAACGGCCGCACCGCTGACAAAAGGGCGGGGGCATGGCCCCTTGCCTCTGGTGCTGGATGCGGCTCCCCAGCCCGGCCAGCGGGTCGAGCCGCCGCTGTCTGGCGCGAGCACTCAGGATCTGCCTGTGGAGCCGCCGCTCAGCGCAGCGCTTGACCGCGCGCAAGACGCGGTCCTGGAAGAGCCCCTGCCGCTTGAAGAAACACCAACGGCACAGGCTTTCAAAATTCCCTCAGCCGAGGCCAAGAAAGTGGTGCAGCATGTGCCCAAAAAGCCAGTGCAGCCCTCTGCGCGGGCAAAAGCCGAGGCCGAACCGGCATTTGCCTTTGACGACAGGCGGCCAGCCTATGAGCTGCCTCCGCTCTCGCTGTTGTCCGATCCGATTCACATCGAGCGGCACCACCTTTCGGATGAGGCTTTGGAAGAAAACGCACGGATGCTTGAATCGGTGTTGGATGATTACGGCGTAAAAGGCGAGATCGTTTCGGTGCGCCCCGGCCCGGTTGTGACAATGTATGAGCTGGAGCCGGCGCCTGGCCTCAAAGCGTCTCGTGTGATCGGCCTTGCCGATGATATTGCCCGCTCCATGGCGGCGCTCTCAGCGCGTGTTTCCACGGTTCCGGGCCGCTCGGTCATCGGCATTGAGCTGCCCAACGACAACCGCGAGATGGTCGGCTTCCGCGAGATCCTGTCCGGCCGCGAATATGGCGATGGCAACCACAAGCTGCCATTGGCGCTTGGCAAGGACATCGGCGGTGATCCCATTGTCGCCAACCTTGCCAAAATGCCCCACCTGCTTATTGCGGGCACAACGGGCTCGGGCAAATCTGTGGCCATCAACACCATGATCCTTTCGCTGCTTTACAAGCTCACGCCCGAAGAGTGCCGCATGATCATGATTGACCCGAAGATGCTCGAACTCTCCGTCTATGACGGTATCCCGCACCTGCTTTCCCCGGTTGTGACCGACCCGAAGAAGGCCGTCGTCGCCCTGAAATGGACAGTCGGGGAGATGGAAGAGCGCTATCGCAAGATGTCAAAAATGGGCGTGCGCAACATCGACGGCTACAACTCCCGCGTGGCCGATGCCTTGGCCAAAGGCGAGACCTTCTCGCGCACCGTCCAGACCGGCTTTGACGATGACACAGGCGAACCGGTGTTTGAAACCGAAGAGATCGTGCCCGAGAAAATGCCATATATCGTCGTCATCGTCGATGAGATGGCCGACCTGATGATGGTCGCGGGCAAAGAGATCGAAGCCTGCATCCAGCGCCTCGCCCAGATGGCGCGTGCCTCGGGCATTCACATCATCATGGCCACGCAGCGCCCCTCTGTTGATGTGATCACCGGCACAATCAAGGCCAACTTCCCCACCCGGATCAGTTTCCAGGTGACCTCCAAGATCGACAGCCGGACCATTCTGGGCGAAATGGGGGCCGAGCAGCTTCTGGGCATGGGCGACATGCTCTACATGGCGGGCGGCGCCAAGATCACCCGCTGCCATGGCCCCTTTGTGTCGGATGAGGAAGTCGAAGAAATCGTCAACCATCTCAAAGCCTACGGCCCGCCGGAATATGTGTCTGGTGTGGTGCAAGGCCCGCCGGATGACAATGCAGGCGATATCGACGCAGTGCTCGGCCTCGGCGGCAACACCGATGGCGAAGATGCGCTCTACGATCAGGCGGTTGCCATTGTGATCAAAGATCGCAAGTGCTCCACCTCCTACATCCAGCGCAAACTCTCTGTTGGTTACAACAAGGCCGCCAAGCTTGTTGAGCAGATGGAGGAAGAAGGGCTGATCTCGGGGGCCAACCACGTTGGCAAACGCGAGATCCTTGTGCCTGAGCAACATTGAGGCCATAGGCGGCTTTCTGCGGATCAGAAGAAACACCGGCCTGTTATCGCTTAACAGCCGGTGTTTTTCTATTCTGAACGTCTATATTGGCAAGAACGATACAGCTTGAGGCTCTTCATGATTTTACGGTTCACCCATTTACTGCTCGCGCCGGTTCTGGCGCTGGGTCTTCTGACAAGCCCCGCCATGGCGCAAAAGCTCTCGCTTGATAGCTTGTCGGCCTATTTCAACGGGTTGGTAACCGCCAAGAGCAGCTTCACGCAGGTCAATGATGATGGCACGCTGTCAACCGGCACGCTTTACATCAAGCGCCCGGGCAAGATTCGGTTTGAGTATAACCCCCCGGAAGAAACACTGGTTCTGGCCAGCGCCAATACGGTTGCGATTTTTGATCCGAAGACAAATCAGGGGCCGCAGAGTTATCCGCTCAACAAAACACCGCTCTCGCTGATTTTGGCGCGCAAGGTTGATCTGGGCCGCGCCAGGATGGTGACAGACCACAGCTATGATGGAACGGCCACGCTGCTCACGGCGCAGGACCCCAAGCACCCGGAATATGGCAGCATCCAGCTCAAATTCACAAGCAACCCCGTGGAGCTGCGCCAATGGGTGATCCGCAATGAAAGCGGCAGCAGCACCACCGTTGTGCTTGGCCCGCTGACAAAGGGCGAGGCCATGCCCAACACACTGTTTGACATTGGCCTCAACACCGATCAGCGCGACAGATAGCGCCGCGCCTCAGCGGAGCCGCCGGCAGCTCGCAAGCTGGGCTTTATACATATCTGCGCGCTGTCCAACCTCCCGGGAAACACGCATCAACCACGCTTTGTTGCGGTAAGTGCCGCGGGCAAACCCGCTGTGGCCCTCATGGTAAGCAAGATACTGGTTGCGCGCATCATGCAGCGAGATCCCGTTCCGTTCGCGGCTGATGTTCATATAATAGCCCATGAAATCGCTCGCATCGCGGATATTGTTGCGCCGCGCCATGCGCTTGCCTTCCTTGCGCTGATACTCTTTCCAGGTGCCGTCCAGTGCTTGCGCATAACCGTAGGCGCTGGATTGTCGTCCGCGCGGAATCACACCCAAACTATAGCGAAACGGCGTGCGCGCATCGGATTTGAACTTACTTTCCTGATAAATGACGGCCATCTGCACATGAACAGGCACGCCGCGCCTGCGTTCGGTGGCTTTGAAAGCGCGGTAATATGTCGGGCGCTCTTTCAAAAGGGCACAGGCGTTGTCAAGGCTGCGCGGCGCGCTCGTCCCTCTCCCGTTGCCACAGGCTGCCAGAGTTGCCACAATCATAAAAGCGCAAAGGATTCTGCTCATTTGACCCTCGCTATTTGTTTCGGCCAACCTATCTCATCGCGGCCAAAACCCAAACAGAAAACAACCCTGCAAGCGCTTTTCTGCCCGTTCTATGGCGTGGTTTGTGGCGTGGCTGCGCCAAACTGTTGGTCAGCGCCTCACAGAGTGTTTCCTGTGCGGGCCCTCGCAAAAATGGACAATACCCCATTGAAAGCGTTAAGCTGCTCGGGTAGGGGCTGAAGACATGATGATACGCAAACGTGCCAAATACCACCTCGGGCAAGTTGTCCGTCACAAGAAACACCCCTTTCGCGGGGTGGTCTTTGATGTTGATCCAGAGTTTTCCAATACAGAGGAATGGTATGAGGCCATCCCGGAAGACAGCCGCCCCCAAAAGGAGCAGCCCTTCTATCATCTTCTGGCCGAGAATGATCAGAGCTACTATGTCGCCTATGTCTCCGAGCAAAACCTTGTCGCCGACTACTCGGGCGAACCTGTCGATCACCCCGACATCCCCGATCTCTTCGGCCCCTTCCAGGACGGCCAATATCCGCTCCAGTTCCAGATGAACTAGAACAGTAGGTTAGCGCCCGCCTGTCTTTTTCTTTCCCTAAATATCCTGGGGGCGCGGGGGCTAGCCCCCGCATTGGTCGGATTGCACGCAGTGCAATTCGAAACAGGCTAGGCCAGAGGTCGCCCCTCTTCCTTCCAGAGCTTGAAGCCGCCGTCCATCTCGGCCACGTTTGTGGCGCCCATGTCCTGAAGCGTCTTCGTGGCCAAAGCCGAGCGCCACGCCCCGGCGCAAAACAGGATGATCTTCTTCTCCGTCGCAAAGGTCTCTTTGTGGTAGGGGCTGGCAGGGTCAAACCAGAATTCCAGCATCCCTCTGGGCGCATGAAGCGCTCCGGGAAAGCACCCCTCACGCTCCAGCTCGCGTGGATCGCGGATATCCACAACCAGGGCCTCGCCTGCCTCTGCCAGCCGCCAGACCTCGTCACGGCTCAGTGTTTCGATCTCGTCCTTGGCCCGCTGCACGAGCTCTTTCACAGGTGTTATCGTCATGCTTAATACCCTAGTGCTGCGCCATCTTTGCGCGGATCAGATGCGCCCTCAAGCACACCATCGTCTCTGATTCGAATGGCTTGCGCGCCGCCCAAAGGCCCCTCGGGCACAACAACCTTATGGCCCATATCGGCCAGCTCTGCGCGCACGGCCTCGCTGTAGGATTTCTCGACTTTCAAAATATCACCGTCGGCAAAGCAACGTGGCGCATCAATTGCGCTCTGCGCATCCATGCCAAAATCCTGCATATTGGTCACAAACCGAGCATGTCCACAGGGTTGATACGCCCCACCCATCACCCCGAAAGGCATGATCGCCCGATCCTTTTGGGCCAGCATCCCGGGAATGATTGTGTGCATGGGCCGCTTGCCTGCGCCATATGCGTTGGGATGATCTGGCGCGAGCGTAAAGCCTGCGCCACGGTTTTGTAGCAAAATGCCGAATTTTTCGCTGGCAATACCCGAGCCGAACCCATGGAAAATCGAATAGATGAAGCTCACGGCCATGCGGTCTTTGTCCACCACCGTGATATAAACCGTGTCCTTGTGAACCGCCTCGCTCACAGGCGCAGCAGCGGCCATGGCACGTTTGGGATCAATCAAGGCAGCCAGTTTGCGGGCGGTTTCCATGCTCAGCATGTGCTCCAGCCGGGTGGTGCTGTCCGGGTCGGCAATAAAGCGGTTGCGCGCATCATATGCGAGCTTGGTGGCCTCTGCCTCAATATGGGCGCGTTGTGCCCCGAAAGGCTCCATGGCGGCCAGATCAAACTGGCTCAGGATATTGAGCATCAGGTTCGCGGTGGCCCCTTGCCCGTTCGGCGGATGTTCCAACAAATCAACGCCCTTGTAATGGCTGCCGACAGGATCTGTGTAAAAGCTCTTGGCTTGCGCAAAATCGCTCATCTCGTGAACACCACCCTGCTCTTGCAGGGCGGCCACCATATCTTCGGCCACCTCACCTTCGTAAAAGCCTTTGCGTCCGTCTTTGGCGACGCGCCGCAAAGCGTCTGCCTGGGCGGGCGAGCGGAAAATCTGCCCAACGGTGCCGGGTTTTCCATCAATCAGGTAGTGGGTTTTTCCATGGCCACGCAGGGCTTTCGCGGCTTCGGGCCAATCAAAGGCAACGCGGGGCGCCACCGGAACCCCTTCCTCGGCATATCGGATCGCTGGCGCGAGCAAGACATCCAGCCCGAGCTTGCCGTAGTCGTCCGAGAGGCGGCAAAAACCGTCCATCGCAGTTGGAATGGTAACCGCCTCCGGGCCGTTGAGTGGAACTTCGGTCGCGCCCTGCGCCCGTAAGGCTTCAAGGTCTGCTGCCGCTGGGGCTGTGCCCGAGCCGTTCAGCGCCCGGATCATGCCGCCTTCGCGGTCTTGAAACAGCACAAAGCAGTCGCCTCCGATTCCGGTCATTTGTGGCTCGCAAATCCCGAGCAAAACCGCGCCGGCAATCGCGGCGTCCATGGCGTTTCCGCCACGCTCCATGATGTCGACGGCCACTTTTGCCGCCAAAGGGTGCGACGTGGCACAGACGCCATTGCTGGCCAGAACGGGCGAACGCCCTGGGAAATGAAAATCGCGCATAATTGCTCCACCCTGTTTTCGCGTTTCAAAAACACTATGCCCCGCGAGAGCAGTTGCCAATGCGGTTTTCACGGTGTCTCTGATCAAGGGGGGGGGAAGTGCCTCGACGCCGCGCACTGGGTGGGGGCTGTTAACACGCGACGCCGAGGGAAGCTATATGCAGCTACAAGACCTCTATGCCCCCAAATTCGGGCGAATCTTCGGGCCGAATAAGGCATTTTCAAGAAGGCAGCAGATTTTAGCTATTTCGCCCACCCAGGGGCAGGGATGGGCTGGGTGCCGGGCCTGCCCACAGGTCAGGCCTGCCCTTCACAACAGATCGAAAACGCCAGTTCGTTGCGCCCGTCAGCGCGGCGGTAATCAAGGTCACAGGCCAGATTGCGCACCAGATACCAGCCAAAACCGCCCTCTGGCATGGCCTCCAACGGCCCGTCCATAGCGGGCAAACGGCCCTCTGGCAAAGCGCTGTTGGGCAGGGCGCCTCCCTCGTCAATCACCCGGAAGCGCAGCACATGAGCGGCCCGCTTCACAAGAATTTCAATCTCCCCCTGGCCGCCAGCGCCGTAAGCATGTTCCACGATGTTGTTCAAAACTTCCCCGAGCACAAGCTCGACAGAGCCGACATCATCCGCACTCAGCGCCATTTCGCGCAGCCGGGTTGTCAGTGCACAAAGGGCATTGCGCACTTCAAGCTCGCCACTGGGAAACTTGAGGCACAAATCGGCTTGCCTTTGTAATGCATGGGGCTTCATCTGCCCGCTCCTCACCGCACTCAGCCCGCTTTGTAAAGCTTGGTCACATCATCCACGGTGTCGTGTATCGTAAATATGGAGTCCATGCGCGTGAGCCGAAACACCTTTGCGACGGTCGGTGTCAGTCCGGCCAGGTCAAGCCGCTTGGTGTTGCCCATCAGTTTCATCACCGCCACCACAGCGCCAAGCCCGCTTGAATCGATAAAGCCAACTTCGCTCAGATCAAGGATCACATGATTGGCACCGGCCTTCCCCGTGATCTCTCGAAGAGAATCCTTAAATTCCAGCGCGGCCACCGCGTCAATCCGTTCCGCCAGAACCTTCACAAAAAGAAGGTCGCTTGTCTTTGAACAGCTAAATTCCATCACAGTCTCCGCTACCGTAGAAATACGTCTCTGAAGACCAGCACTAGACGCCAAACCTTTCTATTCGGTATTCAAAGCCAAATTCAGGAGGTATCCACATGAAAAAAGTCGTGATCTCAGGTGCCGCGCGCACGCCCATGGGCGGTTTCCAAGGCGTGTTCAACGGCGTGCCAGCCGCCACGCTTGGCGGGGCTGCCATTCGTGCCGCGCTTGAAAATGCCGGTACAGGCACGGTCGATGAGCTGCTCATGGGCTGCGTTCTGCCCGCAGGCCAGGGCCAGGCCCCGGCGCGCCAGGCCGGATTTGCGGCTGGCCTTGGAGAGGATGTTCCCGCAACGACGGTCAACAAAATGTGCGGCTCCGGTATGAAAACCACGATGATGGGCTATGACCAAATCGCTCTGGGCCACACCGGCAAGATGATCACCGGCGGCATGGAATCCATGTCAAATGCGCCCTACCTGCTGGAAAAAATGCGCGGCGGCGCGCGCATCGGCCACCAGAAGGTGCTCGATCACATGTTCCTCGATGGCCTGGAAGACGCCTACGACAAAGGCCGCCTCATGGGCACATTCGCCGAAGATTGCGCCGAGAAATACCAGTTCACCCGCGAAGCGCAGGATGACTACGCCATCGGCTCGCTCAACGGCGCCCTTGAGGCGATCCGCTCAGGCGCATTTGATGGCGAGGTCGCCCCCGTCACGCTCACAAGCCGCAAAGGCGAGGTGGTCGTCTCCGAAGACGAACAGCCCGCCAAAGCGCGCCCGGAAAAAATTCCGACCCTCAAACCCGCCTTCCGCGAGGGCGGCACCGTCACCGCCGCCAATGCCTCGTCTATTTCCGATGGTGCCGCCGCGCTCGTGCTTGCCTCTGAGGAGGTTGCAAAGGCGGAGGGGCTCACAGTGCGCGCCGAAATCCGCGGCCACGCAAGCCATGCCCAGGCCCCCGGCTGGTTTTCCACAGCCCCGATCCCGGCGGCCCGAAAGCTGCTCGCAAACATCGGTTGGAGCATAGACGATGTGGACCTCTGGGAAGTCAACGAGGCCTTCGCGGTTGTCCCCATGGCCTTCATGCACGAATTGGGAATTGCCCGTGACAAGATCAACGTCAACGGCGGCGCCTGCGCCCTCGGCCACCCGATCGGCGCCTCCGGCACACGCATCATCGTGACCCTTCTCAACGCCTTGGAAAAGCGCGGCCTCAAGCGCGGCATCGCCGCCATCTGCATCGGTGGCGGCGAAGGCACCGCCATCGCAATCGAACGCGTCTGATCTTCTTCTGGTCACAAATACCTCGGGGTCTGGGGCATCGCCCCAGTCCTGCCCCCTCACGAAGGCACAGCCATGCGCGTTGACTACACCACACTCGCCAAGACCATCCGCAGCCTCACCGAGGGCGAAACCGACGAGATCGCGCTCATGGCCACACTCGCCTGCGAAATCCACCATTCAGACGAGCGCTTTGACTGGACAGGCTTTTACCGCGTGACAGAGCCGGAGCTGCTCAAGATCGGCCCCTACCAAGGCGGCCACGGCTGTCTGACAATTCCGTTCTCCCGCGGCGTCTGCGGCGCGGCGGCACGCACCCGCGCGGTGCAGCTGGTGGCGGATGTCGACAGCTTCCCCGGCCATATCGCCTGTGCTTCCAGCACCCGCTCCGAGCTTGTCCTGCCGGTGTTCAACGCCGCCGGTGAAGTGATCGCCGTGCTGGATATCGACAGTGACCAGCCTGCGGCCTTTACTCAGGCAGATGCGGATGCGCTAGAGAGCATCCTTGCCGAGGTCTTTGCGCGCTGAGAGGGTTTCGAATTGCACTTCGTGCAATCCGATCCGTTGAGGGGGCCAGCCCCCTCAAACTCCCCCGAGCAGGTTGCGAAGTAAACGCGATGACCGATAGAGCGCACTTGCTGCGCGGAATCAGTGGGATATTTGGAGCAATAAGAAAGAGCGTGAAAAAACGCTTTGAAATTTCATGCACCTGAGGCATCGTGAAAAAAGAACGTCAGTTTTCACGAGATTCGGATGAACCAGACAGCCCATGCCGCACAAACGCTCGGAGCCGATTTGCGCGCGCTGCGAAAGGCGCGCGGGCTGACATTGAGCGACCTGGCCGAGACGCTTGGCCGCTCGGTGGGCTGGCTCAGTCAGGTCGAGCGTGATCTTTCCGAACCCTCCATCAGCGATCTGCGGCATATGGCCAAGGTGCTTGGTGTTTCTGTCTCCATGCTGTTCAGCCACGCACCCGCGCTTGCAAGCGAGGCCGGATATGTCGTGCGCAAGGGCGCGCGCCGGCCTATTGGCTCAGGTGAGGCGGGGCTTGTCGAAGAGCTGCTCTCTCCCGATCTGACCGATGATTTCGAGATGGTGCACTCTACCTTTGCGCCCCGTTCGCGCATCGGCGAGCCTGTAACGCGCCCCACACAGGAAGTCGGCTATCTGATCTCTGGCAAGCTTGACCTCGTCATCAGCGGCGCGCGCTTCACCATCCATCCGGGGGACAGCTTTCGCATCCGCGGCGAGCCCTTTGAATGGATCAATCCCTATGATGTCCCTGCAATCGTGATCTGGGTCATCGCCCCACCGGTGTATTGACCATGAGTTTCGAGGCCTGGACCATCTTCGCACTCTTCTGGCTGGTGTTTGTCACCACTCCGGGGCCGAATGCGGTCAACTGCATCCAGTCTGGCATGGCGCTTGGCTTTCTGCGCGCCCTGCCCGCCGTCGCAGCGATCCTCTGTCAGGCCTCGCTCTTTCTCACGCTCTCGGCCTTCGGCATCACAGCCCTGCTCGCCGCCTCGCCTGCGACCTTTCTGGTGCTCAAATATGCTGGCGCGGGTTTTCTTGTCTATCTCGGCCTACGGGCCGTTCTCTTTGCGCGGCGGCCCATCAGGGCCGACAAGCACCGGGGGCACGCGCTCTTTCTGCGCGCTTTTCTCATTGCCACGATCAACCCCAAGTCCGTGGCGGGCTACTTTGCTGCCTTCAGCCAGTTTGTTGATCTATCCACACCCATCGCCACGCAAATGTGGGTCATTGTCCCCACAGCCCTCACCCTCACAACGCTCAGCTATTGCACCTACACCGCCCTTGGGGCCGGGCTTGGCAAACTCGCGCTTGGCGTGGTCTTCAACGCATGGTTCCGCCGCTTCATGGGCCTCTGCTTCATAGCCTACGGCCTCGCGCTGGGCGCGACATCAGGGAGGGCTTGAGCCATGTTAGAGACACTTCTCTCCATGGACATCGCCCTGATCCTTGCCTTCACGAGCGCGGGCATCCTGCTCAACATCACCCCCGGTACCGATGTGGCCTTCTCCATGGCCTCAGGCATCTCCGGCGGCCCTCGCGCGGGCGTGGCGGCGGCGCTTGGTATCACCCTCGGGGGCCTCACCCACATGATGCTGGCCGTCCTCGGCATTTCGGCCGCACTCTTGGCCATTCCCCATGCCTATGATGCCATCCGCTATATCGGCGCAGCCTATCTCTTCTGGCTCGCCGTCAAAACATGGCGCGCGCCACCCGAGCTTGCCAAAGCGCGCGGCGCAACCCGGATCTTCTCCGCCCTCAAACGGGGCTACCTGACAA
This sequence comes from uncultured Lentibacter sp., assembly GCF_937123735.1. Taxonomy (GTDB): domain Bacteria; phylum Pseudomonadota; class Alphaproteobacteria; order Rhodobacterales; family Rhodobacteraceae; genus Lentibacter. The sequence continues at coordinate 35,755 of NZ_CAKZKL010000044.1, forward strand.
ACCTGCTCAACCCCAAGGTGGCGCTTTTCGTGATTGCCTTCCTGCCCCAGTTCACCCGCCCCGAAGCAGGGCCGATCTGGCAGCAAATCCTTTTCCTCGGCCTCATCTTCAACGCCACTGGCATGATCATCAACAGCACCTACGGCATCGCCGCAGGCTATGCCGGCCACCGCATCATCCGCATGGGCGGCACGCTCAACAAAATCACATCCATCGTCTTCGGCGGCCTCGCGGCCCGCCTCATCTGGGAGTAAACACCATGTCCGATATTCCAAAGAAAGCCCGTGTGGTCATCATCGGCGGCGGCGTCGTCGGTGCCTCTGTGCTCTATCACCTCGGCCTCAAAGGCTGGACAGACTGCGTGCTGCTCGAAAAGAACGAGCTCACCGCCGGCAGCACATGGCATGCGGCAGGCAATGTGCCCACCTTCAGCACCTCTTGGTCGATCATGAACATGCAGCGCTACTCCACAGAGCTCTATGCCCGCCTTGGCGCCGAGGTGGACTACCCGATGAACTATCACCAGTCAGGCTCCATCCGCCTCGCCCATACCAAAGAGCGGATGCAGGAATTTGCCCGCGCCGCCTCCATGGGCCGCTATCAGGGAATCAAGATGGAAATCTGGACCCCCGAGCAAGCCAAAGAGCGCTACCCCTTTCTTGAAACCCACGATCTCGCCGGCGTGCTCTATGACCCGACAGACGGTGATATCGACCCCGCCCAGCTCACACAGGCGCTGGCCAAAGGCGCGCGCGACATGGGCCAGAAGATCCTCCGCTTCACCCCTGCCACGGGCGTCACCCAACAGGCTGACAAAAGCTGGATCGTGCACACCGAGAAAGGCGATATCGCAGCCGACTATGTGGTCAACGCCGCAGGCTACTACGCCCAGCGCGTCGGCGAGTGGTTCAAGCCCTACGGCGGGCGCACCGTGCCGATGATGGTGATGGAGCACCAATATCTGCTCACCGAGCAGATCCCTGAGATCGAGGCTTGGTCAAAGGAACACGGCGGCAAGCTGCCGCTCATCCGCGATGTCGATGTCTCCTATTACCTGCGTCAGGAAAAAGGCGGCTACAACCTTGGCCCCTACGAGCCCAATTGCAAGGCGCATTGGGTAGACCCGAGCGACCCGATGCCCGAGGATTTCTCCTTCCAGCTCTGGCAGGAAGACATCGACCGCATCGAAGACATCGTCACAGACGCTATGGAGCGCGTCCCGCTCATGGCCACCTCGGGCATCTCCAGTGTCATCAACGGCCCCATCCCCTACGCCCCCGATGGCCTGCCGCTCATCGGCCCCATGCCGGGCGTGGAAAACGCCTTCGAGGCCTGCGTCTTTACCTTCGGCATCGCCCAGGGCGGCGGCGCTGGCAAGGTCATGGCCGAATGGATCGTCGATGGCGCAACCGAATGGGATATGTGGGCCGTCGATCCGCGCCGCTACACCGACTACACCGATCAGGAGTATTGCAACCTCAAAGGCATGGAAGTCTACGGCAACGAATACGCCATGCACTTCCCGTGGCATCGCTGGCCCGCCGCCCCCGACCGCAAGCTTTCCCCCGTGCATGACCGCGTCAAGGCGCTGGGCGGCCAGATGGGCGATTACAACGGCTGGGAGCGCGCCAACTGGTTCGCACAGGAGGGCGACGACACCTCCGAAGAAGCCACCCACACATGGAACCGCTCCGGCCCGTGGGAGCAGCGCATCCGCGAAGAATGCGAGGCCGTGCGCGACGCGGTGGGCGTGCTCGACCTTCCCGGTTTCTCGCGGTTCAACCTCTCGGGCGCGGGCGCGGCCGAATACCTGCGCGGCCAGGTGACAGGCGCACTCCCCAAGATCGGCCGCATGAACCTTGTCTATTTCGCCGACAATCGGGGGCGCATTCTCACCGAGATGTCCTGCATCCGCCATGAGGAAGACAGCTTCACCCTGATCACAGCCGCAACAGCACAGTGGCATGACTTCGAGCTTCTCAAGCGCCGCCTCCCCGAGGGCCTCAGCCTGACGGATCACAGCAAGGACTACGACACGCTCATCGTCACAGGCCCCAAGGCGCGCACGCTCTTTGAAGCAGTCGGCACAGAGGCCGATCTCTCCCTGCCATGGCTCAGCCACCAACCCGCCACTGTCGCTGGCCAGCCCTGCGCATTGGCGCGGGTGTCCTTCGCGGGCGAGCTGGGCTGGGAGGTCCACGCCGCCAATGCGCAGATGCCCGCAATCTTTGATGCCATCCTCGCCGCTGGGGCCAAACCCTTCGGCATGTGGGCGCTCAACTCCCTGCGCCTCGAAAAAGGCTACCGCGCGTGGAAGGGCGATCTTTCGACAGATTACTCCCTCTTCGAGGGCGGCCTTGAGCGCTTCGTAAAGCTCGACAAGCCGCAGGACTTCCCCGGCAAAGCCGCGCTCATGGCCGAAAAGCAGCAAGGCAGCCAAAAGCGCTTTGTCACCCTCACGGTTGAGGCCGGCGAGGCCGATGCGCCCTATATGTCCTGCCTCTATTCGGGCGGCGAAATTGTGGGGGAAACCACCTCCGGTGGCTGGGGCTACCGCATCGGCAAATCTATCGCCTTGGGCATGATCAGAGCCGATCTGGCCGTGCCGGGCACAGAGCTTGAGGTTGAAATCTACGGCGCGCGCGTCAAGGCTGTGGTGCAAGAAAACGCTCCCCTTTGGGACGCCAGCAACGAAAGACTGCGCGCATGAGTGAAATCACCCTCCTCGACGGCTCCATAGGCCAAGAGATCGTCAAGCGCTCCGGCAGCCGCGCCACCCCGCTCTGGTCCACTGCCGTGATGATGGAGCAGCCCGAAGTCGTGCGCGCCGTGCATCTGGAGTATTTCAATGCAGGCGCAACCATCGCCACGGCAAACACCTACGCCGTGCATGTGGACCGCCTCGCGCGCGTCGGTCTTGAAGAGCAGCACAAAACCTTGCTCGACACGGCCATGGCCGAAGCCCTCGCCGCCCGTGCCGCACATGGTTCTGGCCGTATCGCCGTGGCCCTCGGCCCCCTCGGCGCAAGCTACCGGCCCGATCTCGCTCCGCCTCTGGAAGAGGCCCGCGCCGCCTTCGCCACAATCGTTGCGGCCTTATCTCCCCTCGCCGATCTCTTCATCATCGAGACGGTCTCTTCGCTCCACGACGCCCGCGGTGCGCTCATGGGCTGCGCCGAAACAGACAAGCCTGTCTGGCTCTCGGTCACCGTCGATGATGACGACGGAACGAAGCTCCGCTCCGGAGAATCTGTCTCTGATCTTGCCCAAATCCTGCAAGAGTTTGCCCCCGCCGCCCTCCTCGTCAATTGCTCCCGCCCCGAAGCCATCTCTGCCGCGCTTGATCTCATCGCGCCCCTCGGCCTGCCCTTCGGCGCCTACGCCAACGGCTTCACCCGCATCTCCGAGGGCTTCCTCAAAGACGCCCCCACGGTCGACGCACTGGAGCAACGCCAGGATCTCGGCCCCGAGGCCTACGCAAAATTCGCCCTGCACTGGGTCGCCCAAGGCGCAACCATCGTGGGGGGCTGCTGCGAGGTCGGCCCCGGCCACATCAAGGAACTCGCCACCCAACTCAAAGCCGCAGGTCACACAATCGTCTAACCCTTCTTCTGGTCAAAAATACCTCGGGGGTGCGGGGGCTGGCCCCCGCCCGTCCGCCAAAAAGCGCCCAGCCATCCATGGAGTCACTTACATGCCCACTCTCCCCGCCAAAGCCCGCGTCGTCATCATAGGGGGCGGCATCGTCGGCTGCTCCGTTGCCTATCATCTCGCCAAACTCGGCTGGAAAGACGTGGTGCTGCTCGAGCGCAAGCAGCTCACCTCCGGCACAACATGGCACGCCGCCGGCCTCATCGCCCAGCTCCGCGCCACCGCCAATATGACCAAACTGGCGAAATACTCCCAAGAGCTCTACGGCAACCTCGAGGCCGAAACAGGCGTCGCCACAGGCTTCAAACGTGTGGGGTCCATCACTGCCGCGCTCACCTCCGAGCGCCTCGAAGAGCTGCACCGCTCCGCCGCCATGGCCCGCGCCTTCGGTGTGGAGGTCGAAGAGATCAGCCCCAGCGAGATCAAGCGGCGCTACGAACACCTCAACATCGACGGCGTCACAGGCGGCGTCTACCTCCCGCTGGATGGTCAGGGCGATCCGGCCAACATCGCACTGGCGCTGGCCAAAGGCGCGCGCCAGAACGGCGCGCTCATTCAAGAGCGCGTGAAAGTCACGAATATTGCCAAACAAGGCCGCCGCGTCACCTCCGTGAGCTGGCAGGGCGAAGACGGCACTTCAGGTGAAATAGAGACTGATTTGATCGTCAACTGCGCCGGCATGTGGGGCCATGAGGTCGGCCGCATGGCGGGCGTCAACGTGCCGCTGCACGCCTGCGAGCACTTCTACATCGTCTCCGAGCCCATCGCTGGCCTCACCCAGCTCCCCGT
>NZ_CAKZKL010000045.1 GCF_937123735.1 uncultured Lentibacter sp.
GCTTGGACTTGCGGGAGATGATGATTTTCACCTCAAGGTCTCGCCTGACGGCAGCGCATGGACAGAGGCGCTGGTGATTGACGGAGCGAGCGGCCTTGCCAGCGGCGCTGCGGTGCAGTCTGGCCCGCTCGACGGGGCGGCGGGCAAGCTGATGACAACCGGGGCTTTTGGCCTTGGCGGCACAGCGCAAGACTGGCCTGTCGGCGATTTGAACGACGGTCATCTTGTGGCCAGCGGCTCGTATTATAGCGGGTCAGTGACCAACCGGCCCGCCGGTGCGGGCTTTATTCTTCATGCGCGGCGCTCCACAAACGGGCAACATCAGATGTTTGTCAGTGTCAGCACGCCGGGCGCCTATTTCGTGCGCACAAAGTCTGGTGCGGGTTGGACAGACTGGCAGGCCTTGCTGCCGGAGCATGGTTCAAATGCCAATGGCCACTATGTGCGCTTTGCCGATGGCACACAGATTTGCCACCAGATTTCACCGGTGATGACGACCAATTCCTTTGCCATCAGCGCGACGGGGTTTCATGCCTCGGCTGCCTATACCTGGGATTTTCCCGCAACCTTTGTGAGCGCCCCCACGGCCACTGTGGCGGCACAGCGCGTTTCGGGCAGCCACAGCCATTGGGCCATGATCGCCAGTGGCAATGGAACCTCGGCCATCCGGCGCAGCTTTCTTCTGGCGGCGGCAGATCCGGTCATGACCGGGGTTTTGAATGTGACGGCGATTGGCCGCTGGTATTGAGGAGAGGTGTTATGCAGATTGAATTTACCCCCGTGCGAACAGACACAAGGCTTGCGCTTGAGCGCCATGGTGACTGCTTGATTGTCAATGGTGAGCGCTTTGACTTTGCGCCGCTGCCCGAAGGTGCAGAGCTGCCCGCAGAGGCCATTGAGAGTGACTGGTTCACCGGGGTGGTGCGGCGGGTCAACGGCGTATTGCATCTGGCTGTGCGGCTGCCACACGGTGCAGATGCGCCCGACGAGACTCTGTTCCCCCAGCCTGTCATGGCTCTGAAGGATGGCCCCGTCGCCACACCGCCCTATTCCAAGACCGACACCGCCAAGGAGGCACAGCATGAGCAAGATTGATTTCAGTCAGCTGGTCGACGCCGAGACCCGCAAGGCCAAGCAGGCCGCGCAACGCGCCGCAGACATCAAGGCGGCCTGTGCGGCGCGTATCGGAGCGGTGATGGATGTGGCAACATCGCTCAACCTTCAGGGTGCTGCGATTGCCGGGGAGCTGGATGGCGCGCAGATGGATGTGATGCGCGCGGGGCTGGCGTGGGTGCGTGACATGCAGCAAGCCTGCCGAAGCGCGATTGCCGAGAATGGCGAGCCGGTCTGGCCTGAGGTTCCCGAGGGGCTCACCGCCTTGGCGCAGAGCTTCTAGGATAGCTCAGATCTCCCCTCGGGTGCGCTGGTAAAGCTCCATGAGATAGTCCGAGCCGGGCAAGGCGCGCTCGACATCATAGCGCAGCTTTTCTTGGCTCAGGATGAGGTTTTCGCTGATCAGATTGCCGCGTATCTGGCCAAGAAGAGCGAGCTGCGCAAGCGCCTCGCTCTTTTTGTCTTGTGCGAGTGCGGCAAGGAGCTGGCCGGCCGGCCCGCTGTCTGAGCAGGCGCTGTCTTTCTGCGCCTCGGGCAAGCTGTCCAGAAAATCTTTGGCGGCGTCGAGTGTGTTTGCCGCAGCCTCTGGTGGAGACAGGATCAGTGCGCTGGCGAGCCAAGAGAGGCTTTGCAGCAGCCGCGCGTCTGGCTCTGCGCTCTTGGCCACAAAGGCTTGGGCAGTGGCAAAAGCCGCGCCCGCCGCTGTGTTGGGCAAAGGCTGAAGCAGCACCGGCGTTTGAAAACTCAAAGTGTTTTCAGCACCTTGTGGCCCTGTGAAAAAGGCGTCCCAAATGGTGCTGTCGGCCTCTTGTGGCCTGTCTTTGCGCAGCGCATTGGCCCGATAAACAAGCTGGCGTGGATCAGGGTAAAGCTGGCGAAGCGGGTGTGTTGCGTCTGTTTGGTCCGTGGTTTCGGGGGCGCGCAGCGGGTTTGACGGATCGGCGAGCCAGAAGGCACGCGGCAGGGCCAGCAGCTTTGCGGCACTTGTGCCGATCTGCTCCAAGAGGGCTTCAAGCCCGGTAAGATTGATCCGGTCTTGCGGCGTGAGGGGCAGAAGGAAGCTATCAGCCAGCGCACTATGGGCTGCGAGCGAGAGGGCTTGGGGTTCTGTAACAGACCCCTCAGCCCGCACAAGCGTGGCCCCTGTGCGCAAGAGGAACGCCTGCAATTGTGACAGGTTGGTCTCGCGCGTGCCTCGGGCAACCACGATACAGCCACAGCCCGCTTTGACGGCATGTGCCAAATTGGGCAGAGCCCAGGCGAGCCGGGGCGCATTTTCTGGCAGGATGAGGCAGAGTGTCAGCATGGCAGCCCCTCGGACAGATCGGCGCTGCGCATTTGCAGGCAGAGTTGCAGGGCTGTCTTCGGGTCGGTTTCGGCCAGCGCCCGGAAGAGTGCTTTGGGCAGGTTTTCGCGAATGAACCCGGCGGCATGTGCGCGCAGGGCAGGCCGGATATCGGCGGTCACCGTGGCTTCGGCCCAGATAAAAAGATTGCTGCAAAAACGGAGGAAGGCGCAGCGCGCGGCGCTGGCTTCGGGCCAGGTGCTGAAGGCCTCTTTCAGAGCCTCAAGCGCGACAAAGAGCTCAAGCCGTGCCTTGCTTTTGACGTTGGTTATGCGCCCACCCTCGGCAGTTGTCACATGCAACGCGGCAATCCGGTTGGATGTGAGCACTGTCTTGGCGGTGAGAAAGCTGCGCCAATGCAGCTCGATGTCGTTGTGAACCCGGGTTTCGCTACAGCGCAGGGCCTGATCGCGGAAGAATGCTGTGCGGTATATCTTGTTCCACGGATAATTGCTGGTTTCGGCCAAGTGCCACCAGCCGTCTGCCCCAAGCCGTTTGAGCGGGGAAGACAGGCATCCCGCCATGTTCCACAGGCCGGTGTCGGCGGGGAGTTGGCCCCAAAAACCCTGGGCGCGCAGAGCGCTGTCCTGATGGCGGAAGATGCAAAAATCAAATGCCTCAGATTGGGCCTCGGCCCAGAGCGGGGCAAATTCGGGGGTGAAGAGATCATCGCTGTCAAAGAACATCATGTGATCGCAGCGCACCTGTGCGACGGCGGTGTTGCGCGCGGCCCCGGCGCCACGGGAGGCTGGATGGCGCAAAAGGTCTATCCCGGATGACACCTCAGCCGGGTGCTCGGAGCCATCATCCACCACGATGATCTGGCTGAAAAGCGCCATCTCGCGGGCCTGCGCAAGGAGGCGGGTCAGCTTGGCCTGATCATCACGGACAGGTATGATCAGCGCCAGGCTCATATGACAAAGACGCGCAGATCGATCAGGGAAAGCTCAAAAGCGTCTGTGGGCAGGAAGAAAACCAGCTCGCGCCATTCTGCCCGCGCGGGGATGTCTTCGCTGTAATGGGCCTGTTGCACGTCCATATGGGTTGAGTCCTCGGGGCGAAACAGCATGTGCTTGTCAAAGAAGCTGTCGCTGAAACCCTCCGGTGTCTGGCTGCGCAGACAGACCCGCGCCACGGCAATTTCGGGCGCCGAGATCCGGGCGACAAAGCCTATGAGGCTGTCCTCTGTCAGGCTTTGAGCCGGCAGGCTGAGGTGTAGCGCGCACCAGTTGCCCTGATCAGAGCCGGGCTTGGCAGAGAGATCGAGCAACCGCCCCTTGGGAGATGTATAGTGCCCGGCCATTTTGAGCAGCGGATCAGCCTTGAGCGAGAAACCCTCAATGAAACGGGTGGCGTGGCTCAGAGGCCCTTCTGTGGCTTTTTCACGCAGAACGCCGAGGCTGTAATTTGCCTGACCATCGGCTCCGGGCACAAGATTTGCGCGTGATTTTCTGAACATACCGGTCTCCCTCGCACTCTGATTTTTGTCGCTCATAGGGGCACCGAGCACAAGGCAAAACAGCGCAGCCCCTGCCTGCGGCTGCGGTTTGCGGGGGTTTTGCAACATTTCCCGGGTGTTGTGCTGATCCCCCTTTTCTTTATGCGATTTATAGACAAACTGGGCCCATGAGTAAGCAACAAACCCTTTGGCCAGAACTGTCGTTGCCCGAGGCAGAGGCGGCAGAGCTGCGCGCGGCCTATCGCCGAGCGCGTGTCATTCTTGAATATGGATCTGGCGGCTCAACAACCCTTGCGGCGAGCCTGCCAGACAAGCGGGTCTTTTCGGTTGAATCTGACCGGGCCTGGGCGCTGCGCCTGCAACGGCAGATTGATGCACAAAACCTGCCCTCTGCGACGACGCTGTATCATGCTGATATTGGCCCGACAGGGCCCTGGGGGCGGCCGCTGGACGGCACCCATTGGGAGAAGTTTCACACCTATCCGCTGGCGATCTGGGATGCGCCCTATTTTCTGCACCCCGATGTGGTGCTGATTGACGGACGCTTCCGCGCAGCTTGCCTGATGACCGTTCTGGCGCGCATCACCCGGCCGTTGACCGTGCTGTTTGACGACTATACCGAGCGGCCCAGCTACCATGTGGTGGAACGCTTCCTGAAACCCACCAAAACGACGGGCCGCATGGCAACCTTCCAAGCCACCCCCGGCCTCATCACCCTCCAAGACCTCACGGCTATGGTAGCGACATTTTCGATGTGGAGTTTCGTAGGGCAAGTAATAAAATACGAAAACCCGCCCCCTGCGGCATTCGCAAATTGATTTCAGACTGAGTGAGCTCCCACGGTGTAAACAAACCCTAGATCAGGTGTTTTGGCTCTTTACTCTTAATCCACTGAAGCCTTTCTTCTTTGTAGGGCTTTCCAAAGCGCACGAGCGTTCCCAAGCCGTGCTTTTCATTGTAAACATAAAGCGGCTTCTTAATGAACTGGACGTTTTGGCTTTTGCATTGATCTAAAAGCGGCAACATGATGGCCACATCCGTGCAGGTTTGTAACCATTCGCCGTGTGGTCCTTTGAGGTCTGTAACCTCAATAGCATCGTAGAGTTTTCTTCGAAAGGTTCTCAGTGGGGCCGCGTGGAACTTTTGCATTTTTCTGTGGAGATTATTGTCAATTTGTTCGGCAGTATAAAAATCCAGCGGATTCATTTTTCCGTGCTGGTTGTGCCAGTTCCCACACGTCATTAGGCATTTCGTATTATTACGATAAGCGCTTGCTATCGTCGTTAGTGCGTCAGGTTTTAACCAGTCGTCCAAATCAAGCAGGATCACGACAGTGTCGGGATCAGTTATTTCTTTGATGGCTTGATGTCGAGAAAATGCAGGTCCATAGTTTTTGTTGTTTGTGAATACCCGCATGTTCGGTAGTTGACCAAAGTCGAGAAGCGCCTCTAAAGTTCCGTCTGTGGAACCATCATCCACAGCACTTATTTCCAACGTGTAGGCACCGGCATCTTGATCACGCAAAGATTTCAAGCAGTCGTTTACAAAACCGACACAGTTCCAACCATTCACGATAACATGTAGGTGAGGAATGCTCCGTCTCTTAGGAAGGCATTTCTTTTCCGCGTTGAAAATGGTTGTCCGGTGTGTCTTGGCTGCTGCGCGATTTTGGGCTGCCTGTGCCTCCATTTCGAAGAAGGTGTAATGCTTCAGCTCTAATGCCTCAGCCCCATATTTTTCCAACAGTTGTGCTTCATAATAGGCTCTGGGGGGCGCAGGCTTTAGCAGGCCATACAGAACTTCATTGTAAATTTTTGTGTGACCATGCCCACTTTTTTCCTCGGATTTAGCCTCTGTGAATAAGTTGACGCCGACTGTTTCTTGTGCCGTGAGCCAATTTTCTGGGCGTTCCACGGACATTAGGGGAATGCCTGCCCGATGACAGGTGGCGGCGAACCAAACGTCACAAATGCCCGTTGTTTTGAAGTTCGATAGATTGATGTTCAGGGTTGAAGAATGAAACGCGGCAGTTCCCGTTCCGATCAAATCAACGAACGCATACCCATGTGCATCTTTGAAGTGAAGGACTGTGCGGTTTTCGACGAATTTGGCTGCTTTTTCTTTTGGAAATATAACACCATGAAGCCCGATAACGCATGATCGATTTAAAAGTTCGATTTGCGCAATCATCTTCGAAACATAGTCAGAAGGGTAGTTTATGTCGTCATCAAGCGTGAAGATATAACCTTCGTGGTTTGGTAAGGAAAAAAACTTACCGTTGTCGCGAAGATCGCCTGCGCAGTCTTTTCCAAGGTATGTAGTGATCTTTTGATCATTAAGAAATTCTGGCACCTCAGCATAACCGTTTAGGTAGATGTGAAGCTCGTCGAGCTGAGGCAGCAACGACTCAACTGCTTGTTTCAGATTGGGCAGTCTTGGCGGAAAGCTTGCCATAGATCCAATACGTTTTTGGTTAAGGCTGG
>NZ_CAKZKL010000046.1 GCF_937123735.1 uncultured Lentibacter sp.
AAGTAGCGCCTGGCGAGCGCTTTGTTGCCCGCCTCAAACTGCGCCAGCACGCTCTTGCGCCTATCCAGCGGCATCAGCCGTTCACTCTGCTTTGACATATGCCCCAACAAGCTGCGGTCCACCCGCTCCAGCGCATTGCGAAAAATCGCACGATCAACGGTGCTGATCTGGTCCAGCGGCAAATGGCGGAAAAACGCGGTCATTTCCGCAGAAAGAGACGCGTTCACATGCGGTGGCGTGGAAAATCCCTCACGGTCTTTCAACCCGATCTTGTTGCAAAAATCGACAACCGGCCCCTGCGGCATCTGTCCGCGCTCAAACACCGAGAGACGCAGGTTCTTGCGCCCAAACAGGCGCTCAAGCTTGCCCACATGGGCGGCATAATCAATCCAGTGAAACTCTGCGCGCCTGTCCAGAAACTCGGGCCACGTCAGATGGCTCAGAGCCGGGTTCCACTGCCATTTGATGTTTTGAAAATACCAGCTCTCAAGCCATGTGTCCTGCCGGCGCATCGAGAACAGGACGGTCACCTCAAAGAAGTGGCGCAGCGCCTGCAAGGGTGCAAGGTCTTCGTGCTGGCTGACATCTTCATCGCTCAACAGGATGGCCGCCTGCGGGCCCACCTGCGCCAAGGCCTCCGCGTGCAGCTGCTCGGCAAGCGCCTCTGCGGTCATCTCGCCGCTCATAAGCTGAGCCATCAGCCCGCTGTGACGGCCGCGCCCGTTGGGCAGAAAATAGCCCCTTTGTGCCAGCCGGACCGCATTGGAGCGCATATAATTCTGGATGGATGTGGTCCCCGTCCGGTGGCAGCCCACATGCAGGAAAAGCCGCTGCTTGAACTGCGGCACAAAGCGCGGTCTCGGCCGGACCCAATCTAACAATTTTACGCGTTCAAACATGTATCGCCTTCGTTGCTCTGCGTGACTAACCGGTCAACTCATGCGGCTGTCTCTGGTGTGCGGGCGGCAGCATGAGGCCGGCAAGCGCGCCCACCAGCGCCCAGACTTTGGCTATGTGCCGCTTGTTTCTCAGCCGCTCAAAGCGCGTGGCCAGCGTTTCATCCACCTGCCCCTCTTGTGACAAACGGTCGAGCATCCAGGCGCTGGGCCGGGTCTTCAGAAGCGCACTCACCTCAGCGGCGAGCGCGCGCAGCTGCTCCAGCCTCTCTGCCTCAAAGTAAAGCTCTGCTTTCACTTTCGGAAAGGTGGGGCTCGCTGCCGCCACAGCCTTGCGCATCGCCGTTTCCATCACCGGCTTGTCAAAGAAATGCGCATCCATCGCCTGCGCATCCGAAGCATAGGCCGCACGAATGCGCTGCGCATCCCGCTGGGTCAATGTAAGGCGCCGCGTGTAGCGCCCGGCCAGCTGGCCAAGGGCGTCACTGATGGCCGCGCCCAGCTGGTGGCGCAAACTTCGGTCCAGCTCATGCGCCTGAAAGACTTTTTGCACAAACCGCAGCGCAGCCATCTCTTCAACGGCCAGCGCCTCGTTAACGTGAAAAGACCCCGCCAGCTCAAAAGGCCGCCCCGCGAGGACCTGGTCAAAAAAATCTTGCACAATATCCCCCCCGCGCAGTTCACTGCGCACAAAGGGGCGCAATGTGAAATGATCGCCAAAGCTTTCTTCCCAAGCCTGAAAGCGCGGGAGGTAGCTCAGAAATTCATTGTTGATCAGCCTTTGCGCCAGCTGTTTGGGCGAGCCCCCCGCAGCCCCTGTCTTCACTCGCTGCCCATAGGCCGAAACAAAGCGCGCGCAATGTGGCCGCACATAAGCCAAAACGCGCGCCTCAGCGGCCAGCTCGGGCAGATAGGCCTCCAGAGCCCGTTTCAAAACCTCTGGTTGCACCTCTGCGAGGAACTCGCTTGATACAAGGCCGATGTCGGCATCAGAGCTGCGCGCCCAGCGCGCCAACCGCCCCAGCTGCGCCGCACAGGCCTCTGGCGCTTCCTCTGCACAGGAGAGCGCCTTGCCAAGCCCAACGGCGTTGAGCTCGCGTTGCGGCAGGATCGTGACATCACCACAGCGGCACGCCCCTTGCTGCATCGCAGACTGGATAGAGGAGGTGCCCGTCTTTGGGTCGCCTATGTGGAGGACAAGTCTCTTAATCATACCGGACCATTTACATCACATCAAAATACAAAAGCAGCGTTAAGGCTGCACCATCAATTTGCTCAACTTATCAATCAAAGCCCAGACCTGTTTGGCGTTTTTCTGCCGTTTGCGCGCATCTGGCTGATCCTTGAGCGCCACAAAGCGCTGGCCTCGCAAATATTGGTAGTCCGCGCGCCAGGCCCCGGGCATGGCCTCAAAGCAATCGGCCACCCTGGCGGCCAGCTGCTCCATCTTGCGCAGCCGCCGTGCGGGGAAATAGGCCTGCGCGTCATAGTCTTGCGCAGGGCCAACAGCGCGGGCCAGCGCCTGCTCAAAAGCCTGCGTCAGCGCGGGCGCATCAAAAAACAGCCGGTCCGTTTGGGCTGCATCCTCAGAAAACCGCGCCCAAAGCGCCGCGCCATGGGCCTGCGTCAACTGGGGTTTTTCGCTGTAGCGCCCTGCTGTGCCGGGCATGGCCCGCCCCATGGCCCCCCCAAAGGAAAGCCGCAAATGCGGTGCCACATTGCGCGCGATCAACACAGCCTGCACCCGGCGCATCGCGGCCAGCTCAGGCACGCTCAGCGCTTCGTTGACCCTGGGTGTCTCCCCAAGTGTGAACGCCTCCCCCTCAAAAACCTCGTTGAAGAAATCCTGCACCACGTCCTGCTGAAACAAATGCGCGCGCACAAACGGGCGCAGCTTGAAGGCGCTGCCGAATGTGTCGCGCCACATCGAAAACCTGGGCGCATAGCAGGAGCGCTCTGCCGCCAGAGCCACGGGCAAAAAATCATCTGGTGTGCCGCTGAAGCTGCCGGTTTTC
>NZ_CAKZKL010000047.1 GCF_937123735.1 uncultured Lentibacter sp.
AAACGCTGACCCGGACCGCGAAGGGGTCATTTCCTTTGTCCGTAAAACCCTGAGCCTCGATAGCCGACGTCATATTTGACAGCACGAGCTGCCGGTCAGCGACGGAATTTCTTTCGGTAGTGGCCCGGCTCTCGCGACAAGTCTTGCTGAACAGAGCGGTTTCTTGCAATCTGAGCATCTGTCATCACGCCCACGTCAAGCTCCAGATCTTTGCGCACAGGCACGGCCTGCGCAACGGGTGTCCCCTTGGGAATCACACCCTCAAACCCGGGCTTTAAGACCGCCGGAAAATGCACATAGCCGTCGCTGAAAGCGTCGCAATCCACAACGCCCCCAAGGGTGGTGAACGGCAGTTCAGGGTATCCCAGCGGATGAGTAAACAAGAGCGACCAGCCCTCAGGCACCTCCAATGTCCAGAAGTTCATGAACTTCAAGAAAAGCTCAGGCTGCTCATAAGGCGTGCCCTCTGCCTGTTCGGGCACATGCAATCCAACAGGCGACCGGCTGATATCCGCATCAGGCAGGATCGGCGGCGACCAATCCCAAGAGACATCGCCACCGCGAACCGTGATATCCGCCGGGCAAAGGATCAAGACACCTAAGCGCATCGCATCAATGCCCGGCGGGCAGTGCTTGAGCGTGCGAACGGCTGCACCCCCCAACCTCTGAGCAGGCACCTCCTGAGGCATTTTGCCCAGCCAGTCCGGCATCAGCTTTGAGGCGGCAATAGGCTTGGGCAATATCGGCTCAAGCAGGGGGTGACAACGCGCTGTGATTTTCATTCGGGCAATCTAGCGCGCCTCGCGGCGGGTTAAAACAGCATGTGCCAGTGCTGCCACAACCGTGATCACAATAATCACCGTTCCAACAGCATTGATCACCGGCGGATGTCCGTGTGGGTTGCGGCTCATCGCGCCAATCTCGGTGGCAAAGGTGCAAGCCCCGCCCTTGGCAAACATCGTGGTGTTATAGTTTTCCATCGAAGACAGCAGCGCGATCACCGCCGCCGACAAAAGCGCAGGCAACAAAAATGGCAGTGTGATGCGGCGAAACACATGAAAAGGCGAAGCTCCAAGGTCCAGCGCAGCCTCCTCAAGCTCGATCGGTTGGCGTTGCAACCGTGCCATCAAGATCAGCAACGGATACCCGGCCACAAATGTGACCTGTGCCATCATAATCGTGAACAAGCCCGCGCCAACGCCAAGCCGCCCCCAGAAGACAAGTGCGGAGAGGCCCAGAATAATGCCCGGCGCCAACATGGGCGAGAGCAGCACCCACCACAACAACCCGTTCGCGCGGCTGCGCCAGCGGGTCAACATAACCGCGCCCGACAAGCCGAGCAGCAGCGACAATGGCACAACCACAGCAGAGACCTGCAGAGAGTTTACAAAGCATCCGATAAACCTGTCGCGATCAAGACTGCGCAACACGGGATCATTGCGCATATCTGCCTCAGCCATCCAAAAGAAAGCGTACCACTTGCCGGTAAACCCGCGCCAGTCCGTGACGGACGGAGGCGACACATCATTAAACGACGTGACCACCATGAGGAGCAAAGGGGCAAACATGAACGCCAGAAAAGTCCATGTATAAGCATTGAGAAGCCGTTGCGAAGTCATAGGGTTCCCTTACTGAACACGAGCGAAATCTTTCAGACGGGTGCGCATAATCCACATGAACAGCCCGACAATCACAAAACAGATGACGGTATAGGCAAGACTATAGGCCGCGCCGACATTGGAATTGTTGACCTCGAAAAACTTGTTGTAGATCGTCTGGCTGAACCACTCAGACTGCAGCCCACGGCTGATAATCCGCGGGACAGAGAACGCCCCAGCCGCCAGCATGAAGGTTGCGATGCACCCCACGGCAATACCTGGTTTGGAATGTGGGATGACAATCCGCCAATGGAGCTTGCGCGCCGAAGCCCCAAGGTCTCGCGCAGCCTCGATCTGGTTGCGGTCCAGCGTGCTCATCACGTTGTAGATCGGAAAGACCATGAACAGAACATAGGTGTAAACGATCACAACAAAGACCGTGAGAGCCGATCGCTTGAACTGTATCGGTTCACTGATCGCGCCCGCCCAGAGCAGCGCTGCGTTGATCAGGCCACGGGTGTCGATGATCGCGGTCCAGGCATAAATGCGCATCAGCTCCACAATGGCGTAGGGGATGATAAGACCCAGCATCAACCAAACCGCTTTTTCCGGTGGAGTGGCCAGAGCAACCTTATAGGCAATCGGGTAGCACACCACGAGGGCCAGCAAGGTGGCGCAAATGGCAAAGAACAGCGTGCGCGTCAGCGTTTCCAACCCGATACGCTGGTAGGCCTCGCCATCTTGCGTGTAGCGCAGGCCGATCAGCGTCAGCACCTTGCTTGACAGGTCCGCATCGCTGATGGCCTGTGCCTCAGCAGATCGCGGGATAAGAACGGGCTTACCAATGGTTACAAAGTTATCCAGACCGAGCTGGGACTGAGACGCCTCTGCCGCCAGCAACCGCACATAAAGGCCAGCCGCAAGGGCCTCGATTTCGCGCGCCGTGGCGATCTGTTTTTCAAGGGGGGCCTCTGCCGAAACACTCAACGCAGGCAAACCATATTCCTGACCGAGAAAAGCGGCTTCGCCTGCGTCACGCACCATCTGGCGTCGTGTCGTGCTGCGGTCACACTGCAAGATATAAGGCCGCTGAGCGGCGCTGTTCAATGTGGGCGAAGCCATACCCGACATCGACGGCACGGCCATACCCGACGCTGACGGAACAGCAAGCCCTCCGGCCGAAGTGGCAGGCTCTGCCGGCTCGGCATATTGGCCCAGAATATTCGCACAGTCTGCCGCATCCCGCTCCAGCCCGCCAGCGATAGAGCTGTCCAACTGGCGCAGTGGCTTTGTCAGCGCCTTTTCCAGCATCGTCAGCTGGGGCAGGATGATCAACATCAGCGCCCAGATGAGCACGGCGGCAAAAAACACCGTTGTCAGCCCTGCGCCAAAACTGCGAACCAGCTCTCTCATTGCGCGGCGATGTCCTGTCCAGTGCGGGCAACGGGTCCGCTCGGAAGAATCGTCGCCTTTTCAGGATCAAAACCGACACGCACCTCCGCCTCGGACAGCCCGCCCAATGCTCCGGTGTTCGGCACATGCATAGACACATCCGCCCCCGTCGCAGTTTGAAGGAAGAGGTTCACAAAAGGGCCCTCCAGATCCCGCCGCAACAAGCGCGTGGTCAGAGTGTTGCTCTCGCACTCAAACGCAACATTCTCAGGGCGCACAAACATGATCGCCTCAGCGCCCACAGCTAAGGAAGCGGGGTTGAGGCCCAGAAACCGCCCGTGTTGCGTCTCGATCTGCGCCATTTCACCAGACACGTCTACAACCCGCCCTGCGAGCTGATTGGCCTCTCCCACAAACGAGGCAGAAAACGCAGATATTGGTTGTGAATAGACTTGATCAGCTGTGCCGACCTGCTCAATGCGGCCCTCATTCATCACAGCAACCCTGTCAGACATGGTTAACGCTTCACCCTGATCATGCGTGATGTAGATAAACGTCACGCCTGTTTTCTTCTGGATATTCCGCAACTCGGCGCGCATGTGCTGGCGCAACTTCAGGTCAAGCGCCGAGAGCGGCTCATCCAGCAGCAAAACAGATGGATCAACAGCCAGAGCGCGCGCAATCGCCACGCGCTGACGCTGACCCCCGGACAATTCCCCGGGCTTTTTGTCTGCCTGATCAGAGAGCGCCACAAGGTGCAGGAGTTCCTCTGCTTTGGCGCGACGGTCCCGCTTTGACACACCTCGCGCCTCAAGCCCGAAGGCCACATTTTCCCAGACTGACATCAAGGGAAACAAAGCGAGGTTCTGGAAAATCAGGGCCGTCTCACGTTCGTTCGGCCCTTTTCTGCCCTGGTCGACATCACCGATCAGAATGCGTCCTGTTGACGGCGTCACAAAGCCCGAGACAGCCCGCAAAATTGTGGTCTTGCCGCAGCCCGAAGGTCCGAGGATGGAAAAGAACTCCCCCGCCTGCACCGTCAAACTGGTCGGGTGAACAGCGGTAAAGCCATTGGGGTAAGTAACCCCCAATTTGTCCAAAGTGATAGATTTTCCGTGCATGTCATCCCGCCCAAAGAGAGAAGCAGCCCCGAACCCGCCGGAGCTGCCTTTGATGTGTCAACCAATGCCTCAGGCGTTGGTGATGATCTCGACAAACTGATCCCGCACAGGGCCGAAGAACGGTGTGTCAGCCTGCCACCACCACATGTTGCCCAGAACATCAGGCGTGTAGACTTCATTAAACTGCGCCTTGAACTCTTCCGAGGCGAAGTCTGCCGCCCCGACAACAGCCGAGTTGTAACCGGTGTTGTTGGCGAACATGCCGCCCGTTTCCGGCTTGAGCATGAAGTTCATAAAGGCCACCGCCTGCTCAGGGTTCTCGGCAAGCTTGAGCATACCGAAGCTGTCGAGCCATGTGATGATGCCTTCTTTTGGCGCGCGATAGACAAAATCTGCATTGTCGCGGTTCAGCAAAAGACCGGTTGTGTCCCATGTCTGCCCGATGACGCAGCCAGCATCTGTAAAGGCGGCTGTGGCTTCGGTTGCGTTGTTCCAGAACGCGCCAAAGTTGTCTTTGCGGCCCATGATCCACTCTGTGATCGCGCCAAACACCCGGCGCGCCTCGTCTTCGGATTTGTAAACATCAAGCATCCGGTTTGACGGCACTTCACCTGTCGCATCCAGATAAAGCCCTGTTCC
>NZ_CAKZKL010000048.1 GCF_937123735.1 uncultured Lentibacter sp.
AACCAGGGCAAGGGCGATATGTGGGCCCCTTGCCCTTTTCACCACGAAAAGACAGCCTCTTTTCACGTCGATGACCGGAAGGGCTTCTACTATTGCTTCGGCTGCCACGCCAAAGGTGACGCCATCGGCTTCATCAAGGAAACCGAGAATGTCTCCTTCATGGAAGCGGTCGAAATTCTGGCGCGCGAAGCCGGTATGCCCATCCCCGAGCGTGACCCGCGCGCGCAGCAAAAGGCTGACAAACACACGGAGCTTGCCGCCGTCATGGAGCAGGCGGTCCAGTTTTACAGGCTGCAATTAAAGACAGGCGCAGGTGCCGCCGCGCGTGACTATCTCGCTGGCCGTGGCCTCAACGAGCCAACCCAAGAGCGCTTTGAGATCGGCTTTGCGCCCGATGGCTGGCAAAACCTCTGGGATCATCTCACAGGCAAGGGCGTTGCGCCGGAGCTGATCCTTGAGGCGGGCCTCGCCAAGCCCAGCAGCAAGGGCAACAAGCCCTATGATACCTTCCGCAACCGGATCATGTTCCCGATCCGCGACCCTCGCAAACGCTGTATTGCCTTTGGCGGCCGCGCAATGGACCCGGCGGACAATGCCAAATATCTCAACTCGCCCGAAACGCCGTTGTTTGATAAATCCCGCACGCTCTACAACCTTGGCCCCGCCCGCGAGGCTGCAGGCAAAGGCGCGCCGCTTGTGGTGGCCGAGGGCTATATGGATGTCATCGCGCTCGCCGAGGCGGGCTTTGGGGCCTCTGTCGCGCCGCTGGGCACCGCAGTGACAGAGCACCAGCTGCAAATGCTCTGGCGTGTCTCTGACGAGCCGGTGATTGCGCTGGATGGCGACACCGCCGGCCTGCGCGCCGCGCACCGGGTGATTGATATCGCCCTGCCGCTGCTGGAGGCGGGCAAGAGCTTGCGCTTTGCGCTCATGCCCGAGGGCAAAGACCCCGACGACATCCTGCGCGCCGAGGGGGCAGGGGCGGTGCGCAAGCTTCTGCAAGAGGCTATGCCGATGGTCAATCTGCTCTGGGCGCGCGAAACCGAGGGGCGCGTCTATGACAGCCCCGAGCGCAAGGCGGCGCTCGACAAAGCGCTGCGCGAGAAGATCAAGCTCATCCGCGACCCCTCCATTCGCAGCCATTACGGCGAGGCGATCAAGGAAATGCGCTACCAGCTCTTCCGCCCCAAGCGCGACAGCTGGACACCGCGCAGCGGCGCTGCCACGGGCGGCTTTCAGGGCGCGCGCGGGCAGGGCAAATGGCAGCCGGCGCGGCCGCCTGTTCTGACCGAAACCAAAAACAGCTATCTTGCGGCCGCAAGCGAGGCTGGGCAGGAGCGGATGCGCCTGACGGTGATCCTCGCGCTGCTGTTGCGCAATCCGCATCTGTGTGGCGAGTTTGATTACACGCTAGAGCGGCTGGAGTGTCCGGACCCGGAGCTTGCGGCCCTGCGCAACGTGATTCTGAGCCTGGCGGCGCAAAGTGCTGACGCCGCCTTTGATGAGGCCGCAGAGAGATTGGGCCCTGAAGCGCTTGAAAACCTCTTCGCCACGCCCCATCTGGGCATTGTTCCGGCGCTCAAACCCGGCGCAGAGCCCGATCTGGCCCGGATGACCTTGGCTGAGGAGCTTGCAAAGTTGGAGGCCCAGCGCGGGCTGAAGGCCGAGATTGCCGAGGCGGAGGAAGATCTCGCGCATCTGGCCGATGAAGCCGTGACATGGCGCCTCTCTGAGGCGGCTGCGGCGCTGGGGCGGGCGCAAAGCGGGACAACAGAAGACAACACCGAGTATGACCTCGGCACCAACGGCGCTCGAATCAGCCGGACCGAACGGGAGGCCTTCAAGGCGCTCATGGCCCAGATTGGTCACAGTGATTCGTCTGAATAATGCGTTTTCGTGAGGAAGCGCTAACGAAAAGAGGGTAAACGGGTTGCGAATCACTTTTCAAAGCCCAAGATTCGGCTAAATCGAATCACCCGCGATCCAGTTCCGAAGGAGCAGACCATGGCCGCCAAAGACAATGACGAGCGCAAGCCCGACGGTGAAGAGGAATCCTCCCTCGATATGAGCCAGGCTGCGGTCAAGAAGATGATCGCCGAGGCGCGTGAGAAGGGCTACATCACCTACGACCAGCTCAATCAGGTCTTGCCGCCCGATCAAGTCAGCTCCGAGCAGATCGAAGATGTCATGTCGATGCTCTCGGAAATGGGCATCAACATCATTGAAGATGAAGAAGCCGAAGAAGAAGAGCAAAAGCAAGGTGATCTGGTCACAATGGGCCAGAAAGGCGAGCTCACGCTCGGCTCGGGCACCGCTGAGAAGCTTGATCGCACAGACGATCCTGTGCGCATGTATCTGCGCGAAATGGGCTCTGTCGAGCTGCTCTCGCGCGAAGGCGAAATCGCCATCGCCAAGCGCATCGAGGCTGGCCGCAACACCATGATCCTCGGGCTCTGCGAAAGCCCCCTGACCTTTCAGGCCATCACGATCTGGCGTGACGAACTTCTCTCTGAGGACATCCTCCTGCGCGATGTGATTGACCTTGAAACAACCTTCGGCAACCAGCTTGGCGATGAAGACGAGGTGGGCGCCGCCCCCGCCACGGCGGCCAATGTGGCCTCTGCCCCCACAAAGGAAGAGGCCCAGCCGGAGCTGGATGCCGATGGCAATCCGATCAGCTCGGATGACGACGATGATGACGATGACGAACAGGCCAACATGTCGCTTGCGGCCATGGAAGCGGCTCTGAAGCCCCGCGTGCTTGAAACCCTCGATCGGATCGCCTCGGACTATGCCAAGCTCTCGGAGATGCAAGACAGCCGTATCTCAGCGACGCTCAACGAAGATGACAGCTTTTCAGACAAGGCCGAGAAGAAATATCAAAAACTGCGCTCTGAAATTGTTCTGCTGGTCAACGAGCTGCACCTGCACAACAACCGTATTGAAGCCCTGATTGACCAGCTTTACGGGATCAACCGCCGCATCATGTCGATTGACAGCGCCATGGTGAAGCTGGCCGACCAGGCCCGCATCAACCGCAAGGAATTTGTGGATGCTTACCGGGGCCGCGAGCTCGATCCGAACTGGCTGGAAGAAATGGCCGATAAGGCCGGGCGCGGCTGGCAGATGTTTGTTGAGCGCTCCACTGACAAAGTCGAAGAGCTGCGCGCCGATATGGCCCAAGTGGGCCAATATGTCGGCCTTGATATCTCCGAGTTCCGCCGCATTGTCGGGCAGGTCCAGAAGGGCGAGAAAGAGGCCCGCCAGGCCAAGAAGGAAATGGTCGAAGCCAACCTGCGCCTCGTGATTTCCATCGCCAAGAAATACACCAACCGTGGCCTGCAATTCCTTGATCTTATTCAGGAAGGCAACATTGGCCTGATGAAAGCGGTCGACAAGTTCGAATACCGCCGTGGCTACAAATTCTCCACCTACGCGACATGGTGGATCCGCCAGGCCATCACCCGCTCCATCGCCGATCAGGCCCGCACGATCCGTATCCCCGTGCATATGATCGAGACGATCAACAAGCTCGTGCGCACCGGCCGTCAGATGCTTCACGAAATTGGCCGCGAGCCAACCCCCGAAGAGCTGGCCGAAAAGCTGCAAATGCCGCTTGAGAAGGTGCGCAAGGTGATGAAAATCGCCAAGGAGCCGATCAGCCTTGAAACGCCGATTGGCGACGAGGAAGATTCACAACTCGGCGATTTCATCGAAGACAAGAACGCCGTTCTCCCGCTGGACTCCGCCATTCAGGAGAACCTCAAAGAGACAACAACCCGCGTTCTCGCCAGCCTCACCCCGCGCGAAGAGCGCGTGCTGCGCATGCGCTTCGGCATCGGGATGAATACCGACCACACGCTCGAAGAAGTCGGCCAGCAGTTCAGCGTCACCCGCGAACGCATCCGCCAGATCGAAGCCAAGGCGCTGCGCAAGCTCAAGCACCCCAGCCGCAGCCGCAAGCTGCGCAGCTTCCTTGATCAATAAAACAAAAGAGCCCTTCGGGGCTCTTTTTCGTTGAGGGCACGACCGTCTCTCAAGGCGCGTCTCTGCGCGGCTATCGCTCCCGCACCCAGCGGTGCATCACATCCGCGCCCACAGTCCGCGTTTCAGCCAGCTTAAAGCGGGGCGCTTTGCTGAGCCGCGCCAGCCCCATCGCGCCAATCGCGGGCAGCCCTTCCGCGCCAATCGCCATGCCGGCGGTATAGCCAACCAGTTCGTCCACGAGATCCGCGCTCAGAAGCGAGGCCGCCAAAGCGCCGCCACCTTCGCAAAAGACGCGCGTCAGCCCCGCTGCACCCAGCGCATCGAGCACCGAGACAATATCAAGCTGGCGTCCGTCCAGCCCGCAAGGCAACAGCCGCGCGCCAATCCCTTGCCAGGCCTCTGCCAGATAGCTGTCCGCATCCGGCCCGTGGCACAGCCACAACGGCACATCCTTTGCGCTCATTGCGAGCTTGCCCATCAAGGGCAGATCAAGCCTGCGCGACACCACCACGCGCACGGGTTGGCGCACATCGCCCATACCGCGCACAGTCAGCATCGGGTCATCCGCCCGCGCCGTGCCGCCGCCCACCATCACCGCGTCATGACGGCTGCGCAGGTGGTGCACATCGGCCCGCGCCGCCGCGCCGGTAATCCACTGGCTCTCGCCCGTGGCCGTGGCAATGCGCCCGTCAAAGCTGCTGGCCAGTTTGAGCGTCACAAAGGGCCGCCCGATTGCCTTAAGCTTCAAGAACCCGGCATGGTCGCGCGCTGCCTCCTGAGCACAGACGCCAAGCGAAACTTCGATACCTGCGTCGCGCAACATCGCAAAACCGCGCCCTGAAACGCGGCTGTCGTTGTCCTCCAGCGGCGCAACCACCCGCGCAATGCCGGCCTCTATGAGCGCGCTGGCGCAGGGCGGCGTCTGCCCGTGATGCGCACAAGGCTCCAGCGTCACATAGGCCGTGGCCCCGCGCGCCAAAGCGCCGGCTTGCGCCAAAGCCTCGGTCTCTGCATGGGGCCGCCCGCCGGCTTGGGTCTGTCCGCGGCCCACAATCCGGCCCGCGTTCACAATCACACAGCCCACGGCAGGGTTGGGCCATGTCTGGCCCATCCCGCGCCGCCCCAAGCCCAGCGCCACGCGCATGAAGCTTTCGTCACTGCGATGAACGGCGCGGCTCAATTGTCTTCGGGTTTCACATCCGGCCGCAGCTCGCTGACAAATTTGTCAAAGTCGTCTGCTGCCTGGAAGTTCTTGTAAACACTGGCAAAACGCACATAAGCCACCGTGTCGATCCGCGCCAGCGTTTCCATGACAATCTCGCCGATCACCCGCGAGGGGATGTCTGTTTCCCCCATGCTCTCCAAGCGCCGCACGATGCCCGAGATCATCTGGTCAATGCGCTCTGGCTCTACGGGGCGCTTTTGCATGGACATGCGAATGGAGCGTTCCAGCTTGTCGCGGTCAAAATCTTCGCGCTTGCCGCTGCTCTTGATCACCACAAGGTCGCGCAGCTGCACGCGCTCATAGGTGGTAAAGCGCCCGCCACAGGCCGGGCAAAAGCGCCGCCGCCGGATAGACACATGGTCTTCGGCCGGGCGCGAGTCTTTTACTTGGGTGTCGATATTTCCACAAAACGGGCAGCGCATAGGCCGTCCCCCTTCTTTTCTTGTTCCGCCTCAAAGACTGTGGGGTTTGCCCCGCACTTATCCACAGGCACTATAGGCCAGCCGCTAGGGTTTGGGTAGGGGGCAAATGCATCCCCAAGATGCAGTTTCAAACGATTGTGACACTTTGGATTCGCTCACCGCCAAAGCGTGGCGTAGCTCGCAAAAATACCCTGAAGTTTTGCCAATATTCGGTTGCTCCTTGAGCGTGGCAGCCCGCCTGTGGCCAAACGCGTCAACGCCAGCTCAGGGGCGCAGGGTCGCCGGCTGATCGGGTCAAAATAGCGTGGGTAATCTATCAATGCAGCATGGACGAGGCTCTCCAACGCCACATGCCGCCCGCGCCGTGCCGGCACCCGTCCAAGGTCTTGCGTCAGCCCCCAGCCGGCATAAAAGGGCGCACCGGTGGTTGTCACAGAGCACCCCCGCAGGAGCGCTTCAAAGCCGATCAGCGAGGTCATGGTAAACACATGATCTACCTCTGCCAACACATCATGGGCGCTGGCTTTCGTTACAAGCACATCCGCCAAACCGCTCAGCGCCTCCGGGGCCACCGCCCCGCTGCGCAAGCCGGCCTCCACGTCTGGATGGGGCTTGAAAATGATGAGCGCCTGCGGATGGGCCGCCCGCGCGGCTTGCAGCAAGCGCAGGTTGGTGTTGATCTCTCCTGCGCCACAGCGGATCGAGGCATCGTCCTCCACCTGCCCGGGCACCAGGATACGCGGCCGCGCAGGCAGCTCGGCGGGCAACACGGGGCGCTTGGCCGAAGCAAGGTTGTATTTGGTCACCCCATGCTCGGAAATGGCCTCGATCAGCGCGCGTGCCCGTGCGCGCTGATCCTCGCGCAGGTTGGCGCGTGCCAGAATCAGCCGCTCAAGGCGGCTTTCCTGCGTAGGATCATAGTAAATGCCAAGGTCGTCCAAAACGAGGCTCAAAGGCGGTGTCAGGGTCGCCCCCAATCCGCGTGAGCGCAAGAACCCATCCTCCAGCCGCACCCGCTCTTCGGGCGTTCTGGCACCTGTCGCCCAAACCAGCCTGCGCCGCCCGCCACGGGCCGTTCCGGTGCCAAAGCGCATAGGTTTGTGGCGGCCAAAAAAGGCCTGCAACGGCCCCCGTTTCCACAGCCGCAGCCCATCACCGTGCCAGCCCTGGTGGTCTTCGCGCCAGGCGCGCACCTCGGCTTCAAAGCTGCCCAAGGCGGCCTCAAAGCCACAAAGCCTGTCGTCGCAAGGGTCATACCAGGTCGTGGCCTTGATCAGGGCCCCCAAGAAAAGCTGCGCCCGTGTCAGCTGGCGGCCACGGCGGGGCAGCGGGTGGGGGTTGCGATCGTCGCTAAGCCCCCAACCGGCGTAGAAGGGTTGGCCAAACACCACCGGGCGGTGCCCTGCGAGAATGGCCTCAAACCCCATCTGGCTGGACACCGTATAAACCGCCACGGCCCCCTCCAGCAGCGCCCAGGGGCTGACTGCGCCGTCAAACAGGCTGATTTTTGCGCCCGCCACATCGGCAGAAAAATGGCCGCGCCGAAAGCCCGCGCGCGTTTCAGGGTGGGTCTTGATGACAACCCGTGCGCCAGGGTTTTCGGCCTGCGCAAAGTAGAGCATTTCCTTGAAGCTGTTGGCATCTGCACGGCCATATTTGACAGAGGCATCGCCGTGGGTTTGATCCACCACCAAAACATACCCCGGCTCAGGGCAGGGCGTGGCCGGATCAAAGCCGGCGTATTTGCTCAAGTGGGCCTCTTTGAGGCGGGCAATGCCCATATGGGCCAGCTTGAGTTCGGCTGCGTTGTCCAGCGGATCCTGTGCCAGGATCTGCTCCAAACGCGAGGGCCCCGTAGCATCAAAATGCACGCCAAGATCATCCAGCATCAACCCGATCGGCGGGTCTCCGGCGCGCCCGGGGCGCAGGGAGCGCAAAAAGCTGTCTTCCACGCGCAAAAGCGTGGCTCCGCTGCGCGCGGCCATGTGTTCGCCGCGCCGCGCATAGGGTGAGCGCCCCCAGACCGCAACACTGTCCTGAGCGCCGGGGCGGCCAAGGCACAGCGTATACCCGGCGAGCTGCAAGATCCGCCGCAAACGGCGCTGGCGCAAAAACCCCGCGTTGAAATAGTAAAGCCGCCGAGGCTGAGTGCCCGCGGCGGCTTTGGCTCTGTCCATTGGAGCAGGCACTTAGCCGCCGGTGCCAAATGTGGCCAGCGTATCCGCCGTTGCCAGCGAGCCTGTGAGCGCAGAAATAGTCTTGTCCCATTGGGTGAAGGGCGCTTCGGTTACATACAGCGTGTCATCATCACGCACCGAGAAATCCCGCGCGAGGAACATGCCGTTGGGCTGGGTGAGATCCAGCACATACACGAGCCGTTGCGCCCCGATCAGATCTTCACGACCCATCACCTGATTGGCAATCTCGGCGGGTTCGTTGCGGAAAATGAACACCCCAGTCGGGTCTGCCGCAGCTGTGGCCAGACCACCGACCTGGGCAATGGCTTCAATTGCGCTCAAGGTCTGGCTTTCAAAGGCCACGCGGGCCTGGGTGCCGGTTGCGCCAAGCGCGGTGAAAGAGCGTGTGTCCTCTTCCACAAGAATGCGGTCGCCATCGCGCAGGGCAATGTCAAACTCCGGGTGCTTGTAAAGATCCTGGAACCACACCTTGCTGCGCATACCGCCGCGCAGCACGGTGATCTGGGCGATTTCAGGCTCGATCGTGATTCCGCCGGCATTGGCCAACATGGTGGAGAGCGTGCGCGTGGGCCGCTCAATCGGGAAGACACCCTGACCGCCAACAGCCCCGACAAGGCTCACGCTGGCGCCATTGCCCGCCAGACGGCGCACCTGCACCTGCGGATCGGGCGTTTGCTCGCCCAATTTGCGGGTGATGGTCTTGCGGATGCCCTCGGGTGTGTTGCCCGCGGCTCTTATGCGCCCGGCATAGGGAATAAAGATAAAGCCCGCGCCATCGACCTGCACCTCTTCCAGCACAGCTGCCGACGAGCCTGTGGGCCCGGACGAGCCAAGCAGCGGATCATCCACATTTTCCCAAATGGTCAGACCCAGCGTATCGCCGGGGCGGATCGTGTCTGAGCCGATCAACCCGGCGTTTTTGAACGCCTCGCTGAATCCGAGCGCAGGGACAACGCCGGTTGTGCGCGTCACCCGGTCATTGACCGAGACAACGAAAGCATCCCCGTTCTTTTGCACGGAGCCTTCAAAAATTTCGCGTTTGTTTGGGCCCGACCGGGGCAAACCACACGAGGCGACAACCGCCAAAGCGGCGATAAGGGCGACAAAACGTGCCCAACTAGGAGTTACGGGTTTCACTGCTGGTCTCCTCGACCTATTACTATTCTGCCTCAACATCAGCACTTTGCGCGCCATTATTGAGGTGAGCGTAACCCAGCTAGAATAAAAAATAAAGTCTCACGCGCTGCTCTGCCTATTGCACAAGGCGCAACTGTTGCCGCGGAGCCGCGGTTCCGCTTTCCAGGGCGGCATAAGGGTCTTCGGCACTGAGCATCATATCAACAACCATACGCATCAGCTGCCGCCGCCCGCGTGCCGAGTAAAACCCGCCGGGCACCTGGCTGGTTTCCAAAAGATAGCGGCGGTAATCCTGATAGGCTTTGTGGTCGGGGCGTTTGGCGGCGCTGAAAAAAGCGCTGAGAGGCTGGGTTGAGACGAGCTCGGGTTTGTCATAGACCGCCCGGCCGAAAACCTTGAGCGGAATGCCGCGCCACAAGACCTGCTGCGCGGCTGTCGAGTTGACTGTCACCGCGCTGCGCACATCGGCCAACAGCGCCGCAAGCTTGCCACCCCGCACATAATGCACACGGCCCTTTAGGCCCAGATCGCGCGCCAGCCGCCTGATCTCGCGCCGGATTGGCACACGCCCGTCCTCCAGCGGATGCGCCTTGAACACAAGATGATGGTGCTTGGGCGCCCCCTCGGCAAAGCCACGGACCACCACCTCGAGAAATTCGGTCATGCTGCCAAAGGGCGAGTGCATCTGAAAGCTGCTGTCATGCTCCAGCTGCAACAGCGCCAGATGGTAGGGAAACCCGCCATTGCGAATGCGCCAGGTGGCCAGCCCACGCTCCAGCGCCTGAAAGGGCATCAGCAAGAGCCGCTTGAGATAAAGCTGGAACTCCTTTGTCACCCCAAGCGCCCGGTGCGGGGTAAAGTTGCGATACTCGCCATTTCGAAACATCACAAACCAGTGGTAAAGCGCGCCATAAAACACATGTTGGCGTGTGTCGCCCCAGCGCGCCGGGGGCAGGGGGGTGTCCATATCCGAATGCGCCAGCCCGCGTTGCATTTCGCTCAGGCTCATCTCCATCAGCTTGGAATGCCCGTTGGCCCCGCCGCGCTCATAGGTTACCCAATAGGGCCGCATATAGCCTTCTTCAAAGACATGCACCTGAACGCCGCGCGCGCGTGCCGCCGCAACCGCCTGAGCATGAATGGGGCGTGTGTCGCCGTATAGCACAATATCGGTCACACCCTTGTCGGTCAGGATTTCGGCAAAGCGCGCCGGCCAGTCGGCGAGGGTGCCACGATAGGGAATATAGCTCTTGGGGCTGAACCAGAACGCCCGGTCGCCCGCATTGAAACCCACACGCCAAACCTGCGCCCCCGCGCGGCCCAGCATCTTGCCCAACAAGTGAAAGAAAGGCCCGTGCGGCCCCTGCAAAAACAGGAAAACACGCTTATCACCAGTGATCTTGCCCATTTGCCTCGCGCTTTTCAAAACTTACCTTGCGCCACTCATAAAGCTTGAATGTGGTGAAAATATGATAAATTCCACCGCCAGAGACCAGCCCTTTGTTGCAGCCGCAAGCCCTGCGCGCTATGGCAGGTCGAAAGCGCAGGAGGAGTGCCCCATGTTCACAGGCATTATCACGGATATTGGCGAGATCATCGAGCTGGAGCAGCGTGGCGATCTGCGCGCGCGCATTGGCACCACCTATGACACGCAGCGCATAGACATCGGCGCTTCCATCGCCTGCGATGGCGTCTGCCTCACCGCAATCGCGCTGGGCGCGGGCTGGTTTGATGTGGAAATCTCGGCCGAAAGTGTTGCCAAGACCAACATCAGCACCTGGGCCAAGGGCAGCCGCATCAACCTTGAGCGCGCCCTGAAGGTCGGCGATGAGCTTGGCGGGCATATCGTGTCGGGCCATGTCGATGGCGTCGCAGTGATCACCGCCATGACAGAGGAGGGCGACAGCACCCGCGTCACCCTTGAGGCCCCCAAAGAGCTGGCCCGCTTCATCGCGCCCAAAGGCTCGGTGGCGCTGAACGGCACCTCGCTCACGGTGAACGAGGTCAATGGCGCGAGCTTCGGAATCAATTTCATCCCCCACACCAAAGACGCCACCACATGGGGCGCAGCGGCCGTGGGCGATAAAATCAACCTCGAAATCGACACGCTGGCGCGCTATGTGGCGCGGCTGGCAGAAGTTTCTTGAGCAACCCAAGTCATCGGGATTTGTTTGAAGCGCCTAGCCGGTTAACAGCCGCGTAGCGGCCCGGCCATCCCTTGCCTGACAGGCGATTTGGCCCGGCCAAATCTGCCGAGAGGGATCAGCCCCTCCCTTGGGCTGGCGATTTTGCAGCTGCATGCGCCGGATTTTTCTGGGGATGTGCTTGGCGATGATAAAGCGCTTTGCAAGTAGCGTTGGGTCGCCACCCCAGGGGCTGACGTTGGCCTCGTCTGGCGAAGGCACGCCGCCTCGCCGAAGCGGGCTGACATATTCACGAAAAGCATTGCGTTTGCCTGTGGCTTGCCTAGACTCCCCCCAAACCAACTGGGGAGCCCGCCATGAGCCTGATCAAACCAACCCGCCGCGACATTCTCAAGATCGCCGCCGCCATGCCCGCCTTTGCGCTGCCCGCCTCCCTGGCGCAGGCCTCGGCCGCACCGCTTGGCGCGCCTGTCGCGGGCAACGGCGGTGTGTTTCGCTTCTCCATGGGAGATGTGCAGCTTTCCGTGCTCTCTGACGGGTTCTTCTCGGTCCCCACAACGGGCCTGGGTGTCAATGCCCCGCGCGAAGAGGTGCAGGCCTTCCTCAGCGCGCATTACCTTTCGCCCGAAGAGGGCTACAGCCACACCAACCACCTGCTGATCGAGACAGCCGAGGCCAAGGTGCTCGTCGATGTCGGCTCCGGCAACCGCTGGTTTGAAACAACAGGCCGCCTTGTGAGCAACCTTGAGGCTGCGGGCCTCTCGCCCTCTGACATCACCCATGTTGTCATCACCCACGCCCACCCCGATCACATCTGGGGCATCCGTGACGACTTTGACGAGCCGCTCTTTCCGGACGCCGAATATATCATTGGCGAGGCCGAACACGCGTATTGGAGCGAAGACGGTCTGGCCGAGCGCGTCAGCCCCGAAATGCTGCAATTCGTGGCTGGTGCGGTCAACAGCTTCGCCACCGAAGGGCTGGAGTGGACCTTGGCTGGCGAGGGCCATGAGGTGGTGCCTGGCGTCACGCTGATCAGCACGCCGGGCCACACGCCAGGGCATATGTCGGTGCGCCTTGAGGCGGGTGGCCAGTCCCTGATTGCGCTGGGCGATTGCATGAGCCATGCCTGGACAAACTTTGCCCAGCCGCAGTGGTTCAACGGGTTTGACAGTGACGGCGCGCAAACGGTGAAAACCCGTATGGCGCTGCTCGATATGGCGGCCAGTGACAGAATCGCGCTGCTGGGCTATCACTTCCCCTTCCCGGGCGTCGGCCATGTCATGCGCGATGGCGCGGCCTACCGCTTCGTCCCAACGCTCTGGCAGTTCTGAACCCGCGCCCTCAGGCCAAGCGCGCAGCTTGGGGGGTGAGGGCGGCACAGGCAGGTAAAGGCGGCGTAAAGCGGACGCAATTGCGCCCCTCCGCCTTGGCCACATACAGCGCCTGATCGGCGCGCGAAAGCGCGTCTGACAAGGGCTCTCCCCGCCGCCAGAAGCTTGCACCAAAGGAGGCGCTGATGGCTTGCGGGGTGGCGTCTGTGGCGTGTTGCAGCGCTTGGGGCATCCCCAAAATGGCGCAGCGCAAACGTTCCGCCACAGCCGCCGCATCTTCCTCTCTCTTGAGATGGAGATAGATCAGGAATTCCTCACCGCCCCATCGGGCGATAAAGTCATCCGGCCGCAACAGCGGGCATAGCGCCGGCCCAACCTGTTGCAACACCAAATCACCCACGGCATGGCCAAAGCTGTCGTTCACCTTCTTGAAGTGGTCCAGATCCATCAGCACGATCACCGGGGTTGTGTCTTTGGGGCGCGCGCGCCGGGTGATCTTGTCGAGCAGCCGTTCGGCCCCCTCGCGGTTGTAAAGCCCTGTCAACTTGTCGCTCACCGCCATGGTCCCGAGCTTGGTTTCGGCCAGGCGGCGCTGGATATCCGAGCGCTCCAGCAGGTTGCCTGAGCGGATGGCGCTCAGCGTGCCGGCAAAGATGATCAGCGTCAGCATGATGGCTTCAAAGGGGTAATGCTCTGTGTTCACCCCCACCACCCGGTGCAAAACCATGCCACACAGCCAGGGCACACAGCTGTTCACCAGCGCCATGGAACGGGTGGATTGGCCGATACTTGTGTTCAAAAACAGGACTTTGGTGGGCTTGAAGCCAAGAAACATGGAGTTGATCGCCAGAGCCAGAAACATCAGGGCAATCATGGAGCCAATGGCCATTTGGCCCGAAAAATAAGGGATGCCATAGCTGAAGCCGATCAGCGAATTGAACAGAACCAGAAAGGCGGCGACCGCCAATGCGGCGCCGACCTTGTAAAAAAACGGGCGCAGCACCCCGGCCAGCGCAAGCAGCGACACCACCAAAAACGTGTCAAACCCCATCTGCCCCTGCACATCCGATTGCACCGGCAACCCGCCCAGAACGCTGTGAGGCAACGAGGCGAGCAAGGCCACCACAAGCGCCACCAGCAGCATGGCCCGCTCCAGCCATCGCGGCCCCCGGGCGCTGTGGTTGAGGACCCCGAGCGCCACCAACGAAACACAGAGGCTGGTCGGCGCAGAGGTGGCCGGTCCGCTGACATAGTGTTGCAAAAAGAAGGTCAGATGCAGGATATTGGTATAGAGGCTGTATTGAATGGTCAAAATAGCCGCCCCCGCCAACCAAGGGCGCAACTCGTGCATCCGCTCAATATAGAGCTCCTCCGGGCGATCCATCGGAAGGACAAACTCAGCTTTCGCAAGGCTCTGGAATTGGGGCATGAAACGCTCTTTGTCTGGCAACGAGGGCTGCGTGTCTAAGGCAGCAACATTAACACCGCGTTAAGCCCCGCTATCCGCTCTGGCAAAAGCCGCAAGGCCCTGCTACTCACAGGCTCGCACAGAACGAGGCTTGCCATGACCACAGCATTCACCACCCCCGGGCCGCTGGAAACCAGCCTGAAAAGCGCCATCTCCCCGATCGAGGACATCATCGAGGCCGCGCGTGCAGGGCAGATGTTTGTTCTGGTGGATCATGAAGACCGCGAAAACGAGGGGGACCTTGTGATCGCCGCCGAGTTCGCCGATGCCGCCGCCATCAACTTCATGGCAACCCATGGCCGCGGCCTCATTTGTCTGCCCATGACCAGCGCGCGCATAGACAGCCTCGGCCTGCCGATGATGGCCGTCAACAACTCCTCGCGTCACGAAACCGCCTTCACCGTCTCCATCGAGGCCCGCGAAGGGGTGAGCACAGGCATCTCCGCCGCCGACCGCGCCCTCACAATCGCCACCGCGATCAACGCGCAAAACACCGCCGCCAGCATCGCCACACCCGGCCACGTCTTCCCGCTCAGGGCGCGCAACGGCGGCGTCCTCGTGCGCGCAGGCCATACCGAGGCCGCGGTGGATATCGCCCGCCTTGCCGGCTGCAAGCCCGCCGGTGTCATCTGCGAAATCATGAAAGACGATGGCACAATGGCCCGCCTGCCGGACCTTGTGGCTTTCGCCGCAGAGCACGGCCTATTGATCGGCACAATCTCCGATCTCATCGCCTACCGCCACAAGCATGACAACCTCGTCACCCAAACCCGCCAACAGCCCGTCACCTCCGAGTTCGGCGGCGATTGGGATATGCGCATCTTCACCGATCAGATCAGCGGCACCGAGCATATCGCGCTTGTGAAAGGCGATGTAACAACGCCCGCGCCCGTCCTTGTGCGCACCCATGCGCTCAACGAGCTGGAAGATGTCCTCGGCCTCGGCCCGGCACCCTCTGATGAGCTGCACAAGGCCATGCGCATTGTCGCCGCCGAGGGGCGCGGCGCGGTGCTGCTCTTTCGTGAGCCCCACCCGCGCCTCACCTTCGCCGAGGAAGAAGACGCCCCCCAGATCGTCAAACACACAGGCATCGGCAGCCAAATTCTTGCCAGCCTGGGCATCAGCGAAATGACCCTGCTCACCAACTCCCCCAAAACCGTCTATGTCGGGATAGATGCCTACGGCCTCTCCATCACCGGCACCCGCCCGATCATCGAGACATAACCCCCTGAGGATTGAAGCCATGGCCAGCTCCGTCACCCATCACATGCTCGCGCGCCCGAGCTTTGAGGCCCCCGTCAAATTGCTGATCGTGGTCGCGCCCTACTACAAAGAAATCGCCGATGCCCTGGTCGATGGCGCGCGCAGCGAGATCACAGCCTCCGGCGCCACAAGCGAGCTTGTAGAGGTGCCCGGCGCGCTGGAAATCCCCTCGGCCATCGCCATGGCCGAACGCCTGTCAAACTATGATGGCTATGTCGCGCTTGGCTGCGTGGTCCGCGGCGCCACCACCCACTATGAAACCGTCTGCAACGACAGCTCGCGCGCCCTCACCCTCTTGGGCCTGCAAGGCCTCAACATCGGCAACGGCATCCTCACGGTGGAAAACATGGCCCAGGCCGAAGAGCGCGCCAATCCGGCCGATATGAACAAAGGCGGCGGGGCCGCCTCAGCGGCCTTGCATCTTGTCGCGCTCGCCCGTAAGTGGGGCGGCCGGCGCACCACAGCCGGTTTCAAACCCGAAGCAGACTCCCTCCTGCTCGCAGATATATCCAAAGGCAGCTCTCCGGCATGACGCTCTCAGGCAATCAGAAACGCAAGATGAAATCCGCAGCTCGGCTCTATGCCGTGCAGGCGCTCTTTCAAATGGAACATTCCGGCCAGACAGCCGAAGCCGTGGTCACCGAATTTCAGGATCACCGGTTTGGTGCCAGCTATGAAGAAGGCAACATGCAGGAGGGCGATCCGCAGCTCTTCGCCAGATTGTTGGAAACCGCCGTCAACTATCAAGCCAGTATTGATCAGATGACAGACCGTGCCCTGGTCGCCAAATGGCCCCTGGGGCGGATTGATCCAACCTTGCGGGCGCTGTTTCGCGCCGCCGGGGCCGAGCTGAAGGACCCTGACACCCCCCCCAAAGTGGTCATCAGCGAGTTCGTCGACATCGCCCATGCCTTCCACCCGGAGGGCAAAGAGGCGCGTTTCGTCAATGCCGTGCTTGACCATATGGCGCGCGAGTCCCGCCCCGAGGCTTTCTGAGCCGCGCCCTTTCTTTTTGCCAAAAATATCCCTGCCGGAGGCGCCCGCGCTCTCAAGCGGCGCGCGCTCTGCTAGCTCTGCCGTAGGGTGCGCATTCATTGCGCACCACCCGCCACCGCCTCTGCTAGCTCTGCCGTAGGGTGCGCATTCATTGCGCACCGCCCGTCAGCGCCGCACGCCGCGTTAAATTAATGTGTCTTAACATTTGCCCGTTCAGGCGGTGCACGCCCGGTGCACGCGTGGTGCACGCATATCACCCCCTCAATTCAGCGCTGAGCAAAAGTGTTAATCCGGCCGAACGCAGCTCTAGCGGATGCGGGAGACCACGAAACCCGCCAAGGCCTCCAGCATCTCGGTCAGCGGGTGCGCAGGCAGCGCCTTGAGCGCCGCGCGCGCCTTGGCCGCATAGGCCAAAGCGTCCTGTTGTGCGGCCTTTAACGCCCCGTGTTTGTGCAACAAATCAATGGCTTGCGCGAGGTCGCCGTCGCGCTGGTCGCCCGCCTCGATGGTGCGGCTCCAGAAGGCGCGCTCCTCCGCGTCGGCCTTGGCCACCGCTTTGATCAGGGGCAAGGTGAGCTTGCGCTCGCGGAAATCATCGCCAATATTCTTGCCCGTTGCGCCGCTAACGCCTTGATAATCCAACAGATCATCGACAATCTGGAAGGCAATCCCGAGGGCATCCCCATAGTCAAACAGCGCCTTCACCTGTGCCTCTGGCGCGCCGGCAATCACCCCGCCCACTTCAGTGGCCGCCGAGAAAAGCGCCGCCGTCTTGCCGCGCACAACCTGCAAATACACCGCTTCATCGGTGCGCAAATCCTGCGCTGCGGTGAGCTGCAACACCTCGCCCTCGGCAATCGTCGCCGAGGCGTTGGCCAGAATGTCCAACACCCGCAAATTGCCCGTTTCAACCATAAGCTGGAAGGAGCGCGAGAACAGGTAATCGCCCACCAGCACAGAGCTTTTATTGTCCCACAAGAGGTTCGCCGTGGGCCGCCCGCGCCGCTTCTCGCTTTCATCCACCACATCATCATGCAGCAACGTTGCCGTGTGGATAAACTCCACCGTCGCCGCCAGATGCACATGATAGGGGCCCGTGTAGCCGCACAGCTCGGCGGCGGCGAGTGTCAACATGGGTCGCAGGCGTTTGCCGCCCGCTTCCACCAGATGTTGTGTCACCTCCGGAATGCGCGGCGCATGTTGTGAGGCCATCCGCGCGCGGATCAGATCGTTGACGGCCTGCATCGGCCCGGCCAGATGCGCTGCCAGTCTTTCATGCGGTTTTTCAGCTGCTTGGCTCACGCGCTTCAGGCTCCTGTTCCCGGTCTCGACATTTGCAGCCGAATGGTCATATTCATGTTATGAAACACCTTCTGAGCTCGAACAATTTGGCGGATATCGCCTTTGCCCAAGCGCTGCTTCAGGGCGAGGGTATAGCGGTGTTTGAAATGGACGTAAATATGAGCGTGTTGGAAGGCGGCATTGGCGCTTTCCCTCGGCGCCTGATGGTGCGCACCGCCGATTATGAGGCCGCCGCGCGCTGTTTGCGTGACAACGGGCTGGAGCCTTATGAACACGCCTGAGCTGACCTGTGATGCCTTCCTGGGCGGGCGCTTAACCCTTTGGCAACCCAAACAGGGCTACCGTGCGGGGGTCGATCCTGTGTTGCTGGCCGCCAGCATTGCCGCATCCGCCGGGGAAAGCGTCCTTGATCTGGGCTGCGGCGCAGGGGCCGCCGCGCTTTGTCTCGGAGCCAGAATTGGGGGTCTCGATCTGCACGGGCTGGAAATTCAGCCGTTCTACGCCGCTTTGGCACGGCGCAACGCCACGGAAAATAACCTTTCGTTAACGGTTCACGACGGGGACATCGCGGCCATGCCTGCGGCTTTGACGGCGCGCCGCTTTAACCATGTGTTAACCAACCCGCCCTATTTCGATCGAGACACTGGCTCCAAAGCGCAAGATCCGGGGCGCGAAAACGCCATGGGCGGGGCCTCG
The DNA here is from genome assembly GCF_937123735.1 of uncultured Lentibacter sp. Classification (GTDB taxonomy): domain Bacteria; phylum Pseudomonadota; class Alphaproteobacteria; order Rhodobacterales; family Rhodobacteraceae; genus Lentibacter. The sequence goes on from NZ_CAKZKL010000048.1 coordinate 18,173, forward strand.
CTGCCCCTCTGGCTTCAGGCCGCCGCGCGCCGGCTTGCGCCCAAAGGCCACCTCACGCTCATCTGCCGGGCCGAGCGCGTGCCCGAGCTTTTGGCGGCATTGCCCGGGTATGTGGGCTCGCCCGAGCTTTGGCCCATTCTGCCGCGGGCAGGGCAGCCCTCGCAGCTTGTGTTGTTGCGCGCCCGCCACAGCGGAAGAGCCGCCTTTCGGCTTCATGCGGGGCTCGTGATGCACAGTGGGCTTGCACATGACCGGGACGAAGAAACCTACACACCCCGTGTCAGCGCGGTCTTGCGCGCCGCTGCTGCGCTGAAATTTGGGGAAAGTTGAGGCTATTTTCCGCTCATCTTCTCGCAACTGCGGCGTGACATATTATATTTCTTGTGCTCGACTGGGAGCGCAACATTTTGAGAGGAGATTGCAATGAGCTTGAACGCACATGTCGAAGAACTGAAGAGAAAACACCAAACTCTCTCTGACCGTGTGGAAGATCTCCAGCGTGCGCCCAGCACCTCCGATGCGGAGATTGCCGAGCTCAAGAAGCAGAAACTCAAGATCAAGGAACAGATTTCGCGCATCGAAGCCAGCGCGCCTGCCGGCTGATATTGGAGGCTGTTCGCTTTCACCACCGGGGTGCGTCTCTAGGGGTGGGCCGCGAAAGATGCCCACCAAATAAAACCTCTGATCCAACAAAAAGGCCGCGCTATTTGCGCGGCCTTTTCTTTTAATATTCTGAAATTATACGAAAAATTGGCCGCCGTTGGCAGAAATTGTGGAGCCGTTGATAAAGCCGGCATCTTCAGAGGCCAGGAAGGTGACACAGCGCGCAATCTCTTCGGGCTCGCCAAGTCTGCCTGTCGGAATTTGGCCGATGATGGATTCGCGCACCTTTTCTGGCACAGCCATAACCATCTCGGTGGCGATATAGCCAGGGCAGATCGCGTTCGCGGTGATCCCTGCGCGTGCGCCCTCTTGCGCCAGAGATTTGACGATCCCGAGATCACCCGCTTTCGTGGCGGCATAGTTGACCTGCGCGAACTGGCCCTTTTGCCCGTTGATCGAGCTGATAACAATGACGCGGCCAAACTTGCGCTCGCGCATCCCGTTCCAGAGTGGGTGGACGGTGTTGAAAACGCCGGTCAGATTGGTGTCGACAACCTCATGCCATTGCTGCGGTGTCATCTTGTGAAACGGTGCGTCGCGGGTGATGCCGGCATTTGCAACCACAATGTCGATCGGGCCCAACTCGGCCTCGACCTTTGCAATGCCTGCGGCGGAGGCCTCATAGTCGGCAACATTCCATTTATAGGTGCTGATGCCGGTTTGCGCGCTGAATTGCGCTGCGGCATCGTCATTGCCAGCATAGGTTGCGGCCACAGAGTAGCCTTCGGCTTTGAGTGCTTTTGAGATCGCCGCGCCAATCCCGCGCGAGCCCCCTGTGACAAGTGCTGTTCGTGCCATGATGTCCTCCTAATTGCATCAGTGGGTAATCCTGTTACCTGTGGGGTATATTTTAAGCAACATTATTGCGCAAGCAAAATGCTGCAATTGCATAAAAAAACGGGGCGCCCTACAAGAGGGGCCCCGCCAATTCTAGCGATGCTGCGCTGGTTACGGGCGTTCGACACAGAGCGCCACGCCCATTCCGCCGCCAATGCAGAGTGTTGCGAGGCCTTTTTTGGCATCCCGCCGCTGCATTTCGAACAACAGAGTGTTGAGAACGCGGCAGCCGGACGCGCCAATCGGATGGCCGATTGCAATGGCCCCTCCGTTGACGTTCACAATCTCGGGGTCCCAGCCCATCTCTTTGTTAACGGCGCAGGCCTGAGCGGCGAAGGCTTCGTTGGCCTCAACAAGGTCAAGGTCGCTCGCGCTCCAGCCGGCTTTGTCCAACGCCTTGCGGCTGGCATAGACAGGACCGACGCCCATAATCTTCGGGTCAAGGCCCACTGTTGCGTAAGAAGCGATCCGTGCCAGTGGCGTGATCCCACGCTTCTCGGCATTGTCAGCGCTCATCAGCAGCACACCCGCAGCGCCGTCGTTGAGCCCTGAGGCGTTTGCTGCCGTCACAGAACCGTCTTTGGTGAAGGCAGGACGCAGCTTCTGCATCGCCTCCATTGTTGCGCCGTGGCGGATATATTCGTCGGAGTCCACAAGGATGTCGCCCTTGCGGGTCTTGATGGTGAAGGCGACGATTTCATCTGCAAATTTGCCAGCCTTTTGGGCGGCTTCGGCCTTGTTTTGGGAGCTGACAGCAAAAGCGTCTTGCTGGTCGCGGCTGATTTGCCATTTTTCGGCAACGTTTTCTGCCGTTTGCCCCATATGATACCCATTGAAAGCATCCCAGAGGCCGTCCCGGATCATGCTGTCAATGTAGCTGACATCGCCCATTTTTGTTCCGGCGCGCAGATGTGCGACATGCGGGCTCAGCGACATGTTTTCCTGGCCGCCAGCGGCGACGATATCCGCATCTCCGAGCTGGATGTGTTGGGCCCCAAGGGCCACCGCACGCAAACCGGACCCGCACACCTGGTTGATGCTCCAGGCGGCACTTTCGATTGGTAGTCCGGCGTTGACATGCGCCTGGCGGGCCGGGTTTTGGCCTTGTCCGGCGGTCAGAACTTGGCCGAGGATGGTTTCGGATACCTCGCTCTTGTCGATCCCGGCGCGCGCCACGATGGCTTCGAGGACGGCTGTTCCCAGATCATGCGCGGGCGTGTTGGCAAAAGCACCGGTGAAAGAGCCCACTGCTGTGCGAGCAGCAGAGGCGATTACGACGTTGGTCATGAGCATTCCTTTCCCAAATTTTGCTTTGCCACTGTGCTGGGCAAAGCTGTTGGGGCAACAGATACCTCATTTGCTGCGGTGCGACAACAGAGCAGCTTGGGCGAAGCGACGCAGGGTCAAGCACGCCGTTCCGTTTGGTCCCCTCGGTCCCAGACCGGGCGGATTGTGGGCGGGGCAAAGTAATAGCCTTGCAGACAATCTATCCCCATTTTCGATAGAAAATCAGCATCTTCGCGGGTTTCGACAAACTCGGCAACCGTGAGCATGTCAAACTGCTGTGCAATAGCTTGAAGGGCGCTTGTCAGAACCTGATTGTCATGGTTTTCACTGATTCCGCGGATGAATTGGCCATCGATTTTGAGAATGTCAAAATAGAAGTCCCTCAAGTAGCGAAACGATGTGAAGCCAGCGCCGAAATCGTCCAAAGCAAAGCTGATCCCCTTGGATTGTAGCTCGCTCATGAAGCTGATGACGAGCTCAGGGACTGTCATGGCGGATGATTCGGTGATCTCGAGAATCAACCTCTCCCCGATATTGGCGTTGCGTTGAAGGCCTTGGCGCAGCGTGCGCATCCAGCGCGGATAGCCGATAGAACGCGCTGACATATTGACCGACAGGCGCAGCTGGGGTTGGCGCGCGAGGGTGCGAAGGCTTTTCTCCAGTGCGATGCAATCCATGATGCGGCCCAGCTCTGTGGCCTCTATTTCGGTGATGAAATCCTTTGCAGGAATGATGCGCCCGGTCTCGTCGGTCAGCCGTAAGAGCGCTTCATAAAAGGCAACTTTGCCAGTGTTTTGCGCTTGCACAATGGGTTGGTAGGCCAGCAACACCTGCTTGCTGCGCAGGGCGGTTTCGACCATTTTCATCACCGATTTGTCGCGGGCGGCGACAGCATATCCAAGCGGATTGGCCTCTTCGGGAGCTTGGCCCCTCAGGGGGCGGGGGGTATTGTGCATCATATCCATTCCGGGTGTGGCTGCATGTCGTTGGAGCTTTGCGCGGTATTTGCTAATAAGCGTTTAAGTGGAAAACTTATTTAGAAGTGTTCGGGGGGCGTCCCTCAGGGAGAGGTCAATGCAACGATGTGGCTGGCATGGGGATGATCCGCTCTATATCCGTTATCACGACGAAGAGTGGGGCGTGCCGGAGTATGACAGCCGGGCGCTTTGGGAGAAGCTGGTTCTGGATGGCTTTCAAGCCGGTTTGAGCTGGATCACAATTTTGCGAAAGCGCGATAATTTTCGCAAAGCTTTTCAGGGCTTTAACCCTGATTTGATCGCTCTTTGGGGGGAGGAAGATGTGCAGCGCTTGTTGGCGGATTCAGGCATCATTCGTCACCGTGGCAAGATCGAGGCGACCATTACAAATGCCCGAGCCTACCTTGAGATAGAGCGTTCTGAAGGCTTTTCGGCCTATTGCTGGAGCTTTGTCGGCGGCGCGCCTTTGCAGAGCCAATGGGCGCAGTTGGCACAGGTTCCGCCGCAGACGGAATTATCAATACAATTTTCAAAAGATTTGAAGAAACGTGGATTTAAATTCTGCGGGCCGACGATTGTTTATGCTTGGATGGAGGCCTGCGGCTTGGTGAATGACCATCTGACAGGCTGCTTCAGACATGCCCAGGTGAAGGGTATCGGGGGCTGAGCTTGCGTTGAAAGCCGCGTATGGCTGCCTGTATGGCACGCAGTATGGCTCGCTGTATGGACAGCCATATAGCTTTCAGCCGCGTGCGATTTCGCAAAAACGCTCGATCTGCTCTGCACCGATGGACCAGTCACAGACCAGACGACAGGGCAAAAGCGCTTCGGGGTCACCTGTTGTCATATCGCCCGCCAAGACATAGTAGCGCGCGCCGGCTGCCGCGAGGCGCTGGTGCGCGGCGCGGGGGAGGCTGGCAAAGATCATGTTGGCGTCCGTGCGGCTGGTGATCTCGGCGCCGGGGATGCTGCGCAGCCCGGCGACAAGCCGGGCACAATTGGCGTTGGCTTGGGCGGCAGAGCGCAGCCAGAGATCATCTGTCAGATAGGCGTTCATCTGGGCCGAGAGGTAGCGGTGCTTGGAGAAGAGATGCGCGCCACGCTTGCGGCGCAGCTCGAATTCCCAGGCTTTGGACGGGTCAAAGAAGATTACCGCCTCAACACCCATGCAGCCGTTCTTGGTGCCGCCGAAGGACACCACATCCACACCGGCTTTCCAGGTCATCTCGGCGGCTGTGCAGCCCAAGGCGGCCTGAGCGTTGGCAAAGCGCGCGCCGTCAAGGTGCACGCCGAGGCCGAAGGATTTGGCCACATCGGCCAACGCCTTGATCTCGGCGAGCGTGTGGACCGCGCCGCGCTCTGTCACTTGTGTGATCGAGACGGGGCCGCGCTGCGGGCCATGCACCCCACGGGTTTCTTCGGCCTCGATGGCGGCGCGCAGGGCCTCGGGCGTCATCATGTCTTCGGTCCCGACGAGGGTGAGCTTGGCCCCTGAGGAGTAGAACTCGGGCGCGTTGCATTCATCTTCGTGGATATGGGCAGTGGGCGAGCAGAACACTGTTTCGTAAGGCGCGCACATGGTGGCCAGCGCCAGCGCGTTGGCGGCTGTGCCTGTGGAGACGAGGTAGACGGCGGCTTCGGGAGCCTCGAAGATTTCGCGGATCTTGTTGCGCACCTCGTCCATAATGCTGTCGGCCCCGTAGGGCATGGCGTAGCCTTCGTTGGCGGCGGCAAGCGCGGCGAGAACTTCGGGGTGGGCAGGGCCTGCATTGTCGGAGGCAAAATACATTAAGTGGGTTCCTTTATGATATGCTCGTCCCAGTCTTCCTCGGGAATTTCAAACTCGGGCACCGTGCGGTGCTGCATGGAAACCCCCGCCGCATGCACGCTTTCGGCTGTGCCGCTGATCAGCGGGTGCCAGTCAAACAGCTTTTCGCCCTTCCAAAGCAACTTATAGGCGCAGGTTTCGGGCATCCAGTAGAGGTGGCCTTCCAGCGTGTCGGGCGTCAGGCTGATGCACTCGGGCACAAACTGGTGGCGGGTGTCATACTGGGCGCAGCGGCAGGTCGTGTCATCAAACAAGCGGCAGGCGACACGGGTGAGGGCGACCTCGCCTGTGTCTTCATCTTCCAGCTTGTTGAGACAGCATTTGCCGCAGCCGTCGCAGAGCGCTTCCCATTCTTTGGTGTTCAGCTCGGAGAGCTTTTTGCGCTCCCAGAAGCGGGGGGCGAGGCCGTCGCGCGCGATGGGGTCTTTGGCGTCTTTCATAGCGCGCTCAGGATGCGGCGGGCGTTGTCGCAGTCGGTGTGCATCTGGGCGATAAAGGCCTCAAGGCTTTCAAAGGTTTCTTCCGGGCGCAGATAGTTCACCAGCGCGACAGAGAGCGTTTCGCCGTAAAGATCGCCCTTGAAATCAAAGATATAGGTTTCAAGGTTGGGCGTGTTCTCGCCAAACATGGGCCGTGTGCCGAGCGAGGCTGCGCCAGTGTAGCGGCCTCTGTGCGGGCCTGTGAGCACATCAACCTCGACAGCGTAGACGCCGAATTTGGGCAGGTGCAGCCCGGTGAGGTGCATATTGGCGGTGGGAAAGCCGAGCTCGCGGCCACGCTTTTCGCCATGTTCCACGGGGCCTTCGAGCCTGTGCCAATGGCCAAGCATGGCGGCGGCATCGCGCGGGCGGCCCTCAGAAAGGGCTGTGCGAATGGCCGTGGAGGAGACCTGCGCCGTATCTGTGGCCACGAGCTTGGCCACTGTGACGCCAAAGCCCATGGCCGCGCCAAAGCGCTGCATGTCCTCGGCTGTGCCGGCACGGGCGCGGCCAAAGCAGAAATCCTCTCCGATCACAACATGGCTGAGGCCGAGACCTTCGTGGATCACGTCACGGGCAAAGGCTTCCGGGGAGAGGGCGGCCAGGCTTGCATCAAACGGCAGCTCATAGAGATGCGTGACGCCCAGCTTCTCCAGCCGGTGCTGGCGGGCTTCGGGGCTCATCAGGCGAAAAGCGGCAGACTTGGGTGCAAAATAGGCGCGTGGGTGGGGCTCAAATGTGAGCACACCAAGGGGCGCACCAATGGCCTTGCCGGCTTCGCGGGCAAGCTCGATGACCGACTGATGGCCACGGTGCACGCCGTCAAAATTGCCAATGGCCACGGCGGCTCCGCGCTCTTGCGGGCTCTGGGTGTTATGAGAGCGGATAATGCGCATGACGCTTGGGTAGCGCCCCGATGCAAGACGTGCAAGAGGCCAGCGCGCAGAAGGCTTTGTCGCTGAGGTCAGTCAAACTTGCCTGACGGTGCAAGCACCGTGGCCTCTCCGACGAGGACCCTCTTGCCATCCACAAGGCAGCGGGTTTCAAGCTGCACACGGCGCTTGGCCGGGTCAATGCCGATCACCTCAACTTCGGCCACCACCGTATCACCCGGGCGCACGGGGGCGAGGAACTTGAGAGACTGGCCCATATAGACCGTGCCATGGCCGGGAAGCTGCTCGCCGATCACCGCCGAAATCAACCCGGCCGTCAGCATTCCATGAGCGATACGGCCCTCAAAGATGGTGTCTTGGGCGTAGGCGTCATCAAGGTGAACGGGGTTTCTATCGGTTGAAACCTGCGCGAACATCTCGATGTCTTCATCGGTGACAGTTTTGCGCAAATGGCGCGTCATGCCCATCTCGATTTCTTCGATTGTGATGGTTCCGCGGGGCAGGTTGTCCAACATTTCGCCCTCCTTGGCGCAAAGATAAGTAACAATCGAGCCATTTTGAGCTTCGAATTGAAACTTTATTACTTCGCAAGTGCAGAAAAATCAAGACCGAAAATTGACACCGCGCGGCTTTGCCCAGGGTGGCTTAACGCAGGCGTCCGATGGCAAAACTGGGTGTGACCTGGGCTTGCGACAGGACGTCTGCCAAGGCTTCGGGCTCGGGTTGATCTGTTGTGCGGGTCTCTTTGGCGGCCAGCCCACCGGTGATGAAGAGCGAATCGATCTCTTCGCCCTGTGCGCCTTGGATGTCGGTGTGCAGCCCGTCGCCGATGGCGAGGATGCGGCTTCTGTCGGCTTTGCTCCCGAGCAGGGCAAGGCGCCGCAATGCGAGGTCGTAGATCGGCGGGTGGGGCTTTCCGAAATAGAGGCTTTCACCGCCCATCTGCGTATAAAGCTGCGCCAGCGCCCCGGCGCACCACTCACGGATTTCACCGCGATCGACCACAATATCGGGATTGGCGCAGAGCAGTTTAAGCCCTTTCTGCTTGGCATAGAGAAAATCCGCACGGTTGACAGAAGGATCGGCCATGGGATCAAAAGGACCACAGCAAACAATGCCGTCAGCCTCCGCCAGTGGCACCCGCCTGATTTGCGCAGGGGTGGAAATTATGTCGAGCGGGTCAAAAAAGCCCGCATCCCGCGCCCATTCTCCCATGAAGTAGACTTTTTCGCCAACCACCCCTCGAAACAGGGCTGCGCGGGCCGAATCGCCCGAGCTGGCAATGCTGTCATAGGCGTTGGCAGGCACACCGAACTGGCCAAGCTGCGCGGCCACACCTTCGCGGGGCTTTGGCGAATTGGTGACCAGCACGACTTTGCCACCGCCGCTGCGGTAAGCCTGCAATGCGGCCACGGCCTCGGGATAGGCTTGAATGCCGTCATGCACGCAGCCCCAAAGATCGACAAAAAGCGCGTCATACTGTGCGGAAATTTCGCTGAGGGCGGTGATAATGCGGGTCATGCTGGCTCCTGTATTGGGCCCGTTATGGCAGGCCACATCGCTGTTTGGAAGGGCTGTTGCGCCGCCGTTTATGCCATCGGGGCGCCGCGGCGCTTGGGCAAAGCCCATGGTTGTGATGCGGGCCGCAGAGGGCCCAAGTGCGCGCAGCGCTCTGTGCAGCCGTTTCCGCCTCCGGCGGGAGTATTTGAACCAAGAAAAAGCGCATGACGGCGTCTAGGCGAACAGCCAGAGGCTCAACTTTTCTGGAGAATGATAGGGGCCAGCAGCGCAGCCCAAGTTGCATAGGCGGGCCCGGCCGGGTGAAACCCGTCTTCTGCCATCATATCCGGCGTGAAGGGGAGTGCGAGCGGGATATGGGTGCGCCGGCTGTTTTGGGCGCACAGCCCGTTGAGGGCCGCATCAAGCGCTGCCGCGTCCTGGCCAAGCACCCAGCGCAGGGGCTGGGGCAGCAACGGGAATTGCGCCATGGGGGGCAAGCCCGAGCAAAAAATATGCCTGACGCCGAATTTGTCTTGCAAGGTTTGGTGCAGGGCAAGTTGCTGCGCGCGCCAGCGTTTGGGCGACGTGAGCGCGGTAACGTCATTGACGCCCAGCACCACAAGCGCCGCGTCATAGCGCTGGGCGGGCAGGCGACATAGCAGACGGTGGCTGCTCTTGGTTGTTGCGCCGGTTCGGGCGTGCAGCTGCCATGTGACTTCGCGATGGCTGGCGAGGCGCTTGACGAGCTGCCCGGCAAGAGCCTCTTTCTGATGCGCAACGCCGACGCCTGCCGCAGAGCTATCGCCCAGAATCACCAGGCGCAGTGGCGGCCCCTTGCCGTCAACACCTGTGCGCGGACCTTGCGCCTCGGGCAGTTTCAGCGCGTTTCGGCGCACGCGCAGGGCTTGACCCAGCAACAAGGGCGCGAGCGCATATTTGGCAAGCCTGTGGGCCATGTGATCGCGCTCCTGAGACAAAGGCGGCCCTGCGTGTTTTGATGTATCGCAAGGCGCGCCTGAAGGTGCTTGGGACGGCTTAGAGCGTGAGGTTGGGGATGATCTGCTTTTTGCGGCTCATCACCCCGGGCAGCACAACCGTATCGCCGGTAACGCTCGCCCCAAAGCTTTTTTCCGCCAGAGTTTTGACCAGATCGTTTGGCACCAGCAAAGTTGCCTCTTCATTGAGAATATCGACAATAAACAACAGAACCTGGTCGAGGCTGTCTTCAGCGGCGACCGTATCCATGGCTGCCATGAGGGCAGATTTGCGGGCGAGAATGGGCGCAGGTGCGGTTGTTTCGAGCACCCCGACCCGGAACTTGGTGCCACCCACTTCATATTCCTTGCTGTCCATGCGCAGCAATTCGGCCTCGCTGAACGCGGAAACATCAGATTTGGCCGCGAACATTTCGGCGGCATAGTCTGCGACATCCAGCCCGAGCTCGGCGGCGAGGCGCTCGGCCACGGCTTTGTCATGGGGCGTGGTGGTGGGCGAGCGGAATTCCAGCGTATCAGAGAGGATACAGGTGAGTGCGGCCCCTTTGATGGCGTCAGGCATCTTGTCAGCATCAGCGCCCATCAGGTCGATCATGATGGTGGCCGTGCAGGCCAGCGGGCGGATGGTGATGTCGATCGGCCCTTTTGTTTCCAGCCCACCGACAAGCTTGTGGTGGTCGATGATGGCTTGCACATCGGCGTCGTTGATATTGGCGGGCAGCTCGGCGGGGTTGTTTGTATCCACGATCACGCAGGGCTGGCCTGCGTCCAGGTCGTTGATAATGCGCGGTTTGGGCAGATCCCATTTTTCCAACATGAAGGCGGCTTCGGTATTTGGCTCGCCCGTGAGCACGGCCTCGGCGGGCTGGCCTTTGACTTCGTTGAGATACCAGGCCCAGAGAATGGGCGAGCCTGTGCTGTCGGTATCGGGGGACTTGTGACCCAGAACTAGAGTTTTCATGGTGACTGCTCCTAGAAAAATGACGCTGATTTGGGGGGTCTTATAGGGCTATGTTCTGGCCTTGTCACGAGGGGCTGCGCGGGGCAAATTGACCGCATGTCAAAGATCAAGGAAACCGCGCTTTACCCGCCCGTGAAGGCTTATCTGCAAGCCCTTGGATATGAGGTCAAGGGCGAGGTGGGGGCGGCGGATGTTGTGGCTTGCCGTGGGCAAGAACCGCCGCTGATTGTGGAGTTGAAGCTGGGGTTTTCGCTGCAGTTGTTTCATCAGGCGGTGGCCCGCCAGCGAGTGACGGACAGTGTATATGTGGCGGTGCCGCGCTGGACGGGGCGGGCAGGCTGGAAGGCTTTCAAGGCCAATGTGGGCCTTTGCAAGCGGCTGGCACTTGGGGTTTTGTCGGTTGATGTTCACAGTGGCTCGGTGCAGGCACACAGCGATCCTGCGGTGTTTCAGCCGCGCAAGATGGCCGCAAAAAAGGCGGCCCTCATGCGCGAGTTTGCAGCGCGCGACGGGGATCCGAACCTGGGTGGCATGAGCCGGGAGACCATCGTGACGGCCTATCGGCAGGCCGCCGAGAAATGCGCCCAGCATTTGGCTGCGCATGGCCCCTGCCGTGGGCGGGATGTGAAAGAGGCCACCGGGGTTGCCCGCGCCACCGAGATGATGCGGGCCAATCACTATGGTTGGTTTGAGAGAGAAGGGGGCGGTGTTTATGCGCTGAGCGCTGCTGGCAGGGCAGCGCTGGGCCGGTCGGCGGGGTGAGCGCCTGATCTTGCGCTTGTGATTCCGGCTGACATGGGTAAAGTTAAAGGCGTAGATTTTTTGGAGCTGCCCCAATGACCAGTAAGTTGTTTTCCCGTTTTGCCTTGGGCCTTGCCCTGTTGACCAGCCTCTCGGCGTGCAGCCTTGGGAAGAACCCCGAAGAAGTTCTTGTTAAGGTTGAGATGACGGAGGCCTCTTTTCTGAACTTGTATGGCGCATCCGAGACCAACTGTGTCGATGTTGCAGGCAATGCCTGCGAGTGATCTGCGCAGGGCTCCTGCGATGGGCTAGGCAAGCTTTCTGACAAACTCTGAAACGAGCTGGACAATCTCGGGCGCGAGGCGCGGGGTGATGATATGGCCCATACCCTCCACGGGGTGATAGACGCTGTTAGGGATGTGGGCGGCGAGTTCGGCGCCGTGCTCTGGCGGGATGAGGCTGTCTTGCAGGCCATGGATGACGCAGCAGGGCAGGTGCAGATTTTGAAGGGCGGCGCGCCGGTCTGGGGCGTTGAGCGTGGCGATCAGCTGGCGGTTGAGTCCCGCGGCTTGCGGGCCGCCACGCTTGTAGGCCGCTTGGGCCTGCGCACGGATATAGGTGTCGTCTGCGGGGTAACCCGGGCTGCCCCAGACCCCGTATTCTGCGATCAGGGCCGTTTGTGCGGCCTCCAAAGAGGCGGGCTCCCGGGCGAGGAGCTTGGGCAACAGCTCGGCGATGGCACCGCGCTCCAGCAGGGGGCGGCAGGTGGTCATCACAAGAGTTGCGCTCAGCAGGCGCTCAGGGTGGTTGAGCGCCAAGATCTGGGCAATGGCGCCGCCCATCGAAATACCGAAAATATGGGCTGACTCGAGCTCAAGGTGATCCATCAACCCGATTACATCTTCGGCCATGTCCGTCAGGCTGTAGGCGGCCGGGATCTCGCGCCCTGCACGGGCCAGCGCCAGGATGTCATCGGCCTCTGAGGGGGTGTTGGCCTCATCAAGGCGCGCGGAAAGCCCCACGTCCCGGTTGTCAAAGACGATGGTGCGAAAGCCTTGCGCCACAAAGCCGTGGATCAGCTCATCGGGCCAGTGGACAAGCTGGGTGCCCAACCCGCGGATGAGGATCATGGCGGGGGCTGTCTTGGCGCCGTGATCTTCCAGGGTGAGGGTGATGCCGTTGACCTTGATTTGCATGGGGTATCCTTGGCTGTGGTGAGCGGCCCGGGGGGCGCCGCAAAAGGCTAGGCGCTCACCGCAGGCGGGGCAAGCCTCGCGCGCAAGCCGGGCGCGTTTTGCACAGAAATATTTTTCGCAACGGGTTGCTTGACTCAGGGCGGAAGCGCTCTTAGCTATGCGCTGCTGGCACTCGCATGTTGTGAGTGCTAATAGGCAAAACCCCAAACGGGTTTGAATAGAAACTCAAGCGTAAGGAGCCTCGAGAGATGGCATTTACACCGCTTCATGACCGCGTAGTCGTTCGTCGCGTAGAAGGCGAAGAGAAAACTGCTGGCGGCCTGATCATTCCCGAAAGCGCAAAAGAAAAGCCCGCCGAGGGCGAAGTTGTTTCCGTTGGTGCAGGCGCACGCGACGAAGCTGGCAACCGCGTTGCGATGGACGTGAAAGCTGGCGACCGTGTGATGTTCGGCAAATGGTCCGGCACGGAAGTGACAATCAACGGCGAAGAGCTCTTGATCATGAAAGAATCCGACATCATGGGCATCCTCGCCTAACTGTCCCCCTGAAATTCAAAGAAATTAGGAGCAAACTATGTCAGCTAAAGACGTAAAGTTTGGAACCGACGCCCGCAACCGGATGCTCAAAGGTGTGAACATCCTGGCCGATGCGGTGAAGGTTACACTTGGCCCCAAAGGCCGCAACGTGGTGTTGGACAAATCGTTCGGCGCACCACGCATCACAAAAGACGGCGTTTCTGTGGCCAAAGAGATCGAGCTTGAAGACAAGTTCGAGAACATGGGCGCGCAGATGGTTAAAGAAGTGGCCTCACGCACCAATGACGAAGCCGGCGACGGCACAACAACTGCGACAGTTCTGGCGCAGGCCATCGTCAAAGAAGGCATGAAATCAGTGGCCGCGGGCATGAACCCCATGGACCTGAAGCGCGGCATCGACCTTGCCACAGGCAAAGTTGTAGAGGCGATCAAAGCCGCAGCACGCGACGTATCGGGCACAGATGAAGTGGCCCAAGTTGGCACGATCTCAGCCAACGGCGAGCGCGAAATTGGCCAGCAAATCGCAGATGCGATGCAAAAAGTTGGCAACGAAGGCGTGATCACCGTTGAAGAAAACAAAGGTCTGGAAACAGAGACCGTTGTTGTGGAAGGGATGCAGTTCGACCGCGGTTACCTGTCACCTTACTTTGTGACAAACCCTGACAAGATGGTTGCGGAACTCGAGGACTGCCTCATTCTTCTCCACGAGAAAAAGCTCTCTTCACTGCAAGCCATGGTGCCCCTGCTTGAGCAGGTGATCCAGTCACAAAAGCCTCTGCTGATCATCGCAGAAGACGTGGAAGGCGAAGCGCTGGCGACACTTGTTGTCAACAAGCTGCGCGGCGGCCTGAAAATCGCGGCTGTGAAAGCACCTGGCTTCGGCGACCGCCGCAAAGCCATGCTGCAAGACATCGCGATCCTCACGGGTGGTCAGGTGATCTCCGAGGATCTCGGCATGAAGCTTGAGTCTGTCACAATGGACATGCTCGGCACCGCCAAGAAAATCTCCATCACCAAAGACGAAACAACCATCGTTGATGGCGCTGGCGAGAAAGCCGAAATCGAAGCGCGCGTGGCTCAGATCCGCACGCAAATCGAAGAAACAACGTCTGATTACGACCGTGAGAAGCTGCAAGAGCGTGTTGCCAAACTCGCAGGCGGTGTGGCTGTTATCCGCGTTGGCGGCATGACAGAAGTGGAAGTGAAAGAGCGCAAAGACCGTGTTGATGACGCTCTGAACGCGACACGCGCCGCTGTTCAGGAAGGTATTGTCGTGGGGGGTGGTGTTGCCCTCGTTCAAGCCGCCAAGACGCTTGAAGGCCTCACAGGCGACAACAATGACCAGAACGTGGGTATCTCGATTGTTCGCAAGGCCATCGAAGCGCCCCTGCGCCAGATCGCTGAGAACGCCGGTGTTGACGGAGCGGTTGTTGCGGGCAAGATCCGTGAAAGCAGCGACTTGAAGTTCGGCTTCAACGCACAGACCGAAGAATATGGCGACATGTTCAAATTCGGCGTGATTGACCCTGCCAAAGTGGTGCGCACAGCGCTGCAAGATGCGGCGTCTGTGGCTGGCCTGTTGATCACAACAGAAGCCATGGTTGCGGATCTGCCGTCAAAAGACGGTGCGCCAGCCGGTGGCGGTATGCCCGACATGGGCGGCATGGGCGGCATGATGTAAGACGTATTCGCAAAGCGAATACTCTTTGGCATAGCCAAGAAGGGGCGTTCTGAAAGGAGCGCCCCTTTTTTTGATGTTTTTTTGCGCAACAATTCGTTTATCCTGCGAGCATGGATACAGGCTCTGCGCTCTTCCCGTCTTTCACCCGTCCGATGAAGCCTGACGAGATCGGCCAAGTCGATGCGCTTCTGGCGCAGGCTTTTGGCGGCGGCGAAGAGGTTGCACTTGTGGCAAAGCTGCGCAAGAGCAGGGCCATGGCTGGGGAAATGGTTTTGCCTTTGGGGCGCGAGGTGATCGGCTATTATGCGCTGTCACAGATGGTTGCGCCCAAGGGATGGGTGTGTCTTGCGCCTGTGGCGGTGGCGCCGCAGTGGCAGCGCAAGAAACATGGCAAACGGATGATCGCACAGCTTGTGGCCTGGGCGGGGCAAACGCGCCAGCCTGTGGTTGTGTTGGGGCAGCCCGAATTCTACGAGCGGGCGGGGTTTGTGCGTGCCGATGCCTCAAGGCTCAGCGGGCCATATCCGATGGAAAACACGCTTCTCGCGGGCATAGCAGAAACGCCAGAGGCGCGGCTTGTTTATCCCCAGGCCTTTGCTGGCCTTTAGAGGATGCGACTGTTTTTCCTTGTGGCGCTCACGATGCTGGCCTTTGCGGCCAATTCTGTGCTCAACCGCCTCGCACTTGTGGATGGCGCGGCGGGACCGGCAGCTTTTGCAGCATTGCGGCTCGTTTCAGGCGCTGTGGTGCTGGCGGCGCTGGTGGCTGCGCGGGGCGCTATGCGCTGGCGGCCCGAAAGTGCCGCAGGGCCGCTTTCGCTGCTCGCCTATGTGCTTGGGTTTTCCTTTGCCTATGTCAGCCTTGATGCAGGCATTGGCGCACTTATCCTCTTTGGGGGCGTGCAGGTGACCATGTTTGTGGGCGCGCTTTTGCGCCAAGAGGCCGTGCCACCGCTGCGCTGGGCCGGGGCTGCGCTGGCCTTTGGTGGGCTTGTCTATTTGATGTGGCCCAGCGGTGCGGCGGCTGTGCCTCTGGGTGGCGCGAGCTTGATGTTGTTGGCTGCTTTGGGCTGGGGCATCTACTCGCTCCTTGGCGCGGGCGCGGCGGACCCGCTCGCCACCACGGCGCGTAACTTTGTCTGGGCCGTGCCGCTTGGCGTTTTGCCCGCGCTTTTTGTCTGGGACGGGATGAGCGGCGCAGGAGCGCTGCTGGCCATCAGTTCGGGGGCTGTCACGTCGGGGCTGGGCTATGCGCTCTGGTATCGCGTTTTGCCCGCGCTGCCTGCGACTGTGGCGGCGGTGGCGCAGCTCACCGTGCCTGTGCTGGCGCTTTTGGGCGGGATGGTTTTTCTGGGCGAGGCGGCAAGCTGGCGCTTTGCTGTGGCGGCGGCCATGGTTTTGGGCGGTGTGGCGCTCTCGCTTTACCGCAAAAGCGGCTCCAGCGCGTCATAGCCTATGCCCTCGCCCCAAGCGATCTCTGGCAAGCTGTCGGGCTTGTAGCGGATGCTCGCAAGCGCGTCTCGGCTGAAAAACTGCCGCTTGGTGACGATGTTCTCAGGGTCTTGCCAGCTGTCTGTGAGACGGCCTGAAACAACCGTGCAGCGAAAATAGAGATCGACCTGATGAAAGCCACGCTCGGGGGCGTGAAACTCGTTGATCAGGCAAGGCGCCCCCACGGCGATGCGCAGGCCCGTCTCCTCATAGACCTCGCGCGCGAGATTGTCGGGCAGGCTCTGGTGTGGATCGGCTCCGCCACCGGGCGCGCACCAGAGGTCGGATACCGCTTCGGGAAAGGCATTGACCATGAGCAGCCGGTTGTCCTGCATGATGATGGCCCGCGTTGCAAGGCGGATGGGGCGATGTGTCATGGTGGGGTCCTTTGCCTCTTTCACAGGGCAGGCATTAGCATTATCTCTGAGCCATGCGCTATGCTCTGGCCCTTACTTTCTGTTTGCTTGCGTCGGTTTTGCGGGCCGATTGCGTTGTTCTGCTCCACGGTTTGGCGCGCAGCGAGGCGTCGCTCTTGCTGCTTGATGAAATTCTGGAGGAACAGGGCTATGAAGTTATCCGGCCCAGCTACCCTTCAACTGAGGCCACTGTGGGCGCGTTGGCGACGGCGGTGTTGCCCGCAGCCACCAAAGCCTGTGGAGCACAGCGGGTGCATTATGTGACCCACTCCATGGGGGGTATTTTGCTGCGTTACTGGCTTGCGGGGCTGAAACCAGCGAACCTCGGCCGTGTGGTGATGTTGGCACCGCCCAACCAGGGCTCGGAGGTGGTTGACCAATTCGGTGATTGGGAGGTCTTTGGCTGGCTCAACGGCCCCGCGGGCCGCCAGCTTGGCACCGGTCCTGAGGGGGTTGCGGCCCATCTGCCAGATGTGGATTTCGAATTGGGGGTAATTGCGGGCAACCGTTCGCTCAGCCCGGTGTTTTCCGTGCTGCTGAAGGGGGCGGATGACGGCAAGGTTTCGGTCGCCTCAACACGCGTGCGCGGCATGGCGGATCATATCGTTCTGCCTGTCACCCACACCTTTCTGATGAACAACCCGCTCGTGGTTGCACAGGTGCTGCATTTCTTGCAAACGGGGGCTTTCAACCACGAATTGACCATGTTTGACACGGTCATGGGCAAAGGACATGTGCAAAATGAGTGAGCTTGCCGTGCAGCTAACAGGGGCCGCTGTCTTGCGCCCGCAGGGGGTGGACCATGCGCCGCTGTCCTTTGCCAACGGGGTTATCTGCGCCGCAGGGGGGCGCTGTGTTGACCTGTCGGGTTATCTTGTCTTGCCGGGTCTGGTCGATATTCATGGCGATGGTTTTGAGCGCCATGTGGCGGTGCGCCGGGGCGCGATGAAAGATATGGGTGCAGGCCTGCGGGCCGCAGAAGCCGAGCTGGCTGCCAATGGCATCACCACAGCGGTCATGGCGCAGTTTTTCAGCTGGGAGGGCGGGCTGCGCGGGCCTGAGTTTGCGGCGCAGTTTCTGGAGGCTTTGGAGCGCGTGCAGGCCGACACTGTAACCGATTTGCGCGCGCAGCTCAGGTTTGAGACCCATATGCTGGACGATTATGCCGCCTTTGAGGCGCTGGTTGCCAAGCATGCTGTGCGCTATGTGGTGTTCAACGACCATGTGCCGCACGAGCGGCTCGCCAAAGGGCTTGTGCCACGCCGGCTGAATGGCATGGCGCTCAAGAGCCGCCGCAGCCCGGAGACGCTCCACAAGCTGGTGCAAAAGATGCACGATGCGCGCGACCAAGTGCCCGAAGCCGTGCGCGCTTTGGCTGCGCGGCTGGCTGCGGCGGGCGTGCAGCTGGGCAGCCATGACGATCGCAGCCGCTCGGATTGTGCCTTCTGGCAGCAGGCGGGGGCGACGCTTTCGGAGTTTCCAGAAACGCTGGAGGCCGGCGAAGCGGCGGCAGAGCTGGGGACGGGGGTGATCCTTGGCGCGCCGAATGTGGTGCGCGGCGGAAGCCACAACGGCAATGTCAGCGCGGTCGATCTTATCGCCATGGGCCATTGCGACGCTCTGGCCTCGGATTATCATTACCCCTCGCTGCGCAAAGCCGCCTTCTTCTTGCAGGATGCAGGGCTATGTGACTTGGCGCGGGCCTGGAGCTTGGTCTCAGATGGCCCGGCCCGGCTATTGGGCTTGAGCGACAGGGGCCGTCTGGAGACTGGCCAGCGGGCGGACCTTATCATTGTAGATGCGAAAACCCGCCAGATCGGTGCAACGATCGCAGCTGGGCGGGTGAGCCATATGGCGGGCGAGGTGGCCGCGCGCTTTATTCAAAGTGGCAGCTGACGCGCCCCCAAGGGCCGAAATCGGCTTCAATATCTGTGCCTGGCGGGCACTCGAGCGGGCGGATGAAGGAGCCTGACAGGATGATTTGCCCCGGGGCGATCTCTTGTCCGTAACGCTCCATGCGCGCGGCCAGCCAGATGATGCCCTCCAGCGGATCGTTTAACACCCCTGCGCCAAGACCCGTCTCTTCGACCTGCCCATTGGCGCTGGCGATGGCTCCGATCCAACGCAGATCTGTGGCAGGATCAAAACGGCCCTCACCCAGTATGA
Organism: uncultured Lentibacter sp.; assembly: GCF_937123735.1. Classification (GTDB taxonomy): domain Bacteria; phylum Pseudomonadota; class Alphaproteobacteria; order Rhodobacterales; family Rhodobacteraceae; genus Lentibacter. The sequence goes on from NZ_CAKZKL010000048.1 coordinate 36,819, forward strand.
CACCCGCGTTCGCGGCATTGTCTGAAATGGTGTCATATATCTTGCGAGGTTGGCCTGTGGCTGGATCTGCGCGCAAGATTCGGGTGTCCAGGATCTCGATGGCCGGGGCCACATAATCGGTTGCGGCCATCACCGTGGCGCGGTCAACACGGCCCTTGAGCGGGGCTTTCATGACAAAGGCAATCTCGGCCTCCACACGCGGCGCAATGAAGCGGCCCTTGGGGATATGCGCGCCGTTTGCAAAGGCCATATCGTTGAGCAGCACGCCGCTGTCAGGGATGTCGATGCCCAGCGCCATTTGCATGGCGCGTGACGTGAGGCCGATTTTCCAGCCGATGGTATGGCGGCCTGCGGCAAGCTTTTGCGCCACGAGCGCAGCCTGAATGGCGTAGGCATCATCCATGGTGATCTCGGGATAGGCAACCGAGAGCAGGCCCATTTGGGTGCCTGTGCGCTCGGCCTCATAGAGCGCGCGGGCGGCGGCTTGGATGTCTGCGGGTGTCATTCGTCCCTCACGGTGTTTCTGAGTTCGCCAATGCCTTCGGCGGTGACGGTGACCTCGTCTCCGGGCTTGAGAAACCGGGGCGGATCAAACCGCGCGCCTGCCCCCGTGGGCGTGCCTGTGATGATGATGTCGCCGGGCATGAGGGTTGTGAATGTGGAGATATAGGCAATCTGTTGGCGGATTGGAAAGAGCATGTTTGCGGTGCGGTCGTCTTGTCTGACTTCGCCGTTCACATGGGTTGTCAGGCGGATGTCCTCAAGCTGGCCGGCATCTGTAAAGGGAACAAGCCATGGCCCCATGGCCCCCGAGCGCTCCCAGTTTTTTCCTTGGGTGACATTGAACTTCGCATGACGTACCCAATCGCGCAAAGTTCCTTCATTACAGAGTGTTATGGCGCTAACATGATGTAATGCATCAACCTCAGGAATCCGTCGTCCTGCCTTGCCGATCACCACGGCGATTTCGCCTTCATAGTCGAGCTGGTGAGTTTCCGGCGGGCGTATGAGGGGCTGGCCGTGGCCTGTAAAGCTGCGTGCAAAGCGGATGAAAAGCGACATGTTTTCAGGCGCTTTCTGGCCATCTTTATACTCATCATTCCGGTTGGGGAAATTGACCCCCACACAGATGATCTTCTCCGGATGTGGCAGCGGGCTCTCATAAGTGAACCGCCCCGCCACATGGCTGGCCGTGCGGGTCTCTGCCGCTTTGGCAAGCAGACCAAGCGCCCCCGCCGCCGCCGCATCTGACAATGTGGCGAACTGCGGGAACGCGCCTGTGAGGTCGATAAACCCGCCGCTCTCATCGATTGCGCCGAAGAGGGCTTTGTTGTCTGCCGTGACACTTGCCAGCTTCATATGTGATCCTGTCCTGTCTTGGTTACCAAAATCATAACGCCCCGCTCAGGGCGCGATGATGGGTTGCGCTTTCAGATCGCTTTCGCGGGATTCGGCCCCCTCAAAGGCGCTGCCCTGTTCAAACCACGAGCGCGGTGCGGGCGCGCCCCAGAGGGTCTGGCGCTGAGGGTCTTTGAGGTCCCATTTGATCGGCTCCAGATCTGGGTCGCAGGTCTGGTAATCGGAGCAATATATCTCGATGCGGTGGCCGTCCGGATCGCGCACATAGAGAAAGAAGGCGTTGGAGATGCCGTGCCGCCCCGGGCCACGCTCGATATTGCTGACCCAGCCTGTGGTGCTCATCAGGTCGAGCAGGTCAATGATCGCCAGGGGCGTGGGCACCCAGAAGGCGGAGTGGTGCAGGCGCGGGCCTGTGCCGTTGGTGAAAGCCACGTCATGCACGCCGCCCTTGCGGTGCATCCAGGCCGCCCAGACGCGGCCGCTCTCGGCATCTTCGGTGTATTCCGTCGTGCGAAAGCCCATCTCGGTGTAAAAGGCCACGGAGGCGTCGACATCGGATGAGAACATGTTGAAGTGATCTATCCGCAAGGGGCGCACGCCGTGGTAGCGCGTATACTCCTGATGGATCGGCGTAAGGCGCTCCATGCGCACATAAAACTCCAAGGGGATGCCCCAAGGATCACGGGTTCTGAGCGTCTTTCCCATATGCGGGCGCTCGACCCATTCGGTGGGCAGGCCCTTGGCTTTGAACCAGTTTTCCGCTTTCTCAAGGTCGGGTTCATCGTAAAGCTTGAAACCCAAAACGCCGACATCGGCAGTGTCGGATTTAACCAGCACAATGCAGTGATGGCCACGCTCCTCGAGCGCGCGCAGGTAGATGCGCTCACGGTCTTCATGGGTGACTTGCAGGCCGAGCGTGTCGACATAAAAGGCGCGCGATCTGGCCAGATTGGTCACGCGGTATTCAACGTGGGAGAGCCGCACAATGTTGAAATCGGGGTAGAGGTTCGGGGCGGGAACGGGCATGGGAGTTCTCCAGACTGAACAGGGGCTTATGCGCCGAGGCGCGGGATTTTATGCGCACCGAGCGCGAAGCCGATGTGCTTTTGTTCCATATAAAACTCAAAGCTCCAGTCGCCGCCATCGCGGCCAATGCCTGAGGCTTTGACGCCGCCAAAGGGCGTGGGCAAATGGCGGACGTTCTCGGAATTGACCCAGATCATGCCGGCCTCCAGCGCGCCTGTAAAGCGCATGGCGCGGGTGATATCCTGCGTCCAGACATAGGCTGTGAGGCCGTAGTCTGTGCCGTTGGCCACTTCGAGCGCTTCCTCTTCGCTCTCGAATGTGAGGGTGGTCAAAACGGGGCCGAATATCTCCTCTTGGGCGATGCGCATATCCGGCGTGGCGTTTGTGAAAAGGGTGGGCTGGACGTAGTGGCCCTTGCCCTGCGGGGCCTTGCCGCCCGCAGCGATTGTGGCGCCGTCTTTCTGGGCAATTTGAAAGTAGGAGCAGACCTTGTCGAAGTGTTCCTTGTGAATGAGGGGGCCAATTTCTGTATTTGGATCAAGGGGATGACCCACCTTGATGTTGTTGACCCGTGCCACGAGTCTGTCGATAAATGCGCCCGCGATGGACCTGTGCAGCAGCAGGCGCGAGGAGGATGTGCAGCGCTCGCCGTTGAGGGAGTAGATCATGAAGATGGCGGCGTCGAGGGCGCGCTCCAGATCAGCATCGTCAAAAACAATGACGGGATTCTTACCGCCCAGCTCGAAGTGCACGCGCTTGAGCGATTCGGCGCCCTGGCGCATGATCATCGAGCCGGTTTTGCTTTCTCCGACAAAGGCGATGGCGCGGATCAGCTTGTGCTCGGTGAGCGCCTTTCCGGCCTCCTCGCCAAAGCCGTTCACAAGGTTCCACACGCCCTCGGGCAGGCCTGCCTCATGGGCGATTTCGGCAAGGATGCGCGCGGTGATGGGGCTGAACTCGGCCGGTTTGTGCACCACGGTGCAGCCTGCGGCCAGCGCGGGCGCGATTTTCCATGTGGAGAGCATGAAGGGCGTGTTCCACGGCGTGATCACCCCGACAGGGCCGAGGGGCACGCGGGTTGTCACATTCATCAAGGTGGGCGAGGGCAGCGACTGGCCGTCTCGCGCGGCGGGCGCGCGGTCGGCAAAGAAGCGGAAATTCTCGGCCCCGCGCAGCGCGGCCTTCTGCATGAAGCGCAGCGGCTGGCCTGTATCGAGGCACTCGGCAAAGGCGATCTCCTCGGCGCGCGCCTCAATCGCATCGGCGATTTTATGTAGTATTTTCTTGCGCTTGGCGGCGGGCATGTCGCGCCAGGCGGGGAAGGCGTCATGGGCTGCGCGGGCCGCGGCGTCAATATCCTCCGCACCTGATTGGGCCACGGTGCAGAGGAAGTCTTCATCGACGGGAGAGTGGTTTTCAAAGCTTGCGCCTGCGAGCGCGGGCTGGCTTTGGCCGGCGATGAGGTTTTGCACACCGCCCTCTTTGAAGCGGGCGAGATAGGCGTTTGCCTTGGCGATATTGGCGGTGAGATCACTCATGTCAGCTGTCTTTCTGCAAATGGGCGCGGATGGAGCCGGCCTTTGGGCTGAGGCGCGCGTCGATGTCGCGCATTTCCATGGACAGCGCGATGGAGTGGGTGACCATGCTCGGTGCAAGAAAACCCTCCAAAGCCTTGAAAATATGGGCTGTTGCGGCTTCCTTGGCGGCTTGTGGGCGGCCCTCGCGCAGGCGGATTAAGAGATCAAGGAAGGCGTGCTGCGGATTGCCATCGGCGAGGCTCACATGATCGGCGCGAAAGGCGCGGATGCGGATGCCGGCGGTGGGAAAGAGACCCGTTTCAATGGCCGCAGAGCGCAGCACCTCAAGGAGGGCGGGCATGTCGATATGCGCTTCGAGATTGGCGGAATATTCGATGGAAAAATGCGGCATGGTGGCTGGGGCCTCCTCTCTTGTTAACATGTTAATTAGAGGCGGGGTGCTGTGTCAAGTCTTAAGAGAAAGCGCAGAGAGCGCGCGCCCATCTTAACGGGGCAGCGTGCGCTGTGATTCGGGGGGGGTGCTTTGCGTGCACCGGGCGTGCACCATGCGTGCACCGCCAAAACGGCGGTTTTGTTAAGACAAAATTAGGTAATGCGGCGTGCGCAGGCGCGTTGAGGTGCGCCGTGAAGGCGCATGCAGGCGCGTTGAGGTGCGCAGTGAATGCGCACCCTACGGTTATGTGCGGATGCCGGAGAAGCGGGCGGCCCAGTCTTCGCGCTCTTCATCGCTGATCTTGGTGAAGAGATTGTCGGGCACAGAAAATCCATGGCCCGCCTCAAGGCTGGCGAGCGCCTCGGCGACATCTTCGGGCCAGCGTGTGTCGAGCGTGTTCATCGCGGTGAAGAGCTTGGCGGCGGTTGTGGGGATGAAGGGGGCCGAGAGCACCGCGTAGAGGCGGATGAGGTTGAGCGCGAGGCGGATTTGCGCGGCGGCGCGGTCAGGGTCTTGTTTGAAGACGCTCCAAGGCGCGGCTTCTTGCAGGTATTCGTTGCCTGCCGCCCAGATGGCGCGCAGCTCGGCAGCGGATTTGCGCACCTCCATCGCGTCCATATGCTGCTCATAGGCGCGGATGCGCGTGGTGAGCTCGGCGATCAGCGCCTCCTCGTCTGGCCCATACGTGCCAGCCTCGGGGACGGTTTCGCCAAATTTGGAGCGGCAGAATTTGGTGACGCGGCTCACGAAATTGCCCAGAACATCGGAGAGGTCTTTGTTGACGGCGGCCTGGAAGTTTTCCCAGGTGAATTCGGCATCCGAGCTTTCGGGCGCGTGGCTGAGAAGCCACCAGCGCCAGACATCGGCTGGTAGGATTTCCAGCGCCTGATCCATGAAGACGCCACGGCCGCGCGATGTGGAGAACTGGCCGCCTTCATAGTTGAGGTAGTTGAAGGATTTTATGTAATCCACGAGCTTCCACGGCTCGCCCGAGCCAAGGAGTGTTGCGGGGAAAGAGAGCGTGTGAAACGGCACGTTGTCCTTGCCCATGAACTGGGTGTAGCGCACATCGGAGGCGCCTTTGTCGGTGCGCCACCAGCGCGCCCAATCGCGGCCCGTGGCGGCATCGGCCCATTCCTGCGCGCAGGCGATATATTCGATGGGGGCATCAAACCAGACGTAAAAAACCTTGCCTTCCATGCCGGGCCAGTCCTCGGCTCCACGCTTCACCGGGATGCCCCAGTCAAGGTCGCGGGTGATGCCGCGGTCTTGCAGACCGTCGCCGTCATTGAGCCATTTGTTGGCGATGGAGGTTGTCAGCACGGGCCAGTCTGTTTTGGAGTTGATCCATGTTTGCAGCTCGCCGCGCATGTTGGATTGCTTGAGGTAGAGGTGTTTGGTTGCGCGCTCTTCCAGATCGGTCGCGCCTGAGACGGAGGAGCGCGGATTAATCAGATCGGTCGGGTCGAGCTGCTTTGTGCAGTTGTCGCATTGATCGCCGCGCGCGTCTTCAAAGCCGCAGTTGGGGCAGGTGCCTTCGATGTAACGGTCCGGCAGGAAGCGGCCATCGGCCTTGGAATAGATCTGCGTTTCGCTGACCTCTTTGATGAGGCCCTTGTCGGCCAGAACGCCGGCGAAATGCTGCGTGAGCGCGTGGTTTTGCGGGGATGAAGAGCGCCCGAAGTGATCAAAGCTGAGGCCGAAGCCCTCGGCGATGCGCGCCTGCACCGCGTGCATTTCGGCGCAATACTCGGCCACCGGCTTGCCGGCCTTGGCGGCGGCCAGCTCGGCGGGGGTGCCATGCTCATCGGTGGCGCAGAGGAAGAGCACCTCATGGCCGCGCGCGCGCTGGAAGCGGGCGAAGAGATCGGCGGGAAGTTGGGAGCCGACAAGGTTTCCCAGGTGTTTGATCCCGTTGATATAGGGGATTGCCGAGGTGATGAGGTGACGTGCCATCTGGTGAGCCTTTTTATGCGCTTTGGGCGGTGTTTAGCCCAATGGTGCGCGGGGTGCTACAGGCTTTCGAATTTTCGCTTTGCGAAAATCCGACCGGCTGGGGGCGCTGCCCCCAGACCCCCGGGATATTTAGGGCAATAAGAAAGAGCGGGGTTAGTCTTTTTTGTCGCGGCTGCGGCCCAAGAGGCGGCCGATGGTGAAGGAGGTGCGCGGGGCGTAGATATAGGGGGTGCGTTGTGTTGGGCTTGAACGGCTGCGCATCCGGGCGAGGCCGAAGATGGCGAGGCCGGCGTGGCCCACGGCGATCATCATGAAGAGGGCCGGCGGGCCGAAGCCTTCCATAAGGTAGGAGGCGACCAGCGGTGCGGCGATGGCGCCCACGGCGAACCAGAACATGAGGGCGGCGGAGAGCTCGACGCGCTCTTCTGAGCGAGCGAAGTCATGGGCATGGGCGGCGGCGACCGAGTAGATGGGGAAGGTGGTGAGGCCGAAGAAGGCGGCGTTGAGCAGGATGCCGGGTGTGGTGAGGCCTTGCAGGAAGGCGGTGCTGGCGCAGCTGAGGATGGCGGCGAGCGACAGCCAGATCAGCACCCAGCGGCGGTCGTATTTATCTGCCAGCCAGCCGACGGGGTATTGCGCCAGCGCGCCGCCAAGCACGAAGGCGGCCAGAAAGGTGGCGATTTGGGTGACTTCAAGCCCGACCTCCTGGCCATAGACCGGGCCAACCATGCGAAAGCTGGCCGAGCTGAGCGCCGCCACCACCACGCCGACAGCGGCGAGCGGCGAGCGGCTCACCGCCAGCATGGGGCGCAGGCGGGGGGCGTGCGGCGTTTCGGGCTGGGAGGCGGTGGTGAGGGTGAGGGGCAGGATGGCGGCGCAGCACAGGATGGCGAGGATGGAATAGGACATGTAATGCGCTGGTGTGAGAAAGCCGATCAGCAGCTGGCTGACCAGCGAGCCGCTCATATCGACCACCCGGTAAACGCCCATGGTGCGGCCGCGGGTTTCGTTTGTGACCTTGGCTTGCAGCCAGGCTTCAATAACCGTGTAGCAGCCCGCCACGCAGAGGCCCGAGGCCACCCGCATGAGCGCCCAGGCATAGGGACCGATGACAATGTAATGGGCCAGAAGCGCGATCGCCCCCAGCGCTGTGAAGGCGGCAAAGGCGCGGCTGTGGCCGACCGAGCCCATGAGCCGCGGCGCCCACCAGCAGCCGATGAAGAAGCCCAGAAAATGGGCCGAGCCAAGCAAGCCGATTTCGGCGCGCGAAAAGCCCAGCGCCAGCCCGGACAGCGCGTCCAGCGGCCCGACCCCGCCTGTGGAGAGCTGCAAGAGCGCCACTGACAGAAACAGGGCGGCGAAGGAAATCAGAAGGCGCATGTCCTTACCATCGCAGGGCAGGTCAGGGGCGCAAGCAGGTTTTCGACGCGCAGGTGTCGTATTTGCCTGCCCGCCAAGCGCGCCTCAGTCGTCTGGGCGGGCCAGCTCGAAGACCTCGCGCACCAGCGTATAGTCGCGATAGCCCATGCGGGCGAGCGGGGTGAAGCGGGTGGCGTCAAATTTGCCGTCCACCAGGCAGTCGTCGCGCAGGTGCACCCCGGTGACCTCGCCGATGACCACATAATTCGCGGCACCGCGGCTTTTGTGGATGTTCACGAGCGTGCACTCCATGCTGGCGGGTGCAGAGGCGAGGCGCGCGCAAGCGATGGTGTTGCATTCGGCCCGCTCAAGCCCTGCGTGGTCAAATTCGCTGATCCCGGCGGGCAGGCTCTGGGAGGTGGCGTTCATGGCGTTGGTGGCCGCTTCTTGCACAAGGTTCACGCAGAACACACCGCTTTCGCGGATATTGGCCAGCGTGTCTTTGGTGCCGTCGCGGTCTTCTTTTGTGCCGGTGGAGGCGAACATGACCTGCGGTGGCTCATAGGCTGCGCCGGAAAAGAAGGAATAGGGTGCGAGGTTGTCTATGCCGGTGTTGCCCCGTGTGGAGATCCAGGCAATGGGACGCGGCACGATGAGCGCGTTGAACGGGTTATGTGCCAGCCCGTGGCCATCTTCGGGGCGGAAAAACATGGGCAATATCCTTTGTGGTATTTGCCCCGTGCATAGCGCCGTGTTAGGGGCATTTCCAGCGCAAAGGAGGTCTGCGGGCGTGATCACGTTAAGCTCTGAGCGGCCAGAAGACGGCTGGGAGGTGGAAACACTTTATGACCTTTGCTTTGCGCCGGGGCGTGAGGGGCTTTCCTCGTATCGCTTGCGCGAGGGCGTGGCTCCGGTTGCGGCGCTGAGCCTTGTGGCGCGCGATGAGTTTGACGAGCTGGCGGGGGCCATTCGCTACTGGCCTGTTCAGGTGGGGGGCCATGCGGCGCTGCTGCTGGGGCCTGTGGCGGTGCATCCGACGCGCCAGGGCGAGGGCGTGGGCGGCTTGCTGATCCGCGAAAGCCTTGCGCTTGCGGCGCAGGCGGGCTGGGCACGGGTGATGCTGGTGGGGGATGCGCCCTATTATGCGCGCTTCGGCTTTGAGCCGCTGACGGGCGTTGAGATGCCGCCACCCACCAATCCGGCACGGGTGTTGGGGCAGGCCTTGGGCCCGCAGGCCTGGCGCAATGTGGTGGGGAAAGTGACCAAGGCGACTTGAAAACAGTGGCGCAAGGCCCGATGTTTTGGGGATGACACAGCCGGTTGAAATTCTGGATGCGCCCATCGGGGCGGCAGAGGTGGCGGCAGAGCTTGAGGCTCTGAGCCGGCGCTACAGGGCGGCTGGCGGCCTTGTGATCACGTTGCTCAACCAGATCGGAGGGCAGGCGGAGACCTTGCTGGAACGGCTGCCGGAGGCTGTGAAAGACGGGCTGGAAGCACAGACCCTGCGCGCGCTGCGGGGCGCGCTTGAGCTGGCGGGCCGCTCGCGGGAGGCTGTGGCAGACGAACCGGTCTGGATGACGCGCACGCTCACGACAGCGATGGGGGCCGCCGGTGGCCTTGGGGGGTTGCCCTCGGCTCTGGCCGAGCTGCCGGTGACCACCACGCTGCTGTTGCGGGCCATCCAATCCATCGCGCGCACATATGGCTTTGATCCGGCTGAGGAGCGCGTGAAGTTTGACTGCCTGTGCGTTTTTGCGGTGGCAGGCCCGCTGGCCAAGGAGAACGGCGCGGAGATTGCTTTTTTCTCGACCCGACTGATGGTCAATGGCGCGGCTCTCAACACGCTCATCAGCCGCGTTGCGCCACGCCTTTCGCTGGTTTTGGGCCAGAAGCTCGGGGCGCAGACCTTGCCTGTCCTTGGGGCTGCGGCGGGCGCTGCGACCAATTACGCCTATACGCGCTACTATCAGGACATGGCCCATGTTCATTTCGGGTTGCGCCGGTTGGCCCTGCGCGCCGATCTGCAAGAGGACGCGCTGCTCTCACGCTTTCAGGACGTGCTTGCCCAAAGCGACTGACGGTTCTGGCCCCCATACGCCCGCCCAAGGCGGCGCAGCGCTAGCCGAGGCTGCGGATATAAGCCACGATGTCGGGCCGCACCGATTGCACGCCGCGCGCGGCGGCGGCGTCGATCAGGGCCTTGACCCGGTGCAAATCCACTCGCCGGATCAGGCTCTTTACCGGGCCGATCGAGGCGGGCCGCATGGAGAGGGTGTCCAAGCCGATGGCGGCAAGACAGACGGCCTCCAGCGGGCGGCCAGCATCCTCACCACAAAAGCTGAGGGCGGTTCCGGAGGCGGCACAGCGCTTCACGATCCCTTCCAGGAAGGTCAGAAAGCTGATGTTCAGGGTGTCATAGCGCTTGCGCACGCGTTCGTTTTCGCGGTCGGCAGCAAAGAAAAACTGTTTGAGGTCATTGCCGCCGATGGAGAGGAAATCGACCTCTTCAAAGAATTTGTCCGGCGCAAAGGCCAGCGAGGGGGTCTCCAGCATCGCGCCGATTTCGAGGCTTTCGGGCAGGGCGTGGCCGAGCGCTTTTTCGCGCGCGATGGCTTTGTCCATTTCGGCGCGCGCCGCGCGGTATTCTTCAAATTGCGCCACAAAAGGGAACATCACGGTGAGTGGACGCCCGTTTGCCGCCCGCAGCAGGGCTTGCAGCTGCATCCGCATGATGCCCGGCTTGTCCAGCCCCACCCGAATCGCACGCCAGCCGAGGGCGGGGTTGGGCTCGTCATTGGGCTTCATATAGGGCAGCACCTTGTCTGAGCCGATGTCGAGCGTGCGAAAGACCACGCGTTTGCCTTGGGCCGCGTCAAGCACGCGCCCGTAGAGCGCGCAAAGCTCCGAGCGGCGCGGCATCTGGTTGCGCACCAGAAATTGCAGCTCGGTGCGAAAGAGCCCCACGCCTTCGGCACCCGAGCCGGCCAGAGAGGGCAGATCTGCCATGAGGCCGGCGTTCATATGCAGGCCCACGCGGATCCCATCGCGGCTTTTGGCCGGTTTGTCGCGGATGGAGGCATAGCGCTCCTGGGCTTGTGCCTGCATGGCGATCTTGTCGCGAAAGGCGGTGACCACGGTGTCATCCGGGCGCAGGTGGACCACACCCTGGTCGCCGTCGACCATGATATGATCTCCGTTGAGCGCCTCGGTGGTGATGCGGCTTGCGTGAACGACCAGAGGAATGGCCAGCGCGCGCGCAACGATGGCAGCATGGCTGCCCACGGAGCCTTCTTCCAGCACAATCGCCTTGAGCGAGCGGCCATAATCCAAAAGCTCGGCGGGGCCGATGTTGCGGGCGATCAGCACGGGGTCGGCAGGCATTTCGGCCCCGGTTTCAAGCCCCTGTCCGGTGAGGATGCGCAACAGGCGGTTGGAGAGATCATCCAGATCATGCAGCCGCTCGCGCAGGTAGGCGTCTGTGACCTGCTGCATCCGTGCGCGGGCGGTGGATTGCTCTTTCTCGACAGCCGCCTCCGCAGAGAGGCCGCGGCCGATATCTTGTTCCATGCGGCTCATCCAGCCTTTGGAATTGGCAAACATGCGGTAGGCTTCGAGCACGTCGAGCTGTTCCTTGCCGCCGCCGCGCGCGCCGGCAAGCATTTTGTCCACCCCCACGCGCAGCTCTTCGACGGCCTCGCGCAGCCGTTCGAACTCGCGGTGCGGGTCCTCGGCGATGGGGTTGGTCACCACCACACGCGGCTCATGCAGCCAGACATGGCCCTCGGCCGCGCCTTCCTGGCCGGTGGTGCCGCGCAGGAGCACCGGCTGGGTGTGGCGCGCCGAGAGTGCTGCGCCCTCGCCGATAAAGGCGCCCAGCTCGGCCATTTCGGCCAGCACCATGGCGACAACTTCCAGCGCATCGACTTCTTCATCGGCAAATTCGCGCGCGTCTTTGGTCTGCACCACCAGAACGCCGAGCTTTTCGCCCAACCGCTGGATCGGCACGCCAAGGAAGCTTGAATAAATCTCTTCGCCGGTTTCGGGCATGTAGCGAAAGCCGCGCTCGGAGGGGGCGTCAGGTGTGTTCACCCGCTGGCCCTTGCGCGCCACGAGGCCCACGAGGCCCTCGCCCATCTTCATGCGCGTCTGATGCACGGAGGAGGGGTTGAGGCCCTCGGTGGCGCAGAGCTCCAGCGTGTCTTCATCGCGAAACAGATAGACCGAGCAGACCTGGCTGTGCATCTCTTCGGCAATCAGCCGGGTGATCGTATCCAGGCGGGCTTGTCCGGCGCTGTCCTCGGCCATAACCTCGCGCAGACGCGCCAGCATCTGCCGGCTGTCGGTTTTGATCTCTGGCTCGCTCATCGCGTGCAGCTGCCCCCTTTTTGGTCAGTCTTCGCCAACCGTTAGACAGCTTACACCACAGCCGTATGACAAGGGAAACGGGAATTTGCGTTTGAGGCCAGTAAAGAACGCCCTTGTGACCTTTTGCACAAGAAGAGAACAAATGTCCGCGCGTGCGGCTTGCGTGGCCGGTTTAGCCGGCTTTTTCAAGCTCAAAGGCGTCATGCAGGGCCTGGACGGCGAGTTCCATGTATTTGCGGTCAATCAGCACAGAAATCTTGATTTCTGACGTCGCGATCACCTTGATGTTGATGCCTTCGTCCGAGAGCGTCTTGAACATGGTTGCGGCCACGCCTGACTGGCTGCGCATCCCGATTCCGACTGCGGAAATCTTGGCCACATCTGTGTCGGCAATCAGATCGTGATAGTTGATGTCACCGCTGCTCTTGGCCTCTTCCATCGCTTTTTTGGCGCGCGCCACCTGATCGGTGGGGCAAGAGAAGGTCATATCGGTGCGCCCGTCTTCGGCGATGTTCTGGATGATCATATCCACGTTGATGCCGGCCTCGGAGAGCGGACCGAAAATGGCGGCGGCAATGCCGGGGCGGTCGGCCACGGAGACCAGCGTCATTTTGGCTTCATCGCGCGAATAGGCGATTCCGGATACGGGGCGGTTTTCCATAACTTCCTCCTCATCACAAACGAGCGTGCCGGCTGCGTCGGATTGTTCTTCAAATGAGCTCAGAACCCTGAGTTTGACTTTGTAGCGCATGGCCAGCTCGACAGAGCGGGTTTGCAGGACCTTGGCGCCCAGGCTGGCAAGCTCCAGCATTTCTTCAAAGGCGATCTTGTCAAGCTTGCGCGCCTTGGACGAGATGCGCGGATCTGTTGTGTAGACCCCGTCGACATCGGTGTAGATGTCGCAGCGCTCCGCGCCGAAAGCGGCGGCAAAGGCCACGGCGGTGGTGTCAGAGCCGCCCCGGCCCAGCGTGGTGATGCGCCCTTCCGGGCTGATGCCCTGAAAGCCAGCCACAACGGCCACTTTCATGCCTTGGGCAAACTTGCCGGCGATGTTCTCGGCGGGGATCTCCTCGATCCGCGCGGAAGCATGAGCCGAGGTGGTTTTCACCGGCACCTGCCAGCCCTGCCAGGAGCGCGCGGGGATATCCATTTCCTGCAATGTGAGCGCCATGAGCCCTGCGGTGACATTCTCGCCCGAGCTGACGATGGCATCATATTCGCGCGCGTCATAAAGCGGGGAGGTCTCATTGACCCAGCCCACAAGCTCGTTTGTCTTGCCCGACATGGCCGAGACAATCACGATCACGTCGTAGCCTTTGGCCACTTCGACGCCCACCCGCTTGGCGGCGCGGCGGATGCGGTCAAGGTTGGCGACGGATGTGCCGCCGAATTTCATCACCAGAACAGGCATAGCGAGCCTCATAGTTGCGTTCGGCGCGGTTTAGTCGCTTGGGAAAGCGCGCGCAAGGGTGCTATGGTCGCAGGCGCAGCGCGAAAATTGGAATTTTCGCGGCAAATTTCTGTGCAGAAATTTGGGCAGACAACCGGGCAGGGGGCGGGGTGGCTTAATAGGGGTGGTCGCGGCCATCCCATGTGCGAAAGCAACCGGTTGTTTCAAGGCTGAGCCTGTCAAACTCGGCAATCAGCCCTTCGGCGCTTTCGGCCACATCGATTTCACCGCCATCGCCGCCCATGTCGGTGCGCACCCAACCGGGGTGGTAGGCCCCCACGGCCACGCCTTCGGGCGCGAGATCGGCGGCGAGATTGCGCGCGAGGTTCAGGGCGGCGGCTTTGGAGCTGCGGTAGATATAGCTGCCTCCCGGCGCGCGGGTGTCGCTGCCCATCTGCGAGGAGATGATCGCGATTTTGGGCGCCTCAGAGCGCTTCAGCTGCGGCAAGAAGGCCTGCACCGTGAGAAAGACGCCGGTGACATTGGTGGCGAAGCTGTCGGCCCACATCTGGGCCGGATAGCCCGCTTCAAGGCTTTGGCCCTTGTCCGGGTAAATGCCGGCATTGCAGATCAGCAGATCAAGGCTTTGCCCTTCCATGGCGCTGGCCAGCGCCTGGACGCTGGCGGGCTGTGTCACATCCAGCGCCGCATAGCCTGCGCCGCTGCGGGCGGTGGCTGTGACCGTATCGCCCGTGGCGGTGTAAAGCTCGGCCAGGCGCGCGCCGATCCCACGGTTGGCGCCTGTGATCAGAATGTGGCTCAATTTGATCTCCTGTTGGGTTTGAACGGCAAGGGGGTGACGGGCACGCCCTCATCCATGAGTTTCTTGGCCTCTTCAAGCCGTGCCTCACCGTAGATGGCCCGTTCGGGGGCCTCGCCGAGGTGCATCTTGCGGGCTTCTGTGGCAAATTGCGGGCCGACATATTCTGATGTGGCCTCGATCTTTTTGCGCATGTCTTTGAGGGCTTGCTCGGCAGGGGAGGCCGGCTGGCTCAGCGCCCCGGGCTGCCCCTTGCTGCGCGCCCGGCTCACCCGGGGCGCCATCAGCGATTTCGTGACCGCGCTGTCGCCGCAGACCGCGCAGGCCACCATGCCTTGCTGTTGCAGTTTCTCATAGGCCTCAGAGGACTGAAACCAGCTGTCAAAACTGTGGCCTTGGGCGCATTTGAGCGAAAAACTGATCATCGCGGTCCTGTTCCTGTGTCGCCTTCTGAAGATAGGCTTTGTGGCGCGCGGCGCAAGCCTCAGCTTTGGAGCAGGCGCGGATCGAATGTTTTGAGGATCTTTTTCAGCTCGGGCTCGCTGACCCGGCTGGCCGCTTTCTTGGGCCGAAACCACTTGCGGCGGCGCTGGCCCTTTTCCGGATAGGACTTGGCAAGTTCGCGCACCAGCACGGGGTAGACAAGCGCCACGCAGGGCAGGGGCGCGCCTTTTTCAAAGGCCTTGGTGTAGGAGAACAGCCCGAGGCAGCGCTCGTAGGCCTCTCCCCGCACCCCCGCTTCCTCCCAGGCCTCTTGCAGCGCCGCCTGGGCAGGGGTTTTCTGCGCCATGGGCCAGCCTTTGGGGACAATCCAGCGCTGCGCTGTGCGCGACGTGATCAGCAGGATCTCGGGCTCGCCCTTGCGCATCCGAAAGCAGAGCGCGGCGAACTGGCTGCGCACCATGCTCTTGGGAGCACCTGCCCGCAGAATCGGCAATTGTTTCGGGCCTTGAACAACCATCTGCCTGAGAACTGCTTTCCTTGTGAGCGCCTGATCTTTGGCAAAACTATGAAACAATCAGACCGGCTTGGCCAGTTATTCTTGCTCTGCCGGTTCCCGGGGCGCGCCGGCCCGGCCGCGCTCTGCGCTGCGATAGAGGATCGGAAACCAGTCTTCGCGCAGCCGCTCGCCGGCGCGCATTCCATGGTCGGGGAAGGGGGGCGAGGTGCGCCCGGGCCGTGCGACATAGCGGGCATCATCGCCCACAAGCCGCAGCGAGAAGGCGCGGCGGCGGGTGTGCGCGGTGTTGCCCCGCGCGCCGTGCAAAATGGAATAGTTGAAGGCAACCGCATCACCGGGCTCCATCTCCCATTCGCGAATATCCATGCCCTCTGCCTCCGGGTCGGGCACGGGCATGTAATCGTCCTTGTTGGGAAAATAGCTCTCCTCTGACACCCAGCGCATGGGCATGACCGGCTTTTCCCAAGCATGGCTGCCGGCGACACAGCGCAATGTGGCCTCTGTCACAGGGTCAAGCGGTGACCAGAAGCTGACCGTTTGCTGCCCCTCGACAAAGTAATAAGGCCCATCGGTATGCCAGGGGGTCGCCATGGAGGTGCCTGGCTCTTTGACCAACACATGGTCGTGAAACATCTGGGTTGTCTGGCTGCACATCAGCTCGGCGGCAACCTGCGCGGCGGGGGAGGTCTTGATCACCTCCTCAAACTCGGGGATGCGTTGCCAGTTGCAGTAGTCGTCAAAGAAGCGGCCGGTTTCACCGTCTTTTTTGTTGTCCGAGGCATACGGGCCGGGGGCCTCCATATTGCGGGCCACCCCGGCTCTGAGCGCGTTCACATGATCGCGAAAGAGCCCGCGAATGACGATCACCCCGTCGCGCTGGAAGCTGTCTATGTCGTCTTGCGTGATCAGAGGGTGGGGCATGGGGTGTTCCTTCATGGGGCGGGCTGCGGGACTTGGCCTTAGGGATCGGGCCGGAAACTGGGCCTGATAAGGCGCGGCTGTTTGGGCGCAAGCGTTAGGCGGGCGCAGCGGCTTGTCAAGATGCAAGAGCCCCCGGGCCAGCGCTGAAAAAGGGCCACAAAGCGCCCCAAAAAGGCCAAAACAGCCGCCTGCGCGCGCGGGCTAAAAATGGCCCAAATTTTGTGGATAAGTCCTGTATAAGCTGTGGATAACCCTTGGGATAACTTGTGGAAAATAATGCTCCCCCATGAGAATATTATTCTTATACCCCATTTTTCAATGCTTTAGCGGGTGTTTTCAAGCTTTCACGGCAAGAATGCTGACTCAAAGATTAATGCAAAAAAGCCCGGAGATGAGCTCTCCGGGCCAAGACGTTTGATTTGCTGGCAAAATCTTGAGTGTTAACAAATCATTCCGCAGCATCACGCTTGGGCAAGACCCAATCTGGGCGCGCGAAGTGGCAGGTGTAACCATTTGGAATCCTGAGAAGATAATCCTGATGTTCTGGCTCTGCCTCCCAGAAATCGCCCGCAGGCTCGATTTCTGTCACCACGGGGCCCGGCCAGAGCCCTGAGGCCTCGACATCGGCGATGGTATCAAGGGCAATTTCCTTCTGGGTCTCGTCCAGATAGAAGATGGCCGAGCGATAGGACAGCCCCCTGTCATTGCCTTGGCGGTTGGGTGTTGTGGGGTCATGGATCTGGAAGAAGACTTCCAACAAGTTGCGGTAGCTGATTTTTGCCGGATCAAAGACAATCTCTATCGCCTCGGCATGGGTGCCGTGGTTGCGATAGGTTGCATTGGGCACATCGCCGCCTGAATAACCCACGCGCGTGGAGAGAACCCCCTCCCTCTTGCGGATCAGGTCCTGCATTCCCCAAAAACATCCGCCGGCGAGATAAGCGATTTGCTGTGTCATTCTGCGTCCTCCACTTGGGTGAGATAGGCGCCATAGCCTGCGGCGTCCATCTCGTCTTTCGGGATGAAGCGCAGGGCGGCTGAGTTGATACAATAGCGCAGCCCGCCGCTTTCGGCCGGGCCATCGGGGAAAACATGGCCGAGGTGGCTGTCTGCATGGGTCGAGCGCACTTCGGTGCGGATCATGCCATGGCTTGTGTCGCGCAGCTCCGCCACATGGGCCGGGGCCACGGGCTTGGAGAAGCTTGGCCAGCCACACCCTGAGTCAAATTTGGCCGAAGAGGCAAAAAGCGGTTCACCCGATACGATATCAACATAAAGCCCGGCTTCGAAATGGCTGTTATACTTGCCGCTGAATGGCCGCTCTGTGCCGCTGTCTTGCGTCACGAAGCGCTCTTCTTCGGTGAGCGCCGCGAGGGCTTCGGGGGTTTTGTGATAGGTCATGATTGGACTCCGCCTGCTGTCACGTTTGAGCGCGGAATGTGCTGTGCCACGCGGCATTTGCCAAGGCAAGATTTCGTGAACATGGGGGGGAGGGGAATGCAGCTGGTACCCCGTAGGGGAATCGAACCCCTCTTTCCAGGTTGAAAACCTGGCGTCCTAACCGATAGACGAACGGGGCAAAGCCCAGCTGTGAGGCGCTAATTAAGGAAAGCGCAGCAGCTGTGCAAGCCCAAATGTGTGGGGAATTTGTTTTTTTCTGTCTGGCGCTTTTTTGTTGGGGTTTTAGTGGGCCGGGGCGGCATCATCCAGGCGCAGTTGCACCTGGCTTCGCCCTTGCCATGTGTTGATTTCAAGCCGCCCGGCAAGGTGAAAGCGCGCGCCGCCATGATTCTGAAGGGCTGTGCCGAGCGGGCCGTCAAAGGCACCAAAGGCGATGGCGTCAAGGCGCGGGCCTGTGCCGTCTGAGAAGCTGAGCTTGAGGTGGCCTGTGCCGATTTGCTTGGCAAAGTGGATGGCGCAATCGGGAAAGGCAAAGCGCGGGCCGGACGCAGAGGCGCCGTAGGGGCCGGCGGCCTCAAGCTGCTCGATCAGCGCCACGGTCGCCGCGCCCGGCATAAGCGCGCCGTCGAGCCGTAGATCAGAGGGGCCAAGCGCGCCCGCGCCTTGCTTGTCAAGCAGCTCACAGAGCCGCGCCATGGCAGGGTCGAGCTGGGCACGGCTGAGCGAAAGCCCGGCGGCCATTTTATGCCCGCCGCCCTTTTCGATCAGCCCTTCCATGGCGAGTCGCTGGATCGCTGCGCCGAGGTCGATGCCCGAAACAGAGCGGCCCGAGCCTTTGCCGTCATCGCCATCAAAGCCGATCACAATGCTGGGGCGGTGCGCGGTTTCCTTGAGCCGTGAGGCGACAATACCAACCACGCCGGCGTGCCAGCCTTCGCCTGCGGCCCAGACAAGGGGGGCGTCCAACCCGCGTTGCTCGGCCTGGGTGAGGGCCGCGGCGCGCACGGTTTCTTCGATGGTGCGCCGCTCGGTGTTGAGCGTGTCAAGCCGCGCGGCCAAGGCGCGGGCCTCATCGGCATCGCGGCAGGAGAGCAGGCGCGCGCCCAGATCGGCCTGGCCTATCCGCCCGCCTGCGTTGATGCGCGGGCCAAGGACAAAGCCGAGGTGGTAGGGCTTGGGCGCGGTGTCAAGGCGGCCAATATCGGACAGGGCAACCAGGCCGAGGCGCGCACGCCGCGCCATGACCTTGAGGCCCTGCACCACAAAGGCGCGGTTGACCCCGACAAGCGGTGCGACATCGGCCACGGTGGCCAGCGCGACAAGGTCGAGCATGGCAATGAGATCGGGGCCTTTGCGCCCCGCCTCGCGCAGGATGCGGCCAGCGTCGACCAAGGTGAGAAAGACAACGGCGGCGGCACAAAGATGTGCCAGATCGCCGGTTTCGTCCTGCCTGTTTGGGTTGACCACAGCCAGGGCAGGCGGGAGCGTTTCGCCGCCAAGGTGATGATCTAGAACGATAATATCACAGCCCGCTGCGGCCTCTAGCGCCTCGTGGCTGAGGGTGCCGCAATCCACGCAGATGATGAGCGCATGATCAGCTGCCAGCATTTGCATGGCCGGGACATTGGGGCCGTAGCCCTCATCAATACGGTCGGGGATATAGAGTGTCGCGTCGTGGCCCATGGCGCGGAACCAGTCCAGCAGCAGCGCCGCAGAGGTGCCGCCATCGACATCGTAGTCGGCGAAAATGGCCACGCGCTCGCGCGCATCAAGCGCTGCGACAAGCCTTGCGGAGGCTTTGGCCAGATCTTTCAGGCTGCGCGGATCGGGCATCAGATCGCGCAGCTGCGGGGTGAGAAAGCTTTCGGCGTCCTCAGGGCTGACGCCACGGCGCGCCAGCACCTGTGCCAGCGCATGGGGCAGATCGGTCTGCTGCACGATACGCCCGGCGGCGCGCTCCAGCTCAACCGTGGGGCCGAGCCATCTGCGCCCTGTGAGCGAGCGGTCTACGCCGAGAAATCCCATGATATGCCTGCCTTTTGCCCTGCCCCCTCACTGTGACGCAAAGGGCGCTTGGGTGCAATCAGAGGTCTTCGATCCGCAGGGCGACGGGGGCGCCAACCACCACATCCAGCCCCTGCATGGCCCGTGTTGCGGCCAGAAGCTCTTGGCGGGCGCATTTGTGGGTGACGATCAGAACCGGGGCGGAGGCATCGGCGTGACCATATTGGCGCATCCGGTCAATCGAGACGCCAGCCTCGCCCAAGACTGTTGCAACTTTGGCCAAGGCCCCCGGTTTGTCCAGCAGCGAGAAGCGCAGATAATAGGGCGCGGGGGCTGCGGAGCTGGCGGGCGTGGCGGCCACGAGGGTGCTGGCCGGTTGCCCGAAGATGGCGGGGCGGATGCCACGGGCCAGGTCCATCACATCGCCCATGACCGCGCTGGCGGTCGGGCCTTCGCCTGCGCCGGGGCCTCGGAGCACGACTTGCTGCACCTGATCGCCCTCAAGCACCACCATATTGGTGCCCCCCTCCAGCTGGCCCAGCGGGCTCGTGTCGGGCACGAGGCAGGGGCTCATCCGTTGTTCCAGGCCGCGCGCGGTCATCTGGGCGACCCCGAGCAGCTTGATGCGATAGCCCATATCTGCGGCGGCCTTGATGTCCTCGATGGTCAGCTCGCCGATGCCTTGCAGCTCGACACCGGGAAAATTGACCTGAGTGCCAAAGGCCAGCGATGCCAGCAGCGCCAGCTTGTGGCCAGCGTCGATGCCCCCCACGTCAAGGTTGGGATCGGCCTCCAGATAGCCCAGTTGATTGGCCTCTTCAAAGACCTCGGCATAGCTCAGGCCAGCGCTTTGCATCCGTGTGAGGATATAGTTGCAGGTGCCGTTCATCACCCCCATGACGCGGGTGATGTCATTTCCGGCAAGCCCTTCGAGCAGGCTCTTGATCACCGGGATACCGCCTGCAACCGCGGCTTCAAAGCGGATAAGCGCGCCTTTTTCTTCAGCCATGAGCGCCAGCGCCTGCCCGTGGTGGGCCAGCAGGGCTTTGTTGGCGGTGACCACATCCTTGCCAGCGGCAAGGGCGGCTTCGGTGGCGGCTTTGGCAGGCCCATCAGAGCCGCCCATCAGCTCGACAAAGACATCCACATCTGCGCGTTTGGCCAGGGCAACGGGGTCATCTTCCCAGGCATAACCGGCGAGAGGGACCCCGCGGTCCTTGTCTTTGGAGCGGGCCGAGACAGCGCTGATTTCGATGGCACGCCCGCTGCGTGCGCTGAGAAGATCGGCCTTTTTGCGGATGATCTTGACGACGCCTGCGCCAACGGTTCCGAGGCCTGCGATGCCCAAGCGGAGGGGTGCTGTCATGGTCGGTTCGCCTTCTTGTTTGATGTCTGGTCTTATCTTGGTGGTGTTTTGTCGGTGTCTTCTGCTGTGAGAAGCGATTTAACCGCTTCGCCGCAGGCTTGCAACGCGCCGCAGGCACAGAAGGGGTTTATCTTGGGTTAGGGGCGCGCGTTTGGGGATTCGATCTCTATCGTGGCGCGCAAACGGGCTTTTTCGGATGGGGCGAGCGCTTGTTGTGTGAGCCTTGCGGCCCGCGCGCGCAGCCGTGTGCTGCGCGCCTGAAGCTCTGCCGCAGTCTGCGCCGAGAGGCGCGGGGGCGGCGCCTCGGGCAGAGCGGCTGCGCTGATGGGGCCCAAAGCGGGGTAGGGCGCGGCTTTCATCTCTTCGGTCACGGTTGCGTCCAGCGCGGGAAACTGCGCACAGGCGCTTTGGGCGAGGGCAAACAGCAGGGCAAGAGGTGCGCGCATGGGATCTCCGCAGGTCTGGGTGTGTCTGGTGATGCCCCAGCGGCGGGGCGAGCGCAAGCAAAGGCTTTGATTTGAACGCCTGTTCAGTTAAGACAGGCCATGGCACGCACCCAAGGCTCTCACTCTGAACTCACGGCGCCGCGCATCCGCGCGGCGGCGCTCAAGCTCTTTGCCCGCCATGGCTACGCGGCGGTGTCCATGCGCCAGATTGCAAAGGATGTGGGGCTACAGGCGGGGGCGCTTTACAATTATACGCCCGACAAGCAGAGCCTGCTCGCCGAGCTGATGCGCGCGCATATGGAGGATCTGCTGGCCGCCCGGGCCGAGGCCGCCAGCGCACAGCTGGCCCCGCTTGAGGCTTTGGCCGGGTTTGTGCGGTTTCACATCGGCTTTCACATCGAGCGCCCGGAGGAAGTGTTTATCGCCTATATGGAGTTGCGCGCGCTTGAGCCGGACAACTTTGCGGATATCGAGGCCCTACGGCGGCGTTATGAAGACGAACTGGAAGCGATTTTGCGGCGCGGCGCGGCGGCGGGTGTCTTTGCCGTGGAGGACCCAAAGATTGCCACGCTGGCGGTGATTGCCATGCTCACAGGGGTGAACACCTGGTATCGGGCCGGCGGACGGCTGAGCCTTGAAGAGGTGGAAGAGATTTACTGGGGCATGGTGCGCCGCGCCGTGGGCGCGTAAGGCTGCCTGATGTTTGGTGCGCAGTGAATGCGCACCCTACGGGGATCATGCGACCGGGTCAGTATCCGGCGGCGCGGTCCACCAGATGCAGAAGCGGTTCGCCTGCCTCGCAGCGGCGGATGTTTTCGGCCACCACCTCAGAGCAGGTCTGCGCACGGGTCTCCGAGGCAATATGCGGTGTGACGGTGACGCGCGGGTGCGCCCAGAAGGGGTGCGCCTCTGGCAGGGGCTCTATGCGGAACACATCGAGTGTGGCATGGGCGATCTGGCCTGTATCGAGCGCGGCCAAGAGCGCGTCATCGTCAATCAGCGCCCCGCGCCCCGGGTTGATGACAAAGCTGCCCTGCGGCATGAGCGCGAGGGTTGCGGCATTGAGCGTGTTTTGGGTTGCGTGCGTGCACGGCAGCAAGAGGATACAGATTTCGCCATGCGCCAGCGCCTGAGTGAGCCCGTCCTCGCCAGAAAAGCAGGTGATTTTGTCGTGGGTTTTGGGGCGACGCGACCAGCCTGCCACATCAAAGCCAAGCGCCGCCAGGGCCTCGGCACAGGCCAGGCCAAGCGCCCCGAGCCCCAACACGCTCACCCGGCGGTTGCGGCTGAGAGGCGGCACAGCGGGCTGCCAGAGGTGATCTGGGTTGTGGATATGGGCGTCCATCCCGAGGTGATGGCGCAGGGTGTGGCCTGTGACCCACTCTACCATCCCTTGTCTGAGGCCGAAATCAACCATCCGCGCCAGAGGGATTTTGAGGGTCGTGTTGCCGGTGATGCTGTCAACCCCGGCCCAGAGGTTTTGCACCAGCTTGGCGCGGGTGAAGGGGCCAAAATCCTGAAGCGCAGAGTTGGGGGCATAGATGATGTAATCGACCTCCTCGGGCGCATGGTCCAGGCGCAGATCGACGTTGAGGCCTGCGGCGTCAAAGGCGACGGCAAGCGGGTCTTTATAGGCGTCCCAACGCTCTGGGCGGGCGGCGAAAAGGGCTTTGAGCGGCATCGGGCTACCTTGGTTTGTGAACATGGGCGCTTTGGACGAGGCCAAAGGCCACCATCAACACCAACATAGCAGAGCCGCCATAAGACACCAGTGGCAGCGGCACGCCCACAACCGGGATCAACCCCATCACCATCGCCATATTGACAAAGAAGAACAGGAAAAAGGCCACTGTCACCCCGAGGGTGAGCAGGCTGCCATAGCGGTTGGTGTTGCTCAGTGCAGAGGCCACGCAGAAGACGATCACCAGCGTGTAAAGCAGCAAGAGTGCGGCTGCGCCGATAAAGCCGAACTCTTCAGAGAGGGTCGTGAAGATGAAATCCGTGTGCTTTTCGGGCAAGAAGTTGAGCCGGCTCTGGGTGCCCTGCATGAAGCCGCGCCCTGTCCAGCCGCCCGAGCCGAGGGCGATCTTGGATTGGGTGATGTGATAGCCCGCTTTGAGCGGGTCTGCGGCCGGGTCAAGGAACGTGTCGATGCGGCGGAACTGGTAGTCTTTCAGAAGCTGCCATGACGTGCCGCGCGACTGGAACACCGCCGCGACAAGCCCGATGGCTGCGGTGATGACGGCGGCAAAATAGGCCCAGTGAACCCCGGCCATGAACATCAATGCGCCGCCGCCTGTGAGCAGCAAAATGGCTGTGCCAAGATCGGGCTGGCGCAGCACAAGCAGGGTGGGCACAAGGATGAGCAGCACCGGAATGGCCACCCAGAGGGGGTGGGAAATCTTCTTCAGTGGCAGCCAGTCGTAATAGGCCGCCAGAAACATCACCAGCGTGATTTTCATCAGTTCGGAAGGTTGCAGGCGCATGAAGCCCAGGTTGATCCAGCGTTGGGCGCCCATGCCGACCTCGCCAAAGAGCTCTACCGCCAAGAGCAAGATCAGCGACACGCCATAGGCCAGAGCCGAGACATTGCGCCAAAACCAGATCGGCACCATGGCCACAAAGATCATGGCCAGAAAGCCCACGGCGAAACGCTTCATCTGCGGTTGCGCCCAGCGCTCGATCGAGCCACCAGCCACCGAATAGAGCATTAGAAAGCCGATTGAGGCCACCGCCACCAACAAGAGCGTCAGTGGCCAGTTGAGATAGAGCAGCTTGCGCGGGCCTGTGGGCACATATTTGACGTTATACTCAAGATAACTCATCTGCGCTCAGGCCCCTCTGCCGGTCGTGTTGCCATCGGCAGGCGGGCGCAGGGCGCGCAATTTGCGCTGCTGGCTGTCGATCCGGCCCCGGTCGCGTTCGGGGTATTCGCTCAGGGGCGGGTCATCTCCGTAAAGGGCTTGCAGGGTGATGTCGCGGGCGATGGGCGCTGCCGTGGTCGAGCCGCCACAGCCGTGTTCGACCACAACCGACACAGCAATCTGCGGCGCGTCATAGGGCGCATAATTGACAAACAGCGCATGGTCGCGCTGGCGCCATGGCACCTCGTCACATTTGACCCGGCGGCTGATCACCTGGCTGGTGCCTGTCTTGCCGGCCATGAGCTTGTCTTTGGACAGGATGCGGCTTGCGCGCGCGGTGCCGCTTGAGTGGTTGACGACCTCATACATGCCCCGCCGGATCTGGCGCAGGTGGTTTTCATTGAGCCCCAGGGGCGCGCCTGCGCCGCTGGGTTGCTCTATGCCGTTCAGGCGTTTGATCAACCGTGGCGTCACCTCGCGCCCGGTGGCCAGGCGGGCTGTCATCACGGCCAGTTGCAAGGGCGAGGCCAGCACGAAGCCTTGCCCGATCGAGGCGTTGACCGAATCTCCAATCACCCAATCCGCGCCGCGCACGGAGCGTTTCCAGTCTTTGGTGGGGGCGAGACCCTGGGCGACGGCGGACATGGGAATGTCGTGGCGCACGCCGATCCCGAGGCGGCGGGCCATTTGCGAAATCCGCTCGATGCCGGTTTCAAGGGCAAGCTCGTAAAAATAGACGTCACAGCTTTCGCGCAAGGCGCGCACAAGGCCGACATTGCCGTGCCCTGAGCGTTTCCAGCAGCCGAACTTCTGGCTGTAGACCTCCAGATGGCCTTTGCAGCGAAAGCTGTCTTCGGCGCTCACGATGCCCGCTTCCAGCGCGGCAAGCGCTGTGACCATCTTGAACGTGGAGCCGGGCGGGTAGGTGCCTTGCACCGATTTTGACACCAGCGGGCGGTGGTCATCCTCGATCAGGCCGGTGTAATCGGAAACCGAGATCCCGTTGACAAAGAGATTGGGGTCAAAGGCCGGTGAGGAGGCGATGGCCAGCAGATCGCCTGTGTTGCAATCTATCACCACGGCAGCGGCGCTTTCTTCGCCCAGGCGCGCCTGACAATAGTTTTGCAACATATGGTCGACGGTGAGCTGGATATCGGCGCCCGGGTTGCCTTCGACGCGGCTGAGCTCGCGCACCTCGCGCCCTGAGGCGTTGACTTCGACCCGCAACGTGCCGGCCTTGCCACGCAGGTCTTCTTCCTGGCGCGCTTCCAGCCCGGTCTTGCCGATCTGAAACCGCGGCAGGGTGAGCAGCGGATCGGGGTTTTCGATCCGCCCCAGATCATAGTCAGACACCGGGCCGACATAGCCGATCACATGGGTGAAATCGGCCCCCAGCGGGTAGTGCCGCGACAGGGCAACTTGGGGTTCCACCCCCGGCAGGGCGGGGGCATTCGCGGCGACGCGGGTTAGCTCTTGCCAGCTGATCTTGTCGGCGATGGTGATCTGCGTATCGCCGCGCCGCTTTTCAAGCTGGCTGCGGGCCTCTTGCAGAAGGTTCGGATCAAGGCTGATCAGCTTTCCGAGCCGGGCAAGGGTTTCTTCGACATCGCCGGCATTTTCGCGGGTGATTGTGATGCGGTAGCTGGGAACATTTTGCGCAAGGCTGCGCCCCACACGGTCAAAGACCTCGCCGCGCGCCGGCGGAATCAGGCTCACTTTGATGCGGTTTTCCTCGGCCAGAAAGCGAAACTGGTCACTTTCCTGCACCTGCAAATAGTGCATCCGGGCGCCCAGCACGCCCACCAATGCGGCCTGCACACCGCCCACAAGCAGCGCGCGGCGGCTGATGAGGGACTGGCTGGTGAGTTTCTCGGTGTTGGTTTTGCGCATGGGACCGTCCTCAGAGCCGCTGGCCAAGGGCGTTGACCTCGCCCAGCGAGGGCTTCTTGAGGCCAAAGAATAGCCAGGAAAGCCCGATGAGACCAGGGTAGCACAGGCTTGTGAGCAAGATTTGGACGAGGGCGGTTGTCAGGGCGAAATCCTCCACCAGCAAGACAAACAGGACAAGCCGATAGCCCAGGATGACACATAACAGCGCGATGGTGGCGGTGATCCATTCAACCGAAAAGGGCATGTTGCGCAGTTGGGCGGCCCGGGCCTTGAGCATTTCCACGGCCACAAAGGCAATGGCCGCAAACAGCCCGGGTGGGCGGCTGAGCATCAGATCGGAGAAGAGGAAAACCAGCGCCACAAGTCCGGCAGGCAGGAATTCGGGCCGTCTCAGCGCCCAGCAAAACGCCAGCGCCAGGATGATATCCGGCGCCGGAAGCTGGCGCGGGGTGCTGTTGAGCGGCAGCAGGTGCAAAAAGATGACGAAGCCGCTCAACGCGACGAAGAGCAGACGCATTGACCAAAGCCGGCTGAGGGTGTTCTCACTCATTGCCGGCCTCCGCAGCTGTGGCTGTGTCCGGAGCGAGGCTGCTGGCCTCGGGCAGGATCAGGCGGCCCGGATCGTCAATCCGTTCGGTGCCGTAGTTGCGCAGCACCCGCAGGAACTCGAGCCGTTCGTAATCGGCGGCCAGCCGCACGCGCATCCGTCCGCCGCGGTCCTGGGTGATGTTGCCAATCAGCACCCCTGCTGGAAAGACCTCCCCGTCGCCAGAGCTGACAACCCGGTCGCCGGGGCGGATCAGATCGCGGTTTTCCACAAAATCCACCGGTGGCGCGAGGGTGTTGTCGCCGATGAGCAGCCCGTTCTGGCCCGAGGGCTGGATTGTGACCGGCACGCGCGAGGCCACATCTGTCAACAGCAGCACCCGGCTTGAGCGGGCCCCGACACCGGAAATCCGCCCGACAAGGCCAATACCGTCCATGGCGGCCCAGCCATCAAGGATCCCGTCTTGGGCACCGACATTGAGCAACACCGACTGGCGGTAAGGCGACCCGCTGTCTGCCAGCACGACGCCTGAGATAGAGGTGAGGCGCGGGTCAAGGCGCACATTGTTGAGATCAATCAGGCGGGCATTTTCCTGCTCCAGTTGCAGGGCGGCTTCCTTCCAGCTTTCCATCTGCTGAAGCTCGCGGCGCAGCTCCTGGTTTTGTGCGTAGATCTTGCGGTAGCTCTGGAAATCCTTGAGCAGGTTGGCCGCGCCCGTGAGCGGTGCCATGGCCCAATCAAGGTTGGGCACAACCCGGTCCACGACGGCCATGCGAAAGCGTTCCACACGCGGGCTGTCGATCCGCCAGATCGCAAAAATGGCCAGCAAGGCCAGCGCCAGAACGACCCCCAACAGCCGCTTGAGCGGGCCTGTGAAATCGTCGGATCTGCGCGGTTCTTGTGCCAATCGAAACCCTTCTGAACGGGGGGCGACGCCCGTGAGCGTTAACTGTCGTAATCAATCGCGTGGGCAAGCTGCTTTTCAAATTCAAGCGCCTTGCCGGTGCCCAGCGCCACACAGTTGAGGCTTTCATCTGCAATCGAGACACTCAGGCCGGTTTGTTCGCGCAACGCCAGGTCCAGATCGCCCAGCAGTGCGCCCCCGCCGGTGAGCATCACGCCGCGGTCGACGATATCGGCGGCCAGATCGGGCGGGGTGGCTTCCAGTGCGGTCATCACCGCTTCGCAGATCTGTTGCACGGGTTCTGACAGGGCCTCGGCCACCTGGGCCTGGCTGATCTCGGTTTCTTTTGGCACGCCGGTCAGCAGGTCACGGCCCCGCACTTGCAGCGAGGTGCCGCGCCCGTCGTCGGGCATCCGGGCGGTGCCGATGGTTGTTTTAATGCGCTCAGCGGTGCTTTCGCCCACCAGAAGGTTCTGCTGGCGGCGCAGATAGCTGATGATGGCTTCGTCCATTCGGTCACCCCCCACCCGCACGGAGCGGGCATAGACGATGTCTCCCAGCGACAGCACGGCGACTTCGGTTGTGCCGCCGCCGATATCGACCACCATATTGCCGGTCGGGTCGGTGATGGGCATTCCGGCGCCGATGGCGGCGGCGATGGGCTCCGCGATCAGCCCGGCGCGGCGTGCGCCCGCCCCCAGAACCGACTGGCGAATGGCGCGCTTTTCAACCGGTGTGGCCCCGTGGGGCACGCAGACGATGACCTTGGGTTTGGTAAAGGTTGAGCGTTTGTGCACCTTGCGAATGAAATGTTTGATCATTTCCTCGGCCACATCAAAATCGGCAATCACCCCCTCGCGCATGGGGCGGATGGCTTCAATGGTTCCCGGGGTGCGCCCCAGCATCAATTTGGCGTCTTCGCCCACGGCGAGCACGCGCTTCACCCCGTCCTTGACGTGATAGGCCACCACCGAGGGCTCATTCAGGATGATGCCTTTGCCACGGGCGTAAACGAGGGTGTTGGCTGTTCCGAGGTCGATGGCCATGTCAGAAGCGAAGAGACCGGGCAGTTTATCAAAAATCGACATCAGGGAGCAAACCTCGCTTAAAATAGTGTGTGCGGCCACGAGTCAGCCCTCGCGCACCTTTGGGGAGTATCTATAGGCCCCTGCGAGGCTTGGTGAAAGAGGAAACATGGCCCGCTTGGTGGCGCTTGGCCTGCGGTGCGGCGCAGGCGGCCCTGACCAAAGCTCTGCCCCTCCAGCGCAGGCGAAAACTATGGCACGACCCTTGTTTTTAAGGGGAAAGCCACCGTTTGTGCGGTGCTGCAAGGCTTTGGACGCGGGCGGCACAATCGGCGCATATCCGCTTTCGGGCTCTTGGGCCCCGCGCCGCCGGGGCGCGGGGCTGAAACGCTGCAAATCAGGCCAGGTCTTTGTAGCTGATTTCCTTGGTGTCTTCGCCGGTTTTGCCACGGCGCACCAGGAGGCGGTTGAGCGCGTGGATATAGGCTTTGGCCGAGGCAACGACGGTGTCGGTATCGGCGGACTGGCCGGTGGCGATATTGCCGTCTTCCTCAAGGCGCACCGAAACGGTGGCCTGTGCATCGGTGCCTTCTGTCACGGCGTTGACCTGATAAAGCTCGAGATGCGCCGTGTTGGGGTGCAACTTGCGGATCGCCTTGAAGGCGGCATCGACGGGGCCGTCGCCGTTTTCGATGGCGGTTTTCTCTTCGCCGTCGATGTCCATCACCAAAGTCGCCTCGGCGGGGCCGCCTGTGCCGCAGACCACGCGCAGGGTGATCAGCTTGAGGCGGGTGCTTTCAGCGGTTTCACCCACGCGCATGAGGGCGATGATGTCATCGTCAAACACCTCTTTTTTGCGGTCGGCCAGATCCTTGAAGCGCACAAAGACATCCTTGAGCTGGTTGTCGCCCACCTCAAAGCCCAGATGCTCGAGCTTGTCGCGCAAGGCCGCGCGGCCGGAGTGCTTGCCCAAGGGCAGGCTTGTGCCGGCAAGGCCGACATCTTCGGGGCGCATGATCTCGAAGTTTTCACGGTTCTTGAGCATCCCGTCTTGGTGGATGCCGGATTCATGCGCGAAGGCGTTTTTGCCGACAATCGCCTTGTTGAACTGCACGGCAAAGCCCGAAACGGCGGCCACGCGACGCGAGATGTTCATGATTTTGCGCGTGTCAACTTGGGTGTGGTAGGGCATGATGTCATGCCGCGTCTTGAGCGCCATGACGACTTCTTCAAGCGCTGTGTTGCCCGCGCGCTCGCCGAGGCCGTTGATGGTGCATTCGATCTGGCGCGCGCCGCCCGCCACGGCGGCGAGGCTGTTGGCGGTGGCCATGCCAAGGTCGTTGTGGCAGTGGGTTGCGAAGATGACCTCATCCGCCCCGGGCACTGTGGCGATGATCCGCTTGATCAGATCGGCGGATTCCATTGGCGCGGTGTAGCCCACTGTATCGGGGATGTTGATGGTGCTTGCGCCTGCTTTGATGGCGATTTCGATGACGCGGCAGAGATAATCCCATTCGGTGCGCGTGGCGTCCATGGGCGACCATTGCACATTGTCACACAGGTTGCGCGCGTGGGTCACGGTTTCGTGGATGCGCTCGGCCATTTCGTCCATCGTGAGGTTGGGGATGGCGCGGTGCAGCTCTGAGGTTCCGATGAACGTATGGATGCGCGGCCGGGCGGCGTGCTTCACCGCCTCATAGCAGCGGTCGATGTCTTTGGCATTGGCGCGCGCAAGGCCGCAGATCACGGCGTTCTTGGAGCGGCGGGCAATTTCGCTGACAGCGTTGAAGTCACCCTCTGAGGCGATGGGGAAGCCCGCCTCGATGATATCGACGCCCATATCGTCGAGCAGCTCGGCGATTTCGAGCTTTTCTTCGTGGGTCATGGTCGCGCCGGGAGATTGCTCGCCATCGCGCAAGGTGGTGTCAAAAATATAGACGCGGTCGGATGCGTTTGCAGATGTCATGTCAGGTCTCTGTGTTTGATGAATGTCTAAGCTTGGGGGCGCGGGCCGGCGTATCCTCTGAGCGCGTGCGCCATGAGGCACGCTCAGAGGCAGCTTAGAAGCAGAAGAGCAGACGCAGCGCGCGGCGCCAAGAAGGCGCGGGGCGGCGTTGGGGCAATATGTGTCTGCAAAGTCATGCCCAAAGTTATAGGAGCGGGATTTGACGAGATAAACCCCCAAATTTTGCGAAAATCGCCAAGGGCCTTGACCCTCCAGTTGCTGGAAGGCCTATCTGGGTGCCAAATGAGGTGAATCATGAGCAAGATAGAACTGTGCCTTGAGGGCTTGAGCTGTGCCGGCTGTGTGCGCCGCGCGGAAGCGGCGATTGCGGGTGTTGCAGGCGCATCGGATGTGGCCGTAAACCTTGCCACGAAACGCGCGCGCCTTGAGTTGGGCGCGGCGGCGCTGGACGATGTGACCGCGGCGCTGGCCAAGGCGGGCTATCCTGCGCGCGCTGAACAGGCCGTTTTTACCATCGAGGGCATGAGCTGCGCCTCCTGTGTGGGTCGTGTCGAGGCGGCGCTGCGCGACCTTGAGGGTGTGCTTGACGCGGCTGTGAGCTTTGGCGCGGGCGAGCTGCGCCTGCGCTATCTCGAGCGCGTGGTGCAGGAGGCCGATATCATCGCGGCGGTGAAGCAGGCGGGCTATGCGGCCGTGCGCAAGGGGGCGGGAGAAACTGCGGCCACGCGGCGCGCTGAAGAGGCGCGCGGGCTGAAGCGGAGCTTTCGCATCGCGCTGGCGCTGGCTTTGCCTGTGTTTCTGTTGGAGATGGGGGGGCATCTTTACCCGCCGTTTCACCACTGGGTCATGGCCACCGTCGGGCAGCAGGCCTCCTGGCTGTTTCAGTTTGTGCTCACCAGCGCTGTGCTGATCGGGCCGGGGCGCAAGTTTTACACGGTTGGTTTCCCGATGCTGTTCAGGGGCGCGCCGGATATGAACTCGCTCGTCGCGGTGGGCACTTTGGCGGCCTATGGCTATTCTGTTGTTGCCACATTTGCGCCAGCCCTTTTGCCGAGCGGGGCGCGGGCGGTTTACTTTGAGGCGGCGGCTGTCATCGTTACGCTCATTCTGATGGGGCGGTATTTGGAGGCGCGCGCCAAGGGGCAGGCGGGTGCGGCGATTGCCAAGCTCATCGAGCTTGCGCCCACGCGGGTGGAGATCAGACGCGACGGCGCGTTTGTAGAGACGCAGGCCAGCGAGGTGATTGCCGGCGATGTGCTGCGCTTGCGCCCCGGTGCGCGCGTGCCTGTCGACGGCCGGGTCAAGACGGGTGAGAGCCATGTGGACGAGAGTATGCTGACGGGTGAGCCGATGGCTGTGCGCAAATCTGCTGGCGACGCTTTGATTGCGGGCACGGTCAATGGCGCGGGGGCGCTTGAGATGGTGGCCGAGAAGGTGGGCGCGGACACGGTTCTGGCAGGCATTGTGCGCACGGTGGAAGAGGCGCAGGCCGCCAAGCTGCCCATTCAGGCGCTGGTTGACCGTGTGACCCTGTGGTTTGTGCCTGTGGTCATGGGGCTGTCTGTGCTGACGCTTCTGGCATGGCTCGCCTTTGGGGCGGGGCTGGCCAATGCGCTTGTCGCCGCCGTTTCGGTGCTGATCATCGCCTGCCCCTGCGCGATGGGCCTGGCCACGCCCATGTCGATTATGGTGGGCACGGGGCGGGGGGCCGAGCTTGGCGTGTTCTTTCGCAAGGGCGATGCCTTGCAGCGGCTCTCGGATGTGAAGATCGTGGCCTTTGACAAGACTGGCACGCTGACCGAGGGCAAGCCCAAGTTGACGGACTTTGAAGCGCTGGGCGGGTTCGCGCGCGCCGAGGTGCTGCGGCTTGTTGCGGCAGCGGAGCAAGGCTCTGAGCATCCTGTGGCGCGGGCCATTGTTGCAGCGCAGGAAGGCGCTTTGCCCGCTGCCGAGGGCTTCGCCGCGATTGCGGGGCAAGGTGTGACGGCGCGGGTTGAGGGGCGCGATGTGCTGATTGGCACAGCCAAGCTCATGCGCGACAATGCGGTGGTTTTGCAGAGCGACACGGCTGCGCTGGAGGCGGCGGGCAAATCGGTGTCCTTTGCCGCGATTGACGGGCAGTTGGCGGCGCTTTTTGCTGTTTCGGATGCGTTGAAATCTGATGCTGTGAAGACGATCAAGACGCTGCACGGCATGGGGCTGAACACCGTGATGATCACAGGGGACAGTTTGGCCGCAGCGCGCCATATTGCCGATGCGGCCGGGATTGACGCGGTGATTGCCGAGGTGATGCCTGAGGGCAAGCTCGACGCGATCCGCAAGCTGCAAGAGCGTGGCGCGGTGGCCTTTGTGGGCGATGGGATCAATGATGCGCCTGCGCTCTCGGCGGCTGATGTGGGGCTTGCGATTGGCACAGGCACGGATGTGGCGATTGAGAGCGCCGAGGTGGTTTTGATGACGGGCGCGCCTGTGAAGGTGGCCGAGGCCATCACATTGGCCCGCAGGGTGATGCGCAATATCCGTCAAAACCTGTTCTGGGCTTTTGCCTATAACGCCGCACTTTTGCCTGTTGCGGCGGGGGTTTTCTATCCTCTGACAGGCTGGCTTTTGTCGCCGATGCTGGCCGCCGGCGCGATGGCGCTGAGCTCGGTCTTTGTGGTGAGCAATGCGCTGAGGCT
>NZ_CAKZKL010000049.1 GCF_937123735.1 uncultured Lentibacter sp.
CGGTCATCGACGTGAAAAGAGGCTGTCTTTTCGTGGTGAAAAGGGCAAGGGGCCCACATATCGCCCTTGCCCTGGTTAGACTTGCGCTGATCCCACATGACTTTGCGGCCCACAACCTGGCTGAGCGAGGTGCGGGTGCGAAGCTCATCGAGAAATCCGGGTGGCAGCGACATTTGGCCAATATGGGGCCTCGGCGCGTCGGCGGCAAGCTCACAAACGCAGATGCCGGCACAGGCCGGGCCTATACAGCTTCAGTTCACATCCAGTGCACGGCATTGTGCCTCAAAACTGGCTGCAAGGTCTCCTTGGCGCAGCTCTTTGCGCGTCAGGCTATAGGCATAGCCCACCAGTAAGGGAACGGCCCCCTGCATCTCGGGGGCGGTGGCGCGGGTGATGTTTTGCTTGGCCTTGCGCTCGCTGACAAACCGCAGCCGCAATACCACGGCCTCGCGCAGAATTTCGCCTTGCGCCGCACAGCGCATGGCCCGCTGCTCCGGGCTTTCCGCCAGGGCCGCACCCACCCCGAGCCACAGCGCAACGGTGCTTGCAAACATATGTTTCATGGGGCCTCTCTGCTGATCTGTTTTGGCGCGCATGGCACTTTCTAGCGCGGCCAGTTTCAAAAGTCAGCGCCCGCGCCGCCCTGAACGCCAGAGCCAAAGAACAGATCTGCTCTGACCTCGGGGGCACTAGGCACGCAGAGATCCGGCCCAGCACAGAAACCCGTTGAAACCACCCCGACCCTCAGGGCATGTTTGCCCCCAAGCACGTTGGCCAGATCATCCCCGCAAGGCCACAGAAGGAACATGAACCATGGGCGAACAGATCGTCATCTTGACAGGCGCAGGCATCTCAGCTGAGAGCGGGCTGGGCACCTTTCGCGATGAGGGCGGGCTTTGGGCCCAGCACCGGATCGAAGATGTGGCCACGCCGGAGGGCTTTGAGCGCAACCCCGAGCTGGTGCTGGGGTTTTACAACCAGCGCCGCGCCGAGGCGGCCGCAGCCACGCCCAATGCCGCCCATGTGGCGCTCACGGCGCTTGAGGCCAAACATGAAGTGCTGATCGTGACACAGAATGTCGACGGGCTGCACGAAGCCGCAGGCGCGCAAAATGTGCTGCATATGCACGGCAGCCTGGCGCAAGCCATGTGTGCGGCCTGCGCGGCCCGCTGGGAGGCGCCCATGGTGATGCAGGTGTCGGACCCCTGCCCCCACTGCGGCGCGCAGGCCACGCGGCCAGATATCGTCTGGTTCGGTGAAATCCCCTACGGCATGGAAAAGATCGACGCAGCCCTCAGCAAGGCCACGCTCTTTGCGGCCATCGGCACGAGCGGCAATGTCTACCCCGCCGCCGGCTTTGTCGCCGAGGCGCGCCGCCTGGGCCTTCCGACCGTGGAGATGAACCTTGAGCCCTCCGCAGGTCACTCCCTGTTTGACGACCTGCGCCTCGGCCCCGCGAGCGAGACCGTCCCTGCGTGGGTGAACGAGCTGGCAGCGAAAAGCACCTCCTAGCTCTTTCTTATTGCTATAAATATCCAATCCCACCGCCTGCCAAACCGAACACCGCCCATGTGGCCAAGCAACCTCTGCCAAATGCAAAGGGGGCTGGTGGCAAAGCCACCAGCCCCCCGGGGCGACGCGCCGAAGGCGCGGCGCAATGCCTCTTAGCTGTCGCCGTCTTTTTTCATGTGGCCGTGGCCCATGCTGCCGTGCATCGGCTTGCGCTCAAGGTCCACAGGCACCTCGACCACCACATCACCAGCCTTTTCGAACGTCAGCGTGACCGTCACCATATCGCCCTGCGCCATCGCTTCGGTGAGGCCCATGAACATGACATGCCGCCCACCGCGCTGCATGGTGATGCTTTCGCCCGCTTTGACAGGGAAGCCCTCTTGAACATGGGTCATTTTCATCACGCCGTTGGCGTCTTCGATATGGGTGTGCAGCTCGACCCGCTTGGCAATGTCGGAGCTGGCGCTGATCAGGCGGTCGTCTTCGCCGGTGTGATTCTCGATCACGATGAAGGCGGCGCCTGCGGAGGCGCTCATGCCCGCCGCGCGGGCGTAGCTGTCCTTGATCATCATGCCATCAGCAAAGGCTGGCATGGCGAGGGCGGTTGCGGCCACGGCCGCGAGAAGGGTTGATTTGAGAGACATGGCTCTACCTTTCGTCTGAATGTTTTTTGAGAAGTTATAAGAACAGTCAGAGAAAGGCGGGTGGCCCCCGTGCGCTGGCGGCGTGCAGGCTTTGGGCCTTGAGATGTGCCACATGGTCAAAGCGCAGCGGCGCGCCCGCCAGAACCAGCGCTGCGGGAAGTGTGACAGGCGGGGTGATATCGGCAAAGAGCGCCAGCGCGCAGTCGGGGCAGATGTGGGGCGGGCCTGTGGGCTTGCCCTCGGCATCAACCAGAATGGTCAGCGGCCCCGTGCCTGTGCAGAGCACGAGTTCGCCCGCGGCATTGGTCATGGTGCGCGCCTCGGCCATCGCGTGGCCGGTGAGCACAAGGACCGCGACCAAGAGGGCGGAGATATGGGCGTGCAAGCGCTTCATGCCCCCAGATGTAGCGCAGAGCGCCACAGATGCAAGGGGACAAAACGAAACAGCCCCGCCCGAGGGCGAGGCTGCTTCAAATGATGTGTCGCCAGCGGTTTACGCTGTGGCTGTTTGCGCCTTGGCGATCTCTTTTTTCACCTTCAGCGCGCGCGCGGAGAGCTCGGCGTCTTTGGCTTTGGCAAGGAACTTGTCCAAACCGCCACGGTGATCCACCGAGCGCAGCGCGTGGGCGCTGATGCGCATCTTGAAGCCGCGGCCCAATGTTTCGGACTGAAGGGTTACATCGTTGAGGTTTGGCAGGAAGCGACGACGCGTTTTGTTGTTCGCGTGGCTTACGTTGTTGCCAACCATCGGGCCTTTTCCGGTCAATTCGCAAACGCGTGACATGGGTTCATCCTCATCTTGTTCTGATGCCGCCAGTGTCCAGCGACCATACGATAGGGCGCCGACAAGCGGCCCCCCGTGAATTCTGTTCGCGCTCATTAGGCGGAATCGCCCGAGCCGTCAAGCCCATATGGCGCGCGGACCGCTCGAATTTGCCTGCGGCGCGCTAGGGCGCAAGAAAGCCGCCGGACTGATGCGCCCAGAGATCGGCATAGATACCGCCCTTTGCAATCAGTGCGTCGTGGCTGCCCTCCTCCACGATCTGCCCCTCGCGCATCACGATGATACGGTCCATCGCGGCAATGGTGGAGAGGCGGTGGGCGATGGCGAGCACGGTTTTGCCTTCCATCACGCGGGTGAGCGCGCTTTGGATCGAGGCTTCGACCTCGCTGTCGAGCGCGCTTGTCGCCTCATCCAGCACAAGGATGGGCGCGTCCTTCAGGATCGCCCTTGCCAGAGCGATGCGCTGGCGTTGCCCGCCCGAAAGCTTGACCCCGCGTTCGCCCAAATGGGCCTCTAGACCGCGCCTGCCCTGCCCGTCTTGCAGGGTGTCGATGAAGTCGCGTGCTTCGGCCTTATCAATGGCCGCGTGGAGGGCCGCTTCGCGCGCGTCTTCGCGCCCGTAAGTTATGTTGTCGCGTGCGGAGCGGTTAAACAGCGCGGTTTCCTGCGTGACCATGCCGATGGCGCGGCGCAGGCTTGGCTCTGTGACATCGGAAATATCCTGCCCGTCGATGAGGACGCGGCCTGTTTCAGGGTCATACAGCCTGAGCAACAGCGAGACGAGCGTGGACTTGCCTGCGCCTGACGCGCCGACGATGCCGAGCTTTTCGCCTGCGTGGATGGTGAGCGAAATGCCCGTCACCCCGCCGACATCGCGGCCATAGGAGAAGGTCACATCTTCAAAGCGGATCTCGCCTTTGGGCACGGCGAGGCTTGCGCCCGTGCCAATGCGCAGGCGCTTGGCGGGGGCGAGTGTGCGCATCCCGTCCTCGACCTCGCCGAGGTGCATATAGATTGTCATCAGCACGAAGCTGATCCAGCCCGACATTTGCGCAAGGCGGATGGAGACCGCGCCTGTGGCGGCGATATCGCCCGGTGTGACACCGCTTTCGCGCCAGTAGAGCGCCGCACCCAGCAGCGCCACCGGCAGAAGCCCCGCGATAAAGATAAGACCGAAGCGGAAAACCGAGGAAAGCTCGCCGAAATAGACCGCGCGTTCGCGCAGGGTTTCGAGCACATCGGAGGTGGCGGCCTCTTCTACAGCGTCGCCCGCAAAGAGCTTCACCGTTTTGATATTGGTGATGGTGTCGACCACCTGCCCCGAGACCATGGCCTGCGCAGCGGCGCGCACTTTGGAGCGCGCGCGAATGCGCGGCAGGAAGTAGCGCAGGTAGGCCGCGTAAATCGCGATCCAGCCAAAGAGGATGAGCAGAAGGCGCGTGTCAATCGCCGCCACAAGCAGGGCCGAGCCGACAACCGAGGCCAGCGCGAAGAGGATGGCGTTGACCGTTTCGATCACCACTTCGGTGAGCGAGCGGGTGGCTTGCACCTGCTTTTGCGCCAGGCGGCCTGCGTAATCGTCATCAAAATAGCCGACCGATTGGCCCAGCGTCCAGCGGTTGAGCCGGCCGAGGATCTGCTTGAAGAGGTTTGGCCCCAGCACGACCGACTGGAAAGCCGCGTTGAGCCCGAAGAAGGCGGGGCGCAGGCCGATGAGCAGGAAGGCTCCGAAGGCCAGCAGCCAGATGTGCCGGGAGAGCGGCGCGCCCGAGGCGGCGATATCGACCACCTCGCCGAGCACATACATTGACAGGACTTCGCTCGCGCCCGAGAGTGCGGAAATGACCCCCGCCAGCGCGATGACAGGCCATGCGCCCGCAAGGCACCAGCGCGCGAAGGCCCAAAGCTCGGTTGGCGGCGCCCCGCGCGCGGGGCGCATCGGGTCGATCAGGCGCACGGCGCGCCAGACGAGGCGGTGGTAGGCGGTTTCGGCCATTATTCGGCGGCCTCCTCTGTGTCTGTGTCGCCCAGAAAGCCGCCCGACTGACGCGCCCAGAGATCGGCATAGACGCCGCCCTTGGCGAGCAATTCACTATGCGTGCCCTCTTCGATGACGCGGCCTTTGTCGAGCACCACGATCCGGTCCATCTCGGCGATGGTGGAGAGGCGGTGGGCGATGGCGATGACGGTTTTGCCCTTCATCATGCCATAGAGCGTGTCCTGGATAGCGGCCTCGACCTCGGAATCCAGCGCACTTGTGGCCTCATCGAGCAGAAGGATCGGGGCGTTCTTGAGGATCACGCGGGCGAGTGTGATGCGCTGGCGCTGACCACCCGAAAGCTTCACCCCGCGCTCGCCCACTTGCGCCGCCATGCCGCGGCGGCCCTCCATGTCTTCCAGCGTTTCGATAAACTCCAGCGCCTCGGCCTCTTTGGCGGCTTGCCAGATTTCGGCATCTGTCGCCTCAAGCCGGCCATAGGCGATATTCTCGCGCAAAGAGCGGTGCAGAAGCGAGCTGTCTTGCTGCACCATGCCGATCTGGCGGCGCAGGCTGTCTTGGGTGACTTGGGAAATGTCCTGACCGTCAATCAGGATGCGGCCTGCCTCGGCATCATAAAAGCGCAAGAGCAGCTTCACCAGCGTGGATTTGCCCGCGCCGGAGCGGCCGACGAGGCCGACTTTCTCGCCTGCCTTGATGGTGAGGGTCACGCCTTCAAGCCCACCGATGTCGCGGCCGTAGCGGTGGGTGAGGTTTTCGATCACGATCTCGCCTTTGGAAATAGAGAGCGGTTTGGCGTCCTCGGCATCGACCAGATCAATCGGCTGGGCGATGGTCTCCATGCCCTCGGCCACCACGCCAAGCTGGCGGAAAAACGAGGTGAGCGCCCACATGATCCAGCCTGTCATGGCGTTGAGGCGGAGCGTGAGGGCCGAGGCGGCGGCAACCGCCCCCACGCTGGCCGCGCCCTGCATCCAGAGGTAGATGGCCCAGCCAACCACGCCGACGATGAGCACGCCGTTGAGCACGACGAGGACGAAATCCATCGTGGTATAGATGCGCATTTCTTCCACAAAGGTGCGGCGAGCCTCCTCGATGGCGTCGCGGGCGAAAGTGATTTCGCCATCGTGGTGGGCAAACATTTTGACGGAGTGAATATTTGTGTAGCTGTCGACCACGCGGCCGGTGACGGCGGAGCGGGCATCGGACGCCTTTTGCGAGGCGGGCCCAACGCGTTTGAGGGTCCAGTGCATGAGCCAGCCATAGCCGACAAACCACGCCAGCAGCGGCAGCACGAGGCGCATATCGGCGCCATAGAGCATCACCGCCGCGCCGATCACATAGGCCAGCGCAAAGGTGAGCGCGTCAAAGACCTGAAACACCGCCTCGCCCGCTGCGGGGGGTGTTTGCATGATGCGGCCTGCGATGCGGCCGGCAAAATCATTC
This sequence comes from uncultured Lentibacter sp., assembly GCF_937123735.1. Classification (GTDB taxonomy): domain Bacteria; phylum Pseudomonadota; class Alphaproteobacteria; order Rhodobacterales; family Rhodobacteraceae; genus Lentibacter. The sequence goes on from NZ_CAKZKL010000049.1 coordinate 6,386, forward strand.
TCAAACCAGCCAACAGACTGGCGCAGAACATGATTGTGCGCGCGCCAGCGCACCAGCGTGCCGACATTGGGCAGGATGGTGTTGTTGAGCAAGAGCACATCGAGGAGCTGGATCGCGGGGCGGATGAAGAGCACGAAAAGCGCCAGCCAGATGAGGAAGCTGCCATGCGCCTCCCAGACCTCGGCGGGCGGGCCTGCAAGCAGATCAACGAGCCAGCCCATATAGTAGATGAGGCCGATTTCTATGGCCGCAACGGCGACTGACAAGAGACCTGCGGCCCAGAACACCCGCTTGAAGGGCTGCGTATAGCCCAGCATGAAGCGCCAGAGCGTTTTGGGCGGCACATCTTCGCGCGGGTAAGGGCCGTAAGGGTCAACGAGGGATTCGAAATAGGTGAAGAGCTTTTTCATGGGACAGGACCTTGCAAGGATGCGTGGACTACGCCGAAGCGCAAGGCGCCTCAGTCAGGATACGTTGTCCGGGGTTCGGACGATCACCCTTTTTTGTGCCAGATCCCGTAAAACATGTTGCCCTCCTTTGTTCACCTGTGAAGCGTAACGGAGGGGATAAGGGGAGTCACCCCCTTTTGCGCGCCGTGCTTGTGGCAAGTGACGCAGCAGCGTGCCTGCGGCACACAGGACAAGCGCTGCGCGCGGTTGGGGGCGCTGCCCCCAAGCTGCAAAGCTTGCGGCTTTGCAGCTTTCCCCCGAGGTATTTTTGACCAGAAGAAGACGCGTGGGCAGCCAAGCGGGCTTGCCCTGTGCTAATTGCAGGTATATACCCGCATTATGGAAGACGTTTGTATCTGCACCGCACTAAGGCAAGCCGCCGCGCAAAGCACAGCATATTATGATGCGGTGCTCGCTCCGGTGGGCATCAAGGTTACCATGTTCCGGCTTTTGCGGCGCATTGATGAGGCAGGGTCGATTTGCATCACTGAGCTGGCAGAGATCGTCGCGCTTGACCGGAGCACTCTGGGCCGCAATTTGCGGGTTTTGGAGAAGCAGTCTCTGGTCAAGACCGGCAAGGGCGAGGACGGGCGGACGCGCGTGGTGTGTTTGACGGGGACGGGCCGTGAGGCTCTTCAAATGGCGCTGCCGCTCTGGCGTGTCGCGCAACAGGATTTCGCACAGATGATTGGCGCAGACACGCTGGCGCTTTTGGCGAAGGTTGCGGCGCAACCCGACAAAGCCAGCCCCCGGACAGGAGACATGGCATGAGGGCGCAGCCAGACAGCAAATGGCACGGCGCAGGCGTTGCGCTGATCTGCGGGTCCTTGATCTTGCTGATTTCCCTCGGCGTGCGTCATGCGTTTGGGCTTTTTTTACAGCCTGTGAGCTTGAATCAAGGTTGGGGCCGCGAAACCTTCGCCTTTGCGATTGCCCTGCAAAACCTTGTTTGGGGCGCAAGCCAGCCTTTCAGCGGCATGCTGTCAGACCGGTTCGGGGCGAAGCCTATCGTGGCGGTTGGCGCCCTGCTTTATGGGGCGGGCCTTTGGACCATGAGCCTTGTTGGCGGTGAAGCCACCTTCATCCTTGGCGCGGGGGTGTTGATCGGGTTGGGATTGTCTGGAACGACGTTCCCGGTGATCTTCGCCGCGATCAGCCGCCTTGTGGCACCTGAGCAGCGCTCGCTGGCCATGGGGATCACCATGTCGGTTGGCTCTTTCGGGCAGTTTGCGATGCTGCCGGTCTCGCTCGGTTTGATCGTCGGTCTGGACTGGCAAGGCGCATTGATTGCGCTGTCGGTTTTGGTGCTTGCGATCTTTCCGCTCGCCTTCGGAATCCGGAACGCAGCCGCCCCCGTAGCGAACGCCGCCGAGGATGTTTCCTTTGGGCAGGCGCTCAGCGATGCCTTTGGGCTGCGCGACTTTTGGTTGTTGTCGCTCGGCTTTTTTGCCTGCGGCTTTCAGGTCGTGTTTATCGCCATTCATCTGCCCGCTTTTCTGGCCGACGAAGGCATCGGCAGCGGTGTGGCGACGATTGTGCTGGCGTTGATCGGCCTCGTGAATATTGCTGGCACCTATTACGCGGGCCTGTGGGGCGGAATGCGCCGCAAGCCTCTGTTGCTGTCATGGATATATCTGGGGCGTGCCGTGGCGATTGCGGGGTTTGTTCTTCTCCCTGTCACAGCGACATCCGCTTATGTGTTTGGGGCTGTGATGGGCTTATTCTGGCTGTCGACAGTGCCCCTCACCAACGGAACGGTTGCTGCGGTTTTCGGAGTCAAGCATATGTCCATGCTCGCGGGCATCGTGTTTTTTGCACACCAACTGGGGTCTTTCGCCGGGGGGTGGCTTGGTGGGTGGCTCTATGACCGGACAGGCAGCTATGACACGGCATGGGGTATCGCGATTGGACTGAGTCTTCTAGCCGCTGTTTTGAATTGGCCAATCAGCGAACGCACTTTGGCAGAGCGCAGGGCCAGCGCATGACAGCCGGGATAACTCTGCGCCTATCCCTGGCGGTCTTGGCCCTGCTGCTTCTCACAACGGTTTTCTTGCGATACCAAAACCCCCTATTGGAAATATATCTCGCCAACTGGGGACTGTGCTGAGCACCTCATCGCACCGCGTTGCCCCACCCGGTTTGCACAGGATCACTCAAGATGGGCAGAGCACCTTTCTCGTGGCTTGAAGCCGGGGCCAGTTGAAAGGATTGGCGACTTCAGTCGCAGATTGCTTTGAGCGCCGCCCATTCGGCCTCGGTGAGCACCGGGCTTGTGGCCTGTTGCGTGGCGGCGAAGCCCCGGCTTTTGGCGGCGCGGGCCTGTGACGGGGGGTGGCTGTTGAGATAAGCGGGCAGGCTTGGCCCCTGCCCTTGTCGTTCGATAACATAGTCAAAGAAGGTGGCGAGCCCCTCGCTGCTCACTTCGGCATGGGCGAGCGCCTTTAGGGCGTAGTCATCGGCCAGCGTCTCGGCTTTGCGGGTGTGGCTTGTCGAGATGAGATGTTCTGTGACCAGAACCGCCAGGGTGCCGCCAGAGAAATCGCCCAGCACCATGGAGAGCAGCCCGGCGGAGCCTGCGGCGCGCAGAGCGCCGATGGTGGCATCGCGGTTTTCGACATGGCCTATTTCATGCGCCAGCACACCGGCGACGGCCTCCGCACTTGTGGCTTTGTCAAGCAGGCCGCGCAGGAGGACGATCTGACCGCCCGGAGCGGCGAAGGCATTGACCATGCTGTGGTCAAACACCTTGATGTCGAGGTCATAGTCCATTTCGCGGCCCTGGGTGAGGCGGGCTTCCATTTTGGCAAGCGCTGCCAGACCTTCGGGGTTGGTGCAGGCCAGATCGCCCGTGCGCTCGCCTGAGAGGAACCACTCCATCTGGTTGACCACGGCCTGGCCGAACTGCACCTCGCGCTCGCGCGGCATGAGGTAGGCGAGGCTTGTGGCCATGGCGGGCAGGATCACGAAGATCATTGCCAGCACGGCGACCACGGCGAGGGTGAGCTTTGTCACCACGCGCAGACCTATGCCTTTGTGGATGTCACGGCGGGTGAGGTTGGGCGCGGCGCGGCGCAGGGCGGCGTTCATCGCGCCATCGCGGCAGCTCAGGCGCGCCGCGTGGTGCAGGGTTTCGTCTTCGCCCTGAATGTGCAGCGCGAAGGTGAGCCAGCCGCCTGTGGGCTGGTCACGCAAGAGGCGCAGCTCGGCAAGGGGCCATTCTTCGGGCTGCGCGAGGGCTTCGCCATCGAAGGTGAGAAAGCCCCGCGCCTCATCAAGGCGCAGGGTGACTTTGTGCTTGGCGGCGGATGAGCCGTCAAAGAAGCTGCCATCCGCCTCAAGCATCAGATCGCACCGCCGATGTCGAGCGCGTCGGCGAAGCCTTCGGCATCGACGCCTGTTTCTGTGGCCCGCTGCTGGATTGCGTTGAGCGCCTCGGCGCGGTGCACCGTGAAAGTGGTGATGAAATGCGCGATGGTGGGCTGGGTGATGAAGATGAGCGCCATGGCGCCCGAGAGCAAGAGCGCCACAACATAGAGCACCCCCATGAGCGTGAAGACAGGGGCCATAGAGGTTGTGCCGACCATGCTCATCGCGGCGGTGAAGAGGGCCACGCCGATAAAGATCAGCACCCCGAGGATGAGCGAAATGATCAGTGTGCCGAAGATGTAGATCTTGATAACTTCGCCTGTGGTGGGCTGGGCTGTGAAGGTGATCTCATCGCCCAATGTGCGGTGGGCAGCCATGTAGCGAAAGGCATGGACGCGGTAGTAAACGACCCCGACAGCAAGCCAGATGTAGCCGAGCAAAACCCCGCCCCCCAGCAGCACCGGTGCCTGAAGAGCCGCGCCCGCACCAACCGAGAGCAAGACAACCGCAAGGCCGAAAAAGAGATGCTTGGCCGCGCCGTAAAGTGCTGTCCATTTGCCATGCTGCTCAAAGCGCGCATCGCCGAAATAGCTGCGATCCGCCATGTATTTCTCAAGTTTGAAGGAGGAGAGCGGAAGAAGTGCGCCGAGGGTGACGACAGTTAAGAGCGTGTAGCCGATGGCGCGCAGGGCGTAGCCCCAGGCGCCTTTTTCCATGCCAAAGCGCACCCCGCGCCAGCGGGTGCGGGCCATTTTATAGCGCCGCGCGCGGTAAGTGGCGTAAAAGATAAGCGGTGCAAGCGCGAGCAGGTTGATGTAAATCAGCGCATTGAGCGCCAGCGCGCCTTCGGGCGTGGCCGGATCAAAGCCGTAATTCAGGCCGCCGAAGAATAAAAGCATCTGGACGATGCCGAGGTAAAGCGCCAGCACCACCACGGCAACAAGAAAGCCGAGAAATTTCTCAAGGCCCGTGCCAGTGTATTCAAAGGCGTCGCCATCGCCCACGGTGGAGGACCAGATGTATTTGCGAATGCGGGTTTTGCCCCAGAAGCGATAGAGGCCCAGCGTGATGAGCGTGAGCAGCGCCACTTTGAGCGCGAGCGCGAACAGCGCACCGCGGCTGCCACGATACTGGCCGTGAATGTCACTTGAGACGCTCATGGGGAAATCCTTGCTGTCCAAAACGCAGCCCTTGGCGGCTGCTTACGGTTTGACAACTATGCTGCGCGGGCAAAGCGCAAATCAAGGAGATATGTGGCGCTCAGTCAAACTTCATGCTGCGCGGGAAGCCGTAAGGGGGGCGTTTGCCCACGCCTGCGCGCTTGCCAAGCCAGTCGGAGAGGTCTGTCTCGGTGCGGGTCTTGCCGCCGCCCATGGGCCAGCTGAGGCCCTCGGCCCAAGTGAATGTGGTGAGGTCTGATAGGCCACCGTCAAGCTCCAGCGCGCCTTGTTTGCCGCGCGCCATATTATATTTTTGCAAGCGCACGCCCTTGCCGCGGCCGAGCTCTGGCAGCTCGGACACGGGGAAGACGAGGAACTTGCCGTTCTGGCTGACGATGGCGACATGATCGCCCGTGAGCGGCTTGCAGATTGCGGCGCGCGTATCGTCTTTGACGTTGAGCACCTGTTTGCCTGTCTTGGTCTGGGCGATGACCTCGTCTTCGGGCACGACAAAGCCGTTGCCCTCGGAGCTGGCGACCACGAGTTTGCGGCCCTTATGATGCACGAAGAGCGAGACGATTTCGGCCTCGTTGGGCAGATCGACCATCAGGCGCACAGGCTCGCCCATGCCGCGCCCACCGGGAAGATTGACGGCGGAGAGCGTGTAAAAGCGCCCGTTGGAGCCCATCAGCACGATCTTGTCTGTTGTCTCGGCGTGAAAGGCAAAGCGCGGGCCGTCGCCATCCTTGAACTTGAGCTCACGGGTCAGATCAATATGGCCCGACATGGCCCGGATCCAGCCCATTTGCGAGCAGACAATCGTGACCGGTTCTTTCTCGATCATCGCTTCCAGCGGGACGTCCTCAACAAGGCCCGCCTCGGCAAAGACGGTGCGGCGCGCGCCGCCTTCATAGTCTTTGCCGAAGGTTTTCTTGGCGTCTTTGAGCTGGTCGGCAATGGCGGCCCACTGCAACGCCTCGCTTTCCAGCAGGTCTTCCAGCCCGGCGCGCTCTTGCATGAGTTTGTCGCGCTCGGCCACAAGCTCCATCTCCTCAAGCTTGCGCAGGCTGCGCAAACGCATGTTGAGAATCGCATCGGCCTGCGGCTCGGTGAGGCCATCTTCGCCGCTCTGGGCCGGGCTGACATAATCGCGCTCATCTGTGGCGCGGGTGAAGCTCTGGCCCCAGTCTTCGCGCATCAGCGCCGCCTTGGGCGCATCATCATAGCGGATGATGTCGATCACGCGGTCCAGATTGAGGAAAGCAATGATGAAGCCTTCGAGCACCTCAAGGCGCGCGTCGATCTTTTCCATGCGGTGGGTGGAGCGGCGCAAAAGCACCTCGCGGCGAAAATCGAGGAAGGCGCGCAGCACCTCTTTCATCGAGCAAACCTTGGGGGTCACCCCGTCGATCAGCACGTTCATGTTCAGCGAGAAGCGCGTCTCCAGATCGGAGTTGCGGAACATCATGTTCATCAGCACATCCGGATCGACATTCTTGGAGCGTGGCTCCAGCACGAGGCGGATGTCATCGGCGCTTTCGTCGCGCACATCGCCGAGGATCGGGATTTTTTTGAGCTGGATCAGCTCGGCGATCTTCTCGATCAGCTTGGATTTCTGAACCTGATAGGGAATTTCGGTGACGATGATCTGCCACTGGCCACGGCCCAGATCTTCGACCTCCCATTTGGCGCGCAGGCGGAAAGAGCCGCGCCCTGTGCGGTAGGCCTGCGCGATATTCTCGCGCGGCTCAACGATTGTGCCGCCTGTCGGAAAGTCGGGGCCGGGCACGAAATTGAGCAAGGTATCGTCGCGCGCGTCGGGTGTCTTGATGAGATGCAGGCAGGCATCGACCAGCTCGGCAATGTTATGCGGTGGAATGTTGGTCGCCATGCCCACCGCGATGCCTGTGGAGCCGTTGGCGAGCAGATGCGGGAAAGTGGCCGGCAGCACGGCTGGCTCTTCTAAGCGGCCATCATAGTTTGGCCGGAAATCAACCGCGTTTTCCGAAAGCCCGTCGAGCATGCTTTCGGCTACGATTGTCATGCGCGCTTCGGTATAGCGGCTGGCGGCGGGGTTATCGCCGTCGATGTTGCCGAAGTTGCCCTGCCCGTCGACCAGCGGGTAGCGCACGTTGAAGTCCTGCGCGAGGCGCGCCATGGCGTCATAGATCGCGGCGTCCCCATGCGGGTGGAAATCACCCATCGTGTCGCCCGAAATCTTGGCGGACTTGAGGAACCCTCCTGTTGCGTTCAGCTTCAGGCGGCTCATGGCATAGAGAATGCGCCGGTGCACCGGCTTTAACCCGTCGCGGGCATCTGGCAGGGCGCGGTGCATGATCGTGGAGAGCGCATAGGTGAGATAGCGCTCGCCAATGGCGCGGCGCAGCGGCTCAAGGTGCTCGGCCTCGGGCGTGTCTTCATCATCCAGCAAATCGCTCATGCGTTTTTCTTAGAGCCTTTTGCGGGCGGATTGAATCCCAAAATGCAGCTTAACGTGGCATTTATACAAAGCGGGGAAAAACATGGGCAGATTCTCCGCTTTTGGCATCGCGAATCGTGTAGGCTGCTGGCAAAGATCTGCTGTGTTTGTTTGGGGGGTATGCGCCATGTGGCGGTTTATTGTGGTGACATTCGGCGCCTTGTTTCTGGCATTTTACGAAATGAGCGGAGGCGCTGACTACCAGCCCGCAGAGGGCTCTCGCCAAGCCTTAGCGGCAGCGGCGCAGGTGGCAGAGGCGCCAAAGAGTTCGGCCCTGCGCACCTCCTCATCACGCCCAACGGCGGCGCGCGCTCTTGCCCCCAGTGGCACAAACAAACCCGTTGTGGGCCAGGCTCCGTCGCAACAAGCGCTCTCGGGCGGCAGCGAAAACCTGGTGCTGGCCTCTGCCAGTGGCCGCGCCGGGCCACAGCCGGCGAAACCGGCAGCCACGCTCACCGCGCTCAAGCCGGTCAGCCCGCTTAAGGCCAATACCCTTACCGCTCTCAAACCCAAGCAAGATCTGCGTCAGATCAGTGGCAACAGCGTCAACTTGCGCCGGGGCCCCGGAACGCGCTTCAATGTGGTGGGACGCCTGAGCCGGGGCGACAGCGTTCAGGTGCTTTCCAAAGAGGGCACATGGGTAAAACTGCGCGTGACCGAGAGCGGGCGGATCGGCTATGTGGCCGACTTCCTGCTCAGCGACCCAAACTGAGCCTTGTCCGCCCCGTCGCAGGCGCGTAAGCCACTGTCATGAGCAAATCCATTCTGATCACCGGCTGTTCTTCCGGCCTTGGCTATGACGCCGCCCACGGGCTGGCCAAACGCGGCTGGCGGGTCTTTGCCACCTGCCGCAAGGAGGCCGATTGCGCGCGGCTGCGCGACGAGGGGCTGGAGAGCTTTGTGCTCGATTATGCCGACAGCGCAAGCATTGACGCCGCTTTGGCCGAAGTGCTGGCACGCACGGGGGGCACGCTGGAGGCGCTATACAACAATGGCGCCTTCGCCCTGCCCGGCGCGGTGGAAGACCTGCCGCGCGCGGGGCTGCGCGAGATCTATGAGACCAATCTGTTCGGTGTGCACGAGCTGACCTGCAAGGTCATCCCCGTGATGCGCGCGCAGGGGCACGGGCGGATCATCAACTGCTCTTCTGTGCTCGGGCTTGTGCCGATGCGCTGGCGCGGGGCCTATTCCAGCACCAAGTTTGCCCTTGAAGGCCTCACGGACACCCTGCGCATCGAGATGCGCGACACGCCTTTGCACATCATCACCATCGCGCCGGGGCCGATCACCTCGGACATCCGCAAGAACTCGATCCCGCCGTTTGAGCGCTTTGTCGACTGGCAGTCCTCGGCACGGCGCGCGCAGTATGAAGAGAGCCTCATGGGCCGGCTTTATGAGAGCCGCGGGCCAGACCGCTTTGAGCTACCAGCCTCTGCCGTGACGGCCAAACTGATCCATGCGCTGGAAAGCGCACGGCCCAAGCCACGCTATTTTGTCACGACACCGACCTATCTGATGGCGGCGGCGCGGCGTCTGTTGCCAACCCGCGTGCTTGACTGGCTGATCGCGAAAGGCTGAGGCGGCGCTCGCGCCAGACAATAAACACGCCCCCCGCAACGATGAGCAAAGCGCCGGGGAAGAGATCGGCCCAAGGGGCTTCATCAAAGAACAGCCAACCAAGGCCAAAAGCCATCGGGATGCCAAAGTAGCTGAAGGGGGCGAGATTGCTCTGCTCTGTCATGCGGTAGGCCATGATATAGAGTAGCACAGCCACCCCGCCAAAGCCGCCCATGAGCGCGACTAGTGCCAGATCTGCCCAGCTTTGCAGAGGGCTGAAGCCGCCCCACGCCAGCGCAATGAACAGAGAGCCGAGCAAGGCACAGCCCGAGGAATAAACATTGACCAGCGGCGTGACCACATCATCGTCAAAGAGCCGCGCGGTGATCGCTGTGGTGGCGTAAAGCGCGGCAGCCCCAAGCGGCAAGAGCGCGGCCGGCCCGAAGGCCTCGCTGCTGGGCCCAACCACAAAGACCACGCCGAGAAAGCCCACGCTCACCGCAGCCCAGCGCAGGGGGCCGACACGCTCGCCCAGCAGCGGCCAGGCCAGAGCGCTGGCAAAAATCGCGGAGGCATAAGAGAGCGTGGAGGCTGTGGCGAAGGGCATGAAGGCCAGCGAGGCGTAAAACATGAGCTGGGCGCAAGAGACGAGAAACCCGCGCAGAAAGCCAAGCTTCCATTGGCGGATATAGTAGCGTCGCCCCGCTGCGCGCCACGCCGCAGAGGCATAAAGCGCTATAAAACTTGGCAAAAGGCCAAAGACATTGCGGTAGGCCGAAAGCTCTGCCGCAGTGTAGCGCGCCGAGAGATATTTGATCACCAGCCCCATCAAATCAAAGAACAACAGGGCCAGCAGGCACAGCAAAATCGCCAAGACAGTGTTGTCGCCCGCGCGCGGGCCTGGGGGATGTTTCATTGCCAGACCCTAGCGGCAGTTTGACCCTTCCGCCAGATTTACCCTCGCAATCCGCGCAAAAATCTCTAGATGGGAAGAAACCCATTTGAAGGGAGCCGCACCATGGCCAAAGACCCGCTCTTCCTGCTCGCCGCTGCCGCTTGCGTTGCCGTGCTGATCATCTTGATGATCGGCGTTGGTGGCTTTGCCAAAGGTGGCGAATTCAACCGCAAACACGCAAACCGCATCATGCGCTGGCGGATCGGGGGGCAGTTTATTGCCGTCGCCCTGATCCTGCTCTTCGTCTGGATGCGCTCAGGAGCCTGAAATCATGGTTGTTCTCAACAAAATCTACACCCGCACCGGCGATAAAGGCGATACGGCTCTGGGCAACGGCATCCGTGTGGCCAAGCACTCCGCCCGCGTCACAGCCTATGGCACCTCAGACGAGCTCAACGCCACCATCGGCGTGGCACGGCTCCATGCAGAGGGCGAGATAGATATGGCGCTGTCGCGCATCCAGAATGATCTGTTTGACCTTGGCGCCGATCTTTGCACGCCCGACATCGGCAAAGATGACGAGGCCGAATATCCGCCCCTGCGGATGATCGAAGAACAGGTCAAACGGCTGGAAAGCGAGATAGACGCCATGAACGCGGGCCTGGAACCGTTGCGCAGCTTTATCCTGCCCGGTGGGACGGCCCTGGCCGCGCATCTGCACATCTGCCGCACGGTCTCGCGCCGTGCCGAACGGCTGACGACGGAACTTGCCTCCACCGAAGAAACCAACGAATGGGTCATCAAGTATCTCAACCGCCTGAGCGACTGGTTCTTCGTGGCCGCGCGCGTGGCCAATGACGGCGGCAAAGCCGATGTGCTCTGGATACCGGGCGCGAACCGCTGAAAGCGGCGCAGCACCCTCTCCTTCTTCTGGTCAAAAATACCTAAGCACCCGCCCCGCGCGGGGCGTTCGCGGTTTGCGCGCCAACAGCCCCCGCACGGACGTGCGGGGGCTGTTGGGCCTGCCCCGCGCTGCAACATTTTCGCAAAGATCAGCGGCCAAAACCTCATAACGCGGCGTCCCTGAGACAAAACGTGACGATTTTGCTCTGTTACGCCATGGCCCGAGGCGATATTCAGGCCGAGGAACACTTGAGAGTCGCGCGAGCGGCCGAACGAAACCTTAAAGGAGTGAGAGCCAATGAAGGTGCTTGTGCCTGTCAAACGCGTCATCGACTACAACGTGAAGGTGCGCGTCAAAGCGGACGGATCGGGGGTTGATCTCGCCAACGTGAAAATGTCGATGAACCCTTTCGACGAGATTGCCGTGGAAGAGGCCATCCGCCTCAAGGAAGCGGGCAAGGCCGACGAGGTTGTGGCCGTATCCATCGGTGTGAAGCAGGCGCAGGAAACCCTGCGCACAGCCCTCGCCATGGGCGCTGACCGTGCCATTCTCGTTGTCGCCACGGAGGATGTGCATCAGGACATCGAGCCACTGGCTGTGGCCAAGATCCTGGCCAAGGTTGTGGAAGAAGAGCAGCCCGGCATCGTGTTGGCCGGCAAGCAGGCGATTGACAACGACATGAACGCGACAGGCCAGATGCTTTCGGCCCTGCTCGGCTGGTCACAGGGCACATTTGCCTCCGAGCTTGACGTGGACGGCGACAAGGCCATCGTGACCCGCGAGGTGGACGGCGGTTTGCAGACGATCAACGTGAAGATGCCGGCCATCATCACCGTTGATCTGCGCCTCAACGAGCCGCGCTATGCCTCGCTGCCCAACATCATGAAAGCGAAGAAAAAGCCGCTGGATGAAAAGACAGCTGCGGACTACGGCGTGGATGTGACACCGCGTCTTGCGATCGTCTCCACCACGGAGCCGGAAGCGCGCAAGGCGGGCGAAATTGTGGGCTCAGTGGATGAGCTTGTGGCGAAACTCAAAGAAGCGGGGGCAGTGTAATGTCGGTTCTCCTACTTGCAGAAGTAAACAATGGCGAGCTTGCCATGGACGCAACAGCCAAGGCTGTGACGGCGGCGCAAAAGCTTGGTGACGTGACTGTTTTGGCCTGTGGCGCCTCGGCTGCGGCGGCAGGCGAAGCGGCCGCGAAAATCAGCGGCGTAAGCAAGGTTCTCGTGGCCGAAGACGCAACCCTGGGCCACCGCCTTGCGGAGCCGACAGCGGCGCTGATCGTCTCGCTTGCGGGCGATTACAGCCACATCGTCGCCCCGGCCACCACAGACGCGAAGAACGTAATGCCCCGCGTGGCGGCCTTGCTCGACGTGATGGTTATTTCCGACGCCTCAGGCGTTGTGGACGCCGACACATTTGAGCGGCCCATCTATGCGGGCAACGCGATCCAGACGGTGAAATCATCGGACGCCAAAAAGGTTGTCACCTTCCGCACATCTACATTTGATGCAGCAGCCGAAGGCGGCTCTGCCTCGGTTCAAACCATTTCGGCAGCCGGTGATCCGGGCCTGTCTTCCTGGGTGGAAGACAAGGTTGCCGCGTCTGACCGCCCCGAGCTGACCTCGGCAGGGGTGGTTGTGTCCGGTGGCCGCGGTGTTGGCTCCGAAGACGACTTCAAGCTGATCGAGAGCCTTGCGGACAAGCTGGGTGCGGCTGTGGGCGCCTCGCGCGCGGCGGTGGACTCGGGCTATGCGCCCAACGACTGGCAGGTTGGCCAGACCGGTAAGGTGGTGGCACCTGAGCTGTATGTCGCAGTCGGCATCTCCGGCGCGATCCAGCACCTTGCAGGTATGAAAGACAGCAAGATCATCGTGGCGATCAACAAGGACGAGGAAGCACCTATTTTCCAGGTTGCGGACTATGGCCTTGTGGCCGATCTGTTCACGGCTGTGCCTGAGTTGATGGAAAAGCTGTAACGACAAAGGTGCGCAGTAAATGCGCACCCTACGCAACCGATAAGGCCCGCCAATTTGGTGGGCCTTTTTTTGTTGTTCTCAATCTTTCAAAGACAGCGTGTGCTCTCTGAGCCAGCTCATGAAGCCCCGGGGGTCTTTTTCCAGAAGCTCCATTTGCTCGTCTGTCAGAGGCGCGCCGACGACGGGGGCCTGATCCTTGTTGCAGCTGTGCACAACCTCATGCAGCAGTAGGCCCTGGCGCAGGGTCGCGGAGATGCGGTTGGCGATCTGATACCAGCGCGAGTTGGAGCCAGGAAAGAAGATCGGCACAACGCGCGCGCCGGAGCGGCGGATCATCTGGGCGGTGAAGACATTCCACTCGCGCTCGATGACAGGGCCGAAGGCCGTATCACTGGACGCCACGACGCCGGAGGGAAACAGCGCCACGAGCCCCCCCTCTTTGAGATGTGCCATGGCCTTGGCGCGCATTTCGACGAATTTTTTCTGTGCGTCATCCTCGTAGGGAAACGGCACCGGGATCATATATTCGGTGGCGGCTTCGTCTATCCCCGTCAGCAAAGCCCTGGTGAGGATGCGATAGTCATTGCGCACGCGGCCAATGAGATCGGCAAAAATCATCCCATCAACCAACCCGTGGGGATGGTTGGCAACAACCACAACCGGGCCATCTACAGGAATTCGGTCAAGCTGGTATTGGGGTGTCTTGAGCTCAATGCCCATGACCTTGAGCACCGCGGGCCAAAAGGCCTGCCCCGTGGGGGGGCCTTGCCGCTCGAACTTGCGCACAAGGCGCAGGATGGTGAGCTTGCCTGTGCACCACTCGATGGATTTGATCACGAGGGCTTTGGCGGGGCTGTCAAAGGAGTTCGCATAGGTCAGCGAACGACGGTCGTAAGTGTTGCTCACGACGGCCTCTTGGGTGATGACTGGCTTATCTTGCGCGTGCTCTACCACTGGTTGTCCCGGTTTGCGCAGACGCCCCGCGCCTACATATCCTCGCCAAACTTATCCGCCACCAAAGCCTCAAGCGCTTGTGCGAGCGCTTCGGCGTCAGGGCCCGAAGTCTCGATGTCAATAGAGCTTCCGCGCGCCGCTGCCAACATCAAAAGTCCCATGATGCTGTCGCCACTGGCGCTCATCCCGTCCTTTGAAACCTCGGCACGCGCATCAAAGCCTTCGACCACTTCGACAAGCTTGGCCGAAGCCCGGGCGTGAAGCCCTTTTTCGTTGATGATTTGCAACCGCTTCTGATGTGTCCCCGACATCATGGCGCCCCCTTTATGGTGTTAGTTACGCTCTAAGTAATTTGTTGGCTATCAATATATTTGCGCCCCGCATCCAGCGCCAAACGCACCGCATCGGGCACGGACATGTGGCGCGACTTGGCCAGTTTGATCAGCATGGGCAGATTGGCCCCATACAGAATGCGCCGGTTGTCACAGCGGCAGGCCATGAGCGACAGATTGGACGGCGAGCCGCCGAACATGTCGGTGACAACAACAACTCCCTCGCCCTGATCGACACCATCTGCGGCGGCGCAAATTTCTTCCTCTTTGGCGGGGCGGTCACAATCGGCTTCGATTGTCACCGCGCGCACGCCCTGCTGGCGGCCCACCACATGCTCGACAGCGGCAAGATACTCCTGCGCCAACCCCCCATGTGCCACAATCACTATCCCGATCACGCTTCCGGCCCCTCCGCTCGCGCCACGGCCTGCCCTTGCGCGGCCACCGTGTTGCGCTCCAATTCGCGGTGCCTCATTGACACCTGCCACCCCGCCTCTGCAAGCGATTTTGCCAAGGTTTCCGCTAGGGTAACTGAGCGGTGCTGGCCGCCTGTGCAGCCAAAGGCCAGTGCAAAATGAGTTTTCCCCTCGGCTTTATAGGCCGGCAGAAGTTCCAATGTGAGCGCCTTGACCCTGTCAAAGAAGCTCTGAAACCGTGGATCCGCCCGGACATAGGCCTGCACATCCGGCGCACGCCCATCGGCCGTGCGCAGCGCCCTGTCCCAATGTGGATTGCGCAAGAAACGCGTATCCAGCACCATATCCGCACCGCGCGGCAGGCCGCGCTTGTAGGAAAATGACTGCACAGACACCGAGAGCAAGGCCCCCGCCTCATAGCCCAGAAGCCGGGCCAGCTCGCCGCGCAGATCATGGGGTGAGAACTCGGAGGTGTTGACCAGAATATCGGCGCGGTTGCGCACGGCGGCCAGCAAATCCTGTTCACGCCGAATTCCCAAGGCAAGGTCATCACCCTGTGACAAAGGATGGCGGCGGCGCGTTTCGGAAAAGCGGCGCAGCAGCACATCTTCGGAACAGTCCAGATACAATAACTCTGCCTCAAAGCCGTGCTGCCCAATCGCCTCCTCCAAGGCCTCCAGCAACGCGTGAGCCGAAAAATCGCGATTGCGCACATCAAGCCCGAGCGCCAGCGGGCGAGTCAGCGGCGGACCATCCAGAAGGCGCCCCACAAGGCTGAGGGGGATGTTGTCAATCGCCTCATAGCCGAGGTCTTCGAGCGCCTTGATCGCCGTGCCACGTCCGGCCCCCGAAGGACCGGTGACGAGAACAAGGTTTTGTTGCGGCATCTGCACTCGGGGCCCTTTCATCGGCGCTTCTGTCAGGCGATACGTCCGCCCTTAAGATACTGAAGAATGGCCGCAGCAAAAGAGCGGCCCTCGCACTTGTGAACGGTGGGGAGCATCACCCCCATAAGTTCGGTGCTGCGCAGGGGCGGCAACCGGTCGGTTTCAACATTGTCGAGCTGGACCAGAAGTGCAAGGGGCGTTGGCCCGGCATCCTCGGCTTTTAGAAGGCCGACAAAGCGCGCCTCGATCTGACCGGCAATGGACCCGGGTGCAGAAGCGATAAGACGCCCGCCTGCGCGGGTGAGAATGACGCGATCATCAGAGACCAGCGCCGCCCCCAGAGCCATCAGCTCGAGCGCGAGCGCCGATTTGCCCTGACCGGACGCACCTGTGATCAACACCGCCTTGCCCCCGAGCGCAACGGCGCTGGCATGGACGGTTTGGGGCGCAGGGGCGGGTTGGGTGGATGTCATGGCGGCTACACCGGCAAGCCGACAACAAACCGCGCCCCAAGCGGTTCGGACGTCAGATCCGCATCTGTAGGACGGATATTTTCGGCCCAGATCACCCCGTCATGGGCCTCCACAATCTGTTTGGAAATGGCAAGGCCAAGGCCGGAGTTGTTGCCAAACTGTTGTTCGGGGCGCTCCGAATAGAAGCGTTTGAAGATCTTGGTGAGCGCGGCTTCAGGAATGCCAGGGCCCGTATCCTCGACCACGACAAGCACGCGGTTTTCACGCTGGCGGGCCCAGACCCGGATCGCATCGCCATCCTCGCAAAAGGAAATGGCATTGCTGATAAGGTTGACAAAAACCTGCGCAACCCGCGCTTCAAGCCCGGCAAGAATGATGGGTTGTTTGGGCAAGTCTGAAATGAAATCAATGCCTTTGGACTTGGCATCTTCCCCCAGGAACTGACAGAGATTGTCGAGCATTTTCAGAAGGTCAAACTCTTCTTGCTCTTCCTTGACCAGCTCGGAATCAAGGCGCGACGCATTGGAGATGTCGCTCACAAGCCTGTCGAGGCGGCGCACATCATGGTCGATCACAGAGAGAAGTTTGTCGCGCTGGTCCTCGCGCTTTGCAACCCGCAAAGTGCCGACGGCCGAGCGCAAACTGGCGAGCGGGTTTTTGATTTCATGCGCAACATCTGCCGCAAACTGTTCGTTGGCATCAATTCTGTCATAGAGCGCAGACACCATGCCGCGCAATGCGCCGGACAGGCGGCCGATTTCGTCGGGGCGGGCTGTTAGGTCGGGGATGCGAATGCGCCCGGGCGCAACATTGCGGCTGTCCCGGTCCCGGCCCAGCTCGGCAGAGGCTGCCAGATCGCTCAGCGGGTTGGCGATTGTCGAGGCAAGCACAACGCTGAGACCCACCGAGATGATCACCCCGACCAGAAACATCTGCAACACCCGCTCCCGCTCAAGGCGCACCAGATAATCGATCTCCCCGGAGGTGGAAGCAAGCACAATGACCCCGGCCACGGCCCCATCATGGGCAACCGGAGTGGCAACAATAAAGTTGCCACCTGTGTCGAGCGCGTTGTTGATCTGGCTTTGTCCGCTCATAGCCGGGAGGACAATGGTGCGCGCTTGCTCCTCTAGCGAAATGGCGCGCGCGGCACTATTCCCTCCGAAGGGCGCAGAGACAAGCGACCAGAGACGCGCCAATCCATTGGTTAAAAAGGTGTTTTCCTGTTCGGTATGAACATAGGCAAGATCGACGTTCAAGCCCCGGCCCTGCATCCTTGCGACCAGCGTTTCGGTGCGATCAAACAGCAGGACTTCCAGCCCTTCACGCAGGTCAAGGCCGTCGAGCGCGTGGGCCGGATCAAGCCCGTCGGCCGTGGCGAGAGTCACCGGCACGCCTCGCGGCATCTGCGCCTCGATCACATCGGCCACAAGCTCGGCCTCGCTGATAAGGGCCTTGGCCCGCTGAAGCGCCAGCCCGTCGCGCGACGAATTGAGATAAAGGATCCCTGCCAAGAGAAGGGACATGGCAATGAGATTGAAGGTGATGATCTTGCGCGCGAGCGGCGAGCGGCGCAGGGAAAAGAAACCGCGCCGCTCACGGCGCGCGCGAATATTCTCATCCACAGTGTTGTGAGGCACGACAAAATCATCGCCCAAAACAACATCACCATTACGCTCAGGTGCCAAGTTTTGCACCACCATACTCCCGGCCCGCCCTTGTTCGCCTTCGTTCTAGCTTGGCCCGCGCCCCGCTCCGGCGCAGTTTAACGCCCCCGCGCGCAAAGGCAAAGCCTGCCGGTGCCGCTTTACTCTTCGTTGTAGCGATACCCCACACCATAAAGCGTTTCTATCGCGGAGAAAGTATCATCAACGGAGCGCATTTTCTTGCGCAAGCGCTTGATGTGGCTGTCAATTGTGCGATCATCAACATAGACCTGATCATCATAGGCCACATCCATGAGCTGATCACGGCTCTTCACAAAACCAGGCCGCTGGGCCAGCGCCTGAAGCAGCAAAAACTCGGTCACGGTGAGAGAGACATCCTTGCCCTTCCAAGACACCGAGTGGCGCAGCGGGTCCATCCGCAAATCACCCCGCTCCATGACTTTGGTTTCTTCCGTCTCAGGCATGGCCTCGCCTGAAATCGCATCCTGACGGCGCAGCAGCGCCCGGATCCGCTCCACAAGGAGGCGCTGGGAAAAGGGCTTTTTCACATAGTCATCCGCCCCCATACGCAGGCCGAGCACCTCGTCAATCTCGTCATCTTTGGAGGTGAGAAAAATCACCGGCATGGTGGTTTTCTGGCGCAGGCGCTGCAACAGGTCCATCCCGTCCATGCGCGGCATTTTGATGTCGAGCACGGCCATATCGGGGAGTTTCTTGTTGAAAGCGTCGAGCGCTTGCTGACCGTCATGATAGGTTTCCACCTCAAAGCCTTCGGCTTCAAGACACATGGCTACTGATGTCAGAATATTCCTGTCATCGTCCACAAGGGCGATCTTGGACATTTTAACGTTCCTTATACTACTCGTACTGGCTACTTTTTTCATCCACCATTGCCTTTTTCGGGCGTGCAATCAATCCCTTGCAGCGAATCATCCGCGCTTTCGGCTCCATTTTGCAGCAAAAAGTGCTGAGAAATGGCTAAATTGTCTCACTTTCCCCAACAGAGCCCCCTGCCAGAGCAAAGATATCGGCTCTGGTTGCGCTAAAGTTGCGCTGATTGCGCTAACTGCGGCGTTGCGCTCTGTTGCGCCACAAAAGCCTCATGTTAAGAGCGTGCCAAGACTGGCCTTGCGCGCGCGGTGCGGGCCCACTTAAAGACCGCCCAAACAGGCCAAGGAGCATTTCGCATGACCACCGGACGTGTAAACCCCAAATTCACCCTTGAGGATCAAGGCATCACAGGGCTTGGCGCTGTTTACTACAACCTGATGGAGCCTGCCCTTGTGGAAGCGGCGCTGAAGAACGGCGAAGGCACTTTGGGACAGGGCGGCACCTTCCTTGTGACCACAGGCAAGTTCACGGGCCGCTCTCCCAAGGACAAGCATGTGGTGAAAACACCGAATGTGGCCGACAGCATCTGGTGGGAAAACAACGCCGAGATGAGCCCCGAGGGCTTTGATGCGCTCTATGAAGACATGATCGCGCATATGAAGGGCCGCGATTACTATGTGCAGGATTTGGTCGGCGGGGCAGACCCGGAGCTGGCCATAAACGTGCGCATGGTCACAGAGCTGGCCTGGCACAATCTCTTTATCCGTCACCTTCTGCGCCGCCCTGAGCGCGCAGCTCTTGACAGCTTCATGGCTGATTTCACGGTGATCAACTGCCCGAGCTTCCAGGCCGACCCCGCCAAGCACAGCTGCCGCAGCGAAACCGTCATTGCGATGAACTTTGATCGCAAGATGATCCTCATTGGCGGGACGGAATATGCGGGCGAGAACAAGAAATCTGTCTTCAGCCTGCTCAACTACCTCTTGCCAGAAAAAGGCGTGATGCCGATGCATTGCTCGGCCAACCACGCCACGGGCAACCCTGTGGACACCGCTGTTTTCTTCGGCCTCTCCGGCACGGGCAAGACAACGCTTTCGGCCGACCCGGCGCGCACGCTCATCGGCGATGACGAGCACGGCTGGTCAGACAAGGGCACGTTCAACTTTGAAGGCGGCTGCTACGCCAAGACCATCAACCTCAACCCAGAGGCCGAGCCCGAGATCTATGCGACCACGCAGAAGTTCGGAACCGTTATCGAGAACATGGTTTTTGACGAAGAGACCAAAGAGCTTGATTTTGATGATGACAGCCTGACCGCGAACATGCGTTGCGCCTATCCGCTGGAGTATATCTCCAACGCGTCGGACACGGCTGTGGGCGGCCACCCCAAGAATGTGATCATGCTGACATGCGACGCCTTTGGCGTTTTGCCGCCCATCGCGCGGCTCACCCCTGCGCAGGCGATGTATCACTTCCTGTCGGGCTTCACCTCCAAGGTGGCTGGCACAGAGCGCGGTATCACCGAGCCGGAGCCCACATTCTCCACATGCTTTGGTGCGCCCTTCATGCCGCGCCGCCCCGAGGTTTATGGCAACCTGTTGCGTGACAAGATTGCCAAGCACGGCGCAACCTGCTGGCTGGTGAACACCGGCTGGACAGGCGGGGCCTATGGCACAGGCTCGCGGATGCCGATCAAGGCGACGCGCGCGTTGCTGACGGCGGCGCTTGACGGCTCGCTCAACGATGCGACCTTCCGCAAGGACGAGAACTTCGGCTTTGATGTGCCTGTAACGGTGCAAGGCGTGGACACCGCCCTGCTCGACCCGCGCAGCACATGGGGCGACCGCGCAGCCTATGATGCGCAGGCTCAAAAACTGGTTGAAATGTTCTCGGCCAATTTCGAGCAATATCTGCCCTATATTGACGAAGATGTGAAAGCGGCCGCCATCGGCTGAGCGCTGGCAGACTTAGTCTCAAGCGGCGTCCTCCTTGGGGCGCCGTTTTTCGTTACCCCATCAGGCCGCGGCGCAGCAGGTTGAGCCCGGCAAGGAACAGCACAATCTGGGTGAGGCGGCGAAAGCCCTTCTGATCGATCCTGTCATGCAGCTTGAAGCCCAGCCACAGGCCCAGAACCGAGGGCACCAGCATGGCCGCTGAAAAGGGCAGCGTGCGGGCATTCAAAACGCCCGAACCGAGGTGGGAGATCAACAGGATGATCGCGCCGACACCATAGATCACACCCTGAATGCGCAGCGCTTCCTGCTTGGCCACGTCGCGCGCATTGAGATACATGACCGTGGGCGGCCCCCAAATGCCTGACACCCCGCCTAGGGCACCGGCAACCCCGCCAAACAGGGCTTCCAGCGGTTTGGAGGCCCCTGTGAAACGCGGCGACACGCCCATCAGCTGCATGGCTGTGAAAAGGCTGACCGCAAGCCCTATTGCCAGCAACAACACATGGCTTGGCACAAGGCTCACAAGCTGCGCAGAGACCAGCAGCAGCCCCGCCATGGCCATGAGAAACACCTTGTAAGCCCGGATCGAGGCCAGCGCCTCGCTTGGCCCTTGCCGAAAGGCTTGCAGCGCATTGGTGGCCACCGTCGGCAGGATAAGGCCCGCCAGCGCCAACTCTGGCGAAAGAAAGCTGGACAGACCAGAAATCATCACCATGGGCATGGCGAAACCGACCATGCCTTTGACTGTGCCTGCCACCAATGTCACAAAGAGCGCAAGTGCGAAGAGCTCGGGCGAGAGCCCGGAAAAAAACATATCCATCTTGGAATGTGTATCGTCGCTGAAAACGGAATGCACTCTAAAAATTCTTACGCAATTTTTGATCACTTTGACGCAGTGCAGCGTAGCAATATTGCGCTGCACCTGCAAAATAGATAAACCAAAGAAGACCAGAAAGAAGGCTGATTCACCGATGGACGGACACATGACAATGGCACAAAATACGCTTCTCCCCGATTTGCTTGGCCTCACGGCGGCGGCTGTGGCCCCGGCAGAAGCCCTGCTGGACGTGGCAATTGCCCGGGTCCGCGAGACCGTGAGCAAAGACGGACGGGTCTCCGCCAGCCTTCTGGAACAGAACCAAACTGCCGCCCATGGGCTGGCCTGGCTTGCAACCTATGTGGAAAGCCTGCGCCAGATGCAGAAATGGGCTGAAAGGCTGCAAGCCACAGGCCAGTTCGGCGAGATGGAAGCGCTCATTCACCAGATCGCCTTTGGCGAATACCTGCTGCAAATCACCGGCGGTATCCAGATGAACCAGGGCGAGGTGGTGCGCTTGCAAGATATCGGGCTGAGCCAAGAGGATGCACGCGGGCTGATGGGCCCCGAGGCGGCGCAGCTCTGCGAGCAAGGCAATACACAAGCGGCACGCATGGCGCTTGTGGCGCTCATGCAAGAGGGCAAGGCCGAGCTGACGTTTGGCAAGACGGGCCTGGACGAAGAGCTCGAAATGATTCGCGAGCAGTTCCGCCGTTATGCTTTGGACAAGGTCGCACCCCATGCGCACGAGTGGCACCTCAAGGATGAGCTGATCCCCATGGAGGTGATCGAGGAGCTCGCGGAGATGGGTGTCTTCGGCCTGACAATTCCTGAGGAATTTGGCGGTTTCGGCCTGTCGAAAGCCTCTATGGTTGTTGTCTCCGAAGAGCTGAGCCGCGGCTATATCGGCGTCGGCTCGCTGGGCACGCGCTCCGAGATCGCCGCCGAGCTGATCTTGGCCGGTGGCACGCAGGCGCAAAAAGAAAACTGGTTGCCCAAGCTCGCCAGCGCCGAAATCCTGCCCACGGCGGTCTTTACCGAGCCGAACACCGGCTCAGATCTGGGCGCGTTGCGCACGCGGGCTGTTAAAAACGCGGAAGGCGATTACGAGATCACCGGCAACAAAACCTGGATCACCCATGCAGCGCGCACCCATGTGATGACGCTTCTGGCACGCACAGACCCAGAAAGCACGGATCACAAGGGCCTGTCGATGTTTTTGGCCGAAAAGACCCCCGGTACCGACGAGGCCCCCTTCCCCACCGAGGGCATGACGGGCGGCGAAATCGAGGTGCTGGGCTATCGTGGCATGAAAGAATACGAGCTGGCCTTTGATGGCTTCAAGGTGAAGGGCGAGAACCTCCTCGGCTCCGAGGAAGGTCAGGGCTTCAAACAGCTCATGCAGACATTCGAGGCTGCGCGCATCCAAACTGCGGCGCGTGCCGTGGGTGTTGCACAATCCGCGCTCGATGTGGGGCTGCAATATGGCGAAGATCGCAAACAATTTGGTAAATCCCTGATCAGTTTCCCGCGCGTGGCCGGAAAACTGGCCATGATGGCAGTCGAAATCATGGTGGCGCGCCAACTCACCTACTTCTCGGCCTGGGAAAAGGACAACGACCGCCGTTGCGACTTGGAAGCCGGGATGGCCAAACTCCTGGGGGCCCGCGTGGCCTGGAGCGCCGCAGACAATGCATTGCAAATCCATGGTGGAAATGGCTTCGCGCTGGAATACCAGATCAGTCGTATCCTGTGTGACGCGCGTATTCTGAATATCTTCGAGGGTGCGGCAGAAATTCAAGCACAAGTTATCGCACGCCGTTTGCTTGGCTGAGACAGTTCGAATTTTTGCTACGCAAAAATCCGACCAGCTGGGGGCTTTGCCCCCAGACCCCCAAGGTATTTTGAACCAGAAGAAGCACAAGACCGTTTTTTTGCCCGTCGGGCTTTGTTACTCGCCTTGCACGTCTTTTTTATTGCCATAAATATCCTGGGGGTCCGGGGGGCAAAGCCCCCCGGCGGGTCGACGCGCCGAAGGTGCGGCGAAAGCTTTTAGCTCTTCTTCAGAGCCTGCCAAGGCATGGCCTTGCGCCTACGGTATTTCACTGTCAGCTCCGCATCCATGTCGCCCTCTTCCGGCACGCCAATGACGATGCCTTTTCGGCTTTTCGCAGAGCGGCGGGCCATCAGGCTGTCGTGGCTGATTGTGGTGCGCTGCGACACGCGGCGCGCCCAGGCGTTGAGTTTCTCATACATGACCGCAATCACCTCGGCATGGGCAGCACTTGCGCCAAGGTCCGTGAGTTCTTGAGGGTCGGTTTCAAGATCAAACAGCATGGGTCTGTCCCCGGTCTCGAAGTGGATGAGTTTGTAGCGGGTATCGGCGACCATATACATTTGCGCCTGCTCGATGCTGGCGCCTGTGAGCCGCGCTACGGGCGCGCCGGAGTAGTCGTATTCACAGATCACCACATCGCGCTGCGTGTCCGCTGCTATGCCATGCAGCAGTGGCACAAGGCTTTCGCCTTCCAGAACATGCGGCAGGGCCTCGCCCCCCGACATTTCCAGAAAGGTCGGCACAAGGTCGATGCTTTCCACCAGAGCCTCTGAGACCATTCCGCGGGTGGCGTCCGCTTGCGGCGAGGGATCATAGATGATCAGCGGAACGCGCACGCTTTGCTCATAAAAGAACGTCTTTTCACCCAGCCAGTGATCACCCAGAAAATCACCATGATCCGAGGTGAGCGCAATTACGGTATCTTCCCAGCGGCCGGTTTGTTTGAGCCAGTCAAACAGCCGGCCCATCTGATCATCAACTTGTTTGATAAGGCCCATATAGGCCGGAATCACCGCCTCGCGCACATCTTCGCGCGAGAAACTACGGCCCACGGGCGTATCCATAAAAGCCTTGAGCACGGGGTGGGCCTGCTGGCGCTCGGCCTCCGCGCGCACCACGGGCAGAACGTGTTCGGGGCCGAACATGGAGGCGTAGGGTTCAGGCACGATATATGGCCAGTGCGGCTTGATATAGCTCAGGTGGCAGCACCAGGGGCCTTGGGTGGCTTCCATAAACTCCATTGCGCGGGTGGTGAGGTAGGGTGTTTCGCTGTCGGGTTCGTCAATATTGGCCGCATAGGCAGAGTTTTTGAGGAACCAGCCCGAGATCACATTGCCCTCCTCATCCAGCGCCGAATTGGCAAAGTCGTGCCAGGGGTTGTCGCTCTCGTAGCCTTTGGCGCGCAGCCAGTCGTTGTAGGCCATTGCGCCGCGAGGGTCGTAGCTGCCATCGGGGCCCTCAGGCTTCATGCCATCGTCGCGCTCAAACACATCAAAGCCGCATTCCGCAACGCGCACGCCGATGACGGAATCCGGCTCAAGGCCAAGGCGCGCCATGCCGTCGGCATCGGCCTCCATATGGGTTTTGCCCACAAGCCAGCTGTTGACACCCACGGCGCGCAGATGGTCGCCCAGCGTCTGCTCGCCCACCTTGAGGGGGATTTTGTTGTTGGAGGCGCCGTGGCTATGCACATAGCGCCCCGTATAGGTGCTCATTCGCGAAGAACCGCAGATGGGCGACTGGATATAGGCACGGTTGAAGCGCACGCCTTGGGAGGCGAGCCAGTCGATATTGGGCGTGTGCAGATGCGGATGGCCATAGCAGCTCAGATAATCCCAGCGCAGTTGGTCAAACATGATGAACAGGATATTCTTTTTGGCAGCCATGGCAGCCCCCGCGAGCTTAGTTGATGTGTTAAGCATCTCTTACCGCAAAGAAACAGGGCCGCAAAGCTTTTGCTCTACGGCCCCTGATTTGCATCGGCTTTGGAGAACGTGCCCCTCAGGCCGCCCATTCCCAGGGGCGGGTAAAGCTGCCCAATACCTTGCCGACTTCCTCATCGCTGGCACCATTGGCGGCGAGCTGGGCGACGAGCCCACGCTTTTTGTCATCAACCACACTGGTGACGCGGGCTGCCACGCCAGCCTCTTCCAGCGCAGCGTTATAGACCCGCGTGATCGCGGATTTGCGCAGATCGGGTTTGAAGACCTTGCCAACGGCTGTCTTGGGCAGCTCGGACAATACCTCGATATGTTTGGGAAAGGCCGCGCGCTCGTGAATGTGTTTCTGGGCATGTTCCATGAGGTCTTCGGCTGTGACGGTGGCCCCGGCCACCAGCTCGACATAGGCGCAGGGCAGTTCGCCCGCGTGGGCGTCGGGCTGGCCGATGGCCCCTGCGAAAGCCACATCCTGATGGGCCAGAAGTGCGTCTTCGATCTCAGCGGGATCAATGTTATGGCCACCGCGTATGATCAGGTCTTTGGCACGGCCCGTGATCCAGATGTATCCCTGCGGATCTTTGCGTCCCAGATCGCCGGTGCGCAGATATTTGTCGTGATAGTAGAGATCCACATTCTTATCGGCTTCCGTATACGTGTTGCCGGCCCAAACGCCTGGCCCGGCCACGCAGATTTCCCCGATTTCATCGGGGGCGCACTCTTCGGGGCCGTTGCCTTTTTGGGCGATAATGCGCACATCCGTATAGGGAAACTGCAAACCAACAGAGCCCACACGTTTTTCTCCGTCAACCGGATTGATCGAGACCAGAACGGTGGCTTCCGTGAGCCCGTAGCCCTCAATGATCTGGATGCCGGTGGATTTGGTAAAGCGGTTGAAAAGCTCCAGAGGCATGGGGGCAGAGCCGGAAAAGGCATTTTTGACCTTAGACACATCTGCGTCGACAGGGCGTTGCATCAGCGCAGAGACG
This sequence comes from uncultured Lentibacter sp., assembly GCF_937123735.1. Taxonomy (GTDB): domain Bacteria; phylum Pseudomonadota; class Alphaproteobacteria; order Rhodobacterales; family Rhodobacteraceae; genus Lentibacter. The sequence continues at coordinate 32,273 of NZ_CAKZKL010000049.1, forward strand.
GCTGTGGGCACGGTGATGACAAACGTTGTGCCCCAGCGCTCGCAGAGCTTCCAGAAATTGTCAAACACGCCGTCACCGCGATACCCCGCCGGAGTCGGGAAGACTACATGGGCGCCCGATTTGACCATGGCCATGAGAATGACGTGGCAGGCAAAGACATGAAACAGCGGCAGCGGGCACATGACGCTCTCGTATTCGTCAAACAGCAGCTCATGACCAAGCCAACCCTGATAGATGATACCGGAATTCTTGTGTTGCGCGACCTTGGGCATACCGGTTGTTCCGCCAGTATGGAAATAGGCGGCCACACGGTCTACTTTGCGGTCTTCAAAGGTGAGGGTCTTTGGCTGTTTGGCCAGCTCGGCATTGAAGCTTTTCACGTCGGCGTGGTGGTTAACGGTCATCTTCGGGCGCAGAAGCGGGACAATCCAGCTCTTGGGCGGGGTGAGATAGCGGTTGAGATCGACCGTGAGAATGGTGTGCACGCCGGGCGCGTGCTTCACGGCTTCAGCGGTTTTCTGGGCCACGTCGGTTTTGGGGAAGTTCTTGAGCGTGACCACAACTTTGGCCTTGGTTTCGCGCAGGATGGCAGCGATCTGCTCGGCCTCCAGCAGCGGGTTGATCGGATTGACTATCCCCGCGGTCATTCCGCCCATGAGCGCCACAGCGGTTTCCGTGGCATTGGGCATGACCAAGGCGACAACATCGCCCTCGCTCACACCCAGGGAGCGGAACAGGTTGGCAGCTTGGCACGTTTGCTCGTGAAAGGCGCGCCAGCTCAGGGTTTCGGCCTTATCGGTGGGGCCAGACAAGAGCTGGTAGCTGACAGCCGGACGATCGGGGAATTTTCCGGCCGTGATGGCGAGCATTTCATATACGGTTGTCGGCTTGTCGCGTGCCTCCCAGGGCATTGCAGCGGTCATGTCCAGACTGTCTTGTAGCGTGCCAAACTTCATTGTGGTTCCTCCCTATGGCACTTTTTGCAAGTGCTCTGTGAAAGATATAGTGTCGCGGTTTGAAATGTCACGCAAGAGGCGCGGCGCAACGTCAGCTTGGAACCGGCGGGCCGACACTTGTATTTGCAACCGTGCCTTGTCTTTTATGCTATGTGCAATCTTTACCGCCCCGAAAAGGACACCTCAAAATGAAAATTGCAACTGCCGCCTACCCTGTGAGCTGGTGCCCGACTTGGGAAATTTACGCCCAGAAGCAACGCGACTGGGTTCAGCTGGCGGCCTCCAATGGCGCGGATTTGCTGGTCTTTCCTGAATATGCTGCGATGGAGCTGGCTGCGCAGGCTGGCGAGGCGGCCGCGGGCGACATTCAGGGCTCGATTGATGCGGTGAGTGCGCGCGTGCCAAAGCTGAACACGCTCTTCGGAGATCTGGCCAAAGAATTCTCACTGCATATTCTTGCGCCCTCTGCTCCGGTGCGCGAGGCGGAGCGCACCGTGAACCGCGCGACCCTGTTTACGCCTACAGGCGCGGCGGGCCATCAGGACAAGCAGATCATGACCCGCTTTGAGCGCGAGGATTGGGGTATTTCCAGTGGGGGGCCACTCAAGATTTTTGAGACCACTCTGGGCAAAATCGGTGTGCTGATCTGCTATGACAGCGAATTTCCCTTGCTGGCGCGGGCCTTGGTTGAAGCCGGGGCCGAGATTATCCTTGTGCCCTCCTGCACCGAAGCGCTGGAAGGCTATTGGCGCGTGCGGGTCGGCGCGATGGCGCGTGCGCTTGAAGGGCAGTGTGTGACGGTGATGGCCAGCCTGATCGGAACAGAGCCGCGGCTCTTTGGCGTGGAAAGCAACACCGGCATGGGCGGCATTTTTGCGCCGATGGATGAAGGCTTTCCGCCCACGGGTGTGATGGCCGAAGGCAGCCTCAACAAGGCCGGCTGGACCTATGCCACGCTTGATGCGGCCAAGATCGGCCATATCCGCGCGGATGGCCATGTTCTGGGTGTGCAGCACTGGAGCGAGCAGCCCGCCCGAGCAGGCGAAATCATAATCGAGCCGCTCCGAGCAAAATAGCCGTGAACGTCCTGCTGTTGGCGACTGCCTTGGGCGAACCAGCCAATAGGCCCGTGATTACCGCGCCTCACCGCGGTGCGGCGAGAAAAGCCCAGCCTAATTTACCCTTGCATAGCCAATGTCTGTCACAAAGAGGCGGTCAGACGTTAGCTTCGGGCTGATCCTGCCATGACGATACAGCCCCGTTTTGAAGAAAACGGTGCCCCCGTCCTGCACCAGCACAGGCTCGGAATGCACAGGCTTGCCATCTACGTAGATCGTCACGCCCGCACGCGCCTTATCGGTGTTGATGTCAACCGCAAGCTCCACCCAGCGTCCCTCGAAATCCTGCCGCGTAAAGCCGCCGAGACGGCGTATGTGATGCTGGTGATGACTTTTGAGGATACGGGCTGAAAGATGCCCGCTCTTGTCGAAGAAGATCATGACATAGGGCCCGCATTTGCAGTGTTTGGTATCCCACTGATGAACCTGAAAGATTGTCGTTTTGGGTGAAGTTGCATATCCCTTGGCCATACTCACATCAGCCTTGAAGATGTAGCGGCTGCCCTGCTGGAACTTCTGACTCTGGATTTCGGCGCGTTCAGAATGAGGGATGTTCTTGTTCGAATAGCCTGCGCCCCTGTCAGTGGGGCAATTGCCAACATCGCCATGATGCATGGTAAACACATATGTGCCGCGCTTCTTTTTCATCGAATGCGCTCCTGGATGCCCACCACAGGACGTCTTCAGGTTCAACCTTTTGAACTTCAATGAAAACGCGTCCGCGGGAACGTTGGTTGGCATCTTGTTCTCAGATGCCAAAGACACAGGCGCCGCCAATACAAGCCAAACAAGCGCAACAAGTTGAACCCTAAACATTCCGTGCCCCCCTAAAAACTGTAACCAAGGCAAAAATATATGAGTGGCACTTCAGCTTCAACCTCTCACCAGCCTTCAGCACTTTAAGGGCGGCGCGGATACCACGCTAAGAACCGGCCCTATAGGTTTCGGCCGTAAATCCGCATACAGGCGCTACACGTTATCCGCCTGACTTTGTGCCCGCGCTGCACTGCGCGAGCATTAGGTCTGCGGCACTAAGCCGAACGGCCCACGCGTGCGCGCAAAACCATTATCGAGAGGCTTATCGCAGAAAAGCCTTGAAAAACCTGCTCGATAGGCGCATTTAAGCCGCGCTTGCCAAGGGTGGCTTGCGAAACTCTAGGAGAGACCATGGCCAAGGAAGAACTGCTCGAATTCCCCGGTGTCGTAAAGGAACTCCTGCCGAATGCGACATTCCTGGTCGAGCTGGAAAACGGCCATACGATCATCGCACATACGGCAGGCAAGATGCGCAAGAATCGCATCCGCGTTCTGGCTGGCGACAAAGTCCAGGTGGAAATGACCCCCTATGATCTGACGAAGGGTCGGATCAACTACCGCTTTAAGTAGCGCGAAGCTTTGCTTCGCGCAGCGTGGGAAAGCGTTTTGTACTTTGCAAAACGCGGCCAGCGCCCCTAGCAGGTTGAGTGCCCATGACTGAAAAAAGCCCCACACTTATTCTTGGCTCAGGTAGCCCGCGCCGGAAGGAGCTTCTGGCGCAGATTGGCGTTATGGCCGATGATATCCGCCCGCCCGACATTGACGAAACACCGCTCAAGACCGAGCTGCCCCGCCCCTATTGTGCGCGGATGGCGCGCGAGAAGGCGCTGGCCGTGGCGGCTGCGCCAGAGGAGATCGTGCTCTGCGCGGATACCACGGTGGCGCTCGGGCGGCGTATCTTGGGAAAACCCGAGGACGCTGGCGAGGCGGAGCGTTTCTTGCGCGCGCTTTCGGGGCGCCGCCACCGTGTGATTACAGCCGTGGCTGTGAAAAAAGGCGCACGCCTCTGGGAGCGTGATGTGGTGACAGCCGTCAAGATGAAGCGGCTCTCGGACGCCGATATCGCCGGTTATATCGCCACAGGCGACTGGCAGGGCAAGGCAGGCGGCTATGGCATCCAAGGGCCAGCTGGCGCGCTGATCCCGTGGATTTCGGGCTCGTTCACTGCCGTTGTCGGGCTTCCGCTCGCGGAAACGGCTGGGCTGTTGCAAGCAGCGGGCTACCCGCTTTGGAGGGCATCATGAAGGGCCGTCAGATTATCCTTGACCACCTCGGCACACGCGAGGCCGCAGCGCTGATGGTGGACGGGCAGTTACATGACCTGCTCATCGACGCAGATGCGCCCCGCCCCGGCACGATCTACCGCGCGCGCGCGATGAAGCCTGTGAAGGGCCAGGGCGGGATGTTTCTTGAAACCCCCGATGGCAACGCCTTCCTTAAGCAGGTGAAAGGCATCGCCCCCGGCGAGATGCTCACCGTGCAGCTCACGGGCTATGCCGAAGAGGGCAAGGCGCTGCCTGTCACGGCCAAGCTACTGTTCAAATCGCGTTACGCAATTGTCACCCCCGATGCGCCGGGGCTCAACATCTCGCGCCAGATCCGGGATGACGACCGCCGCGATGCGCTGATGCTGATTGCCAAAGACGAAATGGCCGGGCTTGAGATGGGCCTGATCTTGCGCTCGTCTTGCGAGAAGGCGTCCGACGAGGACATCGCCGAGGATTTGCGCGCCATGGTCGATCTGGCCCAAACCGTGCTTGCAGATGCAGGGGACACGCCCGAGACCCTCACAGAGGGCGACGGCCCACATGTGCTGGCCTGGCGTGACTGGATCGAACCGGCTGATGTTGTCACCGAGGCGGGCAGCTTTGCCAGCCACGGCGTGCTGGAGGCGATTGATGCGCTCAAAGAGGTCCATGTGCGCCTCGCAGGCGGGGCTTCGCTCTACATCGAGCCGACCCGCGCGCTTGTGGCTGTGGATGTGAACACAGGCGCAGACAGCTCTTTCGCCGCAGGCACACGGGCGAACTTTGCCTGCGCAAAAGACCTGCCCCGCCAGCTGCGCCTGCGCGGCCTCGGCGGGCAGATCACGATTGATCTTGCCCCCATGCCCAAAAAAGACCGTCGCGGCTTTGAGGCCTCTTTGCGCGCCGCTCTGAAGGCGGACGGGATTGACACGGTTCTGGCAGGCTTCACACCGCTGGGGCACTATGAGTTGCAACGCAAACGCGCGCGCCTGCCCCTGGCGGAGCTGCTCACGGAGGTCACTGCATGAGCTGCCCAATCTGCTCTGATGAAACCGATGCGCGCTACAAGCCCTTCTGCTCGCGCCGCTGCGCCGACATCGACCTCGCCAAATGGTTGGGCGGGGGCTATGCGATCCCGTCCAATGACCCGGAAGACGCAGAAGAGCTTCTTGAAGAGCTTGAAAACCATGTTCCAAAGCCACACTGATTTTTTGCGTAAAAAGGCTCTGGACACCGCCCCTCCCCTCGCCTAGAACGCCGCTACCCAGAATGCTCGCGCATTCATCCCGTGCCCGGGTAGCTCAGGGGTAGAGCAGTGGATTGAAAATCCTCGTGTCGGTGGTTCGATTCCGCCCCTGGGCACCACTTTTACCAACAATATCAATGACTTAGCCAAGCGCAATGCGCGCTAAAGTTGTGTAATTCAAAAACACACCTTAAACACACTTTTTGCCGTGTTGCTGACTATTTTGACTGCGGATTCGCTGTGTTGAACACAGTGTTGGGTGTGGCTATGTTGCGGACACTGTGTTGGCAGATTTTTTTGGGCGGACGTGGTTTGGGACACGATTGGTGTAGTTACCAACACCGTGGGTGTTAGGAGGCCCCACACACCGACGTGGCCAATTTCAGTACTAAAAATATGACGAGTCGATCTAATGCTAGACTACGAGATCGCCTGTTATGGGCATCGTGTGACGATCTACATCATTGTATTCTTGCAAGAGAGGTCTTTGGCTGTCTAACCAATTTACCCCACGTTTGATATTTTCGTCTAGCATTTCGCTGTCTCTAACAACTATGGCAACAACTTCCTCTTTAGTCCGCATTAGACGGTGGTCACCATCAGCGAACGCTTGAGCGTGCCAGTCTTGGATATTTTGCAAGAATTCATCAAAACATTCAGGCTTGGGTTTGAAACGAACAATCGATAGTTTTTTTGGCATTTTTCAACTCCTT
>NZ_CAKZKL010000050.1 GCF_937123735.1 uncultured Lentibacter sp.
ATGCCTTAAAGGATCAGTGGGACATTGAAGATGTGACTTGTGATTTGGGTGTGATGACCAAATTACAGCCCCGTTTGCGCAAAGGAAATTGGCAGGCGTCTGTCGCCGTGTATCGCGATCACAAAACTGATCAGGCCCGTATTTTAGATGTGTGGCCAGGACTACACGAAGGTGGTCTATATGGTTTGGCCATCGATTTGGGTTCAACCACGGTGGCGACACACCTGACCGATTTGACCACGGGCGAAGTGGTTGCAAGCGCAGGTGTGATGAACCCACAAATCCGATTTGGCGAAGATTTAATGAGCCGCGTCAGCTATTCCATGATGAACCCTGGGGGAGACCGCGAAATGACGCGGGCGGTGCGCGATGCGATCAATACATTGGCAGAGGATATCGCAAAAGACGCAGATATTGATCCAAGCCTGATTTTTGAGGTTGTCTTTGTCTGCAATCCCGTCATGCACCATTTGTTGTTGGGCATTGACCCCGTTGAATTGGGTCAGGCACCCTTTGCCTTGGCCACATCTAAATCCGTGACATTACAAGCGTATGATCTGGACCTGACCAATATTGCAAAATCTGCGCAGATCTATGTCCTTCCTTGTATCGCAGGGCATGTTGGCGCGGATGCGGCGGCCGTTGCATTGTCCGAAGAACCCGGAAAATCCAATGATTTGGTATTGATCGTGGATGTGGGAACAAACGCCGAAATCCTGCTCGGGAATACATCGCGCGTTTTGGCCTGTTCTTCACCAACAGGTCCCGCATTTGAAGGGGCGCAAATCAGTTCGGGCCAACGCGCAGCCCCCGGTGCCATTGAACGGATCGAAATTGATCCTGTGACTAAGGAGCCGCGTTTCTGCGTGATCGGCAGTGATATTTGGTCAGACGAAGAAGGGTTTGCAGAAGCAACCGCCGCCTCTGGCATCACAGGTATCTGCGGGTCAGGCATTATTGAGGCGGTCGCAGAATTGCGCATCGCGGGATTGATGGATGAAAACGGTCTGATCGGATCGGCCGAGGCCACAGGCACCGCGCGCAGTATCCCAGAGGGGCGCACGCATTCTTATTTGGTCTATGACGGCACCGCCAAAGGCGGCGTCCTCGTGGCTCTGGCCGATAAATTCGGCCTGCCCATCCATGCCATCGGCGTCGGCGAACAGCTCGATGATCTCGCCCCGTTTGATCCGGAAGATTTCGCCGCCGCCCTCACAGGCCTGGAAAAAGAGTAGGCTTCATGCCCTTTCTTATTGCCAGAAATATCCCTGGGGGTGCGGGGGGCTGGCCCCCCGCTGCCGCCCTTTGAGCACCTGGCTGATCTCGCTTGAGGGCACAGAGGCGGGCCACACCCTCGCGCTCGGTCTCGCCCTCACAGCGGCCTTCCTGCACGCCGTCTTCGGCGCTCTGCAAAAGGGGCGGCACGATCCTTGGCTCACCCGCGGCGCGATTGATTTCTGCTATGCTGCCATTGCGGCGCCCTTCGCCTTTTTCGTCGTGCCCTGGCCTGAGCCGCATATGTGGCCCATCTTCGCTGCCGTCTTTGTGATCCATGTGGGCTATAAGCTCATGCAAAGTTGGGCCTACTCCAAGGGTGCCTACACGGTCGTCTACCCCGTGGTGCGCGGCACTGGCCCGCTTTTTACTGTCATCGGCGCCTATTTTCTCTTTGGCGAGCGTTTCAACCTTGTCCAATGGGGCGGGGTGGCCACGCTGCTTCTCGGCATCTACGGGCTTGCCGTCTACAACCTGCGCCATGTCACGGCCGAGCGCGACACGCTCAACTTTGCGCTCGTCCTCGCGGTGATCACGGGGCTTTTTGTGGCGCTTTACACCACATGGGACGCCTACGGCATCCGCGCCACGGCCAATCCCTTCACCTTCCTTGCGTGGTTTTTCTTCATCGACGGGCTGTTCTTCCCGTGGGTTGCCTATGCCCGCTACCGCTCGATGACACAGCCGCCCGCGCTTGGCCCGCTCATGCAGCGTGGCCTCATCGGGGCTTTCGTGGCCTTTGCCAGCTTTGGTTCAGTCATGCTGGCCACACGGCTTGATAACGTGGGCGAAGCGGCCATCCTGCGCGAAACCTCCACGGTTTTTGCTGCGCTCATTGGCTGGCTCGCCCTCAAAGAAACCGTCGGCCCGCGCCGGATTGCGCTTATGGCATTGATTGCTCTGGGCGCTGTGATAGTGGAAATGGGTGGATAAGGAGATCTCATGCCCGAGACAAAAGAAATCAACCCGCTGATGAAAACCGCGCTCGAGCTGGGGCCGGTGATCGCTTTTTTCGTGGCCTATATGGTGTTCAAAGATGATGTCTTCACCGTCGCAGGGCGCGCGTATTCGGGCTTTATCTTTGTGACCGCGGGCTTCGTGCCGCTCATTATGCTCACAACAGGCATTCTCTGGAAGCTCACGGGCCATCTCTCCAAAATGCAGATCATGACGCTGGTGCTGGTCATCGTCTTTGGCGGCCTCACCGTCTGGCTCAACGATCCGAAGTTTCTCAAGATCAAACCAACCATTTTCTTTACCTTGATGGGGGCGATCCTTGGCGTTGGCCTTCTGCGCGGCCAGTCCTATCTGCGCTATGTGATGGAAGGGATGATGCCGCTCAAGGATGAAGGCTGGATGATCCTCACCCACCGTTTCATGTGGTTTCTCTTTGCTACCGCGCTGGCCAATGAGCTGATCTGGCGTTTCATGTCCGAAACGACATGGGTCTATTTCAAAACCTTCGGCGATACGGCGGCGATGTTTGTCTTTTTCATCAGCCAGTCGAAACTTTTCACAGAATACGCAATCGAAGAAGAGTAGCCTTTGGCGAAAAGGTGCCAGCGTGCGTTGTCAGAGCTTGCCTGTGCGGAAGGCGGCGACGCGCATATCGCCGACAAAGGCGTCCGCTCCGGATCTTCAATCAAGGCCTGATACAACCCGAACGTGCCGTCTCGTAGATAGGGCGACCAGTGACAAAATCGCTTGCGTTGGCGGGTGATCGGAAAGCCAGCCAGCGCCAGGTGGGCAAGTGTCTCGTCACAGTCGATCTGCAGCTTGTATGTGGTTGAACGCTGGCGCACACATTGGCTCCACGGCCGGTCTCCTGCATGTTCCGGTTTTGAAAGCCCGGCCATCAACAGATCAAAGAGCCTGTTCTCGCCGCTGGTCACGATCAGCGTCTCCGTCATCGGATGCCCGTTAAACTCCAGCGCCCCCTCTGCCGCTTGGCGGTATTCGGCAGGGTTGAGCAGAATAATGCGGCGGAACGCGCCCAATTCTAGATGAAGTAGGCTTTGAAGGATGACACGCGCGCCGAGCGAATGCCCGATCGCATAGATTGGCCTGTTTGGTGCAGCCGCGCGTAAAATCCTGACCGCCTGGGCAAGGGCGCGCCCCGCCTGTTTGGCACGTTGATAGACCTTATGGAACGGTCCTCGTGCATCCCAGCCAAAGGCCACAGCCAGCGCAGCATCTTCGCATGTCTCGCTTATTCCCAAACGCTTCGGCCAACTCACCACCTTTTCCCTGCGACGCGGCTCTGTCAGCGAAAAGATGTGTTCGTGCGGGCAGTGCCGGCCCTGATGGGGGCGAAACGAATAGCCATGAATCATGAAAACAATTCGAGCCGAAGGGGACGTTGTTGCGGCGTGTTCAAGCAGGGAGCCTACCGATTGCGAGGCAAGGTGCGCTTGAAGGCCACCCTCGAAATAGTTGATCCTGCAAACCGGCATGTGGGTATCTCCACTATATCTTGTGGTTCCTCTATCTCAATTCGCTATGAAGCCTTTATGATGGGCCGGTGACAGTCCTATGACATGGGATGGTCACAACCGGGCCTGAAACCCGCGATATTGACCTTTGAGGGCGAAAGCGCTAGGCGGTGCGCAGTGGCGATTTGTTACCAGATTGCGGGCCACGTTAAACATTCTGCTAAAAGGTCGGGAAGAAGGGGCTCCTTCGGCTTGGCCGATGGGGCTTTTTTTACGGAGTCAAAACCGATGGCAAAATCACATAAGAACCGCACAGCGCTTGTCCATGGCGGCACACGCCGCTCGCAATATGGCGAGGTGAGCGAGGCGCTCTTTCTCACACAGGGCTTTGTCTACGAAACAGCCGAAGCCGCCGAGGCGCGCTTTGTCAAAGCGGGTGAGGACGAGTTCATCTATGCCCGCTACGGCAACCCCACCGTGCGGATGTTTGAAGACCGCATCTCAGGCTATCTCGGCTATGAAGACGGGTTCGCCTGCGCTTCGGGCATGGCGGCTGTCAATGGCGCGCTTATGGCCTTGCTCAAAGTGGGCGATCATGTGGTTGCCTCCCGCGCGCTGTTTGGCTCTTGCCTCTATGTGCTGGAAGACATCCTCGCGCGTTTTGGGGTTGAGATCACGCTGGTGGATGGCACCGACAACGCCGCATGGGACGCCGCCATTCGCGATGACACCCGCCTTGTCTTTCTGGAGAGCATTTCAAACCCCACCCTCGAGGTGATTGATCTCAAACATGTTTGCGAGCTGGCCCATGCCAAAGGCGCACTGGTGCTGGTGGATGATGCCATGGCCACGCCCGTGTTTTCTTATGCCCGCGATTGCGGCGCCGACATCACCATCATCTCCACGACCAAACATATCGACGGGCAGGGGCGGATGCTCGGCGGCATCATCTGCGGCTCCAAAGAGCTTATCCGCGGCCCCATCGAAACCTATGTGAAGCACACAGGTGGCGCGATGAACCCCTTTACCGCCTGGTCACACCTGAAGTCGCTTGAAACGCTAGAGCTGCGGGTGCGCGCGCAGGCTGCGGCGGCGCTCAAAGTGGCAGAGGCCCTGATGGGGCACCCCAAGCTCTCTGCTGTGCGCTATCCGACTCACCCTGCCCATCCGCAGGCGGCACGCGCCCGCGCGCAGGGTGAATCCGGCGGCACGGTGCTGACATTTGAAGTGATCGGGGGGCGTGACGCCTGTTTTCGGATGCTCAACGCCCTCAAGCTTGTGACCATCTCCAACAACTTTGCGGATTCAAAGTCCATTGCCACCCATCCTGCGACAACAACCCACCAGCGATTGCCACAGGCGCAAAAAGACCTGTTGGGAATCTCTGACGGCTTGGTGCGCTTTTCGGTTGGGTTGGAAGATGTCGAAGACATCATTGCTGATGTTCTCAGCGCGCTCAAAGCCGCTTGAGCTGAGGGGGCATGGCACAGACGTGGGGCTCTGCTGTCCATACAGCCAGCCATACAGGGCGCCATACAGGCAGCCCCACACGGAATTTTGCCACCAAAGGGTGACGCTTGTGTGAAGTTTTTGGTCTGAGCTGGCCTTCGCTGCGTAGTCTTTCTAGGTTACACTGACAGGCACCCGAGGGGGGACGAGACCATGAACAAGCAGGTTGGACCGATGATTGCCGCACCAGATCGCGCTGAAGCCGAGGCAGCCCTTGAGCGCCTGCGCAGTTGGGCCATGAGTGCAACAGCTGAAGAAGTTGCAGATCTTGATCCGGCGGTCGCGCGGCTGCTGCCTCAGGGAGCGGTTTCAAATTATCCTGCTTTGGCAAGGGCTTACCCCGAGGGTTTTGAGGTTGATGACGCTTACAAAGCAACTTTGCCTGATCTTCAGAACGGCCCCTCCAGCCTGATCAAAGGCGCGCCGCGGGTGATACAGCATGTTGGAATTTCCAATTTCCGGCTGCCGCTCAAGTTTCACACCCGTGACAACGGTGATCTGACTTTGGAAACATCGGTGACTGGCACGGTGAGCCTGGAGGCCGGTAAAAAAGGTATTAACATGTCGCGCATCATGCGCAGCTTTTATAAACATTCTGCTTCTACCTTCTCTTTTGACATCATCAAAGCCGCGCTTGACGACTACAAAACAGATCTTGAAAGTTTTGATGCCCGCATCCAGATGCGGTTTTCCTTCCCCATGAAGGTTTCAAGCCTGCGCTCGGGCCTAGAGGGCTATCAATATTATGACTTCGCGCTCGAATTGGTTGAAACTGACGGAATTAGACGCAAAATCATGCACTTAGACTATGTTTACTCGTCCACTTGCCCATGCTCGCTTGAGCTTTCCGAGCACGCACGCCAGACCCGTGGCCAGCTGGCCACGCCGCACTCGCAGCGCTCTGTTGCGCGCATTTCGGTTGAAAGTAGCGGTGCAGAGCGCTTGTGGTTTGAAGACCTGATCGAGATGTGCCGCGCGGCCGTTCCGACCGAAACCCAGGTGATGGTGAAGCGCGAAGATGAACAGGCTTTTGCCGAGTTGAACGCGGCGAACCCCATTTTCGTGGAAGATGCTGCACGCCTCTTTGCCCAGAAGCTGGAGCAAGACGAACGGGTGGGTGATTTCCGGGTGATCGCCAGTCATCAAGAGAGCCTGCACAGCCACGATGCGGTGAGTGTGCTAACCGAGGGTGAGCTGTTTGAGAGTGAAAGCCTTGATCCTAAAATGTTTTCCACGCTCTTTCATGTTGGCTAAGCTATGCACGCGGCGCGGTTTAGATATGTGAGAACAGCATTTGTAAGGTAATATTTGCTGACCTATATTCAGGGTGAGGGAGGAAGCCACACCATTGAATATGAGGTTTCCAAATGGCATATACGACTTTGAACACCACGGCCGAATTTGGCCTGTCGCGTTTTTTTTCTACGATCAAAGCAGGGTTCGTGCAGTGGGTAGAGCGGGCGGATGCGCAGCGCGTTGAACCTTACCGGCAGCGCATAGCGGCGCTCAAGGCGATGAGCGACGATGAGCTTTTTGCCTTGGGCCTTCAGCGCGGTGATATTGAACTGCGCGTGCTAAACCGCTTTTTCTATTGCTGAAAATCTGAACGGATCTGATCTGGGCACCGTCAGAAACAGCCACTTTCCAACAGAGCCTTGGTCTGGCTGTGCTTGACAGATCGGCAGCTTAGCGCCAAGCCTGCGGCCATGTTTGATCTGCGCCCTGTTGGATATGTTATCGGCCTGCTCGTCACTGCCCTTGGGCTGGCGATGCTGGGGCCCATGGCGGTTGATCTGATCGAGGGGCGCGGGCATTGGACAGCCTTTGCCGAAAGCGCCGTGATCACCGCGCTTGTCGGCGGGCTTGTGGCGCTGTCTTGCCAGAACGGGGTGAAGGAAGGGTTGAGTATTCAACAAACCTTTCTGCTTACCACGGGCGTTTGGGTGGCGCTGCCGCTGTTTGGGGCTTTGCCCTTTATCCTTGGTGATTCCGCCCTCTCACTCATTGATGCGGTGTTTGAAGCCATGTCGGGCCTCACAACAACGGGCGCGACGGTCATGACGGGCCTTGATGACATGCCCCGTGGCATTCTGCTTTGGCGCGGTATCCTCCAATGGCTTGGGGGGATCGGGATTATCGTGGTTGCGATGGTTTTTCTGCCAGAGCTACGCGTAGGTGGGATGCAGATTTTTCGTGCCGAATCCTTTGATACATTTGGGAAAATTCTACCCCGGGCGACCCAAATCGCCTCTCAGATTTCAGCAATCTATGTCTCCGTCACCGTGGCGTGCATCAGCACCTACATCTTGCTTGGCATGTCAGTCTTTGATGCGGTCACTCATGCGTTCACAACGGTTTCGACTGGCGGTATGTCCAATTATGATGCGAGCTTTGCCACGTTTTCTGGGCCGCTCGAATATGCCGCAGCCATCTTTATGCTGCTCTCGGCTTTGCCGTTTGTGCGTTATGTGCAAATGCTGAATGGCAAGTTTGATGCCCCGTTGTTGGACGTTCAGGTGCGGGGCTTTTTATATACGCTGGCCGTATTGGTTGCCCTAACGACTGTTCTCCTTACACAGATTTTTCCCCATCACTGGGAGCAGGCCTTTCGTGAGGCGCTGTTTAACATCACCTCCATTATCTCCGGGACAGGATATGCGAGCGTAAACTATATGCTCTGGGGGCCTTTTCTGATTACGATTTTTTTCTTTATCGGTTTGATTGGTGGCTGCGCTGGCTCCACGGCCTGTTCGATCAAGATCTTCCGGTATCAAATCCTCTTGGCGTCCATTGCCTCACAAATCAAGAAAATCAGGGCGCCACACGGGGTCTTTACGCCCAAATACAGTGGCCGCACAATCAGTGATGATGTTCTGAATTCGGTGATGAGCTTTTTTGTTTTTTTCACACTCACATTGGGGTTTGTCGCGGTCATGCTGTCCTTTACGGGGCTTGACTTTGTCACGGCCATTTCGGGCGCAGCGGCGACTTTGGCCAATATCGGCCCCGGTTTGGGCGATGTTATCGGGCCCGCTGGCAACTATGCGAGCCTCAATGATGCGGCGAAGGTGATCTTGACTTGTTCCATGTTGATCGGCCGGCTTGAGCTTCTGGTGGTGTATGCTTTGCTGATACCTGCTTTCTGGCGCGGGTAACGGTTCTGGCGGCCAGGTCTCCCTAATCCCAGCAGCTGACGAGCACGGTCATATCCTGTGCCTGGGTTGTAAGATCTTCCGGTGCGATGCGCCCGGTAGGTTCGGTTTGGCCTGTCACCAGCCCCGCGTTTTGCGCAAGTTGGCGAATGCTTTCCGATCCGATGGCAAAACGCACCTCTTTGGGCAACTGGCGCGGACCGGGCTGAGGGGGAAGAAGCATCCCCAAAACTGCGCCGGTTTCGTCAAAGACGGGCCCGCCCGCATCCCCCGGGAGCGCCGCAAGAGCCAGTCGCTTGACGAAGGGTTCCCCCTGAAGCCCTTTGACATCATCCAACCGTCCGAAAGTGAGGGTGGGCGCACCCAAAACACCCTCGTAACTGAAGCCGGCCACGGCAACTTCGCTTTGCAAAAGCGGATTGCGTTGGGTCAGCTCGGCGGATTTGGCAGGGCTGAGCGGCACCGCTGTCTTGAGGAGCGCAATGCCGGTTTGGGAGTCATTTGCCAGAACGGAAACCGCGAGATCTTGTTCGATGGTCAAAGATGCACAGGCGTCAACAATCTCCGTCGTGGTGACAATATGGCCCGCAGCATCAAGGAAAAACCCTGAGCGCGACAGCTTGGGGCGGCGGATTTCAAGGCCAGCCACAAGGTCAATGCTTTGATCGTCAACGCCTTCTGTTGGGTCTAGCACGCCGTCCAGCCGTTCAAACGAGCCACTCATTTCAGCGAGCAGGCGGCTGCGGCGCTCTTCATCGCCAGCGGGCCAGATTAGGGTAAAGCCCTTGATCTGCCCTGCCTCAAGGCTGACTTCGGTGTGCGAGATAAAGGTCGCGCTCTCTCCTACCAAGGTAAACTGCGTCTCTGTGATGCTGCGCGGGCCAGTGGGAGGCACGATCTCAAGCGTTTGCATGATGTCATAGAGACCGCGCAGGGTATCTTCAGTGCCGTCCTGGCTGATCAGCAGCAGGCGTGCATTGATATCGCTCGCACTTTCATATTTTGCAAAGGGTGGGCTGTATTCGGAGAACTCAATAACTTTGCGGGGTGCTTTGAGGGCAATGCCGGCTCCGGAATCCACAAGGCGCTCCAGCCCCAACCCGTTGAAAACGGCATTGTATTGGGCTGTCAGTTCGGTGCGTTGGGCTGTTGTAAGAACACCGTTCGCGGTGTGGCCGTTGGCAGCTTGCCACGCGGCCATCGCGTTTCTTGTGCCTCGCCCGAATGCTCCATCAATTGCCGCCGTATAGTGGCCAGCCCATGCCAATGCTGTCTGAAGCGCGGCGCGCTCATCGGCCGTCAACCGCGCTTCTGAGGCGCGTGCTTGCGCGATGGTTTCAGGCGGCTCCTGCGCAGGGGCTGGGGGGGTCTGCTGCGCCTCTGAGGCCGGTTCGCCCGCCTCAGCGGAGGCTTGCAGCGTTGCGGGGCTTGGCGCCTGCACCGGGGGTGTTGTGGGCGCGGCTGGCCAGAATTGTTGCTGGAAACTTGACGTATAAGCGATAAAGGAATCCCCCGGGATCAGACCGTCGCGACGATAACGGCGCAAGAGATCACGCGCATCGTCCGCGGCGTAGGGGCCGAGCACAATACCATACCAACCACCGCCAAGGGCAAAGCCGCTGACGTTGGTCAGGCTGCTGGCGTAGCTGCGAATGCGCTCTTGGGCTTGGGTGAGGCTGGGCTGCGCTTCAATCTGAACCCAGACTGGCTCGCGATTTTGGCCCTGTGCCACGCTGCTCCATAAGGTGACACAGAAGATAACAGACACAATAACCCGAAACATTTATTTAACTTTCTTGACCAATCTTCCCCGCAACTGCGGTTTGCCATCTTGTAACAAATTCCGCTGCCCATGCACTCAAATAACGCGTATGAGGTGGGAATTGTTTGTTTTTTACCTTTGATTGGCAGCGAAGCGGGCGGGTTGATTGACCTGCTGGCGCTGGCGTCATAGGTAATGCGCAAATGACAGTCCGAATGCTGAACAAAGGCAACGATATGGCCGAAAAAGCTGAGAAACCACGCAGTTTCCAAGAAATTATTTTGCGGTTGCAAACCTATTGGGCCGCGAAGGGCTGCGCGGTGTTGCAACCCTATGACATGGAAGTGGGCGCTGGGACGTTTCATCCCGCGACAACTCTGCGTTCTCTGGGGAGCCGGCCCTGGGCTGCGGCCTATGTGCAACCTTCCCGCCGCCCAACCGATGGCCGCTATGGCGAAAACCCGAATCGCCTCCAGCATTACTATCAGTATCAAGTGCTGATCAAGCCAAGCCCGCCTGAGTTGCAAACGCTTTATCTCGGCTCTCTGGAGGCGATTGGAATTGATATGGAGCGCCATGATATTCGCTTTGTAGAGGATGACTGGGAGAGCCCGACCCTTGGCGCCTGGGGCCTAGGTTGGGAAGTTTGGTGCGACGGTATGGAGGTGTCGCAGTTTACTTACTTCCAGCAGGTGGGTGGCCATGATTGCCATCCGGTATCGGGGGAGCTGACTTACGGGCTAGAGCGCTTGGCGATGTATGTGCTGGGCTGCGAGCATGTGATGGAAATGCCCTACAACGACCCTTCCGCCAGTATTGCGCTGAAATACGGAGATGTGTTCCGCCAGACAGAGCAGGAATTCAGCCGTTGGAACTTTGATGTGGCAGATACCGAGGTTTTGCTGCGCCATTTTGAAGATGCTGAAGCCGAATGTCAGCGCATTCTGGATCAGCCTGCTCGAGACCCGAAAACAGGCGCGCGGATCATTATGGCCCATCCGGCTTATGATCAGTGCATCAAAGCATCACATCTGTTCAATCTTCTGGATGCGCGTGGCGTTATTTCTGTGACCGAACGGCAAGCCTATATTGGGCGGGTGCGGGCGCTGGCGAAGCTTTGTGCCGATGCCTTTGTGCAAACGCAAGCCGGAGGGCATGTGGCATGAGCGGCAAGATTATTGCGGGGTTTATTGTTGTGATCTCTTTGATTGCGGGTGCTGCGATTTATTATTTGCAAGTCTATGCCTATTACGAGACCGTTTCGGCCCGAGGCCAGGAAGATGTGATGTTGACCGCTCTGAACAGCGGTGCGCCCGAGCCGGTTCTGCACGAGAGCTTTGAGGCGATCACGGCCACAAGCTCTCCTATCCGCTATCGCGCGTGTTTTAAGACGCCGCTCAGCATGGCTTTGCTCAGCGAAACATTTGAACCTTATGAGGATGCTGAACCCTTGGTCGCGCCAAGCTGGTTTGAGTGTTTTGATGCTGTTGAGGTTGGAGAAGCGCTTGAGAGTGGCGCGGCATTGTCCTTCTTGGGGCAAGAGAACATTCAATATGGGATTGACCGTGTTGTGGCCATCTTGCCAGACGGGCGCGGCTTTGTCTGGCATCAAATCAACGCATGTGGCGCAGAGGCTTTTGACGGTAAACCCGTGCCCGAAGGCTGCCCAGAGAAACCGTGAGCGAAGAAAGCCCAATCCATGCCAAATCTGTTGATTGAACTGTTTTCAGAAGAAATTCCTGCGCGTATGCAGCGCAAAGCGGCTGAGAACCTTAAGACGCTTGTTACCAACGGGCTTGTAGATGCCGGGTTAACATATGCGGGCGCGCAGGCCTTTTGCACGCCGCGGCGTCTGGCCCTTGCCGTGGAGGGGCTTACGGCAGAAAGCCCAACACTGCACGAAGAGCGCAAAGGCCCCAAGGTGGATGCCCCAGAGGCCGCGATCGAAGGCTTTTTGCGCGGGGCGGGCCTCACGCGAGAGCAGCTGGAAGAGCGCGACACGCCCAAGGGCAAGATCTTCTTTGCCACTATCGAAAAGCCCGGCCAAAGCGCTCAGGTGATTGTGGCCGACGTTCTGGAAAAAACGGTTCGAAATTTCCCTTGGCCAAAATCAATGCGCTGGGGTTCGGGCAGCTTGCGTTGGGTGCGGCCATTGCACTCTATTTTATGCCTGCTGGAAGATGAGTCGGGCAGCGAAATTGTGCCGCTTGATATTGACGGTATCAAGTCGGGTGACAGCACCGAAGGCCATAGGTTGATGAGCCCGGGGCGTTTTTCAGTTGCAAATTTCGAGCAATATGAAGCCCGTTTGAAGAAGGCCCATGTGATTTTGGACAGTGAAGAACGTGCGCAACACATCTGGCAGGATGCAATCAACCAAGCCTTTGCCAGTGGCCTTGATGTGGTGGAAGACACAGCGCTTCTCTCTGAGGTTGCGGGGCTCGTGGAATGGCCTGTCGTGTTGATGGGGCAAATTGGACAGTCCTTCTTGGATTTGCCGCCGGAGGTTTTGCAAACCTCGATGAAGGAACATCAAAAGTTTTTCTCTGTCAAAAATGCGCAAACTGGGCGCATTGAACGGTTTATCACCGTGGCCAACCGGGAGACTGTCGACAACGGAGACACCATTCTGGCGGGCAACCAAAAGGTTCTTGCCGCGCGTTTGAGCGATGCAAAATTCTTTTGGGAGAATGATTTGCGCGTCGCCAAGGCGGGCCTCGATGTTTGGCGCGAGAAGCTTAAAAATGTTACCTTTCACAACAAGCTTGGAAGCCAGGATGCCCGTATTGAACGCATCTCTGCTTTGGCGCGCGACCTCGCATCAGCCGTGGGCGCTCACCCTGAGGCTGCGCAGGAGGCAGCCGGTGTTGCAAAATTAGATCTCAGCTCAGAGATGGTTTATGAATTTCCAGAGCTTCAAGGGTTGATGGGCCGCTACTATGCGCAAGCGGCAGGGCTCTCAAGCGAGGTTGCGGCGGTCTGTGAAGAGCATTACGCACCACTTGGGCCGCAAGACGCTGTGCCCAGCGCTCCTTTGTCCGTTGCGGTGTCTCTGGCAGATAAGCTGGACACATTGACCGGATTTTGGGCAATTGACGAAAAGCCGACCGGCTCTAAAGACCCTTTTGCATTGCGCCGTGCGGCTCTTGGGGTGATCCGCTTGGTGCGTGAGAACGGGCTCTCTCTGAAGCTGGAAACGCTGCTCACGGCCCAGCTTGAGCGCCATTTTGCAAATTTGCCTGCCCAAGGGACAAAGGCGGCTGGCAGCGAGATTGCGCAGGATCTCTTGGTGTTTTTCCATGACCGCTTGAAAGTGCACCTGAAGGATGAAGGCATCCGCCATGATGTTATTGATGCCTGCTTGTCGACAGATCGCAACGATGATCTGAATCTGGTCGCCACACGCGCGACGGCATTGGGGCAGGTGCTTGCGACGGATGAAGGGGCCAACCTTGTGCAGGGCTTTAAGCGCGCGAACAATATTCTGTCGCAAGCCGAGAGCAAAGATGGCGTCGAGTATAGCTTTGGTGCAAACGTAAAATTTGCAGAATCCGACGAAGAGCGCAGCCTGTTCACAGCGCTAGATGCCGCAGAGGCCACGATCCAATCTGCCATGAGCGAAGACGCGCATGAAGACGCGATGACAGCGATGGCGCAGTTGCGTGGGCCGGTGGATGCGTTCTTTGAGGCAGTGCAAATCAACGCTGAAAATGAAGTGCTCAGGCGCAATCGGCTCAACTTGCTGAGCCGTATTCGAACAGTTTGTGGCCGTGTCGCTGATTTGTCGCGCCTTGAAGGCTAGGCTTGCGCCGCTTTCAGAACTGGGGTTAATGTGCCGCAGTGCAGAAAGATGATCCACATACCACGCTGATCACAGCAACAGCCCCGATTGCGCCAAATACGCATGGTGGGCGGGCAAAGTGTTTGCAGCGACTTGTCAGGCTTGACTTGCCTGTTCCAAGAACTGTGGCCCTCTCGTTCTCGGCCGTTCACGGGCTTGCGTCAGGTCAAATGCCCGACATGGCAAAGCTTTTGGCCCCTTTTGGTGAGCAGCCGCTTTTGTGCGTGCGGCCTTCCTCGGAAGATCCGGATTGGGGTGGTCCTGGCGCGGTTTTGAATATCGGTATGAATGACGCCATTTATGTCGATTTCTGCGATGCTTTGGGGCAGGAGGCGGCAGCCCAGATCTACCTGCGCTTTGTGCAATCCTATGCCATTCATGTTGCCCGGCTTGATCCTGATCTGTTTGAGGACATTGACTCAGACAGCCCTGACGGTTTGTCGGCGGCGCTCAAAGCCTATGAAGACGAGGCCGAGGAGAGCTTTCCTCAAGACCCGGCGGTGCAATTGGCAGCGGTTTTGCGCTCAATGGCGCGTGCTTGGGAGGGAACAACCGCACGGCTATTGCGACAGGCCAAGGGCGCACCTGCTGACGCAGGCCTAGGCTTGGTCGTTCAGCAGATGGTGTTTGGGATTGGGTCTGGAGAGAGCGGCTCTGGGGTGATTCAGCTTGTTGATTCATCCTCTGGTGAGCCACAGATCACCGGGCGGTATCTGTCTCAAAGTCAGGGTCGGGACGCTCTTGTGAAAGGAGCAGAAGCGCTGTTTCTTGAAGCTGACGCGCGTGGCCCCTCACTTGAGGAGCTGGCCCCGCAGGCTTTCGCTGATCTTAAGGCCTATACCGCCTTGATGCGTCGCAAGTTGCGAGAGGAAATGCAGGCAGAGTTTGCCATCGAGAACGGCAAGGTTCACTTGTTGGACGGCGTGCGTATTGCGCGCTCGGCGCGTGCGGCTGTACGTATCGCCGTGGATTTGGCGAAAGATAAAATTATCGCCAAAGAAGAAGCCTTGTTGCGGATTGAGCCGCGTGCTCTGAACGAGCTTCTACACCGCCAAGTTGATCCGGCTGCCATGCGCGATAGGATTGCCACAGGCGTGGCTGCCAGCCCGGGGGCTGCAACAGGTCGGATCGTGTTTTCGTCTTCAGAAGCTCAGGCCAGTGCCGCGCGCGGGGAAGCCTGCGTGCTGGTGCGGCGCGAGACGGCACCGGAAGATATTCGTGGAATGCACGCAGCCGTGGCCGTTTTGACAGAGCGGGGCGGCATGACCAGCCATGCCGCGGTCATTGGGCGTGGTATGGGGCTGCCCTGTGTCGTTGGGGCTTCTGAGCTGACATTCAACCTTCAAGCGCGCTTGATTTCAGCACCGGGAGGCCGCACCTTCAAGGAAGGTGATGTTATCACAATCGACGGCACCTCGGGGGATGTCCTGGCTGGAGAGCCTGCTATGCTTGAGGCGGCACATGATGACGCCTTTCAAGAACTGATGGTGTGGTCAGACGCTGTGCGCGACATTGGGGTGCGGGCCAATGCCGATACGCCAACGGATGCCGCCACGGCGCGCAATTTTGGTGCTGAGGGCATAGGGCTTTGCCGCACAGAGCATATGTTTTTTGAGGCGGACCGTTTGACGCCGATGCGCGAGATGATTTTTGCCGACAAAGCGCAGGATCGTCGGGCCGCTTTGGAACGCTTGCTGCCAATGCAACGGGAAGATTTTACTGAGCTTTTCCGGATCATGCAGGGAAAGCCTGTATGTATCAGGTTGCTTGATCCGCCTTTGCACGAGTTTTTGCCACATGACAAAGCAGGATGTCGCGAGCTTGCCGAGGCCTTGGACTTGCCGCTCTCAGATGTGACCCGACGGGTTGAAGCTCTGGGCGAGTATAACCCAATGCTCGGAATGCGCGGTGTGCGCCTTGGGGTGACCGTTCCGGAAATCTATGACATGCAGGCCCGCGCCATTTTTGAAGCGACGATTGCGGCCAGCCGGGAGGGAGCACCTGTTGTGCCTGAGATCATGATTCCGCTGGTTTCGGCCATGCGGGAGGTTGAACTCGTGAAAAGCCGTATTGACGCCGTGGCTGCTGAAGTCCGCTCTGAGACCGGGCAGGATTTTGAGTATCGGCTTGGCGTTATGGTCGAGACACCACGCGCCGCGCTGCGGGCTGATGAAATCGCAACGCAGGTTTCTTTTCTAAGCTTTGGCACGAACGACCTAACGCAAATGACATATGGCCTGTCGCGCGATGATGCCGGGCGCTTTATGTCGGCCTATGTGCAGTTGGGGGTTTACCCGGAAGACCCGTTTCACACGCTTGACACGGATGGTGTGGGTGAGCTTTTGAAGATCGGGGCCGAAAGAGGCCGCGCGGCCTCGCCTGATTTGGTTTTGTCTATTTGTGGGGAACACGGCGGCAACCCTGAATCTATCGCATTTTGCCGCAACGCGGGTTTCAGTTATGTGTCTTGCTCGCCCTTTCGCGTCCCTGTCGCCCGCTTGGCGGCCGCGCAGCTGGCCTTGCAAGACAAAATAGCACCCTAGGCATATTGTTGCCTGAATATGCCTGCAACTCTTGTTGAGGCGGCGTAAATATATCACAGAGCTGATTTTCGCGACATTACGCCCGCTTGCCATAACGGCACAAACCCTTAAGAGCACCGCAGATATGGATAACCACGTTAAGGAGGCCCTGCGTATGCTGCGGCTGCTTTTGGCATTTTCGATCTTCATTTGTAGCGCCGGTTCGGTGTTTGCGGATGTGACTCTCAAGCAGCTCTTCAGCAATGAACAGCGTGCACTCAATGCGATTCCTGATGCACGGATTGCAACGCTCTTTGAGCGTTCAAAGCAGGCGAAGCATAGTCTCAAAGACGTGACCTATACCAAGGGATGGCTGGCGGCTCAGCCAGATGCGACTGGTGGCGCGGAATGGCAGTGTCTGGCGGAGGCCCTTTATTTTGAGGCGCGCGGCGAGAGCGTGCGGGGGCAATTTGCTGTTGCCGAAGTTATTTTGAACCGCGTGAGCAGCACGCGCTACCCTGATACGATTTGCGAAGTTATCAACCAGGGAACGGGACGCAAACATGCGTGTCAGTTTTCATATACATGTGATGGCCATGCCGAAGTTGTTTCGGAGCCGCTGGCGTATGAGCAAGTGGCAAAAATTGCAGCCCTGTCCATGAAAGCCAGCGAGCGTCCGCTTACACAGGGGGCAACGCATTATCACACAAAGGCTGTTTCCCCCCATTGGGCTCGGAAATTTCCCCGGACAACGACGATAGGCTTTCACCATTTTTATCGCCAGCCCACGCGTCTTTCCAAGAAATAGGTCCGGCTTCCTGCGCCTCGCTGACAGCCTGGGGTTTACCTTGTGGCTACGGCGTGTATAGGCGTTGCAACCGAAAATGGGGAGCCACGCTTTGAGCTGCGAGATTACACAAGCCTTCGACCATCCCGACGCGCGATCGCACGCCACATCGGAACGCGAGCCGCTCGACCGCATTTCTGTGCGCAATCACATTGTTGAGGTTGAGATTGGGGCATTCCAGACGGAACGCGGCACCATGCAGCGTGTCTGTTTCAACATTGTGGTCGAAGTGCGCCCGCTTGCCAACGCTGTCGATGATGATGTGGATAAAATTTTATCTTACGACAAGGTGACTCAGGCAATTTCAATTGCGCTTGGGGAAGAGCGTTTGAATCTTCTTGAGACATTGGCTGAGCGTATCGCCGAGCGTATCTTGTGGGAACCACAGGCTGTGCGCGTTTTTGTCCGGATCGAAAAGCTTGATCGTGGACCGGGTGCTTTGGGGGTTGAGATCGTGCGGGCGGTCTCTGAGGCCAATGTTCCGATGGCTCCTCAGGAAAAATTGCATCCTACGATTGTCTACCTTTCAAATGCGGCGATAGCGTCGGAAAATCTCAAGGGCTGGCTTGATCAGATTGTGGCGCAAGAGCGGCCCGTGTTGATCTGTTTAGACGGGCCTGCCGAGCCGGCCCCACGCTCAGCCGCGCCCCTGGCACAGCGTCGCATAGACCTTTTGGCGATAGAACAAAACGCCTGGGTGTTGGCAGGGCGTGATCAACGCTGTGTTGTCGTGCAAACCCGCACCGAGCTTGATTGGGCAATGGAAAACGGCCAGATCAGCGTTTGGGCACCTTCCAAAATTGTTCTGGATGCCGTTGATGGGCCTGACGCAGAGCCCCAGAATGCTTTGGCGCTTGCGTTGTGGTTTGCAGAAGAAATGGAAGCAGCGCAGTTTGTGTCTTTGGGGTCAGCCGTGAAGAGTTCGGAGAAGCCATTCGATATTGTAAATGTCAGTCTTTCCGAGACGCGAGTGTGATGTGCGGTGGGTGGCCCGGGACATATGAGCAAAGTCTATTTTCGCCCTCTGGTGCAGGTCGGGCCGCTGCGGCCCGAAGGAAGCCTCCCCTTGGCGGGAGGCTGGGGCTGGTTTACGCAGCTTGAAGTCTTGGAGCGCAACCGGGCTGGCTTCGTGATCTCTGCGGCGCAAGCCCCCCAATCAATCCTGGACCTGTTGTGCCGCCCCCGGCCTGCTATCGCGGGCCTGTCTCTTGAACGCCCACGGTTGATGGGTATTCTCAACGTCACCCCTGATAGCTTTAGCGATGGTGGGCTCTTTGTTGAGCCCGAGGTTGCGCGCCGGCATGTAGAATACATGCTCACACAAGGGGCAGACATTATTGATATCGGCGGAGAAAGCACGCGCCCAGGGGCTTTGGAAGTCGCGGTAGAGGATGAAATTTCGCGCACAGCTCCGATCATTGAGGCGATTTGCGGATCTTTGAGCGCACCCGTTTCTATTGATACACGTAAAGTAGGTGTTGCGGCAGCCGCGCTCGACAGCGGGGCCGTCCTTGTAAATGACGTGTCTGGCTTCACGTTTGATAGCGCTCTTGCGCCGCTTTGCGCTGAGCGTCATGCCGGTGTCTTCGTCATGCACTCTCAGGGCGCGCCGGATACCATGCAGCTTGATCCGCGCTATGATGATGTTGTGTTGGATGTGTATGATTTCCTTGAAGAGCGTATTTCTGCCCTCAAAGCTGCTGGCGTGCCTGCGACGCAGATTGTTGTTGATCCAGGTATCGGGTTTGGCAAAACACTGTCACATAATCTCAAGCTGCTTGAGAAAATCAGCCTCTTTCACAGTTTGGGCTGTCCGATCCTTCTTGGCGTGTCCCGCAAAGGATTCATTCGAAAAATCGGCCAAGTGGACGCGCCTGAAAAGAGCGCCCCCGGGTCTATTGGGGTTGGTTTGGCTGCGCTCTCACAGGGCGTTCAGCTCTTGCGTATCCATGATGTTGGTGAAACAAATCAGGCTGTAAAGTTATGGATGGCGTCGGTGCAAGGAGACTATGGATGACACGAGAACTCTTCGGAACAGATGGGGTGCGTGGCACAGCAAACACCTATCCGATGACCGCCGAAATGGCTCTCAAAATTGGCGCTGCTGTTGGACGGTATTTCCGCAAAGATAAATCTGTGGCCCACCGTGTTGTCATCGGAAAAGACACGCGCCTTTCTGGTTACATGTTTGAAAGCGCCCTGACTGCCGGCTTGACCAGCACCGGAATGAACGTGCTTTTGTTGGGCCCGATCCCAACCCCAGCAGTTGGCCTGTTGACGACCTCAATGCGTGCCGACCTTGGTGTGATGATTTCGGCCAGCCATAACCCCGCTGTGGACAACGGCATTAAGTTTTTTGGGCCAGACGGGTTCAAGCTTTCGGACGAAGCTGAGCTTGAAATTGAGGCCCTTGTAAAGCTTGGGGCAGAGCCGGCCCAATCGCGCAATATTGGCCGTGCAAAGCGCATAGATGATGGACGGTTTCGCTACATTGAGAGAGTGAAATCAACTTTTCCGTCGGGGATGCGCCTGGATGGCGTGAAGATTGTTGTCGATTGCGCAAACGGGGCCGCTTACCGAGCGGCACCTGAGGTTCTTTGGGAGCTTGGTGCCGAGGTTATCCCTCTTGCGGTATCGCCGGATGGTTTTAACATCAACAAAGACTGCGGTTCGACGAAACCGCGGATTGCTTCGGAAACCGTGGTGGCCCATGGCGCTGATCTGGGGATATGCCTGGATGGAGATGCGGACCGAGTGGTGCTCATAGATGAGACCGGGGCTGTTGCCGATGGTGACCAGATCATGGGGTTGTTCGCCAGCCGCTGGGCCGCAGAGGGGCGGCTTTCTGGCAAGGCTTTGGTTGCGACAGTGATGTCAAACTTGGGCCTTGAAACATTCCTGAATGCCCAAGGCGTTGGCCTTGAGCGCACGGCCGTCGGGGATCGCTATGTCGTTGAGAGGATGCGTGCGGGGGGCTTTAATCTCGGTGGTGAGCAATCTGGTCATATTGTGATGACAGATTATGCGACCACAGGGGATGGCTTGATGGCCGCGCTGCAATTCTTGGCAGAGATGGTGCGGTCTGGCAAGCGGGCCTCCGAGCTGGCGCACGTCTTTGAAAAAGTGCCGCAGCTTTTGAAGAATGTGCGCTTTCAATCGGGTCAGATGCCGCTTGAAGAGGCTTCTGTGAAGGCGGAAATTGCGCGTGTAGAGCAGAACCTTGTTGGCCGCGGGCGCTTGCTTATTCGCAAATCGGGAACCGAACCACTTGTCCGAGTAATGGCGGAGTGTGAAGATGAAGATCTGTTAAGCCAATCGGTAGAAGCGATTGTCACCGCTGTTGAGCAGGTCTTATAGCGCACTGAGCCTGCTGAAAGCTGCGGCTTTTCAAAAAGTTCAAGAGCGCACAAATACTCTTTTTAAGGCGCTGAATTGGCTTAAGCCCACGCCGGCCAAGATCAGCGTGAGCGCTAAAAGCAGGCTTTGAGGGAGAGGCTCTGAGAGGAAAACTGCGCCCAGCACCACAGACCAGACAGGAACCTGATAATTGGTCAGGCTCATAAAGACGGGGCCTGCTGTTCTGATGACCCAAACACGCAGGAAATTTGCGCCTGCCGTTGGAACAAGCCCGAGGAAGCACAGAATCGCAATCGTGCGGGCGTCCGGCATGGGGGGGATGCCTTCGCTCATGAAAGCTGTCGGGATGATCAGGGCCGAGCCAAAAAGCAACGGCACTGCGGCCAGCCCGATTGGGTCAATTGGAGGCAAGCGGCGCATGACGACCGAACTGACGGCGTAGCAGCAGGCTGCGCAAACACAGGCTATTCGCCCGGGGGTTTCCAAATGAACGCCGGTCGAGCTGAACGCCTGCCCGCCAATCAGGATCACAACACCTAAAAAACCAATCACGAAGCCAAGAACTTTGCGCTGTGTCAGCTGTTCTCCCGGAACAAAGAAATGTGCCAGCGGCAGCACCAGAAGTGCGACTGCGGCCATCGAAACACCTGCAAAACCCGAAGTTACAAATTGCTGACCCCAACTGAGCAGCATGAACGGAACAGCCGAGGACAACGCGCCGACACATACGAGCGAAGCCCAGGCCCGTTCTTCAGTGCGCCAGAGTTTGCCACCCAAGACGCGCCACACAAGCACTGTGGGCAGTGTCGCAATGCTGATCCGCGCTGCGGCGATCCAAAAAGGGGTCAAGGTCTCAAGAGCCAGTTCGATGACCAGAAAGGTGCCCCCCCAAGTCAAGCCCAGAGCTGCAACCATGAGCCAACTCGCGGCTGTTATATTGGGGGGCTGTGACAGAGGCGCGCCTTTCGATGTGAGCGAAACTGGTGGAACACAGGCGCGCCCGCTATGAGCCGGAGCGTATCATGTTGAAAGGGCGCCAGCTAGGGGCGCCCTCTCCGAACTTGTGTGCGCGAGAATTTAGTTTTTCTCTTTGTCGACCATTTTGCCCGCTGAGATCCAAGGCATCATCCCGCGTAGCTTCGCACCGGTTTCCTCGATCATATGCTCGTCATTGGCGCGACGCGAGGCTTTGAGGGTTGGCTGGCCAACGGCATTTTCCAGCATGAAATCACGCACGAATTTGCCTTGTTGGATGTCAGCCAGAACCTCTTTCATACGGGCTTTTGTCTCGTCATACTTGAGGATACGCGGACCGGTCACATACTGGCCATATTCGGCAGTGTTGGAGATCGAGTAATCCATGTTGGCGATGCCGCCTTCATAGATGAGGTCCACGATGAGTTTCACTTCATGCAAGCACTCAAAATAGGCCATTTCGGGGGCATATCCGGCTTCAACAAGCGTTTCAAATCCGCAACGGATCAGTTCAACAAGGCCACCGCAGAGAACCGCCTGCTCCCCGAAGAGGTCAGTTTCGCACTCTTCACGGAAGTTGGTCTCAATGATACCCGAGCGTCCGCCGCCAATCGCCGAGCAATAGCTCAAACCGATTTCGAGGGCCTTGCCCGTTGCGTCGCGGTCAACAGCAACAAGGCAAGGCACACCACCGCCTTTGGTATACTCGCCGCGCACCGTGTGGCCCGGACCTTTGGGCGCCATCATGATGACGTCGATTCCCTCTTTTGGCTCAATGAGACCAAAGTGAACATTCAGCCCGTGTGCAAACGCGATGGCGGCGCCGGGTTTGATGTTATCGTGAACGTATTTCTTGTATGTTTCGGCCTGAAGCTCATCGGGCATAGTAAACATGATCACATCACACCATGCTGCGGCTTCGGCGATGCCCATCACGGTGAGGCCTTCGCCTTCCGCCTTTTTGGCACTTGCCGAGCCTTCGCGGAGGGCCACCACAAGGTTCTTGGCGCCAGAATCGCGCAGATTGAGCGCATGGGCGTGTCCTTGGGAGCCGTAGCCAAGGATGGCGACTTTCTTGTCTTTGATGAGGTTAATGTCACAATCACGATCATAATAAACGCGCATCGGAGGATCCTTTTGTTGGGGCTTTGGTTTGCAAAGAGATAGTTGTTTTGCCCTGTCAGAGATTTTCAAAATTCGTTGCAAAAGACATAAATGTGGATTATTTATTCGTATCTTCATCTAACTTGGAAAATTTATGCTTGATGATTTGGATAGGCGCATATTGCGACAATTTCAAGCGGCTCCTGACATCTCGGTGGCTGAGCTGGCTGAGCGTTGCGCCGTGACGGCGGCAAGCTGTTGGCGGCGATTGGAGAAGATGGAAAGCCACGGCGTGATCATTGGGCAAGAAACCGTCGTGGATTGGCAGGCGCTTGGCTTTGCTGTGGAGGTAAGCCTGCGGATCACTCTGGATAAAACCCAGACCAATGCATTCGATCTCTTTATTCGGAGCGCGCGTGAAGTGCCTGAGATCCTGGAAATTCAGACATTCCTGGGGCGTGTTGACGTGCGTTTGTCGGTGATAGCACGGGATATGGCGCATTATCAGCTCGTCTATCGTCAGCGCATTCTGACTTTGCCACATATCTCTGACATTGAAGCCTTGATGCATGTCGCGCAGATCAAGACAGATGAGAGCCTTCCAATATGATGGAACTGGATGACGCTGATAAAGTATTGTTGCGCGCTCTGATGCAAGATGCGCGCTTAAGCAGCAAAGCTCTGGGAGAAAGGCTTGGCCTGTCTCAGCCCGCAACCTGGCGGCGCATTCAACGGCTCAAGGAGGTTGGTGTCATCAAGGGGCGAAAGCTTGTGCTGGACAGGGAGAAGCTTGGGCTGGGAGTAACGGTCTTTCTTGGCGTCAAGCTGGCGACGAAAGGGCGTGTTAGCCTCGAGGATTTTGAGCGGGCGGTATCAGCTATCCCCGAGGTCTTGAGTGTCGAACATGTGTTGGGGCTGTATGATTACCGCCTCAAGGTTGTTGCGCGTGATATCCCTGATTTTGAGCGTGTCCTGCGGCGCAGGATCATGACTTTGCCTGGTGCGGGCGAAGTTGAAGCCAATGTTTTGCTGAGTGAGGAGCGGCGCCCAGGCCCAATTTGAGCTAGGCGGATGGAAAAGTTGCTGCTACCCAAAGTAGAAAATCGCGTAACGGAGATGGCCAATGGCTCTTTTGCAAACAGTTGACCCTCAGGGTCTTGATGAATTTTCAGTTGTCTTCACGGACCGCTCCCTCAACCATATGAGCCAGCGTTTCCAAGCCGTCATGAACGATATCTCTGATATGTTAAAAGAGGTTTATCATGCAGATGCTGTGGCCTTGGTTCCCGGGGGAGGGTCTTATGCGATGGAAGCTGTCGCGCGCCAATTTGGCGCTGGCGCTCATGCTTTGGTGGTGCGCAACGGTTGGTTCTCTTTCCGGTGGAGCCAGATATTTGACGCGGGCAATTTCGCTGAGCAGGTGAGCGTGTTCAAGGCGCGTCAGACGGGAAATGGTGCTCAAACACCTTTTGCCCCTGCGCCGCTTGCGGAAGTGACGGCAGCCATCAAAGCACAAAAACCTGATGTAGTTTTTGCACCGCATGTTGAGACATCGGCCGGGCTTATTTTGCCAGAAGACTATATCACAGCTTTGGCCGAAGCCGCTCATGAAGTTGGGGCTTTGTTGGTGCTGGATTGTATTGCCTCAGGATGCGCATGGGTTGATATGCGCAAAACCGGCGTTGATGTTTTGATTTCCGCGCCTCAGAAAGGATGGTCCGCATCGCCTTCTGCGGGTCTTGTCATGTTATCGGAGCGCGCTACCGAGCGTTTGGAGCATACGGTATCTGACAGTTTTGCCATAGATTTGAAAAAATGGCGGGACATCATGAAGGCTTATGAAAACGGTGGTCACGCCTATCACGCCACCATGCCAACCGATGCTTTGACGGCGTTTCGCGACACGATGCAGGAAACGAAAAAATTTGGCTTTGACAGGTTAGAGACGGCGCAATGGGAGTTGGGAGAGCGTGTCCGCGCGCTCCTTGCGAACAAGGGCGTTCGCTCGGTTGCAGCCGAGGGGTTTGGTGCTCCGGGTGTTGTCGTTAGCTATACCAGTGATCCTGACATTCAGAATGGCAAAAAATTTGCAGCACAGGGTATGCAAATTGCGGCGGGTGTTCCGCTGGCTTGCGACGAACCCGCTGATTTTATGACATTCCGGCTAGGGCTTTTTGGGCTTGATAAACTTTATGATGTGGACGCAACCGTGGAGCGCCTCAAAACTGTCCTCGACAAAGTGCTCTAAAGCTTGACGCCAAGGCCTGCTTTCATGAGGGCTTGGCGGACAGGCTTGAAGCCATATAGCGCGCTGAGCCCGAAAGCTCTGATGTCGCGCAGCGGGCGCGCTGCGACCATCGAGGCTCGGTTGAGCGCGTCGATTCCTAAAATACGGGTGCGCACCTCGGCGTGTCGGCTGCGATGGTATGCGCGGAGCATTTGAGTGTTTCCGAGGTTTTCTGGTTCGGCTTTCGCCAAGTCAAACAAGCTTCGGACATCCCCAAGCGACATGTTAAGCCCTTGCGCCCCGATGGGGGGCACAACATGGGCAGCCTCTGCGACAAGGGCGGTGCGTTGGGCTGACATGTTGTCTGCATACTGTGAAATGATCGGCCAAAGAGAGCGGGGACTTGTCAGTTTAAGTGGCCCAAGTATCGCGCAAGAGCGTTCATTGAGAGCGGCCTCAAAATCAGCGACAGGAAGGTTTTGCAGGCGCAAAGCTTCAGGTGCACGCTCCATCCAGACAACGGCGGAGGCTGGGAGGCCATCGTGATCAGGAAGTGGCACAAGCGTAAACGGGCCGCCGGAGCGGTGGATTTCAGTTGAGACATTCTGGTGCGCTAGCGGATGTTGAACCGAAAAAGCGAGCGCTTTTTGTCCGTATCGTAGCGTTTTGACGTTTATGCCAACGGATTTGCGGACTGCGGAGTTTCGCCCGTCGGCAGCTACCAGAAGACGGGCTTCTATGGTCTCTCCTGAGCTGAGCGTGACAAGAGCGCAGGATGTGCGCGTGAAGACGGTATCGACCGACACACCTGTTTTGAATGTGATATTCTGATGCTGGCGTATCATGCTGACGCATTCCCGCCGCAACAGCCAATTGGGGAAATTCCAACCAAAAGGCTGGTCTGATATTTCACGCGCATCAAACTCTGATTGGATGCGAGGTTCTGGCGTAACCCCTCCTGCATCTATTATTCGCATAATTTGTAACGGTGCGGCCTCTTTTGCCAGATGTTCCCATAGGCCAATTTCAGACAACAGGCTCTTTGCTGGTTGCAAGAAGGCGGTGCTGCGCATGTCTGCGTTATGCGCGGTTCTTTCAGTGATGGGGGTATCGGGATCTGCGCAGACCACTTCAAAGCCAAGCGCTGCAAAGCTCAGAGCCGTGATCATACCTGCTATGCCGCCACCTGCGACAAAAACATCTGTTTGACTGTGCTGCATGATCAAGCTCCAATAGATGCCTGCAAGTTAGCTTGGAGTTCGCGGCTTTCCAAGGTGTTGGGGCGCGTGAAAACAGCGCAATCCACGACAGCCGGGTTGTGCAATCTGTCGCAGTTTAGCGGTCACGAATTTCAGGCTTCACGCAGCGTATCCAAGAACGTGGAAAGGTGGTTTGTGTGGTGGTGAATATGATCTGCGGTTTCAGGTTGGGGAGCGACATGCACTGTGCGCATTCCCAAGGCATGTGGCACGATCAAGTTGCGTGGAACATCTTCAAACATAGCTGACTTGCGAGGGTTGAGCTTTGCGGTTCTAAACACACGCTCAAAGGCACGCCTGCGCGGTTTGGGTTCAAACTCTGCATGTTCTATCCCGAAGACAGCATCAAAAACACCTTCCAGTCCGCGGGCCTGTAACACTTTTTCAGCATAGGGCTGAGTGCCATTTGTGTAGACAATTTTTTGACCAGGCAAACCCTCAAGAGCGGCCCTGAGATCTGGGTCCTCTTGAAGCGGATGAAAAGAAATATCATGAACCTCCTCAAGATAAGGGATGGGATCAACTGCATGATGTGTCATCAAACCCGCAAGCGTTGTGCCGTAAGTCGCCCAGTAATTTTGTCGCAGCTGATCGGCTTCCTGTTGTGAAACCGTCAGTTCTCGCATGACGTAAGTTGTCATTTTGCGTTCAATTTGGTCAAAAAGCGCCATTTGCGGCGGATAGAGCGTATGATCGAGGTCAAAGACCCAGGTGTCGATATGGCTGAAGAGTTGTCTATTCATTTGCAGAGGGTTACCCAAGCCTATGAGGTTTTGCAACGGATGCGGACTTGCACCTTTTTCTTGCCGCGATAGGGTAACGGGATGCCAAAGGGGGCCTCTATGAAAGAAGTAAAAACATCACAGAAAGACGCTTATGGGCTTATCCTTGAGGCTATTGACAGAGGAGTTTATCGGCCCGGAGATCGCTTGGTTGAGAACGAGCTGGCCGAGCGTTTCGGGGTCTCGCGCACGCCCATTCGAGAGGCTTTGCAACGTTTGGAGACACAGTCTCTGTTGACACGCGACGGGCGCAGTTTGATTGTTGCCTCATTGGATCACAATCAGATGGCTGAGCTATATGCCGTGCGCACCGAGCTGGAAGGGTTGGCCGCTCAGCTTGCTGCGCGTCATGCAACGGATGAGGAAATGCGCGTTCTGCGCGATATGATTGAAGAGGACCGTGCCCTGGTTGACAGCCCAAATGCGCTGGCACAGGCCAACCGTAGGTTTCACCATCAGATACATTTGGCGTCACACAACAGGTTTTTGGTGCAACAGCTCAATCTGGTGCATCAATCGATGGCGCTGATGGCGACAACTTCGTTGGCGGCCGAAGGGCGCAGCGGGAAGGCTCTAGAGGAGCACGATATGATTGTGCGTGCAATAGAGGCGCGTGATGAGCACAAAGCGCGCGAAGCTTTGAAGTCCCACATATCAAAAGCCTTCATTACGCGCCTCAAGCTTGACGCCGGGACGTAAGCGAGAGGGCGTGTTACGCACGCCGTTTTCCAGAGCTTTCAAGGAATGCCCATGCTGTGTCTTGTCCCAGTAAAAGGGTTTGACCAGCAGTTCCAGAAGGGCCTTGTAGGCGGCCATCGCCCCGAGCGGGTAGTAAAAATGCATCGTGGGCACCCAGATAAACAGATGGCGCAGCGTGGGGCGTGATACCGCGGTCGCATTGATGAGCGCATTGATCAATTCAATAACCAGAAAGCTGGCACCAAGCGCCAATAGAATATCGCGCGAGACAAAAGCCTCAAGAGGATGGGGCAGGCCCAATAGGACCAGCCAGAAACTCCACAAGATGGGGGCCAGTATGAATTGTGATAGAGCCGTCACGAAATGCGCCTGCACACCGCAAAAGCGCCAAACTCCGATCTCTCGCATGAGACGCCTTGGGCTGCGCATATGAACAAGATAAGTCACCATATAGCCTTTGAGCCAGCGAGAGCGCTGACGCACCCAGGGCCAAAGGCGGCAAACAGCTTCCTCCCCCGTACGAGTAGGGATGACATCTGTTCGATAGCCATAACGGGCGAGGCGAAATCCGAGATCAGCATCCTCGGTGACATTGTGTGCATCCCATCCACCGAGCTTTTCCAGCGCATCGCGCCTGAAAAACAAAGTGGTCCCGCCCAGGGGGATAATAAAGCCAAGCCGCGCCATGCCGGGTAAAATTAACCTAAACCATGCGGCGTATTCGATGGTAAAACAGCGTGCGAGCCAGTTTTGACGGCTGTTATAATAGTCCAAGACACCTTGAAGGCACACAAGATCCTCGCCCGCGGAGTGAAAATAATCGGCCACAACATGCAATTGATCGGCTGCCGGAGCATCTTCGGCATCCCAAACACCGACAATGTCACCTTTGCAAAAGTCCAAAGCATAGTTCATCGCGCGTGGTTTTGTTTTGGGCACACCTTCGGGCACCTCCACAACTGAGAGCCACGGCGGCAGCTCACAAGATCTCAAGACCTCCTGTGTCAGCTCGTCATTTTCTTCCACAACCAGAATAACGTCCAACAGGGCCTTCGGATAGGTCAAGCGCTTTAAGCGCACAAGAAGCGCTGTGGCTATTTCTCGCTCCTTGAACAGAGGGACCATGACTGAGATGCGCGGGAGGTCTTTTTCGGGGCAGGTTGGGGGTGTTTGCTCAGGTTGCTTTGACATTTCGGCGATATACGAGACAAGGCGCATAACTGCGGAAATGATCAATGTTGTCACGGCCCAAA
Organism: uncultured Lentibacter sp.; assembly: GCF_937123735.1. Classification (GTDB taxonomy): domain Bacteria; phylum Pseudomonadota; class Alphaproteobacteria; order Rhodobacterales; family Rhodobacteraceae; genus Lentibacter. The sequence continues at coordinate 28,997 of NZ_CAKZKL010000050.1, forward strand.
TGGTGAGAATTCCGAGTGCAAGGCGCGGGAAGGCTGCAATGGCACCCACAAATGCGAGCAGTGCAAGAATCGTCATAACCAAACGCTTGCGGCTTGTGTGGTGTTGCCATGTGCGGCAGCTGAAGTCTTCTGATACGCGCGCTGATGCTCGCGTGCGCAGCGCAGATTTATGGTGTGTTGTGATCCAATCGATGATCTTGTCATGCTCTGCAAAAGCGAAAGTGAATTTTGAGCGATCCTTCACATGGTGAGCCAAAAAATCTCGGTAGCTTTCAGGGCAAGAGGCAAGAAGTGTTATCTGGCCATTGTTTTTTTGCCAGGGAATGATGGCGTAGCGCAGCAAGACCCCCGGATCAAAAAGAGCAGATAAGGTCTGATCAGGGGGGCTGGCAGTGAGGTCAATCAGCGGGAGGCGCAAAAAAGCTGCGTGGGCGTTGACGATTTCATCCGGGGTTAGAACGCTTTGCTGGCGTAAGCAGCGCTCAACACTGGTATCAAGGCGGCGAGCTTCGGTGACTGCGGCCATCAATGCACTGGGGCTGATTAAGCCGGCGTCCAAAAGGTAATGCCCAAAATCGCCTTGAACACCAGAAGGCCTGCGCTTTAACGGTTGCATCGCGGAACACTCACCCAAACAAAACTATGACTGGTTGAGGGTATGTGAATTTGGTTAACTGGCCGTTAACTAAATCTTAACAAGATGTTACCAGCTGCTCTTAAATAGTTAACGCGCCGCCATGTAGCCGGCAAACTTCTCAAACAGGTAAAAGCTATCTTGCGGGCCTGGGCTTGCTTCCGGATGGTGCTGGACAGAGTAAACTGGCCTGCCTTCAAGCGCGATCCCGCAATTTGACCCGTCAAAGAGCGATATATGGGTTTCGCGCACCCCTTTGGGGAGTGTTTGCGCATCAACCGCAAAGCCGTGATTCATTGAGGTGATCTCAACTTTGCCACTGTCGACATCTTTCACGGGGTGGTTGGCTCCGTGGTGCCCGTGGTTCATCTTGATCGTTTTCCCGCCCAAAGCCAACGCCAACATTTGATGCCCCAAACAAATGCCAAAAATCGGCAAGTCTGTTGTGTCCAAAATTTCGCGGATCATCGGAACGGCATAGGCGCCTGTGGCGGCCGGGTCTCCCGGTCCGTTTGACAGAAATACGCCATCCGGCTTGTGTGCAAGCACGTCTTCGGCAGTTGCTGTAGCTGGTAACACCGTCACGTCACAGCCAACTGAGGCAAGACACCGCAGGATGTTGCGTTTCGCCCCGTAATCGAGAGCAACAACTTTGTATTTTGGCGCTTCTTGTGCTGTGTAGCCTTCTGGCCAGGCCCAAAGCATTTCGTTCCATTGGTAGGTTTGCGCACATGTGACCTTTTTGGCGAGATCAAGACCTTCCAAGCCGCTAAAGCCTTTGGCCAAAGCCACAAGGGCGCTCGTATCAAAATTGCCGCTTGGATCGTGCGCCAGAGCGGCATGTGGTGCGCCCTGTTGCCGAATGGCACGCGTTAAACGACGGGTATCAACACCACCGATAGCAATACGTCCGCGCGCCGCCAGCCAGTTTGAAAGATCTTCTGTTGCGCGCCAATTGCTGGGGGATGTTGGATCCCATTTGACAACCATGCCTTCTGCAACAGGGTCTGCTGTCTCGTTGTCTTCTGTATTGACGCCCGTATTACCAATGTGGGGAAAGGTAAATGTCACGATCTGCCCAGCATATGAGGGGTCAGTCATGATTTCTTGATAGCCTGTCATGGCTGTGTTGAAGCAAAGCTCGGCAACACACTGTCCCGTTGCCCCAAACCCGTGTCCGTAAAAAACTGTTCCGTCAGCAAGTGCAAGACATGCTGTCGGATGCGAGGGGGTTGCCTGCGCCATTTGGGTCACTCCAGCCAGTAAATTGGCGCATTCCTACGTCTGAGGCCCGCGAGCGTCAAGGCCTCATGCGCCTGTTGTCTCGGGGCCCAGTCTTCGTTAATGTTGATAAGCTGATCCTCAACCTAGCTTAAAGGCGATTCAATCATGCGCGAAGAAATTACAGCCGCACTCAAGCAGGCTATGCGAGACAAGAACAGCGCGCGCCTGTCGACGCTTCGCCTGATCAGCGCTGCGATCAAAGATAGAGATATTGCCGTGCGCAGCGAAGGCAATGACAGCGGCGTGAGTGATGAGGAGGTCTTGGCTATTTTGGTTAAGATGGTGAAGCAGCGCCAAGAAAGTGCGCGGGTCTATGAAGAGGGTAACCGGCTTGACCTTGCCGAACGTGAGCTCTCGGAGGTTGTTATAATTAACGAGTTTTTACCACAGCAGCTGAACGCCGAAAAAACAGAAGAAGCGATTGCACAGGCAATCGCCGACACGGGCGCCGAAAGTATTCGTGACATGGGCAAGGTTATGGGCGAGTTGAAGTCAAAATTCACCGGTCAGATAGATTTTGGTGCGGCTGGCGCCAAAGTAAAGGCCGCTCTGACCAACCGTTGAGCACCGTGGCATCGCAGGCCTGCTCTCAGCCGGCTACGCGCGCGCAGCGCGCGCTGCTGTGAGGCACTGTTAACCATTCATAGATAATTCCCTGAACTCTGCGGGTTACCGCAAGATTTTGAATGCTCAATCTGCCTTTGCGGGCGAGGAAAGGGACACTATGAACAAAGTGATTACGGACGGTGTGCAGCTGATGCCGCCAAAATTCGTGGATGGTCTTGATCTTTGGTCAAGTCAAAACGGAACGCCTGGCTCTGATACCTATGCCAACAGCCCGAACGCTGCCTTTGTGCCCGCAGACCCTGACTTTGGTGGCTGCCTTGAGCTTGTAAAATCGGATGCCACCCAAAAACTGCGGTCTATGGCGCAGACACCCATTCTGCCCGGGTGCTACCTTCAAGTCCGTGCAAAGGTGAAAGCTGTCAGTGGTCCGCTGCCCAGCGTCAGAATAGCGGCTTGGGCGGGATCTTCCTCGGGAGGGCATTTGGCCGGGGTGATCGAGCAAGGACCAGAGGTGCCTCTGAGCTCTTACGGTGAGGTGAACGAAGTTTCAGCGATTATTGGCATGGGCAACCGAAGCGGAGTGGATCTGGCTTGGGGGCGTGAGGCAGCCTTTGCCCATATTGGCCTTGATTTGAGTGGGACAACGGGTGGAGTCGTGCGCATTGATGATATCGTCGTAGAAGACATCACAAGCGCGTTTCTACGCGATATGCTCGCGATGGTGGATGTGCGAGATTTTGGTGCCGTCGGCGATGGTGTTTCAGATGATTTGGCCGCCTTTGAGGCGGCGGATGCGGCGGCGGATGGCCGTTGCATTCTTGTGTCCAAGGGCACTTACTTTCTCGGAGACAGCATCACATTTGAGCACCGTGTTCGCTTTGAGGGCACCATCACCATGGCGGACGATCATGCTTTTGCCCTGACTAAGAACTTTGATTTGCCGGCCTATATCGACGCGTTTGGCGATGAAGAACTTGCTTTCAAGAAAGCACTGCAAGCTCTGTTTGGCAGCTCTGATCATGAATCCCTGAATATGGGTGGCCGCCGCATCAGCATCACGCAACCCATTGATGTGCAAGCGGTTGTTGGACGTGATACTTATTCAACGCGCCGTCACATCCACAGCGGTCAATTTGACGTAAAGTCTGGGGCCGCTTGGGATACGGAGGTCTTCTCAGGGCAGGGAACTTATTCAAGCTCAAACAGCTTCAAACTAACTGGGGTCACAAATATTGCGACTATTCCTGTTGGTGCTTTGGTGGAAGGAAATGGTGTTGGGCGTGAAGTATACGTCCGTGCAAAAAACATTGCGGCCCAAGAAATCACGCTGTCCAAACGGCTTTATGATGCCGAGGGCACCCAAAACTATACCTTCCGCCGTTTCAAATACGTCCTGGATTTTTCGGGGATGCAGGATCTGGATCGCTTCTCGCTTGAAGATATAGAGTTTCGCCTTCAAGGAGAGGCCAGCGGTATTCTTCTCGCGCCGACAGGGCTGATTTTTTCTGTCGAAAACTGCTTTTTTACAGGCCCAAAAGATCGTGGCATCACCAGCCCAGGGGAGGGGTGCCAAGGGCTTCATGTGGACAGGTGCCAATTTCTCTCAAATGAAAACCCAGTGCCCTCGCAAGATCGGACCACCATTGCTCTGAATACCAATGGCAACGATATTAAGTTGCGCAACAATCGGGCGGTCAAATTCCGCCATTTTGCTGTCATTGGGGGGTCCGGCTCGATTATCACGGGCAACCATTTCTTTCAGGGCGATGGGGAAACCAATGGATTGCGCCTCGGGGGGCTTGTGCTTACGGGCTCCAACACGCGCGCGACGATTGATGGCAACTACATTGACAACTGTTTTATCGAGTGGACCAATGAACATGATGACGAACCTGGGTTTAGTGCGGAGTATTCGTTTAGCCAGCTCAACATCTCCAACAATATTTTCCTCGCAAGCCATGTGGCGCCTTGGTTCAGCTACTTTGTTGTCAAACCTCATGGCAGTGGTCACTTCATCAATGGGTTGAATGTGCAGGGCAATTTCTTCCGAATTATCGGTGGATCAATTGAGCGGGTGGAGCGAATTGATACCAGCTTTGCCGACTTCAACTATAGCCGCATGAAAAATATTGTCTGGCGTGACAACATGTATGCAGCTGTTGACGTGGCAACGGTCAACCCGCTGGTGTTTTCGCATACAGAGCAGACCGAGAGTGACCGTTGGGTTATCTCGGGAAGTCCGCAGCTTCCGTTCGGAGGTTGGGTTCGCAAGGTAGAATCTGTGGTTGCAGAAGGGGCCATCCGCAACGCCTCCAATGTGAAGCGGTTTGACATGCCTTATGTCGATATTTCTCAAGGAACCAACAACGATCAGGTTTATGTCAATTGGGAGCAGCCAGTGCGCGGCCAGGTCGTCGTGACGATGCGGATGGATACACCAATTTAGGCTTGTTCTATAGGGTGGGGCGTTGGCGCGCCTCGCCCTAAAACGCTTTCCAAAGTCCGATCTTTAGCCCGTATTCGCGCCCGCCGGTCAGAGCGACGGAAGCGCCGAGCTCAAAATGCGCAGACGGGCCCATGGGCAAAGCAAACGACGGCGCTATGCGCAAAAAACTTGGGTCACCTCTTTGGCGACCCGCCTGAATTTGCCACATCGATTTGAAGCCACCGCGATGGTTTCTGCCGTAGGTTAAGTCAAGTTTTCTATCCGTTCGATTGCGCCCCAAATGGTGTTCCAACAAAATATCAACGGTCATCCAGCCCGAGCCTGTGCCATTTGAAAAACTGCGTCCGTAGGTCAGGCCTGGCCGGACAACAAAGTCTTCGGCAACTTTGCCAATTCCCAACTCTGCGGCAAAGAGATGTGGGGTAATCTGGCGAAATATGGGGCTGCGCAGGAACAAGATCGCCTTTGAGTCCCCCGAAACAGAATGACCAATGTCTGTTCCCAGTGTGAGCTCTTTGGTGAGGCCATATTCAATGTAGTTGCTCACATAGTAGTTTGCGGGCGTCCCCAGGTTTGGCGCGCTGATCTGAAGAGAGGTCATGGCGAAAATGTTACCAGCCCCGCGTGGCCAAGGTCCCGCGAGGGCAGTGCTGGCAAAGGCCAGCAGGAAAAAAAGAACACATCTGAACATCATGCTTAATCCGGTGTTCACTTTCCTTAAAATGAATGAAGGTTTGGTTAACGCGCTTGAAGCCAGCACAAGGCACCTTATCTTGTTAAAAACTCAGGAAAGGTGCGACTATGAAATGTCCAGTTGACGGAGAACTGCTTGTCATTACCGAGCGCAGCGGTGTGGAGCTTGACTATTGCCCGCGCTGTCGCGGGGTTTGGTTGGATCGGGGCGAATTGGACAAGATTATCGCCGTTGCGGCCAGCGAACCTGCTCTGCGCCCGGAACCAGCTCGGAGTGCGCAGACGGAACATGATTCGCGGCGCGAAGATGCGCGCGGTTATCGCGAGACGAGCCGCAAAAAGAAACGCAAAAGCGGTTTTGCGGATATCTTGGAAGATTTGTTCGATTTTGATTGAGAAACTGCGCTCCGCTCGCCTCTGTTCCGGCTTCCTTTGACCAATTGGGCTTTTGCAGGCTACAAATGGATAAAAAAGGAAGAATAATGCGATATTTTTTGTGTTTGACGGCTCTTGGGATGCTTTCCGGCTGTGGCGTGCCGTTTGTCCCGTTTGTTTGAGGCGATTTTCTGATGAAACGCTTGGTTTTAACGTGTTTTCTGGCAGCAAGTGCCGCACAGGCGCAGGATGTTTCAATCACCAAGTCCATGCGCTCTGTTTCGGTGCAAACGCCGCAAGGAGAGGTTAAAATTTCGCGTATTCAGGACCTTGAGAACAAGATTTCGGGTGACTGGGCGCTGACCTCGCGGGAATGTCCCAATTTTTGCGTTCAACCCATCATTCCGGCGCCCGGTGTGACGCCGATTGGCGAGCTGGAGCTTCTGGAATTTCTCAATGATCCCGAAGTTGTGGTGATCGACGGGCGCGTGCCGCGCGACTTTGCGGGCGGGGCCATTCCGGGGGCTGTGAACGTGCCCTATACGGAGGCCGCCGACAGGCTGGGCGAGCTGGGCTGCGAGCCTGATTTTGACGGGTTTATCTGTGAGGGAGAGGGCGTGAAAAGCGCGGCGCTCTATTGCAACGGGCCGTGGTGCGGCCAGTCGCCCACCGCCGCGCGCCGCATGATCGAAGCGGGCTTTCCCGCCGAAAAGCTCTATTATTACCGCCCCGGGATGCAGGGCTGGCGTATGCTCGGGCTGACTGTGACGGGGAAGTGAGGTGCGCGTCGTTGGGCCGGGGTGCGGCGATTGAAAGGTAGGTTTATGGCGCTTTATGCCAGCCAAATCCTTCTAACATCACTACATTGCGCATACTTCAGCCAAATCGCCGTGCCGTGGGGCGGCCCAGTCACATTGCCAAAAGCAATGTGACCCGTTGCGCGGCGGCCTGCGGCCTTGATTCCGCGCACAGAAGAAGCCAATAAGTTAGGGGAGTGCCCTTCTTCAATATCAATAGCTTACCGCCCCCGCCGCTTTACATTCCCGCCCCTTTGCCCCGGGCGGCCGGCTGTTGAGCGGCCGCGTGCTTTTTTGGCTTCGTCAGCCGCGGCCTCGACGGCGGATTGGCGCGCCAGCGGGTCGTCGGACACAGCCAAATCCACAGCTTCAAGCCGTTTGACCTCGTCTCTGAGCCTTGCGGCCTCTTCGAACTCGAGGTTTTCGGCGGCTTTGCGCATATCAAGGCGCAGGCCTTCGAGCACGGTTTGCAGGTTGCCGCCTTGCAAGGCCGGGTCAATCTTGGCGGTGACGCGGTTCATATCCACATCGCCCTGATAAAGGCCGGAGAGGATGTCATCGACGTTTTTCTTGACGGTCTCGGGGGTGATTCCGTGTTCTTCGTTGTAGGCGATCTGTTTGGCGCGGCGGCGGTCTGTTTCGCCCAAAGCGCGCTCCATGGAGCCTGTGATTCGGTCGGCATACATGATCACGCGGCCTTCGGCGTTGCGCGCGGCGCGGCCGATTGTCTGGATGAGCGAGGTTTCGGAGCGCAAAAACCCCTCCTTGTCAGCGTCCAGAATGGCCACAAGCCCACACTCGGGAATATCAAGCCCCTCGCGCAGAAGGTTGATGCCGATGAGCACATCAAACGCGCCAAGCCGCAGATCGCGCAGGATTTCGATCCGCTCCAAAGTGTCGATGTCAGAGTGCATGTAGCGCACGCGCACGCCCTGTTCGTGCAGATATTCGGTCAGGTCTTCGGCCATGCGCTTTGTCAGCGTGGTGCAAAGCACGCGCTGGCCGAGAGCGGCGACGCGTTTGACCTCATCGAGCAGGTCATCGACCTGTGTTTCAACGGGGCGGATTTCGACCACGGGGTCAAGCAGGCCCGTGGGGCGGATGACCTGCTCGGCAAAGACGCCGCCGGATTGCTCCAGCTCCCATTTGGAGGGGGTCGCGGAGACAAAAACCGACTGGGAGCGCATGGCGTCCCATTCCTCGAACTTGAGCGGGCGGTTGTCCATGCACGAGGGCAGGCGGAAGCCATGCTCGGCGAGGGTAAATTTGCGGCGGTAGTCGCCCTTATACATCCCGCCGATCTGGGGCACGGAGACGTGTGACTCGTCAGCAAAGACAATGGCGTTGTCGGGGATGAACTCAAACAGCGTGGGGGGCGGCTCGCCTGTTTTGCGCCCCGTGAGGTAGCGCGAGTAGTTCTCGATCCCGTTGCAGAAGCCTTGGGCTTCCATCATCTCAAGGTCAAAGTTGGTGCGCTGCTCAAGGCGCTGGGCTTCGAGCAGTTTGCCTTCGCTCACAAGCTGGTCAAGGCGGGTGCGCAGCTCGGCCTTGATCTGCTGGATGGCTTGCAGAAGGGTTGGTTTGGGGGTGACATAGTGCGAGTTGGCGTAGACGCGCACCTTGTCCATATTGCCGGCCTTCTCGCCGGTGAGCGGGTCGATTTCCTGAATGCTCTCAAGCTCTTCACCAAAAAAGCTCAGTTTCCAGGCGCGGTCGTCAAGGTGGGCAGGCCAGATCTCGAGGCTATCGCCGCGCACGCGAAAGGAGCCGCGCTGAAAGCCCGCATCGTTGCGCTTGTATTGTTGCGCGACAAGGTCGGCCATGATGCTGCGCTGGTCGTAGGTCTCGCCGACTTCGAGGTCTTGGGTCATCGCGCCGTAGGTTTCAACGCTCCCGATGCCGTAGATACAGGAGACCGAGGCGATGATGATGACATCGTCACGCTCAAGCAGCGCGCGGGTGGCGGAGTGGCGCATTCTGTCGATCTGTTCGTTGATCTGGCTTTCCTTCTCGATGAAGGTGTCAGAGCGGGCGACATAGGCTTCGGGCTGGTAGTAGTCATAGAAGCTGACAAAATATTCGACCGCGTTTTCAGGGAAGAAGCCTTTGAACTCGCCGTAGAGTTGGGCGGCGAGGGTTTTGTTGGGGGCAAGGATGATAGCGGGGCGCTGGGTTTCTTCGATAACCTTGGCCATGGTGAAGGTTTTGCCTGTGCCGGTTGCGCCCAGCAACACCTGGTTGCGTTCGCCCTCAAGGATGCCCTGGGCCAGCTCTGCGATGGCTGTGGGCTGGTCGCCCGCTGCCGTAAAGGGTGTGTGCATCACAAAACGCTTGCCGCCTTCGAGCTTTTCGCGGCCGCGCACATCGCTTGAGGGGGCATTGATGAGGGCGGGCGTTGAATCGGTGTGGACATGGGGCATGAGGAGCTCGCAATTGGTGCAGTCTTATAACTTGAGCTATTGGGGCTAAATTGCAAGGCCTTGCGCATGACGGGTTTGCGCAAACGATAAAGGCCTTTGTTTTTCTGTCTTGCAGCCTCAGGGCAAATCTTGGATAACCTCTGACAGTTAGAGGAGCCTCCCCATGCGCGCACGCATTTACAAGCCCGCCCGAAACGCCATGCAATCGGGAACAGCCAAGACGAAAAGCTGGGTTCTGGAGTTTGCACCATCGTCGCCCCGTCAGGTTGATCCTTTGATGGGCTGGACCTCATCTGATGATACGCAGGCCCAAGTGAAGCTGCGCTTTGAGAGCAAAGACGCCGCACTTGAGTATGCGCAGGCACATGGCCTTGAGGCTGTGGTGCGAGAGCCAAAACCGCGCAAGGCCAACATCCGCCCCGGTGGCTATGGCGAGAATTTTGCCACCAACCGCCGCGGCGCCTGGACCCACTGAAACGCCGGCGGCTTGGCCCAGGATTTTTCAAAAATCCTGCGGTGGGGCCGCTTTGGGCACACTCCGCTATTGCCTTCTGCGCAGGCTTTGCCCAAAACATCGTCTGACGGTCCTGTAGCTCAACTGGATAGAGCAGCTGACTTCTAATCAGCAGGTTGAGGGTTCGAGTCCTTCCGGGATCGCCATTTACCGAGAGTTTTGGCTACCGGCAGGTTGCGCCAGCGGGGGCGCAGAAAAGGCGGTAGAGCATGGAGATGACCTCCGAGGTTTTCTCGTCGGCCAAAGCATAGAAAATCGTTTTGCCTTCGCGGCGGGTGGTGACAAGGCCATCATCGCGCAGGCGGGCCAGCATCTGGCTCACAGCCGCCTGGCGCAGATCGAGCAGCTGCTCAAGCTCACCCACCGATTTTTCACCTGATCCGAGATGACACAAGATCATCAGCCGCCCCTCATGGGCCAGCGTCTTGAGATAGGAGGCCGCATCGGCGGCGTTCTGGGCCATTTCAGAGGGCGGTGCGGAAGGCTCTTGCAGCATGGTTTACTCACATAGGTTTTCCCCTATGTATCACGCCGTTTTGGTTTTGGCGAGTTAGAGGGTTGTCGCAGGTGCGCCGCCTTGGAAATTGTTGCCATTTTGATAGTCACAGGGCTCTTCCTGCATCTGCAAATGCAGGGCCTCGCCATGATAGGGGTGCGCCCGGGCCAGCTCTTCATTGACCTCAATTCCCAGGCCGGGCGCTTCAGAAAGGCGCACAAAGCCGTTCTCCACACGGATTGAGCCGTGAATGAGTGCATCGTGGAAGTCTGTCTCGATCGTTTCGGCGATGAGCAGATTGGGGATCGAGGTGGCCAGATGCAGGTTTGCGGCCCATTCAACAGGCCCGGCATAGAGGTGTGGTGCCATTTGCACGTTGTAGCATTCCGCCATGGCGGCAACTTTCTTCATCTCCCAGATGCCACCCGCGCGGCCCAAGGCAGGCTGCAAAATTTCGGCAGCGCCTGCGCGCAGGACAGCGCCGAACTCGGCCTTGGTGGTCATCCGCTCGCCTGTGGCCACGGGGATGCGCACGTTGCGCGCGACACGGGCCATATCCTCGATATTGTCAGGCGGGGTTGGTTCTTCATACCAGAGGGGAGAGTAAGGCTCGATGGCCTGACCGAGGCGGATGGCACCGCCTGTGTTGAACTGGCCATGAGTGCCAAACAGGAGGTCGGCTTTATCGCCCACCGCTTCGCGGATGGCTTTGCAGAAGGCGACGGACATGGAGATGTCGCTCATTGCGGGCATATGGCCGCCGCGCAGGGTGTAGGGGCCTGCGGGGTCAAACTTGACGGCGGTATAGCCGCGCGCGACACAGTCCAGCGCGCTTTCGGCGGCGGCGTCGGGGTCGATGAAGAAGCTGTCCATATCGTGATGCGGCAGCGGGTAGAGGTAGGTGTAGGTGCGGATGCGCGCGTTCATACGCCCGCCAAGGAGGGCATAGACGGGGCGGTTGCGTGCCTTGCCCAGAATATCCCAGCAAGCGATTTCAAGGCCTGAGAAGGCCCCCATGACGGTCAGATCGGGGCGTTGGGTGAAGCCGGAGGAGTAAACGCGGCGGAACATCAACTCGATGTTTTCAGGGTTTTCGCCTTCCATATGGCGCGCAAACACATCTTCAATCACCGCGCGCATGGCGTTTGGGCCAACAGAGCTTGCATAGCACTCGCCCCAGCCCACAAGCCCCGTGTCTGTCGTGACTTTCACCAAGATCCAGTAGCGCCCGCCCCAGCCGGGCGCAGGAGGGGCTGTCACGATGATATCGAGGTCTTTGAGGTGCATGGGTCAGGCTCCTAGGTGCTGATCGACGATGCGCTGCACCATCGGGGCAAAATGCCAGTAATCGGGGGTTTGCATGGTCGGATGCTTGCCCGCTTCGTCAAGGTAGCGAACCTGGATGATCTTTTGCAGGTTCGGGTTTTGCTCGAAAGCGGTGACTTCTTCGGGGCTCATCGGGCCGCCTTGCAGATTGAGCGAGTGGATCGAGGCTTCAGACAGGCGGTCATAGTAGCTCGGGCGCGTGGCGCAGAGGTAGCGCTTGGCGGCGACATGGTGGCGCACGCAGTCTGTGACGACCGAGGGGAAGAACTCGGCCAGAACCTTTGCACCGGCTTCTTCATGAAAGCGGTCTTCGGTGTCTTCCATCGAGAAGGTGCCGAACTCGGAGGTGAAATGGCCGATGTCATGCAAGAGCGCGGCGACGATGATGTCTTCAGGCAGGCCCTGCTGTTGCGCCAGAGTGGCCCCTTGCAGCATGTGCTGGGCCATGGTGACGGGCTCGCCGAGGTATTCCTCATGCCCGCAGCGCGCAAAGATATCGCCCAGAAAGGCCACGATGGTATCACGGGTGAGGGGCGTGCTCATATGGCGGCCTCAAGTGCTGCGAGGGTGCTGAGAAGCCCGTCCTTGTCGGCGTAGCAGCCTTGCAGCCAGCGGGTGCCTGTCCCCGAATAGCCCTTGCGGGCATGCAGAACGCGGGTGTTATCAACGATAAAGGCCTCGCCCTTGGCGAGCTTGAAGCTGACTTGCATTTCCGCGCTGTCGACCAGCTCGGAGAAGCGGCGGTAAGCACGGTAGTAGGTTTCCATCGCTTCAAAGGGCACATCGGTGATCGGCGCGGCGGAGCGGGCGTTGAAGCGCACGGCTTGCAGCGTGCCTTCGGGCAAAAGCTCGATCATCGGGCGGCGCGCGTGCAGCGCTACGCCTGCGCTGCCCGTATAGGCAAAGCGTGCGGAGTGACTTGTGAGCGCGGCGAAGCCCTCGGGGTCTTCTTCCTTGAGCCTGAGCGCGCAGGCAAAGCCGTCGACCACCATGTTCTCACCGCCCTCAGCGGAATTCTCCAAACAGGCGAGCACTTGCAGGGTGGGCTGTGGGTCGCGGTAGGGGTTGTCCGTATGCGCCTGAAGGCCGAGGCCTGTGTAGGCGAGGTTGACAGGGTTCACCTCAGTGCGCACCTCAAAATGGCGGCCATAGTTTGTTTCGCGCACATAGCCGAAGAGATCGACGATTTCGAAAAGCTCGCCCTCGCGGCCCTCCATCTCGGTGACTTTGGCGAAGCCGTAACTGCGGATCGCATCAAGCCAGCTAAAGCGCGTGGCCTCATAGGCCTTGAGCGCGCCCAGGGGGGCCGTAGGAACGGCAGACTGCAAACCAGAGCCCCAAGGGGTGCTCTGAGGCGGCATATGGCCTCTGGAGCGCTCCTGAGGGGTGTCGTAGGCGTGATCCTTGAGCCATTTGAGGGGGAAGCTGACGGTTTTTTCTTCAGGCGCGAAGGTGATTTCAACACTGTCGCCTGTCATTTGCGCTGCGCTGAGCGTCACATCTGCGGGGATGTCGGCCAGCGTGATGAGGCGCTGGCCATTGTTTGGGTCGCGGGTCTCAGCATCCAGCGCATTGTCGCGCAGCCAGACGGCGTGAAAGCGTTGCCCGTTGACGCGCAGTATGCGGCCTTCGGCTTCGATCAGGCTGTCTGGCATGGCGTTTCCCTCCCGCGCTTAAAAGACGATGACGTTACGCTTGGCCTTGCCTGTCTTGGTGTCGGCGATGGCCTCGTTGATCTGCTCAAGCGTGAAGCGGTTGGAGATCAGCTCATCAAGCTTGAGGCGGCCCTGACCGTAAAGATCGACCATCCAAGGGATGTCGCGCTGGATGACGGTATCGCCCATTTTGGAGCCGATCATGGACTGGCCCACGGCGGCGAAATTGGCTGGCTCATAGCTGGAAAACGCGCCCGTTGCGGGCATACCGACCATGATGACCTTGCCGCCATAGGCAAGATAGCGCGGGGCCTCGTCATAGGCGCGTGGGGCACCGACGGTGACAAGCACGGCATCTGCGCCACGGCCCATGGCCTCTTTTGCGGCGCGCCAAGGGGATTTTTCGGTGGCGAGCACGCCGTCTGTTGCGCCGAACTGCTTGGCGACCTCGAGTTTGTCCTCGCTCATGTCGACAGCCACGATACGCCGCGCGCCAGCGATGCGCGCGCCCTGAATGGCGTTGAGGCCCACGCCGCCTGCGCCGATGACCACGACATCCTGACCGGCCCTGAGCTGGGCGGCATTGACCACCGCACCGACGCCGGTGATGACCCCGCAAGAAATCAGCGCGGCGGCGTCTTTGGGCATCTCATGCGGGATAACGACGATCTGGCTCTGATCGACCACGACTTTCTCGGCGAAAGCGCCACAGGCCATGGCCTGGTGCAGCTTGCCGCCGTCGGCGGTTTTGAGCGGGCCGTGGTCGCCATCATAGGGCGTTTGGCAGATGACGGGTTTGCCACCCGCGCAGGAGGGGCAGGTGCCGCAGGCGCGGATGAGCGTGACGATGACACTGTCGCCCAAAGCAAAGCCTTTGACACCCGCGCCAAGGGCTGTGATGCGCCCTGCGGCCTCGTGGCCATAGACCGCCGGAAGCGAGCCGCCCCACGCGCCATCGGCATAGGAAATATCGGAGTGGCAGATCGCTACGGCGTCGAGAGTGACTTCGACTTCGCCGTCTTGAGGCGCGCGCAGCTCGACAGTTTCGACGGTCAGAGGTTTGCCGAATTCGTGGCAAACGGCGGCTTTGATTGTTGTCATATGACTCTCCCTGTTTGGAGCGAGCCTGACAAGCCTTGCGCGGGGCTGCAAGCCTGAATGACGACGTCGTTACGTCGCGTTTTGGATATGGCGGCTGGTTTTGTCGCTGATGTAGAGGATGAGCGCCAGACCCATGATGAGCGCGGCCAACAAGAAGGGCGCACCGGGCAGATAGAGCGCGGCCTCAGGGCGGGAGAATTGTGCGAAAGCCTGGGTCATGATCAATGGAGACAGGATCATGGAGAGCGACGCGAGCGAGCCAAGCACGCCTTGCAGCTCGCCCTGAGCATTGTCAGGCGCGGCTTTGGACATGGCCCCCTGAAGGGCGGGCATGGCGATGGCACCGAGCGAAAACAGCGGGATCAGCCAGAGCAGCAAGGTGCCATCGGTGATGACAGTGAGCATCAGAAAGGAAGCCATGCTAAAGCCCATGCCCGTGACAACAGCGCGCCGCTCGCCCAGGATCCGCATGGCAGGGCGCACGAAAAGCCCCTGTGCAAAGGCAAAGCCAATGCCATAAAGGCCGAGGCTGAGGCCGATGGTGCTTGCTGGCCAGGCGAAGCGCTCGGTCACGAAATAGGCCCAGACGGCTGGGTAAACATGCGTGGCGATATTGAAAAAGAAATAGACCGCCAGCAGCCGTTTGAGCCCGTCAAGCCGGGCGACCGCGCGCAGGGCCCCAAAGGGGTTGGCGCGGCGGGCCTCAAAACGCCTGACCCTGCGCCGGGTCACGGTTTCACGCAGCACCACATAGCCGAGCCCCGCGTTGAGCAGCGCCAGCGCCGCCGCAGCCCAAAAAGGCGCACGGGTGCCGTAATCGGCCAAAAGCCCGCCAAAAACCGGGCCAATGACAAATCCGATCCCGAAACCGGCCCCGATAAGGCCAAATCGGGCGGCTTTTTCATGCGGGGCCGAAATATCGGCCATATAGGCCATCGCGGTGCTGTGAGTCGCCGCTGTGATCCCTCCGATCAGGCGGCCAGCCAGCAATAGCCAGATCGACCCTGCAAGAGCCATGACAACGTAATCCGCAGACATGACCAAAAGACTAACAAGCAGGACGGGGCGGCGCCCGAAGCGGTCGGAAAGCGCCCCCAACAAAGGGGAAAACAGAAATTGCATCACCGCAAAGGAGGTGGCGAGAATACCGCCCCATACGGCAGCCTGCCCCAGATCGGCCCCCTGAACCTCGCGCAAGAGCGCGGGCATCACCGGCACGATGAGGCCGATGCCCATGGCATCAATCACCACGGTCATGACGATGAAAAAGACGGGCAGGCGCGAGGACATGGGCGGGCTTTCGAAGTAAAACGCCTCACAAGGGATGCTTGCGAGGCGCTTAAAGGTTTGGTTTTACAGAGGCTTAGCCGAGGCGGCTGGCCACGTTTTCCCAGTTTACCAGATTGTCGAGGAAGTTGGTGAGGTAAGCGGGGCGCTTGTTGCGGAAGTCGATGTAGTAGCTGTGCTCCCAAACATCGCAGCCGAGCAGGGCTGTCTGACCAAAGCAGAGCGGGTTGACGCCGTTTTCGGTCTTGGTGACGGCGAGGGAGCCGTCGGCGTTTTGCACAAGCCAGCACCAGCCGGAGCCGAACTGGCCCGCGCCTGCGGCGGCGAAGTCTTCCTTGAATTTGGCGACCGAGCCAAAGCTCTCGGTGATGGCTTTTTCGAGCGCGCCAGGCATGGCTGTTGTGGTTGGGCTCATCATCTGCCAGAATTCGTTGTGGTTCCACAACTGGCTGATATTGTTGAAAATACCATTCTGCGCCACGGCAGATTTGTCGTAGGTTCCGACGATGATCTCTTCGAGGCTCTTGCCTTCCCACTCGGTGCCGGCGATGAGCTTGTTGCCGTTGTCGACATAGGCTTTGTGGTGCAGATCGTGGTGGTATTCGAGGGTCTCGGCAGACATGCCGTGGCCTGCGAGCGCGTCGTGTGCATATGGAAGGTCTGGAAGTTCAAAAGCCATTGGTGTCCCCTTTGGAGTTCGCGTTTATCTTGTGCTCAGATGGGGCCTTGGGGCGGGAAAGGTCAAGGGGCAGGGGGCAAAAAAAGCCCTCATTTGAGCACCGTCCCAGCGGGTTAACGGCGCTCAACCCTGCCAATAATAGGGGGGGTGATATGCGTGCACAATCCGTGCACCAAGCGTGCACCGCCTGATGCACCGTTTTTGTTAAGACAAAATTAGCTAATGCGCCGTGCGCAGCCTTTAGGCGGTGTTTACCAGAATGGCCCCGTGGCGGTTTGCGGCCTCCACGGCCTCATGGGCTTTTGCAGCCTCTGCCAGATCAAAGACTTTGTGCACCCGCGCGGTGAGCGCCCCTGCGGTGAGTGCGCGGTGGATGTGCGCGATGGCCTGCGCCCGCTCGGCCTCGCGCAGGATGTAAACCAGCGCAATGTCGATGGTGATCGCTTTGAAGAGGAGCGGGCCGAAAGGCAGAGTCGGCGTCATCTCAAGGGCAGAGCCGTAGGCGGAGATGGTCCCGTTGGGAGCCATGACCTCGGCCAGTGTCGCGATGTTTGCGCCGAACTCGCATTCAACCGCGCGGTAGATGAAGTTGCCCGAGGTGGCTTGCAGGATATCCTCGGCCAGAGTGGGCGAGTGGTGATCAAGCACCAGATCGGCCCCCGCAGCGGCGGCATGATCGGCCGAGGGGCCGGCGGAGGCGGTGGCGATCACACGCGCGCCCGCCCATTTGGCGAGCTGCACGGCCATGAAGCCGACAGAGCCGCCGCCGCCCGACACCAGCACGGTTTTGCCCGCCACATCGCCACCGCCGAGCACGCAATGCGCGGCTGTCATGGCGGGGATGCCAAGGCTTGCGCCGGTTTCAAAGCTGTGATCGCCAAGCGGCACGGCCTGGGCGGCGGGCAGCGCGATATATTCGGCGCAGGTGCCTTGGGCGCGCTGCCACTGGCCGTTGTAGACCCAGACGCGCTCGCCCACGCGGGCGGGGTCAATGCCCGCCCCCACGGCCTCGATCACGCCTGCGCCATCGGAGTGAGGGATGATCTGGGGGAAAGGCGGCTTTGTGACGCCGGGGCGCCCGCCTGCGCGGGCCTTCACATCCGACGGGTTCACGCCGGAAAGCGCGAGGCGCACCAGCACCTCGCCGGCTTGGGGCGTCGGGGTCTCAAGCTCGGTGAGAGCGAGCACCTCGGCGGCGGGGCCGAAGGCGGAATAGGTGATGGCGCGCATAGGGTGTCTCCTTTTGGGGCGAGACTAGCGCAGGGGCGGGGGGCGTCAAGGCGCGCAAATCGAGCGTCAGCCGAGCATCGCCTGCCCGTGGGACGGTCAGCCGATGCTCGGCGGCCTGCGGCCTTTACTCCGAGCAAGGCAGAAACTGGAGGTTATGAGATTCCGCCCTCAAGTGCGGCGCAGGCGGATGACCACATCGACGGAGGCGATTTCGGCATCGGCGGGCGCGCTGGGCAGGTTGGTGATTTCCATGCGCTCGGTGGAGGCATCTGTCAGCTCGCCGCTGTCTTCCCAGAAGAAATGTGGGTGCTCGGATGTGTTGGTGTCAAAGTAGCTTTTGTTGCCGTCGACCGTGATCTCATGCATGAGGCCTGCCTCGCAGAAGGCGCGCAGGGTGTTATAGACCGTGGCCAGAGAGACGGTTTCTGCACAGCCCTGAGACGCTTCAAACAGGCTCTCGGCGGTGACATGGCGGTGCTTGCCATCGCCCACAAGCAACTCGGCCAGAGCAAGGCGCTGGCGCGTGGGGCGCAGACCTTTCTGGGCCAGCCATTGGGTGCTGCGCGCTTTGGGTGTGGAAGCCTGTGGCAGGGTCATAGGTGTTGTGTCTCTTTCAGGCGCGGCTGCGCAACGGGCCCAATATAGGGCGAAACATGCCATGCTTTCAAGAGAGTGTGCGAATGCTTCGCAACTTGCTTTGAGGCGCAGGGCGCGGGCGCACCCTTGCAAGGGGCTTGGGCCGGGTGCTAGAGGAGGTCAACAACCCTTACGCAGAGACAGAAAGGCGGCCCCCATGGCTCACTATCCCAGCAGTTTTGATCGCGAAGACCTGCTCAAATGCGCCCGTGGCGAGCTATTCGGGCCCGGCAATGCCCAGCTTCCCGAGCCGCCCATGCTGATGATGGACCGGATCACCGATATTTCGCAGGATGGTGGCGCGCATGGCAAGGGGCATGTGCTGGCGGAGTTTGATATCACGCCGGAGCTTTGGTTCTTTGACTGCCACTTCCCCGGCAACCCGATCATGCCTGGCTGCCTGGGGCTGGACGGGCTGTGGCAGCTCACCGGCTTCAACCTTGGCTGGCGCGGCTGGCAGGGGCGCGGCTATGCGCTGGGTGTGGGCGAAGTGAAGCTCAAGGGCATGGTGCGGCCTGACCGCAAGATGCTGACCTACAAGATCGATTTCACCAAGGCGATCCAGACCCGCAGGCTGACCATGGGTGTGGCTGACGGGATCGTGGAGGCCGATGGTGAGGTGATCTATGAGGTCAAGGATATGAAAGTGGCGCTCAGCGAGAGTTGATCCTGAAACAACAGGTTATGTGACATCAGCGGTCCCGTATGGTTTTGGAACTGTCGCGATTTCAATGGTTTGCGCGAACGTGTTTTAAGGTTGCTTTATTGAGTTGGGTTACTGTCAAACTTAGTGGCCGTTTTTTTGGGAGGAAGTTAAATGATTTGGAAAGCTTTGATGAGTTTTACGGCAATGTTAGCTTTGTCGACACAACTGCAGGCCTCTAACGAGACATTTCGCGACCGCGACTGGAATGTCAGGGCCGTAGATAACTGTGGCTTTCCAAACACCAGCCGAAAGGACCCGTCGGTTTCATGGGTAAGAATTAATGGCGACAAGAAGCTGAAATTCACTTTACGACAGGGCGAAAAAGGTAAGTGCTCCACTGATCAGAAGCCGCGCCATCGGGCCCCTTATTGGGAGCGTGCCGAAGTCCGCCAAGACCCCAAAATGAGACTCGGCTCTATCAGCATGATCTCCTTTGAAGCGACTTTTCTGGAAGGGTTCACGGGTGACAGGGAAACCTTTTTCCAGATACATTCTTGGGACAACGGCTGCAGCGCTTATCCGCTTGCTATGATGAAATCCCAAAAGGGAAGATTGGTTGTCTGGTCGTTGCATAAGGTGAGCGGAGACGGGACTGGTGCAGGAGCTGGCCAGCATCGTGAAGTGCAAGCCCAGTCGGTGCGAATTCCTCAGCTCTATGGAAAGCCGATAAAGTTCGAATTGGACCTGGATACAAGAACTTCGCCCGGCAAATTGTCAGTACGAATGAATGGCAGGACGATTGTATCAGATGCGGCAACCAGTTTCGCGCCCTGCGCAAGACCACACATGAAGTTTGGCGTGTATCGGCCAGGCGGCGCGGGCAGCAGTACATCGACCGTGCTCATAGACGATGTGGTTGTGAAGAAAGGCAAGTGAGCATGCGCATTGCTCGGCTTCAGGCGCTTATCCCGTGACCAGCTGCTAACATCTGGACAGGCCGCCGCATTGTTTGGCGTTGTAGCACACGTCAAGCGCTTGCCCTCCTACCAATGCTCGCCTACACAGGCATTAGCACCAAAGTAGGAGGCCACATGCGCCGAGTAGTTGTCACAGGGTTGGGCGTTGTCTCATCCATCGGGAACAATGCAGAGGAGGTTCTGGCTGCGCTCAAGGCGGGCACCTCGGGGATCACCTTCAACGAAGATATGGCCGAGCACGGCTTTCGCAGCCGGATTGCGGGCAATGTAAAGCTCGATGTGGCCGAGCATGTGGACAAGCGCACGCTGCGCTTTATGGGCCCCGGAGCGGCCTATGCGCATATTGCCATGGGGCAGGCGATTGCCGATGCGGGGCTTGAGCCAAGCGATGTGGTCAACGAACGCACAGGGCTTGTGGCCGGCTCGGGCGGGCCATCCACCAGTGCCATGCTGACCGCGCATCAGGCGGTCTTGAGCTCGGGCGCGACCAAGCGGATCGGGCCGTTTGCGGTTCCCAAGACCATGTGTTCAACTGTGAGCGCGAATCTCTCGACGGCCTACCAGATCAAGGGGATCAACTATTCGATCACCAGCGCCTGCTCGACAAGCCTGCATTGTATCGGCAATGCGGCGGAGCAGATCATGATGGGCAAGCAGGACATCATGTTTGCCGGGGGGGGCGAGGAGCTTGACTGGACCTTGAGCTGCCTGTTTGACGCCATGGGCGCCATGAGCAGCAAGTATAACGACACGCCGCAGAAAGCGAGCCGCGCCTTTGATGCGCACCGTGACGGCTTTGTCATCGGCGGCGGCGGGGGCATCTTGGTGCTCGAAGAGCTGGGCCATGCGCAGGCGCGGGGGGCGAAGATCTATTCAGAAGTCACCGGCTATGGCGCGACCAGCGATGGCGCCGACATGGTTGCCCCATCAGGTGAAGGCGGGATGCGGGCGATGAAGCTGGCGCTCTCCACGCTGCCCGAGGGGCGGCGGGTGGATTACATCAACGCCCATGGCACCTCCACGCCTGTGGGCGATGTGGGCGAGGTGGAAGCGGTGCGCAGCGTTTTTGATGGGATGAAACAGCCGCTGATAAGCTCGACCAAGTCGATGACGGGCCATTCACAGGGCGCAACGGGTGCGCAGGAGGCGATTTACTGTCTTCTGGCGCTGGAGCACGACTTTATCATCCCCAGCATCAACGTGGAAACGCTCGACCCGGCCATTCGCGAAGGCGAGATTGCCACGAAGCTCGTTGAAAATGCGGGGCTGGACAGTGTGATGACCAATTCCTTCGGCTTTGGCGGCACGAATGGGTCGATGATTTTGTCAAAGTTCAAGGGATAACGCAGATGGGCGCGATGACAGGAAAACGCGGGCTGATCATGGGCGTTGCGAATGAGCGTTCGATCGCCTGGGGCATTGCCAAGGCGATGGCGGAGGCCGGCGCCGAGCTGGCGTTTACCTATCAGGGCGAGGCTTTTGGCAAGCGGCTGGAGCCGCTGGCAGCCAGCGTGGGCAGCGACTTTATGGTCGATGTGGATGTCACCGATGATGCCTCGCTCGATGCGGCTTTTGAGCAGCTTCAGGCGCGCTGGGGCACGCTTGATTTTGTTGTCCATGCGATTGCCTACTCTGACAAGAACGAGCTCACCGGGCGTATTCTCAATACCAGCCGCGAAAACTTCCGAACCTCTCTGGATATCAGCGCTTACAGCTTTATCGAGGTGGCGCGGCGTGCGCACCCAATGATGGTGGAAAACGGCGGCACGCTTTTGACGCTGACCTATATGGGCTCCACGCGAGTCACGCCAAATTACAACGTGATGGGCGTGGCCAAGGCCGCGCTGGAAGCAACTGTGCGCTATCTGGCGAATGACCTTGGGGCTGAGGGCATCCGTGTGAACGCGATCAGCCCCGGCCCGATGAAGACGCTCGCCGGTGCGGCCATAGGCGGCGCGCGGGCGACGTTTAAACATACCGACAAGAACGCGCCCCTGCGGGCCAATGCGACTCTGGACGCGGTGGGTGGCACGGCTGTCTATCTGGCCTCTGAGGCCGGCGCCTGCACCACCGGTGAGATCATTAGGGTGGATGGCGGCTTTCATGTGCTGGGAATGCCGCAGCAGGAGAACCTCTGAGAGCCTTCGAATTTGCTTTGCAAATCCGATCCGCGGGGGCGTCGCCCCCGCACCCCCGAGAGTATTTTGCCAAGAAAAGCCTGAAGATTCAGAGAATATTAACCTGCGGTGGTTAGTGTGAACGGGCGTCACAGGCTGGAGAGCCGATGGGCGTCCAAGGAAAAGCCGCCCTGTTTGTGATGACGCGTCTTGTTCGTGTCAGGCGCGCCGGATCAGACAGGGTGCATCTTTCGGTTTTTTCTTGGTGAAAATACTCATTGCCCGTGCTCAGCTTTTGCGAAACGTCAGGTAGTGGGGCGTCCGGCCCTCGCGCAGGGCCTTTTGTTCGTAGCGTGTCGGGATCCAGTCTTCCCAGGGGGTGCGCCAGTCTGAGGGGCCTTCCGCGAGCCATTTAAAGCCCGCTTTGGGGGTTTCTTCCAGCGTTTGGCGCACATAGTCGGGGATATCGGTGGCCACGCGCAGATGTGCCCCCTGCTTGAGTTTGGCGCTCAGGGGGATGAGATGTTCTTGGGTGACAAAGCGGCGCCGGTGGTGGCGTTTTTTGGGCCAGGGGTCTGGATAGAGCAGAAAGGCGCGCGACAGGCAGCCATCGGGGAGCACATCAAAAAGGTCGCGGGCGTCGCCGGGGTGGATGCGGATATTTTGGCTTTTGGCCTTGCGGATTTTGCCCAGCAGCATCGCGACGCCATTGATATAGGGTTCACATCCGATAAAGCCGGTATCGGGGTTTTGGCTGGCTTGGTGCACCATATGCTCACCACCGCCAAAGCCGATTTCCAGCCAGATGTCGCGCGTGCCAAAGAGCGCGTTGAGGTCGATCTTTTTGCGGGTGGGGTTTTCCTCCCAGCTGACCGCACCGGGCGAGAGGCTTTTGAGATCTTCTTCCAGATAGCCTTCTTGAGAAGGGCGCAGGCCCTTGCCTTTGAAGCGGCCATAAAAGTTGCGCCAGGGCGCGCCGGAGGGGTGTTTTTCGGGGTGTTTATCGCTCATGGGCCGCCTTTAGCGCGAAATCCAAGCAGGCGCAACGGGGCGGAGCCTGTGAAAAAGGCGCAAGCTGTTCTGTGCTTGCGCCGTCTTGTGGGTTGTCGGATCAGACTGCTTTTTTGAGCTGCTCGACCAAATCGGTGCGCTCCCATGAGAAGCCGCCGTCGGCCTCGGGGGCGCGGCCGAAGTGGCCGTAGGCGGCGGTGCGTGCATAGATCGGTTTGTTGAGCGAGAGGTGCTGGCGGATGCCGCGGGGTGTGAGGTCCATGCATTGGGCCACGGCGCGCTCGATGGCGGCGTCTTCGACCTGGCCGGTGCCGTGGGTGTCGACATAGATTGACAGCGGCTTGCTCACCCCGATGGCGTAGGAAAGTTGCAGCGTGCAGCGCGCGGCCATGCCCGAGGCGACCACGTTTTTGGCCAGATAGCGCGCGGCATAGGCGGCGGAGCGGTCAACCTTTGTTGGGTCTTTGCCGGAAAACGCGCCGCCGCCGTGGGGGGCTGCGCCGCCGTAGGTATCGACGATGATCTTGCGCCCGGTGAGGCCGGCGTCGCCATCGGGGCCGCCGATGACGAATTTGCCGGTCGGGTTCACATGCCATTCGGTGTCGGGCAGGATCCAGCCTTCGGGCAGCACTTCGCGGATATAGGGCGCAACCACGGCGCGCACGTCTTGGGAGGTCATGCGCTCATCGAGGTGTTGGGTGGAGAGCACGATCGAGCTCACACCGACGGGCTTGCCATCGCGGTAGGTGACCGAGATTTGGGATTTGGCATCCGGGCCGAGGGTTGGCTCTGTGCCGTTTTTGCGCACCTCGGCGAGGCGGCGCAGGATGGCATGGGCGAACTGGATCGGCGCGGGCATGAGCGCCTCTGTCTCGGTGCAAGCATAGCCGAACATAATGCCCTGGTCGCCAGCGCCTTCGTCTTTCTCGCCGGAGGCGTCAACGCCCTGGGCGATATGGGCGGATTGCTCGTGCAGAAGGTTGGTGATTTCGCAGGTGTTCCAGTGGAACTTCTCTTGCTCATAGCCGATGTCACGGATGCAGCTGCGGGCGATGTCTTCGATCTTGCCCATGTATTCCACGAGCTTGGCCTGATTGGCGAGGCCCACTTCGCCGCCGATCACCACACGGTTGGTGGTGGCGAAGGTTTCTGCGGCGACGCGTGCCTCTGGCTCCTGGGTCAGAAAGGCATCAAGGACGGAGTCTGAAATGCGGTCGCAGACTTTATCGGGGTGGCCTTCGGAGACGGACTCCGAGGTAAAAATATAGTTCTGACGTGCCATGAGCTGCTCCATTGATGTTATTCCGCTCCGTCAGGAAGCCGTTGGAGCGGCGGATTTTGAAACCGTGGACTGTTGGTCGCTGCTTAGGGGGGAAATGTCAATGCGCTTTGGGCGCAGGCGGGGTTCTGCGCTTTGGCGCGCGCAGAGAACCGGCCAGCAGCGCGAGGGCCAGCGCGATGGCGGGGATGTCTTTGGTGCGCGCATAAAGTGTTGGCGCAGGCAGCGGCGCGGGCAGGGGGGCGTCCAGATATCCGCTTTCGCCAAGCTTCAGGGCGGCGGTGACACGGCCTTGGGCGTCAATGATGGCGGAGATGCCGGTGTTGGCGCTGCGGATCATGGGTTTGCCCTGTTCTATGGCGCGCATCCGGGCCTGTGCGAGATGTTGCTGTGGGCCGGAGAAGCGGCCGAACCAGGCGTCATTGGTGATTTGCAGCAGATGGGTGCTTTGCTCGTGAAAGGCGTTGGCATAGGCGGGAAAGACGGCCTCATAGCAGATCAGGGGCGCAAAGCGGCCAAGGCCGGGGATGTCGATGAGCTTGGGCCCTGAGCCGGGCGAGAAGCTGTAGAGGGCGCGCTCGGCCAGACCGCGCAGCCCGAGGCGGGCGAGGGCCGTGCCAAAGGGCAGATACTCGCCGAAGGGCACGAGGTGATGCTTGTCATAGAGCGCGCTGATTTGGCCTGTGCCGGACAGCAGCGCCAGCGTGTTGTGCAGTTTTTGCCCTTCAAAGCGCTGAATTCCGAAGACTACCGGCACATCGCCCGCCGCCTCGGATATTTCGGCCAGCTCCGGCCCGGCCTGAGACAGGCTCCAGGGCAGGGCTGTCTCGGGCCAGACAATCAGATCGGGGCGCTGGCCGCCCGCTGCAGGCGCGCGCGTGAACGCCAGCTGGCGGGCATAAAACACGGGGATCCTGTCGGGTGACCATTTCTCGTGTTGCGCGGCGTTGGGTTGGATCAGGCGGATCAGCGGCGCATTTGCGCGCGCAGGGCTGTCTTGACGCAGCAAGGGCGTGAGTGCGAAGGCCACAAGCAAGGCCAAGAGGGGCAGAAGGGCGCCCAAAGAGGCAGGGCGGGGCCTTGTGGCCCTCCCTTTGGCCATCAGGGCCGCGCCCGGCAGCCTGCTCAGCACCAGAGCTGGCACAGCCAGCGCCAGAGCACTTGCGCCTGCCAGCGCCAGAAGGGTCAGCCCATGCGGGCCGATAAAGGCAGCCAGAAGCGCCAGCGGGCTGTCGGTCCAGATATATCCGAGCAGCGCCCAGGGGAAACCTGTGAACAGATGGGCGCGGGCAAATTCGGCCAGCCCAAGCGCGCCGATCAGGCCCAGGCGGCCGCGCCCCTGCGCCAGAGCCGCCGCGCCTGCCCAGAAAAGGGCCAGGCCTGCGGACATGAAAAACAAGGCAAAGGGCGCCATCCAGCCATGTCGCCAGGGCTCGATCAGGAAAGGTTCCACGATCCAGATCAGGGCGAGGGCAAAATAGCCTGTGCCGGCGGCCCAGCCCAGTGCGGCGGCGTGTCGCCGCCCTCGGGCGCGCAAAAGCCCCTCAAGCAGCGCGGCCAGAGCGAGCAGCGCCAGTGGCCAGAGATTGAAAGGCGCAAGCCCCAGAGCCGTGCCAGCGCCCGCCAGCGCCGCCAGCGCCATCTGGCGATGCTGCGGCGTATTGGGGCCGCTGGCGGCAGGCTCAGGAGGCTGCGGCATTGCCGCTGCTGTTGGCGGGGGGCGTGGTGTTGGGCGCGGTTTTGGGCGTGGCCGCTGTGGCACGGGCGGCGCGCTCGGCATGATCCGGCAGGCGCACGCGCAGCCGCTTGATGCGGCGCGGATCAGCATCGACCACCTCAAACTCAAAGCCCTCAGGGTGTTTCACGACCTCGCCGCGCACCGGCACGCGGCCTGTGAGCATGAAGACAAGGCCGCCGAGCGTGTCTACCTCTTCGCCGTCGACTTCATCGACATCGGTGAGGGGCAGGCCGATTTCCTGCTCGAACTCGTCCAAAGGCGTCTTTGCAAGCGCGAGGTAGCCGCCTTTCTTGTCGGCGGTGAAATAGACATCTTCCTCGGCGTCATGCTCATCCTCGATCTCGCCGACGACCTGTTCGATCAGGTCTTCGATGGTCACAAGCCCGTCAACGCCGCCGTATTCATCAATCACCAATGCCATATGTTTGCGCTCGGCCTGCATTTTGGCCAGCAGAACGCCGATGGGCATGGACGGGGGCACGAACATCAAGGGACGCAGAAGCGCCTTGAGCGAGAAGCGCCCCTTGGCCGCGCCGTTAAAGCCGTGTTGGAGTGCGAAGTCCTTGAGGTGCGCCATGCCGATGGGGCTGTCGAGCGTGTCTTCATAGACGGGCAGGCGGGTGAGACCACTCTCGCGAAACACGGTGACGAGCTCGTCTTTGGTGATGTTTGCGGGCACCGCCACGATTTCGGCGGCGGGCAGCATGACATCTTCCACGGCCATGCGCCGCAGGTTGAGCACCCCATGGGCGATATGCGCCCCCGGCGTATAGGTCGGCACGGGCGCGCCCTGGCGGGGGGCTTTGGGGCCGAGGGCTGAGAAGATGCGCTTGAACACCCCTGTTTTCACAGGGGGCTGTGGCTCTGATTGTGATGTGAGGGGAGGGTGGGGGAGCGCGCTTTGCGCTGCGCTAGAAGATCCGTCTTTGCTGTCGCCCATAATACCTTACCTTGCGGGACTGTCCGCGTATCTTGTCTAATATGGGTTAGCAATGCCCAATTTGCCAAGTATTTCTGTCTCGATCGTTTCCATCAGCGTGGCATCTTGGTCACGGATGTGGTCATAGCCCAGCAAATGCAGGGTGGCATGGATGATGAGATGGGTGACATGGGCCTCAAAAGCCTTGCCCTGATCGGCGGCTTCGCGCGCGCAGGTGTCATAGCTGATGGCGATGTCGCCGAGAAAAACCACCTCGTCGGGCCCTTGCAGGCCCGCCTCGGGGCGCGTTGGTGTGTCGCCGTCGGCTTTGGGTGCGAGATCGGTTTCGGGCCAGCTGAGCACGTTTGTGGGCGTGGCCTTGCCGCGAAATGCGGTGTTGAGCGTGGCGATGCGGCTGTCATCACAGGCGAGCAGGGCGATTTCACAGGCTTCTGGCGCAAGGCCGAGTTCCGCCAGCGCCGCCGTTGCGGCTTTCTCTGCGAGAGGGGCGAGGCCGGTCGTGTCCCAGCGGGGGTCTTCTGTGACGAGATCTATCAGCATGCGCGGGAGATAGCCGCTTCTGGCCGCAGGATAAAGCCCATTGCTTGACAGTTGGGCGGGAAAGATTTTATCTGACAAAAAGAATCAGGTATACGTTTTGAGAAAGGATTGTAGGATGTCACAGACCGAGATGGCGCGCGCAGCCGCTTGCCCGCGCATGGAGATGTCGCGCCGTAGGGCGTTGGCCGGGTTGGCGGGGGCTGTTGTCACATTGCCTTTATTGGGGGCCGCAGCGGCCCGGGCCACGCAGCTGGCCGAAGCGGGTGCGGCGGCGTTGGACGCGGGGCCGGCGGGGCTGCTCACCCGGCTGGGGTATTTTGAAGCGACTTACCGGATTGTTGCGGCGCTCTATTTGGGCGGCGCGCGCGCTTTGGCGCGGGCGCATCTGGAAGAGTCCCATCATGCGTTTTACGAGGATATCGCGCCTGCGTTGACTGAACTGGGCGCGCCCGGTTTTGCCGCAGAGGCGGGAGACTTTCTGGGCGCGGTGAAAGGGGGCAGGGATGTTGAGGCCGTTGCGGCGGCCTATGAGGCGCTTTTGGGCGCGCTGGCGCAGAATGGGGCGTTCGCAAGGCCAAGTGCTTATGACAGGCTCATTTCCGTGCACGCGCTGCTCATGCTGGCGGCGGCGGAATATGCGGGCGGTGTAGACGCGGGGCGCGTGGTGATGGCGATTGAGTATCGCGACAGCTGGGGGTTTTATGCCACCGCCCAGGCCCGGGCCGAGGCGATGGCGGCGAGCGGTGATCTTGGGCTTGTCAAGGCCGGGGCAGATGTGTTGGCGCAGCTGGACGGGGTTGAGGCGTTGTATCCGGGGTTGACGGCCAAAACGACCTCTGGGGATGTGTCGCGCTTGAGCGCGGCGGCGGGTTGGGCCCAGATCATTGCGCTGAGGGTGTGAGGCGGCGTGAGGTTTCGGATTGCCTTGTAGGACCTCCGGCGCGAGAGGGGCGCTGCCCCTCTCGGGTTCAAAAGCCTGTTGGCTTTTGAACCCTCACTCCCCGAGGTATTTTTGACCAGAAGAAGGGCTGGAGCTGTGATCGTGTGTCCGGTGGCCTTGGGGCCTGAGCGGGTCAGCCTTGTGGCGCGTCGGCGTCGTAGGCTTTGATGATGGCGGCAACGAGCGGGTGGCGGACCACATCATCGGCGGTGAAATAGTTGAAGCTGATGCTGGGGATGGTTTTGAGCAGGCGCTCGGCATCGGCGAGGCCGGAGGTGACGCCGCGGGGGAGATCGACCTGGGAGCGATCACCGGTGATGACCATGCGCGAGCCTTCTCCGAGGCGGGTGAGAAACATTTTCATCTGCATGGCAGTGGCGTTTTGGGCTTCGTCGAGCACCACGAAGGCATTGGCGAGGGTGCGCCCGCGCATGAAGGCCAGCGGGGCGATCTCGATGCGCTTTTCCTCGATCAGCTTGGCGAGCTGTTTGCCGGGGAGAAAGTCGTTCAGCGCGTCATAGAGCGGCTGCATGTAGGGGTCGACCTTGTCTTTCATGTCACCGGGCAGGTAACCGAGCTTCTCGCCGGCCTCGACGGCGGGGCGCGAGAGGATGATGCGATCAACATGGCCCTCGATGAACATATTCACGCCCACGGCCACGGCGAGATAGGTTTTGCCTGTGCCGGCGGGGCCGATCCCGAAGCCGAGCTCGTTGTGAAAGAGGTTTTGCACATAGGCTTTTTGCGCGGCGGTGCGCGGCTCGACGGTTTTCTTGCGGGTGCGGATTTCGATCTTGCCGGATTTGAACATTTCCATCTGGCCTTCCGGCGCGCGCGTCAGGCTGGCGCCGGTTGCATCCAGGCCCGCATCGAGGCGATAGGCGCGGTCGATATCGCCCGGCTCGACGGGGCGGCCCGCCTCCAGGCGCCCGTAGAGGCTGTGCAGGATTTTGGAGGCGGCCTCTGTCTGGAAGGCATCGCCGATCACCGCGAGATGGTTGCCGCGGCGCAGGATCTGGACGGCGAGCTTTTGCTCGATGTCGGCGAGGTTGCGGTCAAATTCGCCGCAGAGCTCGATCAGCAGGCGGTTGTCGGGAAAATCGAGCAGGACCTCGCTGGGCGTGGCGCGGTCTTTGGGAGCGGCGGCCTGGGCCGATGTTTCGCTGGGGGGCGGTGTTGACGGGCTCACGCGAACCTCCTGAAGCCTGTATCTGTCCTCCCACTTATGGGGCAATCCGGGGGGGGCTACAAACGTTTTCAGGCCGCGGCGCTTGCTGCGCTGCGGCCGGCTCGTTTTTGGCCTCTCCCGGACATGCGCTTAGAGCGGGTCGGTGATGGTTTGATCGCCTTTGTAGGGTCCGATGGCCGTATTGGGCGGGGCAATTCCGGAGCAGACAGGCTTGCCGTAGGGGTCAAGCCGCTGGCTGAGGTAGCCTTCGATGCCGTCGTCAATGATCCAGTGGTCACAGCCGTTTGGATCAACCCAGATGCCGGCGACAAGGTTGGAGAGGTGTTCCTCTTCTTCGGAGCCTTGGCCGTAATCGAAGGTTTTATCGGTGTTGACGCGCCCTTGGCCGCCCTCGGCCCCGAGACCGACAAGCATGGCTTCGCTGCACCCTGTGATCAGCAGGGCACCCGAGAGCATGGCTGCGAGTTTGATGTTAAGCATGGTTTTGCTCCCTTTAGCGCACACAGATGATTTCAACGCGGCGGTTTTGCTTCATGCCGCCGGCTGTCTTGTTGGAGGCGACGGGCATCCGCTCGCCATAGCCGCGCACATCGGCGATTCTGGCTCCGGCAGATTTGGCCACGGCGGCCACCGCATTGGCGCGGTTGTAGCTGAGCTTCATGTTGTATTGGTCAGAGGCGCGGCTGTCGGTGTGGCCGGCAATGATGAAGGCCGTGGCCTTGGCGGTGCGGAAGAACTCGGCGAGGCTTTCGCGGCCTGACGCGCTGATCTTGTAGCTGTTGGTGGCAAAGAACTGGTCGGAGTTCATTACGCCGCACACATCGCCGCGATGGCAGACGGGAATGCCCTGGCGGGTTGTATGTGGCGACATATAGCCTTCAAAGCCGTCGTCCATGACCCAATGTTCACAGCCGTCTGGATCAACCCAGATGGTTGGCGCATATCTTTCGCCGGTTACAGTGCGCGTTGCGTCTTGTGCTTGGGCGGCGCTGACTGTCATCACCGCGCCCATGGCAAAAGCAGCAAGGCTTGTTACTGATTTTGAAATCAAATTCGCCACAGCAGATGTCCTTACAATTGTTACCCCCGATCAGGCCCATAAAATGGTATGGCAGCCATAGGCTCTGACACTCGTCTACGGGGGCAGTCTAGCAAGATTGCGGCGCTTGTGAAGTGGAGAAATCACAATATCTTGTGGGTAACTTTCATTTCATGCGCAGTCTGGGTGGTTTTGTGCCGGTCCCGCGAAAGCCTGCAGGGCGCAGCTGTGGCCCTGGGCGCAGGGCCAGCGTAAGGTTTGGCACCGCTGTGCGCCGTTGGGGTTTTGCGGCTCAGGCTGTGATCAGCTCACCGGCGAGGGAGTTGCGCACGCTCTGGACAATGCGCACCCGTGCCATCGCGCCGCGCGGCAGGGGGCAATCCTTGACATGGACCGCGTGAAGGTAGCCGGTTTTGCCCATCATCTGGCCTTCAAGCTTGCCGGGTTTTTCAAAGAGCACATCGAGCTCGCGCCCGACCATGCTGTCCTGGATCGTCTTTTGCTGCTGGGCGATGAGCGCTTGCAGCTCTTGCAGGCGCGCGTCGGCCAGGGCGGGCTCGACCTCGGGGCGCTCGGCGGCGGGGGTTCCGGGGCGGGGGGAATATTTGAACGAAAAGGCCTGCCCGTAGTTCACTTCGCGGATGAGATCCATGGTGTCGGCGAAGTCCTGATCGCTCTCTTCGGGGAAGCCGACAATGAAATCACCGGAGATGAGAATATCGGGGCGAGCGGCGCGGATGCGCTCGATGAGGCGCAGGTAGCTGTCGCGGGTGTGGCTGCGGTTCATCCGTTTCAGGATCCTGTCGGAGCCGGACTGCACGGGCAGATGTAGGTAGGGCATGAGCTTGGCGCAGGTGCCGTGGGCTTCGATGAGATCATCGGTCATGTCGTTGGGGTGGCTTGTGGTGAAGCGGATGCGCTCCAGCCCGTCGATTTTATCGAGCTGCCAGATGAGCTGGGCAAGGGTGGCTTCCGCGCCGGTTTC
Source organism: uncultured Lentibacter sp. (assembly GCF_937123735.1). GTDB lineage: Bacteria > Pseudomonadota > Alphaproteobacteria > Rhodobacterales > Rhodobacteraceae > Lentibacter. The sequence continues at coordinate 60,538 of NZ_CAKZKL010000050.1, forward strand.
ACCAAGGCCGTGGTAGGCGTTGACGTTCTGGCCCAGGAGGGTGATCTCGCGCACGCCGCGCGCGACCAGATCGCGTGCTTCGGTGAGGATGCGCGCCACGGGGCGGGAGACTTCGGCACCGCGCGTGTAGGGCACAACGCAGAAGGCGCAGAACTTGTCGCAGCCCTCCTGAACGGTGAGAAAGGCCGTGGGGCCGCGCGCGGCCTTGGGGCGGGCGGCGAGGTGCTCGAATTTGTCATCGATGGGGAAGTCGGTGTCGAGCGCCTTTTCGCCGGCGCTGGCCTTGGCCTCAAGCTCGGGCAGGCGGTGATAGCTTTGCGGGCCGACGACCAGATCGACCATCGGCTGGCGGCGCATGATCTCGGCGCCTTCGGCTTGGGCCACACAGCCGGCGACACCGATTTTCAGATCAGGGCGGGCCTCTTTGAGCGGTTTGTAGCGGCCCAGCTCGGAATAGACTTTTTCGGCGGCCTTTTCGCGGATGTGGCAGGTGTTGAGCAGAATCATATCCGCATCATCAGGGGTGTCGGTTTGTTCGTAGCCCTTGAGCGCCTCGGCCATGCGCTCGCTGTCATAGACATTCATCTGGCAACCATAGGTCTTGATGAAGAGCTTTTTGGGGCTGGTCATGGCTATCTGTCCTGAGTGCGCGGTTTGGGCGTTGGTTAGCGAAAATGCTGCCCACTTGCAATGCACGAAGAATTCCCCAATTCTGCGCCAACAGAAGGCCGAGGTTTATGCAGAGTTCATTTACGAGTTTGAAGAGTTTTCTCGCCGAGGGCGCAGGCGCGCTGGCCAAGGGGCCGGTTGCGCTGGTGTTTGCCGAAGACGGGGCGGAGCTTGACACCACGCTGCGCCATCATCAACAGCTGGGCTTTCAGACGGTGATCGGCTTTGTGCCGCCGGAGTTTGACCTCGCGCCAGACCTTGAGGAAACGGTGGTGCGCGTCTGTTATGATGCGCGTGTCCAAGGGGGGGCGCTGCCGGCGATCAATGCGCTGATCCCGCGGGCGGTGGGGCAATGGCTCTATTTTTGCTATAATGCGGAATATCTCTTTTATCCGTTCTGCGAAACGCGCGCCGTGGGGGAGATGCTGGCCTTTCACACCGAAGAGCGCCGCGACGCGTTGCTGACCTATGTGATCGATCTTTATGCTGACGATCTTGAGCGCCACCCCAATGCGGTTTCGCTGGACAGTGCGTTTTTGGATCGCACGGGCTATTATGCGCTCGCCCGCCCGGATGCGGCCAATCACAACCACCCCAAGGAGCGCCAGCTTGATTTTTTTGGCGGTTTGCGCTGGCGGTTTGAGGAGCATGTGCCCCTGCGGCGGCGCAAGATTGACCGGGTCTCGCTGTTTCGGGCCAAGCCTGGCTTGGAGCTGCGCGCCGATTTTACCTTCAACGATGAGGAATATAACACCTACGCCTGCCCCTGGCATAACAATCTCACGGCGGCGGTGTGCTCGTTTCGCACCGCCAAGGCGCTCAAGCGCAATCCTGGCTCGACCTATGATATAGAGACCTTCCAGTGGCACAATTCGGTGCCCTTTGAGTGGCATTCGCGCCAGCTGCTCGATCTGGGATTGATGGAACCAGGCCAGTGGTTTTAGAAGCGGTTCGGCCCCCTGTTTGAGCGGTGGACCTTGGCTTGAGCCTCGTCTAAAACGCTGGGAACACACTCGCGGGGACCAGACCAATATGTCATCACATGGCGCAGCACTTCCAATGCTTTCACGTAAGAGCACAGGCCTGTCGGGGCAGGCGCATGTGCCGGGCGATAAATCCATATCGCACCGGGCGCTTATTCTGGGCGCGCTCGCGCTGGGAGAAACCCGGATCACCGGGCTTCTGGAGGGGCAGGATGTGCTTGATACGGGCCGCGCCATGCGCGCCTTTGGGGCCGAGGTGGAAGACCTTGGCAGCGGCAACTGGCGGGTGCAGGGCGTGGGCGTGGGCGGCTTTGGCGAGCCGGATCACGTGATTGACTGCGGCAATTCGGGCACCGGTGTGCGCCTGATCATGGGCGCGATGGCCACTTCGGATATGACGGCGACCTTTACGGGCGATGTCTCGCTCAACGGGCGGCCCATGGCGCGGGTGACAGACCCGCTGGCGCTTTTTGGCGCGCGCGCTTACGGGCGGCGCGGCGGGCGCTTGCCGATGACCATTGTGGGCGCGCCCGATGCCGCGCCTGTGCGCTATGAGGTGCCTGTGCCGAGTGCGCAGGTGAAATCGGCGGTGCTTTTGGCGGCGCTCAATGCGCGCGGCGAGACACAGGTGATTGAGCGCGAAGCGACGCGCGACCATACCGAACGGATGCTGGCGGGCTTTGGCGCGACCCTCGAGACCGAGGACACCGCCGAGGGGCGGCTCATCCGCCTTGAGGGGCAGCCCGAGCTGAAGGCGCAGGACATCACCGTGCCGCGCGATCCGTCTTCGGCGGCCTTTCCTGTCTGTGCGGCTCTGATCACCGAGGGTTCGGATGTGTTTGTGCCCAACATCGGCCTTAACCCGACGCGCGCGGGGCTGTTCACCACATTGCAGGAGATGGGGGCTGACCTCACCTATGAGAACCTGCGCGAGGAGGGCGGCGAGCCTGTCGCGGATTTGCGCGCCCGCTTTTCGCCCGAGCTGAAGGGGATAGAGGTTCCGCCTGCGCGCGCGGCGAGTATGATTGACGAATATCCGGTGCTCTCTGTTGTGGCCGCTTTTGCCGAGGGGCGCACCGAGATGCGCGGCGTGAAAGAGCTGCGTGTGAAGGAGAGCGACCGCATTGACGCGATGGCCAAGGGGCTGCGCGCGGCGGGAGTGAGCGTGGAGGAAGGCGAGGACTGGTGGATCGTCGAGGGGCGCGGCCATGGCCATGTGGCGGGCGGCGTGACGGTGGAAAGCCGGCTCGATCACCGGATTGCGATGTCCTTCCTTATTCTGGGCATGGCAAGCGAAAAGCCCATGCAGGTGGATGATGGCGGGCCGATTGCCACCTCCTTCCCGATTTTCGAGAGCCTTATGGGCGGGCTTGGCGCCGTGATCGAGCGGGTGTGAGCATGGGCTTTGCCATTGCGATTGACGGGCCGGCGGCGGCGGGTAAGGGCACGATCTCCAAGGCTGTTGCGGCGCATTTCGGCTTTGCGCATCTGGACACGGGGCTGCTTTACCGCGCGGTGGGTGCGAAGGTGCTGACGGGCGTTGACCCGATCGAGGCGGCCCGCGCGCTTGTGGCCGAGGACCTGGACAACGCCAGCCTGCGCAGCGCTGAAGTGGCCGAGGCGGCGAGCCGCGTGGCGGTGATTGGCGAGGTGCGGGCGGCATTGGTCGATTTTCAACGCGCCTTTGCGCGCCGCGCGGGCGGAGCCGTTCTGGATGGGCGCGATATTGGCACGGTGATTTGCCCGGATGCACAGGCGAAGCTTTTTGTCACCGCGAGCGCTGAGGTGCGCGCTGCGCGCCGACTGGCCGAGCTGCTTGCGCGGGGGGATGCGACCAGCTTTGAGGCCGTGCTGGCCGATGTGCAGGCGCGCGATGCGCGCGATGCGAGCCGCGCGCAAGCGCCGATGGTGGCGGCAGAAGATGCGGTGCTGATTGACACCTCAAGCATGAGCATCGAGGCGGCCGTAGCAGCGGCGATAACGGCGGTTGAGGAGGCGAGGACATGAAGACACGCAGGCTGGGCAGAGATGGCCCCGAGATTTCGGCTATGGGCTATGGCGCGATGTCCTTCTCGGACTTTTATGGCGCGACCAGCGAGGCCGAAAGCCACGCCATTCTGGACCACTGCCGCAGTGTCGGGCTGACGCATCTGGACACGGCCAATATCTACGGCATGGGGCGCTCCGAAGAGGTGATTGGCAGCTACCTTGCGCGCCACCCCGAAGCGAAGCGGGAGTTTGTCATTGCCACCAAGGCCTCGATTGCGCGGGATGATGCGGGCAACCGTGTTTTCCGGAATGATCGCAAGCACTTGGAGGCAGAACTTGATAAATCGCTTCAACGGATGGGTGTCGATCATGTCGCGTTGTTCTATGTCCACCGCCGTGACCCTGATGTGCCGATTGAAGAGGTGACGGAGGGGCTTGCCGAAATTGTGAAGACGGGCAAGGCGGGCGGCTTCGGCTTTTCGGAGATTGCGCCGAGCAGCCTGCGCCGCGCGGCGAAGGTGGCGCATGTGGCGGCGGTGCAATCGGAGTATTCGCTGAGCACGCGCAGCCCGGAGCTGGGGCTGGTGCAGACCTGCGCAGAGCTTGGCACGGCGCTGGTGGCCTTCAGCCCCGTGGGGCGCTCTTTGCTGACGGACCGCCCCCTGAGCCTTGAGGCGGTGCAAAAGCTTGACTTTCTGCGCGGCAACCCGCGGTTTATGAGCCCGAATTACGAGGCCAATGTGCGTGCCGCTGAGGCGTTTTGTGCGCTGGCGGCGGAGATGGGCGTTTCGGCGGCGGGGCTGGCGAACGGCTGGCTGCTGGCACAGGGCGAACATGTGATTCCGATTCCGGGCACGCGCTCTGCGGCGCATTTGAACGACTGTTTGCAGGGCGCGGCGCTTGCGCTTTCAAGCGAGGATCTGGCGCGGATCGAGGCGGTTTTGCCTGTCGGCTGGGCGCATGGGGACCGCTACTCCGAATCGCAGTGGATTGGACCTGAGCGGTATTGTTAGAGATCGAATTTTCGCTGCGCGAAAATCCGATCCTCTGGGGGCGCTGCCCCCAGACCGCAACTTTTACTGTGGGGCCAGCCCCCCCAACCCCCCGGGATATTTAAGGCAATAAGAAAGACTTAGAGGGCGAGGGGGGTGAGGTTTTCGTCTAGTCGGCCGCCGAGGGTATGGTTTTGCAGGAGGGCAGAGAGCTTTTGCGGCAGGCTGCGGTTGCCGATCTTGTGCCATTGGGATTGGCGGGCGTGCCAATAGGCGGCGCGGGCGGGGCCGAGGGGGGCCAGCTCGGCGCGGCTGAGGGCGAAGCTTTGATCGGCCACGAACTCATAAGGGTGCAGGTAGATGTGCGGCGCCAGGCCGGCCTGTGTGCTGGCCTTGATGAGCCTTGCGGCGGTGGCGCGCGAAAAGAGCTTTAGGTATGTTCCGCCGAGGCGCATTTTGGGGGCCAAGGCTCTGGGGCGCGCGGCGAAAATGGGCAGAATTTTGAGTGGAGGCGCGAGGCTGGCAGAGAAGTGGCGCGCGGCTTCGGCGGAGTTGCACAGATAGGAGCTGTCATATTCGACATGCTTGGCGAGCAGGGTGTAATGCGCAGATCTGCTTTGCGGGATGCGGAACTTGGGCGCGCGAAAGCCTGTGACGGGCTGGCCTGAGGCGGCGCGCAGGGCGCTGAGGGCTTTTTGCAGATTGGCGGCGAAAGCCTCGGGGGTTTCTTGATCGATGCAGTCGTGAAAGTGGTGGTGGCAGGCGATTTCATGGCCCTCAGCGGCGATGCGCGCGATGAGCTCTGGGGCTTGTTCGGCGATGATGCCGGTGCAGAAGAAGGTGGCGCGCGCGCCGCCGTGGGCCTGAAGGAAGCGCTCGATGGCCTCATAGGCGCGTGTGAGCGCCGCGATGCGCAGAGGGCGGGTTTCCCAGAGGCCGAGATCGCGGCCGAGGTCATGGGAAAAATCTTCAAAATCAATGCTGAGGAAGAGTTTGCTCATGTGAGCAGCTCTCGAGGGATGATATAGGGGCCGATCACCAGAGCATCGACGCCGCTGGCGCGGAAGGTGGCCAGAGCATCGGCGGGAGAATAGACGATGGGTTCCTGAATGTTGAAGCTTGTGTTGAGCAGGACAGGCACGCCGGTGCGCGCACCGAAGGCTGTGAGCAGCGCGTGATAGAGCGGGTTGGCGCTCTGTCTCACGCTGTGCACGCGCGCGGAGCCATCGGTATGGGTGATGGCGGGGATCTGGCTGCGTTTGTCGGCGCGCACGGGGGCGACGATGTTCATGTAGGGGCTGGGCTGGGAAAGCTCGAAGAACTGCGCGGCGGCCTCTTCTGTGACCGAAGGCGCGAAGGGGCGGAAGAGCTCGCGCTTTTTGATCTTGTCATTGAGCGCGTCGCGGATTGCGTCATGGCGCGGATCGGCGAGAAAACTGCGCGCGCCCAAGGCACGCGGGCCGAATTCGGCGGCGCCCTGAAACCAGGCGATGAGCTGGCCGCTGGCCAGCAGCTCTGCGGTGCGCTCGGCCAGCGCCTGCGCGGGCAGGGGCGCGGGCAGCTTGGTGACATGGCCTTCCAGCGCGGCGGCGATATCGGCCTCCTCAAAGCGCGCGCCAAGGTAAGGGCTGCGCAGATTGGCGCTTTGCGCCCCAACAGCTGTGCCTTGCAGCGCGGCGAGACAGGCACCTATGGCACAGCCCGCATCATGGGGCGCGGGGGGGATGGACACCTCACTCATGAGGCCGCGCGCAAGCAGCGCGCCATTGGCCGTGACATTGAGCGCACAGCCGCCGGAGAGCACGAGGCGGGTGATTTCGGGGTGGCGCGCGCGGGCCGGGGCGAGCACATGGGCCAGTGCTTCCTCATAGGCGGCCTGCACGGAGGCGGCGAGGTTGATGTGATCTTGCGTGGGCGCTTCATCCGGTGCGCGGGGCGGGCAGAAGAGCGCCGCAAGGCGGGGGTGAAAGCGCCCCTTGCGGGCATCGTGATAGTCGGCGAGCCGCGTGTTGAGCTGGTAGCGGCCCGGGCTGCGCAGGCGCAGGATATGGCGCAGGATATCGTCTTTCCAGACCGGCGTACCATAGGGCGCGAGGCCCATCATCTTGTATTCGCCTTCGAGCATCTGAAAGCCCAGATAGCCTGTGAAGACGGAGTAGAAATGCCCCAGCGAGTTGGGCCAGCGGTGGCGTGACAGCTCTGTGCGGCGGCCGTTCTGCACGGCGGTGAGCACGGTGGAGGCATCTTCACCGCCGCCATCATAGCTGAGCGAGAAGCATGTCTCCCAGCCACGCATGGCTTCGGCGTAGAGCTGGTGGGTGAGGTGGTGGTCAAAGTAGCGGATCGTGGCGGGGAAAGCGCCATAGCGGCTGGCAAGCTTGCGGCGCAGGCGGAAGAGATCGGCCCAGGAGCCGGTGGGGGCGGCGCTGGCCGAGTGGCGAAAGAGCTGGAGAGCTCTGGCCGCAGGGGCCGCAGCCCGCGAGGGCGCGTGCAGCATTTTGGCGAGCGTGCCAAAGGTGCGGGTGCGCAGCCGCCAGGGCTGCCAGTAGAGCGCGATCAGGCCGATATCGCCAAAGCTGATGCCCGCGATGCGCAGAACCTCGTCGATGGCGTCAAAGGGGAAGTGGCCGTCGTTCTTTATGCGGCTCAGGCGCTCGTTTTCCACGGCGGCGAGCAGGACGCCGTCTTTCATCAGCGCGGCGGCGGAATTGTCCATGGTGGCAAGGCCAAGGGTATACACAAACAGGCTTTCACAGTTACACTGCCGACTATCCGGCGGCTACACGGGCGGCTACACGCGCCGCGCAGAAGGCACCGCGCGCCGCCACCGGCAAAGTTAACATTGGCCGGTGGGTTTCACAACGCCCGAAGTGGCCGGGCTTGGGGCGGTGAGGCGGGCGCAGGCGCCTGTCTTTGTGGGCTTTGGGTGCAATGAGGCTTGCGCTTGGAGCGGGAGCGTTATATACGCGCGCCTGTCGAACAAGGCGGATCAACCGCAGGGCAGAGGAAAGCAGGGTCGGACACTCCGGCCCTCTTTGTTTTGAACGCTGCGGGGCTGCGCTGACCAACTAGAGAGTGTCCGCTTTTGGCGGGCCGAAACCCAAGAGACCGGCGGAGACAACCGCGCGGCCAGAAACACTTAAAAGGAATGAAACGCCACATGGCTCACAACGTATCTATGGAAGACTTTGAAGCGCTTTTGAACGAAAGCTTCGAAATGGACACGCCCGAAGAGGGGTCTGTTGTCAAAGGCAAGGTGATCGCGATTGAAGCGGGCCAAGCCATCATCGACGTCGGCTACAAAATGGAAGGCCGCGTTGATCTGAAAGAATTCGCAAACCCAGGGGAAGAAGCCGAACTCGCCGTTGGCGATGAAGTGGAAGTCTTCCTGCGCTCGGCAGAGAACGCCCGTGGCGAAGCTGTTATCTCGCGTGAGATGGCGCGCCGCGAAGAAGCCTGGGACCGTCTGGAAAAAGCCTATGCCGACGAAGAGCGCGTGGATGGCGCGATCTTTGGCCGTGTCAAAGGCGGCTTCACGGTTGACCTCGGCGGCGCCGTGGCCTTCCTGCCCGGCTCGCAAGTTGATGTGCGCCCTGTGCGCGACGCGGGCCCGCTCATGGGCCTCAAGCAGCCTTTCCAGATCCTCAAGATGGACCGTCGCCGGGGCAACATCGTTGTGTCGCGCCGCGCGATTCTGGAAGAAAGCCGCGCCGAACAGCGCGCCGAAGTCATTGGCAATCTGGCCGAGGGCGACAGCGTGGATGGTGTGGTCAAGAACATCACCGAATACGGGGCCTTTGTGGACCTTGGTGGCGTCGACGGCCTGCTGCACGTCACAGACATGGCCTGGCGCCGTGTGAACCATCCTTCAGAGATCCTCACAATCGGGGAAACTGTGAAGGTTCAGGTCATCAAGATCAACAAAGAGACGCACCGCATCAGCCTTGGCATGAAGCAGCTTCAGGACGACCCATGGGATCTGGTTGCGGCCAAGTATCCGCTTGAGTCTGTTCACATGGGCCGCGTGACCAACATCACCGATTACGGCGCATTTGTTGAGCTGGAAGCCGGTGTTGAGGGGCTTGTGCACGTTTCTGAAATGTCCTGGACGAAGAAGAACGTCCACCCCGGCAAGATCGTTTCAACTTCGCAGGAAGTTGAAGTCATGGTTCTGGAGATCGACGGTGCGAAGCGCCGCGTATCGCTTGGCCTCAAGCAGACACAGCGCAACCCATGGGAAGTCTTTGCGGAAACGCATCCTGAGGGCACGGAAGTGGAAGGTGAAGTCAAGAACATCACCGAATTCGGCCTGTTTGTCGGGCTGGACGGTGATATCGACGGCATGGTCCACCTGTCTGACATCTCCTGGGATGAGCGCGGCGAAGACGCGATCCAGAACTACCGCAAAGGCGATATGGTTCAGGCGGTTGTCTCGGAAGTTGACGTTGAGAAAGAGCGCATTTCGCTCTCCATCAAGGGCCTTGGCGGCGACAAGTTTGCCGAAGCCGTGGGTGGCACGAAGCGTGGCAGCATCATCACTGTTGAAGTGACGTCGATTGAAGATGGTGGCGTTGAAGTTGTGTATGAAGGCATGAAAAGCTTCATCCGCCGCTCCGACCTCTCGCGTGACCGTGCCGAGCAGCGCCCCGAGCGTTTCTCTGTCGGTGACAAGGTGGATGTGCGCGTGACCAACGTTGACGCGAAAACCCGCCGTCTGGGCCTCTCGATCAAGGCGCGTGAAATCGCGGAAGAGAAAGAAGCCGTGGAGCAGTATGGCTCCTCAGACAGCGGTGCTTCGCTGGGCGATATTCTGGGTGCGGCGCTCAAGTCTGAAGACTGAGCCGACCCCCGAGCAGACAGAAGGCCCCGCAGCGCAGGTTGCGGGGCCTTTTCTTTTGCCCGAATCGCGCTGGCCTCGGCGCAGGGCTAAGTCTGCTGTTTGCCCCGGTGCTGCGTTGCAGCAGGCGGCTTGTTGCCCAGAATTGCGGCAAGAGCCCTGATTTCACTTCTGTTTTTGCACAATTGTGGCTTGCTTAGAGGTTCCTCAAGGCAAATTTTCTTCTATAGTCTTGGTCAGATATAATTAAGAATTCGACTTGGGGAGATACATTCACATGATCCGCTCGGAACTTGTTCAGAAAATTGCAGAAGACAATCCGCATCTCTTTCAGCGCGATGTAGAACGCATTGTGAATACGATATTTGATGAAATTATCAACGCCATGTCGCGTGGCGACCGGGTTGAGCTGCGCGGGTTTGGTGCCTTTTCTGTCAAGAAACGCGATGCGCGCACCGGCCGCAATCCGCGCACGGGCGAAGCTGTGCAGGTGGAAGAGAAGCATGTGCCGTTTTTCAAAACCGGCAAGCTGTTGCGCGACAGGCTGAACGGAAAATAACAGATGCGTTTTGTCAGATACCTGTTTTTGGCTGTTTTGGCCGTCTGTTTGATCACTCTGGCGCTTGCCAATGCCCAAATGGTGACACTGACAGCGCTGCCCACTGGGCTTGAGCAAGCTTTGGGGCTCTCCTTTGCGATTGAGCTGCCGCTGTTTTTGGTGATTTTTGTCGGGATCCTCGCGGGTCTGCTGATGGGCTTTGTCTGGGAGTGGCTGCGTGAGCACAAGCACCGCGCCGAGGCCGCGCGCCGCCGGGGCGAAGTGCGCAAGCTTGAGGCCGCACTCAAAGAGGCCAAGGGCGCGCCTGCCGCCCCTGCAAGCGAGGCTGATGAGGTTCTGGCTTTGCTGGAAAAAACAGGCTGACACGCAAGCAACACGCCGGACAACGGCGGCGGGCCGTGGCCGCGCGCCATCCAAGAATGTGAGAGGCCACAATGGATATTCGGGTCAAGATATGTGGGCTGACACGGCCTGAGGACGTGGCCGCCGTGGCCGCGGCTGGCGCGCAGTATGCGGGGTTTGTCTTTTTTCCCAAGTCACCGCGCAATGTGTCTGTGCCGACGGCTCGGGCGTTGGCGCTTGCGGCCCCGGTGGGGTTGGCCAAGGTGGCGCTTGTGGTGGATGCAGAAGAAACCCTGCTGGACCAGATTGTCGAGGATGTGCCCTTGGACATGCTTCAGCTGCATGGCCATGAGAGCCCAGAGCATGTGGCGCACCTGCGGGCCCGCTACGGGCTGCCTGTGATGAAGGCGATCGGGGTGGCTGGCGCCGACGATATGGCGCAGATCGCGCTCTATGAAGAGGTGGCCGACCAGCTGTTGATTGATGCCAAGCCCCCCAAGGGGGCCGATTTGCCGGGGGGCAACGGGCTGTCCTTTGATTGGCGGCTTCTGTCGGGGCGCAAATACTGGCGCAAACCCTGGATGCTGGCCGGGGGGCTGACAGCGGCGAATGTGGCCGCGGCGGTGCGCATGACAGGCGCGCGCCAGGTTGATGTCTCGTCAGGAGTTGAAAGCGCTGCCGGTGTGAAAGACGCGGGCAAGATAGCTGATTTTGTCCGGGCGGCACGCGATTGAGAGGCCGGCGTCTGGCCGCAGTGATCTGTGTGGCGCTCCTTGGGCTCGCGGCGCTGGCTTTGGCCAGAGACGGCGAGACCCACCATGTGCGCTATGCGGGCGAGCGCCATGCCTACCAGCTCTTTGTGCCGCCGCGTCAAGAGGGTGTCGCGCCGCCGCTCCTTGTGATGTTGCACGGGTATGATGGCAGTGGCCGGCTTTTGCGGCGCGAGTCAAACATTGACGCTGAGGCGCGCGCGCGCGGTATGGCTGTCGTCTATCCGCAGGCGCTCAAAGACAAGACGGGCCGCGCCCATTGGAATGCCAATATGAAGCTCTCGCGGCGCGATGATGTGGGGTATTTGAGCGCTTTGGTGGCGCATCTGGTGCCGAGCCATGGGTTTGATCCTGCAAGGGTTTTCGTGGCCGGGGAGTCCAACGGTGGCTATATGGTCTATACGCTTTTGTGCCAGACACAGGGGGTTTTTGCCGCCGGTGCCAGCGTGATGGGCACGATGAGTGGCGCGGATTGGAAGAGCTGCAAGCCCCAGGCGCCTGTGCCTGTGTTGCATGTGTTTGGCACGGCGGATGACGTTGTCTCGCCCAGGGGCACAGCCGAAGATATGGAGGGCTGGGGCGGTGCGCCCGAGGCCGGGCAGGTGCTCTGGCGTTGGGCTGCCTGGAACGGGGCGGTGAGCGCGCGCCAGAGCCAGCTCTATTCCGATGCGCAGCGTTTGAGCTACCTGCGCGCCGATGGCAGCCTTGCGGCGGAGCTCGTGACCCTGGAGGGAATGTGGCACGACTGGCCCGCAGGCCATCACGGGCGCGCCGATGCCGCTGCGCTGATGTTTGATTTTTTCACCCGCGCGCGGCCCTGAGCCACGATAAACATGCGATCGCTGTTTACCCCTGTGCAGGCATGGGCTACATCCTGAGCAACAGGGACTGGAGCAAACAGATGGATGATCTCTTTAATTCGTTTATGAACGGACCAGATGAAAACGGCCGCTTCGGTGAGTTTGGCGGGCGCTTCGTGTCCGAAACGCTGATGCCGCTTATTCTGGAGCTTGAGGCCGAATATGAAAAGGCCAAGACCGATGACAGCTTCTGGGCCGAGATGGATGATCTCTGGGCGCATTATGTGGGCCGCCCCAGCCCGCTCTATTTTGCCGAACGGCTGACAGAACATCTCGGTGGGGCCAAGATTTACCTCAAACGCGACGAGCTCAACCACACCGGCGCACATAAGATCAACAACGTGCTGGGCCAGATCCTGCTGGCGCGCCGCATGGGCAAGAAGCGCATCATCGCCGAGACAGGCGCAGGCCAACACGGTGTGGCCACGGCGACGGTCTGTGCCAAGTTCGGCCTGCAATGTGTGGTCTACATGGGCCAGCACGATGTTGAGCGCCAGGCGCCCAATGTCTTCCGGATGCGCCTGTTGGGGGCCGAGGTTATTCCTGTCACCTCCGGTCGCGGCACCCTCAAAGACGCCATGAACGATGCGCTGCGCGACTGGGTGACCAATGTGCGCGACACATTCTACTGTATCGGCACGGTGGCGGGGCCACACCCTTACCCCGCGATGGTGCGCGATTTTCAGAGCATCATCGGCAAGGAAGTGCGCTGGCAGCTTGCCGAGCAGGAGGGTGCGGGGCGCCTGCCCGATACGCTGATCGCCGCCATCGGCGGTGGCTCCAATGCAATGGGGCTGTTCTACCCGTTTCTGGACGATGCGAGCGTCAACATCATCGGCGTGGAAGCCGGCGGCAAGGGTGTGAACGAGAAGATGGAGCATTGCGCAAGCCTCACCGGCGGGCGCCCCGGCGTGCTGCACGGCAACCGCACCTATCTGTTGCAAGACGATGACGGCCAGATCCTTGAGGGCTTCTCGATCTCGGCGGGGCTTGATTACCCCGGCATCGGCCCAGAGCACAGCTGGCTGCATGACACGGGCCGCGCGCAATATGTCAGCATCACCGATCGCGAAGCGTTGGAAGCCTTCCAGCTCTCCTGCGCGATGGAGGGGATCATCCCGGCGCTGGAGCCGAGCCATGCACTGGCGCATGTGATGAAGATCGCCCCCGATCTCCCGCGCGACCATATCCTCGTGATGAACATGTGCGGCCGTGGCGACAAGGACATCTTCACCGTTGCCAAGCACCTCGGGTTCGACATGTCCGACACAGAAGGGCGCGAGCTCGACTGAGGCGGCCCTTTCGTCTTTTTTCTTTCTGAAAATATCCTGGGGGAGTGTGAGGGGGCAAAGCCCCCTCACGGATCGGATTTGCGAAGCAAATTCGAAATGCCTCAGCCCAAAGCATGGTCTTTCAAAACCCTGAGCGGCACAATTTCCAGCGCACGGATATGGGTGGCTTGCAGATGCACTTTCGGGGCGCAGCCTTCGTCATGAGCCTGCAAAAACCGCGCGGCACAGAGGCACCAGCTGTCGCCAGCCTTGAGGCCGGCAAAGCCGAAATCCGGGCGCGGCGTGGAGAGGTCGTTGCCGACATATTTCGAGAAGGCGAGGAACTCTTGCGTCATCACCGCGCAGACGGTGTGGCTGCCGGTATCGGCGGCGCAGGTGTTGCAGCTGCCATCCCGGAAATAGCCGGTGAGCGGCGCTGTTGAGCAGCTGTCCAGCGGCCCGCCCAGAACATTGATTGCGGGTTCCGGTGTCATTGGGCTGCCCTCGCGAGGGCGCGAAACATGGCCACATTGGACGTAAAAACACCGGTCTCGCGAAAACGCCTGTCTGCGGCGTTTGCGGCAATCACTGTGCCCAGGGGCTGATTGATATAGATATATTGCCCATAGACGCCGCGCGCCAGAAACTCGCCCGGCGCGGCATCCGGAGGGATCCACCACTGGTAGCCATATTGGGTGTTGCCGGGCGCTGTCTTGGCCGAGGGGCGGGTGCTTTGGGCAATCCAGGCAGCGGGGACAATTTGCCGCCCCCCCGAGCGGCCGTTTTGCAAGATCATCTGGCCAAAGCGGGCGTAGTCGCGGGTGCTCAGGTTCAGCCCGCCCAGCACAAAAGCCACCCCTTGGCCATCTGTGACATAGTAAGGGCTTTGCTCAAGCCCGAGCGGGGTGATGATGTGCTCAGAGAGCAGATCGGGGATGTTGCGCCCCGTTGCGCCGCGGATGACCATCGAGAGCACATGGGTGTCGATCGAGACATATTGCCAGGCCGTGCCGGGGGCGGCGTCTTTTTCTGTCAGCGCTGCGGCGAAGCCATCCATCGACTGCCCGAAGGCCAGTACCCGGCCCATCTTGTTGATATCGGACCAGAAGTCGAGGTAGTCCTCGTTAAAGCGCACGCCGCTCTCCATTTGCAGCACATCCTCGATGGTCGCGCCGTCATAGGCGCTGCCGGCAAGTGCGGGGGCATATTGCGTGACAGGGTCTGTCAGGCTGTCGATGGCCCCTTCTTGCAGCAGCACGCCGAGGAGGGCGGAGAGGTAGGATTTGGCCACCGACCAGGAGATGCGCAGATCATCCGGCCCTGTGCCGAGATAATAGGCCTCGTGGCGCAGAAGCCCGTCCTTGAGCACCACAACGCCGGTTACGGCGCGCTCGAGGGCCCATGTTTCAAATGTATCCGGCAGCGCAAGCGGCTGGCCGATGACCAGCTCGGACACGGGCCCATCGCCGCGGGAGACCGGCTTGGAGAGGAACATGCTGTCCATATGGGAGAAGTTGTGCACGATCTTGTCAGCCGAGAAGAGCGAATTGACGGCCATTACGCGGGTGATTTCCTCGCGCTTTCCCAAATAGAGCGCCGCCCCGATGAGGACGAGCAAAAGCAAGATGCGGCCAAGCCATTTTCCGAATGTGCGCATGGTATCTCCTGTTGCCTTGGCGCTAGGATGCATGAGTGCTGCGCACAAGGCAACGGGGGCGCGGGGGGTTACTTGAATTTGTCCATGAGCTTTTGCATGGGCGAGCGGCTGTCTGCCTCTGCTGGCTGGGCTGGCGCGGGGGGTGTTGGCATGGCTTTGGCGGGCTTTTCGCGCGGGGGCTGCGCGCGCAGGGCGACGGCATTCATGAAGCGCGGCGCATCGCCTGCGGCCAGCGCGGGCGCACCCTCTGCAATCCCGCGCAGCACGTCATCGAGCCAGCCGGCCTCGGCCTTGGCAAAGTCTGCGAGCACATAGCGCGAGACAGCGTCTTTGTGGCCCGGATGGCCGATGCCGAGGCGGATGCGCTGGTAGTCGGGGCCGATATGGGCGTGGATCGAGCGCAGGCCATTGTGGCCTGCGTGGCCGCCGCCTTGCTTCACGCGGCATTTGCCGGGGGCGAGGTCGAGTTCGTCGTGAAAGACCGTCACATCCTCGGGGGTGAGTTTGTAAAAGCGCATGGCCTCGCCAACCGATTGGCCGGAGAGGTTCATGAAGGTTTCCGGCTTGAGCAGCAGAACCTTCTCAGAGCCAAAGCGCCCCTCGCTCACAAGGGCTTGGAACCCTTTTTTCCAGGGGCCAAACCCGTGATCTCGGGCAATTTCGTCCAGTGCCATGAAGCCGATGTTGTGCCTGTTCTGTGCATATTTGGCCCCCGGGTTTCCGAGACCGACAAAAATCTGCATGGGCGCATCCTTCGCTGCTGTGCATTGTGCTTACGGCATCTGCGCCCTAAGTTTCAACCAAAGAGGCTGTTCACGGTGCAGGAGTGTGGGTTGGAACGTTTTGAGTTAAATGGTGTGCAGTTGACCTGCCCGGAAGCGCAGCTGAGTGCAAAAATCCGCGGTAAGCTGGCTTCGGGAGACTATGAGGGCAGCGAGGCGCGCGCGGTGTTGTTGCGGCTCAAGCCGGGTATGCGGGTTTTGGAACTTGGCGCAGGGCTTGGCTATATCAGCGCCCTGGCGGCGGCGATCACCGGAGCGCAAAATGTCACCTCGGTTGAGGCCAACCCAGATATGCTGGCCACCATTCGCGACAATCACGCCCGCAACGGGCAGGCGGCCATCACCCTGCATCACGGTGCGGTTGTGGGCCCTGATTATGAGGGCGAAACCCTCGCTTTTGCGCGGGCGCGCCAGTTCTGGGCCTCGCGGATTGCCGGTGTCTCTGACAGCGGTGCCGGGGTTGTGCAGGTGCCTGCACTGCGGATTGACGGGCTCTTGGAGGCGGTCAAGCCCGGGTTTGTCATCATGGATATTGAAGGGGCTGAGCAATATCTGTTCACAAAACCCTGGCCGCGTTCTGTGCGCCAGGTGGTGCTTGAACTGCACCCCAAGCAATATGACAGCGCAAAGACCATCAAACAGATGATGGATATGCTGTCACTCTCCGGGCTGACTTACGATCCGGTGGCCTCGCGCGGCACGCTGCTGGCGCTGCGCCGGGTGTGAGCCAAAGGCACAAAAAAGCCCGCGCTCACTGAGAGGCGGGCTTTTCGGTTGGCTTTTGCGCGGCAGGTTATTCTTCTGCGGCGGTTTCGGCGTCTGCCTCGTCCTCGTCATCCCCTGCGGAGCGCAGGCTTGAGGGGGCAGAGATATTTGCGATCACAAAATCACGGTCAATCGTGGGTTTTGCGCCTGCGGGCAGGGTCACGTCAGAGATGTGAACGATATCGCCCACATTCATGCCCGCCAGATCCACTGTGATGCTTTCAGGGATGTCGCCAGCTGTCACATTGAGCTCAACCTCGGGGCGCACAACTGTCAGAACGCCGCCTTTCTTGATTCCGGGGGCTTCTTCTTCGTTGATGAAGTCCACGTTGATGAAGAGGTTGATCTTTGAGGTGCGGCGCAGGCGCAGCAGGTCGATATGTGTTGGCAGGTCTTTGACCACGTCGCGCTGCACGTTGCGGCAGATCACGCGCACATCTTCCTGACCTTCAACCTTGAGGTTGAACAGGGTTGAGAGGAAGCGGCCTTCTTTAAGCTTTTTCAAGAGCTTGTTGAAGGGAATGTTGATGGGCAGCGGGTCTGCTTCGCCCCCATAAACGATTCCGGGAACCATGCCGGCGCGGCGTGCCTGACGAGCGGCGCCCTTGCCTGTCCCCGTGCGTGCCTCGGCGTGAAGATCTGGGATCTGTCCAGCCATATTGAATACTCCATAAGTTAGGGCGGGGATCCTCCAAGGCTGTATCCCCGCGTGAAGGCTGCGCGATAGCCCAGTTAGGGCATATTGGCAAGGGGTTTGGCGCAGTTTTCAGCCGTATTCCAGCTGCAAATGCCCACCCGCCGCGCGGATGCGCTCATAGAGTGCATAATCCGGCGCGCGGGCGGCTTTGAAGCGGGCTTCAGTTTCTCGGCTGAGAGAGGTGTCAAGCGCGGGGGAGGCATTGGCGGTTTTGAGCACAATTTCCCGTCCGAAACGCGCTTGCAGGAACGCCAGCAACGCCCCCATCTCCTCATAGGCAAACAGATGATGCAAGGGCGGTTGGCCGGTCTTGAGTGTGAGAAACTTATGTTGCGTGCCCACATTCGCATGAGCCGCGCAAGGGCGCTCCAGCGCATCTCGCACAAAGGTTTCAAAATCCAGGCCCGCGGTGGATTTGGGGCTGCCGTCAAGCGCGCTGCGGCTGCGGTATTTATACCAGCTGCGCAGATGGTTGAGCGGGTCGCGCATCACTGCCACGCGCTCGGGGGTGAGGCCATAGGCCTTGCGCAGAAAGGGCGCGCAGTCCCTGTCAAAGGCAGCGGCAGACATGTGCTTGCGCCGCCCCTTGAACAGGATGTCAGCCTTGCCGCGCAACGCCGCCTCCAGCGCGGTTGTGCCTGTCTTGGGCACAGCCAGAAGGGCCAGGTTCTGTTTGAAAAAAATTTGCACGCGTGACCACACCTTTCCCGCTCGTTCGCCCAGCTTAAGCTGAGAGGCAAGGTGTGAAAATACCCTTTCTTTTCGCGCCCAACCTTCTTGGCTGTGGCGCTTGGCCACAACAGGGGCCGCCAGATTGGCTGTGACGCCGTCATTCCTTTGGGGGCGCAGCCCCCAGCGGGTCGCGCGCGCAGCGCGTGAAACCCCTTTTGTCAGGCTTGCCAGTCGCCTTCAAAGCCCTTCGGGATCATGAGGATGTCACGGTCCACAGCGGTGATATCGGTCTTGCCGCAGAGCGCCATGGAGGTGTCGAGCTCCTTGTGGAGGACCTCCAGCGCGCGGGTCACGCCGGCTTCGCCCATCGCGCCGAGCCCGTAGATATAGGCGCGCCCTATGTAGGTGCCTTTTGCGCCCATGGCCATGGCTTTGAGCACGTCCTGCCCAGAGCGGATGCCGCTGTCGATATGCACTTCGATTTTGTCGCCCACAGCATCGAGGATGGCGGGCAGGGCGCGGATGGAGCTCAGCGCGCCGTCCAGCTGGCGGCCCCCGTGGTTGGAGACAATGATCGCATCAGCGCCCACGTTAAGCGCCTCACGCGCGTCGCGGGCATCCATGATGCCTTTGATGATCAGCGGACCATCCCACATCTTGCGGAAGGCGCGAATCCGGTCCCAATCAAGCGATTGATCAAACGCCTCCGCTGTCCAAGTGGTGAGCGAACTGGCGTCTTCCACGCCCTTGGCATGACCGACAATATTGCCAAAAAAGCGCCGCTTGGTGCCCAGCATCCCAAGGCCCCAGTGCACCTTGGTCATCATATTGGCGACAGATTTGGCGGTCAGTTTGGGCGGGGCGGAGAGGCCGTTCTTGATATCTTTGTGGCGCTGCCCGAGGAGCTGAAGATCCACGGTGATCACCGCGGCGGAGCATTTGGCGGCTTTGGCGCGGTCAAAGAGCCGCTGCATGAAATCATCATCCTTGAGCGTGTAGACCTGCATCCAGAAGGGTTTTTCGGTGTTTTCGGCCACGTCCTCTATGGAGCAGATTGACATGGTGGAAAGCGTGAAGGGCACGCCGAATTTTTCGGCGGCGCGGGCGGATTTGATCTCGCCATCGGCGTTTTGCATCCCTGTGAGGCCGACGGGGGCCAGCGCCACGGGCATGGACACATCCTGTCCGATCATCTGGGTGGCCGTTGAGCGGCCCGCCATGTCAATGGCCACGCGCTGGCGCAGGTAGAGCTTGTCAAAATCCGAGCTGTTCTCGCGGAAGGTTTGCTCTGTCCAGCTGCCACTTTCGCAATAATCATAAAACATGCGCGGTGTGCGGCGCGCGTAGAGGCGCTTTAGGTCGTCAATCTGGGTAATGACAGGCATATGGGGCTCATTTGTCTAAAATTGGTTAGAAATGGTTACCAATTTTTATGTCTCTTCACAACGCATTTTGGCGCGGGTTAGGCATTGGTTTACCTTGGATGTCTAAATTTGGGAGGAATGTGAGGAGACATCTATGAAGGGTTTGGTCTTTGTCGAGTTGCTCCGGATGGCGGAGGCGGCGGCGGGGGAAGAACTGGTCGACGAGGTTTTGGACAGTCTCGCCTTGGAGAGCGGCGGCGCATATAGCACTGTCGGGAGCTACGGCTGTGGCGAGCTTTTTGCGATTGTCGGGGCGCTCAGTGCGCGGTTGGATGCCTCGCAGAGCAGTTTGCAAAAGCAGTTCGGCCATTGGATGTTTGCGCATTTTTTGCAAAATTTTTCAGCGTTCTTTGCCGATAAGGCGAGTGCCTTTGAGATGCTGGAGTCGGTGGACGGGGAGGTGCATCTGGAGGTGCGCAAGCTTTACCCGGATGCTGAGCTGCCCCGGTTTGAGGCGCAGCGCCTCTCTGGGCAGCAGATGGACATGGTCTATCGGTCTTCACGGCCTTTGCAGTGTTTTTGCTATGGGTTGATCGAGGCCTGCCTTGCGCACTTCGGACAAGAAGGAGAGATTGCGATTGAGGATCATCACCCGGAGGAGGGTGCGCATGTCACATTTCATATCCGGCTGGACGCGGCCTGAGCATGGGGTATCAGGAGCAGACGGCCGGATCGGGCGGCCCGGTGGCGCGCCGCCGCTATGAGCGCGAGCGCTCGGCGCGGCGGACGGCAGAACAGCTTCTGGAGGCCAAGAGCCGTGAGCTTTACGAGACAAACCTGCGGCTGACCGAGCAGCGCGAAGCCCTGGAGCGTGCCGTATTGGAGCGCACCGCTGAGGCCGAGGAAGCGGCCAAGGCGCGCACCCGCGCGGAAACGGCCAATGAGGCCAAATCAAACTTTCTGGCCTCGATGAGCCATGAAATCCGCACGCCGCTGCATGGGGTTCTGGGCATGATGAGCGCGATGGAGGGCACGCCGCTTTCAAGCGAGCAGCGCGACCTGTTACAGGCGATGAAGGAGTCCGGCACGCTGCTGCGCACGGTGGTCAACGACATTCTGGACATCAGCAAGATTGAAGCGGGCCAGCTTGAGTTGAGCCCGGCCCCGTTTTATCTGCCCAATGTGTTGAAGAGCCTCAAGCAGCATTTTGGCCTGAGTGCGGCAGCCAAGGGGCTGACGCTGATGTTTGATGCCGAAAAGAGCTGTGAGTGCTGGCTGACGGGCGATGAATTTCGTTTGCGGCAGGTGTTTGGCAATGTGCTGTCCAATGCGATCAAGTTTACCGCCCACGGCACGGTGCTTTTGCAAGCCAAGGTTGCCAAAGAGGGTGGCGGTGTCTTGCGGTTGGAGGTGCGGGTGGAAGATACGGGCATTGGCATGAGCGATTATGCCCGCGCGCGCCTTTTCAAGCCTTTTGCCCAGGCCGACCCCAAGATTGCGCATCTGTTCGGCGGCAGTGGCCTTGGGCTGACAATCTGCCGGCGGCTGTGTCATATGATGGAGGGCGCCATCACGCTGGATGGAGAGGAGGGGCGGGGCACCGTGGCGGAATTTCAGGTGCGTTTTGCCATGGCTGATCCGCCTTCCCAGCGGGCCAATTGCGCCGATCTGGACAGTGCGGAGGCCCTTTTGCGGCGGGGTCAGTGGTGTATCCTTGTGGTGGATGACAGCGCGGTCAACCGCAAGGTGGTGGCGCAATATCTCAAGCGCTATGAGGTAACCGTCATCGAGGCAGAGGACGGTGCCAAGGCGGTTGATCTCTGGCGACGGCGCAAGCCGGACCTCATTTTGATGGATATCAACATGCCGGTGATGGGCGGGATTGCGGCGGCGCTGCGCATCCGTGAGGAAGCGGTGGAGCGCTCAGAGGCCCGTGTGCCGATTGTTGCGCTCACCGCCAATGCCATGTCCCATCAGGTGAACGACTATCTGGAAGCCGGTCTGGACGCGCATGTGGCCAAGCCCGTCGGGCGCTCCGAGCTTGTGCGGGTTATTGGCTCGTTTTTGGTTGCTGCGCAGTGACGCGGCGCTGAAGAGGCGCCGTTAAGCCCGGTGGGCCCCGTCGGAAAGAGATTTGACGAAGGCCAGCACCTGCGCAACGGTTTCACCCCGCGCAATGCGCTCGACAATCGCAGAGCCGACAACCGTGCCATCAGCAACCGCCGCGATAGATTGGGACTGTTCTGGCGTCTTGACACCAAAGCCGACAATCACCGGGAGATCTGTCTTGGCTTTGATCCGCGCCACTTCCGGAGCAACATCCGTGGCCTGGGCCTCGGCTGCGCCGGTGATGCCGGTGATGGACACATAATAAACAAAGCCCGAGGTGTTTTGCAAAACCTTTGGCAGGCGGGCATCGTCTGTTGTGGGGGTTGCGAGGCGGATGAAATCAATTCCGGCGGCCTGTGCGGGCAGGCAGAGCTCGCTGTCCTCTTCGGGGGGCAGATCCACCACAATCAGCCCATCAACCCCGGCAGATTTGGCATCGGCGAGAAAGCGCTCCACGCCATGGGAGTAGATCGGGTTGTAATATCCCATGAGGACAATCGGGGTGACGTTGTCTTCTTTGCGAAACGCGGCCGCCATGGCGAGTGTTTTCTTGAGGGTCATACCGCCTTCGAGCGCGCGCTGCCCGGCCAGCTGGATGGTGGGCCCATCTGCCATAGGGTCGGTGAACGGCAGCCCCAGCTCGATGATATCCACCCCTGCGCTTGGCAGCCCTTTGAGCACGGCCAGCGAGGTTTCTTCATCCGGATCACCTGCCATGATGTAGGAGACAAAGGCTTTTTTGCCCTCGGCACGAAGGCTGGCGAATTTGGCGGCGATACGGCTCATGAATATTTCCTCTTTGTCTTGGGGTGATGTGCCCAATCCTTTCAGGAAAATCAATAGCCCATGGTGGGGCGCCGGTTTTGGGCTGTATTGCGGGCAATATTGATCCGCCGGGCTTCAGCAGGTGTTGCAGCCCAGCAGGTGACAGCTTATGAGGCGCAAGAAGCGAAAAGCGAAAGGTGCGGCCATGGGCTTTAAGATGGGAATTGTCGGTTTGCCGAATGTGGGCAAATCAACCTTGTTTAACGCGCTGACAAAGACAGCCGCAGCGCAGGCGGCGAATTTTCCGTTTTGCACGATCGAGCCGAACGTTGGCGAGGTCAATGTGCCCGATGCGCGGCTAAGCAAGCTGGCCACGATTGCCAGCTCCAAAACGATCATCCCGGCCCGCATGACATTTGTGGACATCGCCGGCCTTGTCAAAGGTGCGAGCAAGGGGGAAGGCCTGGGCAACCAGTTTCTGGCCAATATCCGTGAGGTGGATGCCATTGCCCATGTGTTGCGCTGTTTTGAAGACGGTGATGTGACCCATGTGGAAGGCCGCGTGAACCCGGTTGAAGATGCCGATGTGATCGAGACCGAGTTGATGCTGGCCGACCTGGAAAGCGTGGAGAAGCGCCGCGCAGGGCTGGTGCGCAAGCTCAAAGGCAACGACAAGGAAGCGGTGCAACAAGACCGGCTTCTGGCCGCGGCACAGGCGATGCTGGAAGAGGGCAAACCGGCGCGCCTTGTTGAGGTGGACGCCGAAGATGCAAAGGCCTGGAAAGGGCTTCAGCTGCTGACTTCCAAGAAAATACTCTATGTGTGCAATGTTGATGAGGCCAGCGCCGCCACAGGCAATGCGCATTCTGAGGCGGTTGCGGCCATGGCGGCAGCGCAAGGCGCGGGGGCTGTGGTGATTTCTGCCCAGATCGAGGAAGAGATCAGCCAGCTTGATGATGAAGAAGCGGCCATGTTTCTGGACGAAATGGGCCTGGCAGAGGCAGGGCTCGACCGTCTCATCCGCGCGGGCTATGCGCTCTTGCATCTGGAAACCTATTTCACGGTCGGCCCCAAAGAGGCGCGCGCCTGGACCATTCGCGAGGGCACAGCAGCGCCCCAGGCCGCTGGCGTGATCCACGGAGACTTCGAAAAGGGCTTTATCCGCGCCGAAACCATCGCCTATGACGATTACGTGTCGCTTGGTGGTGAAAACCCGGCGAAAGAGGCGGGCAAGATGCGTGCGGAAGGCAAAAGCTACATCGTCAAGGATGGCGACGTCTTGCACTTCTTGTTCAACACCTGATCAGCGGAATTTGCATCGCAATCCTTTGTAGGTTGTGGCCGTCAAATACCACAGGAAGTTGCCAACCGTGCTGTTTCGGTGGATGGTCTGCGGTGGCTCACCGCGTGACATGCGGGTCATCTGCCACGCGTAATATTCAACGCTGGAGACCGTGTTCATCAAGTTGACGAACCAGTTCCTGGTATTTGCGCCAAGCGATCCGGTGCCCAGCATCAGCCCGGCTTCGTCAATACCGATCTGGCGCTTTGTCCCGTCGATCAGTTTCCCCGCTGCATCAGGATCAATGCAGAGTGGCCGCGCGAGGCCGATCATTTCGATTCCGTCTTCACCAAGTGCCTGCTCCATCGCGTCGGCACTGCGAAACCCGCCAGTTACCATGATCGGTGCTTTCACCGCCTTGCGCACCTCACGCGCATATTCGAGGAAATATGCTTCTCGTCTTCGGGTGCTGTCACGCTGTTCGGTTTCGTCTGTGCCGTTCACGAAACTCATCTGCTCATAGGTGCCGCCGGAGAGTTCAATCAAGTCGATCCCGTCTTCCTCGAGCCACGCTGCCACACGCGTGCTGTCTTCAAGACTGAACCCGCCTTTTTGAAAATCGGCTGAGTTCAGTTTGACCGCTACCGGAAAGCCTGGCCCCACAGCTGCGCGTACCGCAGCAAAGACCCGCCGCAGAAACCGCGCCCGGTTTTCGACTGATCCTCCCCATTGATCGCTGCGCCTGTTGGTGATGGGCGACAGGAACTGGCTGATGAGATAGCCATGGGCTGAATGGATCTGAACGCCGTCGAACCCGGCCTCCTGTGCGATCTGCGCCGTTGTCGCATAGCGTTGGATCGCATCCTCGATTTTGTCTTCGGTCATTTCCTGTGGTTTGCCGAAAAGGCCAAGAATACGGAGCTTTTCTGCCGACGGGGACAGGGGTTTGGTGTTGACGACGATGGGGCACTGACGTCCTGGATGACTGATCTGCATCCAGACGTGGCTACCCCCCGATTTGGCAGCCGTGGCCCAGGTTCTGAGCGCTTCAAGGTCACGTCTGTCTTCAACTACCACATTGCCAGGTCGTTCCAGATATCGGCGGTCGATCATCACATTGCCTGTTACCAGCACCGCCATGCCTCCTTTTGACCATCGCGAGTAAAGGGCGTCATGTGCGGCATTGGGCGCATCGTCCGGCCCCGCCAAGGCTTCGGTCATGGCACTTTTGCCGATGCGGTTTGCCAGCTGCACGCCGCATGGCAGGTCCAAAGGTGTCGCGAGTGGGGAAGAGGGCATTAGTGGTGGTCCTTTCGGCAAAGCGAAATCCGGCCGTCCCAAGGACATAGTCTTTTCGCACCACATAGGTCAATTTGGCCTTGTCCCCGCCTGCACGCTTCCTTAAACGGGTCGACGGAGACGTGGCCGAGTGGTCGACGGCGCTCCCCTGCTACGGGCGTAGGCCCGCAAGGGTCTCGAGGGTTCTAAGCC